>NZ_VWWU01000010.1:0-81555 GCF_011752835.1 Enterobacter sp. Ap-1006 | reverse complement strand
GCTAATGATGAGGAAGAATATGGTGCATCCGGGAGGATTCGAACCTCCGACCGCTCGGTTCGTAGCCGAGTACTCTATCCAGCTGAGCTACGGATGCATCGGGATTACTGCTTTTACTGCTGACTCAGTACTACCTACACTCTCAGGCAATACCGGAGAAGAATGGTGCATCCGGGAGGATTCGAACCTCCGACCGCTCGGTTCGTAGCCGAGTACTCTATCCAGCTGAGCTACGGATGCAAAATGGCGGTGAGGCGGGGATTCGAACCCCGGATGCAGCTTTTGACCGCATACTCCCTTAGCAGGGGAGCGCCTTCAGCCTCTCGGCCACCTCACCACACGCCTCTTTCGAGTGCTTCAAGTTACTCGTAAGAGCTTCTCGTCGCTGCGTGGCGCACATATTACTTTCTGGGACTTATAAGTCAAACAATTTTTCCCTACTCGCTATCGATTGCACAAATCACGCTCGATTAGCGTAATTTGGAGACAAAAAGAGTGTTTTATCAACAGGCAAACGGCAATAAGCGCGCAGAAACGGCACACAGATAAGCGAAGCAAAAATGGGGTTAACAACAGAGAAAGGGAAAAGCAGGAAGAAGAGAGATGCGCCTCGCTGTAGATTTTAGCGAGGCGCGATATTTTTAGAAATTCGTTTGCTGGGATTTTTCAGCCTGGATACGTTGGTAGATTTCTTCGCGGTGTACAGAGACTTCCTTCGGGGCGTTAACACCGATACGGACCTGGTTGCCTTTTACCCCAAGCACAGTCACGGTCACCTCATCCCCAATCATAAGGGTCTCACCAACTCGACGAGTCAGAATTAACATTCTTTGCTCCTTGAAAGATTAAAAGAGTCGGGTCTCTGTATCCCGGCATTATCCATCATATAACGCGAAATCGTAACGAATGACAAATAGATAAGATGCACTCTGTCATAGCATTACACTCTGTTATATCTAAGTTTAGCCGATATACACAACTTCAACCTGACTTTATCATTATTGATAGTGTGTAAATGGTAGTACGCCATAACTGAGAACAGTTATGGCGTAATTACACTTTTAGTTATTTTCAGAGTTTTGCCGTAACCCAGGCCTCAACGCCGGCCAGTGCGCCCGGCAATGCCGCTGCGTCTGTACCACCCGCCTGAGCCATATCAGGACGACCGCCCCCTTTGCCGCCTACCTGCTGTGCAACCATCCCCACCAGTTCCCCCGCTTTCACGCGGTCGGTCACATCTTTGGAGACACCAGCAATCAGAGACACTTTCCCTTCTGCCACGGTGGCCAGAACAATCACGGCGGAGCCGAGCTGATTTTTCAGGTCATCGACCATGGTGCGCAACATCTTAGGCTCGACGTTGCTCAGCTCGCTTACCAGTAATTTAACGCCTTTTACTTCAACCGCTTTGCTGGAGAGGTTTGCGCTCTCCTGCGAAGCCTGCTGTTCTTTCAACTGCTGCAGCTCTTTTTCCAGCTGGCGGGTACGTTCCAGCACCGAACGGACTTTCTCGTTCAGGTTCTGGCTGTCGCCTTTCAGCAGTTGAGCAATGTCGTGCAGCTGGTCGCTTTGCGCATGGAGATTGGCCAGTGCGCCTTCGCCGGTTACGGCTTCAATACGACGCACCCCAGCCGCCGTACCGGACTCCGCAACAATGCGGAACAGACCGATGTCGCCCGTACGGGAAGCGTGAGTACCGCCACACAGCTCGGTGGAGAAGTCCCCCATGCTCAGAACGCGTACATGGTCGTCATACTTCTCGCCAAACAGCGCCATTGCGCCCTTCGCTTTCGCTGCTTCCAGATCCATAACGTTGGTTTCGACAGGCAGGTTACGGCGAATCTGCGCGTTAACGATATCTTCTACGGCGCGGATTTCAGCCGGCTTCATCGCTTCAAAATGAGAGAAGTCGAAGCGCAGGCCTTTGTCGTTTACCAAGGAGCCTTTCTGAGCAACATGGGTACCAAGTACCTGACGCAGCGCGGCATGCAGAAGGTGCGTTGCGGAGTGGTTCAGACGAATACGAGCGCGACGAGCTTCATCAACTTTCGCTTCCACGCTGTCGCCGACTTTCAGCACGCCGGAAACCAGCTTGCCCAGGTGGCCGATGGCCTGGCCGTATTTCTGAGTATCGCCAACCGCGAAATCAACGCCGTTACCTTTGACGGTACCTTTGTCGCCAACCTGGCCGCCGGACTCACCATAGAATGGCGTCTCGTTCAGCACCACGACAGCATCCTGACCAGCAGTAATCTGGTCAACGGATTTGCCGTCAACGAACAGCGCGGTCACTTTCGCGTTCAGGTCGAGGCTGTCATAGCCTTTAAATTCAGACGCAGAATCCACGCGGATCATACTGTTGTAGTCTGCGCCAAAACCGCTGGACTCGCGCGCGCGACGACGCTGCTCTTCCATTGCGGCTTCAAAGCCGGCTTCGTCAACTTTGATGTTGCGCTCGCGGCACACGTCAGCCGTCAGGTCCACAGGGAAGCCGTAGGTGTCATACAGGCGGAAAGCGGTTTCGCCATCCAGCGTGTCGCCCTTCAGCTTCGCCAGTTCGTCATCCAGCAGTGCGAGACCACGCTCCAACGTGCGGGCAAACTGCTCTTCTTCGGTTTTCAGAACCTGCTCAACCAGCGCCTGCTGTTTGGCCAGTTCTTCGCCTGCGGAACCCATGACTTCGACTAGCGGGCCAACCAGCTTATAGAAGAAGGTGTCTTTCGCACCCAACATGTTGCCGTGGCGAATAGCGCGACGAATGATGCGACGCAGAACGTAACCGCGGTTTTCGTTAGAAGGCGTTACGCCATCCGCGATCAGGAATGCACATGAACGAATGTGGTCCGCAATAACGCGCAGGGATTTATTCGACAGATCGGTCGCGCCGGTCACTTCGGCAACGGACTGAATCAGCTTTTTGAACAGGTCGATATCGTAGTTGGAATTAACGTGCTGCAGAACAGCTGCAATACGCTCCAGCCCCATACCGGTATCTACAGAAGGTTTTGGCAGAGGCAGCATCGTGCCGTCGATCTGACGGTTGAACTGCATGAACACGATGTTCCAGATCTCAATGTAGCGATCGCCATCTTCTTCAGGACTTCCCGGAGGGCCACCCCAGATGTGATCGCCATGATCGTAGAAAATCTCGGTGCAAGGACCGCAAGGGCCAGTGTCACCCATCTGCCAGAAGTTATCGGATGCGAAGGCTGCGCCTTTATTATCGCCAATGCGAATAATGCGCTCCCGCGGCACACCCACTTCCTTTTCCCAGATCTCATAGGCTTCGTCATCGGTTTCGTAGACGGTCACCCACAGGCGTTCTTTCGGCAGCGCAAACCAGTTTTCGCCAGTCAGCAGTTCCCAGGCAAAGTTAATCGCATCGTGTTTGAAATAGTCGCCAAAGCTGAAGTTACCCAGCATCTCGAAGAAGGTATGGTGACGCGCGGTGTAACCGACGTTTTCCAGATCGTTGTGCTTGCCGCCTGCGCGGACGCAACGCTGAGACGTTGTAGCGCGGGAATAGTTACGTTTGTCGAGGCCCAGGAAAACATCCTTGAACTGGTTCATCCCGGCATTGGTAAACAGCAAAGTCGGATCGTTGTTCGGGACCAGGGAGCTGCTCGCTACAACCTGGTGGCCTTTACTATGGAAAAAATCGAGAAACGCCTGACGGATCTCAGCGGTGCTCTTGCTCATAATTATCCTGGAATCAAGCTAACGAAGAGTTGTAAAGCTGCCATGACGGCCGTAACGCAGACGGCTCAGGCCAGCTTACCTGGAAAAAAGTGGGAATAAGATAAGTTTTCTGGCGAGGGAAGTAAAATCCAGTGTGGCCCTAATCAGCAAAATTTCGCCAGATCTCCTGAATGTCTTCCATAAAGAAGCCACGATAGAGAAGAAAACGCTGCACTTTCGCCTTCATCTGCCACTCTGTTGGCAGCGGCGAGCCAAACTTGCGTTCGGCCAGTTCGCGCGCTAGCGGCTGCCAGTCAATTTCACAGGCCATCATCGCGGACTCCCCAATGGCCCGTTCGATGCCCTTTTGCTTCAGTTCTTGCCGAATACGCTGCGGGCCATACCCTTTCCGACTGCGGCTGGCAATAAAACGTGACGCAAACTGCACGTCGTCCAGCCAGCGGTGTTCGTAACACCAGGCAATAACCTTATCAATGTCTTCCTGAGTGACCTCAGGTTCGTCCTCTTTAGCAAATTTTGCCGCAAAGGCAGAAGGCGTTGCCAGCTTACGGCGCAGCTCATATTCGCTGTGGTCACGCATGGCAAGAATACGGGTCGCCTTATCCAGAAGGCGGGCAAAAGGACTGCGGCGGGGAGAAGTGGTGTTGTCGGACATAAGGTCGTGTGGCAAAAGTCGAGTTCAGGAGAGAGATAAAGCACAAAGGGCCGCGTTAGCGGCCCTTTGTCTTGTTTTAGAAGTCTTCGTTAGTTTCGACCGCGTCTTCGTCGTGGTCATCAACCGTGAAGTCCGGCGTGCTGTCCTGGTTATTCAGCAGCATTTCGCGCAGTTTCTTCTCAATTTCTTCCGCCATCGGCTTATTCTCTTTCAGGAAGTTGCTGGCGTTTGCCTTACCCTGACCGATTTTTTCACCGTTATAGCTGTACCATGCACCCGCTTTTTCAATCAGCTTGTGCTTCACGCCCAGGTCAACCAGCTCGCCGTAGAAGTTGATACCTTCGCCGTAGAGGATTTGGAATTCAGCCTGTTTAAATGGCGCGGCAATTTTGTTTTTCACTACCTTCACGCGGGTTTCGCTACCGACGACGTTTTCGCCATCCTTCACTGCACCGATACGACGAATGTCGAGACGGACAGATGCGTAGAATTTCAGCGCGTTACCACCGGTCGTGGTTTCCGGGTTACCGAACATCACGCCAATTTTCATACGGATCTGGTTGATGAAGATCAGCAGCGTGTTGGACTGCTTCAGGTTACCCGCCAGCTTACGCATTGCCTGGCTCATCATACGTGCCGCAAGGCCCATGTGAGAGTCGCCGATTTCACCTTCGATTTCCGCTTTCGGCGTCAGCGCCGCAACGGAGTCAACGATGATGACGTCAACCGCACCTGAACGTGCCAGCGCGTCACAGATTTCCAGCGCCTGCTCACCGGTATCCGGCTGGGAACACAGCAGGTTGTCGATATCAACGCCCAGCTTTTTGGCATAAACCGGATCCAGCGCATGCTCGGCATCGATGAACGCACAGGTTTTACCGCTTCGCTGTGCGGCCGCAATAACCTGCAGGGTCAGCGTTGTTTTACCGGAAGATTCAGGCCCGTAAATTTCTACGATACGGCCCATTGGCAGACCGCCGGCGCCCAGCGCGATATCCAGAGAAAGTGAACCGGTAGAGATCGTTTCCACGTCCATGGAGCGGTCTTCACCCAAGCGCATGATGGAGCCTTTACCAAATTGTTTTTCAATCTGGCCTAGTGCTGCCGCTAACGCCTTCTGTTTGTTTTCGTCGATAGCCATTTCTACTCCTGTCATGCTGAGTGATGCGATAATTCGCAACCCCGCGTTCTCAATACTGTTTCGTTGAGGCAATTATACTGTACAGTCATACAGTATCAAGTTTATTTTTTAGAAAATCGTCCCACAGGCTCTGCAGGGCGAATTCCGTGGCCTGGCGGCGAACGGCATCGCGGGCGCCGTCAAAGCGCTGCACTTTTGCCAGCGTTCTGCCGTGCTTATCCGCAAACCCAAACCACACCGTACCGACCGGTTTTTCTGGCGTGCCGCCATCTGGCCCGGCGATACCGCTGACAGAAACCGCATAATCCGCTTTCGCAGCGGCAAGCGCTCCCTGAGCCATCTCAAGCACCACGCCTTTACTGACGGCGCCATAGGCTTCCAGCGTGGTTTCGTTCACGCCGATCAGCTGATGTTTGGCTTCATTGCTGTAGGTCACAAAGCCCCGCTCAAACCACGCTGAGCTGCCGGCAACGTCAGTAATCACTTTCGCGATCCAGCCGCCGGTACAAGATTCTGCAGTAGTCACCGTGGCCCCAAGCTGCCCAAGGCCATTCCCTACCCGCTGGCTTAGCTCAAACAATGCGCTGTCTGTCATGCTGGCTCCGATTGTAGACATATCATTAGCCAACACGATAGCACTTTACGGGCGTTGCAGGGGATTACATCGGGATACTCGGGAAGGATTCCAGAAATGGAACGGCCAGCGAAAGCTGGCCGGGAGAAAAACTACTTCATGCTGTTGGCGATGGTGTTCACGTTGTGCTTGAACGCCTTTTCGTAGGTACTTGCCGGGCCGCCTGGGCCTGAAAGCGCCTCAGGATAAAGCTCACCGCCGGGCTTAGCGCCGGTCGCGCTGGCAATTTGCTTCACCAGACGTGGGTCGGTCTGATTTTCGATGAAGTAGGTGGAGATATGTTCATCTTTCAACTGTTTAATCAGAGATGCAACGTCGCTGGCGCTGGCCTGAGCTTCAGTGGAAAAGCCCACTGGTGCCAGGAACGTGACGCCGTAAGCCTCGCCAAAGTAGCCAAATGCATCATGGCTGGTCAGTACCTTGCGTTTAGCCTGCGGCACATCCGCAAAGCGTTTTTTCGCCCAGCCGTCTAGCTGCTTCAGGCGAGCTGCATAGCTATCGCCGCTTTTACGGATAGCCGCTGCATCCTGTGGGTCGGCAGCAACCAGCGCCGCAGCGATATTTTCCGCGTAGATTGCCCCGTTTGCCGCGCTGTTCCACGCATGTGGGTCAGTGATTGATTTACCGTCTTCTTCCATGCTGCGGGTGTTAATTCCCTGGGAAGCCACGATAACTTTGCCCTTGTAGCCGGACGCCGTCACCAGGCGATCCATCCACCCTTCCATGCCGAGCCCGCTCACAATCACCACATCCGCATTACGCAACGCGACGCTGTCTTTCGGCGAAGGTTCAAAGCTATGCGGATCGCCATCCGGCCCCACCAGGCTGGTGACTTTGACGTGATCGCCGCCAACCTGCTTAGCCATGTCGGCCAGCACGGTAAAACTTGCCACTACATTCAGCGTTTTCGCTGCAGCCATCTGGCTGGAGAGCGCCAGAGCCAGCGCAATACCAATCCCTAAACGTTTCATTTAACCCCCTTTATGATTGCCAATTTCCTACGCAGCAGGCTCCCTGCAAGCACGCTGCGCGGTCCGAAAAGTATTGAGATAAAGAATGCGACGCTCGCGGTAAGCACAATGGCCGGCCCGGCGGGTAACGAGGCGTAGAAAGACCACACCAGCCCTAACCAGGCACAAATCAGGCCACACACCACGGCAAGAGCGATCGAGCCTGGCAATGTCTTAGCCCAGCAGCGCGCGGCAATGGCGGGGAGCATCATCAGGCCAACGGACATTAATGTGCCGAGGATTTGGAAACCGGCAACCAGGTTAAGCACCAGCAGCGCCAAAAACGTGCCATGTATCAGCGACGGCAGCAGCCGGTTGTTCACCTGTAAAAAGCTGCGGTCAAACGACTCCAGCACCAGGCCGCGATAAAGCAGCGCCAGCGCAATCAGCGTCACGCTAGCAATGAGACCCACAAACTTAATAGCCTCACCATCCACGGCGAGAATTGAGCCAAATAGCAGGTGCAGCAGGTCAACGCTTGAACCGCGCAAAGATATCAACGTCACGCCGAGCGCCAGCGAACCAAGGTAGAATCCGGCAAAGCTGGCATCTTCTTTTAACGGCGTCCGGGCGCTAACCCAGCCAGAAAGTAAAGCCACCAGCACGCCAGCGACAAACCCACCAATGCCCATTGCCACCAGAGACATACCGGTAACCAGATAGCCCACGGCAACGCCGGGTAAAATGGCATGAGAAAGCGCGTCACCCACCAGACTCATACGACGAAGCAGAAGAAAAATGCCGAGCGGAACGGTACTAAGAGAAAGCGACAGGCAGGCCACCAGCGCGCGGCGCATAAAGCCGTAAGCCACAAACGGCTCAATAAAAAGGTGATAAATCATGCAGTTTGTACCAGGCGTGGGCGAAAGGAAGCATATTGCGCTAAGGCTTCGTCGGCATTACCCCACTGGTAACCCTCCGGGGTGAGCAACAAGACTTCAGGAAAATGCCGGCGTACCAGCTCGTTGTTATGCAGCACGCTGATAAGCGTCTTGCCATCCCGGTGCATCTGGCACATCAGTTCCATTAAAAATTCACTGGTCTGCGCATCCACGCCGGTGAACGGCTCATCGAGCAGGACCAGCGGTGCGTCCTGAACCAGCAGGCGAGCAAACAGCATGCGTTGAAACTGTCCCCCTGAGAGCACATCAATCGGCCGCAGGTAATGGTCACTTAATCCCACGCGCTCAATCGCTTCCGTCACGCGTTCACGGTGCTGGCGACGAAGGCCGGAAAACAGCCCGCGTCCCGGCCAGCTCCCCATACAAACCACGTCATAAACCGTGGCGGGAAATTGCCGATCCATCTCCCCTAACTGCGGCAGCCAGGCAATGCGCGGGCGCATATTGTCCTGAAACTTTACGCTGCCGGAAATGGGAGGCAGTAGCCCGGCCAGGGTTTTTAACAACGTCGATTTACCGCAGCCGTTCGCCCCAATCACCGCCGTCATGCTGCCGCGCTGAAACTGGCCGCTGAGGGCCGACACAACCACGTTGCCGTAGTAGCCCAGCTCGAGATTCTGCAGTTCGATCATGGCAGGATAACCGCCCAATGAATGGCGCCCCACAGGCCGAGGATCAGCAGCGCGACAAGGGCCGCGCGAAATAGCCCGGAAAGGCTAAACAGTGAAGAGGGAGCTGCAACAGACATACCGGCACCAATATTGTTTCGTTATAACATAACATAATCTACCCAATAGTCCTTGTAAATTCCTGTTTTATACCTCGGCATAAACGAACCCTCAATCAAGCCCCCTTTTCCCTTCCGTTAATCAGAACGTCATTTTTTCACCTCTTTCACCACCCAATAATCTTTCAAACTGACAGATTTATGTTTCACAATGAGATCTAAATAACATATTTACGCATTTCAAAATGATTAATATGAGCCACCACCGGGAACAACGGTGAGCAGATAACCCTACAGGAGACAGAAATGATCGACATGATTACCCACGGGGCGGAGTGGTTTATTGGCCTGTTTCAGAAAGGCGGAGAGGTCTTTACCGGTATGGTGACCGGCATTCTCCCTCTGCTGATCAGCCTACTGGTGATAATGAACGCGCTGATTAACTTTATCGGCCAGCACCGCATTGAACGAATGGCGCAGCGCTGCGCCGGCAACCCCGTTTCGCGTTACCTCTTGCTGCCCTGCATCGGCACCTTCGTGTTCTGCAATCCGATGACGCTCAGCCTTGGCCGGTTTATGCCGGAGAAGTACAAGCCGAGCTATTACGCCGCCGCATCGTATAGCTGCCATTCCATGAACGGCCTGTTCCCCCACATCAATCCTGGCGAGCTGTTTGTTTATCTGGGGATTGCCAGCGGGTTAACGACGCTGGGCCTGCCGCTAGCCCCGCTTGCAGTGAGCTATTTGCTGGTTGGGCTGGTCACCAACTTCTTCCGCGGCTGGGTAACCGATCTCACCACCTCGATTTTCGAGAAAAAAATGGGCATTGAGCTGGAACGCCAGGTCCGTCTCTAAGGAAAAATCATGACTCAAAGCATTCGTATTGAAAAAGGCCAGGGTGGATGGGGCGGGCCGCTGATCGTCCCGGTCGATTCGAGCAAAAAGATCGTTTACATCACGGCGGGTACGCGCCCGGCAATCGTCGATAAGCTGAGTGAAATGACCGGCTGCCAGGCAGTAGACGGTTTTAAAGACGGCGAGCCGCCGGAGGCAGAAATTGCGCTGGCAATCATAGACTGCGGGGGCACGCTGCGCTGCGGGCTCTACCCCAAACGCCGCATCCCGACCATCAATATCCACGCCACCGGCAAATCAGGCCCCCTGGCGCAGTACATCGTTGAAGATATTTACGTATCAGGCGTCCGGGAAGAAAACATTAGCTGGGCCAGCGATGAACCGCAGGTCGAGCGCAAACCTGCGCCAGTCAGGGACTACGACACCAGCAAAAAAATCACCGAACAAAGCGACGGCCTGCTGGCCAAAGTCGGTATGGGAATGGGTTCAGCCGTCGCCGTGCTGTTTCAGGCGGGGCGCGACACTATCGACACGGTTCTGAAAACGATTCTGCCTTTTATGGCCTTCGTGTCGGCGCTGATTGGCATCATTATGGCGTCCGGCTTAGGGGACTGGATTGCCCACGGCCTGGCCCCGCTGGCCAATAACCCTCTCGGTCTGATTACGCTCGCGCTGATTTGTTCTTTCCCCCTGCTCTCACCTTTCCTTGGCCCTGGGGCGGTGATTGCGCAGGTCATCGGGGTGCTGATTGGGGTGCAGATTGGCCTCGGACATATCCCTCCTCACCTGGCGCTGCCCGCGCTGTTCGCCATTAACGCCCAGGCCGCCTGCGATTTTATTCCTGTTGGCTTGTCTCTGGCGGAAGCGCGCCAGGAAACGGTGCGCGTCGGCGTGCCTTCTGTGCTGGTCGGGCGCTTTTTAACGGGCGCCCCCACCGTGCTAATTGCCTGGCTGGTGTCCGGCTTCATCTACCAATAAAGGAAAGCCCCATGCAAACCATTTACCAGACCACCATCGTCCAGATTGGAGAGTGCGCGCGCGAGGCGCTGGCAGACAACATGCTTATTACCTTTCGGGAAGGCGCCCCGGCGGATATTCAGGATTACTGCTTTATCCACTGCCACGGCGAGCTGACCGGCCAGCTAAAGCCAGGTATCCACTTTGAACTCAATGGCCAGCATTACGCCGTTACCGCCGTCGGCGACGTGGCCCAGCAAAACTTGCAGGAGCTCGGGCACATCACCCTGCGCTTCGATGGTGAAGCACGGGCGGAATACCCCGGCACCGTACACGTCGCTGGCCCACTGCCTCAGGACATTGAACCCGGCTGCCAGCTGAAGTTCGTTGCATAAACATTGTCATTTAATCAAAGGAGTAAAACATGAATCAGGTTGCCGTTGTCATCGGTGGAGGGCAAACGCTCGGGGCGTTTCTCTGCCATGGGCTGGCCCAGGAAGGCTACAAAGTTGCCGTGGTGGATATTCAAAGTGAGAAAGCGGCCCGCGTCGCGCAGGAAATTAACGACCAGTACGGGCCGGGTTCTGCCTGGGGATTTGGCTCGGACGCCACCAGCGAGCAAAGCGTTACCGCGCTGGCTCACGGCGTGGACGAGATTTTCGGCCAGGTCGATCTGCTGGTTTACAGTGCGGGCATCGCCAAAGCGGCGTTTATTGGTGATTTCGCTCTGGGGGATTTTGACCGTTCGCTGCAGGTAAACCTTGTGGGGTACTTCCTGTGCGCCAGGGAGTTCTCCCGCCTGATGATTCGCGACGGGATTAAAGGCCGCATCATCCAGATTAACTCAAAGTCCGGCAAGGTCGGCAGCAAGCACAACTCCGGCTACAGCGCGGCGAAATTTGGTGGCGTGGGGCTGACGCAGTCTCTCGCCCTCGATCTGGCGGAATACGGCATCACGGTGCATGCGCTCATGCTGGGCAACCTGCTCAAGTCGCCAATGTTCCAGTCTCTGCTGCCGCAGTATGCGGAAAAACTCGGCATTGCTGCTGACGAAGTAGAGCAATACTACATCGACAAAGTCCCCTTAAAACGCGGCTGTGACTATCAGGATGTGCTTAACACGCTCCTGTTTTACGCCAGCGATAAAGCCTCTTACTGTACCGGACAGTCGATCAACGTCACCGGCGGGCAGGTTATGTTTTAACTCTTGGGTCACCGGTTGCCTCTGGCCCTCAGCCAGAGGCTGCCTAAAGGAGGATGCATGATGAATGCACTGATCGCCCTGGCGGCGATCGCCTGGCTAAGCCAGCTACTGCTCGGCGGCTGGCAAATTCGCCGTTTTAATCGGGCCTTTGACCGGCTCTGTCAGCAGGGTGCCGTTGGCGTAGGCCGTTCATCCGGGCGTTTTCGGCCCAGAGTGGTCATTGCCCTCGCCTTTGATGAGCGGCAAAACGTCCGCGACAGCCTGATAATGAAAGGCCTGACGGTTTTTGCCCTCCCACAGCCAGTAATGCAGTTACACGGCATGAATCGGCAGGAATTGCAGCCCGATGTGATCTTTCCCCATGATCGTGATTGTCAGAATGCTCTATCATTAGCGCTTAAACTGAAACAGGGTTAATTTCGTTTCGAATGCTTATTGCTTGCGAAATTACCGAATCGAAATTTATTGCAAGGTAATAAGAGCCTATGAAACCACGTCAGCGGCAGGCGGCGATCCTGGAACATCTGCAAAAGCAGGGAAAATGCTCGGTGGAAGATCTCGCCCAGCATTTTCAAACCACCGGCACCACGATCCGTAAAGATTTGGTGCTGCTTGAAACGGCTGGCACCGTGATTCGCACCTATGGCGGCGTAGTGCTCAGTAAAGACGAACCCGATCCGCCCATTGACCACAAAACGCTGATCAATACCCAGCAAAAACAGCAAATTGCCGAGGCGGCGGTCAAGTACATCCATGATGGCGATTCCATCATTCTGGATGCGGGCAGCACCGTTTTGCAGCTGGTCCCGCTGCTCCAGCACTTCAATAACATTACGGTGATGACCAACAGCCTGCATATCGTCAACGCGCTGTCTGAGCTGGACAACGAACAAACCATCCTGATGCCGGGCGGCACCTTCCGTAAGAAATCAGCCTCGTTTCATGGCCAACTGGCGGAAAACGCCTTCGAACACTTCAGCTTTGACAGGCTCTTTATGGGCACCGATGGCATCGATCTCACCGCCGGGGTCACAACCTACAACGAGGTTTATACCGTCAGCAAAGCGATGTGCAACGCGGCGCGCGAAGTGATCCTGATGGCCGACTCCTCAAAATTTGGCCGTAAAAGCCCGAATATTGTCTGCGGGCTGGAGAGAGTGGATACGATCATCACCGACGGCGGCATTAGCCACGAATTCCTCACCGCGCTGCGTGAAAAAGGCGTGAAAGTGATTGTTACCGGAGAAGAAGATGCATCAGCGAATGATTGACGCCGCACGAGAAACCCTGCTGCTGGAATTACAGGAAGCGAGCCGCCTGCCGGACAGACTTGGCGAAGATTTTGTCGCCGCCGCCAACGCCGTGCTCACCTGTCAGGGGAAAGTGATTGTTTCCGGCATGGGCAAGTCCGGGCATATCGGGAAGAAAATTGCCGCCACCTTTGCCAGCACCGGCACGCCCGCCTTCTTCGTTCACCCCGCCGAAGCGTTACACGGCGATTTGGGGATGATCGAAAGCCGCGACATCCTGCTGTTTATCTCCTATTCCGGCCATGCGAAAGAGCTGGATTTAATTATTCCTCGCCTGAAGGAAAAGGCCGTTAAGCTGATTGCGATTACCGGCAAAGCTGAGTCGCCGCTGGCGAAAGCGGCCTTTGCCACCGTAGATATTTCGGTAGAGCGTGAAGCCTGCCCGATGCGCCTTGCGCCGACCTCCAGCGCGGTTAATACATTAATGATGGGCGATGCACTGGCCATGGCCGTCATGCAGGAGCGCGGCTTTAACGAAGAGGACTTTGCGCGTTCACACCCTGCCGGTGCGTTAGGCGCCCGTTTGTTAAACCGGGTTCATCACCTGATGCGCACCAGCGAACAGCTCCCGCAAGTGGCGGACAGCGCCTCCGTCATGGATGCCATGCTGGAGCTAAGCCGCACAGGCCTGGGGCTGGTTGCCGTCTGCGACAAAACGCAGCAAGTTGCCGGCGTCTTTACCGATGGGGACCTGCGCCGCTGGCTGGTGGGCGGTGGTAAGCTGGAAGCCGGGATCAAAGATGCCATGACGAAGAATGGCATAGTGCTGAATGCCGAAGCCCGGGCGATAGATGCCAAAGAGATGCTGATGAAAAAACGCATTAGCGCGGCGCCGGTCGTGGATGAAAACGGCAGGCTGCTGGGGGCAATTAACCTGCATGATTTTCATCAGGCAGGTATTTGAGAACCGCCTTTATCGCCCCCAAACGGGGGCGATAAAACGTATTACTGAACGCGAGCCAGCGCGACGGCCTGCCCTAATTGCCATACCGCCATCGCGTAGTGGGTGCTGTGGTTGTAGCGGGTAATGGCGTAGAAGTTTGGCAGCCCGTACCAGTACTGATAACGGTCGCCCATATCCAGGCGCAGCAGGCTCACTTCCTGATGGTTGCCCAAAGCGCCCTGCGGGCTCAGGCCGGACTGGCCCAGCGCCGCCACGGAGTATTTGGTGTTGAAGCCGTTAGCCAGCCCCGGTACCTGCCCATTGGCCGGGACGGCAACCATGTCGCCCTTCTCCCAGCCGTGCGCTTTGAAATAGTTCGCCACGCTGCCGATGGCATCTTCCGGATCCCACAGGTTCACGTGCCCGTCGCCGTTGAAGTCCACCGCGTACTCTTTGAATGAGGAAGGCATGAACTGTCCGTAACCCATTGCTCCGGCGAAGGAACCTTTCAGCGCCAGCGGATCGTCCCCTTCATTACGCGCCATCAGCAGGAAGGTTTCCAGTTCGCCCGCAAAGTATTGCGCGCGGCGCGGATAGGCAAAGGCAAGCGTCGCGAGAGCATCCACAATGCGCGTTTTACCCATCACGCGACCCCAGCGGGTTTCAACCCCGATGATCCCGACGATAATTTCCGGCGGCACGCCATAAACCTGATAGGCGCGGTTCAGGGCCGATTCATACTGGTTCCAGAACTTAACGCCGTTCTGTACGTTATCCGGCGTGATGAATTTAGCGCGATAGCGTAGCCACGCCCCGTTCGGCCCGGCTGGCGGCGCGGTCGTCGGTGCCTGCTGATCCATCAGGCGCAGCACGTAATCCAGACGTTTGGCCTGGGACAACACTTCATGCAGCTGGCGACGGTCGAAGCCATGCTCATTCACCATTTTGTCGATGAATTTTTCTGCTTCCGGGTTGTAAGCAAAGTCACCGGTTTGCATAAAGACATCGTGCTGTGGCTGGAGCAGGAAACCGCCAGACGGCGTGCCGCTGGTCGTCTGCTGTTCGGCGGTTTTCGGCTTACTGCTACAGGCAGAGAGTAAAACCAGCATAGGAAGAAGTGCTGCGACTGAATAACGCATCTGATGGGCTGTCCCTGTGAATGTTCGCGAAAGTTTCGCAATAATGGTAATCCATAATCACTCATCTGAGTATGCCTCGCGCGCCCTTCTGCCGTTAAAATAGCACCGGCAGCCCCAGCGCACGTTTCACTTCGTCCGCCGTTTGCTGCGTCAGCGCTCGCGCTTTCTCACTCCCGGCTTTCAGCACCTCTTGCAAATAAGGCTTATCTTCGATAAAGCGATTTCGCCGCTCTCTGATCGGCGCCAGCAGGTTTTGCAGACAGGTTTCCAGCTCGTTTTTACACTGCCGATCCCCCAGCCCACCGCGCTGGTAATGCTCTTTCATCGCCTCAACTTTCTCTTTGTCTTCATGGAAAGCATCCAGCCAGGTAAATACCACATTGCCTTCAATTTTTCCCGGATCGTTGACGCGCAGATGATCCGGGTCGGTAAACATGGCGCTCACGGCCTGATGAATCTGCTGTTCGCTGGCGGAAAGGGTGAGCGTATTGCCCAGGGATTTTGACATCTTAGCGTTACCGTCAATGCCCGGCAGACGGCTGACCGGGCTGAGCAACGCTTTGCAGGGAGTTAATATCGGCGTCGGCGTCAGGCTATTCATTTTGTGCACAATTTCATTGGCCTGTTCGATCATCGGCAGCTGATCGTCCCCCACCGGCACCAGGCTGGCTTTAAATGCGGTAATATCCGCGGCCTGGCTTATCGGATAGACAAGAAAACCAGAAGGCAAAGAGCGAGCAAACCCCTTCTGGGCTATCTCGCTTTTTACCGTCGGGTTTCTTTCCAGCCGGGCGACGGTCACGATGTTCATATACAACATGGTGAGTTCGGCCAGCGCTGGCAGAGAGGATTGCAGGCAGATTGTGGTTTTCTGCGGATCAATGCCAACCGCCAGGTAGTCCGCCATCACCTGCAGAATGTTTTCGGCGACTTTCTCCGGGCGGCTGCCGTTGTCGGTTAGTCCCTGAAGGTCGGCGACCAAAATGTGCTGCTGGTGCTCACCCTGAAGCTGAACGCGTTTACGCAGTGAGCCGACGTAGTGCCCAAGGTGAAGCTGGCCGGTTGGACGGTCGCCGGTAAGAATGGTTTGCTGTAAAGCGTGTGAACTGCTCATAACTGCCTCCTGGGGCTGATAAATCTTGCCGGAGGGCGAACAGTTAAAACGAAATAGCCGCCTTCCGGCGGCTATTAGA
Organism: Enterobacter sp. Ap-1006; assembly: GCF_011752835.1. NCBI lineage: Bacteria > Pseudomonadati > Pseudomonadota > Gammaproteobacteria > Enterobacterales > Enterobacteriaceae > Enterobacter > Enterobacter sp. Ap-1006. Next base: position 65,246 of record NZ_VWWU01000010.1, on the reverse strand, counting down.
AAAGGGTGAACGAATTCCTGCCGCCTCTAAAGAGACAGCCACCAGCGGCTAACGATAAGTGCGGTGTGATTTATGTTCATTCGGCTACCCTATCACATTTCGCGATGGTTTCCGTAGCGGGATTTAAAAGTTTATAATTTCCCCATCGTTCGCAAGATGCCCTCGCGACGAACAGATAAAAAGGAAAGTTGGGAATCTATGGTTGTTATGAATGATCCTTCGCCAGGCGTCCTGTCGGTTTTTGATTTTGACGGCACGCTGACCCATAGCGATAGCTTTGTCCCGTTCCTGCGGTTTGCCTTTGGGCGCAAAACCTTCGCGCGCAAGATGATGCGTATGGTCATTCCGACGCTCAAATGCCTGCGCCGGAAACTGACCCGCGATGAATTAAAAGAAATCCTGATTTCAACCTTCTTAACCGGCGTGAATGAGCAGTGGGTTAAGGATAAAGCCGAAGTGTATTGCGCGAAAAACTTCGAAAAAATGATGCGCCCGCGTGGGCTGATGGCGGTTGCCGCTGAGCTGCGTTCTGGCGCTGAAGTTACGCTGTGCTCTGCGTCTCCGGCCATCGTGCTGCTGCCGTTCGCCGAACGTCTGGGCGTGAAGCTCATCGGCACTCAGCTTGAAGTGGTGGACGGCGTGTTAACCGGCCGCATTAACGGCCATAACTGCCGCTGCGATCAAAAGATTCAGCGTCTGGAACAGATTTATGGCCCGCTTAATCAGCTGCATTTGCGCGCCTGGGGGGATTCAAGAGGGGATTATGAGCTGCTGACCGCAGCCAGGGATTACCACTGGCGCCACTTCCACCGCGCCAAATCTCGTCGTCGCTCACCTATCGAAAGATTACGCCTCGACAAACATCTCTGAGTCTCGTCATCAGGACGCCCTCGCCCGAAGACGTCCTTCATCCTGTTCAGTTCTTACTGTCGCTTGATTCCGCTTTTGCCGGGAACATCACGCTGAGGATGATGCCCACGGCCAGCACGCCCAACACAACGTACAGGCTGGCGGTGGCCGAGATGCTGTACCCGTGGTGCCAGATATGTTCGCTGGCGTTAAGTCCGAGCTTAACGGCGATAAAGAACAGCAGCACCACCACCGCTTTTTCCAGGTGAACGAGATACTGTTTTAAGGCTTCCAGCACAAAATACAGGGTACGCAAGCCAAGTATCGCAAACATCATTGCGCTGTAGACGATCAGCGGTTCACGGCTGACGGCAATAATGGCCGGGACAGAATCAAAAGCGAACATCACGTCAGACAGCTCAACCACCGCCACGCAAAGCATCAGCGGCGTAGCATACAGCGTGGCTTTTTTTACTCGCCCAACGGTGATGGCCTGGTTTTCTGGCTTCGCCAGCTCGTGGTCAACCTCAGCCTGGTTAAGCAGGAATTTGCGCCCGGCAAGCTTTGGCCAAAGAGGGAAAAAGCGTTTTATCAGCCGATAAGCCAGATGCTGAGAGTAGTCCTCAACTTCGTCCTCTCCATCGTTGCCTTTGAGCATCATCACCGCCGTCCACGCCACAATCAGCGCAAATACGATTTCAACATAAGGCCCCAGCGACAACAGCCCGGTGCCGATGGCCACAAAAATGCCTCTGAAAACAATCGCGCCGATAACGCCCCAGTACAACACGCGGTGCCGGTAGCGATCCGGAATGCCGAACCAGGCAAAAATCGCCATCATCACAAACAGGTTATCGACGGAAAGCACCTTCTCAAGCGCGTAGCCGGTGACAAACAGGCTGGCGACTTCTGCGCCGTGATGAAGATATAAAAAACCGGCAAAAAGCATTGCCACTGCAACCCAGAACACCGACCACAATGCGGCACTTTTCAGCGAGATGGGCTCGTCTTTGCGGTGCATAAAGAGGTCGATAAAAATGGCACCCACCGAAAGCGCAAGAAATACCGCTACCGTTTCGGTCGGGAAGCCAATATGTGTAGATATCATGTTTTATCCTTCAGGAATGACGGAGGCAGCTTCGGGGGATCCGAGTGCCGCCTCACTCCATTCAGGATAAGACCTTCAGGCAAAAATGGTATATTTTTTCTGACATTGGCGAATAAACCGACGCCTGCATTAAATTGCTCGCGCATCCCCCGCGTACTGCGCTACCGCCTGTTGTAACCTCGCCGTCTGGCTGTCATTGGCCGGGCTTATCATCGCGTAGTTATAGCGGCGATCGCTCCAGTACTGCGCGGTCAGGTTATCGGCCTGTCGCTCCCCTTTCCCCAGCGTAAACATGCCGGAGGGCCGGATATAATACGCCACGCGCGTGCCCTGAGCGTCCCGGTAGACCACCAGCGCCGCCGGCCCCTGCTCGGTTACCATTAAACGGCCGCCCACCAGCGTAAAACCGTAATTATCGAGGTCTGGTGCCAGCGCCCCGTTAATAAAGTAGCGACTCATCCAGTTATTCACCTCCGCACGATCGCTGGCCACAACGTCCAGCGCTTTCACGCTACCGCTGTTCACCAGACGATAGGCCTGCACGGCATCTTCCATCGGCAGAATTTGCCGCAGAACTTCGCTGGCATGCAGCTGCCACCCGGCCACGCCGCCCATGCCGACGGAGAACAGCAGGCTAAAAGCAACGGCTAACCGCCACCGGCGAGTGCGCTGGATTTGCTGCCGCGCCCGCTGTACTTCCGAAGCAGGGGCAGAAACCTTTGGCACAAATTCGTCCAGCGAAAGACGTAAACGCCGGGCATCGGCCTGCCATTTTTTGACCTGTGCGGCCTGCTCGGGGTGCTGCTGCAAATAGTGCTCAACCCACTTTTTGCGTTCGTCATCCAGCTGCCCGTCAACCCAGGCATGGAGATCCTGCTCGTCAGGTATGCGCGATTTCATTTTAATCTCCTTAACGCCGGGGTGGATGGCGTGCCTTCATCCCATTTTTGCAGCTGCTTTCTGGCTCGGGATAAACGCGACATCACGGTTCCCAACGGAATATCCAGCGACTCAGCCGCCTCTTTATAGCTCAAACCTTCTACGCTGATGAGCAGCAGTAATGCGCGCTGCTCCACGGGAAGCTGGCTGAACATCGCCAGCATATCGTCGTTGATCAGCATCTCCTCCGTTGACGCGGCCACCGGGTGTTCATCGCCGGTAAACAGCGACAAAATACGCTGATAGCGTCTTTTTCGCCGCTCGCCGTCAATGAATTGCCGGTAGAGAATAGAGAACAGCCAGCTGCGAAGGCTTTCCCTTGCCGCCAGATTCCTCTCGCGGGTAAATGCTTTCTCAAGGCAGGACTGCACCAAATCCTCCGCGGCATGAGGATTGCGCGTGAGCCATAGGGCGAAACGCTGCAGATGCGGCAGCATTTCCCGTACTTCCTGTTCGCTCAGTTTTGACATGATTTACTCCACTGGCGACGTTAGCCCCGGCCTTTGTAGCCCGTCATACTGCTGAACACGCCATCACGCAATAGCAGCGCATGAAATAATGCGGCAGTCAGATGCAGAATCACGATGACGAATAGCAGCAGAGCAAGCCAGGTATGCAGCGGCCGAAGCACGGCATAAAGCTCAATATTTTTCGCCACCAGCGCCGGTAGCGTAATGCCGCTCCCCAGCGTCACCGGGTAGCCCGCGGCAGAGAGCATGGCCCAGCCGACCAGCGGCTGGGCTACCATCAGAAGATAGAGCAGCCAGTGGGATAAATGTGCCAGCGCTACCTGAAAACCCGGCAGATTCGCCGGGAGCGACGGCGTTTTATAACGAAGGCGGAGATAAACCCTCAGGATAACCAGCAGCAGAATGGCGACGCCAAGCGGTTTATGCAATGAGTATAAAAAAGCGTGTAATGCCGACACCGTGGACACCATCCCCACGCCGATAAACAGCATTGCCACGATCATCAGCGCCATCGCCCAGTGAACGACGCGCAGCAGAGGGTGAAAATACGTCACTTTGCTCATAACCGGCCCCCTTTATTTACCTGAGCTTCTTCATGCGTACGGCGATTGAAGGATGATGAATAAGCCGCAGAGCGCGCGCTAAGCAGCGGATCGTCTGAGCCAGAAATACCTTCCGGCAAGATCAGAGGATCGTAGTTGATGTCCCGACAGTTGCCGTCAGCTTGATCTTGTGCGGTAGTGAGCACCAGCGTGCCTGCGTTAAGTTTTTGGTGGCTGTCTGGCCAGGCTTTTGTCGCATCGTTAGTCGCGTCGCCTTTTTCAGCCACGCTGATAATCAAATCCCATTTTAGCGGCCCCTGCTGCAGGCGCTGCTTGATGTCCTGCTGAAGGAATAAAGGATTCGCCTTGTCCTGCGCCGTCACCGGTACGCCGGGAGTCTGCGCCTGCATGCTCCAGCGCACGCCGTGAACCTCCCCTGCTTTATTGGTAAACAAGAACGCATTCAGGCTGTTGTAGCTGTCGCTGGCCCAGCTCGACGTCGGCACATAGCTCTTCACCCAGGCAAAAAACGGTTTTGCCTCCGGGTGAGCACTGATAAAGGCGTTCATTTTGGCCGGATCGGGCTTGCCCGTTTTAGGGTCGGGAATACCCGCCATTTGCTGATCGTAGAAACCCTGAGGAGTAGCAACGCTAAAGAACGGCAGCGCGTTCATCCCCGTGCGCCACTCCTGGCCATCGCGGGTGATGAACTGCAGCGCCATGCTGCGCACCGGAACGGCACCATCGGGCGCGTTGGGGTTCCCCCCGGCAATCGCCAGACGGCCAATAACCGGCGTATTGCCCGGTGAAAACACCGTTGCTTTTGACAGGGCGCTGGCGCTGCCGTTGGAGTCAAAATATCCCACCACACAGACCCCTTTGGCATGATTGCGGCGATAGCCGGGGTGCTCTCCTCCCGTTTTTTCCAGCGCATTAACCAGCTTGTCGGGGGATAAACGCCCCGGCGTCAGGGCCCCCCAGGCCCAGGCAAACAGCAGGCAGAGGGCTAACGGAATGGCGACTATCACGGTGCCACGCAGTAAAAATTGCTGCGGGTAGCGTAAATTTTTAAACATCGCGCAGAAAGACGGACGAGGTTCTCGCATAGGATCGGCTCACAATAATGAAACGGGATTGGGTTTTGGAGCACATAGGACGAACGAAATGAGCATTTATTCCCAGGTAATTAAAAATTTTTACCGCCCGTATTCCACTATCAAAAGCAGGGGAATGACTGCTATTAATTTTTATATATTCCGGGAATGTGAACATTAAAAACACCGATTCGGCCTTTTTCATCAATAGGTAAAAAAGTTAAATATTAAAAAAATAATAAACTTTTGTTAGCAGACGTAACGAACTCGCCACGATAATGACTTCAAGTTCGCGGACTCAGGTTCAAAGCATAAACGCAAAGTAAAATCACATATTAAAAACACAGTAATTTAGCTTAGAGGGAGAAAAAATAAACGCTATTGTTATTTATAGAATAAAGTATTCCGCCCTCGACAACACCGTGTGCATCGGTGTAAACCCGCCCTATTGACAACTTTTTGCCTGCAGATTAATTTCCTTTCCACCCTGTAAGCCAGCAAGACAACTTACCCGCCTGTATCCACTGCAGGAAAATACTCCGACAACACCATTAACATCACGCTCAATATTAATTAAAAGAGAGTTATTATGTTTAAAAACCTTTCCGTAGGTTCGCGAATAAGCGGCAGCTTTATCATTATTTTATTAACGCTGATTATGCTGACGCTGGTGGCGATTATGCAGGTAAATAAAATAAACAACGCGTTGATCGCCATCAACGATGTCAATAACGTTAAACAACGCTACGCCGTGAATTTCCGGGGTAGCGTGCATGACCGTTCGATTGCCATCCGCGACGTGACGTTAGTGCCGGCAGGCGAGCTGCAGGGCGTTGTCGAACACATCCGCAAGCTGGAGCAGGATTACCAGGCCTCCGTCCAGCCGATGAAAGGCATCTTTGCTCAGGGCAACGATGTCACCGCTGAAGAACGCACGCAATATGAAAAGATAAAAGAGGCCGAGCAGCAAACGCTCCCGCTGGTGAATGAAATTATCACCCTGCAGCAAAAAGGTGACGTGGAAGGGGCACGCCAGATAATCCTGAATCAGGCCCGCCCTGCATTTGTTAACTGGCTGGCCACTATTAACGGTTTCATCGATATGGAAACGCAGCTTAACGACGCGCTCGCGAATACGGCGCGCGGAATTGCCCGCACGTTCCACCTTCTGATGCTCACCCTGGCGCTGGCTGCCGTGGTCATTGGCCTGCTAATCACCTGGTCAACCACGCGTAAAATCACGCTTTCCCTCGGCGGTGAGCCGGTTGATTTACTGCATATGACCAACGCCATCGCCGCCGGAGATCTGACACAATCGCCTGAACTGCGTAAAAAAGATTCCAGCAGTATTCTGGCCTCGCTCAGCCATATGCAAAATGCGCTGCGCCAGCTGGTGCTGGAAGTTCGCCAGAACGCAGAGGGTGTGGCGAGCGCCAGCGCGGAAATTGCCAAAGGAAGTAGCTCGCTTTCTGCAAGGACGGAGAACCAGGCTGCGGCGCTACAGCAAACATCAGCGGCGATGGATCAGGTGGCGAGCACGGTGCGGAACAATGCGGAAAGCGCGCAGTACGCCAGTAAGCTTGCCAGCTCAGCCGCCACCGAAGTCGCCCAGGGGAGTGAAATGGTGCAGGGGATCGTCAGCACGATGGACGAGATCACTCAGGAGTCCGTGCGTATTGCGGACATTACCTCCGTGATCGAGGGGATCGCTTTCCAGACCAACATTTTGGCGCTGAACGCCGCCGTTGAGGCCGCCCGGGCGGGTGAGCAAGGCCGGGGTTTTGCGGTTGTCGCCACTGAGGTTCGTGCCCTTGCCCAACGCTCTTCCACCGCGGCGAAAGAAATTAAAGGCCTGATTACCGGCTCAGTACAGCGGGTAAACAGCGGTGCGCAGGAGATAGATCGGGCGGCGGAAACCATGAGCAAAATTTTAACCACCGTCAGCCAGGTGAACAGTATCGTGAACGAAATTGCGCATAATTCTGCCGAACAGGCGACCGGCGTGAATGAGGTTGCCCAGGCCGTTGCACAGATGGATAAAAACCTGCAGCAAAACGTCGCGCTGGTTGAGGTGACGTCCTCCACGGCAACCTCTCTCGATAGGCAATCTCGCGTTCTGCGTGAAACCGTCAGCGTTTTCCAGGTTGCCTCCTGAGCCTACAAAGTACGGGGAATCGCCATTCCCCGTTTTTTTATTTCGGGAAATTAATCACCAGGTGGCTGTTGTCGTCCTTCTCGTTCAGCGAACAGCCAGGGGATTTATCAGTCGAGTCGAAAGAAACCACAGGGCCGGGACGCATATCTTTAGGGCCTTGTTCACGGCTATGGTGAAAATGACCGCCGCCGCCCCAAACCAGCGTTTTACGTGCGCCAATGGCACGCTCTTCTTTTTCTGCAGCAGCGTTCCAGGCAATATTGAGCGCCAGCCGTTTGTTCATGTATTTGATGGCTTCCATCGGCGTTTTCGGCGCAGCGCCGGGAATATGGCGGTCAATGCCGGCGACGGAAATACCCGCTTTGTGCGCTTCATAAAGTGCCCCGGCAACCTTATCTACCCAGGCCTCGCCGTGTTTTGACCAGGCGTTCATGATGAAGTTTTTTGTCGCCTCTTTGCCATGAGCCAGCGCTTCGTGAAACAAGGCGTTATCGCTGTATTTCACAAACTCTACCGCCAGCAGATCCACACCAGCCTTTTTCAACTCGGGAATGGCATGGCCGACAAATTCAGGGATCGCAAGCTGACCATGCACGTCGCCCAGGTAAGCAAGCTTGTTATCCCGGAACAGGTTAGCCAGGGCCTGAACGGGATCGTTTACCGGCGGCTTAATTTTAATATCAGGGTGGATCCTTCCGCTGGCGTTAAGAGCGGCGGGCTGAACGCGATTTGACTGACCGACTGCAGAAAACATGGTTATCTCCGATGTTGGGATGTTTTCTGGTAAGTGGGTCACTGAAAATTGAGTTCCTGAAAGCGGAGCGAAAAAAATGTGTCTAAACGCAACATCCGGCAACTCACATACGTTGCCGGATCGGGCGGGATCTATCTTTTATAGTAATTATTAAGGCTTTTAATGTAGTTCATGCAGCCCATCACGCTGGGATCGGTGCTGTTGTATTTATAGTCTTTGATAATGCCGTTGCTGTCGGTAGAGATCTGAATTTTGCAGCTGTAGTTAACCGGCACAAACGTGGTTTGTGTTGTCGTGGCCTCAAACGGTTTACCGTTGACCGTACCGGTGGTCGTTTGCGGCGAAATATAAGGCTCGGCTCCCGTACTGTTCGTTATCCACGTATAAACTTTCGTGTCGTCAAACGTTTGCTGATTATCGGGGTAGCCTAATATTTTAAATGCGACGGTTTTATCCTGGCCCACGAGGCCACGCAAACCCTCATCAAGCTGTTGAAAAGAAACGCACCCCGTCACTGCCAGCACGCCCGCCAGTACCCACTTTCTCATAGACACCCTGGAATTTAACCGTTTAAACAGAATGAAGGCGAAAACGTTCGCCAAACTGCGGTATTACAGCCAGCCGCAGCTAGAACATATCAGAACAGCAACGCGTTGCGAGGCTTTCAGCAATGTCGTTTAACCGCTGTTTTCCTGCCTTTGATACTCCGTTATCATGGGCCATCTGCGGGGCGATTCCCGCGTGCAGTTTACGCCGTATTAGTGAGCAATAATGAGAACCAGAAACATCACTAACCACTTAAAATTCAACGAAATGGATATCATCACTCCATGAGTACTAGCGAAACCTTCGACGCCCACACCCCGATGATGCAGCAGTATCTGCGTCTTAAATCCGAGCACCGTGACATCCTGCTGTTTTACCGTATGGGTGACTTCTACGAGCTGTTCTATGACGATGCAAAACGCGCATCTCAACTGCTGGATATCTCCCTGACCAAGCGCGGGGCTTCAGCGGGCGAACCTATTCCAATGGCGGGCGTGCCTCATCACGCGGTGGAAAATTACCTGGCTAAACTGGTGAACCTTGGTGAGTCCGTGGCCATCTGCGAACAAGTTGGCGATCCGGCAACCACCAAAGGGCCTGTTGAGCGTAAAGTCGTTCGCATCGTCACGCCGGGCACCATCAGCGACGAAGCGCTGCTGCAGGAGCGCCAGGATAACCTGCTGGCGGCAATCTGGCAGGACAGCAAAGGTTTTGGCTATGCGACGCTCGACATCAGTTCCGGTCGCTTCCGCCTGACCGAGCCTGAAGACCGTGAAACCATGGCCGCCGAGCTTCAGCGCACCAATCCGGCGGAGCTGCTGTATGCGGAAGACTTCGCTGAGATGAGCCTGATTGATGGCCGCCGTGGCCTGCGCCGTCGCCCGCTTTGGGAGTTCGAGATTGAAACCGCGCGCCAGCAGCTAAATCTGCAGTTTGGCACTCGGGATCTGACCGGCTTTGGCGTCGAGAACGCCCACCATGGGCTTTGCGCCGCCGGCTGCCTGCTGCAGTACGTCAAAGATACCCAGCGCACTTCCCTGCCGCATATCCGTTCCGTGACCATGGACCGGCAGCAGGACAGCATCATTATGGATGCCGCCACCCGCCGTAACCTTGAGATCACCCAAAATCTGTCCGGCGGCGTGGAGAACACGCTGGCTTCGGTGCTGGACTGCACCGTAACGCCGATGGGCAGCCGTATGTTCAAACGCTGGCTGCATATGCCGGTGCGTAACGTCGATGTGCTCACCCGGCGGCAGCAAACTATCGCGGCCCTGCAGGAGCGCACCGCAGATATTCAGCCTACGCTGCGTCAGGTCGGCGACCTGGAACGTATCCTTGCCCGTCTGGCGCTGCGCACCGCTCGCCCACGCGATCTGGCACGTATGCGTTATGCCTTCCAGCAACTGCCCGCCTTGCGCGAGACCCTGTCTGACGTAAGCACCGACTACGTGCAAACCCTGCGCGAGCAGATGGGTGAATTTGTAGAGCTGCGCGAATTACTTGAGCAGGCGGTTATCGAATCGCCACCGGTGCTGGTGCGCGACGGCGGCGTTATCGCTCCCGGCTATAACGAAGAGCTGGACGAATGGCGAGCCCTGGCCGATGGCGCAACTGACTACCTGGATCGCCTGGAAATTCGCGAGCGCGAACGCCTGGGCCTTGATACGCTGAAAGTGGGATTTAACGCCGTGCACGGCTACTACATCCAGGTCAGCCGCGGCCAAAGCCATCTGGTGCCGATCAACTATGTTCGCCGCCAGACGCTGAAAAACGCCGAGCGCTACATTATTCCTGAGCTGAAAGAGTACGAAGACAAGGTCCTGACTTCCAAAGGCAAAGCGCTGGCGCTGGAGAAACAGCTTTACGATCAGTTATTTGATTTACTGCTGCCGCATCTGGAAGCGCTGCAAAAAAGCGCTACCGCGCTGGCGGAGCTGGACGTGCTGGTGAACCTGGCCGAGCGCGCTTATACCCTGAACTACACCTGCCCGACGCTGACGGACAAGCCCGGCATTAAGCTGGTCGGTGGCCGCCATCCGGTAGTGGAACAAGTGCTCAGCGAACCGTTTATCGCTAACCCGCTAAACCTTTCCCCCCAGCGTAGAATGCTGATCATTACCGGCCCGAACATGGGTGGTAAAAGTACCTATATGCGCCAGACTGCGTTAATTGCCCTGCTGGCCTATATCGGCAGTTTTGTGCCAGCTCAGCAGGCAGAAATTGGCCCGGTTGATCGCATCTTTACCCGCGTAGGCGCTGCCGATGACCTGGCTTCCGGTCGCTCAACCTTCATGGTGGAGATGACAGAGACCGCCAACATTCTGCACAACGCGACCGAACACAGCCTGGTCCTGATGGATGAGATTGGCCGCGGCACGTCGACCTATGATGGCCTGTCGCTGGCCTGGGCCTGCGCCGAAAGCCTGGCCAACCGTATTAAGTCGCTGACGCTGTTCGCTACCCACTATTTCGAGCTGACCACGCTGCCGGAGAAAATGGAAGGCGTGGCTAACGTCCATCTGGATGCTGTGGAGCATGGGGATACCATCGCCTTTATGCACAGCGTGCAGGACGGCGCGGCGAGCAAGAGTTACGGCCTGGCCGTAGCCGCGCTGGCGGGTGTGCCAAAAGACGTGATCAAACGTGCGCGCCAGAAGCTGCGCGAGCTGGAAAGCATTTCCGGCAATGCGGCCGCAAGCCAGGTGGATGGGACGCAAATGTCGCTGCTGACCACGGCGGAAGAGACATCCCCCGCCGTCGAGGCGCTGGAGAACCTGGATCCGGATTCTCTTTCTCCGCGTCAGGCGCTGGAGTGGATCTATCGGCTGAAGAGTTTGGTGTAGCCGTTACCAAACGGCAGGCATAAAAAAAGCGGTGATTTGCATCACCGCTTTTTATTTGAAGAGTCGATTATTCGCGGAACAGCGCTTCGAGGTTCAGCCCCTGAGCCTGCAGGATTTCACGCAGACGGCGAAGGCCTTCAACCTGAATCTGACGAACGCGTTCACGAGTCAGGCCGATTTCACGACCCACATCTTCCAGCGTCGCAGCTTCATAACCCAGCAGACCAAAACGACGGGCCAGCACTTCACGCTGCTTAGCGTTCAGTTCGAACAGCCACTTCACGATGCTTTGTTTCATGTCATCGTCTTGCGTGGTGTCTTCCGGGCCGTTGTCTTTCTCGTCCGCGAGGATATCCAGCAGCGCTTTCTCAGAGTCACCACCTAATGGGGTGTCTACCGAGGTAATGCGCTCGTTGAGACGCAGCATACGGCTAACGTCATCAACCGGTTTATCCAGCTGCTCGGCAATCTCTTCGGCACTCGGCTCATGGTCGAGCTTGTGGGAGAGTTCACGAGCGGTACGCAGGTAAACGTTCAGCTCTTTCACAATGTGAATGGGCAGGCGAATCGTACGGGTTTGGTTCATGATTGCCCGTTCGATGGTCTGACGAATCCACCATGTGGCGTACGTTGAGAAACGGAACCCACGTTCCGGATCGAACTTCTCAACCGCACGAATCAGCCCCAGATTGCCCTCTTCAATCAGATCCAGCAGCGCCAGACCACGATTGCTGTAGCGACGGGCAATTTTCACCACCAGACGCAGGTTACTTTCAATCATGCGTCGGCGGGAGGCTACATCACCGCGCAGCGCGCGGCGAGCAAAGTAAACTTCTTCTTCGGCTGTTAATAATGGAGAGTAACCGATCTCCCCAAGATAAAGCTGAGTCGCATCTAGTACACGCTGTGTTGCACCCTGTGACAGCAGCTCTTCTTCTGCAAGGTCGTTATCACTGGGTTCCTCTTCTACAAGGGCTTTTTCGTCAAAAGCCTCAACTCCGTTCTCATCATATTCCGCGTCTTCGTTTAACTCGTTAACTTTCAGCGTATTCTGACTCATAAGGTGGCTCCTACCCGTGATCCCTGGGCAATACACTCAATGAATGTTTTGCCGGTTTATCGCTGCGGCAAATAACGCAGCGGGTTTACGGATTTCCCCTTGTAACGAATTTCAAAATGCAATCGTGTAGAACTGGTTCCGGTGCTACCCATGGTAGCTATTTTTTGCCCCGCCTTAACTTCTTCTTGTTCCCGGACCAGCATTGTATCGTTATGGGCGTAGGCACTCAGATAATCATCGTTGTGTTTGATGATGATTAGATTACCGTAACCGCGCAGCGCGTTACCGGCATATACCACGCGCCCTGCGGCGGTCGCGATAATGGCCTGTCCTTTACTGCCAGCGATATCGATCCCTTTGTTGCCCCCTTCGGTTGCCGCAAAGTTTTCGATGATCTTACCGTCGGTCGGCCAGCGCCAGGTTGAAATTGGCGAGCTGTTAGACGTACTGCTGACGGTAGGTTCGGTAGAGCTAACCACAGGTGCCGTCACCGGTGCTGTGACAACAGTCTCAGCTGGCTTATTGCCCGGTAACATTTTAGTAGCACTCTGTTCACCTGAATCCTCAGAATACGTAATTGTCGGTTTAGAAGCAACTACCCTGGTTGAGTTTTGTTCAACTGGCGTCGCGACGCCCTGCGCGCGGGCATCGGCGGCGGTCACCGCGTTCCCGCCGGTGATTGGCGTGCCGGAGGCGTTGCCGACCTGAAGGGTTTGCCCTACTTCCAGACCGTATGGCGCCGGTACGTTGTTGCGCTGCGCCAGGTCACGGAAGTCGTTCCCGGTAATCCACGCAATGTAGAACAAAGTATCGCCGCGTTTAACGGTGTAGGTGCTGCCGCCCGCGTAGCTTCCTTTAGGGATGTTGCCGTACTGACGGTTGTAGACAATGCGGCCATTTTCAGTCTGTACAGGCTCTGACGCTACGGGCTGGGCCTGAGGCTGGCGAACCGGTTGAATTTGTGGCTGCTGCACGGGTTGAATCTGAGGTTGCTGGATCGGAACGGACATTGTCGGTGGCTTCGTCACCAGCAGGCTGCCGGTTGAAGAGCCTGAAGAACTGCCATTGCCGCCAACGGAACTGATCGGCGCCTGGGTATTATTGTTGCTTGTACAGCCTGCCAGCCAAAGGCTGGTTAGCGTCAACATCGCCGCCCGGCGTAAAGTGAAAGTTGGGCTTCCCGCGCTCATTTATCCCCCAAAATGATAACAACCAGATATGCATAAAACACTGTAGAAAAGCGGCGTAATCCACGCCAGCTTTTGCTGAATTCGGCTACGTTACGCCGAATTGGCAGCAAAAAAACCGGATATTTCCGGGTTATGCTAATTCGCCACGCACTAAGGGCACAAAGCGAACAGCTTCTACCGTGTCGATTAAAAATTCATCTCCGTGGCGCCGCACGCGCTTCAAAAACTGCCGGTCGTCACCCACGGGTAAAACAAGAATGCCGCCGTCATCCAGCTGCGACAGCAGCGCAGTGGGAATTTCCGGCGGTGCCGCTGTCACAATGATAGCGTCGAACGGCGCTTTTGCCTGCCAGCCCTGCCAGCCATCGCCGTGACGGGTCGAAATATTGTGTAAATCCAGCTGCTTCAGGCGGCGCCTGGCGTGCCATTGCAGCCCTTTGATACGCTCCACGGAGCAAACATGCCCTACCAGATGCGCCAGAATCGCGGTCTGGTAGCCAGACCCGGTGCCAATTTCCAGCACTTTTGACTGCGGCGTCAGCTCCAGCAGCTCCGTCATCCTCGCCACCATATACGGCTGAGAGATAGTCTGACCAGACCCAATAGGTAACGCGGTATTTTCCCAGGCTTTGTGTTCAAACGCTTCGTCGACAAACTTCTCACGCGGCACCTGCGCAATAGCCTCAAGAACCTGTTCATTCTTGATACCCTGGGCACGTAATTGATCGAGAAGAGCCTGTACGCGTTTGCTTACCATTGCGCCTCAACTCCGGCTTTTTCAAGCCAGTGGCCAACGACTTCATGGGCGCTATGTGCGGTTAAATCGACATGCAGCGGCGTCACCGACACATAGCCTTCGTCGACGGCGGCAAAGTCGGTGTCCGGTGCAACATCCAGCTTTTCCCCCGGTGGGCCAATCCAGTACACCGTGTTGCCACGCGGATCTTCCTGGCGAATCACCTGGTCTGCCGGATGACGGCTGCCGCAGCGTGTGACGCGAATGCCTTTGATTTGGTCCAGCGGTAAATCTGGAACGTTGATATTCAGAATGCGCCCGGTGCGCAGTGGCTCCCGAGCCAGCGCCCGGAGAATAGAGCAGGTGACCGCCGCAGCGGTCTCATAATGCTGATGGCCATCCAGCGAGACGGCCAGCGCCGGGAGCCCCAAATGACGCCCTTCCGTCGCCGCCGCAACGGTGCCGGAATAGATAACGTCGTCGCCGAGATTTGGCCCGGCGTTGATGCCCGACACCACAATATCCGGCCGCGGATGCATCAGAGCATTGACGCCGAGATAGACACAGTCCGTCGGCGTTCCCATTTGAACGGAGATATCCCCGTTGGCGAGGGTAAAGGTTCTAAGCGATGACTCCAGCGTCAGCGAGTTTGATGCGCCGCTGCGGTTTCTGTCCGGCGCCACCACCTGCACCTCGGCAAATTCACGCAACGCCTTCGCCAGCACCTGAATACCAGGCGCATGGACTCCGTCATCGTTACTCAGCAATATTCGCATAATCACCCGCTGTGTTCATGAGTTCCCTGACAACGCTGGTGGCAAAACTTCCCGCCGGTAACCAGAAGTTCAGCTCGACGGTGACATCATCCCACCAGTTCCAGCTCAGCTCTTTCGGCTGAACCAGCATCGCACGGCGCGCCGCTTCCACTCGCTCACGCTTCAACAACCCCAGCAGAATCTCTTCGTCCGCCACGGATTGCTGCTCAAAAGCCAGCGCTGCATTTTGCGTTCCCCACTCGCCATCGCCCGGCAGCGAAGCGGTGATCAGCAGTTCGCCGTCATTCACTCGCTGTTGCAGGCCAGGAAGTTCTTCCGGGGTCGCCACAAACCAGCTGCCGCGCCCTGCCAATTGTAGCGCATCGCCATCAACAACTTGATTAAAGTCTGTTTTTTTCAGGCGCTGGCTAACAATCTGATTAAACAACGCGCTGCGGGCTGCCGACAACCAAAAACTGCGTTTATTTCTGTCGCGCAACGGCGCATTGCTTTCTGCCCAGCGTTTCGCCTGATGCAGGTTATTGCCGCCGATGCCAAAACGCTGACTGCCGAAATAGTTAGGCACGCCCTGCTCCGCTACGGCCTGCAGGCGCTGCTCCATCTCGTGGCGATCGCTTACCTCGCGCAGCACGAGGGTAAAGCGGTTTCCCTTCAGAGCGCCTAAGCGCAGCTTGCGGCGGTGACGAGCAAACTCCAGCACCTGGCAGCCTTCGAGCGTAAAAGCGCTCATGTCCGGCATCTCTTTGCCCGGCAGGCGAACGCAGAACCATTGTTCGGTCACCGCATGTTTGTCTTTTTGCCCGGCAAAGCTGACTTCGCGCGCATGAACTTTGAGGAATTTCGCCAGAGCATCGGCCACGAAACGTGTATTGCAGCCGCTTTTCAGAATGCGCAGCAGCAGATGTTCACCGCCACCGTCCGGGCCAAAGCCCAAATCTTCGATCACCACGAAATCTTCCGGGCTGGCCTTGATGACGCCGCTGCCCTGCGGCTTGCCGTGCAGCCACGTCAGGTTTTGCATGTCCATTACTTGCCGGCCTTGTGCAGCAGCGCCACGGCTTCGCAGGCAATACCTTCGCCGCGGCCGGTAAAGCCGAGTTTCTCGGTGGTGGTGGCTTTGACGTTGACGTCATCCATATGGCAGCCGAGGTCTTCGGCAATAAACACGCGCATCTGAGGGATGTGCGGGGCCATTTTTGGCGCCTGGGCGATAATCGTCACGTCTACGTTCCCGAGGGTAAAACCTTTGGCCTGAATACGGCGCCAGGCTTCCCGCAGCAGTTCACGGCTGTCCGCCCCTTTGAAGGCCGGATCGGTGTCCGGGAACAGCTTGCCAATATCCCCCAGCGCGGCCGCACCCAGCAGCGCATCGGTCAGGGCATGCAGAGCAACGTCACCGTCGGAATGAGCCAACAGCCCCTTTTCGAACGGGACACGAACGCCGCCAATAATAATCGGGCCTTCGCCGCCAAAAGCATGAACATCAAAACCATGTCCGATACGCATTATACATTCTCCGTTTGGGTTAACCGCGTAAGATAGAAAGCCGCCAGGGCCAGATCTTCAGGGCGAGTCACCTTGATATTATCCGCCCGGGCGCTAATCAATTCTGGATGAAAGCCGCAATATTCCAGGGCCGAAGCTTCATCGGTAATGGTGGCGCCTTCATCCAGCGCGCGCAGCAGGCAGCTGCGCAAAAGTTCGAGTGGGAAAAGCTGCGGCGTCAGGGCATGCCAAAGATCTTCACGATCAACCGTATGGGCAATCAGCCCTTTGCCTGGCTCGCCCCGCTTCATGGTGTCGCGAACCGGGGCTGCCAGAATACCGCCGACTTTGCTGCTGGTGGTAATCGCCAGCAGATTATTCAGGTCATCCCGGTGCAGGCAGGGGCGTGCGGCATCGTGCACCAGCACCCATTCAGCATTACCTGCGGCCTGCAGGCCAGCCAGCACGGAATCTGCACGTTGCTTGCCGCCAGTCACCACGGTGACGCGAGGATGGATTGCCAGCGATAAAGAGGAAAAATAGGTGTCGTTGGGGCTGAGAGCCACGATCACCTGGCCCACGCGCGGATGCGCCATCAGGCTGGCCACCGCGTGTTCGAGAATCGTTTTGTCGCCGATGTGTAGGTACTGCTTAGGACATTCCGTTTGCATACGGCTGCCGATACCGGCGGCCGGTACCACGGCAATTACGTCCGGGGAGGAGTCTGCCATGCCTTTCACTTATGCTGAGTTATCGATTATTTTGCCCGGCGTTGGAGGTATTACCGTTGGCTGCGCGTTTGGAGGCATCCGGCACCAGTCGGTAGAAAGTCTCTCCCGGCCTGGTCATGCTGAGTTCGTTGCGAGCGCGCTCTTCGATCGCTTCCTGGCCGCCGTTGAGGTCGTCAATTTCGGCAAAAAGCTGATCGTTGCGAGATTTTAGTTTGGCATTGGTTGCCTGCTGCGCAGCGACATCTTCGCTGACGCGCGTGTAATCGTGTACGCCGTTTTTTCCGAACCACAGCGAATACTGAAGCCAGACCAGCAAGGCCAGCAACAGCAGCGTTAGTTTACCCATCCTGCCCCCTGAAAAACGGCACAATCATCCCACAACTTTTTCGTCGACTCCACTGCGGCAAGCCACCCTGCGCGCCAAATCGCGCCAGAATTTACCACATAACGCGAATTCATGCGCGATTGGAGCAAGTTTAGCTTAACGTTGCCCATAAATAGTCTGTTACGGTTTGACGCAGTTCGGCACGGCTAACCCATAAGCCACATGAAGAGCACGCCGAACATCAGCGCCACGGAGAGCAGCGTAGCCACACAGCTGAACAGCAGCTTGCCACGCAAGATGGAGTGCAGGGCTATCCCCACCACCACCGCGACCGGCATCAGCGCCAGGAAGAATGGCCAGGTGTAGAGGAAGAAAAAGAGCGTGTTGGGGCCATAGACCAAAAAGGGAATACCTAGCGCCAGCAGCCACGACAAAAAGCCGATAAACGCCCCGGGCAGTGACCAGGTGGTTTCCTCGACCGTCGGGCTGGGTTCAGCCTGAGAGATAACGATATTCGTGCTGTTGCGCATAACTGATTTCATAACCCTGATGGCCGGAAGCGTTGTGCTTCCGGGCGTCTTCAGCAATTGATGATATCGTCGCGACGCAGCAGGTCTAATATTTGGGCCACTAAATTTGTTACTAATTGTTCGCCGTCTAAGTGAATTTCGGCCCGCAACGGCGCCTCATACGCCGAATCAATCCCGGTAAAATTCTTCAGTTCCCCAGCCCTGGCCTTCTTGTAAAGCCCTTTAGGATCGCGCGTTTCGCAAATGGCTAACGGCGTGTCCACAAACACTTCGTAGAAACGCCCTTCCCCGGCCCGCTCGCGCACCATTTGCCTTTCAGCCCGGTGAGGCGAGATAAACGCACTGAGCACGACCAGGCCCGCATCCACCATCAAGCCAGCCACTTCGCCAACTCGCCGGATGTTCTCCTTGCGGTCCTCATCGCTAAAACCCAGGTCGCTGCACAAGCCGTGGCGCACGTTGTCGCCATCAAGCAAGTACGTGCTTACGCCAAGTTTATGCAGCTCTTGCTCAAGGGCACCGGCTACGGTCGATTTCCCGGAGCCGGACAAGCCGGTAAACCACAGCACCGCGCCGCGATGCTTGTGCAAGGCTTCACGCTGTTCGCGCGTCACCGGATGAGCATGCCAGACCACGTTTTCATCATGGTCGGCCATTATTTGCCTCCCAGCAGGTCGCGCGCGCCCCAGTGTGGGAAGTGGCGACGCACCAGGGCGTTAAGCTCAAGCTCAAACGCGCTGTAAGCGGAAGGTTCCTGATAAACCTCTGCCTGCGGCTCACGCACCATACCCGCGCCGACGGTCACGTTGCTCAGTCGGTCGATGAAAATCAGCCCGCCGGTCACCGGGTTGGACTGATATTTATCGAGCACCAGCGGCTCGTCGAAGGTCAGATCTACCAGCCCAATGCCGTTCAGCGGCAGGCTTTCGACCACGCGCTGAGTGAGTGAGTTAATCTCGACCTGATACTGAATATTGTCGACGCGCGCACGGGTTTTCTTCCCGGCGATTTTGATATCAAAGCTCTGGCCCGGTACCAGCGGCTGTTCCGCCATCCAGACGACATCTACTTTTGCGCTCTGCACCGCAGCCAGTGATTCCGTCGCCTCCACCAGCAGGTCGCCCCGGCTGATGTCGATTTCGTCTTTAAGCACCAGGGTAATCGCTTCCCCCGCGCCGGCTTGTTGCAAATCTCCATCAAAAGTCACGATTCGGGCGATGCTGGATTCCACGCCAGACGGCAGCACTTTGACGCGCTGGCCTACGCTAACGGTGCCGGAAGCGAGCGTCCCCGCATAGCCGCGGAAGTCGAGATTAGGGCGGTTTACGTACTGCACCGGGAAGCGCATTGGCTGCTGCTCCACGCCGCGAATAATTTCTACCGTTTCCAGCACTTCGAGCAGCGTCGGGCCGCTGTACCACGGCATTTGAGCGCTGGCGCTGGCGACGTTATCCCCTTCCAGCGCGGAAAGCGGCACAAAACGGATATCCAGGTCCGCCGGCAGCTGTTGAGCAAAGGTCAGGTAATCCTGCTTGATCTGCTCGAAGGTCTGCTCGCTGAATGCCACCAGATCCATTTTGTTGATCGCCACGACCAGGTGTTTGATCCCCAGCAGCGTGGAGATAAAGCTGTGCCGACGGGTTTGATCCAGCACGCCTTTTCGGGCGTCGATCAGCAGGATCGCCAGGTCGCAGGTTGATGCCCCGGTCGCCATATTGCGGGTGTACTGTTCGTGCCCCGGCGTGTCGGCAATAATGAATTTGCGCTTCTCGGTGGAGAAATAGCGGTAGGCCACGTCGATGGTAATGCCCTGCTCGCGCTCGGCCTGCAGGCCATCCACCAGCAACGCTAAGTCGAGCTTCTCGCCCTGCGTGCCGTGACGTTTGCTGTCGGTATGCAGCGACGAGAGCTGATCTTCATAAATCTGGCGTGTGTCGTGCAGCAGGCGGCCAATCAGGGTGCTTTTGCCGTCATCGACGCTGCCGCAGGTCAAAAAGCGCAGCAGGCTTTTGTGCTGCTGGGCGTGCAGGTAGGCTTCGACGCCACCTTCATCAGCGATTTGTTGTGCAATAGTGGTGTTCATCTGGCGGCTCCTTAGAAATAACCCTGGCGTTTTTTCAGCTCCATCGAGCCGGCCTGGTCGCGGTCAATCATGCGTCCCTGGCGTTCACTGGTAGTGGAAACCAGCATCTCTTCGATGATCTCCGGCAGCGTCTGCGCGGTTGACTCCACCGCGCCGGTCAGCGGCCAGCAGCCCAGGGTACGGAAGCGCACCATACGTTGTTCAATCACTTCACCCGGCTGCAAATCGATACGATCGTCGTCAATCATCATCAGCATACCGTCGCGCTCCAGCACGGGACGCGGTGCCGCCAGATACAGTGGAACGATGTCGATATTTTCCAGGTAGATGTACTGCCAGATATCCAGTTCGGTCCAGTTAGAGAGTGGGAACACGCGAATACTTTCGCCTTTATTTATCTGGCCGTTGTAGTTATGCCACAGCTCAGGCCGCTGGTTTTTTGGGTCCCAGCGGTGGAAGCGATCGCGGAAAGAGTAAATACGCTCTTTCGCACGGGATTTCTCTTCATCGCGCCGCGCACCGCCAAAGGCAGCATCAAAACCGTATTTATTCAGCGCCTGTTTAAGCCCTTCGGTTTTCATGATATCGGTATGTTTGGCGCTACCGTGAACGAACGGGTTAATGCCCATCGCTACACCTTCAGGATTGCGGTGTACGATAAGATCGCAGCCGTAGGCTTTCGCCGTGCGGTCACGGAATTCGTACATTTCGCGGAATTTCCAGCCGGTATCAACGTGCAGCAGAGGGAACGGCAGCGTACCTGGGTAGAAAGCTTTACGGGCCAAATGCAGCATGACCGAAGAGTCTTTGCCAATGGAATACATCATCACCGGATTAGAAAATTCGGCAGCGACCTCACGGATAATATGGATGCTTTCAGCCTCCAGTTGCCGCAAGTGAGTGAGTCGTTTTTGGTCCATAACCTTCCCTTAAGCAGATGCGCCGCGGCCGTTCATCGCAGCCGCTTGAGATTTAATCTAAGGGGACTATAAGTCTTGGGCTTATTTGTTATGAAATTACGAATTGGAATGACTAGTTCCCGAAAAGAATAACGCCACGGCAAAGCTAACGACAAAATGTGCTTAACCAGTCGTTTTTTCGCGGGTTTAAGAGCAAATGAAATTGTTTAACCTGGCTCACAGTTTCATACTAACGGCGCTTAAAACTTCCGACTAATAAAGATGAATAAGGACGTACTATGTTTTCCGCATTGCGCCGCTCGGTGATTTGCCTGGCGCTGGGCGCGTGCTTTAGCTTTCCCGCAGTGGCGAAGGTCACGCAGCAAGGCGACCTTGCCGACCAGCAAACCCGCCATATCGCGACTTATTTTCCGGGCCGAATGACCGGCAGCCCTGCCGAAATGCTGGCCGCAGACTATATTCAGCAGCAGTTTAAAAGCTGGGGATACCAGAGCGATATTCGCCAGTTTAATACCCGCTATATCTACACCACGAAAGCGGGGCATCAGACCTGGCATAACGTCACTACCAGCAGCGTGATTGCCGCCCGGGAAGGTAAACTGCCGCAGCAAATTATTATCATGGCGCATCTGGACACCTATACGCCGCTCAATGATAAAGACGTGGACAATAATCTCGGTGGCCTCACGCTGCAGGGCGTGGACGATAATGCTTCCGGCCTTGGCGTGATGCTGGAACTGGCCGAGCGCCTGAAAGATATTCCTACCCGCTACGGCATCCGCTTTATTGCCACCAGCGGAGAAGAAATTGGCTCCCTGGGCGCGAAAAATATTCTGACGCGCATGAGCAAAGAGGAGCAGGCCAACACGCTGCTGGTGATCAACCTGAACAGCCTGGTCGTGGGCGATAAGCTTTATTTCAATAGCGGAACATCAACGCCTGCGCCCGTGCGTAAACTGACCCGCGACAGAGCGCTCACGCTTGCTCATCGTGCCGGGATTCAGGCCACCAGCAACCCGGGACTCAATGCGAAATACCCGAAAGGCACCGGCTGCTGTGGCGATGCTGAACCGTTTGATAAAGCCGGGATCCCGGTGCTTTCCGTAGAAGCCACCAACTGGGCGCTTGGGGCGAAAGACGGTTATCAGCAGCGCAGTAAAAACAAGGCATTTCCAGACGGCACCAGCTGGCATAACGCCACGCTCGACAACCTTGAGTATCTGGATAAAGCACTACCGGGCAGGATTAAGCGACGCAGCCATGACACGGTGCGTATTCTGCTCCCGCTGGTGAAAGAGTTGGCGAAGGCCGGGAAGTGATCGGGCAGGAGCGGCTAAAGCGCCGCTCCACGCCATTTATTACTGCTGTACCGGCAGGCTCACGGCGTACAGGTACCACGCTGAATGAGGCAGCCAGCCCTCGGCCCAGCGCCAGTCGTCATCTTTCCCGGTGACGGCATAACCCTGGTCAAACGCGATCCCGTCCACGTTCTGCTGCGGATCGGCGGTAATACCGTTCACAATACCGCCAGGCAAGGTCGTATAGCGCCAGGAATTAAAGAACATATAGCTAATGTGGCGGTAACCGCTGCCGGTCAGCATGCTGACATCAAACGGGTTTCTGCCGAGGATCCAGTCCAGCTGGTTCCAGGCATAGGCGTTGAGCCGTTGGCTAAAACCAGTATCATTGGCAAACAGCGGCATCGCCTGACGCGCCGCGGCAGCAAGCGAGGCTATGCGGGCGTTCTCCCCCTGCCACCACGGTGCAGCTTCCGTATCATGCGGGAAGAAGAAGCTGGTGCGCCTGCTCCCATCTTTCAGCTGAATCAGCTGGCGAGCATAGCCAAACGGGTTATTCACATCGGCGGTGGTTGTCAGTTCAAAGTCGAGCGCCTGTTTTACCGTGGAGAGGATTGCCGCCCGCTGATTCTCAGGGGCAACGGCGTGATACTCCAGCAAAGCGATAACCGGTAAGCCAGCATCTGAAGGATGGAAATAAGGCCGACTGGCGTCATCTGCACGCCAGTAATGCTTCCATTGGCCTTCTGAAATTTGACGATCCATCAGGCTTTTTGCCCGCAGGGAAGCCACCTCAAGGTAATGCGATTTCTCGGTCGCTTTGTACAATTCAGCGGCGGCCAGCAGGACGTTATAGTCATCGACGATATTCTCTTTGCCGTCGTTCACCATCTTCAGATTATTTTTCTCCAGGAAGGCAAAAGCCTCTTCTGCAGTCTGCAGGTATCGGGCGCGCGTAAACTGCCCGTCCTCATCCTGGGTGCTGGCGAGCGCCAGTGCAGCAATCGACATCCCGGCGCCTGAACGGAAGCTAGCCTGGTAAGCCAGCCGCCCAACCGCCGACTCTTCAACAATGGTCGAATCAGACTCTTTTTCTTTGATTTGCGTGCGCCAGTTAGGATTCGCTACCACGCGATCCTGCGCCAGTTTATCTTTACCCGGCGATGATATTGCCTGCAGGAAAGATTCCCCTGGCTGCTTCATGCGCACCAGAAAATCTGCCCCATAAAGCCCCTCATCCAGCATACGTCGACGATACTCGGAGAAATTGACGTCGTTACGCGCCCCGAGACGCTGGTAGCTTTGCAGCAGGCTCCATGCCACCAAAGGCGCCTGTTGAGGATTAAACCAGGAGGTTAAATTCTGATGGGAAAGGTGAACGCCATAGTCACCGGTTGCGTCATACCAGCCTCCGTGAACATCCACCGTACCTTTCTCGCCCCACGGTTTCGGCAGCTTGCGATCCGCTTTGTCAAAAAGCCCCGTTACGCGCTGGCTTTTGAAATAGGCAATCACATCGGAGAGCGTATAGCGTTCAAGTAAATCTTTATTGATGATAAACGGCCCCGAACGCACATCACCGTCGCTGCTGACCACCTTAACCACATAACGCCCGGCTTTATGCCAGCCGCTAAAATCCGCCTGATAAAAAGTACGATTCTCCCAGCTCGGGACGCTTCCCTGCCCGACGAGTTCACCGCTGTACACCACTTTGTTACTTTCGCTGTCCAGCAGCTCAAATTTGTCCCCGGCATTAACTTTCGCGCCATCGCTCAATTGAATAACGGCGGATTTTGGTCCATTGAGGTCGTAGCCAACCTGGTTAATTAAAACGTGCGTTTGTGCATGGACGAAAAGCGCGCAGCACGAAAGCGCCAGCCCGAGGCCTGCCTGTCGAATCAACATTATTTTTCCTTAGCGTGGGTCGCGTTAGAGAATTGAGAAAGGAGCAATCATCATGAATTTGATATCCTTTTCATCCTGGAAAACGTTGGCGTAGCCGCCGCCCCAGTCAGGATTGTCGGAATGGTTGTTGTAGCGGGTGTAATGCAGCTTAAACATCACATCTTTGGCCCAGCCCTGCTGGACTTGCCAGACGAGATCCAGGTTCCAGGCGCTTTCTGTCAGACGCTGCCTGGCCGACCAGTCTCCTCCCCGGGCCGGTTTGCCATCCCAGCCCCAGGCCAGAGATGCCCCGGCGCTGATGCCCGGATAAATTACGTCGCCTAAATCGACCATCGTGCCGAAAAACACGGCCTTTTCGCCATCGGCGTTGTAGTCAGAGCGGGCATCCCACCACATATCGATGCGCCCCGCCGAGTTTGGGTAAATGGGCGTTGCGCTGACGGTATAATATCCCTGCTTGCCCGGGGCATGGACCAGGCTCCCCTCTAACCGGAACTGCCACCGTCCGCGCTGATATTCAGCCGTCAGGCCCTGCTGCCAGGCAAACTCGTCGTAGACGTCATGGCGCCCCGTCGCATCATGCGAACCGTAGAACTGCCAGCTGGTTCTTAGCTCGTTGTCCGCCTCACCGAACCGCCAGCCTAGTTTGGTAAAATACTTATCCAGGTAGCCCTGGGATTGTCCAAAGGCAAGCTCCCAAATCACACCATTTTTAAAATCAAACTTACCACCCAGCGAGTGCAAATAAGGAATTTTCGTTTTCTTGTCTATTTCCTTAAAGTCATACATTTCGCGATACCACGGCGCTTTATATTTATTGGCCCAGAAATAAGAAAGTGAAAACGTGCCGTATTCCCCTAAATCGTAAGCGGCGCCAATTTCCGCCCCCTGGTAAGTTCCGGGTAAGAATCCCCATTGAGTGCCTAATAAACTCTGTCCAACGGGTTGAATATAACCGGCCCTGAGCCAGTAATTTTCCTTTTGGAACTTGAGCGCGGCCAGATAAAGATCCGCTGCGTTTGCCTCTCCGGTTCCCCGGTCTCGCCACATGGATTTACCGCCGCTAAAACTTATTTCGTTGGGATGCGCAGCGCTGCCTTCAAATAAATCGACGGTGGCAAATGCCCCTAAATCAACCCCGACAGTATCGTCATAAAATCCAGAGCTGTAGTCCAGGCGCGCCGTGGCAGTACCATGATGCAGATTGGTCTGGTATTGCCCGTAGTGCGGGCTGCCAGGATTCATATCTTTGCGTTCACGGTGCCGCTGCCAGTAATAAAGCGCTCCGGTGACCAGGCTGTCATCGACAAATCCTGCCGCCATCGCAGAGGGCACCGGCATCACTGAAATCAGACCTGACAGAAGCAGGATGCCTTTTATGCCATTCTTTTTTATACGAAGAGGTAAAACGAACATCATTCATTCCCTTTAGCTAAGTTCTTCCCTGAAAATAAAACCGCACACCCTACGGTCTTTTTTCACCTACTCGATCAATTATTATTTTTGGTTTTTCATCAAAAACTGAAAACGTTTTCAGGTTTTGATGAAATTATCCGCTTAAAGAAAAAATGGTCAATATCCGATCGCACATTTCTTTGTGATGAATAGCCCATTTTGGGGAGTAAACGTGATGAGTTGTTTTTTTAGAGACAGGACAGCAGAAAAGAAAACGTGGGCACTTGTCCCACGTTTTAAAAGAAATGATAAAAGAAATTTATTCGTGCAAACCACACTCGCGTTTCAGACCAAAGAAGCGAGTCTCTTCTTCTGCCATTCCCGGCTCCCATTTACGGGTAGTGTGGGTATCACCGACGGACAAATAGCCCTGATCCCAGAGCGGATGGTATTTCAGTCCGTGCTCGGTCAGGTACTGGTAAACCGTACGGTTATCCCAGTCGATGATCGGCAAAATTTTAAAGACTTCACGCTGTACCGCCAGCACCGGCAAATTAGCGCGGCTGCCGGACTGTTCACGACGCAGGCCAGCAAACCAGGTTTGCGCCTCCAGCGTTTTTAGGGCACGGTTCATCGGCTCAACTTTGTTGATGTCGTTGTAGCGCTCAATCCCCTCCACGCCCTGCTCCCACAGCTTACCGTAACGCGCTTCCTGCCAGGCTGGACTTTCGGTCGCACGAAACACCTGCAGGTTCAGCTTCAGCTTGTCGGCGAGCTCATCGATAAACTGGTAGGTTTCAGGGAACAGATAGCCGGTATCGGTCAGAATCACCGGGATATCGGGGCGCTGCTGGGTGACCAGATGCAGACACACAGCGGCCTGAATGCCGAAGCTGGACGAGAGCACAAATTCCCCCGGCAGATTTTCCAGCGCCCAGGTCACGCGCTGCTGCGCGCTAAGTTTTTCCAGCTGAGCGTTGACTTCGGCGAGCGCCATGACGCGTTCGACTTTAGGAAGGGCGTTCAGTTCGTTTAAATCAAGTACGGACATACGTGCCTCACTTAGTAATCAATGACCCTCACCCCGGCCCTCTCCCTGGAAGGGAGAGGGGGAAACCGAAGTATTCTTTCATCCCAATCTTCTTCTGGCAGGGAGAGGGGGAAACCGAAGTATTCTTTCATCCCAATCTTCTTCTGGCAGGGAGAGGAGGAAAGCGAATTATTCCCTTATCTCAGCCTTCTTCTGGCAGGGAGAAGGGAAAGTCAGATTCGGTATTCCTGGTATCCTAATCCCCTCTCCCCTTTGGGGAGAGGGTTAGGGTGAGGGGAAAAACTAGTCCCACAAATCCCTGGCCGGATCGAGCACCGGGCGAATAATGCCTGCACGCACGGTGAAATCACCAAAGCCTTCGTCGGTCTCACGTTCTTTCGCCCAGCGGCCCACCAGCTCATCAATCAAGCTGAGGATCTCCGGCTCAGTGATGTTTTCGCGGTACATGCGCGGAATACGCGTCCCGATACGGTTCCCACCGATATGCAGGTTATAGCGCCCTGGCGCTTTCCCCACGAGACCAATTTCGGCCAGCATCGCGCGGCCACAGCCGTTCGGGCAGCCGGTAACACGCATCACAATGTGCTCATCCGGCACTTTGTGTTTATCCATCACCTGCTCAACTTTGGTGACAAACTCCGGCAGGAAGCGTTCGGCTTCCGCCATCGCCAGCGGGCAGGTCGGGAACGCCACGCAGGCCATCGAGTTCTCACGCTGCGGCGTAACCGCATTCATCAAGCCAGACTCGGTTGCCAGCTTCTCAATTTTAGCCTTTTCGCTTTCCGGCACGCCGGCGACGATCAGGTTCTGGTTTGCCGTCAGGCGGAAATCACCTTTGTGGATCTTAGCGATCTCCAGCAGGCCAGTTTTCAACGGTCGCCCAGGGTAGTCCAGGATGCGGCCATTTTCGATAAACAGCGTCAGGTGCCATTTGTCATCAATGCCCTTCACCCAGCCAATACGATCGCCGCGGCCGGTAAATTCGTAAGCACGGGTTGGCTCAAACTTGATGCCAGCGCGGCGCTCAACTTCCGCCTTAAACACGTCAACGCCAACGCGCTCAAGGGTATATTTAGTTTTAGCGTTTTTACGGTCAGTGCGGTTTCCCCAGTCGCGCTGGGTCGTCACCACCGCTTCCGCTACCGCCAGAGTATGCTCCAGCGGAATGTAGCCGAATTCGCTTGCCGTGCGGGCATAGGTATTTTTATTCCCGTGCTCGATGGACAAGCCACCGCCGACCAGCAGGTTGAAGCCAACCAGCTTGCCGTTTTCCGCAATCGCAATGAAGTTCATGTCGTTGGCGTGCAGATCCACGTCGTTCTGCGGCGGGATTACTACCGTAGTTTTAAACTTACGCGGCAGATAGGTCGGCCCCAGAATCGGTTCTTCGTCGGTGGTGGCGACTTTTTCTTTGTCCCACCAAATCTCGGCGTAGGCGCGGGTGCGCGGCAGCAGGTGCTCAGAGAGCTTTTTCGCCCATTCGTAGGCTTCCTGATGCAGCTCAGACTCCACCGGGTTAGAGGTACACAGCACGTTACGGTTCACGTCGTTGGCCGTCGCCAGCGCGTCCAGGCCCACCTCGTGCAGCATTTCATGCGCGGGCTTGACGTTCTTCTTCAGAATGCCGTGGAACTGGAACGTCTGGCGGTTGGTCAGGCGAATGCTGCCGTAGATAGTCTTATCTTCGGCAAACTTATCAATAGCCTGCCACTGCTGGGTGGTGATAATTCCCCCCGGCAGGCGACAGCGGAGCATCATCGCGTGACGCGGCTCCAGCTTCTGCTCAGCGCGTTCGGCGCGAATATCGCGATCGTCCTGCTGATACATGCCGTGAAAGCGGATCAGCAGGAAATTGTCGCCGTTGAAACCGCCGGTCAGGCCATCCTGCAGATCTTCTTTAATGGTGCCGCGCAGAAAATCGCTGTCGCGCTTCAGGCGTTCGGCGTCGACCAGTTTGCCTTCGACCACCAGAGGGCCAGGGTGTTTTTCGCTCATTAGTAGACATCTCGCTGATAACGGCGCTCAACGCGCAGCTCACTTAAAAATTCATCTGCCGCTTCGGTGTCCATGCCACCGTGGACGGCAACCACTTCCAGTAACGCCTGCTCAACGTCCTTCGCCATACGGTTGGCGTCGCCGCAGACGTAAATGTGGGCACCTTCCTGAATCCAGCGCCACAGTTCCGCGCCTTTCTCGCGCAGTTTGTCTTGTACGTATATTTTATGCTGCTGGTCGCGGGACCAGGCTAAATCGATGTTCGTCAGCAGGCCGTCTTTGACGTAGCGCTGCCATTCAACCTGGTACAGGAAATCTTCGGTAAAGTGCGGGTTGCCAAAGAACAACCAGTTCTTGCCGCCAGCGCCGTCGCTGTCGCGCTGCTGAATAAAGGCGCGGAACGGGGCGATGCCGGTGCCCGGGCCAATCATAATGACCGGGGTTTCAGGGTTGGCCGGTAAGCGGAAGTTATCGTTATGTTCAATGAACACGCGCACTTCGCCGTCTTCCTCAAGGCGGTCGGCCAGGAAACCTGAAGCGCCACCGCTGCGGGCACGGCCTTCGATGTCATAGCGCACCGCGCCCACGGTAATGTGGACTTCGGTTTCAGCTTCCGCCTGCGAAGAGGCAATAGAATAAAGGCGCGGCGTGAGCGGACGCAGCAGGCCAGTCAGCTGTTCAGCCGTCAACTCTGCCGGGGCGAAGCGCGCCATGTCCACAATCGGCGTGGTCTGCGCGTAATGCTGTAATTTGGCTTTATCGCCCACCAGCTCCAGCAGCGCCGTGTTGCGGGTCAGTTGGGCGTAGTTTTCAACGATATTGCCGGTGTTGACCGTCAGCTCGAAGTGCCACTGCAGCGCTTCGCTTAACGGCAGCGTTTTGCCATCGACGGTGACGCTTTCATCGCCTTTCAGCCATAGCAGATCCGTCAGCTCTTTCACCAGCGCCGGATCGTTCTGATACCAGACGCCAAGCGCATCGCCCGGCTGATAGCGCAGGCCAGAGTCGCCAAGATCGATTTCGATGTGGCGCACGTCTTTATCGGAGTCACGGCCGGTAATTTTCTGGTTCACCGCAAGCGTGGCGGTCAACGGTGATTCTTTGCTGTAAGGGCTGGTGAAGATTTCGTTGCTCACGCCCGTGGCCGTCGCGGCAGCCTGAGCCGGGGTTTCGGCCGGGACGCGGGATTTCAGCAGTTCAACGATTTTGCTGCGCCATGCCTGGGCCGCAGGCTGGTACTCTACGTCGGTATCAACGCGATCCAACAGGCGCTCGCCGCCTAATTCAGCCAGTTTGCTGTCAAAGTCTTTACCGGACTGGCAGAAGAATTCATAAGAGCTGTCACCGAGGCCAAAGACGGCAAACGCGGTGCCGTTCAACTTCGGTGCTTTTTTCGAGAACAGGAATTTGTGCAGGGCCACGGCCTCTTCAGGCGGCTCCCCTTCCCCTTGCGTGGAACTGACGACAATCAGCAGTTTTTCCTGGGCAATTTGTTTGAATTTATAGTCGCCCGCGTTCACCAGATTGACGTTCAGCTTCGCCGCCAGCAGGTCGTCCCGCAGCTGCTCACTCACGCGGCGTGCGTTGCCGGTCTGCGACGCGGAAATCAGCGTAATCACCGGGACTTCTGCCGCAGGGGCCGGAGCCGCCGCAACAGTACCAGGCTGCTGGTTAATCATTCCCCAGAAATAACCGGATAACCAGGCCAGCTGAGTGGTTGAAAAATCAGTGGTCGCCGCCTGAAGGCGTGCCAGCTGGTCCGGCGTTAACGGCAGCAAAGCGCTCGGTGGAACCTGAGAAGTCATAAGTATTTAGCTTCCAGTAGCAAAGGGCAAAAAAGGGCTTACAGACTGTAATGAGTCAAGGTTAACCAGCAGGTTATCAACAATTAAAGAAGGGATGGAAATAATAAATAACTAAAACGACTAATCGTTTTTTCAGGTAAATCATAGTGTTAAAAGTGATTAACTAACTACCTGATGAATATAAGATTTCAGCGCATTCACCGCTATTTACACCATGCTGCAGGGCAATGCGCCGTTTAGTTAATGCGAAAAATAGTCCATTCCGCTATCATGCGGCGGTTTTTTGAATTCCAGAGAGTCGAATGATGTCCACCACCCTGTTTAAAGATTTTACCTTTGAAGCCGCCCACCACCTGCCGCACGTCCCGGAAGGTCACAAATGCGGTCGCCTGCATGGCCACTCCTTTATGGTGCGCCTGGAAATCACCGGCGAGGTAGATCCTTATACCGGTTGGATCATGGACTTCTCCGAGCTGAAAGCCGCGTTTAAGCCAACCTACGATCGCCTCGATCACTATTATCTGAACGATATCCCAGGGCTTGAAAACCCCACCAGCGAAGTGCTGGCGAAATGGATTTGGGATCAGATGAAACCTGTTGTGCCGCTGCTGAGCGCGGTGATGATCAAAGAAACCTGCACCGCAGGCTGCGTCTACCGCGGCGAATAAGCTAAAAAAAGTCCGGAAATCACTCCGGACTTTTCCTCTCTGCGCCCCCCATCAAGCTAATTTTCATCCCACTTTGGTAAGCTGCGCCGTCGCAACTAAAAGGTGCACGGGATGGCCACTACAGATTTCGATATTATCGTCGTTGGCGCGGGGATCGCAGGCTCCTGCTGCGCGGTAGAGTGCGCGCGCGCCGGGCTAAATGTTCTGCTTGTTGAGCGGGCAACTCAGCCGGGAGGCAAAAACCTGTCGGGCGGCAGGCTTTACACCGCCGCGTTTGATGCCCTCTTTCCTGATTTTTGTCGCGCCGCCCCACTCGAACGCTGTATCACCCATGAAAAACTCTCCGCGCTGACGGCAGAAACGTCCACGACGTTGAGTTTCCAGCACCCTTCGGCAGCGTCATACAGCGTGCTGCGTGCCCGGCTGGATCCGTGGCTGTTCCAGCAGGCTGAACAAGCGGGCGCGCAGTGCCTGACGGCGACTCAGGTCGATAGCCTGCATGTTGAAAGCGGCGCGGTGAGCGGCGTGGTGATCGAAGGCGAAGTGCTGAGCGCCAAAGCCGTGGTTATCGCCGAAGGGGCCAATACCCTGCTGGCGGAACAGCACAAGCTGTTGCACAAGTTACCCGAGCACAGCGTTGCCGTGGGCGTGAAAGAAGTGCTGGCGCTGCCGAAAGAAGATCTCGAGAACCGCTTCTCGCTTGAAGGTAACGCCGGTGCCGCCTGGCTGTTCACCGGCGGCATCTGCGGCGAACAGCCTGCGGGCGGGTTCCTCTACACCAATCTCGATACGCTGTCTGTCGGCATTGTCTGCCCGCTCTCTTCAATTCGGGCTGCCTCTGCTTCGCTTCCCGATCTGCTGGAAAACTTCAAGCAGCACCCGACGCTGCGCCCGCTTTTGCGCCGTGCCGAGCTGGTGGAATACGGCGCGCATCTGATTCCTGAATGTGGCCTGAACGGGCTTCCCGAGCGCCTGGCCGGCCCCGGCTATTTGCTGGTGGGCGACAGCGCCCGTTTCTGCATCAATACCGGTTTTACCGTGCGCGGCATGGATTTGGCGGCGCTTTCGGCAAAAGCGGCGGCGCAAACGCTGATTCAAGCGCTACAAGAAAATGTCAGTGTCGATCTTCATCACGCGTACCGCCACCAGTTGGCGTGCACTTCGCTGTGGGCGGTGCTGGAGCGCTATCGCAAAATGCCTGATTTTTTACAAACGCCGGGGCTGTTTCAGGACTATCCGCACCTGCTGGCTGAGCTGCAGCGTGATATCTTTGATCCCCAGTATTCACCGCCGCCACGACTCAGCAGCCTGCTGTGGAAACATGCCCGCAAAACGGGTATTTCCAGACTGGTTAAAGACATTTTTCGCGGAGGGCGCAGCCTGTGAACCTGCATGAGAAACTGGCCAGGAACGCCTGGCAACCTGCGGAGAAACCACATATTGTCCCCGCAGATAATCCCGATATCGAACAGCTTACTCTGCTGGTACGAGCCTGCCCCGCCGGGCTATACCGACAGAAAGAAGACGGCAGCCTGCACATTGATACCCCCGGCTGCCTGGAGTGCGGCACCTGCCGCCTGCTGTGCACCGAACAAACCCTCAGCCGCTGGCGCTACCCGCCCGCAGGCTGCGGCATCCAATTACGCTTTGGTTAATGGAGTCCAAGCTGTGTCCCTGATATCCCTACTCAAGCAACACCCGCTGATTGCAGCGGTAAAAGATAACCAGAGCCTGCAGCTGGCGCTGGAATCCGACTGCCAGGTAATTTCCGTGCTGTACGGCAATATCTGCACCATTACCGGCATCGTGCAGCAAATTAAGAAGGCGAATAAATACGCGCTGGTGCACGTCGATTTACTGGAAGGGACATCGAATAAAGAGATTGTGATTAACTTTCTGAAACTGGTGACCCAGGCCGACGGCGTGATCAGCACCAAAGCGCCAATGGTGAAAGCGGCCAGGGCGCAGGGGTTCTTTGCCATTCACCGGCTGTTTATCGTCGATTCCATCTCTTACCACAACATCGATAAACAGGTGGCCCAGTCGAACCCGGACTGCATCGAGATCCTGCCGGGATGTATGCCGAAAGTGATGAAATGGGTCACAGAAAAAATCGACCTGCCGGTGATTGCCGGTGGCCTGGTGTGCGACGCGGAGGATGCCAACAACGCACTCAGCGCCGGGGCGTTGGCTATCTCCACCACCAATACCGGCGTCTGGCAGTTGGCTAAATATCTTCCCTGACACAGGTTTGCAGCTCGGTTAGTACCGGCAGCAGGCCATCGACGATCCCCACATCGGCGTGGCGGAAAATCGCTGCCTGCGGATCGTTGTTGATGGCAACAATGAACCGGCTGTGGGCAATGCCGCTGATAAAGGCCGGTGCGCCGGAGACGCCTGCCGCAATACAAACGTCAGCGGCAACCTGGGTACCGGACATCCCCAGCAGTTTGTCCATGCTGCACCAGGCGTGCATCACCGCTTCGCGGCTGGCGCCGGTTTCCATGCCCAGCCCGCAGGCAATCTCCTCGACCTGCGCCATGGCTTGAGGGCTGCCAACGCCCCGTCCCACCGCCAGCACAAGCCTGGCATCGGCCAGGCCGGATTCAGCTTCATCGGCAATTGCCCCGGATTCAACCAGCCAGGCGGGCTTCTGTGCTGCCGCGGGAATATGTACATACTCGATCTCCGGCTGCCAGGTTTTGGCTCCCGGCGCGGCGGCTACGCTCAGGCACCAGGGCTTATTGTGCAGTTGAAGCTCAGCCACCAGTGCGCCGCCATAGGCGTTTTTGCGCACCACCTGCCGGGCAAAATCCGCGTCGTTAATCGCGCTCCACGCCTCTCCTTGCAGCCGGTGCGCCAGCCGGGTGGCAAGCTCTGCGCCCTGCCAGCCAGAAGGGAATAACAGCATGTCTACTGGGGCAGGCACGAAATGGGTATACAACCCTTCCAGCAGCGGCTCGCTGAATTCACTCTCCGGCAGCAGCCAGGCTTCGAAATGTTCTGGTGCCATTTCACTGCACGCAATGAAATGCCCTATCTCATTGAGCGCCGACGCTTGCCTCGCTTCAGGCAGAACCAGGGCAATTTTCATGATTTCATCCTTTTACCTAGCCAGTCGCGGTAAAGGCTGCGGACCTTTTCGCGCACATCGCTACCCTGAATGATTAAGCCGCCGCGCTGCCGCTGAGGGTGATCCAGCCCGACCAGAGGAGAGAATGCCTCCTCATGACCAGGGACTTTCACAGGCAAGACCTCAACGTCCGAAGCTTTCACCGCCAGCTTTTGTCGCAGGCCAGGCGTTCTCAGGCAGTAATCGCCGCGGCTTTCAATCATCAGCACCGCAGGCAGCCGCACGGTCAGGCTGCGTTTTCCTGCGCCGTGCCGCTGTTTCAGGCAAAGCTGCTGCCGTTCAGCGTCAAGCGTGAAATCATAGACCTGAGTGAAACACGGCCAGCCCAGCTGTTCGGCGAGGTAAAACCCCGTCTGGCCGCTGTTACCTTCGGCGCTGCGTGAGCCCATGACCACCAGAGATTGAGAATTTTGCTGCTGCCATGCGGCCAGCAAGGCAGCCACTGAGGCGGGAGAAAAAGTCAGCTCGTCATCCGGCTGCAGCCGAACGGCTCGCAGGAACCCCAGCGCTTTGAACTGGCGAAGAAAGCTGTCAGCCCGCTCGTGACCAATGCTTAAGGCGGTAAGGTTTGAGCCTTCAGCCTGACGCAGCAGTATCTCCGCGGCAGCAGCCTCATCTTCTCCCAGACAAGGGCGCGTTATCGAGGTGTCCAGGCTGCCCTGCCCGGCGGCCAGCCAGTCTTTTTCCGCCAGCATGGCGAGGTCTGGCTCGGCCTTAAAGGCTAACAGAATGTTCATGATTCACTCCCGGCGGCTGCTCTTTATTCCCGGACGCGGCCACAAGGCTCATGTTGCGCGTTTCCGGCGCCCAGAAGACGGAAACCAGCAGGCCCAGCATCAGAACCGCGCTCAGCAACAGCATGGTGTTTTGCACCCCGAAGGAGACCAGCGCCACCGGCAGCAGTCCGGTGCTAATTGCCGAACCCAGGCGGCTCATCGACGTCGCAAACCCTACACCCAGCGAGCGAATATCCGTCGGGAAACTCTCAGCGGGGAGAACGCCGACCAGGTTGCTGACCGCCGAAATGGTCAGCGTAAAAACAAAGAACAGCAGCAGGATAATGGTACCGTGTTGTTCGGGCACCAGCGCCAGTGCGGTAAGGCTGAAGAACAGCACCAGAAAACCGCCTATCAGGAAGCCGCGTCTTGAGCAGCGGTGGGTCAAAACAAGGCCCGCGCTCGCGCCCACCACCAGCACCACATTCAGCAACAGGCTGGCGGTCAGGCCATCCTGCATACCCAGCAGCCCGGTAATGGACGGCAGCCAGGTATAAATCGCAAACCACGGGATCACCAGGCAAACAAAGAACAGGCTATTAAACGCGGTACGCCGCCAGTATTGCCCGGAAAACAACGTGCGGAGATGACGGGAAGTTGGCACCGCAATCTCATCGCTAATAACAACATGTTCGCCGAAGCAGCGGCGCACAATCTGATGCGCTTCGGACACCCGCCCCTGGCGAAGCAGCCAACGAGGAGATTCCGGGGTGCCCCAGCGCAAGAAAGTGATTAACAACGCAGGCAACGCGGCCGACGCCAGCAGCCAGCGCCAGGCTTCCGGCCCGCTCTCCACTAGCTGATGCCCAATGAGGCTCGCCAGCACATAACCCAGCGTCCAGACCACGCTAAAAGCGCCGAGCAGCACGCCACGATGTTTGCTCGGGGCAAATTCGGCCAACATGGTGTGGCCCACGGAGTAGTCGCCGCCCAGCCCGATGCCAATCAGCACCCGCAGCAGAATCAACTGCTCTACGTTACTAACGAAAAATTGTAAAAAGGAGGCCAGCGTGATGAGCACGAAGCTGAAGTTAAAGATTTTCTGACGACCAATATGATCGGAGACCCAGCCCAGCACCAGGCTGCCCAGAAACAGCCCAAACAGCGCCGAGCCGCCCACTAATCCTTCCTGAAGCGGCGTCAGGCTCATTTGCGGCGCAATCATCACCAGCGCAAAGCCAATTACGCCGAGCACGTAGCCGTCCGTCAGGTGAGCGCCGAAGGTCAGCCCGGCAATGCGTAAATGAAAGCGATTAAGCGGCAGGTCATCCATACGAACCGGTTCGGCGTGCATACTGATTCCTTTGTCGATCCGTAAATGAAGAGGTCGGCTCCTGAGAGCCGACCCGTGCGGTTATGTACGATTATTTTTCAATCGGCCAAATCGTGCCGGTGTTCATGATGCCGTTCGGATCGTACTGATCTTTCAGGCCCTGCATGATTGGCCAGGCGGTGCCGTGCTCCAGCCTGGACCAGTGCACGCGGTGCTTGCCGATCCCGTGGTGGTGCACCATCGAGCCGCCGAGGCGAATCGTCTCTTCCACGATGATTTTGTTCAGCGGGTTGTGGTACTTGTCGATCTCCTCTTCCGGCTTGCAGCCCACCACGTTGTAGTCGTACACGAAGTACATGTTGGTGCCGTTGATGTAGCTGTGGGAAGAGTGGCCGCCCAGCATAGTGATATCACCCGCATGTGGGAACTCGTTGCGAATGCGCTCGATCACATTGTGGTAAATCTCATTAATGCAGCTCCAGCTGCCAGAAACTTCCGTGGTAAAGCCCATGTTGCCGGTTTTCAGGATCTGCACACGTTCGGCGGCCACTTTATCTGGCCCCCAGTTCAGGTTGTTGAACCAGGTTTCGATGAGCTTGCTGTCCACTTTCTTGCATTCCGGGTGGCGGGCAACAATTTCTTCGATGCCCGCGCCGGTCGCTTCGGCCAGGCGCTTAGAGCCTTCTGCCATAAAGATCAGCACGCATTTGCCGTCGGCAAAATGGGTGAAGTGCTGGGTGCCATCTTCGGCGTCATACAGGCGGGCAATCGACGGACGGTAGCCTTCCACCATCACTTCACGCAGGATGTTGAACCCGGTCTTCATGTTGTCGAGGATATAGCCGTAGAACAGGTTGTTTTCCGGCATGTACTTGAAGATTTTTACCGTTACTTCCGTGATGTAGCAGAGCGCCCCTTCGTTGCCGATGATCACGTGGCGAATGTCCGGGCCAGCGGCACGGCGCGGCACGTTTTTAATGCGCGTGATGCTGCCGTCCGGGAACACGGCTTCCAGACCAACTACCATGTCCTCAATCGCCCCGTACAGGGTTGAGAACTGGCCGATGCTGCGGGTTGCCACAAGGCCGCCCATTTGTGCCAGCGGTTTGGACTGCGGCGAGTGGCCGGTGGTGTAGCCTTTTGCACGCAGGGCATCTTCCAGCACTTCCAGCGGCACGCCGCACTGGGCGGTGGCCTGCATGTTTTCAATGTCGATATCGACAATCTTGTTCAGCCCGGAGCCATCCAGCACCACGGAGTTTTTCACCACCGCTTCCAGGCCGCCTTCCGTTGCGGAAGCACCGGTTCTCGGGATACAGGTGATGTGGTTGCTGTTCAGAAACGCCAGTACGCTGGAGACTTGCTCAGTGTTCTGCAGTTTCACTACCGCGGCCGGCAGCGGCTGAGTGTACACGCCATGAATATCCGCATATTTTCTGAACCGGTCGATACTGTTTTTCTGTAATACTTTTTCATCGGTAATAACCTGCTGCGGGCCAACGATTTCTTTTAGTTGATCCACAATTGCTTCGCGAGATAAAGACATGACAACTCCTTCCTGACAAATAAGGGAATACAAATATAAATAAGAGAAGGCAGGAACCACCCTGCGAGAACTACCTGACTAAATAACCACCATCAACGACTAACAAATGGCCATTAACATAATCTGAAGCACGGCTGGATAAATAAACCATTGCCCCCATAAGATCCTGCGTTTCACCCCAGCGGTTGGCTGGAATATGATCCAGTACGCGCTTGTTGGTTTCCGGGTTTTTACGTGTTTCGGTCGTAATATCGGTGGCATAATAACCAGGCGCAATACCGTTCACCTGAATATTATATTGGCCTAATTCATCGCAATACGCTTTCGTTAAACCGGCCAGCGCGTGTTTTGTGGCGGAATAAGCCGGAGACCATTGGCCGCCAAGATAAGAAAATAGCGAACAGATATTAATAATTTTTCCGTGCTTTTGCGGGATCATCACTTTGGCCGCCTCGTGACTTAATTCGAACGCTGCGGTCAGGTTGATGTTAATCATCGGGTCCCAGTCGGCGCGGCCGAAGTCCAGCACCTTGTTGAGCTTACAGATCCCGGCGTTGTTGACCAGAATATCCACCGAACCAAAGGTTTCCAGGCACTGGGCGATGACCTGAGCCGGGGCACCTTTCTCCGTGATATCCACGGTCATAAACGCCACTTTTACGCCTTGCTGTTCAATAAGTTGGCGCGTTTCGCCTTTCTCTTCCACCACCGTTGGAATAAACACATTCGCGCCAGCCTTAGCCAGCGCCATGGCGAAGGCCTGCCCCAGCCCGCTGTTACCGCCGGTGACAATCGCCGTCTTCCCCTTGAGCGAGAAGAAGTCCAGTGAGAATTCGTTGAGTGCGCTGAGCGACATGATGAACTCCTTAAATTTTTTAAACGCAAAAAAAAATGAGAAAAGCAAGCTCCCCCCGAAAGGGAAGTTACTTTTCTCATCGTCTCTAGTAACTGGCTAAAATAAGTATCACAGCGGTGGGGGCATGTTATGTGATCAACATCACAACTCATTAACAAGAAGGTTTTATCGCTAAATTATTCGCCGTGAAAACCAATATCGTGATATTTCTCACACTAAAAAACCATGCTGCATGTTAATAATCTCCGCAATTACTAGAGCCCATGAGAAAAGTAATCAGCCCTTTAAAGGGGATTGGTTACTTTTCTCTTTTTTTTGTCTTTAACAATCCTGATTACTGAGAGCACACCATGCGTGATTCAAATTTTCGTCGCTGGCTAACGCTGGCAATAATAAGTATCAGTGGTGGTGTAAGTTTTGACCTTGCTTATTTAAGGTATATTTACCAAATCCCTATGGCAAAATTTATGGGGTTTAGCAATACCGAAATAGGCTTAATTATGAGTACTTTCGGAATAACCGCAATTATCCTTTATGCGCCGAGCGGAATTATTGCTGATAAATTCTCTCACCGCGTAATGATGACGCTGGCGATGATTGCTACCGGCCTGTTGGGGATTGTGATGGCTTTCTATCCGCCGCTGTGGGTAATGATCGTCATTCAGGTCGCCTTCGCCGTGACCACCATTCTGATGCTGTGGTCGGTCTCCATTAAGGCGGCTTCCCTGCTGGGGGATCATAGCGAGCAGGGAAAAATTATGGGCTGGATGGAAGGCCTGCGCGGCGTCGGCGTGATGGCGCTGGCGGTATTCACCATGTGGGTGTTTTCGCGCTTTGCGCCGGAAGATGCCAACAGCCTTAAAGCCGTTATTCTTATCTACAGCGGCGTTTATATTGCGCTTGGCGTGCTGTGCTGGTTCTTTGTCAGCGACGGCTTTACCGGCCGCACAGAAGGTGCTCAGGCAGCCAAAAAACCGGCCTTCCAGCTCAAAGATATTCTGTCCGTTTTACGGATAAGTACCACCTGGTACTGCAGTATGGTGATCTTCGGGGTTTACACCATTTATGCCATCCTGAGCTATTCCACCAACTATCTGACCGAGATGTACGGCATGTCGCTGGTGGCCGCCAGCTACATGGGTATCGTGATCAATAAAATCTTCCGCGCCTTTTGCGGCCCGCTGGGCGGCATTATTACGACCTACAGCAGAATTAAATCGCCCACTCACGTGGTGCAGTTGCTCTCTATTGTTGGCGCAATCGCACTAATAGCGCTGCTGGCGACCAACGCCAATCCTCAGTCCGTTGCGATGGGCATTGGGCTTATTTTGCTGCTGGGGTTCACCTGTTACGCCTCACGCGGGTTGTACTGGGCCTGCCCCGGCGAAGCGAGAACGCCGCCCTATATTATGGGTACCACCGTGGGTATCTGTTCGGTCATCGGCTTCTTGCCGGACGTATTCGTGTACCCGCTTGTCGGCCACTGGCAGGACACCCTGCCCGCAGAAGAAGCCTACCGCAACATGTGGCTGATGGGATTAGCCGCACTGTGCATGGTCATCGTGTTTGCCTTTTTGCTGATTCGCAAAATTCGCGCCGCCGACATTGCACAAGAAAAATTGGCATCGCTGGCCGCAACGGGCGAGTGATGAGGGAAAATTGAAGGAGAAAGGTAATGTCGAAGCAATACATCATTGGGATTGATGGTGGAAGCCAGAGTACAAAAGTCGTGATGTACGATCTGGCGGGCAATATCGTCTGCGAAGGCAAGGGGCAGCTGCAGCCGATGTACACGCCGGA
Organism: Enterobacter sp. Ap-1006; assembly: GCF_011752835.1. Classification (NCBI taxonomy): domain Bacteria; kingdom Pseudomonadati; phylum Pseudomonadota; class Gammaproteobacteria; order Enterobacterales; family Enterobacteriaceae; genus Enterobacter; species Enterobacter sp. Ap-1006. The sequence goes on along the minus strand of NZ_VWWU01000010.1, from coordinate 24,606 downwards.
CGCGGATACCGCCGAACACCCTGACGACGATCTGTGGGACTCGCTGTGCCGCGCCGGGCAGGATTTAATGAGCCACTTCACAGGAGACATAAGTGCGATAGTTGGGATTGGCCTCGGCTCCATACGCTGCTGTCGCGCCTTATTAAAGGCCGACGGCACCCCAGCTGCACCGCTGATCAGCTGGCAGGATGCGCGCGTCACCCGCCCCTACGAGCACACAAATCCTGATGTGGCCTGGGTGACTTCATTCTCGGGTTACCTGTCCCATCGCTTAACCGGCGAGTTCAAAGATAATATCGCCAACTATTTTGGCCAGTGGCCGGTGGACTACAAAACGTGGTCATGGAGCGACGACAGCGAAGTGCTGAAGAAATTTAATATTCCGCGCACCATGCTGTTTGATGTTCAGATGCCGGGCACGGTCATTGGTCATCTTACCGAAAATGCGGCGAAGGCTACGGGCTTCCCGGCCGGATTACCGGTCGTTTGTACCACCAGCGATAAGCCGGTTGAAGCGCTTGGGGCCGGGCTGCTGGATGATGAAACCGCTGTGATTTCTCTCGGCACCTATATCGCGCTGATGATGAACGGCAAAGCGCTGCCAAAAGCCCCCGTGGCCTACTGGCCCATTATGTCGTCTGTGCCTGAAACGCTGTTGTATGAAGGCTACGGCATCCGTAAAGGGATGTGGACGGTAAGCTGGCTGCGGGACATGCTGGGCGAGTCATTGATTCAGGATGCCAAAGCGCAGAATCTTTCCCCGGAAGGGTTATTGAACAAGAAAGCGGCGCTGGTGCCGCCGGGCTGTAACGGCTTAATGACCGTGCTGGACTGGCTGACCAACCCCTGGGAACCGTTTAAGCGTGGGATCATGATAGGTTTTGATTCCAGCATGGACTACGCGTGGATTTACCGCTCGATCCTCGAAAGCATCGCCCTGACGCTGAAAAACAACTACGACAATATGTGCCATGAGATGGACCATTTTGCCAAACATGTGATCATCACTGGTGGCGGCTCCAACAGCGACCTGTTTATGCAGATCTTTGCCGACGTGTTTAACCTGCCGGTCAGGCGTAACGCGATCAACGGCTGCGCAAGTCTGGGAGCGGCAATCAACACCGCCGTCGGGCTTGGGCTGTATACCAGCTATGAAACCGCCGTCGAAAAAATGGTGCGGGTCAAAGACGTGTTTATGCCCGTTGAAAGCAACGCTAAACGCTATGAGGCGCTAAACAAAGGAATTTTCAGGGAGTTAACGCAGCACACTGACGTTATTCTGAAAAAATCGTATCAGGTGATGCACGGGGAGTTAGATAACACGGACTCGATTCAAAGCTGGTCCAACGCTTAACTAGCGGTTTACGCCGGGTGTGATGGCTACACCCGGCTTTGCTCATCAGGCAATATTCAAATACTTGTGCGTCTGCATCGACAGGCGCCAGTTGCGCGCGATGCAGGTTTCGATGCACAGACGCGTCGCGTCCTCTTTTTGACTGATAGGCTGCAACGCGATGATGCGGCTTTTCTCATCCGTCAACGTAGCCAGCAGTTCGTCCAGCGCTTCGACGTCACGCATACGCCCAACCGGGTGCTTAATTTCATCCGCGCGCTCCAGCGCCTGGGAGAGAATGTCGTACCCGCCGCGCATGTTCACCTTCGGGGAAACCGTCACCCAGGTATTTGCCGTGCAGCGCACTTCATGCGTGCCGCTCGTTTCTATCTGGCAGCTAAACCCGTTTTTCTCCAGCAAATCTGTCAGCGGAGTTAGATCATGAATGCAAGGCTCACCGCCGGTAATCACCACATGCCGCGCGGTATAGCCCTGGCGGCCAATCACGGCCAACAGATCTTCGGCGCTTGCCGCGCCCCATTTATCACTTTCTTTAGTTTTGGCCAGGATGCTGAACAGCGACACTTCACGATCCGCGAGCTTATCCCATGTATGTTTGGTATCGCACCAGGCGCAGCCTACCGGGCAACCCTGCAGGCGAATAAAAATGGCGGGCACGCCGGTAAAATAGCCTTCCCCTTGCAGGGTCTGGAACATCTCGTTAATCGGGTACTGCATAATCATCTCAGTCATAGTCACAAAAAGTAATTATCGCAGAACTGGCGATGGAGATCATGCGAAAGCGGCTGCACCACGGCGATGCCTGATGCCCATGTCGCGCAAACATTCTCTATTCTCACGGTTACTGTGTGCCAGTTCTCAACTTTCTTATGGTGATTAAACGTTCGTTCCTCATGTTGATCGCCGTCATAACAGCACGTATTGCTAAATTCTAGCATCCCTCTGGCTTTCCCCCTGAAATCACATAAGGAAATGATAAATGGATGATTCTTCTGTTCCCGGACAACAAAGAGTTGGGCCCGCCGCCTGGTTTAGCCTGCTGTTTGCGATGGTCTTTTTTTCTGGCCTGTTAGGCGGAAAAAACTGGTACGGGGTGTTTGACTTCACCACGCTAAACGGCGCCTTTGGCAAAGTGGTAAGCGGCGTTAACCCGGCCGGAGAATCACTGGATGTTGCCAAAAGCGCCTTCCGCGGCAACGGCGGGTATGGCGCAATGGACGGTTTTCTCTTCGCTTTCGGCCTGATTCCCGCCGTGATGTTTGCGCTGGGCATGATTAACGTGCTGGAACACTACGGCGCGCTGCGGGCCGCAAGAAAACTGCTGACCCCTCTCCTTCGTCCCCTGATGGGCGTGCCCGGTTCCACGGGCCTTGCGCTAATCGGCAGCCTGCAGAGTACCGACGTTGGCGCGTCACTCACCCGCGTGCTTGCCGATGAAGGCCAGATTACTGAAAAAGAAAAAACCGTGTTCACTATGTTCCAGTTTTCCGCTGGCGCCATGATCACCAACTTTTTCTCTTCCGGGGCCGTGCTCTTCACGCTGATCGCCGTTGACGGCAGCCAGGCCGTGCCAAGCTCTATCGGCATGTGCGTCGCCGTGATGTTCATTATGAAAATCGTAGGGGCAAACATGATGCGCCTGATCCTGAACGTCACAGAACGGAAAACAAAAACGGAGGTGCAACATGGCTGATGCAGCAAAACCGATGATCACCGATGTCTTTGTTGCCGGCGCGCGCAAAGGCTGGAACATAGCCACAACCAGCACGCTGCCTAATGTGTTGATGGCATTCATTATTATTTATGCGCTCGAGCTGACGGGCGCGCTGCAGGGCATGGCGTGGTTGTTTGGCCCGGTCATGAAACTCTTTGGGCTGCCGGGTGAAGCCGCAGCGGTGCTTATCGGCGGCTGGATGTCGATGGGCGGCGGCGTAGGCGTCGCTATCAGCCTGTTTGAAAGAGGGATCCTCAGCGGCGAACACCTGGCGATTCTCGCACCGGCCATCTATTTGATGGGCTCTCAGGTGCAGTACGCCGGGCGTATCCTCGGCGTGGTCGGTATTCCGGCGAAACGCATTCCTCTGATGATAGCCCTTTCCGTACTCAACGCATTTTGCGCCATGCTGATCATGCGCGTGCTTATTCTGGAGTAACCCATGGATCTGAAACAGTATCTTCAAGAGTTAAAAAGAGTCGTGAATATCGACTGCGGCACCGCCACCGTTGCGGGTGTGGAAGAAGTCAGCCGTATCTTTCAGCAATGGTACCTGTCAGAAAACTGGCACTGCGACAGCGTCGACCTGGGGAACAAAGTGGGGCCGGGTTTGTTCGCCACTAATAAACCTGACGCCGCACAATACGACGTTTTGCTGGTGGGGCACATGGATACCGTCTTCCCGCCGGGAACCGTCTCAGAGCGCCCTTTCAACATTGAAGGCGACCGCGCCTATGGACCAGGCGTGTCAGACATGAAAAGCGGGTTGTTATCTATTCTTTGGGCTCTACGCGGCCTGGACAAAGCCGATCTTGAGCGGTTAGCTATCGCCGTGGCCATGAACCCGGACGAAGAAACGGGTTCAGCCCATTCACACGAATGGATAGGCGGCATAGCAAAACGCAGCCGCTGCGTGCTGGTATGCGAGGCGGCTAGAGCCGACGGCTCTCTGGTGAAAGCCAGAAAAGGCATGGCCCGTTACCGCCTGACTTTTAAAGGCGTAGCCGCCCATGCGGGCAACGATCCGGAAAAAGGCCGTTCTGCGGTGAAAGCGCTCGCCCACGCGGTGCTGGCAATCAGCGATCTGGCCGATATGACGAAGGGTACCACGTTGAACACCGGCGTGATTTCCGGCGGCGTTGGGGCGAATATCGTGGCGGATCGCGCGGAGATGATTGTCGATCTCCGCTTCAATGATAACGACGAATATCTGCGGGTTAACGAGGCCGTTCAGTCGTTCCGCCACCGCCAGTTCGAGCCCGATGTGTTAACCATCGTCGAACAGCAGGCACAAACGCCCGCGATGTCACCTTCCGCTGAAACGGAAAAGCTGATGAAACTGGTGGAAAAAGCCGGTCAGGCTGTAGACGTGGAAGTTCGCTGGCAGGCGGTGGGAGGCGGCTCAGACGCCAACCACACGGCGGCCCTGGGCGTACCTTCCCTGGACGGGTTTGGCCCTGTCGGCGCAGGATTCCATTCCCCTTCCGAATATCTGGAGCTCAACAGTATCGAACCACGGGTTCGACTGCTGCGCGAAGTGATCCGATCGCTGTAAAAAAGGGCCGGGGAATTCCCGGCCTGCTTCATTATTTTTTCATTTTAAAATCAATCACCATGCGGCCTTTGATGTTGCCGCTCTCCCTTTCATGGAAAAGGGCAATGAGCACCAGAATCCGATCGGGTGTCCGGCCCTGGATTATTTGATCTTAACCGCCTTCACATCCAGCATAGGTGTCAACAGGCAGGTATAGCTAAGTTTGTCATTGTCTGGCCCTTTCCCCGGGAAAAATGCCGAACCTTCTACGACAACGTCATAGCGTTCGCTCTTCTTACCGGCAATGACCTTACCGGGAGCAAAAGCGGGTGAGTCAGGGCTAATCTCAACCAACCGTTCAAGTCCGGTGCTGATAACATCACTACGGTTAGATTTCGACATCGCCGCGTTGAGACAAGCCCTGTTTGCAGCATCACGTCCCTGCATCGTGCCCATACCAGGCTCATACTTTTGTGGAAGATTAGCCAGGCGCCAAATGTCTGATTGTGGCATATAGACGCCAGGTTCAAACCGCCCGGTTCCAGAGCGCACGGCACAAACGATCAGTTGCGGACTGACTCCATCGATAGCAACGAAAGTGGTACCAGGCTCAGATTGCAGGGTGAGTTTTGCATAATTTGCATTGATCTCAAAAGGGACCGACTTCTCTTTCGCCATCGTCGAGCGTGACTTGCAAAGCGCTACTTTTGCAGGGTCTTGCCCCAGACTGTCACTTGAAATCATCGCCGCATGCGCAGAAGAGATACCTAACAGCATCAGCGGTAGTAAAGATAAAAAAATGCTCTTTTGATTCATTATGTCCCCGGAGGTTAGTCCTTCATTGTTATTGATATACATACAGTTTAATCATACTTATCTTTCAATTCTCGTCCATTTACTCCAGAGCCAAATCTGTGATCCTTCAGGCCCAGAAAACCACGTACAGTATTCATTCGTAGACCTGCAATCTATGGTTAAGTAATAAATAATGGACGAAAAAAAACCCGCCGAAGCGGGTTTTTCAAAGTCTAAAGCAGCAGTAAGAACTTACTGGCCTTTAACTTCTTTCAGACCGTTGAACGGTGCTGGGGTGCCTTGTGCAGCCAGAGCTTCTTCGATACGAATCAGCTGGTTGTACTTAGCAACACGGTCAGAACGGCTCATAGAACCGGTTTTGATCTGGCCAGCAGCGGTGCCCACAGCCAGGTCAGCGATGGTTGCATCTTCGGTTTCGCCAGAACGGTGAGAGATAACCGCAGTGTAGCCAGCGTCTTTCGCCATTTTGATCGCAGCCAGAGTTTCGGTCAGGGAACCGATCTGGTTGAATTTGATCAGGATGGAGTTAACGATGCCTTTTTCGATACCTTCTTTCAGGATCTTGGTGTTGGTTACGAACAGATCGTCACCAACCAGCTGGATTTTGTCGCCCAGCACTTTGGTCTGGTATGCGAAACCAGCCCAGTCAGATTCGTCCAGACCGTCTTCAATAGAAACGATTGGGTAATCTTTGGTCAGGTTTTCCAGGAAGTGAGTGAACTCTTCAGAGGTGAACGCTTTGTTGCCTTCGCCGGCCAGAACGTATTTGCCGTCTTTGTAGAACTCAGACGCTGCACAGTCCATTGCCAGGGTAACATCTTTACCCAGCTCGTAGCCTGCTGCTTTAACCGCTTCAGCGATAACAGCCAGTGCTTCTGCGTTGGAACCCAGGTTAGGCGCGTAGCCACCTTCGTCACCTACAGCAGTACTCATGCCTTTGGACTTCAGTACTTTTGCCAGGTTGTGGAACACTTCAGAACCGATACGTACCGCTTCTTTCAGGGTTTTCGCGCCAACAGGCTGAATCATGAACTCCTGGATATCAACGTTGTTGTCAGCGTGCTCGCCGCCGTTGATGATGTTCATCATTGGCAGAGGCATAGAGAATTTGCCTGGGGTGCCGTTCAGTTCAGCGATGTGAGCGTAAAGCGGCAGGCCTTTAGAGGCAGCAGCAGCTTTAGCAGCAGCCAGAGAAACAGCCAGAATGGCGTTTGCGCCAAACTTGGATTTGTTCTCGGTGCCATCCAGATCGATCATGATCTTATCGATGTTAGCCTGGTCTTTAGCATCTTTGCCAATCACAGCTTCAGCGATCGGGCCGTTAACCGCAGCAACAGCTTTCAGTACGCCTTTACCCATGAAACGAGATTTGTCGCCATCGCGCAGTTCCAGAGCTTCACGGGAACCGGTAGAAGCACCTGATGGCGCAGCTGCCAGACCAACGAAACCGCCTTCCAGGTGAACTTCGGCTTCAACAGTCGGGTTACCGCGGGAGTCGATGATTTCACGACCGATCACTTTCACAATTTTGGACATAGTAGGTTTTCCTCAAGTCACAACGTTAAACTAAAACTCCAGACAAACAACGCGCGAAAATGTCGCGCGTTGCCGTTCTAACTCTGCTTACTTCGCCTGGCGTTTCTGGTACTCACCGGCGGCTTTCACGAAGCCTGCAAACAGTGGGTGCCCGTCACGCGGAGTCGAAGTGAATTCCGGGTGGAACTGGCAGGCAACAAACCATGGATGATTTGGCACCTCGATGATTTCCACCAGTTGGTCATCACCGGAACGACCTGCAACACGTAAACCAGCTGCTTCAATCGGTTTCAGCAGCATGTTGTTGACTTCGTAGCGATGGCGATGGCGTTCAACAATAGTTGGCTCACCGTACATCTGGCGAACCAGGCTACCGTCGGTCAGCTGGCACTGCTGGCCGCCGAGGCGCATGGTGCCGCCCAGATCGCTCTTCTCGCTGCGCACTTCAACATTGCCTTCTTCATCGCGCCACTCGGTGATCAACGCCACCACAGGGTACTTACAGTCTGGCACAAATTCAGTGGAGTTGGCGTTATCCATGCCCGCCACGTTACGGGCGAACTCGATAAGCGCAACCTGCATACCCAGGCAAATACCGAGGTACGGGATGTTGTTTTCACGGGCATAGCGCGCGGTGGCAATCTTGCCTTCAACACCGCGGTAGCCGAAGCCGCCAGGGATCAGAATCGCATCCAGACCTTTCAGCAGCTCAACGCCACGGGTTTCAACATCCTGTGAATCAATCAGCTTGATGTTCACGGTCAGACGGTTTTTCAGCCCGCCGTGTTTCAGCGCTTCAATCACCGACTTATAGGCATCCGGCAGTTCAATGTACTTGCCGACCATACCGATAGTGATTTCGCCCGTTGGGTTGGCTTCTTCATAGATAACCTGTTCCCATTCTGCCAGATTGGCTTCCGGCGCGTTCAAGCTGAATCGTTTACAAATATAATCGTCCAGCCCCTGGGATTTCAACAGGCCTGGAATTTTATAGATAGAATCGACGTCTTTCAGAGAGATTACCGCTTTCTCTGGGACGTTACAGAACAATGCAATCTTCGCACGTTCGTTGGCCGGTACAACGCGGTCAGAACGGCAGATCAGCACGTCTGGCTGGATACCAATAGAGAGCAGTTCTTTTACGGAGTGCTGAGTCGGCTTGGTTTTCACTTCACCGGCTGCGGCCATGTAAGGCACCAGCGTCAGATGCATGTAGAGCGTGTGCTCGCGGCCCACTTCTACCGCCATCTGACGAATCGCTTCAAGGAACGGCAGGGATTCGATGTCACCGACGGTGCCGCCGATTTCAACCAGCACCACGTCGTGGCCTTCGCCGCCTTCCAGAATACGTTCTTTAATGGCGTTGGTGATGTGCGGGATAACCTGCACGGTCGCGCCAAGATAGTCACCACGGCGCTCTTTACGCAGAACGTCAGAGTAGATACGGCCGGTGGTGAAGTTGTTGCGGCGGCTCATCTTGTTACGGATGAAACGCTCGTAGTGACCCAGATCCAGGTCGGTTTCAGCGCCGTCTTCGGTAACGAACACTTCCCCATGTTGAATAGGGCTCATGGTACCCGGATCGACGTTGATGTACGGATCGAGTTTCATGATGGATACGTTGAGGCCACGGGCTTCAAGAATAGCTGCGAGGGAGGCTGCGGCAATGCCTTTACCCAGAGAGGAAACGACCCCGCCGGTCACAAAAATATAGTTCGTTGTCATGCTGAACCTGAGAAGTTAGGTTTAAAGACGATGGAATAACCAGGACGGGAAAGTAGTATACCCGAACAGCATGGGCGCCACAAACATTCATTCTGTTCCCCGGAAATCAATCCGGCCCCACAGTCAGGCTAAGAAAATAGCCCCTCCGTGATAAATGTTTTTGACGCAAATCAATCGCTTGTTAAATAAAAAGCGCTAAAAAGTGCAGCTGATAGCAAAAACGCTTTAGATTTCAGTTTCCTGGCGTTTCACTTCTTGCCAGGCTTTTTCCATAATTTCCAGCCCGGCCTGCTCCATGGTTAACCCCTGAGCGGCGACAATCGCCTCCACTTTTCGGAAACGAGCCTCGAATTTTCGGTTAGCTTTTTGTAACGCCACCTCAGCTTTGGTGCCCAAATGGCGAGCCAGATTGACGGTGGCGAACAATAAATCACCCACTTCTTCTTCCAGCTTTGCCTCGTCCACCACGGCCTGCTGGGCTTCAAACATGACTTCGTCGATCTCTTCGTGCACTTTATCCAGCACCGGGCCAAGCGTCTTCCAGTCAAAGCCGACGTTTGAGCAGCGTTTCTGGATTTTTTGCGCTCGCATCAACGCGGGCAGCGCCTCTGGGATGTCGTCCAGCGCCGAGTGTTGTGCCTTCTGCGCGCGCTCTTCAATTTTGATTTGCTCCCACTTCGCCAGCACTTCACCGCTGGTCGCGGCGTCGCCGTCAGCAAAGATATGCGGGTGGCGGCGCTCGAGCTTGTCGCCAATCTCCTGGCAGATCTCTTCAAAATTAAAGCGCCCTTCTTCCTGCCCCATCTGGGCGTAAAACACCACCTGGAACAGCAGGTCACCCAGCTCGCCGCGCAGGTCGTCAAAATCTTCACGATTAATGGCGTCGAGCACTTCATAGGTTTCTTCGAGCGTGTAAGGGGCGATGGTGGCAAAGGTTTGCTCGCGATCCCACGGGCAGCCGTTTTCAGGGTCACGCAGACGCTGCATGATCCCGAGCAGGCGGTCGATTTGAGTCATTGTAATTCCTTGTTTTTTTACCCTCACCCTAGCCCTCTCCCTAAAAGGGAGAGGGGATGGACTGAGTAGAATTGTTCGCCCTCAACCTTTGGAAAGCGTACGAAATTGAGCAAAGTTGTTCCCCCTCTCCCTTCTGGGGAGAGGGTCGGGGTGAGGGGGACAATAAATTAGCCGTGCAGCCTGCGGGCATCGATAATGTCCGGCACCTGGTTAAGTTTGCCCAGCACGCGGCCAAGCACCTGCAGGTTATAGATCTCGATAGTCATATCGATGGTGGCAAGCTGCTGTTTCGTGTCACTGCGGCTGGCCACGCCAAGCACGTTGACCTTTTCGTTCGCCAGAATAGTGGTGATGTCGCGAAGCAGGCCGCTGCGGTCGTTCGCCGTGACGCGCACCACCAGCGAATAACCGCTGGAGTAGCTTTCCCCCCAAACAGCATCGACGATACGTTCCGGCGCGTGGGATTGCAGCTCGGCCAACTGGTCACAGTCGGCACGGTGAATCGAGATCCCGCGCCCCTGGGTAATAAAGCCGACGATTTCATCCCCCGGAATCGGCTGGCAGCAGCGGGCGATATGGTGCATCAGATTTCCTACGCCCTCAACGACCACGCGACCATTGTCTTTACTGCGCGACTGCGGCGGCGAATAGCTTTTTTGCGTCAGCTGACGTAGCGCGGCGGCATCCTGCTCCTCGGCGCTTGGCTTATTAAACTGCGCCTGCAGGTAGTTGCTCATCTGGTTGAGGCGGATGTCGCCCCCGCCGATAGCCGCCAGCAGCTCTTCAATTTCGTTGAAGTTGTAGCGCGGCAGCAGCGTTTTCTCTGCTTCCTTCAGACTGATGCCCAGATGCTCAATCTCATCGTCCAGGATCTGGCGTCCGGCAAGAATGTTCTTGTCCCGGTCCTGCTTGCGGAACCAGTTGTGGATCTTCGCGCGCCCGCGGCTGGTAGTGATGTACCCGAGGTTAGGGTTCAGCCAGTCGCGGCTCGGGTTCGGCTGCTTCTGGGTGATGACCTCGATCTGGTCACCCATTTGCAGCTGATAGGTAAACGGCACAATGCGCCCGCCAATTTTTGCCCCGATGCAGCGGTGCCCGACATCACTGTGAATATGGTAGGCAAAGTCCAGCGGCGTCGAGCCAGCAGGCAGGTCAACCACGTCCCCTTTCGGCGTAAATACATACACGCGGTCGTCAAAGACCTGGCTGCGGACTTCGTCAAGCATTTCGCCCGAGTCGGACATCTCTTCCTGCCAGGCGATAAGCTTACGCAGCCACGCAATGCGGTCTTCATGGCCGGAACTGCCGCTGCGCGCATTGCCTTCTTTGTACTTCCAGTGCGCGGCCACGCCCAGCTCAGACTCTTCATGCATCTGCTTGGTGCGGATCTGAATCTCTATGGTTTTGCCGTTCGGACCAAGCACCACGGTATGAATAGACTGGTAGCCGTTGGGTTTAGGGTTTGCAACATAGTCGTCAAACTCATCCGGCAAATGGCGGAAGTGAGTATGCACTATCCCCAGCGCCGCGTAGCAATCCTGCAGGCGCTCGGCGACGATACGCACCGCACGCACGTCAAACAGCTCGTCAAACGCGAGGTGCTTTTTCTGCATTTTGCGCCAGATGCTGTAGATGTGTTTTGGTCGGCCATAAACTTCAGCCTTTACGCCCTCTTCTTTCATCGAAGAACGTAATGTGCCGACAAAATCGTCGATGTACTGCTCGCGATCGATTCGGCGCTCGTGCAGCAGCTTCGCGATACGCTTATATTCTTCCGGGTGCAGGTAGCGGAAACAGTAATCTTCCAGCTCCCATTTGAGCTGGCCAATACCGAGGCGGTTCGCCAGCGGGGCGTAAATGTTGGTACATTCTTTGGCCGCCAGTACGCGCTCATCTTCCGGCGCATCTTTCACTTCACGCAGATGGGCGATACGTTCCGCAAGCTTGATGACCACGCAGCGGAAATCATCCACCATCGCCAGCAGCATGCGGCGAACGTTATCCACCTGGTCGGAAGAAACAGAGTCGTTATGGGTCGCTTTCAGGTGGCGGATCGCGTCCATGTCGCGCACGCCGTGAATCAACGTCACCACCTGCTTGCCGACGCTTTCCAGCATCACTTCTTCACTGACTACGCCAGCATCCGCCAGCGGGAACAGCAGCGCGGCACGCAGCGTATCGTTGTCCATGCTCAGCATCGAGAGGATTTCGACCATCTCCACGCCGCGCCACAGCAATAATTCAGCGTCAGGATGACCTTTGGTCTGGCGTTCACAATACGCCCAGGTTTCGGCTAAGCGTTCACACGACTGCTGGTTGGAAATCCCGAGGCTTGCAATCCATTTTTCGGGCGCAAATTCGCCAGCTTTGTTGAGATGTGCACTTCTTACCGCAACCATTATCCTCTCCTGTCGGGCTAACGCTCAGGCCAATACGCCTGATTAACCCTTTCAATTACGCTCAAAGAGCGCCATAGACTCCAGATGCCCGGTGTGGGGGAACATATCGAGCATGGCCAGTCGTTTAATGTGGTACCCGGCGGCCAGCAACGTTTCGCTGTCGCGCGCAAGCGTGGTGGGGTTACAGGAAACGTACACCACGCGGCTCGGCGCCAGTTTGATGACGTGCTGCATAACACCCGCCGCACCGGCACGCGCCGGGTCGAGCAATATTTTAGTAAATCCTTGTTGCGCCCAGGGCTGACGCGTCACATCATCCTCCAGGTTTTCATGGAAGAATGTCACGTTTTTCAGCGCATTACGCTGAGCATTATATTCGCCTTTCGCCACCAGCGCAGCAACGCCTTCGACCCCCACGACCGCGGCGGCTCGTTTTGCCAACGGCAGGGTGAAATTCCCCATTCCGCAGAACAAATCTAGCACCCGATCCTCAGGCTGCACCTCCAACCACTCGATCGCCCGCGCCACCATTTGCTGATTCACCGCGTCGTTAACCTGGATGAAATCTCGTGGACTAAAGGTTAAGCGTAGCCCGTCTGAATGATACCAGGGCTCTTCCTTGGCCAGGGATTCCAGACTGTCGCTGTCCGGGGCGAGGAATAACGCCACCTGATGGGAATGCGAAAACTGTTCCAGTTTTTCCCTATCGTCTTTGCTGAGCGGGGCCAAATGGCGCAGCACCATCAGCGGCCCACCGTCGGCCAGAACCAGTTCCACGTGCCCTAACCGGTTCACGATACTTAATTCAGACAAGCACTGGCGTAAAGGATTCAGTAATGCTTCAAGCCGGGGCGCCAGCACGGGGCAATGATGAATATCCACCAGCGCTTTATCGCTCGCCTTACGAAAACCCATCTGTAAGGTTTGCGTGCGGGGCAGATAATTCAACCCCAGCCGCGCGCGACGCCGGTATCCCCATGCCCCGGCAGAAATAATTTCATCCACCTGACGAGGCTGTTCGCGCTCGCCCATCATCCGCCCAAGCGCCTTAGATTTTGCCTCCTGCTGCAGCGCCACGCTCGCGTGCTGCTGCTGGCAGCCGCCGCAAACCCCAAAATGCGGACAGCGCGGCTTCACCCTTTCCGGGCTGTCGTTTAAACGGCGCTTTACCTCAGCCTGAGCGTAGCTACGCTTATCTTCGGTAATGCGAACCTCAACCTGTTCGCCGGGCAGTGCCCCACGAATAAAGAGCGCTTTGCCTTTGTGGCGCGCGACGCCCTGACCAAATGGATCGAGGTCGGTGACGGTCACGGTTAGTAATTCACGATTCGTATCGCGTCGCTTTGCAGAGTAGAATTGCGCCATGATGTAAGTAGATGTGTTCTCAAATGTCACTGTTGCTTTTATTGTCCCATATCGGAACCCCATGACCAACTACAGCCTGCGCGCACGTATGATGATCCTGATTCTGGCCCCGACGCTGTTGGTCGGTTTGCTGCTCAGCATCTTTTTCGTTGTCCATCGTTACAATGACTTACAGCGTCAGCTGGAAGATGCCGGCGCCAGTATTATTGAGCCCCTGGCGGTCTCCAGCGAATACGGCATGAACTTCCACAGCCGGGAGTCGATTCGCCAGTTAGTCAGCGTGCTGCACCGCCGCCATTCGGATATCGTGCGGGGCATTTCAATTTACGATGACAGTAACAAGCTGTTCGTCACCTCTAATTTTCAGCATAACGCCGCTCGCCTGAAGCTGCCCGACGGGGAAAAGCCCCCGAAAGATCTCACCGTCACCCGCGCGGGCGACATTATGATCCTGCGAATGCCGATTATTTCCGAAAGATACTCACCGGATGAGTCCGCTGAAACTAACGTAAAACAAAGCAACAGTACCCTCGGCTACGTCGCCATGGAGTTGGATCTCAAATCCGTTCGCCTGCAGCAATACCGCGAAATCTTTATCTCCACCTTGATGATGCTGTTCTGTATTGGCATTGCGATGCTGTTTGCCTATCGCCTGATGCGCGACGTGACCGGGCCGATTCGCAATATGGTAAATACCGTAGACCGCATTCGCCGCGGGCAGCTCGACAGCCGCGTGGAAGGGTTTATGTTGGGCGAGCTGGATATGCTGAAAAACGGCATTAACTCGATGGCAATGTCGCTGACGGCGTATCACGAAGAGATGCAGCACAACGTCGACCAGGCCACATCCGATCTGCGTGAAACCCTTGAGCAGATGGAAATTCAGAACGTGGAGCTCGATCTTGCCAAAAAACGGGCTCAGGAAGCCGCCCGTATAAAATCTGAGTTTCTGGCAAATATGTCCCACGAGCTGCGAACGCCGCTCAACGGCGTTATTGGCTTCACTCGTCTGGCCTTAAAAACCGACCTGACGCCAACCCAGCGCGACCACCTCTACACGATTGAACGCTCGGCCAATAACTTGCTCACCATCATTAATGACGTGCTGGACTTCTCCAAGCTCGAAGCTGGCAAGCTGCTGCTGGAATCCATCCCCTTCCCGCTGCGCAACACGCTGGATGAAGTGGTAACCCTGCTGGCACATTCCGCCCACGACAAAGGCCTTGAGCTGACGCTAAATATCAAAAATGACGTGCCGGATAATGTGATTGGCGACCCTCTGCGACTGCAGCAGGTGGTCACCAATCTGGTAGGCAACGCGATTAAATTCACCGAAACCGGCAACATCGACCTGCTGGTGGAAAAACGGGCGGAAGGGAACAACAAAGTTCAGATTGAAATGCAGATCCACGACACCGGCATCGGCATTCCTGAACAGGAACAATCGCGTCTCTTCCAGGCCTTCCGCCAGGCGGATGCCAGTATTTCCCGCCGCCACGGCGGCACCGGGCTGGGGCTGGTGATCACCCAGAAGCTGGTGAATGAAATGGGCGGTGATATCTCCTTCCACAGCAAGCCGAATCGGGGCTCAACGTTCTGGTTCCACATCAGCCTGGATCTGAACCCGAACGCCGTGAACGACAGGCAAGTGCTGGACAAACTGGCGGGTAAACGTCTGGGCTACGTCGAGCCGAATGCGACCGCCGCGCAGAGCACCCTGAATTTACTGCAAAATACGCCGCTGGACGTCGTGCACAGCCCGTCGCTCACCGGACTGCCCGATGAGCACTACGATATTCTGCTGTGTGGCATTCCCGTCACCTTTACAGAAACGCTCACGCTGGCAAACCCTAAGCTCGCCAAAGCAGTCACCATGGCAGATTGCCTGATTCTGGCCTTGCCCTGCCATACCCAGGTCGGTGCAGAAGAGCTTAAGCGCCAGGGCGTGGCGGGCTGCCTGTTAAAACCGATCACCTCTACGCGCCTGTTCCCGATGCTGCTTGAAAGCTGCCCGAAAGCTAATCTGGCTCTGCCGTTCGTTGAACATAGCGACAAGCTGCCGATGGCCGTCATGGCGGTGGACGATAATCCGGCCAACCTGAAACTGATTGGCGCGTTACTGGAAGACAGAGTTCAACAAGTTGTGCTGTGTGAAAGCGGCACGCAGGCGCTGGAGCGCGCCCGGCAAATGAACATCGACATTATCCTGATGGACATTCAGATGCCGGAAATGGACGGCATCCGCGCCTGCGAGCTGATTCGCCAGTTGCCGCATCACCAGCAAACCCCGGTGATTGCTGTTACCGCCCACGCGCTGGCGGGGCAAAAAGAGAAGCTCATGAGCGCCGGTATGAACGACTATCTCGCCAAGCCGATTGAAGAAGAAAAGCTGCATCGCCTGCTGATGCGCTACCATCCGGGTAATATCGGCCAGCTTCCCGTTCAGCAGGAAGAAACCGTCCCGCCGGCGATTAATATCAATAAGACGCTGGACTGGAACCTGGCGCTGCGGCAGGCCGCCAACAAAGCCGATCTCGCCCGGGAGATGCTTGACATGCTGCTGGAGTTTTTACCGGAAGTGAGAAATGTCCTCGAAGAACAGCTGGTGGGCGACAAGCCCGAAGGATTAATTGATATCGTGCATAAACTGCACGGAAGCTGCAGCTACAGCGGTGTCCCTCGGATGAAAAAACTCTGCCAGACGCTCGAGCACGAGCTGCGTCACGGCGTAGCGCCAGAGGAGATGGAGCCTGAAATTCTGGAGCTACTGGACGAAATGGATAATGTCGCGCGGGAAGCGAAGAAGTATCAGATTTGAGCTTAAACCAGGTACGAAGAGGGATCCCGCCCGCCCTCTTCGCTTTTACAAAAATGTTAGCCTTTAGTCATGCCGCGCCACATCACGTCAAAGCCGGCAGATTTGTATTCATCCCTGCGTGAAGGATCGCGTCCGGCAAATTCCATCGTGGTTTCGGCCAGGCCAAAGAAAATAGCGTCGGCAAATGCCGACTCAATGCCGGTCAGCGCCTCGTTGGTGATACATTCCTTCGACAGGTCACGCAGATCCGGGTAAGCAAGGTAAACCATTTCCAGCGTTTCGGACGTGATCTTGCCGGAAACCGCCAGCTGGCGCATCGCTTTACGCGCATTCATATTCACCAGCCCCCAGTCGATGTAATTCCCCCACACCGTCCTGGTGCGCTCTTTGCTTGAGGCATGTCGATCGTAGGTTTTCATCAGCTCGTTGCCAAGATCTTGCTTATGATGGAGATAAACGGCGTTCAGCAACTCGTCTTTAGTCGGGAAATAACGGAACAATGTCCCTTCGGCAACGCCCGCCTTTCTGGCAATTAAAGAGGTCGCCGCCCCTAATCCCAGTTCCGCTATCGCATCGGTTGCCGCATCGAGTAATGCTAATCGTTTATCTTCACTTTTTGGACGAGCCACGGTTCCTCACAAGCCAGTTATCTGAGTGGATAGGATTTCAACCATCGGGATCGCCGCGATCGCTGAATGTCATGTTCTTTATCATACCGTAAATTTTGTTGACGGTTGACCTCGCCTGCTTATAATGAGTGTTTACTCACTCAATAGCAATATAACCCGCACAGTTTCTACGAGAATTCCTTATGGCTGCCGCGCAATCTGGCAAGCGTTCGTTAACCCTAAAATTCATGGTCGTGATTATGTTATTAGGCCTTACTGCCACTAGTGCTGCGCTGTTCCCGATGACTGAATTTGGCAAACTGCCACAGGGCAGCCGCCTTGAACGCATCCAGCAATCCCCCCAGTACCGCGACGGCAAGTTCCACAATCAGCAGGACACGCCAATGATGACCGACAAACGCGGTCGCATTGCGGCGCTGTGGGATTTCTTTTTCGCCCGGCCAGATACGGTAAAACCCGATCGTCCCCTGCCGCTGATCAAAACCGATCTGGCAAAGCTTGATAAACAGCAGGATCTGGTGGTGTGGCTGGGCCATTCCTCCTGGTTTATTCAGCTCGGCGGCAAGCGCATTCTTATCGATCCGGTGTTCAGCCACTATGCCGCCCCGTTCGCCTTTCTGAACAAAGCGTTTGCGGGCGATTATCCGTGGCGAGCGGAAGATATGCCGGACATAGACACGTTGATCATCTCTCACGATCACTGGGATCACCTGGACTACCCCACGCTGCGGGCGCTTAAGCCAAAGATTAAGCAAGTGGTCGCCCCGCTTGGCGTTGGCGCACATTTTGAAGCCTGGGGCTTCGATCCCGCGCTTATCCACGAACTGGACTGGCAGGAAAAAGTCGCCATTGACGATGAATTAACGATTCACGCCCTGCCGGCACGCCACTTCTCTGGTCGCGGGTTAACCGGCAACAAAACGCTGTGGGCAAGCTTTATGTTCGTCACGCCGCAGCGAAAAGTTTATTACAGCGGTGATTCCGGCTACGGCCCGCATTTCAAACAGATCGGTGAGCAATTTAGCGATATCGATCTCGCGATCATGGAAAACGGCCAGTATGACGAAGGCTGGAAATACATCCACATGATGCCGGAAGAAGCCGCTCAGGCGACGGAAGACCTGGGGGCGAAAACCATGGTGCCGGGGCACGCAGGCCGGTTTGCATTGGCGAACCACAGCTGGGACGAGCCTTTTCGCCGCATAGCAACCGCCAGCGCGGGCCGCAGCTATCAGCTGCTCACGCCGGAAATGGGGCAAATACTGGAAGTCAGTCAACCGCGTCAGGCCTTCGATGCCTGGTGGGAATAGCATTATCAATTATCGAACGAGCAAGATGTAGAAGGAGGTGATATGTCCATGCCTAAAGATTTTATGGAATCTCTGCTTGAGTGGGTCGATGGCAACATGCAGCGCCCGCTGCGTATTGAAGAAGTCGCCAGGCAGTCCGGCTACTCGAAGTGGTACCTGCAACGGATGTTCTCAGACTGGGCGGGGAAAAGCCTCGGCGCCTACATTCGTGAACGTAAATTGCAGTTAGCGGCAGAAGATCTGAAAAATACCGAGGACAAAATCCTCGATATCTCAGTGCGCTACGGTTTTGATTC
This sequence comes from Enterobacter sp. Ap-1006, assembly GCF_011752835.1. NCBI lineage: Bacteria > Pseudomonadati > Pseudomonadota > Gammaproteobacteria > Enterobacterales > Enterobacteriaceae > Enterobacter > Enterobacter sp. Ap-1006. The sequence continues at coordinate 6,093 of NZ_VWWU01000010.1, read as the reverse complement.
GCAGCAATCTTTTACCCGCACGTTCGGGAAACGGTTCAATACCTCTCCCGGCGCCTACCGTCGCGAGCACGAACACCCGCTTAATTAAGATCTTTTCTGGGTGGGTATGCGCCGCTTACCCACCCTGTTGTCACTTACTTCAGTAAAGTCGCCCACTGCTCAACCCACGGGCCGGAAACCACTTCTGGCTCCGGATGGTCGTTGGCGTCAATCGTTAAAACCTCAGCAATGCGGGTTGCTCCCTGCTCCTGCAATAAAGCGTCAAACTGCTTGCCGCCGCCGCAGAAGTGGTCGTAGTTGCTGTCACCCAGTGCAATCAAGCCGTAATGCAGTTCAGGCTGGTAACCCAGCTGATCTTTGATGGCCTGAAATAGCGGAACAATGCTGTCCGGCAGATCGCCCTGCCCCGTCGTGGACGTGACCACCAGCGCATAATGGTTGCGGTAATATTGCCACTCGGTCAGGTCGGGATCTTCAAACACCTTTGCCTGATGGCCGTGTTTTTTCAGAATGGTTTCGGCTTCTTCCGCCACTAACAGCGCATTGCCGTACATCGTGCCTACAAAAATACCCACTTCGGCCATCGGTAACTCCTTAAGAATTAGGGACAAGGCTTATCCTGGCAGCTCGCCGGATCATACTCACTATTTTCAACATCCGGCAACAGACCGCGCCAGCCAAATTGTGTCAGCATTTGCATCCAGGTCTCATCCAGCCCCGCTTTTAGCGTCAGCGCTTCCCCGGTAACAGGATGCTTTAAAGAGAGCTGGCTGGCATGCAGCATCAGGCGCTGGCAACCGAAATGCTCCGCCGCCCCGCGATTCTGACGCAAATCGCCGTGTTTGGAATCGCCAATAATGGGATGCCGAAGATGCGCCAGATGCCGCCGAAGCTGGTGTTTACGGCCAGTCTTTGGCTCAAGCTCTACCAGGCTGTAGCGCGCGCCTGGATAGCGCCCCACCGCCACCGGCATTTCGACCGTTGCCAGCCCGCGATAATGCGTCACTGCGGGCTGTGGCCCTTTGTCCTGGTCGCTAAATTTATCGGCGATTTTATCCAGCTCTTCAACCAGAGGATAATCCAGCACGGCTTCGTCCTGCAGCCAGCCGCGCACCACGGCATGGTAGCGTTTCTGCATTTGATGCTGCTCAAATTGCTGTGACAGCAGACGGCCTACTTCGCTGGACAGCCCCATCAGCAGCACGCCAGAGGTTGGTCTGTCGAGGCGATGAACGGTAAAAACGTGCTGGCCAATCTGGTCGCGGACGGTTTGCATCACCACGACTTTTTCGTGCCTGTCCAGCCAGCTGCGGTGAACCAGCCAGCCGGACGGTTTGTTCACGGCAACCAGCCATTCATCCTGGTAAATAATCTCCAGCATCAACCCTGTTCCGCGTCAAACAGTGCATCCAGCTCAAGCAGCACGGCAAGGAGAGGTTCACGCACGGCATGCGTCGCATCCAGCGCCATCTCATAATAAGGGGCGATAGCAAAGGCGTCAGGCAGAGGATGCTGGCTGTCCAGCAGCGCGTGCATACGAGGGATCAGGACCCATTGTAGCCATTCGTGGGGCTGCAGCGTATCCATGCAGAAAGGCTGCGTGCTCTCAAATGCTGTGGGATCGGGAGGCAGGCCCTGCCAGAGGGAATGATCGCGCAGGATCTGCTCAATAGTGAGTAAATGATGGCGAACCAGCGTCTGGCGCTCCATGAAAACCTCATTCGTCAGTGGAAAAGAGCGGTACAGAATAACACTTCTTCGCTGCCCGTGAAAAAGGCATAAAAAAAGGGAGCACTGTTTACACAGTGCTCCCGGTTCGTTTCGCAGCTAATCCAGCTACTTTTTATGCTCCCTGCTCATCCATGACAACTTTGTCCTCTGGTCTCCTGACCAGCAATCCATCGCCAGGGCTTCCTGCTGCCATCATCCTGATGGGTGTCCAACATCATCCTGACGCGAAATCCTTGAGTCTTCCTGACCCACCGCACTCCTGTTACGGCTCTCATTCTCCGTCCTGGAGGTGTCCTTTAACTCTGCCTGAGTTATCCATGCTTCATCTGTGAAGCCTTCCTTGTTCGCCATCCCGGCGGGTTCCTTCTGTAAGAAGCGACATCATCCTAATGTCTCCTTCATTACGTCGACATCCTGTCGATGGGTATAGAATCCCCTATTTGCCCGCATGTGACAAGGGATGCAGCGGTGCTGCGGGCAGAAACTTTCATTCGGAACTTTCCTAAAATAAAAATAACTCATTGTTTTATAAAGGCATCGATAAATGAGAGTCGCTTTCATCTGCCGTCAAATGTAGCGATCTCTCACACGGCTTGTAAGAGATCTCTCACAAGACCTTGGGCAAAAAAGCTAGATCACCTGTGGCGTTAAGGCATTCAGAAAGTCAGGAAGAGAGGCGGAAAGCACGGTCCGCTGCGGGGTGCCGATTCTTTCAAGCACCACTTCACCTGTCAAGTTGCATAGTGAGATAACTTCCATTTCATCGTCAGTCGTCGCTAAAAACAGCGTCGGAGATAACTTCAAACGTTTCTGTGTCACCAGATGACCAATCAGGTTTTCCTGCACGCGAACAAAGTCGTCCTCGCTCCACGTCTGCAGCAGCGTCAGCGCAGTATTCCCATGCACGGCGGGCATATCGCCGGCAAATTGCGTGGTGTAAAACGCTTCAACGGCAGGTTGGAGGGAAATATCCAATGCTCGCTCTACGGCGCTTAAATCCGCTTCTGGTATAAACGGCTGGGGCTGCCAGCGCACGTCTCCCCCGGTGGTCGTTACAATGCACGGCGAAGGAATGCCGTACAGTGCTTCACTGGCAGGCCAGCCTCCCGTTTCCTCCTGCCACTGGTCGCAAAAACGGCGGGTAAACTCTTTAAGGGCAAAGGCGACTTCGTTCATTAATTTCTCACTCGCGTAGGCTGGGGTACAATAAAAGCCAATTGTACCTTTATCTCGGTGAAACATGTCCTACGAAAATCACCAGGCTCTAAGTGGCCTGACGCTGGGTAAGCCCACGGCTTATCAGGATCAATACCAGCCTTCTCTACTGCAGGCCGTACCGCGCAGCCTGAATCGCGACCCGCTTGGCCTCCACGCCGACAGCCTGCCATTCTGCGGCGGCGACATCTGGACGCTCTACGAACTCTCATGGTTGAACAGTAATGGCCTGCCTCAGGTCGCCGTGGGCCATGTGCAGTTAGACGCCAACAGCGTCAATCTGGTGGAGTCCAAAAGCTTTAAGCTCTACCTGAACAGCTTTAACCAGACCCGCTTCGCCGACTGGGAAACCGTCCAGGCAACGCTGAAGCGTGATTTAAGCGCCTGCGCCGAAGGCGACGTCAGCGTGGTGCTGTTCCGCCTGCATGAGCTGGAAGGCCAGGAAATCGCAGCGTTCAGCGGAGAATGCATCGATGAGCAGGACATCACCATCGACAGCTACGACTTCAATGCAGATTATCTGCAACAGGCCGCGGGGAATGCGATCGTGGAAGAGACTCTGGTTAGCCACCTGCTGAAGTCCAACTGCCTGATCACCCACCAGCCAGACTGGGGCTCCGTACAGATTCGCTATCGTGGTCCAAAAATCGATCGCGAAAAGCTGCTGCGCTATCTGGTCTCCTTCCGCCATCACAACGAGTTTCATGAGCAGTGCGTAGAGCGCATCTTTAATGACCTGCTGCGCTTCTGCCAGCCGCACTCGCTCAGCGTCTACGCACGCTACACGCGTCGGGGCGGGTTGGACATTAACCCGTGGCGGACGAATACCGATTTCCATCCTGCTTTTGGCCGCCTGACCCGCCAATAAGTGCGAAATAGCTCCCAGCACCAAAAGCGAATGTGGTTTACGGGTTGTTAAAGTGAACAAGCCAGGGCTATTGTAATCTGTGAGAACGGCACTTTTCGTTCCGTAAGGAGTTCACTTGATTACACATATTAGCCCGCTTGGCTCAATGGATATGTTGTCGCAGCTGGAAGTCGATATGCTTAAACGCACCGCCAGCAGCGACCTTTATCAACTGTTTCGTAACTGCTCACTGGCGGTCCTTAATTCCGGCAGTCAAACCGACAGCAGCAAAGAGCTGCTTTCTCGCTACCAGAACTTTGACATCAATGTGTTACGCCGTGAACGTGGCGTAAAACTCGAACTGATTAACCCCCCGGAAGACGCCTTTGTTGATGGCCGAATCATCCGCGCGCTGCAGGCTAACCTGTTTGCCGTCCTGCGCGATATTCTGTTTGTTAACGGCCAAATTACCAACGCAGGCCGTTTTCAGCATTTGAACAAAGAAAACTCTATTCATATCACCAACGTGGTGTTTTCTATTTTACGAAATGCCCGCGCGCTGCACGTGGGTGAAGCCCCGAACCTGGTGGTTTGCTGGGGCGGGCACTCCATTAACGAAAACGAATACCTGTATGCCCGCCGTGTGGGCACTCAGCTTGGCCTACGCGAGCTGAATATCTGCACCGGCTGCGGGCCGGGGGCGATGGAAGCACCGATGAAAGGGGCTGCCGTCGGCCACGCCCAGCAGCGCTATAAAGAAGGGCGTTTTATCGGCCTGACGGAACCTTCGATTATCGCCGCCGAGCCGCCTAACCCGCTGGTCAACGAACTGATCATAATGCCGGATATTGAAAAACGCCTTGAGGCGTTCGTGCGTATTGCCCACGGCATTATTATCTTCCCAGGCGGGGTCGGTACCGCAGAAGAGCTGCTCTACCTGCTTGGCATTCTGATGAATCCGCACAACCACGATCAGGTACTGCCGCTGATCCTCACCGGGCCGAAAGAAAGCGCGGATTACTTCCGTGTGCTGGATGAATTCATTGTTAGCACCCTGGGCGATAAAGCACGACAGCATTATAAAATCATCATCGACGACGCAACTGAAGTCGCCCGCCTGATGAAAAAAGCGATGCCACAGGTGAAAGAGAACCGCCGTGAAACCGGCGATGCCTACGGCTTCAACTGGTCCATTCGCATCTCGCCGGATCTGCAGATGCCGTTTGAACCGACCCACGAAAACATGGCTAACCTGCAGCTCTACCCTGATCAGCCTGCGGAAAAGCTGGCAGCCTCGCTGCGGCGCGCCTTCTCAGGCATCGTTGCCGGCAACGTGAAGGAGCCAGGTATTCATGCCATCGAAAAATACGGCCCGTACAAACTGCACGGGGACCCGGACATGATGAAACGCATGGATGTTCTGCTGCAGGGCTTTGTCGCCCAGCACCGCATGAAGCTGCCCGGCAGCGCCTACATTCCCTGCTACGAAATAGTGCGTTAACCTTCCAGGGCGGCCAGCGGTCGCCCTTCTTTTTCCTCTTCCACGTTCATTATTTACAATGAATGATAACCATTCAGAACTACGTCTAAAATGCTTCTGCAATATATTTGCTAAGCTCTCACCCTGATTTATATCGTACTTTTAAATTAATGACGCTCTAGTTTTACATATTACTCTATATAACTTCATTCACATTAAAGGCAATAGCCTAATAGATTACCCATTTCAATAATATAAAATCATCACCTGCCGCCCCCAAGAAATATCAATTCCCATAGAATTGCTGTCTTTCGTACTGAACCAATCATTGACAATGCTTACAACTATTTATCACATATGCATTATCATGATGAAAACAAGCTCACAGCACCTCGCCGCACGCCTCTTTATTCAGAGACGTTAAAATAAACGATCGCACCATATTTAAAATATCATTGCAGGATGCGTGGTTTAATTAAGAGAAAAAAATATTAATTAAGAAAAAAAAACACTGAGTAGCCTTTAAGCCATGCTCAAATACTCCCCCAATCAAAATTTTGCAGTGGTGGCTTTTATGCCTGCTCGTGGCCTAACTCATAACTTGCTCTTAGCTGTTTTCATCGCTCTGCCCATGCACGCTTTTGCTGGCCCGGTGATCAATGTGGGTCCGTTAAATGAGTATATTTATTCCGGTAAAAATACCCTCGCCAAACGCATTTATAACTCCGGGGATGCCACGGCATTTGTACGCGTTGAGGTTAGTGAAATCGTTTATAACGAGCATAGCCCGGTAAAGGAAATTCCGCTTGATAATGAGGCC
>NZ_VWWU01000009.1:0-85244 GCF_011752835.1 Enterobacter sp. Ap-1006 | reverse complement strand
CAGTAAACCGGGGCAACAAACCGGTGGTTGTAGAAAAATTCGGTGGAGCGGTAGTTCAGTCGGTTAGAATACCTGCCTGTCACGCAGGGGGTCGCGGGTTCGAGTCCCGTCCGTTCCGCCACTTATTAAAATTAAGCCTGCTCTTTAAGCAGGCTTAATAGTAGGAAAATTTAGGGGCGTAGCTCAGTTGGTAGAGCACCGGTCTCCAAAACCGGGTGTCGCGAGTTCGAGTCTCTCCGCCCCTGCCATATATAATCCTTTGCTTAGGCAAAGGATTTTTTTTGTCCAAAATTCCTCTCCTTTATATTCTTAGCTATTAAAAGCGCATTACTGCGCCTTTAATGGTGTCTTCAATAATTCTTTGATAACACTCTGTTTGTCCGTGTTTTGTAACCAGACAGCATACAATGGTCTGGAAAGCGTTGTGCTTTCGGGGACAGGCCAGATCCCGGGCTGTTCTTTTGCCCACTCAATCGGCAGGAAGGTGCAACCGTTAAGTTCAGAGATCAGCTTGCAGGCTATTTTTGCTGAACTGGTAGTTAATACCGGAATATCATCACTTCCAATGAGCTCGGCCTCATGCTGGTGAAAATCCGCACCCCACTCGATGCGTAAATAGTTGAGTGAAGCTTTACGGCTTTCCGCGGCAGGACCATAAAGCCCCATGCTGAAGTAACCTAGCAACTGGCTGGCAAATTCGTCCATTTTTGGCGCTTCAGTTGTGAGCAATAAATCCAGCTGGCGCTCATGAAGCTGTTTAACGAGTGACTGACGTTGTGCAATTCGTGCTTCGAACTGCAGGCCATTATGCTGTTGATAAAGCGCAATGAGCCATTCAGAAAGCATACATTCCCAAAGCGATGCGCTGGCACCAAGCGTGAGCTGATTATGCTGAGAAGTATGTGATACCTCTTTTTTCGCTGCTAACCACGTATTCATCAGGTTTTCTGCGTAGGGCAATAGGCGCTCCCCGGCAGTTGTCAGCCGTATGTTATTGCGGTGGCGGGTAAAAAGGTTTACACCAAGCTGATTTTCGAGCTGTCGGATGCGAAAGCTTACCGCAGACTGCGTCAAATAAAGTGCTTCTGCAGCGCGACCAAAGTGCCGTGTTCTGCTAACTTCCAGGAAGGTTTTAAGTAATTCGGTGTCCACGGCTTACTCCAAAAAATAATTTGTCGTTATGATTTAAATGTTTTGTTTTACACTCTGTCAAGCGTAACTAATACTCCGCGCCATAAATAGCTCGGCCAAGAAAATCAGGAGCGTGTAGGATGGCGGAAAGCTTTACGACGACTAATCGGTTTTTCGACAATAAACATTATCCACGTGGGTTTGCTCGTCATGGTGATTTCACCATCAAAGAGGCACAGCTGTTAGAACGTCATGGTTTTGCGTTCAATGAGCTGGATCTCGGTAAGCGCGAACCAGGCACTGAAGAAGAAGTGCAGTTTGTTGCCGTATGCCGTGGCGTGCGCGAGCCTGCTACTGAAGCGGAACGTGTCTGGAGCAAGTACATGGCGCGTATTAAGCGTCCAAAACGTTTTCATACCCTGTCTGGCGGTAAACCGCAGATGGATACGGTTGAAGACTACAGCGATAGTGATGATTAAAAAATGGGGCGAAAGCCCCGTTTTTTATTCTGTCAGTCTGTGCAAATGCAGGAGCAGCCGATCAATAGTTCGATAGCTCAGTGCTTCCTGGAGATGTGCCCGAGTAATACTCTCGCAATGCTCGATATCCGCGATGGTACGAGAGACTTTCAGAAGACGTTGCCATGCCCTGACCGACAGGCCCAGTTTGAGTAATGTTTCCTCCAGCCAAACTGCATCATCCGGCACAAGTTCACAGTGTTCGCGGATCTCATGATTGCTGAGTCGGGCGTTCAGCTTGTTCTGCCGGGAGAGTTGTCTGTCGCGTGTCTCTATTACCCTTTCCCTTATTCTCTCGCTTTTTTCTTCCCGATGGTTCGTTTTACTCAGCATTCCTGCCGGGAGAAGCGGGATATCCACTGAGAGGTCGAAGCGGTCGAGAAAAGGGCCCGAGAGTCGATTCATATAGCGTAAAGTCTGCTGGGGCGTGGCGCGGTTATGTTTGCCTTCATAGTGCCCTGTAGGACTGGGATTCATCGCCGCGATAAGCTGAAAATCCGCGGGGTAGGTGATTTTAGCCCGGGTACGAGAGATATGAATCTCGCCTGATTCCATAGGTTCCCTAAGCGAGTCCAGTACGCGGCGCTCAAACTCAGGTAATTCATCCAGAAATAACACGCCGTTGTGCGCTAGCGAAATTTCTCCTGGCTGCGGGATAGCCCCGCCGCCCACGACGGAAGTTAAAGAGGCACTATGATGGGGAGCCCTGAACGGACGCTGACGCCAATGGCGATGAAGATGCGAAGATTGTACCAGGCTCAGAATGGCAGCGCTCTGTAATGCTTCAACATCGTTCAAAGGAGGAAGGAGCGTATTGAGCCGGCTCGCCAGCATGGTTTTGCCCGTTCCTGGTGGGCCTATCAGTAAGAGGTTATGCCCGCCAGCCGCCGCAATTTCCAGCGCTCGTTTTCCCTGACTTTGCCCAATAATCTCGTTCATGTCTTCCAGACTATCAGCTTGCCACAGCGCAGGGCTAACCGGGGTGCGGAGGTCGTGTTTTCCTTCCAGCCAGGCGCATACCTCGGTCAGATGCGTGGCCACAAAGCAGCCCGGTTTAGCGATCAGGGCTACTTCTTCTTCATTTTCTGCGGCAACCACGACTTCTCGCCCCGCATTCAAAGCCTCCATAGCGGACGATATGGCCCCAGAAACCCCACGTAGCTCCCCGGTCAGCGCAAGCTCGCCGATAAACTCAAGCTTGGCCAGCTTGGGCGTATTTAGCTGCTCAGAGGCAACCAGCAGCGCCAGAGCAATCGGCAAATCGTATCTGCCACCTTCTTTAGGAAGATCTGCCGGAGCAAGGTTAATAGTGATTTTACGCGCTGGAAATGTGTAGCCGCTATTGATCAATGCGCTTCTGACTCGATCCCGGGCTTCTCTCACGGTAGTTTCAGGCAGGCCGACAAGCGTAAGCCCTGGTAAACCAGCACTGATATGCACTTCAACCGTAACCTGTGGGGCGTGAACGCCGAGTGCTGCTCTGGTATAGACAACCGACAGTGACATTTTTCCTCCGTGAAAAACTTCATTCTGCCGCGCCAATAAAAGATTAAATATTGTTCGTTTTATGCACCGGGAAGCCCCTCCCTGACTTTTTTATCCGCTTTCTTTTTTACAGATCTTGCTGCGAAGCCGATCGCAGAACAATAACTTTTTACTGGTATTACGCAGAAAATACCCTCAGCAGACCAGTTTTATGAATTATTTTCACTTTCTCGTTATGCACTGAAATTAAATAGTTTTTATGCTAATTAATTTCAACGGCGATCTTTTCGTCATAAAAAAATATTGTGCTTTACGTCAACTCTGTGATAACTCTGTAGGCATTACTTCGAACTAGACGTTAGAACATACAGAAAATGACAGCCCTTCTACGAGTGATTAGCCTGGTCGTGATTAGCGTGGTGGTGATTATTATCCCACCGTGCGGGGCTGCACTTGGAGAAAGAAAGGCTTAAAAATCAAGCCTGAATCGAAAAGAACCCCCGCACCGAAAGGTCCGGGGGTTTTTTGTTGACTGAAGAATGTGAAGCGAGGAACAGAGTATGTGTTGCAGAATAAAATGCTGTTTCTCCGGTAATGAGACGGGGAACTAACTATGAATGGTGCACAGTGGGTAGTACATGCGTTGCGAGCGCAGGGTGTTGAAACAGTTTTCGGTTATCCTGGCGGCGCGATTATGCCGGTGTACGATGCGTTGTACGACGGTGGTGTGGAACATCTACTGTGTCGCCATGAGCAAGGTGCAGCCATGGCAGCTATTGGTTATGCCCGCTCAACGGGCAAAACCGGTGTGTGTATTGCCACTTCTGGCCCCGGTGCGACAAATCTGTTAACTGGCCTTGCTGACGCACTTTTAGATTCTGTTCCTGTGGTTGCCATCACCGGCCAGGTGGCTGCACCTTTGATCGGGACTGACGCTTTCCAGGAAGTTGACGTCCTCGGCCTGTCGCTTGCCTGCACTAAACACAGTTTCCTCGTCGAATCCCTTGATGAATTGCCGCGCGTCCTTGCTGAGGCATTTGAGATTGCTAATTCTGGCCGTCCAGGCCCTGTTCTGGTCGATATTCCAAAAGATATTCAGTTGGCTATTGGCGAGCCAGAGACCTGGTTATCTGCCGTTGAAGATGATGCTGACCTACCGTTGGCTGAATTGCAGCAGGCCCGTGAAATGCTCGCTCAGGCCAAAAAGCCGATGCTTTACGTTGGCGGCGGCGTTGGGATGGCGCAGGCGGTTCCAGCGCTCCGTGAGTTTATTTCCGTCACGGGTATGCCTTCCACAGTCACCCTGAAAGGGCTGGGTGCAGTCCCGGCCGACCATGCGTTTTATACCGGTATGTTGGGAATGCACGGCACCAAGACGGCGAACCTCGCCGTTCAGGAGTGCGATCTGCTGTTGGCCGTTGGAGCCCGTTTCGATGATCGCGTCACCGGGAAGCTGAATACCTTTGCTCCGCACGCCAAAGTTATCCACATGGATATCGATCCTGCGGAGCTGAGCAAGCTGCGCCAGGCGCATGTCGCGTTGCAGGGGCCGCTGAATCAGCTTTTACCGGCCTTGCAACAGCCGTTGCACATTGCTTCCTGGCAGCAGCATATTGCCGCCCTGAACGAAGAACACCAGTGGCGCTACGATCATCCGGGTCAGGCTATCTATGCCCCCTTGCTGCTGAAGCAGCTCTCCGAGCGCAAATCAGCAGAAGCCGTTGTGACCACCGACGTAGGCCAGCATCAGATGTGGACCGCACAGCACATGACCTTCACCCGCCCGGAGAACTTCATCACTTCCAGCGGGCTTGGCACGATGGGCTTTGGTTTACCCGCGGCCGTTGGTGCCCAGGTTGCAAGGCCGGAAGATACGGTTATTTGTGTCTCCGGCGATGGCTCTTTCATGATGAACGTTCAGGAGTTAGGCACTATCAAACGCAAACAGTTGCCGGTCAAAATCCTGCTGCTCGATAACCAACGCCTGGGCATGGTGAGACAGTGGCAGCAGCTGTTTTTTGAAGAGCGCTACAGTGAAACCACCCTGACCGACAACCCTGATTTCCTCACGCTGGCCAGCGCCTTTGGCATTCCAGGCCAGCACATCACCCGTAAAGACCAGGTAGAAGCCGCGTTAGACGCCCTGCTGAACAGCGACGGCCCGTACATGCTTCACGTCTCGATTGATGAGTACGAAAACGTCTGGCCGTTGGTACCGCCCGGTGCCAGTAACTCGCAAATGCTGGAGAAATTATCATGATGCAACATCAGCTCGCAGTGCAGGCTCGCTTCCGCCCGGAAACGTTAGAACGTGTTTTACGCGTAGTGCGCCATCGTGGATTCCAGATCTGCGCGATGAATATGGCCGCGGCGGGGAATACCGACAATATTAATATTGAATTGACCGTTGCTAGCCTGCGGCCAGTCGAATTACTGTTTACTCAATTAAGCAAGCTGGTTGACGTTGCCTGCGTTGAAATCCAGCAACCAACATCACAACAAATCCGCGCCTGAGCGTAAAAGGAAGAGAACAATGACGACCAAGAAAGCTGATTACATCTGGTTCAATGGCGAGATGACTCCGTGGGGAGAAGCGAAAGTTCACGTAATGTCCCACGCGCTGCACTACGGTACTTCGGTCTTCGAAGGCATCCGTTGCTACGACTCGCACAAAGGGCCAGTGGTGTTCCGTCATCGTGAACACATGCAGCGCTTGCGTGACTCAGCAAAAATCTATCGCTTCCCGGTATCGCAAAGCGTGGATGAGCTGATGGAAGCCTGTCGTGCGGTTATCCGTAAAAATAATCTCACCAGCGCTTACATTCGCCCTCTGGTCTTTGTTGGCGACGTAGGTATGGGCGTTAATCCGCCGGAAGGGTATACCACCGACGTGATCATTGCGGCCTTCCCGTGGGGCGCTTATCTGGGCGCTGAAGCGCTGGATCAGGGGATTGATGCAATGGTCTCTTCCTGGAACCGTGCGGCACCAAACACCATTCCTACCGCGGCCAAAGCGGGCGGTAACTACCTTTCTTCTCTGCTGGTCGGCAGCGAAGCACGCCGCCACGGCTATCAGGAAGGGATTGCGCTCGATGTGAACGGCTTCCTGTCTGAGGGCGCGGGTGAAAACCTGTTCGAAGTAAAAGACAGCGTGATCTACACCCCGCCATTTACCTCTTCAGCGCTGCCGGGGATTACCCGCGATGCAATCATCAAGCTGGCAAAAGACCTGGGCATTGAAGTCCGTGAGCAGGTGCTGTCGCGCGAATCTCTGTACCTGGCCGACGAAGTCTTTATGTCCGGTACCGCCGCCGAAATCACCCCGGTACGCAGCGTAGACCGCATTCAGGTGGGCGAAGGCCGCTGTGGCCCGGTCACCAAACGTATTCAACAGGCATTCTTTGGCTTGTTCACCGGCGAAACCGAAGACAAGTGGGGCTGGTTAGATCAGGTAAACCCGTAAGTCTTAAACAAAAATATAATCAGGCGGGCGGCAACTGACCGCCTGCTACCCGACAGACTGGAGTAAATAAAGCATGCCTAAGTATCGTTCCGCCACTACAACCCACGGCCGCAATATGGCGGGTGCCCGCGCGCTATGGCGCGCAACGGGGATGACCGACGCCGATTTTGGCAAACCGATCATTGCGGTCGTCAACTCCTTTACCCAATTCGTACCGGGCCACGTTCACCTGCGCGACCTGGGTAAACTGGTTGCCGAACAAATCGAAGCCTCCGGCGGCGTAGCGAAAGAGTTCAACACCATTGCGGTGGATGACGGTATCGCGATGGGGCATGGCGGTATGCTCTATTCCCTGCCGTCCCGCGAGCTGATTGCCGACTCGGTTGAGTACATGGTTAACGCCCACTGCGCCGATGCCATGGTTTGTATCTCCAACTGCGACAAAATCACCCCTGGGATGCTGATGGCCTCACTGCGCCTGAACATTCCGGTGATCTTCGTTTCCGGCGGCCCGATGGAAGCCGGGAAAACTAAACTTTCCGACCAGATCATCAAGCTGGATCTGGTCGATGCGATGATTCAGGGTGCGGATCCGAAAGTTTCTGACGAGCAAAGCGAGCAGGTTGAACGCTCCGCGTGTCCAACGTGCGGCTCTTGTTCAGGTATGTTCACGGCCAACTCCATGAACTGCCTGACCGAGGCGCTAGGTCTGTCTCAGCCGGGTAACGGTTCACTGCTGGCGACGCATGCCGACCGCAAAGAGTTGTTCCTGAACGCGGGTAAACGCATTGTTGAACTGACCAAGCGCTATTACGAGCAGGATGATGCCACCGCGCTCCCGCGCAGCATCGCCAGCAAAGAGGCGTTCGAAAACGCCATGACGCTGGATATCGCCATGGGCGGCTCCACTAACACCGTTCTGCACCTGCTGGCCGCCGCGCAAGAAGCTGAAATCGACTTCACCATGACCGACATTGACCAGCTGTCCCGCAAAGTTCCACAGCTGTGTAAAGTCGCGCCAAGCACCCAGAAATACCATATGGAAGACGTGCACCGTGCGGGTGGCGTACTAGGGATCCTCGGCGAGCTGGATCGCGCCGGATTGTTGAACCGCGAAGTGAAAAACGTGCTTGGCCTTTCCCTGCCGCAGACGCTGGAACAATACGATGTAATGCTGACCAAAGACGAGGCGGTGAAAACGATGTTCCGCGCGGGTCCGGCGGGCATTCGTACTACCCAGGCTTTCTCGCAGAGTTGCCGCTGGGACACGCTGGATGACGATCGCGCTAACGGTTGCATTCGCTCACTGGAAAATGCCTACAGCAAAGATGGCGGCCTGGCCGTTCTGTACGGCAACTTCGCGGAAAACGGCTGTATTGTTAAAACCGCTGGTGTGGATGAAGGCAGCCTGGTATTCCGCGGCCCGGCCAAAGTTTATGAAAGTCAGGACGATGCGGTAGAAGCCATCCTCGGCGGTAAAGTCGTTGCAGGTGACGTGGTTGTTATTCGTTACGAGGGGCCGAAAGGCGGGCCTGGTATGCAGGAAATGCTCTACCCAACCACCTTCCTGAAATCTATGGGACTGGGTAAAGCCTGCGCGCTGGTCACCGACGGGCGTTTCTCCGGCGGGACCTCGGGTCTGTCGATCGGCCACGTTTCTCCGGAAGCAGCCAGCGGCGGCAATATCGCTCTGATTGAAGACGGCGACATGATTGCCATCGATATCCCTAATCGCGGTATTCAGCTGCAGCTTACCGATCAGGAAATGGCTGCACGCCGTGAAGCGCAGGAAGCTCGCGGTGAAGCGGCATGGACTCCTCGCAATCGTGAGCGCCAGGTTTCCTTCGCCCTGCGCGCCTACGCCAGCCTCGCCACCAGTGCGGATAAAGGCGCCGTGCGTGATAAAAGCAAGCTTGGAGGCTAATTATGGCTGAGTCACAACCGCTACCCGATGCCCCCGGCGGAGCAGAGTATCTGCGCGCGGTATTGCGCGCGCCGGTTTACGAAGTCGTGCAGGTAACGCCGCTGCAGAAAATGGAAAAGCTTTCGTCGCGCCTTGATAACGTCATTCTGGTTAAGCGTGAAGACCGTCAGCCTGTGCATAGCTTCAAGCTGCGCGGGGCTTATTCGATGATTGCGGGCTTGAACAGCGAGCAAAAAGCCTGCGGCGTGATCACCGCTTCTGCGGGAAATCACGCCCAGGGCGTCGCGCTTTCGTCCACGCGATTGGGTATTAAGTCGCTGATCGTTATGCCTGTGGCTACTGCGGATATCAAAGTCGATGCTGTACGGGCCTTCGGCGGCGAAGTGTTGCTGCATGGCGCTAATTTCGATGAGGCAAAAGCCAAAGCCATCGAACTTTCTCAGCAGCAAGGCTTCACCTACGTGCCTCCGTTTGATCACCCGGCAGTTATCGCCGGGCAGGGTACGGTTGCGCTGGAACTGCTGCAGCAGGATGCGCACATCGATCGCGTATTCGTGCCGGTTGGCGGTGGTGGCCTGGCGGCTGGCGTAGCGGTTTTGATCAAGCAACTGATGCCACAGATCAAAGTGATTGCGGTTGAGGCCGAAGATTCTGCCTGTCTCAAGGCGGCGCTGGATGCCGGGCACCCGGTTGAGCTGCCGCGCGTAGGGCTGTTTGCCGAAGGTGTCGCTGTTAAGCGCATCGGCGACGAAACCTTCCGCGTGTGCCAGGAATACCTGGACGACATTATCACCGTGGACAGCGATGCCATCTGCGCGGCGATGAAGGATTTGTTCGAAGACGTGCGTGCTGTCGCCGAGCCTTCCGGAGCACTGGCGCTGGCGGGGATGAAAAAGTACATCCAGCAGCACAACATTCGTGGCGAACGCCTGGCGCATGTGCTGTCTGGCGCAAACGTGAATTTCCACGGGCTACGCTATGTCTCGGAGCGCTGTGAACTGGGCGAGCAGCGGGAAGCATTGCTGGCGGTCACCATTCCAGAGCAAAAAGGCAGTTTCCTGAAGTTTTGCCAGCTGCTGGGCGGTCGCTCGGTCACTGAGTTCAACTACCGTTACGCCAGCTCTGACGATGCCTGCATTTTTGTTGGGGTGCGACTGACCCGCGGACTGGAAGAGCGTAAAGAGATCATCGCTCAGCTCAGCGAAGGCGGCTACGGTGTGGTCGATCTCTCTGACGACGAAATGGCGAAGCTGCACGTTCGCTACATGGTGGGCGGCCGACCTTCGAAGCCGCTGCGCGAACGGTTGTACAGCTTTGAATTCCCGGAATCGCCGGGGGCGCTGCTGAAGTTCTTGAGCACGCTGGGAACGCACTGGAACATTTCTCTGTTCCACTATCGTAGCCACGGTACTGACTACGGGCGAGTTCTGGCGGCGTTTGAGTTGGGTGAAAATGAGCCGGACTTCGAAACCCGGCTCAACGAACTGGGTTACGAATGTCACGACGAAACCCAGAACCCGGCGTTCCGCTTCTTCCTGGCCGGTTAATGGCTGCCGGGTAAAAGCTTCCAGAACGCGCTGATAAGCGGCTCATTTAGCCGCTTTTTTTGTACGCAAACGCCCAGTTCAAACGGCGCTTTTTCATCGTTACGTTCCAGAACCAGCACGCGGTTGCGCACCGGTTCCGGGCTGTTTTCCAGTACGATTTCCGGGATCAGCGCGACGCCACATCCCAGCGCCACCATTGACACCATGGCTTCGTGGCCGGCGACGGTAGCGTAGATTACCGGGTTACTGATTTTCTGGCGGCGGAACCACAGTTCTATACGGCGGCGAACGGGCCCTTGCTCGGGCATGATAAACGGAATTTTGGCCCAGTCTGGCTCCGGTTGGCTTACCTGCGCCCTGACAGGGCAAGGCAAAGCGGGGGCGATCAAGGCCACAGATAAATTTTCCAGCATTGAGAAAGCCACGCCAGGCGGAAGGGACTCTGGTTTTCCGGCGATCGCCAGGTCGGCTTCATTGGAATCAACTTTTTCTACCGCATCCGCGGCGTCGCCTGTGGTCAGCTTAATTTCAACGGAAGGATGTTCAGCCCGGAAGCGGTCCAGAATGGGCGGCAAATGGCTGTATGCGGCGGTCACCGAGCAAAACAGATGCAGCTCTCCGCTAAGGGACGGACCTTGCTGGCCAAGCGTGTGGCGCATCTGCTGATATTGCAGCAGCGTGTGCTGGGCAAACAGCCGTAATTGCTCGCCGGCTTCAGTCAGCGTCACGGTGCGGTTATCACGCAAAAACAGAGGTTGCCCGAGGTCGTCCTCCAGACGCTGGATCTGGCGCGAAAGCGTGGAGGGGCTGACGTGCATGGCGCGCGCGCTACGCCCAAAATGGCGGCTTTCAGCCAGGTGCAGAAAGGTTTTCAGATCGCGTAAATCCATGGTCATCAAGCCTCGTTTTTGCATTGCAATAATTGCAACGCGACGTTGTTAATATATCAATTTAAGCAACGCATTTCCTGTCATATAGTGGGTTCATTCTAGGCAGCACGACACGGCTGCAGAGCCCTTACAATAAGCACAACACGACACATACGGAGTTCTACGATGGCTAATTATTTCAACACTTTGAACCTGCGTCAGCAGTTAGCGCAGTTGGGTAAATGTCGCTTCATGGGGCGCGATGAGTTCGCCGATGAAGCAAGCTACCTCAAAGGTAAAAAAGTCGTCATCGTCGGCTGCGGTGCTCAGGGTCTTAACCAGGGTCTGAACATGCGCGACTCCGGGCTGGATGTTTCCTATGCCCTGCGTGCGGAAGCTATCGCCGAGAAACGTGCATCCTGGCGTAAAGCGACCGAAAATGGCTTCAAGGTGGGTACTTATGAAGAGCTGATCCCACAGGCGGATCTGGTTGTTAACCTGACGCCAGACAAACAGCACTCTTCCGTTGTTCAGGCCGTACAGCCGATGATGAAAGACGGCGCGGCGCTGGGCTACTCCCACGGTTTCAACGTGGTTGAAGTCGGCGAAACCATTCGTAAAGATATCACCGTGGTGATGGTAGCACCTAAGTGCCCGGGCACCGAAGTGCGCGAAGAATACAAACGTGGTTTTGGTGTGCCAACGCTTATCGCAGTTCACCCTGAAAACGATCCGAAAGGCGAAGGTATGGCGATTGCCAAAGCCTGGGCTGCAGCCACCGGTGGCCACCGTGCGGGCGTGCTGGAGTCTTCCTTCGTTGCGGAAGTGAAATCTGACCTGATGGGCGAGCAAACTATCCTGTGCGGTATGCTGCAGGCCGGTTCTCTGCTGTGCTTCGACAAGCTGGTGGCTGAAGGTACTGATGCTGCATATGCAGAAAAACTGATTCAGTTCGGCTGGGAAACCATCACCGAAGCGCTGAAGCAGGGCGGGATCACGCTGATGATGGACCGTCTGTCCAACCCGGCAAAAATCCGCGCTAACGCGCTGTCCGAGCAGCTGAAAACCATTATGGCTCCGCTGTTCCAGAAACACATGGATGACATCATCTCCGGTGAGTTCTCCTCCGGCATGATGGCTGACTGGGCTAACGACGATAAGAAACTGCATACCTGGCGTGAAGAGACCGGCCAGACTGCTTTCGAAACTGCACCGCAGTTTGAAGGTAAGATTTCCGAGCAGGAATACTTCGACAAAGGCGTGGTAATGATCGCCATGGTGAAAGCGGGCGTTGAGCTGGCCTTCGAAACCATGGTTGACGCTGGCATCATCGAAGAGTCGGCATACTATGAGTCCCTGCACGAGCTGCCGCTGATTGCTAACACCATTGCTCGTAAGCGCCTGTACGAAATGAACGTGGTTATTTCTGATACCGCTGAGTACGGTAACTACCTGTTCTCCTACGCGGCCGTACCGCTGCTGAAAGAGTTCATGACCACGCTGCAGCCGGGCGATCTGGGTAAAGAGATCCCAGCCGCTGCGGTAGACAACGCTCAGCTTCGTGACGTCAATGAAGCCATTCGCAGCCACGAAATCGAAAAAGTGGGTCAAAAACTGCGTGGCTACATGACCGACATGAAACGCATCGCTGTTGCTGGCTAATGTGTTTTTGAAATGAAAAAGGCGCTTCGGCGCCTTTTTTTGTGCCTGTTATCTTGCCGCCTCTCCTTTTATGTAATATTGTAAGTTACATGAAAATAAATAACTCCTTCTCAGCAACATTGCACATCCTGCTTCACCTGGAGCAGATGGACAAACCGCTCACATCGGAACAAATGGCCGCCTTTATCGACGGCAATCCGGCGTTTATTCGTAAAGTGCTCGCCGGTCTACGCGAGAACAACATCGTCTGCTCAACCAAAGGTCACCACGGCGGCTGGAGACTCTGCCGCCCGGCCAGCGAAGTGACGCTGCTGGATATTTATCTGGCGCTGGGATCGCCGGGTCTGTTTGCGCTAGGCAACCGCAATGAAAACCCGCAATGCCTGGTGGAGCAGGGCGTCAATCGCGTGATGTCCGAGACGTTTACCGCCGCTGAAGAGCTGGTGCTGGCGCGGTTCAAAAGCCTGACATTGCAAGATATCGGGAGCGAATTTATTAGCTATTTCAATGAAAAGGGGCACGAGGAATGATTTCAACCTTAACCATGGATCTGCCAGTTTGTCTGATGATCGCCCTGGCCGCCGCCAGTATTTCGATGACGATAACGCAAACTGAACTGTTTGCAGGGTTACGCGGCTGGACGGCGAAAAAGCATGCGATGCTGGGCCATCTCTTTCAATGTTTCTACTGCCTTAGCCACTGGGTCGTGTTTGCCGGAATGCTGATTTACCGTCCCTATTTGCTGCACAGCGGGATGCCGGTGATCGACTGGATTATGACGGCGTTTATTACCCTCACGCTGACCACTTTCGTGAACGGCATTATTTTTAAAGTGTTCCAGATGGCGGTCGGCACGCATTTGCTGAAGCATGAAGCCCAGCAGACGCTGCAGTCGACAAAGTAAAGAAAAGGCCGGATATCCCGGCCTTTGGCTTAGTTACGGTACAACACCTTGATGATGTGGTAGCCGAACTGAGTGTGCAGCGGACCGTAAGGCTCCAGCAGTGGGCAGGAAAAGACCACTTTATCGAACGCAGGAACCATCTGCCCCTGACGGAATTCACCTAAATGGCCGCCTTTTTTGCCGGACGGGCAGGTAGAGTGCTTCTTCGCCAGTTTTTCGAAGTCGCCACCGTTTTTAAGCTGCTCCAGAAGGTCCAGAGCCAGTTTTTCTTCCTTTACAAGGATATGCAGTGCTGCTGCGGTTTTTGCCATGATAGTGCCTTGAGTCATGTTGATTACGCTCGCTATACTACCACGCTGTTTTTGTCCCCTCCTGACTTTCATTGAGTGACCGTATGCGTTTAAACCCTGGCCAACAACAAGCCGTCGAATTTGTCACCGGACCCTGCCTGGTTTTGGCCGGGGCGGGCTCGGGTAAAACGCGCGTTATCACCAATAAAATTGCGCATCTGATTCGCGAAAGTGGCTATCAGGCGCGCCAAATCGCGGCGGTGACCTTTACCAATAAGGCCGCCCGCGAAATGAAAGAGCGCGTTTCGCAGACGCTGGGGCGCAAAGAGGCACGGGGGTTGATGATCTCGACCTTCCACACGCTGGGGCTGGAGATTATCAAGCGCGAGTACGCGGCGCTTGGTATGAAATCTAACTTCTCGCTGTTTGACGATACCGATCAGACCGCGCTGCTAAAAGAGCTAACTGAAGGCCTGTTAGAAAACGATAAGGTGCTGCTTCAACAGCTGATTTCAACCATCTCCAACTGGAAGAACGGGTTGTTGTCTCCGGCGCAGGCCGCCGCGCAGGCGAAGGGCGAACGGGATCGTATTTTTGCCCATTGCTACGGCCTTTACGACACGCACCTGAAGTCCTGCAACGTGCTGGATTTTGACGATCTGATTTTGCTGCCAACGCTACTGCTGCAGCGCAATGCAGAAGTCCGGGAGCGCTGGCAAAACCGTATTCGCTATCTGCTGGTAGATGAATATCAGGATACCAACACCAGCCAGTACGAGCTGGTGAAACTGTTGGTTGGCGCGCGGGCGCGCTTTACCGTTGTAGGCGACGATGACCAGTCTATCTATTCCTGGCGAGGGGCGAACCCGCAAAACCTGGTTCTGCTGAGCAAAGATTTTCCGGCGCTGCAAGTCATCAAGCTTGAGCAGAACTACCGCTCATCCCGCCGGATTTTGAATGCGGCCAATATTCTGATCGCCAACAATCCGCACGTTTTTGAGAAGCGGCTTTTCTCTGAACTTGAACACGGCGCAGAATTGAAGGTCGTGACGGCTAATCATGAAGAGCATGAGGCCGAGCGCGTCACCGGCGAGCTTATCGCCCACCACTTTATTAATAAAACCAACTATAAAGATTACGCGATTCTGTACCGCGGCAACCACCAGTCGCGGGTGTTCGAAAAGATGCTGATGCAAAACCGCATCCCGTATCGTATCTCCGGCGGCACTTCATTTTTCTCTCGTCCGGAAATTAAAGATCTGCTCGCCTATTTGCGCGTGTTGACGAACCCGGATGATGACAGCGCATTTCTGCGTATTGTAAATACACCCAAGCGCGAAATTGGCCCGGCAACGCTGCAAAAGCTTGGCGAGTGGGCGATGCAGCGTAATAAAGGCCTGTTTACTGCCAGCTTCGATATGGGCTTAAGCCAGACGCTCAGCGGGCGCGGTCTTGATGCGTTGCAGCGTTTTACCCACTGGCTGCGGGACGTGGCAACGCTTGCCGAGCGCGAGCCGGTGGCCGCCGTGCGAGACCTGATCCACGGCATCGACTACGAAAGCTGGCTGTACGAAACCTCGCCCAGCCCAAAAGCTGCCGAAATGCGGATGAAAAACGTTAACCAGCTTTTCAGCTGGATGACCGAGATGCTTGAAGGCAACGACCTGAATGAGCCGATGACGTTAATCCAGGTGGTCACGCGTTTTACCCTGCGTGACATGATGGAGCGTGGTGAAAGCGAAGAAGAGGCCGATCAGGTTCAGTTGATGACTCTACATGCTTCTAAGGGGCTGGAATTCCCCTACGTCTACCTTGTGGGCATGGAAGAAGGGATTTTGCCGCACCAAAGCAGCATCGACGAAGATAACGTGGATGAAGAGCGTCGTCTGGCTTACGTGGGGATTACCCGGGCGCAAAAAGAGCTGACGTTTACGCTTTGCCGGGAACGTCGGCAGTATGGCGAGCTGATACGGCCTGAACCTAGCCGGTTCCTGATGGAGCTGCCACAGGACGATTTAAGCTGGGAAACTGAGCGGAAAGTGGTTTCTGCTGAAGAGCGAATGCAAAAAGGGCAGAGTAATGTGGCCAACATCCGCGAGATGCTGGCCAAAGCGCGTAAAAGCTAGATTAATTGACGCTGAGCGGCCAGTGAACGTAGCTCTGCCAAAGTTTTTCCTGTTCCAGCAGTTCGGCACCGAGAGGGTGACAGGCAAGCCAGGTGTCGGGCAATGCCAGATGCAGGGTTTCGCCGTCGACCTGCAGTTTAATCTCGGGCAGGATATCGTCTCTGCGGCGGTTTGCGAAAATAATCGCCAGACGTAAAAGACGGCAGAGTCTTTCCGCCACGCGCGGCGGGACTGCGTTTTGCTGGTGGAGCGAAGAGAGATCGACGGGATTGGTCTGGTTAAGCAGCAGCGTTGCCAGCAATTTTTTCTGCGCGGGCGTGTAGCCCGGCAAATCCAGATTTCTCACCAGATAGGCCGCATGCTGCGGGGCATGTTTAAAATCGATGCTTAAGCCAATTTCATGCAGCAGGGCGCTGCTCGCCAGCATCTGCTGACTGAGGGGATCCAGCCCCCACGGCTCTGCGATTTGTGAAGCAAAATTCTGCGCAAGCTGTTCCACGCGAGCCGCCTGGCTGGTATCTACCATAAAACGGCGCTGAACGTTACGTAGCGTTCTCTGACGAATCTCCTGGTCCACCGCAAGATGCAGCATTCCATAGACCAAACCTTCACGCAGCGCGCCACCAGCAAGCGTCATGCATTCAATATCAAGCTGTTGGAAGATAGCGATGAGAATGGCCAGACCGCTTGGGAAAACCAGCGCGCGCTCAAGCGTAAGGCCTTCAATTTCCAGCTCTTCCAGCCGGCCGCACTGAATTGCTCGCTGTTTTAGCTGCTGCAGTTTTGCAAGGGTAATGCGTTCATCCATTCCCTGCGCCATCATGATTTCCTGCAGCGCCTGCACGGTTCCAGACGCGCCAACACAAATCTTCCAGCCGTGGCTTTTAAGCTCGGCAATGACTGGATTGAGCACTTCTGCAGCCGCCGCCTCTGCAGCCGCGAAGTTTTCCTGACCGAGATTTCTGTCGCTAAAGAAACGCTCCAGCCATGTGACACAGCCCATCGAGAGGCTGAATAACGAGGTTGTTTGCGCTCCGATGCCCGTCACCAGCTCGGTACTTGCTCCACCGATGTCAACGACCAGACGTCGATCGTCGCCGCCGGTAGTGTGGGCAACGCCCTGATAAATCAGGCGGGCTTCTTCTTCACCACGAATAACCTGCACCGGGCAACCCAGTATTTCCTGAGCTTTTTGCAAAAAAACATCGGCATTAACGGCGAGGCGCAGCGTGGCTGTAGCCACAACGCGAATTTGATTCTGAGGAATATCCTGGAGTCGTTCGGCAAATAAGCGCAGGCATTGCCAGCCGCGCTCCATGGCTTCCGGGGAGAGAACGCACTCGCTGTTGAGGCCAGCAGCGAGGCGAACTTTTCGCTTAATGCGGGTCAGGGTTTGTATGCTTCCTGCCACCTCACGCACAACCAACATATGAAAACTGTTAGAACCCAGATCAATTGCTGCATAGAGTGAGGCGGTGCTAAGCATAGATTTTTTTAACCTGCGCGACGACGATTACCACGAGGAGCGCCACCGCGGCGTGGACCGTTGCCAGGGCGGCTGCGGGTCAGACGTTTTGGCGGTGGGAACTCATTTAACAGTGCTTCAGCGTTATATTTGCTTACCGGAATGGCGTGGCCAATATAGGTTTCAATCGCCGACAGGTTCAGCGCGTAGTCTTCACATGCCAGGCTGATGGAATGACCGCTGGCGCCAGCACGACCGGTACGGCCGATGCGGTGAACGTAATCTTCACAGTCATCAGGCAGATCGTAGTTGAAAACGTGAGTAACAGCTGGGATATGCAGGCCGCGAGCCGCTACGTCTGTTGCGACCAGAATATCCAGATCGCCACGAGTAAACTCTTCCAGAATACGCAGGCGTTTTTTCTGTGCAACATCACCGGTTAGCAAACCAACTCGGTGACCATCGGCAGCCAGATGGCCCCAGATATCTTCACAGCGATGCTTAGTGTTAGCGAAGATGATGGCACGGTCCGGCCATTCTTCTTCGAGCAGCGTTTGCAGCAGGCGCATTTTCTCTTCGTTAGAAGGATAGAAAAGCTCTTCTTTAATGCGGTGGCCGGTTCTCTGCTCGGGCTCAACTTCCACATATTCCGCGTTGTTCATCTGCTCGAAAGCTAGTTCACGTACGCGGTAGGAAAGCGTGGCTGAGAACAGCATGTTCAGGCGCTGGGTTACCGGCGGCATGCGGCGGAACAGCCAGCGAATATCTTTGATAAAGCCGAGATCGTACATGCGATCCGCTTCATCCAGGACGACAACCTGAATCGCGCCCAGGTTAATGTGATTTTGTTTAGCGTAGTCAATCAGTCGGCCGGTGGTGCCGATCAAAATATCGACGCCGCTTTCCAGCACTTTCAGCTGTTTGTCATAGCCGTCGCCGCCATAGGCAAGGCCAAGCTTCAGGCCAGTCGCCTGAGCTAACGGTTCCGCATCAGAGTGAATCTGTACCGCTAACTCGCGGGTTGGCGCCATAATCAAGGCGCGCGGTTGATTCACCTGACGGTTCTCTGGAACCGGGTGAGAAAGTAAATAGTGGAACGTGGACGTCAGAAACGCCATCGTTTTGCCTGTACCGGTTTGCGCCTGCCCTGCAACGTCACGATTCGCCAGAGTCAGCGGAAGTGCCAGTGCCTGAATTGGGGTGCAGTTATGGAACCCTTTATTTTCAAGGGCTTCAATCACCTTAGGGTGCAGGGCGAAGTCGGAAAACTTCTTTTCGGTCAAATGTGTTTTGCTCATAGTGTGGTAGAATATCAGTTTACTATTGCTTTACGAAAGCACATCCGTTGAAATAAACCGGGTGAAATAAAGTCACCCCAAGTTGGTTAATGCTACACCAACAAGGTAGACATAATCCTGTGGAGTTGAACATGAGCGATAAAATTATTCACCTGACTGACGGCAGTTTCGACACGGACGTGCTTCAAGCTGAAGGGTTGATTCTGGTTGATTTCTGGGCAGAGTGGTGTGGTCCATGCAAAATGATCGCCCCGATTCTCGACGAGATCGCTGATGAATATCAGGGCAAAATCACCGTAGCTAAGCTGAACATCGACCAGAACCCGGGCACGGCACCGAAGTACGGCATCCGCGGTATCCCAACCCTGTTGCTGTTCAAAAATGGCGAAGTCGCTGCGACCAAAGTTGGTGCGCTGTCTAAAGGCCAGTTAAAAGAGTTCCTCGACGCCAATCTGGCATAATGGAATCTCAGCCGGTGCGTGCCGCACTTGCATTTTTTTGCGAGCTGCTGGACGCCCGGCGTCACACATGCTAAGTTACCTATGACTTCGCTTTAAACTTGCCCTTAAGTTTGAATCTTTGTATTACCTTAATGCTTCCCGTTCGCTGTCAAATCAACTCGCTTTTACAGCAATCACAACGGACGCATAACCGAATTCGGGCTTATCACCCATTCCGTCTCGTCGTTTCAGTTCTGCGTTTTTCCTATGACCAGGCAGCGATCAGACATGTGTGGTAGCCATTAAACAGGCATGGATGACCCTGCCATACCATTCACGAAACTAAGTTCGAGATTTACCCCGAGTTTAAGAACCCACCATTATGAATCTTACCGAATTAAAGAATACGCCGGTTTCTGAGCTGATTACTCTCGGCGAAAATATGGGGCTGGAAAACCAAGCCCGCATGCGCAAGCAGGACATCATTTTCTCCATCCTGAAGCAACACGCTAAGAGTGGCGAAGATATCTTTGGTGACGGTGTGCTGGAGATACTGCAGGATGGATTTGGTTTCCTCCGTTCCGCAGACAGCTCCTACCTCGCCGGTCCCGACGACATCTACGTTTCTCCCAGCCAAATCCGCCGTTTCAACCTCCGCACAGGGGATACCATCTCCGGTAAGATTCGTCCGCCAAAAGAAGGCGAACGCTACTTTGCGCTGCTGAAGGTTAACGAAGTTAACTACGACAAGCCGGAAAATGCCCGTAGCAAGATCCTGTTCGAAAACTTAACGCCTCTGCATGCAAACTCTCGTCTGCGTATGGAGCGTGGTAACGGTTCTACCGAAGACTTAACCGCGCGTGTACTGGATCTGGCATCACCAATTGGTCGTGGCCAGCGTGGTCTGATCGTGGCACCGCCAAAAGCCGGTAAAACCATGCTGCTGCAGAACATCGCGCAGAGCATTGCCTATAACCACCCAGACTGTGTGCTGATGGTGCTGCTGATCGACGAACGTCCAGAAGAAGTCACCGAGATGCAGCGTCTGGTTAAAGGTGAAGTTGTTGCTTCTACCTTTGATGAGCCGGCTTCTCGCCACGTTCAGGTTGCTGAAATGGTTATCGAGAAGGCGAAACGTCTGGTTGAACATAAGAAAGACGTTATCATTTTGCTCGATTCCATCACTCGTCTGGCTCGTGCCTACAACACCGTTGTTCCGGCATCGGGTAAAGTCCTGACTGGTGGTGTGGATGCGAACGCCCTGCATCGTCCAAAACGCTTCTTCGGTGCTGCACGTAATGTGGAAGAGGGCGGTAGCCTGACTATTATCGCCACCGCGCTTATCGATACCGGCTCTAAAATGGATGAAGTCATCTACGAAGAGTTCAAAGGCACCGGTAACATGGAGCTGCATCTGTCCCGTAAGATCGCTGAGAAACGCGTCTTCCCGGCCATCGATTACAACCGTTCCGGTACGCGTAAAGAAGAGCTGCTTACCACGCAGGAAGAGCTGCAGAAAATGTGGATTCTCCGCAAAATCATTCATCCAATGGGTGAAATTGATGCCATGGAATTCCTCATCAATAAGCTGGCGATGACCAAAACAAACGATGACTTCTTCGACATGATGAAGCGCTCGTAAGCAACAAAAACTCGGGGAACGCCACGCTTAGTCGTGGCGTTTTTCGTTTCTGCTCTATACGATATGCATAGCAGCTAATTCCTATAGCTTGCCTTCATCTAACCATAGATAGTGTGTTTTTTTCGGATCAAGCATCAACCTGCACGTATAACGTGCGGTCATTTCAAGGAGAAACCGTGACACATACCGGTCTGGCAGAGAGCTACTATGATGCTAATGAATCTGATCCTTTATTTCGTCGAGAGTTTTCACTGTGAATCTATTCACCGCTGGAACTGATTTAATCCTGGTCTTTTTATTTACCACCGCATTTCTTTTTTGTGCGCGAAAAGCTGCTCGCAAAATAGGGTTGGTTGATAAACCTAATTTCCGTAAACGTCACCAGGGATCAATCCCACTGGTAGGCGGTATTTCCGTATTTGCAGGGATATGTTTTACTTTTTTAATTAGCAATGATTACATTCCACATCTTTGGCTTTACCTTTCCTGCGCCGGCGTGTTGGTCCTGGTCGGTGCGCTGGACGATCGCTTCGATATCAGCGTTAAGATAAGAGCTTTTGTTCAAGCCCTGATTGCCATCATCATGATGTCCTATGGCAAGCTTTACCTTAGCAGCCTGGGTTTCATTTTTGGTTCATGGGAGTTGGTTCTGGGGCCATTTGGCTACTTCCTGACGCTATTTGCGGTTTGGGCGGCAATCAACGCATTCAACATGGTGGACGGCATTGATGGTTTGCTGGGGGGACTCTCTTCGGTTTCTTTTGCTGCCATGGGCATAATTCTTCTTTTGGATGGTCAGCACAGCCTTGCGATGTGGTGTTTCGCGATGATTGTTGCCATTTTGCCCTATATACTTCTGAATCTTGGCTTGTTAGGGCGGCGCTATAAAGTTTTCATGGGCGACGCTGGCAGCACGTTAATCGGTTTTACGGTTATCTGGATCCTGTTGGAGACGACCCAGGGTAAAACACACCCCATCAGCCCGGTGACCGCGTTATGGATCATCGCCATCCCGCTGATGGATATGATTGCTATTATGTATCGTCGGCTGCGCAAAGGCATGAGTCCTTTCTCCGCAGATCGACAGCATATTCATCATTTGATCATGCGGGCTGGGTTTACTTCGAGACAAGCGTTTGTGCTGATCACCCTTGCTGCAGCGTTGCTTGCTGCCATTGGTGTTGCGGCAGAGTATCTACATTTTATTCCAGAGTGGCTGATGTTGGCATTGTTCTTGCTAGCATTCGTGCTATACGATTTTTGTATTAAACGAGCCTGGAAAGTGGCCCGTTTCATCAGACGCCATAAACGTCGCATTCGCAGAAACAACAACGTAAACATTTAGTCAGACTTGGATTGGGGAAGCGATGAAAGAGCATGTGCCTGATAATTACCCGGTGGTGGAAAACGAGCTGGATATTCGTGGCTTGTTTCGCACACTGTGGCAGGGCAAATTCTGGATTATCGGAATTGCCTTTGTGTTTGCCCTTATTGCGCTGATTTATACCTTTTTAGCGAAGCAAGAGTGGAGTGCAACGGCTATCACAGATCGCCCAACGGTCAATATGCTTGGGGGCTACTATTCTCAGCAGCAATTCCTGCGCAACCTCGATGTGAAAGCGAATATGGCGACGGTGGAGCAGCCTTCGGTCATGGACGAAGCCTATAAAGAATTCGTTGTGCAGCTTTCCGCATATGATACCCGTAGGGATTTCTGGCTACAGACGGATTACTACAAGCAGCGCCAGGTCGGTAACAGTAAAGCTGATGCTGCGCTGTTGGATGAGATTGTCGACAACATTCAGTACACACCGGGCGACAGCGCGCGCAATATTAACGACAGCGTCAAACTGGTGGCTGAAACCGCTGCAGATGCCAACAATCTTTTACGGCAATACGTTGCTTTTGCAAGCCAGCGCGCGGCTAGCCACCTGAACGAAGAGTTGACCGGGGCCTGGGCGGCGCGTACCGTTCAGATGAAAGCGCAGGTGAAACGGCAGGAGGCTGTCGCGCACTCTATCTACGATCGCAAAGTAAAAAGCATTGAGCAGGCGTTGAAAATCGCTCAACAGCAAAATATCACCCGCAGCGAAACGAATGTTCCCGCAGAAGAACTTCCGGATTCAGAAATGTTCATGCTGGGTCGCCCTATGTTGCAGGCACGCCTGGAAAGCCTTCAGGCCGTGGGCCCTGATTTTGATATCGATTACGATCAAAACCGGGCGATGCTGAACACGCTGAATGTCGGACCAACCGTTGATACTCGTTTCCAAAACTATCGCTATTTACGCACGCCAGAAGAGCCAGTTAAGCGTGACAGCCCTCGTCGTGCATTCTTGCTGATTATGTGGGGTGCGGTTGGGGCACTGGTTGGTGCTGGCGTAGCTTTAGCTCGCCGTCCAAAGACCGCGTAGGCCCTTTATCTTGTGGAGGAGCGATGGAATGCCTCCACTTTATTCAACATAAGAGAATCACCGTGAAAGTATTAACCGTTTTTGGCACGCGCCCGGAAGCTATTAAAATGGCGCCGTTGGTGGATGCGTTGGCAAAAGACGCGTTTTTTGACGCGAAAGTATGTGTAACGGCACAGCATCGTGAGATGTTGGATCAGGTATTACACCTCTTTTCCATTACGCCAGACTATGACTTAAACATTATGAAACCGGGGCAGGGCTTGACGGAAATTACCTGCCGTATTCTGGAAGGGCTGAAGCCTATTTTAGAATCCTTTAAGCCGGATGTTGTTTTGGTTCATGGCGATACAACCACGACCGTTGCTGCAAGCCTTGCTGCCTTCTACCAGCGGATCCCTGTTGGACACGTTGAGGCGGGGTTACGTACCGGCGACCTTTACTCCCCGTGGCCGGAGGAAGCAAACCGTACATTAACTGGACATCTTGCTTCCTGGCATTTTGCACCGACGGAAAACTCGCGTCAGAACCTGCTGAAAGAAAATATCAGCGAACAAAAAATCTTCGTGACTGGCAATAGCGTTATTGATGCCTTGCTCTCAGTGCGAGATCGCGTCCTGACTCAGGAATCTGTGCGCCAGGAAATAGAGGCGAAACATCCCTTCCTCGATGCCGGAAAAAAAATGATTCTGGTCACCGGACACCGTCGGGAAAGTTTCGGAGAAGGGTTTGAGCGTATCTGCCACGCGTTGGCAAAAATTGCCGCACAAAACAGCGATGTGCAAATCGTATATCCGGTTCATATGAATCCAAACGTCAGTGAGCCGGTAAGGCGAATTTTGGGGCACGTTGATAACGTTGTTTTGATTGAGCCTCAGGAGTATCTGCCGTTTGTTTATCTCATGGATCGCGCCTGGCTTATTTTGACCGATTCCGGCGGGATTCAGGAAGAGGCACCATCTCTTGGGAAGCCTGTTTTAGTAATGCGTGAAACCACTGAGCGTCCTGAAGCTGTTGCCGCCGGCACTGTGCGGCTGGTGGGGACTGATGAAGAGCGAATTGTGGCAGAGGTCACTCGACTGCTCAGCGATGAGCAGGAATACCAGGCGATGAGCCGTGCCCATAACCCTTACGGGGATGGAGAAGCCTGCCGCCGTATTTTGAATGCCTTAAAACAACATCAGGTGAGATCATGAGTTTTGCCACCATCTCCGTTATTGGCCTTGGTTACATAGGCCTGCCTACCGCTGCCGCGTTTGCCTCCAGCAAGCGAAAAGTCATCGGCGTGGACATTAACCAGCGGGCGGTGGACACCATTAATCGAGGTGAAATTCACATCGTTGAGCCTGATTTAGACAAGGTGGTGAAATCTGCCGTTGAGGGTGGATACCTGAGCGCTACCGTGCAGCCCGTCGAGGCCGATGCTTATCTGATTGCTGTGCCCACCCCTTTTAAGGGCGATCATGAACCCGACATGGTTTATGTGAAATCGGCTGCAGAATCTATTGCGCCCGTACTTAAGAAAGGGGTGCTTGTCGTGCTGGAATCAACCTCTCCCGTTGGCGCGACGGAGCAAATGGCGGAATGGCTGGCTGCCCTGCGTCCGGATTTGAGCTTCCCTCAACAGGTAGGGGAGCTTGCGGATATCAATATCGCCTATTGCCCGGAACGCGTTTTACCGGGGCAGGTGATGGTTGAGCTTATCAAAAACGATCGCGTCGTTGGCGGTATGACGCCGGTATGTTCTGCCCGTGCAAGCGAGTTGTATAACATTTTCCTTAAAGGCGAATGTATTATCACCAACTCTCGCACAGCCGAAATGTGTAAACTGACGGAAAACAGCTTCCGCGATGTCAATATTGCTTTTGCTAACGAACTCTCGCTGATTTGTGCAGATCAGGGGATTAACGTCTGGGAACTTATCCGCCTGGCCAATCGCCATCCTCGCGTGAATGTACTGCAGCCTGGGCCCGGCGTTGGTGGGCACTGTATTGCGGTCGATCCATGGTTTATCGTTTCGCAAAACCCTGAGCAGGCTCGTCTTATCCGTACCGCACGTGAAGTGAACGACAACAAGCCGCTTTGGGTCATTAATCAGGTCAAAGCGGCGATAGCCGATTGCCTGGCTGAAACAGGCCGCCGCGCCAGCGAACTCACCATTGCCTGCTTCGGGCTTGCTTTTAAACCCAACATTGACGATTTACGTGAAAGTCCGGCAATGGAAATTGCTGAGATGCTGGCCGAATGGCACGGCGGTAAAACGCTGGTGGTGGAACCCAATATCCGCGAGTTACCAGGGAAGCTTGTCGGCCACTGTGAATTAACTTCGGCAGACGTCGCGCTTGCACAGGCTGACGTGTTGGTGATGCTGGTTGATCATAAAGAATTTAAAGCTGTTCCTGCTGATAAGGTGCATCAGCCGTGGATTGTCGACACCAAAGGCGTTTGGCGATAACTGACGATGAGCCCAATTCACGGCACCCTGGCACCTCTGGACTGGGAAAATCGTTTCTTTGACGTAAACAGCTGCGCGGTTCGCTTCTCTGAGGAAGCCCCTGCGCTGCAGGAAGAGCAGTTAAATACCTGGTCGCGCGTCCAGGCAAAAATTCCCTCTCATCGTACCGACTGGCTGGATGGTCTGCAGCAGCTTGGCTTCCAGCTTGTCGAAGGTGAAGTGGATTTGGCCCTTTCTGTTGGCACGCAAAATGCAAATATTCCCGTCGATATCGCCCAGCCGAATGATATCCCTTCGCTTCGCCAGGCGGCTTCTCAGGTATTCACGCAAAGCCGCTTTCGTACGCCCTGGTATAAGGCCGGGGACAGCGGCCGTTTCTATGCGCAATGGATTGAAAACGCCGTCCTTGGCACGTTCGATCACCAGTGCCTGTTGCGGCAGAACGGCGATGAGCCCCAGGGCTTTGTGACGTTACGGCAGTTAAATGATGTCGAGGCCAGAATTGGCCTGCTTGCTGGACGAGGATTGGGCGAGGAACTGATGGCTGCTGCGCAAGACTGGTGTCGTCAGCGTGGTTTGCAAACCCTGCGGGTGGCAACTCAGGTGAGTAATACCGCCGCGCTGCGTCGCTACATTAAAAGCGGTGCCACCATAGAAAGCACCGCCTTCTGGTTATACAGGTGAAAAAATGATCCCATTTAACGCTCCGCCGGTCGTTGGTACTGAACTTGAATACATGCAGGCTGCTATGGGCAGCGGCAAACTGTGCGGAGACGGGGGATTTACTCGCCGCTGCCAGCAATGGATGGAGCAACGTTTTGGCAGCAAGAAAGTGCTGCTGACGCCGTCTTGTACAGCTTCGCTGGAGATGGCCGCTATCCTGCTGGATATCAAGCCTGGCGATGAAGTGATCATGCCGAGCTACACCTTTGTTTCGACGGCTAATGCCTTTGTGCTTCGAGGGGCCGTCATCGTCTTTGTGGACGTGCGCCCTGATACCATGAACATCGACGAAACAAAAATTGAAGCGGCAATTACTGAAAAAACGCGAGCTATCGTGCCGGTCCATTACGCAGGAGTGGCCTGTGAAATGGATACCATCATGGCCATCGCCAAAAAACATAACCTGTTTGTGGTGGAAGATGCCGCTCAGGGCGTGATGTCGACTTATAAAGGCCGCGCGCTGGGTGCAATTGGCCACATCGGGTGTTTCAGTTTTCATGAGACGAAAAACTATACCGCGGGCGGGGAAGGTGGCGCGACGCTAATTAACGACCCTGCTTTAATCGAGCGGGCAGAAATCATTCGTGAGAAAGGCACCAACCGCAGTCAGTTCTTCCGCGGTCAGGTGGATAAATACACCTGGCGTGATATTGGCTCAAGCTACCTAATGGCCGATCTGCAGGCGGCTTATCTTTGGGCGCAGCTTGAAGCGGCAGAACAGATTAACCAGCAGCGTCTGAAGCTGTGGCAAACCTATCACGACGCTCTTTTGCCGTTAGCAAAAGCCGGGCGTATCGAACTTCCGACTATTCCTCAAAATTGCGTGCAGAATGCCCATATGTTCTACATCAAGCTGCGCGATATTGAAGACCGCAGCGCGCTGATTTCCTACCTGAAAGAAGCGGAGATCCTGGCGGTGTTCCACTACATTCCGCTGCATACTTGCCCGGCCGGTGAGAAATTTGGTCGATTCCACGGGGAAGATCGCTTCACCACTCGTGAAAGTGAGCGTTTGCTTCGCCTGCCGCTGTTCTATAACTTGCCGCCAGTGAACCAACGCACCATCATCAATACGCTGCAAAGTTACTTCGCCTGAGATGTCGTTAGCTAAAGCGTCACTGTGGACCGCCGGGTCCACGCTGGTAAAAATTGGTGCCGGTTTGCTGGTGGTCAAAATGCTGGCCGTTGCCTTTGGCCCTTCTGGGGTGGGGTTGGCCGGTAATTTTCGTCAGATGGTGACCGTGCTTGGCGTGCTCGCTGGTGCGGGTATTTTTAACGGTGTCACCAAATACGTTGCTGAACATCATGACAATCCGGAGCAGTTAAAGCGGGTACTTGGCACCTCCTCGGCGATGGTGTTGGGTTTTTCGTCGCTGCTGGCCGTGATCTTCGTTCTGGCCGCGGAGCCGATAAGCCTCGGATTGTTTGGTCATGCGGACTACCAGAACCTGGTGCGTCTGGTGGCACTGGTCCAGATGGGCATTGCCTGGGCAAACCTGTCGCTGGCCATTATGAAGGGGTTTCGTGATGCGGCGGGTAACGCACTTGCGTTAATTACAGGCAGCGTTGTTGGCGTGCTGGCTTATTATGCTTGCTATCGCTTCGGTGGTTACCAGGGGGCGCTGTTAGGTCTCGCGTTGGTCCCCGCTCTGGTCGTCGTTCCTGCGGTGCTTATGCTGGTCAGGCGTGAACATGTTCCGCTGGGCTATTTGATACCAAGCTGGGATAAGCTGCTGGCCAGCCATCTTGGTAAGTTTACGCTCATGGCGCTGATCACCTCAGTCACGCTCCCCGTGGCCTATGTGATGATGCGAAACCTGCTGGCGGAACATTACAGTTGGGACGAAGTCGGTATCTGGCAAGGGGTAAGCAGTATTTCAGATGCTTATCTGCAGTTTATTACGGCATCTTTTAGCGTTTACCTGTTGCCAACGCTTGCTCGTCTGAAAGAAAAAAGCGCCATCACGCGTGAAATTGTGCGCTCGCTAAAGTTTGTTCTGCCCGCCGTGGCAACCGCAAGTCTGACAGTCTGGCTGCTGCGTGATTTCGCCATCTGGCTACTGTTTTCGCCAAAATTTATCGCCATGCGTGATTTGTTTGCCTGGCAGCTGGTGGGGGATGTGCTGAAGGTAGGCGCCTATGTGTTTGGCTATTTGGTTATCGCGAAGGCGTCACTGCGCTTTTATATTTTGACTGAAATCAGCCAGTTTATGCTGTTAACCGGCTTTTCGCGTTGGTTAATACCTGCTCATGGTGCGCTGGGCGCGGCTCAGGCTTATATGGCGACCTATATTGTTTATTTTGCGCTCTGCTGTGGCGTATTTCTTATTTATCGTAGACGAGCATGACAACACTGATTCACGTATTGGGATCTGATATCCCGCATCATAATCAGACGGTATTACGTTTTTTTAACGACGTTCTGGCCGCCACGACGCCTCATGCACGAGAATTTATCGTGGTTTCAGAGGATCGCTCTTTGCTGTCCGCTTTTCCGGCGCTGTCGATCTCTCTATGCCCTTCAAAGCAGGCTATTGCCGCAGAAATTGTGGCAAAAGCTCGAGCTAACCGACAGCAGCGTTTCTTTTTTCACGGGCAGTTTAACGGCAGCCTTTGGATTGCCTTGCTAACCGGGGGACTAAAGCCGGAGCAGGTGAACTGGCATATCTGGGGAGCCGATCTTTATGAGGTTTCACGCAGCATCAAATTTCGGCTTTTTTACCAGTTACGCCGTTTTGCCCAAGGGCGAGTTGGGTGCGTTTACGCCACGCGTGGGGATTTAAGCTATTTTCACCAGCGGCACCCACAGGTGCCTGGCGAGCTGCTGTATTTCCCAACGCGTATGGATCCTGGCCTCAATACAATGGCTGTTGATCGGGAACGCAGCGGGAAGTTGACGTTACTCGTGGGTAACTCTGGTGACCGCAGTAACCAGCATGTTGATGCACTGAAGGCTATTCATCAGCAATTTGGCGACACGGTGCGCATTGTTGTGCCGATGGGATACCCGACAAATAACGAAGCTTATATTGCAGAGGTAAAGCAGGCTGGCGGCGGTTTATTTAGCCCGGAAAACCTTGACGTGCTGACGGAAAAAATCGAATTCAATGATTACCTCACTCTGCTGCGTCAGTGCGATCTCGGCTATTTTATCTTTGCACGCCAGCAGGGTATCGGCACACTTTGCTTACTGATTCAGGCCGGGATCCCCTGCGTGCTGAACCGGAAAAATCCTTTCTGGCAAGACATGGTTGAGCAGCATATTCCGGTGCTCTTTACCGGAGATATCCTGGATGAGGCGACTGTGCGGGAAGCTCAGCGCCAGCTACGCTTACTGGATAAACAAAGCATCGCTTTCTTTAACCCGAACTATATCTATGGGTGGCATCGCGCGCTTAGCACCGCGGCTGGAGAGCAAAAATGAGTCTGACGCAATTTGGCGGGTTATTTGTTGTCTGGTTCCTGTCGGTCGGGTTTATCGGATTGTTGACGTATCAAGAGTTTCGCCGCGTGCGCTTTAACTTCAACGTCTTCTTTTCACTGCTTTACCTGTTGACCTTTTTCTTCGGCTTTCCGTTTACCTGTACCCTGGTGTTTCGTTTTGGGGTATCGGTGGTGCCCGCGGACGTGCTGTTGCAGGCTCAGCTCGCGGCGGCATGTTTCTATGGTATTTACTATGTGACCTATAAAACGCGGCTTAGGGCGAAGGCAGGGCACATGGAGCGGCGTCCGCTATTTACCATGAATCGCGTTGAGACGCACCTGACGTGGCTGATGCTGGTGTTAGTGGCTCTGCTCAGCGTCGGGATCTTCTTTGCCCATAACGGCTTCCTGTTGTTTAAGCTGCATTCTTACAGCCAAATTTTCTCCAGTGAAGTATCAGGCGTAGCGCTTAAGCGCTTCTTCTATTTCTTTATACCAGCCATGCTGGTGGTGTACTTCCTGCGTCAGGACAGCCGGGCCTGGATTTTCTTCCTGGTCAGTACTGTGGGTTTCGGCCTGTTAACGTACATGATTGTCGGCGGGACGCGTGCCAACATCATCATCGCCTTCGCCATCTTCTTGTTTATCGGCATTATTCGCGGATGGATCTCTCTCTGGATGCTGGCGGTGGCGGGTGTGCTAGGGATCGTCGGGATGTTCTGGCTGGCGCTTAAGCGCTATGGCCTGAACGTCAGCGGTGACGAAGCGTTTTATACCTTCCTTTATTTGACCCGAGATACGTTCTCTCCGTGGGAGAATCTGGGTCTCTTGCTGCAAAATTACGACAAGATTGAATTCCAGGGGCTCGCACCTATTATTCGGGATTTCTACGTATTTATCCCCAGTTGGGTCTGGCCAGATCGTCCTGGTACGGTGCTGAATACCGCGAACTATTTCACCTGGCAGGTACTGAACAACCATTCGGGGTTGGCCATTTCCCCAACGTTGATCGGCTCACTGGTGGTGATGGGCGGCGTGTGGTTTATCCCACTCGGGGCAGTTGTCGTCGGCTTGATTATCAAATGGTTTGACTGGCTGTACGAGCTGGCGAACAGAGAAAGTAATCGCTATAAAGCGGCAATAATCTATGCGTTCTGCTTCGGGGCGATTTTCAATATGATCGTTCTGGCTCGTGAGGGGCTGGACTCTTTTGTTTCACGCGTGGTGTTCTTCCTGGTCATCTTTGGTGCCTGCCTGGTCGTGGCAAAATTACTTTATTGGCTATTTGAAAGCGCGGGGCTTATTCATGAGCGCTTGCGCCGCGTGTCCACAGTCGACGCGCAAAATGCATGACAAGGATATTCATGAACAACTCTACTGAAGCCCCTTTTTATACTCTTCGTGGTCTTGACCTGTTGGGATGGCGAGATATGCAGCATGCGCTGGATTATCTCTATGCGGGGGGGCGATTGCGCCAGGGGACGTTAGTGGCGATTAATGCTGAAAAAGTGCTGACGGCAGAAGACGATGAGCAAACTCGCGGCCTTATTGCGGCAGCGGAATACAAATACGCCGACGGCATCAGCGTCGTTCGCTCCATCCGGAAAAAATACCCTGAAGCTGTGGTTAATCGCGTAGCGGGGGCCGATCTGTGGGAAGCCTTGATGGTGCGGGCGGGTCAGGAAGGGACCCCGGTATTTTTGGTGGGCGGCCAGCCCGACGTTCTTGCGCAGACCGAAGCTAAGCTACGGCAGCTTTGGCAGGTCAATATTGTCGGCAGCCAGGACGGTTATTTTACCGATGCGCAGCGGCCAGCCTTGTTTGAGCGCATTCGTGACAGTGGGGCGGAACTTGTTACCGTCGCGATGGGCTCGCCGCGTCAGGAGATCCTCATGCAGGCGTGCCGGAAGGTACATCCCAATGCGCTTTATATGGGCGTGGGTGGAACATATGACGTATTTACCGGGCGAGTAAAGCGGGCGCCTAAGGTTTGGCAAAAATTCGGACTGGAGTGGTTATACCGGCTGTTATCCCAGCCAACGAGAATCAAAAGACAGCTCAGACTGCTGCGCTATCAGCGCTGGCATCTGACCGGTAAGCTTTAAACCTTTCAACGCGCTCATCCGGGCGCGTTTTGCTTTCCCTGCATGATTTTCAACCAGACTTATTCCAGTTTGTTACGCAGTTATTTGTAATTTTGTAAAAAATACGGAACCATTGCGCCCACTCGATGCAGTGCCGTAGTGATGTTGCGCCAGCAAATCTCTTGCCGACGCTGCATGGCCTGTTATTGACCCTGGCAACAACCAAACACAATAACCGGTAAAAACCGGAGTAAAGCAAACACAATACAGAGGATTTATGGCAGAGAAAAAAGCAGAGCTGCAGCGCGGGCTGGAAGCTCGACACATCGAACTTATCGCCCTGGGAGGGACCATTGGTGTTGGCCTGTTTATGGGCGCCGCCAGTACCCTAAAATGGGCCGGACCGTCGGTACTGCTGGCGTACATTATTGCGGGCCTGTTCGTGTTCTTTATTATGCGTTCAATGGGAGAAATGTTGTTCCTTGAACCCGTAGCCGGGTCGTTTGCCGTCTATGCGCACCGCTATATGAGCCCCTTCTTCGGCTATCTGACGGCCTGGTCCTACTGGTTTATGTGGATGGCGGTTGGCATCTCCGAAATTACAGCGATTGGCGTCTACGTCCAATACTGGTTCCCGGATCTTCCTCAGTGGCTGCCCGCCATTTTTGCCGTAGGACTTGTGACGCTGGCAAACCTTGCGGCAGTGCGCCTTTACGGGGAAATCGAGTTCTGGTTTGCAATGATTAAAGTGACAACCATCATCGTGATGATTGTCGTTGGCCTGGGCGTTATCTTTTTCGGTTTTGGAAATCATGGTCAGGCGACTGGCTTTAGCAACCTTACAGAGCACGGCGGCTTCTTTGCTGGCGGCTGGAAAGGATTCCTGACCGCGTTGTGTATTGTTGTGGCTTCCTATCAGGGCGTGGAGTTAATTGGTATTACCGCCGGCGAAGCTAAGAACCCGCAGGTCACCTTACGCAGTGCCGTAGGGAAAGTGCTGTGGCGTATTCTGATTTTCTATGTGGGCGCGATTTTCGTTATCGTCACTATTTTCCCATGGAACCAAATTGGCACGACAGGTAGCCCGTTTGTACTGACCTTCGCGAAAATAGGCATCACCGCGGCGGCAGGGATTATTAACTTTGTTGTTTTGACGGCGGCATTGTCTGGCTGTAACAGCGGTATGTACAGCTGTGGGCGTATGCTGTATGCCCTGGCGAAAAACCGCCAGCTCCCGGCCAAAATGGCGAAGGTTTCCCGTAGCGGCGTGCCTGTCGTTGGGGTAGCTGTTTCTATCGGTATTCTGCTGCTCGGTTCTTGTCTGAATTACATCATTCCAAATCCGCAGCGCGTTTTCGTGTATGTCTACAGCGCTAGCGTATTACCGGGCATGGTGCCGTGGTTTGTGATCCTGATTAGCCAGATTCGATTCCGTAAAGCGCACCGGGAAGCCATTGCCAGCCACCCGTTCCGATCTATTTTATTCCCGTGGGCTAACTACCTGACCATGGCGTTTCTGGCGTGTGTGCTTGTGGGGATGGGCTTGAATGAAGATACGCGGATGTCGCTGACGGTCGGCGTTGTTTTCCTGGCTGCGGTGACGTTGGTTTATAAGGTGTTTGGCCTGAATAAGCACGCCGTTAGTGAAAAACTGAACGGATAAGCATCAGGATGCACAAAGCATAACCAAACGCGCAGTTTTGCGAGTATTTTATTGAAATAAGCACTAGACAGCTGAGCACGAAGCCCGTATTATCCGACCCCGCAACGGCGCTACGCGCCCGTAGCTCAGCTGGATAGAGCGCTGCCCTCCGGAGGCAGAGGTCTCAGGTTCGAATCCTGTCGGGCGCACCATTTATTATAATGGCGCTAGAGCTGCGGTGGTATCATGTACCGCGTGAAAGTTTTACAGTGGTGGCTATAGCTCAGTTGGTAGAGCCCTGGATTGTGATTCCAGTTGTCGTGGGTTCGAGTCCCATTAGCCACCCCATTAATTTAGATGTATGCGAAGGTGGCGGAATTGGTAGACGCGCTAGCTTCAGGTGTTAGTGTTCTTACGGACGTGAGGGTTCAAGTCCCTCTCTTCGCACCACACCTAAATTAATCAGCAGTAAAAGCAGTATTTCGGCGAGTAGCGCAGCTTGGTAGCGCAACTGGTTTGGGACCAGTGGGTCGGAGGTTCGAATCCTCTCTCGCCGACCAAATTTTAAAAGCCCTTCTGAAGAAGGGTTTTTGCTTTCAGCCCGGAGCCCTAATAAGCTTTTGATGTGTTGAAAGCAGCAGTAAAAGCAGTATTTCGGCGAGTAGCGCAGCTTGGTAGCGCAACTGGTTTGGGACCAGTGGGTCGGAGGTTCGAATCCTCTCTCGCCGACCACCTTAGAAAAGGCCAGCTTTCGAGCTGGCCTTTTTGCATCTGAGGCTTACAGAGGATGAGAACCTCCGAAGGAGGTTTGAGCCGAGCGTAGCGAGACAACGTTGCTTCAGCAACGGCCCTTAGGGGAATAATCCTCTCTCGCCGACCACCTTAGAAAAGGCCAGCTTTCGAGCTGGCCTTTTTGCATCTGAGGCTTACAGAGGATGAGAACCTCCGAAGGAGGTTTGAGCCGAGCGTAGCGAGACAACGTTGCTTCAGCAACGGCCCTTAGGGGAATAATCCTCTCTCGCCGACCACTTTAAAAAAGGCCAGCTTTCGAGCTGGCCTTTTTGCATCTGAAGCTTACAGAGGATGAGAACCTCCGAAGGAGGTTTGAGCCAGGTTAAGCGAGACAACGATGCATCTGCAACGCCCTTCAAGGAATTAATTCTCTCTCGTTAATCACCGTTGGTGGCGCCCTTTGCCTGGGATTATATGCACCTGTTCTCTGATGTTGTCGCTCAGGTGAGACAATCAGGTTATTTCGTGTCGCCAAATGGAGACATTTAAGATTTTGTTTTTATTGCATTTAATTTTTACCTCCATAAGCCGTCTCCTGGAGGAGACATTTTATTTCTTCTGACGAAAGTAAGCTGGGAAGGCTGAGGTGGAGCGCTTTCTTACGCTAATTCTATGAAAATATTAATGTTAATCGTGATGTGCGTTTCTAAATGCAAACCTGGCATGTATTGTGCAATAATACCTGCGTAGATGCTCATTCCACTTCTTATGTTTGCTTCGGCTTCATAAACCAAGGAATGACGCAGAGCTGATTACGGTGCTTATCGTCCACCGACAGATGTCGCCCCCATGGGGTCTCATCGAACACCCTGGACATAACGTTGAGTGAAGCACCACTTAGTTGTCAAACAGACCTGTTTTAACACCTGCCTTGCGGCAGGTGTTTTTTTTTGCGTGGGAAAAAGAAAAGGGCGGTAGAGCTCCGCCCTGATGATCAGCTGTTAGAGGGAGTTTGCAGCGTGAGCAACAGACCGTCACGACGCATGAGGGCGGCTTCTTCAGGCTTATGTAATTTGTCGAGAGAGTCTGCCAGCCAGGCGTAATCGTAGGCATCCGGGCGCTGTTTAATGGCCTCACGGAATGCATCACATGCCTGCTGCCATTCACCATGTTTCATCAGCAGCTGGCCAAGCGTACTCTGCAGTAAAGGGCGATCGCCTTGCGTTTTGATCTGCTGGCGCAATGCTTTCTCTAACTGCTCTGGGTTACCTGACTTCAGACGCGGCATCAGCAATACCAGACGATCGTCATACTGGCGCTTCAGCCCGTCAAGGATGATCTCCTGGGCGGCGTCGTGATCATCGCACTCAATAAGATGCTCTGCCATGGCGACCTGCAGCGTGGTCTGGTGGCGCGTTTTACGGCTTTGATTACGCCACCAGGCTTTGAGGCCTTCGTTACCCTGTCCGGCCATCGCCTGATCCATAAGGCCGATCCACGCCTGCTGTTGCAGCGCATCGCGGTGGGCTTCATCCCCAATCTGCACTTTTTCCATGGCCGGCAGAATATCCAGCAGGGAACTCCATGCGCCGGTTCGCAGGTAAGCTTGCTCGGCCAGGCGAAGCACTTCAGGATGGCGCGGCGCTATTTCCAGAAGCTTATCAATGCCGTGGCGTGCGGCGTGGTTTTCATTACGGGCAAGCTGCAGGCGAACGCGAGTGATTTCGACCGGGAGCTGATCGTTATCCGCCAGTTCGGCGGCGCGCTCTAAATGCTGGTTCGCACGAATTTCATCCCCGCGTTGCTGGGCGGCTTCAGCAGCCAGCAAGTAGTTAACCACCGGCTGTTCGGCGTGATCGGCATTCTTACTCATCAGCTTCTCAACCTGCTGATAATCGCCTTCGGCCAGTTTCAACAATGCGGCTTTGGTCTGCTTGCGGGCGCGGCTGCGCTTGCGGCCCAGGAACCACCCACGGGTACGGGCACCGGTACGGAAAATGCGGCGCAATACCCATTCGATAGCGAACAACACCAGCATGGTCAGGATCAGAATAATGACTAACCCGGTCACGCTGGTTTCAATGTTGTAGTTATCGGTCTGGATTAAAACATAGCCCTGATGGCCTGCCAGCATTGGGCCCAGCACGATGCCCGCAATCAGCAGCAGGAAGAGCAATAAGACTTTAATCATATTTATTCCCCCTGACTTACGGCGGGTGCCGGCTGAGCGGGGGCCGCTTCAGGCTGCGCATTATTGGCAGCAGGACTTGCCGGCTGAGCAAGCAAATTGCGAACCCGAGTCTGCATCAGCTTTTCAAGCAGGGCCTGGCTTTGCAGCGTTTGCGGAATATCCATATGAATACTTTGCTGGCTCAGGCCATCAAGCTCTTCAAGGAACGCTTTGGTGGCGGAATCATTGGTGTCGTAGTAGGCGCGA
This sequence comes from Enterobacter sp. Ap-1006, assembly GCF_011752835.1. Taxonomy (NCBI): domain Bacteria; kingdom Pseudomonadati; phylum Pseudomonadota; class Gammaproteobacteria; order Enterobacterales; family Enterobacteriaceae; genus Enterobacter; species Enterobacter sp. Ap-1006. The sequence goes on along the minus strand of NZ_VWWU01000009.1, from coordinate 48,573 downwards.
ACCCACGTTGAAACGTTATCCAGCGCCTGCTTGTAAGTGTCTTCCTGATGGCGTGGCACCGCCTGCGCGGCGACTAGCAGGCGGGAGCGGATGTTTTCGCGCAGGTAGATATCCTGATTCGGCGCCAGGAGCGGAACCGCGGTTTCATCGCGGCGGCGGATAGTAATAAAGCTATCCATAAAGCTGTGCCAGCTTTTCACCAGATTTTGGCGCCATTCGGTAATCGTACCTGACAGCTCGCTGCTGTCAGAATCCATTGGGGAATCATCGCTGTCGTTGTCGGCCAGACGCAAATTATCCAGGCCGTTAGAGAGCTGATTTAGCTTGAGGATAATCCCGTCGTAGTCGACCTGTGTTACCGTAGACAGCGTAGAAATATCGTCGGTCAGTGCGCGGCGAGCGGTGATCAAACTTGGATCGTTCATATCTGCCAGGCTGGCGTCAGCGCTTTTCAATAGCGCAGCGGCCGTGGTGACATCCTGATCGCTCCACAGCTTGCGGCCGGCCAGTTTCACAAGGAAATCGGCCTGTGCAAGCAGCCAGGTTTTGGAATCGCTACCGGAAATAGTCGCGACTTTTTGCTGCACTTCGTCCAGATGACGTGCCAGCGCTGCCTGCTGTTTGTTGGCGTCGCTAAGTGCGGTCGTCTGCTGTTTTAGCGCCGCTTCAAATTCACTTTTTTGTTCTTCTTGCTGTTTTTGCAGGGCAATCAGCTGATTTGCCAGCGCATCGCTGGTGGCCGTCTGAGTGGACGCCTGATGCTTACCATAGCTATAAAGTCCGCCACCTAATGCCAGGGCAATGGCAATCGCGATGGCCCCCAGCGCAATACCGGCAATACCGGAACGATTTTTCTTCGTCACGGGCTCAGCGTGTGATGGCGTCTCCGCCGCGGGTGTGGTTTCCTCAACTATGGCGGAGGAAGTATTTTGTTCCGTCATTGTGGCGTCCTGTTATTGTTAGGTGTGTTGTAACGCACGAAGCAGCGCGTCATTGTCCGCATTCGCGGCGACCCGAATATTCTGCCAACCCAATGTCCTGGCAAGGCTTGCCAAACGCTCGCTGACAACAAGTAACTCACAGCGAAGTAACCAGTTCTCGCGATACCAGTCAGGCGTAAGCGTATAAAGCTGCTGTAGCATTTCGCCGCTGGTCACGACCAGCGTTGAGATCCTCCGGGCGTGCCAACGGTGGGCTTCTTCTGTTCCATCGTAAATAATAGCGCTTCGCTGATAGCATTCGCAGAAGCTAACTTCTGCACCTCGCGCTTCCAGCGTTTCGCCCAACAGTTCACGCCCGCCATTACCACGTAAAATCAATGCGCGCTTACCAGCAACATTTTGTAATTCCGGTAATTGTAGCAAGATTTCGCTGGTTTCCCGATCTTGTGGATAGCGAATCGGAATATGGCTGACGGTATGAAAAGCCAGTGCGGTAGTCCTGCCGATAGCGAACCAACTGAGATTGCCCGGCCACGGGATGCCGTTACGGCGCAAAAGTGGGGCGGCATAGTCAATAACGTGCTGTGAGAGGACAAAGACCAGATCGCCTGGCGCGAGCGCCGCAAGCTGGGCCGGAAGCTGTGATAGTTGCCGGCCGGGCGAGAACTCGATAAGCGGGAAGCTGTAAGCCACCTGCCCGAGTGTGCGCAGTCGGCTCACTAACTCTTCCCCGGCTGGGGAGGGGCGGGTGACGAGGATCGTCATGCGGGAGCGTCTCCATCATAAACGTCGGCGAGGATTTCCCTGGCGCCGTTATTCAACAGCTCTTCAGCCAGTGAAACACCCATCGCCACGGCATCTTCTGGCTTACCTCGACGTTCACCACGAACCATAATGGAACCGTCCGGCGCGCCAACTAATGCGCGCAGCCAAAGCTCGTTATCTTTCAGCTCTGCATAGCTGCCGATCGGCACCTGACAGCCACCTTCAAGGCGCATATTCATCGCACGTTCGGCGCTAACGCGAACGGCGGTTTCATGGTGATTCAACGGTGCGAGCAGTGCTTTGGTGCGTTCATCGTCCAGGCGACATTCGATGCCGACGGCGCCCTGGCCGACCGCGGGTAAAGACACTTCCGGCGGTAAGGCGTAGCGAATGCGATCCTGCATCTCAAGGCGGTTTAGCCCGGCAACGGCAAGAATAATGGCATCGTATTCGCCTTTATCCAGTTTACCAAGGCGGGTGCCAAGATTGCCGCGCAGGGAACGAATCACCAGATCTGGACGCTGCTCGGCTATCTGACACTGACGGCGCAGGCTTGAGGTGCCCACAATGCTGCCGGCAGGCAACTCCTCCAGCGTTTGATAATGATTGGAAACAAAAGCGTCGCGGGGATCGTCGCGCTCGCAGATGGTGACCAGCCCCAGACCTTCAGGGAATTCCACCGGCACATCTTTCAGGGAATGGACGGCGATGTCCGCGCGCCCGTCCAGCATTGCCAGCTCCAGCTCTTTAACGAACAGCCCTTTGCCGCCGACTTTGGCAAGCGGTGTATCCAGCAGGACGTCGCCACGGGTGACCATTGGCACTAGCTCAACGGTGAGCTGCGGGTGAAAAGCTTCAAGACGTTGCTTAACATAATGTGCTTGCCAGAGTGCAAGGGGACTTTGGCGAGTGGCAATTCTGAGTATATTGTCTAACATGCTTGTTACCGTAATTATCGTCCACTGACCATCCTACCACTCTTAGCGGAAGGCTGTCAGGTTCGGCGGTTTTTCCGGCAACAGAGGGACGTGATTCGTATTATGGAAGAAACAGCCTGTGGCCAGGGCATCTACCACTTTGGTAGCGCATCTTTCTTTACGGTCAACAGGCAAGGTGTTAAATTGATCACGTTTCCAGCAATTGCTGTCCCGATCGTTTATAATAAAGGGGACAACAACCAGGAAACGGGTTTTTTCGTAATACTGAAACCATCAGGCGATACGTCTTGTACCTCTATATTGAGACACTTAAACAGAGACTGGATGCCATTAACCAACTGCGCGTAGATCGTGCGCTTGCTGCTATGGGGCCTGCCTTCCAACAGGTCTACAGTCTACTGCCAACGTTATTACATTATCATCACCCGCTGATGCCGGGTTACCTTGACGGTAACGTTCCCCGCGGCATTTGCCTCTACACGCCTGATGAAACCCAACGCCACTACCTGGACGAACTCGAACTGCAGCGCGGTATGCCGCCTCAGGAGACGCCAGCGGGCGAACTGCCGATCACCGGCCTCTATTCTATGGGCAGCACCTCCTCCGTGGGGCAAAGCTGCTCTTCTGACCTTGATATCTGGGTTTGCCACCAGGCCTGGCTCGATAACGACGAGCGCCAACTGCTGCAGCGCAAATGTAGCCTGCTGGAAAGCTGGGCGGCTTCCCTTGGCGTTGAGGTCAGTTTCTTCCTGATTGATGAAAACCGCTTCCGCCACAACGAAAGCGGCAGCCTGGGCGGCGAAGACTGCGGTTCTACCCAGCATATCTTGCTGCTGGACGAATTTTACCGTACTGCGGTACGTCTGGCCGGGAAGCGCATTCTGTGGAACATGGTGCCGGGCGATGAAGAAGAGCATTACGACGATTACGTGATGAGCCTCTATGCGCAGGGTGTCCTGACGCCGAACGAGTGGCTAGATCTCGGTGGATTAAGTTCACTGTCTGCTGAAGAGTACTTTGGTGCCAGCCTGTGGCAGCTCTATAAAAGCATCGACTCGCCGTATAAAGCTGTGCTGAAAACGCTGCTGCTGGAGGCGTATTCCTGGGAATATCCGAACACGCGCCTGCTGGCAAAAGACATTAAACAGCGCCTGCACGACGGCGAAATTGTCTCCTTTGGCCTCGATCCGTACTGCATGATGCTGGAACGCGTCACCGAGTACCTGACGCAAATCGAAGATCATGCGCGTCTGGACCTGGTTCGCCGCTGTTTCTATCTGAAAGTTTGCGAAAAACTTTCACGTGAGCGTGCCTGTGTTGGCTGGCGCCGTGAAGTCCTTAGTCAACTGGTGAAGAGCTGGGGCTGGGACGAAGCGCGTCTGGCGATGCTGGACAACCGTGCAAACTGGAAAATCGACCAGGTCCGCGAGGCGCACAACGAACTGCTCGACGCGATGATGCAAAGCTACCGCAATCTGATCCGCTTTGCGCGCCGCAACAACCTGAGTGTTTCTGCCAGCCCGCAGGACATCGGCGTGTTAACGCGTAAGCTGTATGCTGCGTTTGAAGCGCTGCCGGGCAAAGTCACGCTGGTAAACCCGCAGATTTCCCCGGATCTGTCTGAACCGAACCTGACCTTTATCCATGTGCCGCTTGGCCGTGCGAACCGCTCTGGCTGGTATCTCTACAATCGCGCGCCGAACATGGACTCTATCGTCAGCCATCAACCGCTGGAATATAACCGTTATCTTAATAAGCTGGTGGCGTGGGCCTACTTTAACGGCCTGCTGACCTCGCGTACCCGCCTGTTTATTAAGGGCAACGGTATTTGTGATTTACCGAAGCTGCAGGAGATGGTGGCGGATGTCTCCCATCACTTCCCGCTGCGGCTCCCGGCACCGACGCCAAAAGCGTTGTATAGCCCGTGCGAGATTCGCCATCTGGCGATTATCGTCAACCTTGAATACGACCCGACGGCCGCCTTCCGCAATCAGGTTGTACATTTCGATTTCCGTAAGCTGGATGTGTTCAGCTTCGGCGAGCAGCAGCAGTGCCTGATTGGCAGCGTTGACCTGCTGTATCGCAATTCGTGGAACGAAGTGCGTACCCTGCACTTTAACGGCGAGCAGGCGATGATCGAGGCATTGAAAACCATTCTTGGGAAAATGCACCAGGACGCCGCACCGCCGGATAGCGTGGAAGTCTTCTGCTACAGCCAGCATTTGCGTGGCCTGATCCGCACTCGTGTACAGCAGTTGGTGTCTGAATGCATCGAATTCCGCCTTTCCAGCACGCGCCAGGAGCCGGGCCGCTTTAAAGCACTGCGCGTCTCCGGGCAGACATGGGGCCTGTTCTTCGAGCGTTTGAATGTCTCGGTACAAAAACTGGAAAACGCCGTTGAGTTTTATGGTGCCATCTCGCACAACAAGCTGCATGGCCTGTCGGTGCAGGTTGGCACTAACCAGGTACAGTTGCCGGCGGTGGTGGATGGCTTTGCCAGTGAAGGGATTATTCAGTTCTTCTTTGAAGAAGCCAGTGAAGACCAGGGCTTCAACATCTATATCCTGGATGAAAGCAACCGGGCGGAAGTTTATCATCATTGCGAAGGCAGCAAAGAAGAGCTGGTGCGCGACGTGAGCCGCTTCTACTCCTCGTCCCACGATCGTTTTACCTACGGCTCAAGCTTCATCAACTTCAACCTGCCGCAGTTCTATCAGATTGTGAAAACGGATGGGCGGGTGCAGGTCATTCCGTTCCGCACCCAGTCAATCACAACAGCCGCGCCGGTTAATCAGGACGACAACTCAGCGCCGCTGCTGCAGCAGTACCAGCCGTAATCAGCGGAAGCTAACCGCTTCACCTGCCTGCTGCGTGCTGGCTTCTTCCAGCAACTGCCAAAACTCTGCGCCGCTACGGTCGCATATCCATTCGTCACCTTTCAGGTTGAAATGGTAGCCGCCGCTTTTGGTGGCCAGCCACACCTGATGCAAAGGCTCCTGGCGGTTGATAATGATTTTGCTGCCGTTTTCAAAGCTGATGGTCAGCACGCCACCGTTGATCTCACAATCAATATCGCTATCGCCGTCCCAGTCGTCCAGGCGCTCTTCAATCGTGCGCCACAGGTTATCGGCTAAAAGGTGAAATTCGCTGTCGTTCATGTCTGCTTCCTGTTGGGATTTCAGGGCAGTATAAGAGCATCGCCGGTAATTAGAAACTGCGGCTCAGGGATCATTCAGGGCCGTAATACTCATCCGTTTTATCTGTGCCACCTTTTGAAAGACAACCTGCGTCAGCGATGAGAAGGGGCCAGGTAGCAGCGATTATTTTCTTGCCCGATTTGCTGCCAGGTGATTTTCAGCGGTCTGGGTGATGAAGAGTATTGCTTTTCAGGGTTCACCTGCGATGATAGACGGCAGAATAGTGAATCACAGGCTACCCGATAATGAAGAAGATTTTCTGCCCTCTAGCTTTGGCACTGACGCTCGTCAGCCTCACCGGCTGCGGCCTGAAGGGGCCTCTTTATTTCCCTCCGGCTGATAAAAAAGCGACGCCGACAACGCATAGCGCAACCCCAGAACAACCTGTCCAGACGGCACCCGTCCGCAACAGTCGCGGCATTGATGATGCGCCGACTCAGGTTGTTTACTAGCTAAATCGTGCTTTGTAACCGCGCTAATGGAGCAGAAGATGCAGTTCTCTAAAATGCATGGCCTTGGTAATGACTTTATGGTCGTCGACGCGGTGACGCAGAATGTTTATTTCTCTCCGGAGCTGATCCGTCGGCTTGCGGATCGTCATCTTGGCGTTGGCTTCGATCAGTTGCTGATCGTTGAGCCTCCCTACGATCCCGATCTCGACTTTCATTACCGGATCTTTAACGCCGATGGCAGTGAAGTTTCCCAGTGTGGTAACGGCGCGCGCTGTTTTGCCCGCTTTGTGCGCCTGAAAGGGCTAACCAATAAGCGTGAAATTCGCGTCAGTACCGCCAATGGCAGAATGGTACTGAGCGTGACGGAAGATGAGATGGTTCGCGTCAATATGGGCGAGCCTAACTTCGATCCTTCCCAGGTACCGTTTCGGGCAAACAAAGCAGAAAAGACCTATATTATGCGTGCCGCCGAACAAACGATTATGTGCGGCGTCGTTTCAATGGGTAACCCGCATTGCGTTATTCAGGTCGATGACATCGAAACCGCCGCGGTTGAAAGCCTGGGCCCAGTGATGGAAAGCCATGAACGCTTCCCTGAGCGAGCCAACATCGGCTTCATGCAGGTGGTGAGCCGCGAACACATCCGCCTGCGCGTTTACGAACGCGGTGCGGGCGAAACTCAAGCCTGCGGCAGCGGCGCCTGTGGCGCAGTGGCGGTTGGTATTCAGCAAGGATTACTGGCGGAGCAGGTGCGCGTCGAGCTGCCTGGTGGCCGTCTTGATATCGCCTGGAAAGGGCCAGGGTCACCGCTTTACATGACCGGCCCGGCGGCCCACGTCTATGATGGATTTATACATCTATGAAGAATGCCGAGGAACAGCAAGAAGCCCTTCTTGAGCTTAACGATGTCGCGGTTGCCGAATACTTACAGCGCAACCCTGATTTCTTTATTCGCAATGCCCACCAGGTGGAGAGCATGCATGTTCCTCACCCGGTGCGCGGCAGCGTTTCGCTGGTGGAGTGGCATATGGCCCGCAGCCGTAACCACATCAACCACCTCGAAGAGAACATGACGCTGCTGATGGAGCAGGCGAGCGCCAACGAAGGTCTGTTCTATCGGCTACTGAAGCTTCAGGGGCGGCTGGCTTCGGCTTCCAGCCTGCAGGAAATGCTGAACCGGCTGCATCGCTGGGCGCGGGACATGGGTCTTGCCGGGGCGAACATCCGGCTTTTTGCTGACCGCTGGCGTATCGGCGCTCCGTCAGACTTCACGCATCTCGCGCTGAACCGCCAGGCTTTTGAGCCGCTGCGTATTCAGCGTCTTGGCGAAAGCCAGCACTACCTCGGCCCGCTTAATGGCCCGGAACTTTTGTTGGTCTTGCCGCAGGCAAAAGCCATTGGTTCCGTTGCCCTGTCGCTGATGGGCAACGAGGGCGATCTTGGCGTTCTGTTGTTCAGCAGCCGCGACCCGCAACATTATCAACAGGGGCAGGGCACTCAGCTGCTGCACGAGCTGGCGCTGATGCTGCCAGACTTGCTGGAGCGTTGGATTGAACGGGCATGACCACTTCCGTATTAACATCTCACGTTGATGGTTTTCTGCGATACCTCAAGGTTGAGCGTCAGCTCAGCCCGCTCACTCTCCTGAACTACCAGCGCCAGCTCACGGCGATTATTCACATTGCCGAAGAGATGAAGCTCACCAGTTGGCAGCAATGCGATGCCGCCGCCGTGCGCTCACTGGCCGTGCGTAGCCGCAGGGCAGACCTACAGGCCTCCAGCCTCGCGTTGAGACTTTCGGCACTACGCAGCTTTTTTGACTGGATGGTTAGCCAGGGAGAGCTGAAAGCGAATCCTGCCAAAGGCATCACCACGCCAAAAGCCGGTCGGCATTTGCCTAAAAACATCGAAGTCGATGATGTGAATCATCTGCTGGATATCGATCTGAACGATCCGCTGGCGGTGCGCGATCGGGCAATGCTGGAAGTGATGTACGGCGCTGGCCTGCGTCTTTCCGAACTGGTGAATATGAACTGTGGTCATATAGATCTTTCTACCGGAGAGGTCTGGGTGATGGGGAAAGGGAGCAAAGAGCGCCGCGTACCCGTTGGCCGGAGCGCAGTGACCTGGGTTGAACACTGGCTGGATTTGCGCGAACTTTTTGGCCCGGACGACGATGCGTTATTTCTGGCTAAAACGGGGAAGCGAATATCCGCCCGCAACGTGCAAAAGCGGTTTGGCGAATGGGGTATCAAGCAGGGGCTAAGCAGCCATGTGCATCCCCATAAGCTGCGTCACTCGTTTGCCACGCACATGCTGGAATCCAGCGGCGATTTGCGCGGCGTTCAGGAACTGCTTGGGCACGCCAACCTGTCCACTACGCAAATCTATACCCATCTCGACTTTCAACATTTAGCCTCGGTGTATGATGCCGCGCATCCACGCGCCAAACGGGGGAAAACGTAATGCATTTTTACCGCCCACTCGGGCAAATTGCCGCCCTGACCTTCGATCTCGACGATACGCTTTATGATAACCATCCGGTGATCCTGCGCACCACTCAGGAGTCGCTGGCCTTTGTGCAGAATTATCACCCAAAGCTCAGCGCGTTTACCGCCCTGGATTTTCATCGCAGCCGTGAGACGCTGCGCGTGAAAGAACCGGAAATTTATCATGATGTCACCGAGTGGCGCCGTCGCGCCGTCGAGCAAATGATGATAGATGCCGGGCTTAGCCCGGAAGAGGCCTTTACCGGTGCCGGTGCCGCCATGGAGAACTTCGCAAAATGGCGCAGCCGCATCGACATCCCACAGGAAACGCACGACACGCTGGCAAAGCTTGCTAAAAAATGGCCGCTGGTGGCGATCACCAACGGTAACGCAGAGCCGCACCTGTTCGGGCTGGATAACTACTTCGAATTCATTCTGCGGGCCGGGCCGGATGGGCGGGCTAAACCTTTCAGCGATATGTATCATACCGCTGCCCAGCGTTTAGGTGTGCCGCTGGAGCAAATCCTGCATGTTGGCGATGACCTGACCACCGACGTGGCGGGTGCCGTGCGCTGCGGAATGCAAGCCTGCTGGATTAACCTGCGCGAAGGCGACCTGATGCGTATAGATGACAGCCGTTTATTACCGCATCTGGAGATTTCGCGGTTGGCATCCCTTTTCGCGCTGATATAATCAACAGTAACTCTGTACAAATCACCAGTAGTTGGCTGAGCCAACTCTTTCTCTTTTTCGGCGGTGCCAATGGACGTTTCTTACCTGCTCGACAGCCTCAACGACAAACAGCGCGAAGCGGTTGCCGCCACGCGCAGCAATATGCTGGTGCTGGCCGGGGCGGGCAGTGGTAAGACACGTGTGCTTGTGCACCGTATTGCGTGGTTGATGACGGTCGAAAACTGTTCGCCGTACTCGATCATGGCGGTGACCTTTACCAACAAAGCGGCGGCGGAAATGCGCCATCGTATCGGCCAGCTGATGGGCACCAGCCAGGGCGGGATGTGGGTAGGTACCTTCCACGGCCTGGCGCACCGTCTGCTGCGCGCGCACCATATGGACGCCAATCTGCCGCAGGACTTTCAAATCCTCGACAGCGAAGATCAACTGCGCCTGCTGAAGCGCCTGATTAAAGCGATGAACCTGGACGAGAAGCAGTGGCCGCCGCGCCAGGCGATGTGGTACATCAACGGCAAAAAAGACGAAGGTCTGCGCCCGCATCACGTTGAAAGCTACGGTAACCCGGTGGAGCAAACCTGGCAGAAGGTATACCAGGCCTATCAGGAAGCCTGCGACCGCGCCGGGCTGGTGGATTTTGCTGAGCTGTTGCTGCGCGCCCACGAACTGTGGCTGAATAAGCCACATATCCTGAATCACTATCGCGAGCGCTTCACCAACATCCTGGTGGACGAATTCCAGGATACCAACAGCATTCAGTATGCGTGGATCCGCCTGCTGGCCGGGGACACCGGTAAAGTGATGATCGTCGGCGATGATGATCAGTCGATCTACGGCTGGCGCGGGGCGCAGGTTGAAAATATCCAGCGCTTCCTGAATGACTTCCCGGGGGCACAAACGATTCGTCTGGAGCAAAACTACCGCTCGACGAACAACATTCTGAACGCGGCCAACGCCCTGATTGCCAATAACTCTGGCCGCCTTGGTAAAGAGCTGTGGACCGACGGCAGCGACGGCGAACCTATCTCAATCTATTGCGCTTTCAACGAACTGGACGAAGCCCGTTTCGTGGTTAACCGCATTAAAACCTGGCAGGAAAACGGCGGTGCGCTGGAGCAATGTGCCATTCTGTACCGCAGCAACGCCCAGTCGCGCGTGCTGGAAGAGGCGCTGCTGCAGGGCAGTATGCCGTACCGTATTTACGGCGGGATGCGCTTCTTCGAACGTCAGGAAATCAAAGACGCGCTCTCCTATCTACGCCTGATGGCCAACCGCAACGACGATGCAGCCTTTGAACGCGTGGTGAATACGCCAACCCGCGGTATCGGTGACCGCACGCTCGACGTCGTGCGACAGACCGCGCGTGACCAGCAGCTAACGCTGTGGCAATCTTGCCGCCTGCTGCTGCAGGAAAAAGCGCTAGCTGGCCGTGCTGCCTCTGCGTTGCAGCGCTTTATGGAGCTGATTGACGCGCTCGCCCATGAAACTGCGGATATGCCGCTGCACGTCCAGACCGACCGGGTAATTAAAGATTCAGGCCTGTTCATCATGTATGAGCAGGAAAAAGGCGAGAAAGGCCAGACCCGAATTGAGAACTTAGAAGAGCTGGTGACGGCCACGCGCCAGTTCAGCTACAACGACGAAGACGAAGATCTGATGCCGCTGCAGGCTTTTCTCTCCCATGCCGCGCTGGAAGCGGGGGAAGGCCAGGCAGATACCTGGCAGGATGCCGTGCAACTCATGACGTTGCACTCAGCCAAAGGTCTGGAGTTCCCGCAGGTGTTTATCGTGGGGATGGAAGAAGGCATGTTCCCGAGCCAGATGTCCCTCGACGAGGGTGGGCGCCTGGAAGAAGAGCGCCGTCTGGCCTACGTGGGCGTAACCCGCGCAATGCAAAAGCTGACGTTGACCTATGCGGAAACGCGCCGCCTGTACGGGAAAGAAGCCTACCATCGTCCGTCTCGCTTTATCGGCGAGCTGCCCGAAAACTGCGTGGAAGAAGTACGCCTGCGCGCAAGTATCAGCCGTCCGGTCAGCCATCAGCGGATGGGTACTCCTCTCGCCCAGAACGATTCTGGCTTTAGCCTGGGGCAGCGCGTGCGTCATCCTAAGTTCGGCGAAGGGACTATTGTGAACCTGGAAGGCAGCGGGGAGCACAGCCGCCTGCAGGTGGCATTCCAGGGGCAGGGAATCAAGTGGTTAGTTGCCGCTTATGCGCGCCTGGAAACCGTGTAACCTACAGAAATTAATTACAATTTTTAGTGTGTGGGCTACCCTTAATATGTCACTGGCATGAACTTGTTCAGCCGTGTCCCGTTGCGTGTTGACGCCATATTAGTGGTGGCGTAACATGCGCGCACGAATACGCTAAGAGGACACTCGCCTTGGACACACCCAGTAGATGCTGGCTCAATAACCTGTCATCCAGGTACAACTTCTAAGGCTATCCTCTGATGCTGATAGCCTTCGTGGTTGTCAGCGACCTCGTGTATTTTCATTCCGTCGCCCCTTGAGTCAGACTGTTTAATGGTCTGAAACCTCTATTGTTTCTGTCTGTGTGCCAACCGAATTGTCCCTGATCTTTTTTTGCATTGGGAGTCCCGGTCATGCTGAGCGCATTTCAACTGGAAAATAATCGCCTTGCCCGCATTGAGCTGGACGAGACGGATACCCTTGCCAATTCGGTATGGGTCGATCTCGTCGAGCCGGAAGAGAGCGAGCGAGAGCGAGTGCAAACGGAACTTGGTCAAAGCCTGGCAACCCGACCAGAGCTGGAAGACATCGAAGCGTCCGCGCGGTTTTTTGAGGACGAAGATGGCCTTCACATCCACTCCTTTTTCTTCTTTGAAGATGCCGATGATCACGCCGGTAACAGCACGGTCGCTTTTACCATTCGTGAAGGTCGCTTGTACACGCTGCGTGAACGTGAGCTACCTGCGTTTCGCCTTTACCGCATGCGCGCCCGCAATCAGTCCATGGCGGACGGCAACGCGTGGGAGCTGCTGCTGGATCTGTTTGAAACCAAAATCGAACAGCTGGCGGATGAAATCGAAAACATTTATAGCGACCTGGAACAGCTTAGCCGTGTGATCATGGAAGGGCATCAGGGCGACGAATACGACGCCGCGCTTTCGACGCTGGCGGAGCTGGAAGATATCGGCTGGAAGGTTCGTCTGTGCCTGATGGATACCCAGCGCGCGCTGAATTTCCTGGTGCGTAAGGCACGTTTGCCGGGCAGCCAGCTGGAGCAGGCTCGCGAAATCCTGCGAGATATCGAATCCCTGCTGCCGCATAACGAATCTCTGTTCCAGAAGGTGAACTTCCTGATGCAGGCGGCGATGGGCTTCATCAACATCGAGCAGAACCGCATCATCAAAATATTCTCGGTGGTTTCGGTTGTTTTCCTGCCGCCAACGCTGGTGGCGTCCAGCTACGGGATGAACTTCGAGTTTATGCCTGAGCTGAAGTGGAGCTTTGGCTACCCCGGCGCGATCATCTTTATGATGCTCGCGGGCTTAGCGCCCTATCTCTACTTTAAGCGTAAGAACTGGCTTTAAACCGGCTGCGGCTTTCGTCCTGAAAGCCGCATCTGTCGATAGCATTTATTATCTTGTCTTTGCGATTATCTTGAGGGGCAGTTGCTTCTCAGCTCTAGTACTGTGCGAATTGACCATTTATTTTCATGACTTATTTCGGGATTGTCACGAATGTGATCCATCAGGTAATTTCTACAGGAGTATTCCTTTTGATCATTAGTAGAGTTGACATAACTCTCCTGATAATCAAATGTGGCCGTGTCGTCCATCCCTCGGGCGAGTAACCAAATGATTAAATTTTCTGAGCCATATCTGAATATATAGCTTAATAGATCTATTTTACTGTTCCTCCAAACGTGATGATCTGAGCTCAACAGCTCGATATTTAGAAAGTTTTTATTTTCCTCAATCTTTTTCATGATTTTTTCATCTGCATGGCTTAAGACACTTGTTGCCAAAAGCAGGTTTTCATTTTTAGTAGAATGATATGGGAAGGCGTAATTAATAAAGGTTATATTGCCGTAATCTATTGCGTTTATGATATCTTGCTCATCTATTTTTATGTAGTTAGTTAATTCTGGATGTTTTTTGATAAGGAAGTTAAAGCGCTCTACGAACCATGTATTTTTAGCTGAATAGCGGTTGTTTATTTCGGAAGTGATTTCTTCTACAAGATTATTTTTATCACTTTCATTGAGTTTATGATAATAATCAGCGTAGAGTAGGTTTAATAGTGCTGTGTTTGTATTTTCACGAAGTAATGCGTTTTTGTAAAAAATTATAAACTGAAATGGGACATGTTTCGTCTCGGTGCTTCCAGCCATACAGTCCAGCATAAAGGCAAACGATTTTGCAGGATAAGTTTCAACCTCAGCCATTTCGTTTAGATAATCAAAAGTGATACTATTATTTGAGCATTCATCATTAAATACTTGCTGAAGTTTTTGTATATTCCCTTGTTCCAAAGCAGAAAAAACCATTGCGCGGTGATCTTGCTTTAATTTTTCTGAAAAGCAATAAGAATTATATACACAAAGTGATAAGCTAAACAGTATTATGTACGTATAAATGTCAACTTTTTTGGGTAGATTAATTAACAATGACAAAGAGGCTGGAAGGAAAGTTATCAGACCCATGGTGATAAAAAAAATCGTATGGGAGCTATAGGGCAAACTATTTGGTGAGAAAAAATAATAGAGTATGTTAACTATTATCAAAACATTGACAGATAATATTATTTTGATGAATATAATTTGTTCTCTTTTCTTAAAAATACCATAAATAGTGATTAGTGTATAAATAAAAGGAGTTGTATAGATAATTGCTATAATTGCAAGGAATATATAAAAATCGCTCGATGATGAAAACATTTATTGTCCTTAAATATTATTAATCCATTAATTTTTTACATTATCATGAATAATTCTTCGTCACTACTCCGTATATTGATTTGTGCCTGCTGCTTCACAGGCACATTACCTAAAAAATTGAACTTATAACGGTTAGCGTATTTTATACCTTACGTAGACGCCGCTGGGTATAAATCGCATCGGCAATAAACAGCGCCAGCGCCGCCCAGATAAAGCCAAAAGTAATCAGCTTATCCTCCGTCACCACTTCGCCGTAGAACGTCACCGCCAGCAGGAACATCAGCGTCGGCCCCAGATACTGGAAGAAGCCCAGCGTTGAAAGGCGCAAGCGGGTCGCGGCGGCAGTAAAGCAAAGCAGCGGCACCGTGGTGATCACCCCGGCGGCGATAAGCATCAGGTTCAGCGTCCACGGGTTCATTCCCATATGGCTGGTGGCACTGTCGGCGATGCCGAACAGGTAAATGCCCGCGATCGGCAGCAGCCACAGCGTTTCAAAAAGCATCCCGGTTTGTGCATCTACGGCAATCTTTTTGCGGATCAGGCCATAGAAAGCGAAGCTGAAGGCCAGACCCAGGCCGATGATCGGCAGCGAACCGAAAGTCCAGAGCTGAACCAGCACGCCACAGAAGGCCAGCAAGACAGCGACCCACTGCATCCGCCGGAAGCGTTCACCCAAAAAGATCATCCCCAGCAGCACGTTCACCAGCGGGTTGATGAAGTAACCCAGGCTGGCTTCCAGCATGTGCTGATTATTCACCGCCCAGATATAAAGCAGCCAGTTACCGCCAATCAACACGGCGCTTAACGCCAGCGCGAGGATCTTTTTACGGTTCTGGCAGGCGCGTTTAACCTGCGGCCACTGGCGGCAGACAGTGATCAGCGCCAGCATAAAGAAGAATGACCAGATAACGCGGTGGGTCAGGATTTCGGTGGCCGGTACGTAGTGAATCAGTTTGAAATATACCGGCGCGATGCCCCAGATAAAGTAGGCCGTCAGGGCAAGTAAGATCCCCTGACGTGTCTGTTTCGGATCCATGAAGAAAACTCAGCAAAAAAATAGTGAGCAAATAATAACAGGGTTTACATCCTTACCCTACCATGTAGGTAGCCGTTGCGCTGGCAATGTGCAGTTGATCCTGGTTATGCAGCTCTACTCGCGCTACCGCAACTTTGTTACCGGCGCGCAACAGGCTGCTGCTGGCCGTGAAGCGCTCTCCGCGGCCCGGACGCAGATAATCCACGCGCAAATCGATGGTGCCCATTTTGGACAGACGTTGACGAAGCTCGTCTTCGGTGATGGTGTCGTGGCGAGTCAGCGTACTGCCTACGCAGACCAGGCCAGCCGCCACGTCCAGCGCGGAGGCAATAACGCCGCCGTGCAAAATACTTTGTGCCCAGTTGCCCACCATCATCGGTTGATTATTAAAACTCAGCTGGGCGAACGCTTTTTCGTAGCGCTCCAGCTCCAGGCCAAGTGCGCGGTTAAACGGCATGTGATACACGAAGATTTCGCCCACCAGCTTGAGGGCGGCTTCTGTGGTCAATACGGGGGAAGACATCGTTCATTCCTCGAACAAATAACGAATAAGTTAACAAGATGTGTAGTTTATGCTTCTCAATTGTTGCTTTCCACTTTCGGAACCGCAGAGACGTGCTTTGGGGCATCCTGCGGTAAAATGTTTGGTGATAAATATTTAGACACTTTTTGTTATGGAGAACGGGACTAATGCTGAAACCTTTGGGGTGGGGAGTAGCCGCGATGCTGCCCTTGACCGCCTTCGCACAAGAAACCACCATCGATAAGATTCACGACAAGCCCGCGGTGCGAGGCAGCATCATTGCTAATCTGCTGCAGGAACATGACAACCCTTTCACGCTGTACCCGTACGACACGAATTACCTGCTGTATACCTGGACCAGCGATATGAACAAAGAGGCAATCAGCTCTTATGACTGGGCCAGCAACGCGCGCAAAGACGAGGTGAAGTTCCAGCTCAGCCTGGCCTTCCCGCTTTGGCGCGGAATTCTGGGGGATAATTCAGTGCTGGCCGCCTCCTATACCCAGAAATCCTGGTGGCAGCTTTCCAACCGCAATGAATCCTCCCCGTTTCGTGAAACCAACTATGAGCCTCAGCTATTCCTCGGTTTCGCAACGGAAGCAACGTTTGCGGGCTGGACATTGCGGGACGTCGAGTTTGGCTATAACCACGATTCAAACGGTCGTTCTGACCCAACCTCGCGCGGCTGGAACCGCCTGTACACCCGCCTGATGGCACAACACGGCGACTGGCAGGTGGAAGTGAAACCCTGGTATGTGGTGGGAAGCGTTGAGGATAACCCTGATATCACCAAATACATGGGTTACTACCAGCTTAAGGTGGGCTATGCGCTGGGCGATGCGATTTTCAGCGTGAAGGGGCAATACAACTGGAATAGTGGCTACGGTGGGGCAGAATTTGGCGTGAGTTACCCGATCTCGAAAAACGTTCGCTTCTATACCCAGGTCTATAGCGGCTACGGTGAATCGCTCATCGATTACAACTTTAACCAGACACGGGTTGGCGTAGGCGTTATGCTAAACGATCTTTTCTAAAGCATTGCAGTTTCTCTTCCAGGCGCTGAAAATGGCGCCTGAATTTTAGGTAGTGGGGATAGCGTGGCACAGGCGGAAGTAATCAATCAGGCGTCGCTGGCGAGACAGGTTCTGCAGGATACCTTTGGGTACCAACAGTTCCGCCCGGGTCAGGAAACCATCATCGACACGGTGCTGGAGGGGCGTGACTGCCTGGTAGTGATGCCAACCGGCGGTGGTAAATCCCTGTGTTATCAAATTCCTGCCCTGGTGTTTGGCGGCCTGACCGTAGTGGTCTCACCGCTGATTTCCCTGATGAAAGACCAGGTCGATCAGCTGCTGGCTAACGGCGTGGCGGCGGCCTGCCTTAACTCGACCCAAACTCGCGAACAGCAGCTGGAGGTGATGACCGGCTGTCGCACCGGGCAGATTCGCCTGCTGTATATCGCCCCTGAACGCCTGATGATGGACAACTTCATCGACCATCTCAGCAACTGGCAGCTTTCGATGGTGGCAGTGGACGAAGCCCACTGCATTTCGCAGTGGGGGCACGACTTCCGCCCGGAATATGCTGCCCTTGGTCAGCTTCGCGAAAGATTGCCTGCCGTCCCCTTTGTTGCATTAACGGCCACGGCGGACGACACCACCAGGCTCGATATCGTGCGCCTGCTCGGGCTCCACGACCCGTTTATCCAAATCAGCAGCTTCGACCGGCCGAATATTCGCTACATGCTGATGGAGAAGTTTAAGCCACTCGATCAGCTCACCCGCTATATTCAGGAACAGCGCGGTAAGTCCGGGATTATTTACTGCAACAGCCGGGCGAAAGTGGAAGACATCGCCGCCCGACTGCAAAGCAAAGGTATTAGCGCTGGCGCTTATCACGCGGGCCTGGAGCACCAGGTGCGCGGTGAGGTGCAGGAAAAATTCCAGCGTGACGATCTGCAAATTGTGGTCGCGACAGTCGCTTTTGGCATGGGCATCAACAAGCCGAACGTGCGTTTTGTCGCCCACTTCGATATCCCCCGCAACATTGAATCTTACTATCAGGAAACGGGCCGCGCCGGGCGCGATGGCCTGCCTGCGGAAGCGATGCTGTTTTACGATCCGGCGGATATGGCCTGGCTGCGTAAATGCCTTGAAGAAAAAGCACCGGGACAGCTGCAGGACATCGAGCGCCATAAGCTCAACGCCATGGGCGCGTTTGCCGAAGCGCAAACCTGCCGCCGTCTCGTGCTGCTGAACTACTTCGGCGAAGGCCGCCAGCAGTCATGCGGCAACTGTGATATCTGCCTCGATCCGCCTCGTCGCTATGACGGCCTGATGGACGCGCAAAAAGCGCTGTCCTGCATTTACCGCGTCGGCCAGCGCTTTGGGATGGGCTACGTGGTTGAAGTGCTGCGTGGTTCTAACAATCAGCGTATCCGTGACCTTGGCCACGATAAGCTGAAGGTTTACGGCGAGGGCCGCGAGCACACGACTGAGCATTGGGTCAGCGTGATCCGCCAGCTCATTCACCTCGGCGTGGTGACGCAAAATATCGCCGCGCACTCAGCGCTGCAGCTCACGGAAGCGGCACGTCCTTACCTGCGTGGTGAAGAGCCGCTGATGCTCGCGGTGCCGCGAGTAGTTGCAATCAAGCCTCGGGCCAGCCAGAAAGTCTTCGGTGGTAATTACGATCGCAAGCTGTTTGCCAAACTCAGAAAGCTGCGCAAATCCATCGCGGATGAAGAAAATATCCCGCCTTATGTGGTGTTTAACGATGCGACGCTGATTGAAATGGCGGAGCAGATGCCGCTGTCTCCCGGCGAGATGCTGGGCATTAATGGGGTGGGGACGCGTAAACTTGAGCGCTTTGGCCGCCCGTTTATGACGCTTATCCGCGACCACGTTGACGGCGTGGATGAAGAGTAGCCTGCCGCGAGGAAAAGTGGCAGGATAATGACTCTTCGAATTATCTGCACGCGAGCTATTCCCTATGTTAATGCTATTTCTGACCGTGGCGCTGGTGCACATCGTTGCCCTGATGAGCCCGGGGCCTGACTTTTTCTTTGTTTCCCAGACTGCCGTAAGCCGCTCTCGCAAAGAGGCGATGATGGGCGTGCTGGGGATCACCGCTGGCGTCATGGTTTGGGCAGGCGTGGCGCTGCTAGGCCTGCACCTTATCCTCGAAAAAATGGCCTGGCTGCATAACATCATCATGGTCGGCGGCGGGCTGTATCTTTGCTGGATGGGCTATCAGATGCTGCGCGGCGCATTCAAGAAAGAAGTTAAAAGCGAAGAAGCGCCGAAAGTCGAGCTGGCGAGCGGTGGGAAGAGCTTTGTGAAAGGGCTGCTGACGAACCTGGCTAACCCGAAAGCGATTATCTACTTCGGCAGCGTGTTCTCGCTTTTTGTTGGCGACAACGTGGGCAGCGCCGAGCGCTGGGGCCTGTTTGTGCTGATCGCGATTGAAACCTTCGCCTGGTTCACTATCGTGGCGAGCCTGTTCGCCTTACCAAAAATGCGTCGCGGCTATCAGCGCCTCGCCAAATGGATTGACGGCATGGCTGGCGCTCTGTTCACCGGGTTTGGTATTCACCTGATCATCTCCCGATAATCAGGCCTGGCGCGCTCCCGCAAGCAGCGCGCCAACCAGCATAAACAGCGAGCCAAAGACCCGGTTCAGGGCTTTCATCTGGCGCGGCCCTTTAATCCAGGCGGCAATCCGTTTGGCCAGGGTCGCATAGCCAATCATCACAATAATATCGACGACGACTGTGGTAACACCGAGCACAACGTACTGCATCGCCTGGGGCTGATGCGGGACGATAAACTGCGGAAACAGCGCGGCCAGAAACACGATGCTCTTTGGGTTGGTCAGGTTAACAAACACCGCTCGCTTGAACAGTTTGCTGCGCGGTTGCGTGGTGGCCAGCGTGTTTAAGTCCAGTGCACCAGCGGCTCTCCATTGCTGGATGCCCAGCCAGATAAGATAGGCAACGCCCGCCCACTTCAGCACTTCAAAGGCCAGCAGCGAGCGTGAAAACAGGGCCCCAAGCCCAACGCCGACCAGCACAATATGCAGCGCCAGCCCGGTTTGCAGCCCGGTAATTGACGCTGCCGCTCCGCGATAGCCGTGGCTGATAGCGGTAGTCATGGTATTGATGGCACCGGAGCCGGGGGAAAGGCTAAGAATTATTGTGGTTAGCAGATAGGTAAACCACCACTCGAAGGTCATGCGAAACTCCCTGAACGCGCGCTTTTATGCCACAATACGCTATTGTTGATAAGCGTGCCACGGGCCATAAAAAAACCACAGATACCTGATGCCGACCCCTATGTCTCAGCATAAAAATGGATGGTTAGAACGCGAAGGCGCATTTGCTGCTTTTGCCACGGGCCCACTGACGCACTTCTGGCGCAAGCGGGAAGAGCGTGAATTTACCGGCGTGGACGACGTGCCGGTTCACTACGTTCGCTTCTGTTCACCGCAGCACGATCGCGTGATTGTGGTCTGCCCTGGTAGAATAGAAAGCTACGTGAAATATGCTGAGCTGGCGTATGACCTGTTCCACAGCGGTTTTGATGTGTTGATCATCGACCACCGTGGGCAGGGGCGTTCAGGACGGATGCTGTCGGACACTCACCGTGGCCACGTCGTCAACTTTAGTGACTATGTCGAAGATTTTGACCGTTTTTACCAGCAGGAAGTGGCGTCAGGGCACTGGCGTAAACGCTACCTGTTGGCCCATTCGATGGGCGGCGCCATTGCCGCGTTATGGTTACAGCAAGCCCCGGGCGCTTTTGATGCGGTCGCGCTCTGCGCCCCGATGTTTGGTATTATCCTGCGCTGGCCGGAATGGATGGTGCGTCATATTCTTGACTGGGCCGAAGGGCATCCACGTATTCGGGAAGGATACGCCATTGGGACGGGCCGCTGGCGCGCGCTGCCGTTTAGCGTTAACGTCCTGACCCACAGCGAAGAGCGGTACCGCCGCAGCCTGCGTTTTTATGCTGATGAGCCAGCATTGCGGGTGGGCGGGCCAACGTTCCACTGGGTACGAGAAGGGATCCTCGCCGGAGAAAAGGTGTTAGCAGGAGCCACTGCCATCACCACGCCGATCTTTTTACTCCAGGCGGAAGAGGAGCGAGTGGTCGATAACCGCGCGCACCGGCAATTCTGCGAAATTATGGCCGCGGCGGGCCACCCTTGTGAGGGGGAAACACCTTACGTCATTGAAGGCGCGTATCACGAGATCCTGTTTGAGAAGGACGCTATGCGAGCCAGAGCATTGTCTGCCGTGCTTGAGTTTTTCGACCGGCATAACTAATTGAAATATCTCTCCAGAGGCTGAATATCCCTATGTACCACGTCGTTGCTTCAGATTTAGATGGCACCTTGCTGTCTCCCGATCATTTCCTCTCCGCTTACGCGAAAGAAACGTTAAAACTGCTCACCGCTGAAGGCGTTAACTTTGTTTTTGCCACCGGCCGTCACCATATCGATGTGGCGCAAATTCGCGACAATCTTGATATCAAGGCGTACATGATCACCTCGAACGGCGCTCGCGTGCACGATACCGACGGCAACTTGTTCTTCTCTCACGATCTCGACCACGACATCGCTCAGGACTTGTTTGGCGTGGTGCATAACAACCCGGACATCGTGACCAACGTCTATAAAGGCGACGAGTGGTTTATGAACCGCCACCGCCCGGAAGAGATGAAGTATTTCCAGGAAGCCAAATTCAGCTACACCCTGTTTGAACCGGGCCTGCTGGAAGCCGACGGCGTCAGCAAAGTATTCTTTACCTGCGACGATCACGACACGCTGCTGCCGCTGGAACAGGCGATCAACGCCCGCTGGGGTGACCGCGTGAACGTCAGCTTCTCGACGCTTACCTGCCTGGAAGTGATGGCGGGCGGTGTTTCCAAAGGGCACGCGCTGGAGGCGGTCTCGAAAGCGATGGGTTACAGCCTGAAGGATTGTATTGCCTTTGGTGACGGCATGAACGACGCCGAGATGTTGAGCATGGCGGGCAAGGGCTGCATCATGGGCAACGCTCACCAGCGCCTGAAAGATCTGCTGCCGGAGCTGGAAGTCATTGGCACCAACGGCGATAACGCCGTGCCGCATTATTTGCGCAGACTGTTCCTCAAGGCTGAGTGATCGGCAAATGACGAGTGGTTAATCAATGGCCACTCGTCAACTAAATAGTTAAGCCGATGTAGCCTCCTCTCAGTACAATGGCGCAATCTTGTTCGTTGTGGATTGCTCATTGTGCCATTACTCATCATTACCACGATTCTGTGGGCCTTCTCGTTTAGCCTGATTGGGGAGTACCTCGCCGGGCATGTGGACAGCTATTTCTCGGTGCTGATGCGCGTTGGCCTGGCGGCACTGGTGTTTCTGCCGTTCCTGCGTTTTAAAGGCTACCCGCTCAAAACCCTGCTGCTGTACATGCTGGTGGGCGCGCTACAGCTGGGCGTGATGTACCTCTTCAGCTTCCGCGCTTACCTCTATCTCACGGTATCCGAATTCCTGCTTTTCACGGTAATGACGCCGCTGTACGTCACGCTGATTTACGACCTGCTGAGCGGCAATAAACTGCGCTGGGGCTATGCGCTGAGTGCGGGGCTGGCGGTGATTGGCGCGGCGATTATTCGTTACGATAAAGTCAGCGATCACTTCTGGATCGGCCTGCTACTGGTGCAGGGGGCGAACATCTGCTTCGCTATCGGCATGGTGGGCTACAAGCGCCTGATGGAAACGCACCCGATGCCGCAGCACTGCGCGTTTTCGTGGTTCTATCTGGGGGCGTTTATTGTCGCCGTTGTTGCCTGGTTTGCGCTTGGCAATCCGCAGAAACTCCCCACCACGACGCTACAGTGGGGGATTTTGGTCTGGCTTGGCGTTGTCGCTTCCGGGTTGGGTTATTTTATGTGGAACTATGGCGCAACTCAGGTGGACGCCGGCACGCTCGGCATCATGAACAACGTGCACGTCCCGGCCGGGCTGCTGGTGAATCTTGCCATCTGGCAGGAGCAGCCCCACTGGCCGAGCTTTATTATTGGGGGAACGGTAATAATGGCCTCGCTGTGGGTACATCGCCGATGGGTCGCTCCGCGTTCTTCACAAACGGTAAATGGTCGCAGGCGTGCTGGCGCGTCGAGCGAATAAACGCCTCGGTCACCGGCTGGCGCTGTTCGCCGTCACGTACCG
Source organism: Enterobacter sp. Ap-1006 (assembly GCF_011752835.1). Classification (NCBI taxonomy): domain Bacteria; kingdom Pseudomonadati; phylum Pseudomonadota; class Gammaproteobacteria; order Enterobacterales; family Enterobacteriaceae; genus Enterobacter; species Enterobacter sp. Ap-1006. Next base: position 25,418 of record NZ_VWWU01000009.1, on the reverse strand, counting down.
CGGCGTAGAGGCGGCTCCATAAACCTTCACCCAGGGTTCTGGTCACAATCAGGCCCTGGTGCTCGAAGCTTTCCACCACCCAATGCGGCAGGGCGGCAATCCCCATCCGCGCCGATACCATCTGAATCAGCAGCAGCGTGTTATCGACGTTTTTCAGCGACGGGTTAACCCCTGCTGGCTGCAGGAAATGACGCCAGATATCCATACGCTCACGCTGTACCGGGTAAATAAGCAGCGTTTCAAGCGTTAAGTCTTCAGGCTCAATGCTCTCTTTCTTCGCCAATGGGTGGTCGGTCGCCATCACCAGGCGCACTTCAAAATCAAACATCGGCGAATAATGTAGCCCGCTGCGCGGCAAAATATCCGATGTCAGAACGATATCCAGCTCGCCCTGCTGCAGCGCAGGCTGTGGATCAAACGTAACGCCGGATTTAAAGTCCATCTCCACCTGCGGCCAGTGCTGGCGGAAATTTTCCAGCGCAGGCGTCAGCCACTGAATACAGCTGTGGCACTCAATCGCAATGCGCAGCCGGGTTTGATGCGGCTCATTGCAGGCCTGCAGGGCGCGGCCAATCTGCGGCAACACTTGTTCCGCCAGCTGCAGCAGGATCTCCCCCTGCGGCGTGAAGCGAAGTGGCTGACTTTTACGGATAAACAGGCGGAAGCCGAGCCGCTGCTCCAGATCGCTGAACTGGTGAGAGAGGGCCGACTGAGTCTGATGCAGGGCGGCAGCAGCGGCGGCCAGCGAACCGCTGTGTCGTAACGCTTGCAGCGTCCGCAGGTGTTTAATCTCGATCATGAAAGTCCTTCACTTCGGCATGAACAAATTGCGCTTGAGGATTATACAGTACCTGCTGATTATAGAAGTGTAAACATCTGGATGGCTAAATACATCGCACCGAATAGAGGAAAGACCATGACAATCCATAATCACACCCTGGGGTTCCCTCGCGTCGGCCTTAAGCGCGAGTTGAAAAAAGCACAGGAAAGCTACTGGGCAGGGAATACCTCCCGCGAAGAATTACTGGCGGTTGGCCGCGAACTGCGTGCCCGCCACTGGGACCAACAAAAACAAGCCGGCGTCGAATTACTGCCGGTGGGCGATTTCGCCTGGTACGACCATGTTCTGACCACCAGCCTGCTGCTAGGTAACGTACCGGCTCGTCATCAGAACAAAGACGGCAGCGTCGATATCGATACGCTGTTTCGCATCGGCCGTGGCCGGGCGCCAACCGGCGAGCCTGCTGCTGCCGCAGAAATGACCAAATGGTTCAATACCAACTATCACTACATGGTGCCGGAATTTACTAAGGGGCAGCGGTTCAAACTGACCTGGACTCAGCTGCTGGAAGAAGTCGACGAGGCGCTTGCGCTGGGCCATAAGGTAAAACCTGTCCTGCTTGGGCCAGTGACTTACCTGTGGCTGGGCAAAGTGAAAGGCGAGCCTTTTGACCGCCTGAGCTTGTTGAAAGATATTTTGCCGGTCTACCAGCAGGTGCTGGCCGAACTGGCTAAGCGTGGCGTTGAGTGGGTACAAATCGATGAGCCTGCACTGGTGCTGGAGCTGCCAAAAGCGTGGCTGGATGCCTTCAAACCGGCCTATGACGCGCTGACCGGCCAGGTGAAGCTGCTGCTTACCACCTACTTCGAAGGCGTAGGGCCAAACCTGGACACCATCACTGCGCTGCCGGTGCAGGGTCTGCACGTTGATTTTGTGCATGGCAAAGATGACGTGAATGATATCCATAAAAAACTGCCTGCAAACTGGCTGCTGTCTGCGGGTGTAATCAACGGTCGTAACGTCTGGCGCGCCGATCTGACGGAGAAATACGCTCAGCTAAAAGATCTGGTGGGTCAACGTGAGCTGTGGGTGGCTTCTTCCTGCTCTCTGCTGCACAGTCCAATCGACCTGAGCGTAGAAACTCGCCTGGATGCCGAAGTTAAAAGCTGGTTCGCTTTTGCGCTGCAGAAGTGTGCCGAGCTGTCTCTGCTGACTGAAGCGTTAAACAGCGGGAATACCGCAAAAATTGCTGAATGGAGCGCCCCGATTCAGGCTCGTCGTCAGTCGAAGCGTGTGCACAATGCCGCCGTCAGCGAGCGTCTGGCTAAAATTACCGCTCAGGACAGCCAGCGCCAGAATGCTTACACTGCCCGTGCAGCTGCCCAGCGTGAACGCTTCAACCTGCCGGCCTGGCCAACGACGACCATCGGCTCCTTCCCGCAAACAACTGAAATTCGCGGCCTGCGTCTGGACTTCAAAAAAGGCAAGCTGGACGCGAACAACTATCGCACCGGTATCGCCGAACATATTAAACAGGCGATTGCAGAGCAGGAACGTCTGGGACTTGATGTGCTGGTGCACGGTGAAGCTGAGCGTAACGACATGGTTGAGTATTTCGGCGAGCATCTGGATGGCTTCGTCTTTACTCAGAACGGCTGGGTGCAGAGCTACGGTTCCCGTTGCGTAAAACCCCCGATTGTTATCGGTGATATCAGCCGTCCGGAGCCGATCACCGTTGAGTGGGCCAAATACGCGCAGTCCCTGACCGACAAACCGGTTAAAGGCATGCTGACCGGCCCGGTGACGATTCTTTGCTGGTCCTTCCCGCGTGAAGATGTTTCCCGGGAGACTATCGCGAAGCAGATTGCGCTGGCCTTGCGTGACGAAGTAGCGGATCTGGAAGCCGCAGGTATCGGTATCATCCAGATTGATGAACCCGCTCTGCGTGAAGGTTTGCCGCTGCGCCAGTCCGACTGGCAGGCTTATCTGGAGTGGGGCGTGGAAGCTTTCCGTCTGAACGCCGCCGTGGTGCGAAATGACACCCAAATCCATACCCACATGTGCTACTGCGAGTTCAACGACATCATGGACTCCATTGCGGCGCTGGATGCGGACGTGATCACCATCGAAACTTCCCGTTCCGATATGGATCTGCTGGAGGCGTTTAAAGAGTTTGAATACCCGAATGAAATCGGGCCGGGCGTGTACGACATCCACTCTCCAAACGTTCCGGATGTGCAATGGATTGAAGCCCTGCTCAAGAAAGCGGCGGAATCCGTCCCGGCAGAGCGCCTGTGGGTTAACCCGGACTGCGGCCTGAAAACCCGTGGCTGGCCAGAAACCCGTGCGGCGCTGGCAAACATGGTGCAAGCGGCACAGAATCTGCGCGAGGCTTAATACTAAAACGGAGGTGAGAGCCTCCGTTTTTCACACAGTTAAAATCACGCCCTCATCTCCCTGTTCACTAATGCATACTGATGCCAGGAATAATGCCCTTACCCTTTTCTGAAAGTCGTATTTATCCAACATTCACCTTGTCACGCTGAATTTTTTCTTGAGAAGCTTACTGCGCAGTTTGTCTTTTTTTGTGAAATAAAAGGATACTTATGAAGCAGCTAAGCGGTGAAAGCTGGGTTAGTCGATTCCAGGGAAGTAGTGACACGCAAACCCTGAGTCCAATATTCCGGGCAAATGTTAATAATTTTCTAAAAAGCCTTGAAGATGCTGGCGTCAGGGTAACTATTTCGGCGACATTACGTCCGCCGGAAAGGGCATATTTAATGCACTGGTCCTGGAAGCTGGCACGAGGAATGGTTGAACCCGCCAATATTCCTGAAAAATCGGGTGTGGAAATTGAATGGGTGCATAAAGGTGCGAACGGAAAGGCTGACAGAAATAAAAGCATTAATGCGGCAAAAGCGATGGTCCGGGCTTATGGCATGTCCAATCTCAACGTTGCTCCGGCGTTAAGGAGCCGACATACGGAAGGCAATGCTATTGATATGACGCTGTCGTGGATGGGTAACCTGGAAATTAAAGATAATAAAGGTGAGACTGTTATTATCAAAACAATGCCCCGTGATGGCATGAATGCTCAATTACATGAAGTAGGGAAAAGCTTTGATGTGATAAAGTATCACGGCGGTGCTAACGATAAACCTCATTGGTCAACGGATGGTCGATAATATGAATAAAAGCCTAATTTTCTGTGCGCTATTCTTTTTGGTTTCCTGCGCTCAGGCTGCGGATAAATATCCAAAAGACGTTACTGAGTTTCTGATAAATGCAGATGATTGCCAGCATTTGTCTGGTGAATGGGATTCGAGCTTGCCAAAAGAGCAGCAAAAGGATATTGAAAAACAGGTTAATGTTATCTGTGGTAAAGCAAAATCGCAGCAGGGTGCTTTGAGAACTCGCTACCATAATGAAAAAAGTATTCTAGATGTGATTAACGAATACGATTTTTAGATGTCAGGGATATAACGGGCCGTGACGGACGGCCCGTTATGTTATGCAGTCCGGGGTAACCGACCGGCTTTACTTCCTTACTCCGTACCGTTTAAACCACGCCAGCATCCTTTCCCAGCCATCTTTGGCCGACGCTTCATGGTAGCTCGGGCGGTAGTCAGCGTTAAAAGCATGTCCGGCTTCCGGGTAAACAATGATTTCCGCCCTGGCATTGGCCGCTCTTAGTGCCTGGCGCATGGTCTCAACGCTTTCCTGAGAGATCCCGGTATCCTGACCACCATACAGGCCTAGCACTGGCGCATTAAGATTGACGGCGATATCGACCGGATGGTGATGAGAGTTCAACGTTTTCTCACCCGTCAGCTTGCCGTACCAGGCGACGGCCGCTTTCAGCTGTGGATTGTGCGCCGCATAAAGCCAGGCAATTCGCCCGCCCCAGCAAAAACCGGTGACCATCAGGCGATGCGCGTCGCCACCGTTGCGTGAAGCCCAACTGGCCACATGATCAAGGTCGCCCAGTACCTGGTTATCCGGCACTTTTGAGACAAGGCCGCCTAACAATGTGGGGATATCGGCGAAATCCCCCGGCTCTCCCTGGCGAAAATAAAGCTCCGGGGCGATAGCCAGATAGCCTTCAAGTGCCAGCCGGCGACAGAGATCGCGGATATGTTCGTGAACGCCAAAAATCTCCTGAATGACAATCACCACTGGCAGCGGGCCATCGGCATTTTTGGGTCTGGCGTGGTAAGCCGGCATATTGTCGCCCTGGCTTGGAATAGACGTTTCCCCAGAAAGAATAGCGTCGTCTGGCGTTAGCAAAGCAGTGGAGGTGATGGGGGAGGCCGCCGGTGCGAAGCCATCGCCCGGTGTGTTATGTGTTGTTTGCTTTTGTTTCATGGTTTTCTCCGAACCAGCATTAGCGCAGTGTGATAACTATAGCCAGGATTAGTAGCAAATCTGGCGGGCAAAAAACGCTGTCAAAGTTCAAAAAATAGCCCGATCGACACTTAATTGTGACTTATGTCTCTTATGTGAATACAAATAATGTAATTTGTTTCATTCAAAGTGAGCGCCATCACGAAATTATGCTCAGGGGTTCTGTAAAGTGTCGCTTTGCTTCTCCTGAAACCTACTCAACAGAGGAGTCTGTTATGTCCAAGTCTGATGTTTTCCATCTCGGCCTCACTAAAAATGACCTGCAAGGGGCTACGCTTGCCATCGTCCCTGGCGATCCTGAGCGTGTGGAAAAAATCGCCGCGCTGATGGACAAGCCGGTTAAGCTGGCTTCCCACCGTGAATTCACTTCCTGGCGTGCTGAACTCGACGGCAAGCCGGTTATCATCTGTTCTACCGGTATCGGCGGCCCATCTACCTCTATTGCCGTTGAAGAACTGGCACAGCTTGGCATTCGCACTTTCCTGCGCGTCGGGACTACCGGGGCGATTCAGCCGAACATCAACGTGGGCGATGTGCTCGTGACCACCGCATCTGTTCGCCTGGATGGTGCCAGCCTGCACTTCGCGCCAATGGAATACCCGGCTGTGGCAGACTTCGCATGTACTACCGCGCTGGTTGAAGCGGCAAAAGCCGTGGGCGCAACGACGCACATCGGCGTGACGGCATCCTCCGACACCTTCTACCCTGGTCAGGAGCGTTACGACACGCTCTCCGGCCGCGTAGTTAGCCGCTTCAAAGGCTCAATGAAAGAGTGGCAGGAAATGGGCGTGATGAACTATGAAATGGAATCCGCCACGCTGCTGACCATGTGCTCCAGCCAGGGTCTGCGTGCGGGTATGGTTGCCGGGGTCATCGTGAACCGTACTCAGCAAGAGATCCCTAACGCGGAAACCATGAAGAAAACGGAAAGTCACGCGGTGAAAATCGTGGTCGAGGCGGCGCGTCGCCTGCTGTAGTTTTGCTTTTCCATTCATAAGGCCGGCGCTCGCCGGCTTTTTTTATGCTTTGCGCGCTCCCTTCCGGAAAATCCCTTTTCATCTGGACATTTATACAGCAGAATTTTATTTTGCCGATGTTGGTATCGTTTTGGGGGAAGCATGGATATTTCACTGTTGTTTGGGCTGGGTATCGGGTTGGTGGGCTTGCTGACCGGCTGGCTCGTCGCCAGTCTGCGTGCGGCGCAGCGGTTGGCGGCTTTGCATGAAGAACAGCGTGAAATCTACGGTGAGCTCACAGCCGCGCGGCAGGAGCTTCAGCAAAACCAGCACTGGCGAGATGAGTGCGACCAGCTTAACCGTGAGGTCCGTGCTCAAATGGAAATTAACAGCGGGCAGGAAGCAGATATTCGTGAGCTGACCACGTTGCTCGAGCAAACCCGGCTCAATGCTGAAGACAAGCATCGCCAAATGCTTAACAGCGAGCAGCGCCTGAACGAGCAGTTTGAGAATCTGGCCCACCGTATTTTTGAGCAAAGCGGGCGTAAGGTTGAAGAGCAGAACCGCCAAAGCCTTAACGTGTTGCTTTCCCCACTTCGAGAACAGCTTGATGGCTTCCGACGCCAGGTCCAGGAGAGTTTTGGCCAGGAAGCACGCGAACGGCATACGTTGACGCACGAAATCCGTAACCTGCAGCAGCTCAATGCACAAATGGCGCAAGAGGCGCTCAATCTCACCAAAGCACTGAAGGGCGACAACAAAACCCAGGGTAACTGGGGGGAAGTGGTGTTAACTCGGGTATTGGAAGCTTCTGGCCTGCGTGAAGGGCATGAATACCAGACTCAGGTGAACATCCAGCTTGAAAACAACAGTCGTATGCAGCCGGATGTTATCGTCCGCCTGCCTCAGGGCAAAGACGTTGTTATTGATGCAAAAATGACGCTGGTGGCCTATGAGCGTTACTTCAATGGTGAAGATGAACTCACGCGTGAAAGTGCGCTGAATGAGCACATCGCCGCTATCCGCAGCCATATTCGCCTGCTGGGGCGCAAAGATTACCAACAGCTACCGGGGCTACGTTCGCTGGACTATGTGTTGATGTTTATTCCCGTTGAGCCCGCTTTCCTGCTGGCTATCGACAGGCAGCCTGAACTGATTAGTGAAGCGCTGAAAAATAACATTATGCTGGTGAGCCCGACGACGCTGCTGGTGGCGCTGCGCACTATTGCCAATCTGTGGCGCTATGAACATCAAAGCCGTAATGCCCAGCAAATCGCCGACAGGGCGGGGCGCTTGTACGATAAAATGCGCCTGTTCGTGGATGATATGTCTGCGATTGGGCAAAGTCTCGATAAGGCGCAGGATAACTACCGGCAGGCGATGAAAAAACTTTCATCCGGGCGTGGGAATATCCTGGTTCAGGCGGATGCGTTTCGCGGGCTTGGCGTAGAAGTCAAACGTGAGATGAATCCAGATCTGGTCGAACGCGCTCGTCAGGAAGATGAGGATGATTCGGCTCGACTGGGCCATGCGGGCGAAGAACCTGAGGCTGAATTCGATACTTTGTCTTCATCGCGCACGGGTGAAGAGCGTTAAACTGAGGCTGAGTAGCACGGTTGAATCATAGGGCTTTCACGCCCATTCTGTTACACTTCCCGAACATTTTCTTTATTAAGCAGGCATTGAGATGGTTGATGAATCCCAGGAGTCCGGATCCCAGGAAACAACGCACTTTGGCTTCCGTACCGTAGCTAAAGAGCAAAAGGTCGATATGGTGGCGAACGTGTTCCACTCTGTTGCGGCGAAATACGACGTAATGAACGACCTGATGTCTTTTGGTATCCACAGGTTGTGGAAACGCTACACGATAGACTGCAGTGGCGTACGTCGTGGCCAGCGCGTGCTGGATCTTGCGGGCGGTACGGGCGATCTGACGGCGAAATTCTCTCGCCTGGTTGGTGAGACCGGTGAAGTCATATTGGCCGATATTAACGATTCGATGCTGAAAATGGGGCGTGAAAAGCTGCGCAATATCGGCATTGTGGGGAACGTCAGATACGTGCAGGCTAACGCCGAAGCGCTGCCATTCCCGGACAACACCTTTGACTGCATCACCATCTCCTTTGGCCTGCGTAACGTCACGGATAAAGACGCTGCATTGCGCTCTATGTTCCGCGTTCTCAAACCCGGTGGCCGCCTGCTGGTGCTTGAGTTCTCCAAACCAGCTTTCGAGCCGCTGAACAAAGCCTACGACGCGTATTCCTTCCACATTCTGCCACGCATCGGTGAAATGGTCGCTCAGGACGGTGAAAGCTATCGCTACCTGGCAGAATCCATTCGCATGCACCCGGATCAGGAAACGCTGAAAGGCATGATGGAAGAAGCCGGGTTTGAAAACACCACCTATTACAATATGACCGGTGGGATTGTTGCCCTGCACCGTGGCTATAAATTCTAACAGGGAGCCGCGATGCCATTTATGTCGCTGATGACTGCCGGAATCGAAGGTGTGCTGAACACCTTCCTCTGGCGCGATCGTAGCCTGAAATCCGCGCGTCAACGCCTGCAGGGCAAGACGTTGCGCGTTAGCCTGAAAGAATTTTCAGCGCCGCTGGTGCTGGTGTTCAGTGAACAACAGCTGGACGTACTGAGCCAGTGGGAAGGTGAGGCGGATTGTAGCGTCACAACCCATATCGGCGTGCTGCCGAAACTGCGCGATCGCCAGCAACTTACCGCTCTGATTCGCAGCGGTGAACTTGACGTGGCGGGTGACATTCAGGTTGTACAAAATCTGGCATCGCTGATGGATCTCGCGGAGTTTGATCCTGTGGAACTGCTGGCTCCGTATATAGGCGATATTGCCTCTGAAGGTATCAGTAAGTTTGCGCGTCATGGCGGAAAGCTGCTGAAAAAAGGATTGATCCGCAATCAGCAGTATCTGGGAGAAGCGCTCACCGAAGAGTGGCGCGTTGCGCCTGGCTCACTCGAAGTGGCCTGGTTTGCAGAGGAAACCGAAGCGCTGGCACGCTCGGCGGACACACTCAGCAAACGGCTGGATAAGCTGGAGGGCAAATGACGCCAGGAGAAATTCGCCGCCTTTATTTCATTGTCCGTACCTTTCTGAGCTATGGCCTTGATGAACTGATTCCCAAAATGCGCATTACGCTGCCGTTACGTTTGTGGCGGCGTTGCCTGTTCTGGATGCCGAATCGTCACCGTGATAAGCCTTTGGGAGAACGTCTTCGCCTTGCGCTGCAGGAGCTTGGTCCCGTTTGGATCAAGTTTGGTCAGATGCTTTCTACCCGTCGCGATCTGTTCCCACCGATCATTGCTGACCAACTGGCTATGCTGCAGGACAGAGTTGCGCCTTTTGACGGTGCGTTGGCGAAGAAACAGATTGAACTGGCGATGGGTGGCATTCCCGTTGAAAGTTGGTTCGACGATTTTGACATCAAGCCTCTGGCCTCTGCCTCCATTGCTCAGGTGCATACCGCACGCCTGAAAGAGAGCGGCAAAGAGGTTGTGATTAAGGTCATTCGGCCTGATATCCTGCCGGTGATCAAAGCCGATATGAAACTTATCTATCGTCTCGCCCGTTGGGTGCCGCGTTTGCTGCCGGATGGCCGTCGTCTCCGCCCGCTGGAAGTGGTGCGTGAATACGAAAAAACGCTGATCGATGAGTTAAACCTGCTGCGTGAAGCGGCGAACGCCATCCAACTGCGGCGTAACTTCGAAAATAGCCCAATGTTGTATGTGCCGGAGGTTTATTCGGACTACTGCACCGAGAACATGATGGTGATGGAGCGGATTTACGGTGTTCCGGTCTCTGATACCGTTGCGCTCGAAGCTCAGGGCACCAACATGAAGCTGCTTGCCGAACGTGGCGTGCAGGTCTTCTTTACGCAGGTCTTCCGCGACAGCTTCTTCCATGCGGACATGCATCCGGGCAACATCTTCGTGAGCTACGACCACCCGGAAGATCCGCAATACATTGGTATCGACTGCGGTATCGTGGGCTCGCTGAACAAAGACGATAAGCGCTATCTGGCAGAAAACTTTATTGCCTTCTTCAACCGGGATTACCGCAAGGTAGCCGAGCTGCATGTGGACTCTGGCTGGGTGCCGGCAGATACGAATGTCGAAGAGTTCGAGTTTGCGATTCGCACCGTGTGTGAACCTATTTTTGAGAAGCCGCTGGCGGAGATCTCCTTTGGCCATGTGCTGCTGAACCTGTTCAATACCGCGCGTCGTTTCAACATGGAAGTTCAGCCGCAGTTAGTTTTACTGCAGAAGACCCTTTTATACGTCGAAGGCGTCGGTAGGCAGCTTTATCCGCAGCTGGATCTGTGGAAAACGGCGAAACCTTTCCTGGAAAGCTGGATCAAAGATCAGGTTGGTATTCCTGCTCTGGTACGTGCTTTCAAAGAAAAAGCGCCTTTTTGGGTGGAAAAAATGCCGGAATTGCCGGAACTGGTGTACAACAGTTTGCGCCAGGGCAAGCAATTACAGCTTAGCGTTGATAAAATTCAGCGCGACCTGCAACTTCATCACGTGCGGCAGGGACAGTCGCGTTACCTGTTCGGCATCGGTGCCACGCTTATATTGAGCGGGACGCTGCTGCTGATCAACAAACCTGAGTGGGATTTTATGCCTGCCTGGTTGATGGCGGGGGGAATCGTTGTCTGGCTGATTGGCTGGCGGCGCTCTGCCTGAACTTTAATCGGAATTAACGGGTGATTGCCGTATAATAGCGGTTCTCATTGCCTTAACATCTTTATTCAGGAGTAGGTATGGGCATCAGTTGGCCACAATTGCTAATCATTGTTGTTATCGTTGTTTTATTGTTTGGCACCAAGAAGCTGGGTTCTTTAGGTTCAGATCTTGGCGCGTCTATTAAGGGCTTTAAGAAAGCCATGAGCGACGACGACGGCAAAGAGAAAGAAAATGGTGAGAAGGATGCTGATTTCACAGCGAAATCCCTCTCTGAAAAACCGAGCGACGTGAAAAAAGACGAAGCGAAAAGCAACGATAAAGAGCAGGTATAAACCGTGTTCGACATTGGTTTTGGCGAACTGCTGCTGGTGTTTGTGATTGGCCTGATTGTTCTGGGTCCGCAGCGCTTGCCGGTGGCGGTAAAAACAGTTGTTGGCTGGGTGCGCGCGCTGCGTTCTCTGGCTACCACGGTGCAGAACGAACTCGCTCAGGAACTGAAGCTGCAGGAACTGCAGGACAGCCTGAAAAAGGTCGAGAAAGCCAGTATGGATAACTTGACGCCTGAACTGAAGGCGTCAATGGACGAACTGCGCCAGGCCGCTGAGTCGATGAAGCGTTCCTATACCCAGCACGATCCTGAAAAGAACAGCGACGAAGCGAATACCATCCATAACCCGTTGGTTAAGGATGAACAGCTAAGTCATGAAGGTGCCACGCCAGCCAATGCGGCACATCAGGCGGCTGCGCCTGATGCCGTACCTTCAGAGACGGTGACACCGGCACCCGTGGCGGTCGAAAGCGCCGTCGAATCCGCTGTCGAGCCTCAGGTGAAGCCTTTGCCCGAGGCTGCACCCGTTGTCACCCCAACGCAACTTCCAGGTGAAAAATCTTAACTATGGCTGTTGAAGATACCCAACCGCTCATTAGCCATCTGATCGAGCTGCGTAAGCGCCTGCTGAACAGCATGATCGCCGTGCTGGTGATTTTCCTGGCGCTGGTCTATTTCGCCAATGACATCTATCAGGTGGTTTCCGCCCCGCTGATCAAACACATGCCACTGGGTTCAACGATGATTGCGACCGATGTCGCATCACCGTTCTTTACCCCGATAAAATTAACCATTTACGTTTCGGTGTTCCTGGCCGCGCCGGTCATTCTGTACCAGATCTGGGCTTTTGTTGCTCCTGCATTGTACAAACATGAGCGTAAGCTGGTGATGCCGCTGCTGTTCTCCAGCACGCTGCTTTTTTATATCGGCATTGCCTTTGCGTATTTTGTGGTCTTCCCGCTTGCCTTTGGTTTCCTGACAAAAACTGCGCCAATAGGGGTGGTCGTCTCGACGGACATCACGAAATATCTCGACTTTGTGATGTCGCTGTTCATGGCCTTTGGCGTAGCGTTTGAGGTGCCCGTCGCCATTATCCTGCTGTGCTGGATGGGGGTGACAACACCGGAATCATTGAAACAGAAGCGCCCTTATATTCTGGTTGGGGCTTTTGTTGTCGGCATGCTGTTAACGCCGCCGGATGTTTTCTCGCAAACCCTTCTGGCGGTGCCAATGTACTGCCTGTTTGAGGTTGGCGTCTTCTTCTCCCGCTTCTACGTCGGTAAAGGGCGTAATGGCGATGAAGATGACGAGCCTGAATCTGAAGAGACGCGCTCGGAAAAAGAGCAGTAATTAAATAACCGCCCTCAGGGGCGGTTGTCGTTTGGAGGGAGAGATGTTTGATATTGGCGTAAATTTAACCAGTTCTCAATTCGCAAAAGATCACGAGGATGTGGTCGCTCGCGCATGGCAGGCTGGCCTGAGTGGCATGATGTTGACCGGTACCAACCTCCATGAAAGTGAACAAGCGTTACTCCTGGCGCAGCAGTATGAAAACTGCTGGTCCACCGCCGGAGTGCATCCCCATGATGCCAGCCAGTGGAATGACGAAACTGCAGGTGCCATCCGCCGTTTAGCAGCTGCCCCCCAGGTCGTCGCTATCGGCGAATGCGGTCTGGATTTTAACCGTAACTTCTCTACTCCTGCAGAGCAGGAACGCGCTTTCACCGCGCAGTTGGCGCTGGCCGCGGAGCTGATGATGCCGGTATTTTTACACTGCCGGGATGCACATGAACGTTTTCTTGCGCTGCTTGACCCCTGGTTGGATCAACTGCCCGGCGTGGTGCTGCACTGCTTTACCGGAACTGAAGAGGAAGCCCGCGATTGCCTGCTTCGCGGACTGTTTATCGGCATTACCGGCTGGGTTTGCGATGAGCGCCGTGGCCTGGCATTAAGAGAGTTACTTCCGGTTATCCCCGCTCAGCAACTGCTACTGGAAACCGATGCGCCCTATTTGTTGCCCCGGGATCTACAACCAAAACCTGCGTCCCGCCGCAACGAACCCTGTTATCTGCCCCATATCCTGAATAAGGTCGCCGAATGGCGCGGTGAAGACCCGGCCTGGCTTGCGCAGGTAACAGATGACAATGCTCGTCGGTTATTCCGACTGGGTTTTAATCAGGAGAAAGTTAAATGAGCTATGCATTTCCCGGTACGTTTCCCGGGCGTCGTATGCGCCGCGTACGTCGTCATGACTTCAGCCGTCGTCTTGTGGCTGAAAACCAGCTGACGGTAAACGACCTTATTTACCCTGTGTTTATCATGGAAGGCCACAACCAGCAGCAGGAAGTGCCGTCTATGCCGGGGGTTTATCGTATGACTATCGATCAACTGCTGAAAGAAGCAGAGGCGGTCGCGAAGCTGGGCGTCCCTGTGCTCTCTTTGTTCCCGGTCATTGAAAGCGACGGGAAATCGCTGCATGCGGAAGAAGCCTATAACCCAAATGGCCTGGTACAGCGCGCTGTGCGTGCGCTGAAAGATGCTGTGCCTGAGCTTGGGTTGCTGACTGACGTTGCCCTGGACCCTTACACCACTCACGGGCAGGACGGCGTCATTGACGCTGATGGCTATGTGATCAACGACGTCACTCGCGAGATTCTGGTTCGTCAGGCACTTTCCCATGCTGAAGCCGGGGCCGAAATTGTCGCGCCTAGTGATATGATGGATGGGCGTATTGGCGCTATCCGGGACCGGTTAGAAGCTGATGGCTTCGTGAATACCCAGATCATGTCCTATGCCGCAAAATATGCTTCCTGCTACTACGGCCCGTTCCGGGATGCCATTGGCTCTTCCGGTAACCTGAAAGGCGGCAATAAGAAGACTTACCAGATGGATCCGGCTAACAGCGACGAAGCTTTGCAGGAAGTGGCGCAAGATCTGCAGGAAGGGGCCGACATGGTGATGGTGAAACCTGGGATGCCTTATCTCGACGTTGTGCGCCGCGTGAAAGACACCTTTGGGGTGCCAACATTTGCCTACCAGGTATCCGGTGAATATGCCATGCATATGGCTGCGATTCAGAACGGCTGGCTGGCCGAAAAACCGGCCATTATGGAATCTTTGATGTGCTTTAAGCGTGCTGGAGCGGATGGCGTGCTGACGTACTTCTCAAAACGTGTTGCCCAATGGCTGCACGAGGAGCAGATGCAGCGCTAGTTGCGATTCAGGAAGAAAGAGGCCAGCATTTGCTGGCCTCTTTGCATTAAACCTTGCGGAAGTCGGTATTCCTGATGCTTTGCTGCACCTGCTTATTCAGTAAATTCAGCAGCAACATTGAGCGGGCTTCACCGTCTGGTTCAGCGAAGATGGCTTCTAATCCCTTGAAGGCTCCTTCGGTAATCACCACGCTATCGCCGGGATACGGCGTTTCTGGGTCGAGGACATTCTCTATTTGATAGTGCATCAGTTCATGAATCACTGTTTCCGGAACCGTTGCCGGCTGCGCGCCGAAGCGAACAAAATGGCTGACGCCACGGGTGGAATTCACCGTGGTGGTATGGATAGATTCTGGATCGAACTCGACAAACAGGTAATTAGGGAACAGAGGCTCGCTGACCGCAGTTCTTTTACCACGCACCATTTTTTCCAGCGTGATCATTGGTGTAAGACAATTAACTTCCTGGCGCTCAAGATGCTCTTTGGCGCGCAGTAATTGACCTCGTTTACAGTAAAGAAGATACCAGGATTGCATAATTTCTCTTTTCGCCCGCTTCAGCGCGTCAGAATAACAAAACGTCCTTCGCAGAGATACACAGCTTCAGTATAACCTGTCCGTGGGCGGCCGGCAGGCGGCCAGTTTCACGCTAATTTAACAAAAATACAGCATGGTGGCGGTGAAGTCCGTATAATGACGGGCAAATCCGACGTCACGATAAATTGCATGAAATACCACGACCTACGCGAATTTCTTGCGCTGCTTGAGCAGCAGGGCGAACTCAAACGTATCGCATTGCCTGTCGATCCGAATCTGGAAATGACCGAAATTGCCGATCGCACGCTGCGAGCCGGCGGCCCAGCTTTGCTGTTTGAAAACCCGAAAGGCTACACCATGCCGGTGCTATGTAACCTGTTTGGAACGCCGAAACGCGTAGCGATGGGCATGGGGCAGGAGGACGTTACTGCCCTGCGTGAAGTAGGGAAACTGCTGGCTTTCCTTAAAGAACCGGAGCCGCCAAAAGGCTTCCGCGACCTGTTTGATAAGCTGCCGCAGTTCAAACAAGTTCTGAATATGCCGACTAAACGTCTGCGTAATGCACCTTGCCAGGAACAGGTTTGGGAAGGGGATGAGGTCGATCTTAATCGCATTCCGATCATGCGCTGCTGGCCGGAAGACGTCGCCCCGCTGATTACCTGGGGGTTAACGGTCACCCGTGGTCCGCATAAAGAGCGCCAAAATCTGGGGATTTACCGCCAGCAGCTGGTCGGCAAAAACAAGCTGATTATGCGCTGGTTGTCTCATCGCGGCGGTGCGCTGGACTTCCAGGAATGGTGTGAGGCTCACCCGGGTGAGCGCTTCCCTGTCTCCGTAGCGCTTGGCGCAGATCCCGCAACCATTCTTGGGGCGGTGACGCCGGTGCCGGATACGCTTTCCGAATATGCTTTTGCCGGGCTGCTGCGCGGGACCAAAACCGAGGTCGTGAAATGTATCTCCAACGATCTTGAAGTTCCTGCAGGTGCAGAAATTGTGCTGGAAGGTTACATTGAGCCTGGTGAAATGGCACCGGAAGGCCCGTATGGCGACCATACGGGGTACTACAACGAAGTGGATAGCTTCCCGGTGTTCACCGTAACCCACGTTACCCAGCGGCAGGATGCGATTTACCATTCCACCTATACTGGCCGCCCGCCGGATGAGCCTGCGGTGCTGGGTGTGGCGCTTAATGAAGTGCTGGTACCCATCCTGCAAAAGCAATTTCCGGAGATTATTGATTTCTATCTCCCGCCGGAAGGGTGTTCATACCGACTCGCGGTAGTGACGATTAAAAAACAGTATGCCGGACATGCCAAGCGAGTCATGATGGGGGTTTGGTCGTTCCTGCGTCAGTTTATGTACACCAAGTTTGTTATTGTGTGTGATGACGACGTCAATGCACGCGACTGGAACGATGTTATCTGGGCGATCACTACGCGTATGGATCCGTCCCGTGATACGGTGCTGGTGGATAACACGCCGATAGACTATCTGGATTTTGCCTCCCCGGTTTCCGGGCTGGGCTCTAAAATGGGACTGGACGCCACCAATAAATGGCCGGGCGAAACCCAGCGTGAATGGGGGCGCCCAATCAAGAAAGATGTTGAGGTATGCGCGCGTATTGATGCAATCTGGGATGAACTGGCTATTTTTGATAACGACAAAGGCGCCTGAGTGGCGACCTTTACGGTTTAGCATTATTGACCCGACAGAGGGGACGCATGACAACCTTAAGCTGTAAAGTGACCTCGGTAGAAGCGATAACCGACACGGTATATCGCGTTCGATTGCTGCCGGAAGGCGATTTCTCATTCCAGGCCGGGCAGTATTTGATGGTGGTGATGGATGAGCGGGATAAGCGCCCGTTCTCTATGGCTTCCACGCCGAGCGAGCGTGAGTTCATTGAGTTACATATTGGTGCCTCTGAGCTCAACCTCTATGCCATGGCGGTAATGGACCGTATTCTGAAAGGGCAGGAAATTGTGGTTGATATGCCACACGGTGATGCGTGGCTGCGCGAAGATGAAGACCGTCCTCTTATCCTGATCGCCGGCGGTACTGGGTTCTCTTACGTTCGTTCTATTCTGCTGACGGCGCTGGCGCGTAACCCAGAGCGTGAAATTGCAATCTATTGGGGCGGGCGTGAAGAGAAGCATCTTTACGACCTGGCCGAGCTGGAAGGGCTGACCCTGCAGCATCCTAATCTGCGTGTTGAAGCCGTGGTTGAGCAGCCGGAAGAAGGCTGGCGTGGCCGGAGCGGGACTGTACTCACCGCCGTTATGCAGGATCACGCTTCACTGAGCGGGCACGATATCTATATCGCAGGTCGTTTCGAAATGGCGAAAATTGCCCGTGAACTGTTCTGCAACGAGCGCGGGGCGCTGGTTGAACATATGTTCGGCGACGCTTTCTCCTTTATTTAAGGCCGTTCGTCGTCAGAATAAGCCACCGCATCGTCGGTGGTTTTTTTTATCTTTCAGATATAAAAAACCCGCCCCTGACAGGCGGGAAACACGGCAACTAAACTCAGTTTCGTTTTTTATTAAACGCGTTCAAATACGGTCGCGATGCCCTGACCCAGGCCAATACACATGGTAGCCAGGCCAAACTGCGCGTCGCGACGCTCCATCAGGTTGATAAGCGTGGTGCTGATACGCGAGCCGGAGCAGCCCAACGGGTGGCCCAGCGCGATCGCGCCACCGTTCAGGTTGATCTTTTCGTCGATCTTATCCATCAGCCCCAGATCTTTAATGCACGGCAGGATCTGGGCGGCAAACGCTTCGTTCATCTCAAACAGGTCGATATCCTGAGCGGTCAGGCCCGCTTTTTTCAGCGCTAGTCGGGATGCAGGCACCGGGCCGTAACCCATAATGGACGGGTCGCAGCCGACGACGGCCATCGAGCGAACGCGTGCGCGAATTTTCAGGCCCAGCTCTTTGGCGCGAGTTTCGCTCATCAGCAGCATCGCGGATGCCCCATCGGACAGCGCCGAAGATGTGCCTGCGGTGACGGTGCCATTGACCGGATCAAAAGCAGGTTTCAGCGCCGCCAGGCCTTCAACCGTGGTTTCCGGGCGAATAACTTCATCGTAGTCGTAACGCTTCAGAACGCCGTCGGCATCGTGACCGCTGGTCGGCATAATTTCCGCTTTGAAGTGCCCGGCTTCTGTGGCAGCCCAGGCGCGCTGATGGGAACGAGCGGCAAACTGATCCTGCATTTCACGGCTGATGCCGTGTAAGCGGGAAAGCATTTCAGCCGTCAGGCCCATCATGCCCGCAGCTTTTGCCACGTTGCGGCTTAGGCCTGGGTGAAAATCAATCCCGTGGGTCATCGGTACGTGGCCCATGTGTTCCACGCCGCCGATCAGGCAAGCATGCGCATCGCCGGTTTGAATCATGCGTGCTGCATCGTGCAGCGCCTGCATGGAGGAACCGCACAGGCGGTTCACCGTGGTGGCTGGCACTGAATGAGGGATTTCCGCCAGAAGCGATGCATTGCGGGCAATATTGAAACCCTGCTCAAGGGTCTGCTGGACGCAGCCCCAGTAGATATCGTCCAGCGCTGCGGCTTCGAGTGCCGGGTTACGGGACAGGATACTGCGCATCAGATGCGCCGACAGATCCTCAGCGCGAACGTTGCGGAACGCGCCGCCTTTCGAGCGGCCCATCGGCGTACGGATGGCATCAACAATAACAACCTTTTCCATGTTCACTCCTCAGGCGCTTTTCAGGTCACTGGTCGGGCGGGCGGGCTCGACCGGGGGATAGTACGGCTCGTTGCGTGATGCTTTGGCCTTAAGGCCTTCAGGCACGACGTACAGCGGGCCGAGGTTTTGGTACTGCTGCGCCATATCGAAATACTTCGCGCTGCCCAGGGTGTCCAGCCAGCGGAACGCGCCGCCGTGGAACGGAGGGAAACCGAGGCCGTAAACCAGAGCCATATCGGCTTCTGCCGGGCTGGCAATCACGCCTTCTTCGAGGCAGCGAACCACTTCGTTGACCATTGGGATCATCATGCGGGCGATAATTTCTTCGTCGCTGAAGCTGCGCTTAGGCTGGCTCACGTCTGCCAGCAGGCTATCAACAGCTTCGTCCTGGTCTTTGCGCGGTTTGCCTTTGCTGTCTTCTTTAAAACGATAGAAGCCCTGCTGAGTTTTCTGGCCGTAGCGTCCGGCATCAAACAGAACGTCGATTGCGTCGCGGTAATCTTTGTTCATACGCTGCGGGAAGCCTGCGGCCATGACCGCCTGTGCGTGATGGGCGGTATCAATTCCGACCACGTCCAGCAGGTAAGCCGGGCCCATCGGCCAGCCGAACTGTTTTTCCATCACTTTGTCGATCTGGCGGAAATCCGCGCCGTCGCGCAGCAACTGGCTAAAGCCTGCAAAGTAGGGGAACAGCACGCGGTTGACGAAGAAGCCCGGGCAGTCATTGACCACGATAGGGGTTTTACCCATTTTGCTTGCCCATGCCACCACTTTGGCGAGGGTTGCGTCTGAGGTTTTTTCTCCGCGAATGACTTCAACCAGCGGCATGCGATGCACCGGGTTGAAGAAGTGCATCCCACAGAAGTTTTCCGGGCGTTTCAGCCCGCTTGCCAGTTCGCTAATCGGGATGGTTGAGGTGTTGGAAGCCAGCACGGTATCAGGGCGAACCTTATCTTCGGTTTCTGCCAGCACCGCTTTTTTCACTTTCGGATTTTCAACTACGGCTTCAACGACAACGTCTACACGATCGAACCCTGCGTATTCCAGCGTTGGCTGAATGGTTGAAATCACCTGCGCCAGCTTCATGCCGTCAATTTTGCCGCGCTCAAGCTGTTTGTTCAGCAGCTTGCTGGCTTCATTAATGCCCAGCGCCAGAGACTTCTCGTTAATGTCTTTCATTAATACCGGCACGCCTTTCCAGGCGGACTGATAAGCAATGCCGCCGCCCATAATACCCGCGCCGAGTACGGCCGCGTGTTTAGGCGTTTCGATATCTTTGGTGAGTTTTTTCGCTTTGCCTTTGACAAACTGATCGTTCAGGAAGATGCCGACCAGCGCGCGGGCTTCATTGGAGCGAGCCAGCGGCACAAAGCTTTGGGTTTCCAGCTTCAGGGCTTCATCGCGGCCAAGACCGGCGGCAGCTTCAATGGTTTTTACCGCAGTCATTGGCGCTGGGTAATGCTTCCCGGCGATCTGCGCCACCATGCCTTTAGCAATGGTGAAGCTCATACCGGCTTCGATTTTGCTTAAACGTAACGGCTCAAGTTTCGGGGCGCGTTTTGCCTGCCAGTCCAGCTCGCCTTTGATCGCCTGACGGAGGACTGCCAGTGCGCCGTCACGCAGTTTTTCGGTTTTTACCACTCCATCAACCAGGCCAAGTTTTTGCGCTTCTGCTGCGCCAACGTCTTTGCCCGCGGTGATAATTTCAAGCGCGCTATCGGCACCCAATAAACGCGGCAGACGAACGGAACCGCCAAAGCCCGGCATAATGCCTAGCTTAGTTTCCGGCAGGCCAATACGGGTATCCGGCGTCGCCAGGCGGTAATCAGTTGCCAGTACACATTCGCATCCGCCGCCTAACGCGTAACCATTCACCGCGGCGATGGTTGGGACGGGCAAGTCTTCCAGGCGGTTAAACACGCTGTTGGCAAATTGCAGCCAGTGGGTCAGCTGTTCGGCAGGGACCAGGAACAGCGACAGGAATTCGGTAATGTCGGCGCCAACGATGAAGGCGGATTTGCTGGAACTCAGCAGCAGGCCTTTGAGGTTAGGCTGTTTTTCAAGTACGGCCAGCGCTTCGCCGAGGCTGGCGACGGTCGCTGTATCCAGCTTGTTGACGGAGCCGGGGGCATCAAAAACCAGTTCGGCGATGCCGTCTTCCAGCCAGTCGAGATGTAGGGTTTCACCTTGGTAGAGCATGTCAGTCTCCTGAATCCAGCAATGGGATCTGGTCGTACCAGATGAAGCGGAGTGTGGAATTGATGTTAATGAAATGCAAATTTCTCTTTAAATATTTGCAAACTCGATCACAGGCGGCGGAAATAACTCGGCGGTTTGTCCGGTATGCTAAGATGCGATGCGAACAGAGACAAAAACAGAAGGATAAATTATGGAATCACTGGCCGCGCTGTATAAAGATCATGTGGCAACGCTACAGGAGCGTACCCGCAACGTTCTGGCGCGTTTTAACCTTGATGCATTACTTATTCACTCCGGGGAGCTGTTCAATGTCTTCCTCGATGATCATGCCTATCCGTTTAAAGTAAACCCGCAGTTCAAGGCCTGGGTGCCGGTGACCCAGGTACCTAACTGCTGGCTGCTGGTGGACGGCGTGAATAAGCCGAAGCTGTGGTTCTATCTGCCGGTGGATTACTGGCACAACGTGGAGCCGCTGCCGGAATCCTTCTGGACCGACGATATTGAAGTGATTGCGCTGCCAAAAGCCGACGGTATCGGCAGCCAGCTGCCTGCCGCACGCAGCAATATTGGCTACATTGGCCCGGTGCCAGAGCGTGCATTACAGCTGGAGATCACGCCAGCCAACATCAACCCGAAAGGGGTTATCGACTATCTGCATTATTATCGCGCTTATAAAACGGACTACGAGCTGTCCTGCATGCGCGAAGCACAGAAAACGGCAGTCGTCGGCCATCGCGCTGCGCACGAAGCGTTCCTGTCCGGCATGAGCGAATTCGATATTAACATCGCTTACCTGACGGCGACCGGACACCGCGATACCGATGTGCCGTATGGCAATATCGTGGCGCTCAATGAGCATGCTTCGGTGCTGCACTACACTAAGCTGGATCATCGCGTACCTGCCGAAATTCGGAGCTTCCTGCTGGACGCTGGCGCTGAATATAACGGCTATGCCGCCGACCTGACGCGGACCTGGACGACCCAAAGCGACAGCGATTTCGCTCATCTGATTAAAGACGTGAACGAAGAGCAACTGGCGCTGATCGACACTATGAAGTCCGGCGTGCGCTATACCGATTACCACATCCAGTTCCATCAGCGTCTGGCTAAGCTGCTGCGTCGCCACAAGCTGGTGAACGACATCAGTGAAGAGGCGATGCTGGAAGCCGGGATCACTACCCCGTTCATGCCGCACGGCATCGGGCATCCCCTTGGGTTGCAGGTTCACGATGTAGCCGGGTTTATGCAGGACGATACCGGGACGCATCTGGCTGCACCTTCGCAGCATCCTTATCTGCGCTGTACCCGCGTGCTGGAACCCCGCATGGTGCTGACCATCGAGCCAGGTTTGTACTTCATCGAATCACTGCTGGCACCGTGGCGTGAAGGGCAGTACAGCAAACACTTCGACTGGAAGCGTATTGAGGCGCTGAAGCCGTTTGGCGGCATCCGCATTGAAGATAACGTCGTTATCTATGAAAACAGCATCGAAAACATGACGCGTAACCTGAAGCTCGCGTAATGGAAAGCTGGCCAATCCCTGCCGAGCCCGTCACGGTCAGCGAGGAGATCAAGAAAAGCCGCTTTACTACCTTTGTCGCCCATACGGATGGGGTAATAGCGGCTAAAGCATTTGTTGAGAAAATCCGGGCTGAACACCC
Source organism: Enterobacter sp. Ap-1006 (assembly GCF_011752835.1). Lineage (NCBI taxonomy): Bacteria > Pseudomonadati > Pseudomonadota > Gammaproteobacteria > Enterobacterales > Enterobacteriaceae > Enterobacter > Enterobacter sp. Ap-1006. The sequence goes on along the minus strand of NZ_VWWU01000009.1, from coordinate 2,922 downwards.
GGACGCTCGTCACCATTGCTGGGCGTGGGTTGCTGGCGCGCCGGATGACTCGCAGCAGCTAGGTTTCTCGGATGATGGTGAGCCTGCAGGCACCGCAGGGAAACCTATGCTTGCCCAACTGATGGGAAAAGGTATTGGTGAAATCACTGCGGTGGTGGTGCGCTACTACGGTGGGGTGAAGCTGGGTACTGGTGGCCTGGTGAAAGCCTATGGCGGCGGCGTACAGCTGGCGTTAAACCAGCTTTCTACAGTGCTCAAAGTGCCGTTAACCGAATATACTTTGCATTGCGACTATTCGCAGCTGGCGGGTGTGGAAGCGCTACTCAAGCAAAGCGATGGTCTTATTGTGGAAAGCGACTTCCAGGCCATCGTTGCTATGCGCGTAGCGTTGCCGCAAACCCAGGTGGCTGCCTTCAGCGCCAGGCTGAGTGACTTTAGCCGCGGTGCGTTGCATTTATTGCCGTTTGAACAATAATCCCACCTCGTTATTTATAGATATTTAAGGAAGCGGCTGAAATGCATTTTCGCGCCATTACCCGAATCGTTGGCCTGTTGGTTATCCTCTTTTCCGGAACCATGATACTCCCCGGCTTAGTGGCTCTAATCTATCGAGACGGTGCCGGCCGCGCCTTTACCCAAACCTTTTTTGTTGCGCTGGCGATAGGTTCTTTACTGTGGTGGCCAAATCGCCGTGAGAAAAGGGATCTCAAACCGAAGGAAGGCTTCCTGATCGTTGTGTTGTTCTGGACTGTGCTGGGCAGCGTGGGTGCGCTGCCGTTTGTCTTTGCCGAGCGGCCGAATCTGACGGTAACAGACGCCTTTTTTGAATCCTTTTCTGGCCTGACAACGACCGGCGCGACAACGCTGGTGGGGCTGGACTCTTTACCCCACGCGATTCTCTTCTATCGGCAGATGCTGCAATGGTTCGGCGGGATGGGGATCATCGTCCTGGCGGTGGCAATCCTGCCTATTCTTGGCGTCGGCGGGCTGCAGCTGTACCGGGCAGAAATGCCGGGGCCGCTTAAAGATAATAAAATGCGCCCGCGTATCGCCGAAACGGCAAAGACGCTGTGGCTTATTTATGTCCTGCTGACGATTGCTTGCGCGCTGGCGCTTTGGTTCGCGGGGATGCCGGCGTTTGATGCTATCGGGCATAGCTTCTCTACTATTGCGATTGGTGGCTTCTCGACACATGATGCGAGCGTGGGCTACTTCAATAGCCCAACCATCAATACCATTATTGCTATCTTCCTGTTGATCTCTGGCTGTAACTACAGTCTGCACTTCTCCCTGCTGAGCGGGCGTAGCCTCAAAGTGTACTGGCGCGATCCGGAATTTCGGATGTTTATCGGTGTGCAGCTCTCGCTGGTTCTGGTCTGTACTCTGGTGCTTTGGTTCCATAATACCTACCAGTCAGCCTGGCAGACTTTGAACCAGGCTTTCTTCCAGGTCGTGTCGATGGCGACCACCGCGGGCTTTACTACGGACAGCATCGCTCGCTGGCCGCTATTCTTGCCGGTTTTGCTGCTCTGCTCTGCCTTCATCGGCGGCTGCGCCGGGTCTACCGGCGGTGGCCTGAAAGTGATTCGCATCCTGCTGCTGTTTAAACAAGGTAACCGCGAGCTGAAACGCCTGGTACACCCGAATGCCGTTTACAGCATCAAGCTTGGGAACCGGGCCTTACCGGAACGAATTCTTGAAGCCGTATGGGGATTCTTCTCTGCTTATGCGCTGGTGTTTATCGTCAGTATGCTGGCTATCATCGCGACCGGCGTCGATGACTTCTCTGCTTTTGCCTCTGTTGCTGCAACGCTTAATAACCTGGGCCCGGGCCTTGGCGTCGTTGCCGACAACTTTGCCAGCATGAATCCCGTGGCCAAATGGATCCTGATCGTGAATATGCTGTTTGGCCGCCTTGAAGTATTTACCCTGCTAGTACTGTTCACGCCTACTTTCTGGCGCGAGTAACCGGAGCCTGTGTGAAAACCTTAATTCTGTTTTCGACCCGAGATGGTCAAACTCGTGAGATTGCTTCTTATATCTCTTCTGAACTGAAAGAGCTGGGCGTGGAGAGCGATGTGGTCAATCTCCATCGCTGCGAGGAACTTGCCTGGGCTAATTACGACCGGGTGATCATTGGTGCTTCTATTCGCTACGGACATTTCCATGCCTCTGTTGAGGCGTTCGTGAAAAAGTATCAGCTGCAGCTGAAGGAGCGCGCGAGTGCATTTTTCGCGGTCAATCTTGTTGCCCGTAAACCAGAGAAGCGTTCGCCGCAGACGAATCCTTATACCCGCAAGTTTTTGCTTAACTCGGTTTGGCAGCCCGATCATTGTGCCGTGTTTGCCGGTGCATTGCGTTACCCGCGTTATGGCTGGCTGGACCGCTTCATGATCCGCTTAATTATGAAAATGACTGGCGGTGAAACGGATACAAGTAAAGAAGTGGTTTATACCGATTGGCCGCAGGTAGCCCGATTTGCCCGTGAAATTGCACAGTTAAGCACCAAATAGCGTTGTAAATAAGCGAGTTGGCGAAAAAGAATGCGGTCAGAAAGTTTTTTTAAATAAACGCTTGTCACCGCCGAAGAACTCCCTATAATGCGCCTCCACTGACACGGAACAACGGCTTGCAAAGCGGCGTGTCAGGCGGAGTGAAGCGAAAAATAAATGCTTGACTACGCAGCGGGAAAGCGTAATATGCACAGCCCGCGCTACTGAGAAAGTAGCACTGCTCTTTAACAATTTATCAGACAATCTGTGTGGGCACTCGCAGGATTGATATCTCAGCATCTCCGGATGCAAACAAATATCAAGTCTTGAAGAGTGACTACTGATTTTATAAACAGTTTTAATTCTTTGAGCATCAAACACTTTTAAATTGAAGAGTTTGATCATGGCTCAGATTGAACGCTGGCGGCAG
>NZ_VWWU01000008.1:0-128033 GCF_011752835.1 Enterobacter sp. Ap-1006 | reverse complement strand
GTGGTCCCACCTGACCCCATGCCGAACTCAGAAGTGAAACGCCGTAGCGCCGATGGTAGTGTGGGGTCTCCCCATGCGAGAGTAGGGAACTGCCAGGCATCAAATAAAACAGAAAACCTCAGCCTGACGGCTGGGGTTTTTTGCTTTTTAAAGATTCAAACAAACCATAAGCCACATATTTTCTCCGTATTACTGCAGTTCTACCCATTCATAGATAAAATCAGCGATCTGCTCTGCATTATTAAGATCCAATACAGGGACAGAAGCGGTGAGCGACACATCGCTGGCTATAGCAATGACATGCCGATCGATCTGTAATGCTTCAGCTTTATGGCCAGTTTCCTGCCTGAATAAAAGAATCTTAGCCACGGCTTCGTGTTTGAAACCTTCGACCAGAATTAAATCCAGTTTGCGGTTATCCATTCTTGAGGCGAGATAATGTAAATCCAGATTAGGCTCTTCGGGGGTTTCAGTCATTAGTGCCCAGCGCTTCTGGCTGGCGACAATGGTCTGCGCGGCGCCAGCTTTACGGAGTTCATAGCTATCCTTCCCAGGTTTGTCCACATCCATATCATGATGCGTGTGCTTAATGAGTCCGGGCCTGATGCCTTTATCCAATAGCAGTGGGATCAGCTGCTTCAATAATGTGGTTTTTCCTGTTCCGCTCCAGGCTGAAATAGCCAGTAAAGGCGGCGTTATCCTTTTTTCTGCCATTGTGAAAGCTCATCGAGAGTATTTATATTGGTAAAACAAGCAGCCTGGCCATCAAAAGAGACTGAATGTCCTCCTGTGCTTAGTAAGAAATGCATCACTCGCCTTTCGCCAGCGAGCAGGTATTCTCTCAATGGCAAACAAAGCGAATGATGAAGCAAAGCTACGCCGGGGTGATCCCGTAGCCCATCATTTGCCCATATTGCTAATGCGTTCCCACGCGCTTGCCAAAGCGTGCGGGCAAGAGCGGCGGGAATATTGGGGGTATCGCAAGGGCAGAATAGCAGCCACTCACTTTCAGTTTGTTCCATCACGGCTAACATACCGGCCAATGGTCCCTGGTAATCACTCATTGAATCCTGAATAACCGAAATTCCGCTTTGCTGATAGGTCTCAAGGTTTCTGTTGGCACTGATTACAACATCGCCTACCTGTGGTTTTAATACATTGAGGACGTGCTGGAAAAGTGGCTGGCCGTTAAGCAGGGCTAATCCCTTATCATTGCCGCCCATTCTGCTTCCTCTGCCACCGGCTAGCACAACGCCGGTGACTTCTGTTAATCGCTGCACGAATATCGCCTCTTTTAATGTGGGTTTGAGCCTGCTAACGTGTTGTCTTTCACATGTGATAAGGAACACCAACATGAAATGTAAGCGCCTTAACGAACTTCTTGAGCTGCTTCAGCCTGCATGGCAAAAAGAGCCAGATCTGAACCTGATACAATTCTTACAGAAATTGGCCGCTGAGTCAGGCTATCGCGGTGAACTGGCTGAGCTCACTGACGATGTACTGATCTACCACCTGAAAATGCGTGATTCTGCAAAAGATGATGCGATCCCTGGCCTTAAAAAAGATTATGAAGAAGATTTCAAAACGGCACTGCTGCGCGCTCGCGGTGTCATTAAGGAATAAAAGAGTAAAAGCTTGTAAGTCGAAACACTTAAGCGGTTTTGAAATGTTATCCTGAAGCATTCGTATTTACTTCCGGTTGCCGGGATGACAGACAGCGCATTTAATTTCCAGACTCTACATCCGGATACAATCCTCGATGCTCTTTTTGAACAAGGCATTCGGGTGGATTCGGGACTGACGCCGTTAAACAGTTTTGAAAACCGCGTTTATCAATTCCAGGATGAAGAACGCCAGCGTTTTGTGGTCAAGTTTTATCGCCCACATCGCTGGTCCGCGGCGCAAATTGAAGAAGAACATCACTTTGCGCTGGAACTGCTGGCCGATGAAGTGCCTATGGCTGCACCTCTTTGTTTTGCTGGAAACACTCTTCTGCAGCATCAGGGCTTTATGTTTGCCGTGTTCCCAAGCCTGGGAGGGCGGCAATATGAAACTGATAACATCGACCAGATGGAATGGGTGGGCCGCTATCTTGGCCGCATTCATCAAACGGGTCGTCAGCTGCTCTTTCAGCATCGCCCAACCTTTGGTCTGGATGAATATCTCTTCCAGCCGCGCGAGCTATTTGAAAATAGCGAGCTCATTCCCCGCGCTCTTAAGAAAGATTTTCTGACTGCAACGGATGCGTTGATAGAGGAAGTTAAACGCACCTGGCACACTGATTTTGAACCACTGCGCCTGCACGGCGATTGCCATCCTGGCAATATCCTCTGGCGCGACGGACCGCTGTTTGTTGACCTTGATGATGCTCGTAATGGCCCAGCGGTGCAGGATATCTGGATGCTGCTTAATGGAGATAAAGCCGAACAGCGCATGCAGTTAGAAACCATTATTGAAGCTTACGAAGAGTTTTCGTCATTTGATACCAGCGAGCTAACCCTGATTGAACCGTTGCGCGCTATGCGCATCGTCTATTATCTCGCGTGGCTAATGCGACGCTGGGATGACCCCGCATTCCCCCGAAATTTCCCGTGGTTTAGTGAAGAAGATTTCTGGAGAAGACAGACTGTAAGCTTTACAGAGCAGGTCCGGGTTCTACGAGAACCTCCATTACAATTAACGCCAATGTATTAATCAGTAAAATTCAGGAGAGAGTTGATTATGAAGAAGATTTGGCTGGCGCTGGCAGGCATGATCCTGGCATTTAGCGCCTCTGCGGCACAGTTTACCGACGGTAAGCAGTACATCACCCTGGATAAGCCGGTGGCTGGTGAACCACAGGTATTAGAATTTTTCTCATTCTACTGCCCACACTGCTACCAGTTTGAACAGGTTCTTCATGTGTCTGATAACGTGAAGAAAAAACTGCCTGAAGGCACCAAAATGACCAAGTATCACGTTGAGTTCCTTGGCCCATTAGGCAAAGATCTGACTCAAGCCTGGGCTGTTGCTATGGCGCTGGGCGTAGAAGATAAAATCTCATCCCCAATGTTCGAAGCCGTTCAGAAAACACAAACCGTGCAGAATGATGCCGACATCCGCAAAGTGTTCATTGACGCGGGTGTGAAACCGGAAGAGTACGATGCGGCCTGGAACAGCTTTGTGGTGAAATCTCTGGTTGCTCAGCAAGAAAAAGCGGCAGCCGATCTCCAGCTGCAGGGCGTCCCGGCTATGTATGTTAACGGCAAATATCAGCTGAATATGCAGGGCATGGACACCAGCAGCATGGATATCTTCGTGCAGCAGTATGCTGACACCGTGAAATACCTGGTTGAGAAGAAATAAGATTAAAAAAGCCGGTCATTGACCGGCTTTTTTATCCCCAGAGAGTAGCGTTTCCAGCTGCTTATCTTTTTCGCTCCACAGCATATTCAGCCAGAGCTGAAAACGGCGCTTAAAGCTTTTATCGTTAACATAATCTCCGTGAAGCTCTTCGGTAATCGGCACCAAAGAAACCCGCACAACGATTTTTGTCATTTTGCCTGAAAGCATATCGTAGAACGGCAGAAGACTATTGTCCGGGTAACACAGCGTAACGTTCAGCATCTTATCAAACTGTTTGCCCAGCACATTCATCGCCATCGCTATACCTGCCGCTTTCGGCGGTAACAGGTAGTTAAACGGTGAACGGGTTTGCTTCTTTTTCTCAGCAGTGAAGCGCGAGCCCTCAACGAAATTCACAATAGTGGTAGGGTGAGCACGAAACTTCATACATGAACGACGGGTCGTTTCGACATCTTTCCCCCTGCGTTCAGGATGCCGCAGCAAATAAGCTCTTGAATAACGTTTCATAAACGGCATATCCAGCGCCCAGCAGGCCAGCCCCATAAAAGGAACCCAGGCAAGCTGCTGCTTAAGAAAATACTTGTTCATGGGGATATGTTTGCGGAATAACACGCAAAGGATCACGATATCTGCCCAGCTCTGATGGTTGCTGATTAACAGATACCAGTTCTTTTTATTCAGGCCTTCTAATCCCTCGACATCCCATTTCAAATAAGGATTGAGGCGCAGCAGCAATGCGAGCCCTTCGCACCAGCAGTACATCATGAAATCAGCAAATACCGAGATCGAACGCCAGATAGACGGAACGGGCAGCATCAGCTTAACGATCCCGGCTAAAATGATAGGAACAGAGCAGGCAACCGTGACCAGAATAGTCAGTGCAATGCTTAACACCAATGTGATCGCGGCGAGTAATCTCGACATAGGTAATGTTTTTGCTGGTTAGGGTGTATGGAATGCTGATATTAGCGGCAATAAGGGGCGGATCTTATCAGAAAACCTATAATAGCGACTCGCCAAATGAACAGGATTTTCACCGATCGCATTTATGGGGAGAACAGTGGCCCGTTTTTCTTACTCGTCTGAGCATATATCCACATCAAACGATCGTTGGTTAATTCAGTAAGGCTAAACTAACATTCATTTAACTTACTGAAATTAAAATGTATTTAATAAAGGATCAATAAAAATAATGCCATGAAATTAGTTAGTTAAAAAAATATACACAAAGTTATCCACAAAAACGATCTCACGCAGGATCCCTCAATCCTGGAATTCTTTTCAGCATATTGCGCCCAATAGTTCATGTTTTTGGCCAGGCTATGGCATCCTTTAGCAATACATTAATCACAGGCATGGAACGGAACATTATGGTCCAGATCGCAGACAACCCGCTTATCCTCGTTGATGGCTCTTCCTATCTTTATCGGGCATATCATGCCTTCCCACCGTTGACGAACAGCCGTGGCGAGCCAACAGGGGCGATGTACGGTGTGCTGAACATGCTGCGTAGCCTGATTTTGCAATACCAGCCGACGCACGCTGCCGTAGTGTTTGATGCCAAAGGCAAAACGTTCCGTGATGAGCTGTTTGAGGACTATAAATCGCACCGTCCCCCAATGCCGGACGATCTCAGAGCGCAGATTGAGCCGCTGCATGCGATGGTTAAAGCGATGGGCCTGCCTTTACTGGCCGTCTCAGGTGTTGAAGCTGATGATGTTATCGGTACGCTGGCGCTGGAGGCTGAAAAAGCCGGCCGCCCGGTATTGATCAGTACCGGTGATAAAGACATGGCGCAGCTGGTGACGCCGGGCGTGACGCTGATTAACACCATGACCAATACCATCCTTGGGCCGGAGGAGGTACTGACCAAATACGGCGTACCTCCGGAGCTGATTATCGACTTCCTGGCGCTGATGGGTGACTCTTCGGACAACATCCCTGGCGTACCGGGCGTGGGTGAAAAAACGGCTCAGGCGCTGCTTCAGGGGCTGGGTGGGCTGGATACGCTTTACGCCAACCCTGAGAAAATTGCCGAACTCACCTTCCGTGGCGCGAAAACTATGGCCGCTAAGCTGGAGCAAAGCAAAGAGCTGGCCTACCTCTCCTATAAGCTCGCCACCATTAAGACTGACGTTGAGCTGGAACTGGGCTGCGAGCAGCTTGAAGTCCAGCAGCCGGCGGCAGACGAACTGCTGACACTCTTCAAGCAGTATGAATTCAAACGCTGGATAACCGACGTAGAGGCCGGTAAATGGATGCAGGCCAAAGGGGCTAAGCCGGCCGCACAACCGCAGAAAGCCGGTGAGGTTGAAGCCGAACCTGAAGTGCCAGCCAGCCAGCTCTCTTATGACAACTACGTCACTATCCTGGATGAGAGCGTACTGCTTGAATGGATTGAGCGGCTGAAAAAAGCGCCGCTGTTTGCGTTTGATACCGAGACCGACAGCCTGGACAACGTCAGTGCCAATCTGGTCGGGCTTTCCTTTGCGACAGAACCGGGTGTGGCCTGCTATATCCCCGTTGCGCATGACTATCTCGATGCGCCGGAGCAAATTTCTCGCGAGCGTGCGCTGGAACTACTTAAGCCGCTGCTGGAAGATGAGAAGGCGCTGAAAGTCGGGCAAAACCTGAAATACGACCGTGGCATCATGCAGAACTATGGCATTGAACTACGGGGTATCGCTTTTGACACCATGCTGGAATCCTACACGCTGGACAGCGTCGCAGGCCGCCATGATATGGACAGCCTGGCCGATCGCTGGCTGAAGCACCAAACCATCTCGTTTGAAGAGATTGCCGGCAAAGGCAAAAAACAGCTGACCTTTAACCAGATCGATTTGGAAACTGCCGGGCGCTATGCGGCAGAAGATGCGGATGTCACCCTGCAGCTGCACCTGAAGATGTGGCCGAAACTCGAGAAGGTTGCAGGCCCATTAAGCATCTTTAAAAACGTTGAAATGCCGCTGGTGCCGGTGATTTCGCGCATTGAACGCAACGGCGTGAAAATCGATCCGGCTATTTTGCACGCGCATTCTGGTGAGCTGACTAAGCGCCTGGCCGAGCTTGAACGCAAAGCTCATGAAATCGCAGGAGAAGAATTTAATCTCTCTTCTACAAAGCAGCTGCAAACCATTCTCTTTGAAAAGCAGGGGATTAAGCCGCTGAAGAAAACGCCGGGCGGAGCGCCTTCGACGTCCGAAGAGGTGCTTGAAGAGCTGGCGCTGGACTATCCGCTGCCGAAAGTGATCCTGGAATACCGTGGCCTTGCGAAGCTGAAATCCACCTATACCGACAAGCTGCCGCTGATGATTAGCCCGATAACCGGGCGCGTGCATACGTCTTATCACCAGGCAGTTACGGCCACCGGGCGCTTATCTTCTACCGATCCTAACCTGCAGAACATTCCTGTTCGCAACGAAGAAGGGCGCCGTATTCGTCAGGCCTTTATTGCGCCTAAGGACTACGTGATTGTTTCTGCGGACTACTCGCAAATTGAACTGCGTATCATGGCCCACCTCTCCCGTGATAAAGGCCTGTTAAGCGCCTTTGCCGAAGGCAAAGATATCCACCGCGCCACCGCTGCGGAAGTGTTTGGTCTGCCGCTAGAAAGCGTCACCGGCGAACAGCGTCGCAGTGCGAAGGCAATTAACTTTGGTCTGATCTATGGCATGAGCGCCTTTGGCCTTTCCCGCCAGCTCAATATTCCGCGGAAAGAGTCCCAGAAGTATATGGATCTCTACTTCGAGCGTTATCCGGGTGTGCTGGAGTATATGGAGCGTACGCGTGCTCAGGCGAAAGATCAGGGTTATGTTGAGACGCTGGATGGTCGCCGTCTCTACCTGCCGGACATCAATTCCAGCAACGGTGCTCGCCGCGCCGGCGCGGAACGTGCTGCGATTAACGCCCCTATGCAGGGTACTGCCGCCGATATTATCAAGCGCGCGATGATTGCAGTCGACGGCTGGCTGGAGACAGAAAAGCCACGTGTAAAAATGATCATGCAGGTGCACGATGAACTGGTGTTCGAAGTGCACAAAGACGACGTGGATGCGGTGTCTAAAAAGGTGCATGAGCTGATGGAAAGCAGCATGAAGCTCGACGTGCCGTTGCTGGTGGAAGTCGGCAGTGGCAAAAACTGGGATGAGGCGCATTAATCGACAATTGCTCAGGTCATGTTTTTGTAACTAAGCAACATAAGTCATAGCTTTTTGTGATGATGCTTCAAGAATGTGATGCAAAAAGTGAAAAAAAACTACAAAAAATGCTTTTTTGAGCGATTAAAAAGGAGTAAAGTTATTCGCGTAGGGTACAGAGGTAAGATGTTCTATCTTTCAGACCTTTTACTTCACGTAATCGGATTTGGCTGAATATTTAGCCGCCCCAGTCAGAAATGACTGGGGCGTTTTTTATTGCGCGAAAGAAAAGAAAAACGCGGCCAGGGCCGCGTTGTGAACTGAGAGTGAGCAGACGATCCTTGAAGGGACGAATTACTCTTCAGCCGCTTCCTCTTCCACCGCCGGCGGAAGATCGTTGTACCAGCTATCCAGCTTCAGGCGCAGTTTATCAACGCCGGTTTTCTTCAGGGAAGAGAACGCCTCGACCTCGATATTTCCGCCAAACGCAAGAATCGCTTCACGCACCATATTCAGCTGTGCTTTACGCGCGCCTGATGCGAGCTTATCGGCTTTGGTCAGCAGCAGCATGACTTCGATATTGCTGGCTACTGCCCACTCAATCATCTGCTGATCGAGATCTTTCAGTGGATGACGGATATCCATCAGCACGACCAGGCCTTTCAGACTGTTACGCTTTTGCAGGTATTCCCCCAGCGCGCGCTGCCATTTGTGTTTCACCTCTTCCGGGACTTCGGCGTAGCCGTAGCCAGGTAAATCTACCAGGCGTTTGCCTTCGGCAACTTCAAACAGGTTGATGAGCTGCGTACGGCCAGGGGTTTTACTGGTACGCGCCAGGCTTTTCTGATTGGTCAGCGTGTTCAGCGAGCTGGATTTCCCCGCGTTAGAGCGGCCTGCGAAAGCAACCTCAATACCGGTATCAGAAGGCAGATGGCGAATGTCCGGTGCGCTGAGCACGAACTTAGTCAGTTGATAGTTCCAGTTTTTCAAAACGGTTGTCTCCGTCAGGTAATCATTTGCCGGGGATTATACCTGAACGAGCAGAAAACGCCGTGTTTCTCGCCAGAAGCAGAAGGCTTACAGCGAAGTGGATTGATTTTGTAAGTCATTTGCTATGGTAAATGACAGATATCCCGGTGAATATTGGCAACGATTTATTCAAGAGTGTTTTATTTTCAAATAATTAACTGGTTAGTTCATTGTGGGGGAAGCCATGAATGTGGGCGGCCACCTTGTTAATAACAAGCGTAGCGGTAAAGTGAGTGTGTCGGCGAAGGAAGGACAGGGTTGTCTCAAGCTAACATGGAATATTTGCTCCTTTACGGGGGCCAGAATAAGAAAAAGGCGACGGGTTAACCTGTCGCCTTTTTTCTTTGCTTGCTTTCTGCTAGATTCCGCCGCAATTCTATACTGAATAAAATGGCTTAAGACGACTTATCATGAAGCAACCAAACTCGGCACCACAAGGTAAAAAACCGGCAAAAGCACGCCGTAAATCACGCGAAGAGCTTGACCAGGAAGCGCGTGAGCGTAAGCGCCAGAAAAAACACAGCGGCCACGCAGCGGGGAGCCGCGCGAATGGTGGCAATCAGGCGAAAGGCGGCAAATCATCGGGTCAGGCGAAAGACCCTCGCATTGGCAGTAAAAAACCTATTCAACTGGGCGTAGCCGATGCAGCACCGGTCGCTAAACAGCACAAACCGAAGAGCGAGAAACCTATGCTAACACCACAGGCTGAGCTGGATATGCTGGAAAACGATGAGCGCCTGGATGGGCTGCTGGAGCGTCTGGAAGCAGGCGAAACCCTTAGCAAGGAAGAGCAGTCCTGGGTGGATGCGAAGCTCGATCGCATCGATGCACTAATGGAACAGCTCGGCATCGCCTGGGAAGACGATGAAGAGGAAGAAGAAGAAAAAGCGGATGATTTGATGCGTCTGCTGAAGGGCGGTAACTGACGTTTACTCCTATGGGATTACCTGTTCTTATTATGGTTATTCCGCTGGTGTGTTATCTGCTGTGGTTATTCGTTAAACTACGGCGGCTGTCGCGGCTGCAGAATTCGCTGCGGCGAAGGGTTATGGCTCGTGGAACGAGCGGGCCAGCTTCGCCTCGTCGGCGCCGGCGACAACACCGCAAGGAGTGAGTATGTCTGAGCTGTTAATCGACTGGGATCTGGCTCTGATCCAGAAATATAATTATTCAGGGCCGCGTTACACCTCTTATCCAACCGCACTGGAATTTTCTGAAGCCTTTGGCGAACCGGCATTTTTGCAGGCGGTTGCCCGTTACCCGGAGCGGCCGCTGTCGCTTTATGTGCATATCCCGTTCTGCCACAAGCTTTGCTATTTCTGTGGCTGCAATAAAATTGTGACCCGCCAGCAGCACAAGGCTGACCAGTATCTCGATGCTCTGGAGCAGGAAATCATCCACCGTGCGCCGCTGTTTGCGGGCCGGCAGGTTAGCCAGCTGCACTGGGGCGGCGGGACGCCAACTTATCTGAGCAAAGCGCAAATAACCCGCCTGATGGCGCTGTTGCGTGGCAATTTCCATTTTAATGATGACGCGGAACTGTCTATTGAAGTTGACCCGCGTGAAATTGAACTGGATGTGCTCGACCATCTTCGGCAGGAAGGCTTTACCCGCCTTAGTATGGGCGTTCAGGACTTCAACAAAGAAGTGCAGCGCCTCGTCAACCGCGAGCAGGACGAAGCGTTTATCTTCGCGCTGATCGAGCGTGCGCGGGCGTTGGGGTTTACTTCCACCAACATTGACCTGATTTACGGCCTGCCAAAGCAAACGCCGGAAAGCTTTGCCTTCACGCTCAAGCGCGTAGCCGAGCTAAGCCCGCATCGCCTTAGCGTTTTCAACTATGCGCACCTGCCGACGCTATTCGCCGCCCAGCGCAAGATTAAAGACGCTGATTTACCGAGCGCGCAGCAGAAGCTGGATATCCTGCAGGAAACCATCGACTCGCTGACGGGGTCTGGTTACCAGTTTATCGGGATGGATCACTTTGCCCGCCCGGACGATGAACTGGCGATTGCCCAGCGGGAAGGCAAACTACACCGTAATTTCCAGGGGTATACCACTCAAGGGGATACCGATCTGTTGGGGCTTGGCGTGTCGGCAATTAGCATGATTGGCGACTGTTACGCGCAGAACCAGAAAGAGCTAAAGCGCTATTATCAGCAGGTGGATGAGCAGGGCAATGCGCTGTGGCGTGGCCTGGCGCTCACGCGGGACGATTGCATTCGCCGCGATGTTATCAAGGCGCTGATCTGCAACTTCCAGCTTAATTTCGCCGACATTGAGCAGGCCTGGTCGCTGACGTTTGCGGATTACTTTGCCGAGGACTTAGGCCTGCTGGCACCGCTGGCGAAAGATGGGCTGGTGGAGGTCAGTGAGCAGGGGATTCAGGTGACCGGCAAGGGACGCCTGCTTATTCGCAACATTTGCATGTGTTTTGATGCCTATCTGAGGCAAAAGGCGCGCCTGCAGCAATTTTCCAGAGTGATATAAAAAAGGCGGGGTTTCCCCGCCTTCTCTTTTAGCTAAAGAAGCTCACCAGTAACGCGCACATCACCGCGGCTACCGCCGTCTGCGGCGAATGACCAGCTTCAGCGCCGCGCGTGACCATATGAATTACGGATTCCAACATAACCGACTCTCCTGCCTGAACGCGCCCGATCATACTTAACCCGGCGCGGCAGTAAAGTACAAAATAGCAGCAATTGGCGGGCTGATTTGCTTCTTTACAAAATGGCCGAACGTTACTCCATACCGAGCTCTTTTAGCTTACGAGTCAGCGTGTTTCGGCCCCATCCCAGCAGGCGAGCTGCTTCTTGTTTATGCCCCTGAGTATGTCTCAGTGCAGTGGTTAGCAGCGTGCGTTCCATTTCCGGCTGAGCCTCAGAAAGCAGATCCTGATGGCCGGAGCGCAACGCTCGTTCCGCCCACTGTGCCAACAGCATGGCCCAGCTGTCCGGGTTGGTCTGCGTGACCCCGCCGCTTTCGGTCACTGTCGTTTCAAACAGCTCGCTCGGGAGATCCTGAATAAGCACTTCCTGACCCGCTGCCATGACCGTCAACCAGCGACAGGTGTTTTCCAATTGGCGCACGTTGCCGGGCCAGGCGAGACGCGTTAAGGCGTTTTCCGTTTCCGGATGCAGCAGCTTTGCTTCCACGCCCAGTTCGCGCGCGGCCACTTGCAGGAAATGGCGTGCCAGACGCGGAATATCTTCCCGACGCTCGCGAAGCGGAGGCAGGTGCACGCGGATGACGTTCAGACGGTGGAACAAGTCCTCACGAAACTTGCCTTCCTGTACCCGCTGCTCAAGGTTCTGGTGGGTTGCCGCAATGATGCGGACATCCACTTTTACCGCCGCGTAGCCGCCCACGCGGTAAAACTGTCCGTCGGCCAGCACGCGCAGCAAACGAGTCTGAACGTCCAGCGGCATATCACCTATTTCGTCGAGAAACAGCGTGCCGCCGTCAGCCTGTTCGAAGCGCCCCTGGCGAATCTGGTTGGCGCCGGTGAAAGCCCCTTTTTCATGCCCGAACAGCTCTGACTCGATTAAATCTTTGGGAATAGCCGCCATATTGAGCGCGATAAACGGCGATTTAACCCGTGGGCTGTGGCGGTGCAGCGCGTGCGCCACAAGCTCTTTACCGGTCCCGGATTCGCCGTTAATCAGTACGCTGATGGAGGAGCGCGACAGGCGGCCAATAATACGAAACACGTCCTGCATCGCCGGGGCTTCGCCGATGATGTCGGTCGTTGGCCCGTTATCCGGCGCATTTCGCGGCTGCTGCTGTTCCTGATAGTGGCTGATCGCGCGTTCAACCAGCGCTACCGCCTCGTCGATATCAAACGGTTTTGGCAGATAATCGAAAGCCCCTTGCTGATAGGCGCTAACGGCTGCGTCTAAATCCGAATGCGCGGTCATGATGATGACCGGCAGCATCGGGTGGCGCTGCTTAATCTGCTTTAACAGGGCAAGACCGTCCATGCCGGGCATACGAATGTCCGACAGCAGCACGTCCGGGGTTTTGGTCGCCAGCGCGTCCAGCACCTCATTGCCACTCTCAAAGGTGGTGCAGCTTAATCCGGCTCCGGTTAACGCGCGCTCAAGGACCCAGCGGATGGAGCTATCGTCGTCAACGACCCAAACTATCCCTCGTTGCATAATGACCTCTACTTCCGAATAGGCAGGTAAACCGAAAATTCGGTATGACCAGGCCAACTGTTGAATTCGATTTTCCCCGAATGCTGGTCGATCAGGCTACGCGCGATGGAAAGACCCAGCCCGGTGCCGCCTTCTCGCCCACTGACCATCGGGTAGAACAACGTGTCCTGCAAATGTGCCGGGATACCCGGGCCGTTATCTTCAATATCTATGCGTGCCGCGAGGCGGTAGCGAGAACCGTGCAGCGTCAGCTGGAAAGCGGTACGGGTACGCAAGATAATCTCGCCCCCTTCGTTACCCAGCGCCTGCAGCGCATTGCGTACGATATTCAGTAAAACTTGCTCAATTTGGTCAGGGTCGTGCGCAAACTCCGGCAAACTCGGATCGTAATCCCGCACAAGAGTGACGTTATCCGGCAGCTCCATCGACACGAGTTTCACCACGCGTTCGGCAACTTTATGAATGCTTTCGGTGACGTGCATGCCCGGCTGCTGAGGCCCTAGCAGACGATCAACCAGATTACGTAGGCGGTCCGCCTGCTCAATAATGACTTTGGTGTACTCCGTCAGCGACGGGTCGGGGAGCGCTTTACTCAGCAGTTGCGCCGCGCCACGTAAGCCGCCTAACGGGTTTTTAATCTCATGCGCAAGGCCACGAACTAAATCTCGGGCAGCAATCTGCTGCGCGTGTTGCAGCTGTTCCTGACTCAATCGGCGCTGATTATCCATCGGCGCCATTTCCATCAGGATGTATCCTTCCGGCAGCTTTTGCGCCGTCAGAGAAAGAATGTGCGATCGGCCATCAATGACCAGCGTTACCTCGTTGTCGGTAAACCCCTGGCCTGCCATCAGGCTTTCCTGCATGACGCCAATATTCAACGAGAAATAACTCAATAGATCCGGCAAAGGTGTGCCGTACAGCTTGCGTGAACTCTGCGCCAGTAGTTGCTGAGCCGCAGGGTTGGCGTAGTGAACCGCCAGCTCGTCATCCACGAGCAGGATGCTGTTGATGAGAGAATTCAGAATCTGCCCAGCATCGGGCAGCGCGCCAGTTGCCATACAGCAGTCTCCGTGCACCGTTTTAGTGCATTATAGTCTTTGAGTGACAAAAAACAGCGTCACAGGAGGATCCGATGGAGAAAAAAGCCCATCCGAAGATGGGCCAAAGTTTCCACGGCAACAAAAACTCCTAACGCCCTTCGCGCTACAGTTGCGTTGGCTGCCCTCACTCACCCTGGTCACATAGTTATCTATGCTCCCAGGGATTCACTCAGTTACCGTCTTACTGCAACACGAAACTCGTTGGATTTCTAAATTATTAGACGCTGTAGTACAGCTCGAACTCTACCGGGTGCGGAGTCATGCGAACGCGGTCGTTTTCTTCGATACGCAGCGCGATGTAAGCATCGATCGCGTCGTCGGTGAATACGCCGCCCGCAGTCAGGAACTCACGGTCTTCGTTCAGTGCATTCAGTGCTTCTTCCAGAGAGCCAGCAACCTGTGGGATCTCTTTCGCTTCTTCTGGCGGCAGGTCATACAGGTTTTTATCCATGGCTTCGCCAGGGTGGATCTTGTTCTTAATGCCGTCCAGACCGGCCATCAGCAGCGCTGCGAAGCACAGGTATGGGTTAGCCGCTGGGTCCGGGAAGCGCACTTCGATACGACGTGCTTTCGGAGACGCAACAACCGGGATACGGATAGAAGCAGAACGGTTACGGGCAGAGTAAGCCAGCATAACTGGAGCTTCGTAGCCTGGGACCAGACGCTTATAGGAGTTGGTGGTTGGGTTCGCCAGGGCGTTGATTGCTTTAGCGTGTTTGATAACACCACCGATGTAGTACAGCGCTTGCTCAGACAGGCCAGCATATTTGTCACCGGAGAACAGGTTTACGCCGTTCTTGGACAGGGACATGTGGCAGTGCATGCCGGAACCGTTATCGCCAAACATTGGTTTTGGCATAAAGGTCGCGGTTTTGCCGTAAGCGTGAGCCACGTTGTGTACAACGTATTTGTAGATCTGAATTTCGTCAGCTTTTTTGGTCATGGTGTTGAAGCGGGTTGCCACTTCGTTCTGACCAGCGGTCGCCACTTCGTGGTGATGAGCTTCAACAACCAGGCCCATCTGCTCCATGGTCAGACACATCGCAGAACGCAGGTCCTGAGAAGAGTCGACCGGTGGCACTGGGAAGTAACCGCCTTTCACCGCTGGACGGTGGCCTTTGTTTCCGCCTTCGTATTTGGTGCCGGTGTTCCATGCGCCTTCGATATCATCGATAGCTACGTGGGAGCCGGAGATAGAGCTGCCGAAGCGAATGTCGTCGAACAGGAAGAATTCTGGCTCTGGCCCGAACAGAACGGTGTCTGCGATGCCGGTAGAGCGCAGGTAGTCTTCAGCGCGTTTTGCAATAGAACGCGGGTCACGGTCGTAGCCCTGCATGGTGCCTGGCTCGAGAATGTCACAGCGGATAATTAGGGTAGAGTCCGCGAAGAACGGGTCGATTACCGCCGTGGTTGGATCTGGCATCAGCACCATGTCGGATTCGTTGATACCTTTCCAGCCACCAATCGAGGAGCCGTCAAACATTTTGCCTTCTTCGAAGAAGTCAGCATTTACCTGATGAGCAGGAATAGTGACGTGCTGTTCTTTACCTTTAGTGTCGGTAAAGCGCAGATCAACAAACTTAACTTCATGCTCATTCAGCATCGTCAAAACGTGTTCAGCGGACATACTTAAACTCTCCCGGATTGGTGTAGTCGTCGTGGTAACGAGGTAATCAAACACTTCTTAATGTGGCTTTTCGCCATAAAATGTTTAAAGCGAAATCTGTGCCAACTTTTAAATCACCCTAAAAAGGCGCTATCATGCGCACCATAGTGCAAAAGGGCTGCACCAGGATGAATAATTTGCACCAATATAGTGCTTCAGTATGAAACCTGAGCACCATATTGGTGCAATTTACGTTATGGCTCCCTTTTTAGCTCCGTGAAAGCGATCACAAACCCTTACTTTCTGCATTGTTTGTAAAGGTTCTTTGTGATCCTGTTCTGTCCTTCGATTAATACGTGTACAATAACGCGCTATTTCTAATGCCTGAGGCAAAGTTGTGATCGAAAATCTGCGTAATATCGCCATCATCGCGCACGTTGACCACGGTAAAACTACCCTGGTTGATAAGCTGCTGCAGCAGTCTGGTACCTTCAGTGAGCGTGCTGAAACTACTGAACGCGTGATGGACTCCAATGACCTGGAGAAAGAGCGTGGGATTACCATCCTCGCTAAAAACACCGCTATCAAATGGAATGACTATCGTATCAACATCGTTGATACCCCAGGACACGCCGACTTCGGTGGTGAAGTTGAGCGCGTAATGTCAATGGTTGACTCCGTTCTGCTGGTGGTTGACGCAATGGATGGCCCAATGCCGCAGACGCGCTTCGTAACCAAGAAGGCGTTTGCCCATGGTTTGAAGCCGATCGTGGTTATCAACAAAGTTGACCGCCCTGGCGCGCGTCCTGACTGGGTTGTGGATCAGGTCTTTGACCTGTTCGTTAACCTTGATGCGACCGACGAACAGCTCGACTTCCCAATCATCTATGCATCCGCACTGAACGGTATCGCGGGTATGGATCACACTGATATGGCGGAAGACATGACCCCTCTGTACCAGGCTATCGTTGATCGCGTACCGGCACCAAGCGTTGACCTCGATGGTCCACTGCAGATGCAAATTTCCCAGCTGGACTACAACAACTACGTTGGTGTTATCGGCATCGGCCGCATCAAACGCGGTAAAGTGAAGCCAAACCAGCAGATCACTATCATTGATAGCGAAGGGAAAACCCGTAACGGTAAAGTCGGTAAAGTGCTGACCCACCTGGGCCTGGAGCGTATCGAGTCTACCGAAGCTGAAGCTGGCGACATCATCGCTATCACCGGCTTGGGCGAGCTGAACATCTCCGACACCATTTGCGACCCGCAAAATGTTGAAGCGCTGCCGGCGCTGTCCGTAGATGAACCAACTGTTTCCATGTTCTTCAACGTCAACACTTCTCCGTTCTGCGGTAAAGAAGGTAAGTTCGTAACCTCTCGTCAGATTCTTGATCGTCTGAACAAAGAGCTGGTTCACAACGTTGCGCTGCGTGTTGAAGAAACCGAAGATGCGGACGCATTCCGCGTTTCCGGTCGTGGTGAACTGCACCTGTCCGTTCTGATTGAAAACATGCGTCGTGAAGGTTTCGAACTGGCGGTATCCCGTCCGAAAGTTATCTTCCGCGAAATCGACGGCCGCAAACAAGAGCCGTTCGAGAACGTGACTCTGGACGTTGAAGAGCAGCATCAGGGTTCCGTGATGCAGGCGCTCGGTGAGCGTAAAGGCGACCTGAAAAACATGAATCCAGACGGCAAAGGCCGCGTGCGTCTTGACTACGTTATCCCAAGCCGTGGTCTGATCGGCTTCCGTAACGAATTCATGACCATGACCTCCGGTACCGGTCTGCTGTACTCCACCTTCAGCCACTATGACGATATTCGTCAGGGCGAAGTGGGCCAGCGCCAGAACGGCGTACTGATCTCCAACGGTCAGGGTAAAGCGGTTGCGTTTGCGCTGTTCGGTCTGCAGGATCGCGGCAAGCTGTTCCTGGGCCACGGGGCTGAAGTTTACGAAGGCCAGATTATCGGCATCCACAGTCGTTCCAACGACCTGACCGTAAACTGCCTGACCGGTAAGAAGCTGACCAACATGCGTGCTTCCGGTACTGACGAAGCGACCACCCTGGTTCCTGCGCAGAAAATGACCCTGGAGCAAGCTCTGGAGTTCATCGATGACGACGAACTGGTAGAAGTGACCCCGCTGTCCGTGCGTATCCGTAAGCGCCACCTGACTGAAAACGACCGTAAACGTGCGGGTCGTGGTAGCAAAGAAGCTTAAGTTTCTTTTCCGCAGTCTGCTGAAGCCCTGCCTGTAAAGGCGGGGCTTTTTTATTTCTGCCTTAGAATGCGCAACCTCGCCTTCCTCTGATAGTCAAAGCCAGCCTTTCCCGCTACAGTTATTTCTCCATGTCGGAAAGGAGGTGCGCATGCTGTATATCTTTGATTTAGGTAACGTCATCGTTGATATCGACTTTAATCGCGTGCTCGGCGTCTGGAGCGATTACAGCCGGGTGCCGTTAGCCAACCTGCAGAAAAGTTTCGCGATGGGAGAAACCTTCCATCAGCATGAACGTGGGCAGATAACGGATGAAGTATTTGCCGAACGCCTGTGCCACGAAATGGACGTGGCGCTGAGCTACGAGCAGTTTGCCGCGGGCTGGCAGGCTATTTTTGTAGGCCTGCGCAAAGACACCATTGGCATCATGCAGAAGCTGCGCGAGCAGGGGCATCGCGTGGTGGTGCTTTCCAACACCAACCGCCTGCATACCGGTTTCTGGCCTGATGAATACCCGGAAGTGGCGCAGTCGGCCGATAAAATCTACCTCTCCCAGGAAATGGGGATGCGCAAGCCGGACGCGGAAATCTACCTTAAAGTGCTGCAGGAAGAGGGATTCTCTGCCGATCAGGCCGTATTCTTCGATGATAATGCCGACAATATTCACGGTGCACGAGCGTTGGGCATCACCAGCATTCAAGTGATCGACAAGCAGACTATCCCCGACTGGTTTGCTAAACAGGGATGATTAAAAGCGTGCCCCGTAAAACTGTGCATCGCCTCAGGCCTCTCTGGGCCTGGGGCAAACTGCTGTGGCAGCGTATCGACCAGGACAACATGACGACTCTGGCGGGTAACCTTGCTTATGTGTCATTGCTGTCTCTGGTGCCGCTGGTGGCGGTTGTCTTTGCGCTGTTTGCCGCCTTCCCGATGTTTGCTGATATCAGCGTTCAGCTGCGCCACTTCATCTTTGCCAATTTTATGCCCGCCACTGGCGACGTAATTCAGCGTTACATCGAACAGTTTGTCGCGAATTCCAACAGAATGACGGCGGTGGGGGCCATCGGTCTGATCGTCACCTCGCTGTTGCTGATGTATGCGGTAGATAGCGCGTTGAACACTATCTGGCGCAGTAAGCGCGTGAGGCCAAAGGTGTACTCCTTTGCCATTTACTGGATGATCCTGACGCTCGGGCCGCTGCTGGCCGGGGCCAGCCTGGCGATAAGCTCTTACCTCCTTTCTCTACGCTGGGCCTCAGAACTCAACAGCATGCTTGATGAAGTCCTGCGTATTTTTCCTCTGCTGCTTTCCTGGCTTGCGTTCTGGCTGCTCTACAGCCTGGTGCCGACGACCAGCGTGCGGGCAAAGGACGCCATGATAGGCTCGCTGGTTGCCGCGCTGCTGTTTGAACTGGGTAAGAAGGGATTTGCCCTCTATATCACCATGTTCCCCTCTTACCAGCTGATTTACGGCGTGCTGGCGGTGATCCCCATATTATTTGTCTGGGTCTACTGGACCTGGTGTATCGTGTTGCTGGGGGCGGAAATCACCGCTTCGTTGGGCGACTACCGTAAATTGCGACAGGCTGCAGAGCAGGAAGAACTGGAAGAACAATGATTGCATTAATTCAGCGCGTTACCCGTGCCAGCGTCACCGTGGAGGGTGAAGTGACGGGTGAAATTGGTCCCGGACTTTTGGTGTTGCTGGGTGTCGAAAAAGAAGATAACGAACAGAAAGCGAATCGCCTGTGCGAGCGTGTATTAGGGTATCGAATTTTCAGCGACGAGCAGGGCAAGATGAACCTGAACGTCCAGCAGGCGGGCGGCAGCCTGCTGGTGGTGTCTCAATTTACGCTGGCTGCGGACACGGAACGCGGGATGCGTCCGAGCTTCTCCGGTGGCGCAGCGCCACAGCAGGCTGAAGCCCTTTATGAATATTTTGTCGAGCGCTGCAAACAACAAGGTATCGACGCCCCAACCGGGCGATTCGCCGCCGATATGCAGGTTTCGCTAATTAATGACGGGCCGGTGACGTTCTGGCTGCAGGTGTAACCCTCGCCATCCGGCTCGCGCAACGAGAGAATAATGTATGTATCACCTTCGTGTGCCACAAACAGAAGAAGAACTAGATCGTTATTACCAGTTCCGCTGGGAAATGTTGCGCAAACCGCTGCATCAGCCAAAAGGTTCCGAGCGCGACGCCTGGGATGCAATGGCGCATCATCAGATGGTGGTCGATGAAGAGGGCAATACCGTTGCCGTGGGCCGCCTCTATATCAATGCCGATAACGAAGCCGCGATTCGCTTTATGGCGGTGCACCCGTCGGTTCAGGATAAAGGCTTAGGGACGCTGGTGGCGATGGCGCTGGAGTCCGTGGCGCGCCAGGAAGGCGTTAAGCGCGTGACCTGTAGCGCACGTGAAGATGCTGTTCCATTTTTTGCCAAGCTTGGCTTTGTGAATCAGGGGGAAATCACCACCCCGCAAACCACGCCGGTACGCCACTTCCTGATGATTAAGCCGGTCGCTACGCTTGATGACATCTTGCATCGGGGCGACTGGTGCGGGCAGCTTCAACAGGCATGGTACGAACATATTCCGCTGAGCGAGAAAATGGGCGTGCGTATTCAGCAGTATACCGGGCAAAAATTCATCACCACGATGCCGGAAACGGGCAACCAAAACCCGCACCACACGCTCTTCGCGGGGAGTTTGTTCTCGCTTGCCACCTTAACCGGCTGGGGGCTTATCTGGCTGATGCTGCGTGAGCGGCATCTCGGCGGGACGATTATTCTGGCCGATGCCCATATCCGTTATAGCAAACCGATCACCGGAAAACCGGGGGCTACGGCTGACCTGGGGTCGCTGAGTGGCGATCTGGACAGGCTGGCCCGGGGCCGCAAAGCTCGCGTAGCGCTTGAAGTCGAGCTTTACGGCAATGACACGCCCGGCGCGGTGTTTGAAGGTGTCTATCTGGTGCTGCCAGCTAAGCCGTTCGGCCCTCTGGAAGAGGGCGGAAACGAAGAGGAATAGGTCAGGATGCAGGCTACGCGCCGGGCACATCTCCGTTACGCATAGTCTGCTGAATCTGTTGCCCACTGGCGCTGGTGGCCTGCAGGGTGCCATTTACGGTGGGCTTCAGCGCAGTGCCTGCGGCCACCTGCCCGGTCGCCGAAAGCTGCAGATTTCCGTTCCCCTCGAGCGGCAGAGCAGGCCAGCCCCAGGCGTGCAACACATTCACCGGCACGCTCTGGCCCTTCAGGCTAACGCTCACCGCACGCAGAGGCGTCTGGCTTACGTTTGCCCTGGCTTCCAGTAAGCCTTCACCCGCGAACGCACTTAGCTCCGTTATCGCGACCTGGCTCTGGTTCGCCGTCAGCGACAGCGACGGGCGCCGCACGTCAACGCGGTTAAAGGTGGCCGCCGCGGCATTAAACGAGGCATTGCCGGACCAAATACCCCACTGATGATCTCGTGCCAGCTGGATATTCGTGGCGGTGCCATCCAGCCCGGTGAGCTGGAATGGCCAGTCTGGGTCGATATCGATAACCAGATTACGGTTTGCCGAAAACTTTTTCACCGTAACGCTGTTCAGCCAGTCAGGCAGTTTCTCCATCCACAGGGCCTTCCAGTTGGACGGGAGCGTGTATTCCAGCCCGCCTACGACCACTTCATCCATCACCGCTTGATTACCGTCGCGCAACCATTGCCCGGAAGCTCGAACCAGACCGCCCTCCCAGCGCGAGCTAAATTGCCGGAGCGTGGCACCTGCCGGGGCAAAATCGACGTTCACGATCGGATCCTGCAAATGCAGCGAACCGTTAATGAATTCGCTGGCGTTCATCGACAGCTGGCCGTCATCGCTTTGCCATCCCCCGTTCGCCAGCGACAGATTCCGCAGGCTAAGGGCAAGGTCGCTTACCGCCCACTCTTTCCCTTCCAGTCGTGCATCGGTTATTTCAAGGCGATCGATAGTTAACGAGGGAACAGATGTTACTGGCGCAAGAAAATCGGTGAGTGATTTTGCCGTTTGAAGGCGAATGTCATTGAGGCGCAGGCTGCCCACCTGCCATGAGCCGTCGGCGTTGCGGTGGGCATTACCCGTCAGCGAGCCGCGAGCAACGTCCGCCCCGATAGTGGTCAGCGTGACCTGTTCATTATTCAGCGTCCCTTGCAGCAGGACGTTGCTGGCGTTAATCCCGTTGAGCGTCAGAGAACCTGCGCTGAAAGCGATAGTGGCCTTGTCACCCAGCACTTTTCCGGCCTGCGGCAGCCAGGGGGCCACGCCGCCTTCAACGCGCTGGGCGCTGAGATTCCACTCGCTATCCGGGCTGTTAATCGCCATATCCTGCAACTGCAGCTTATCTGCCTCAAGCGGGAGTGGAACCGCATTTGCGCTGAGATTTAACGTCCCTTGCTGGAGCAAAATAGTGTCGACATAGAGAGGCTGAGAAAACTGGCGCGTACTCAGGCCAATATCCACGCTCTTCGCGACCAGAGTAGCGGGCTGGCCGGTGCGGCCAAAAGTAACGTTATGGAACACCAGATGGGTGGGCGAAGACCAGTCATGCGCCATCTCATTGAAAGAGAGGTGGTAGCTCGTTTTTTCATTCACCCAGCTGCTGATTTGGCCCGCGCCCCAGCGGGTTTGCAGCAGGATGTAAAACGCAACCAGCGCCAGTATCACAAGGCCCAACAGGATAAGAACCAGCTTTCCGAGGAATTTCATTGCCTTCCACCCCTTTCAGTTTCGCTAAGGGTGTTATGCCCGATTTACTGCTGTAGCTCAAGGAGGGGATTGTCAAAGGAGATTTCGCGCCGGCAAAAAATCATTGCCGGCGCGTAAGGGCGTTACTCTTTTTCTGGCGGGAAAATCAGATTAAGCACGATGGCCGTGATCCCACCGGCAGCAATGCCCGAAGAGAGTAGGGTTTTCAGCCAGTCAGGCGCGAACTGAAGGATCAGTGGCTGCTGGGACACGCCAAGGCCAACGGCGAGCGACAGGGCGATGATCATAATCGCGCGGCGGTTCAGCGGCTCGCGGGAGACGATACGCACCCCGGAAGCGGCAATGGTGCCGAACATCACAATCGTTGCGCCGCCGAGAACAGGTTCAGGAATATGCTGCACAAAGCCGCTTACTGCCGGGAAGAGGCCCAGCACGATCAGCATCAGGGCGACAACAAAGCCCACATAGCGGCTGGCGACGCCGGTCAATTGAATAACCCCGTTGTTCTGGCCAAAGCAGGAATTCGGAAAGGTATTGAACACGGCAGAAACGCAGGAATTCAGACCATTAGCCAGTACGCCTCCCTTCAGGCGCTTCATGTACAGCGGGCCGGAAACGGGCTGTTCGGAGACGTCGGAGGTGGCGGTGATGTCGCCGATGGTTTCCAGCGAAGTCACCATAAACACCAGCATCAGCGGGATCAGCAGGCTCCAGTCGATGCCAAGTCCGTAATACAGCGGCGTGGGGACCATGATTAGGTCGGTGTTCGCGGCCTGAGTCGTGGCTGGCAGCATGTCCAGAGCCCAGGCGAGCAGATAACCCACGGCCATCGCGATGACCAGGGACGCTACGCGCAGGTACGGATTACGCTGGCGGTTCAGCAGGATAATAACCAGCAGAACTGCGCCTGCCAGCAGCAGATTTTTCGGTGCGCCAAAAGTGTGATCGGCCATGGCGCCATAGCCACCGCCGATAGAGGTCAGCCCAACCTGAATCAGGGACAGGCCGATAATCATGACCACCACGCCGGAAACCAGAGGAGTGATGATACGACGAGCAAGATGCAGCACGCGTGAAATCAGCATTTCCGTGCAGCTGGCAAGCATCAGCGTGCCAAAGAGTGCCGCCATCATCGTCGGCACGTCCGCACCGCCATTTTTCAGCGCCATGCCGCCCATAATCAGCGGAGAGACAAAGTTAAAGCTGGTGCCCTGAATCGACAGCAAACCTGAACCTACTGGCCCCCAGGCTTTGATTTGAATAATCGAAGCCACGCCAGAGGCAAACAAAGACATGCTGATAATGTGCTGCGTGTCCGATGCCGGTAACCCCAACGCCTGGCAAATTAACAATGCCGGTGTAATCACAGCCACAAACATCGCCAGCAGGTGTTGGCAGGCGGCAAAAAGGGTTTGTGGCAGCGGCGGGCGGTCTTCAAGGCGATAAATTAGTTCGCTCGGGCGAGTCTGCGCAACCGGTTGCGCATTATCTGACTCTACGGCATTCACGGACATCAGTGACGATCTCATGGCTGGAAAAGCGCTGATTTTAACGGACTGAACGGCAAAAGCAAACGATTGCTAGCCTAATGGGATAAGAGCGAAATGTCATAAATTGAGCATTAGTTATAACGAAGGCGCATTTTTTGGTTAAAATGCGCCGGCTGATTTCATCCATGAAGGAAATAACAGCGAAGGATAATTAAGCGCGAATGATGGATGCGCAATAAAAGGAGCCCTGCAATGTTTCATCTTGATACCCTTTCTACCCTGGTGGCCGCCACGTTAGTGCTGCTTCTGGGGCGTAAAATGGTCCACTCGGTCCCTTTCCTCAAAAAATACACTATTCCTGAACCCGTGGCCGGTGGGCTGCTGGTGGCGATAGCCCTGCTTGTCCTGAAAAAGAGCATGGGCTGGGAAATTGAGTTTGATATGAGCCTCAAAGATCCTTTGATGCTCGCTTTCTTTGCCACAATCGGCCTGAATGCGAATATCGCCAGTTTGCGCAAAGGCGGGAAAGTGGTGGGGATTTTCCTGTTTATCGTCGTTGGGCTACTGGTCATGCAGAACGCCATTGGCATCGGTATGGCCAGCATGTTGGGGCTCGATCCGCTGATGGGGCTGCTGGCAGGTTCGATAACGTTGTCCGGCGGGCACGGTACCGGTGCAGCCTGGGGCAAACTCTTTACCGAACGCTATGGTTTCCAGAATGCGACGGAAGTTGCTATGGCCTGTGCGACTTTTGGCCTGGTGCTGGGCGGTTTAATTGGTGGCCCGGTTGCTCGCTACCTGGTTAAACATTCGTCTACGCCGAATGGTGCGCCTGAAGATAACGAGATCCCCGGCGCGTTTGAAAAGCCAGATGTCGGGCGGGTCATTACCTCTTTGGTAATGATTGAAACCATCGCCCTGATTGCTATCTGCCTGACGGTAGGGCGTGTCGTTGCTGAGTTATTGCAGGGCACACCTTTTGAGCTGCCGACGTTTGTCTGCGTGCTGTTTATTGGTGTGATTCTCAGTAATTTGCTCGCGGCCGTGGGCTTCTATCGTGTCTTCGAGCGGGCGGTTTCCGTACTGGGCAACGTCAGCCTTTCGCTGTTCCTGGCGATGGCGTTAATGAGCCTTAAACTTTGGGAACTGGCCTCTCTGGCGTTACCGATGCTGGCTATTCTGGCCGTACAAACGTTGTTTATGGCGCTGTACGCCATTTTTGTCACCTGGCGTTTGATGGGCAAAAACTACGATGCGGCGGTGCTGGCCGCCGGTCACTGTGGTTTTGGCATGGGTGCCACACCGACGGCGATTGCTAATATGCAGGCGATTACCGAACGATTTGGCCCGTCCCATATGGCGTTTCTGGTGGTGCCGATGGTGGGAGCGTTCTTTATCGACATCGTGAATGCGGTGGTGATCAAGCTGTTCCTGATGCTACCGCTGTTTGCTTAAGCGTTGGAGTAACGCTCGGTTTCCGGCATCCAGCGTTCGATCAGCGCCTTAGCCTGTTCAGGATAGCGTTCGTGGATATGGCGCGCCAGGCGCTGAACCTGCGGGATCATTCCCTGGTCCCGCAGCAGATCGGCCACTTTGAATTCTGCGTTACCCGTCTGGCGAGTTCCTAGCAGCTCGCCAGGCCCGCGGATCTCCAGGTCTTTTTGCGCAATCACAAAACCATCATTACTGTCTCTCAGCACCTGCAGGCGAAGCTGTGCCGTTTTGGATAGCGGGGATTTATACAGAAGCACGCAGTGAGAGGCCACGGCGCCACGGCCAACACGGCCGCGGAGCTGGTGGAGTTGCGCAAGCCCTAAACGCTCAGGGTTTTCGATGATCATCAGGCTGGCGTTGGGAACATCCACGCCGACTTCAATCACCGTGGTGGCGACCAGAAGATGCAGTTCGCCCTGCTTGAAGGCCTGCATTACCGCCTGTTTTTCCTGTGGCTTCATGCGCCCGTGTACCAGACCAACGTTAAGCTCCGGGAGGGCGGTTTTTAGCTCTTCCCAGGTC
This sequence comes from Enterobacter sp. Ap-1006, assembly GCF_011752835.1. Lineage (NCBI taxonomy): Bacteria > Pseudomonadati > Pseudomonadota > Gammaproteobacteria > Enterobacterales > Enterobacteriaceae > Enterobacter > Enterobacter sp. Ap-1006. The sequence goes on along the minus strand of NZ_VWWU01000008.1, from coordinate 102,210 downwards.
ACTTCCGCAGCCTGGGCCTCCAGCAGTTCAGACTCTTCAATCAGCGTACAAACCCAGTATGCCTGACGTTTTTCGTCGCGGCAGGCGTTGCGTACTCGCTCAATTATCTCGCTGCGGCGGGTGTCCGCTATTGCCACGGTAGTGACTGGCGTTCGTCCCGGCGGCAATTCATCGATGACTGAGGTATCGAGGTCGGCATAGGCAGTCATCGCCAGCGTGCGTGGAATCGGCGTTGCGGTCATGATCAGTTGATGAGGATGGAAGCCCTGAATCTGACCTTTTTCCCACAGCGCCAGGCGTTGATGCACGCCAAAACGGTGCTGCTCATCAATGATAACCAGCGCCAGCCCGGCAAACTGAACCTGCTCCTGGAAAATAGCGTGAGTGCCAACCACCATCGAAACCTGGCCGCTGGCAATGGCTTCCTGTTGCGCAATCCGGGCTTTGCCTTTTTGCTTCCCGGCCAGCCAGCCTACCTCGATACCTAATGGTTCAAACCACTGACGGAAGTTATTGGCGTGTTGCTCAGCCAGCAACTCGGTGGGGGCCATCAGGCCAACCTGCTTACCGTGTGCGATAGCACGAAGGGCTGCCAGGGCGGCAACCAGCGTTTTACCGGAACCTACGTCGCCCTGCACCAGGCGCATCATAGGTACGTCCAGCGCCATATCTCGTTCTATTTCTGAGACTACTCGTTCCTGAGCCCCGGTAGGCTTAAAGGGCAGGGCAGCAAGTAACTGGTTTTTTAGTTCGTCGTGATTAACCAGCGGTAGCGCATGGTAGCGCTGTGCCCCGGCTCGTAGCGCCAGCATACTCAGATTATGGGCAAGTAGCTCTTCGAGGATTAATCTCTGCTGAGCCGGATGTTTACCGGTTTCCAGATCGGCCAGTTTCATGTCCGGCGGCGGCCTGTGCAAGGTGCGTAATGCCTCCGGCAGGCTCATCATGCCCTGACTCAGTTCGGCGGGCAGAAGTTCGGTAATTGCGCAGGTATCCAGCAGCTCGAGTGCCTGATCGGTCAACTTACGTAGCGTAGCCTGGCGGATTCCCTCGGTCGTCGGGTAAACCGGCGTGAGCGTTTCCTGCAGATCCGGCGTACTGAGGTCGCCCTGAATGCGGTATTCAGGGTGGAACATCTCGGCACCGTATTTGCCACGTTTGGCTTCACCGTAGGCGAGCACGCGCTTGCCGGCAGAAAGGCTGTTTTTCATCGCGGCGTTGAAATTGAAAAAACGCATCGTGAGAATGCCGGTGCCGTCGCTAATCTGGCAGGTCATCATCCGGCGTCCGCCGAAGGTGATATTGCTGTTCAGCACTTCGCCTTCCACCGTGGCGTACAGGCCCGGCTGAAGGTCGTTAATGGGGTAAAGATGGGTACGGTCTTCGTAGCGAAGCGGCAGGTGCAGCAGCAGATCCTGGATGGTATGCAGGCCTATTTTGGCCAGCTTTCCGCTCTGGCTGGCGCCCACTCCGGCAAGCGTGCTTAGCGGTATGGCATCCAGCAGGCGGCCTTTCATGGCTTATTTCGCCGACTGCATCGTGGCCCACCATGCGGCATCAGCTTCTATCTCACCCTGCTGATTCACATGTGGGTACGGTAAGCCTTTCCGGCGGGAAACGTTCGCCAGCACAGGATAGCCACCTTCAAACAGCAGTCTCTGTTGCTCAGCTTCCGGTAACGTACTGTTTTCACGCTGATACATGCCTGCGTTTTGGCGCTGGCGCTGGGCTTCGTACAAAATCAGCGCCGAGGCGACGGACACGTTCAGGGATTGCACCATACCGATCATAGGAATAATGATGTCCTGATCGGCAAGCGCGAGCGCCTCTTCGGTAATGCCGGTTTTTTCCTGACCCATCAGAATGCAGGTGGGGCGAGTGTAATCTATCTCACGGAAGTCGACGGCTTTATCGGAAAGATGAGTCGCCAGAATTTGCATGCCGCAGCTTTTGAGCTGCCGGACGGCTTCGCCGATAGTCTTGTGTGTTTTGACTTGAACCCAGGAATTACTTCCTGCGGCGGAAGACGCCATGGTGCGCATACGGCTTCCTGGCCAAACGGCGTGCACTTCATGCACGCCCACGGCGTCGGCGGTACGGATGATGGCGGAGACGTTATGGGGCTTGTGCACCTGCTCCATACAAACGGTCAGGTCCGGCTGGCGTCTGGCGAGCATCTCGCAAATACGCGCATAACGTTGAGGATTCATAACTCTAGTTTCTGTTGCGGGTCACTTTAATCACATCCGGCATCACGCGAATCTTGCGCATGATGTTCGCCAGATGGACGCGATCCCGGGCTGTCAGGCGAATGAAGGCGCTGTATACGCGGCCGTCTTTCTCTTCGGTGTTCAGGCTCTGGATGTTAGAGCCCGCAGTGTTGATTGCCGCGGTCAGGTTTGCCAGCGCACCCTGGTGGTTAAACATGTCCACCTTGATCTCGGTGATAAACTCTTGCTCGGTCTCTTTATCCCATTCCACGGCCATAAACTTCTCGGGCTCTTTCTGGTAGCCACGAATGTTTCGACAAGACTCATGGTGGATAACCAGCCCTTTACCTGGGCTGACGTGAGCGACGATAGGATCTCCCGGAATTGGGCGGCAGCACTTGGCGAAGGTAATCAGAACGCCGTCTGCACCTTTGATTGGCAGGTTGCTGTGGTTTGCTGCAGGCGCTGTGCCTGGCTGAGCAGCAACTGGTGATTCTCCTTGCAGGTTTTTCGCCACGACGACGCTCATTGCGTTCCCGAGGCCAATTTCGGCCAGCAGGTCATCAAGTGACGCAAGCTTCATGCGGTCCAGTTCACGCTGGAGATTTTCGGCAGGAATTTCAGCCAGTTTACGGCTGCCACCGAGCGCATGGTTGAGCAGGCGACGCCCTAAACTGACGGAATCATCACGCTTCAGATTTTTCAGCATTTGGCGAATTTTGGCGCGAGCTTTGGAGCTGACAACAAAATTAAGCCATGCGGCGTTTGGACGTGCCCCGGGTGCGGTGATGATTTCGATAGTCTGCCCGCTGGTCAACGACTGTGAAAGCGGGTAAGGCTGGCGATCGACGCGAGCGCCTACGCAGGCGTGACCGATATCGGTATGTACCGCGTAGGCGAAGTCCACCGGCGTTGCGCCTGCGGGCAACTCTACAATGCGGCCTTCCGGGGTGAAAACGTAAATCTCATCCGGGAACAGATCGGATTTTACGCTCTCAATGAATTCAAATGAGCTACCGGCGCTTTGCTGCAGCTCCAGCAGGCTTTGCATCCAGCGCTGAGCGCGGATTTGTGCCGTCGTGCTGCTTTCGCCTTGCTCTTTATAAGCCCAGTGCGCAGCAACCCCCATTTCCGCCATCTGATCCATGTCTTCAGTACGGATTTGCACTTCAACCGGGACGCCGTGCGGCCCAATCATTGAGGTGTGCAGGGACTGATAGCCGTTCGCTTTCGGGATGGCGATATAGTCTTTCACCCGCCCTGGACGAGGTTTATAGAGGCTGTGCATCTGCCCGAGGACGCGATAGCAGGTATCCATGTCGTGGACAATGACGCGAAACGCGTAGATATCCATGATCGAATGGAAACGCTGTTCTTTGAGCGTCATCTTGCAGTAAATAGAGTAAAGGTGCTTTTCGCGACCGCTAACGCGGCAGGCAATGCCTGCCTCCTGAAGACGCCCGTCGATTTCAGAGAGGATTTTTTGAATCATCTCTTTGCGGTTACCTCGCGCCGCTTTTACCACTTCTTTAATGACGCGGTAGCGGTTCGGATAAAGCGCTTCAAAGCCAAGCTCTTCCAGTTCGGTTTTCAGGTGATGAATACCGAGGCGGTGAGCGAGTGGGCTATAAATTTCGAGGGTTTCACGGGCAATACGGCGGCGTTTATCTGGGCGCAATGACCCAAGCGTGCGCATATTGTGCGTGCGGTCGGCAAGCTTGATCAAAATGACGCGAATATCCTGCACCATCGCCATGATCATTTTGCGGAAGTTTTCGGCCTGAGCCTCTTTCTTATCGCGGAACTTCAGTTTATCTAGCTTAGAAACCCCTTCCACCAGTTCGGCAACGCTTTTGCCAAACAGCTGTTCCATATCCTGGTAGGTGGCCGGGGTGTCTTCAATCACGTCATGCAGAAGCGCTGCCATTAGCGTTTCATGGTCGAGTTTCATCTCGGCCAGGATACAGGCAACGGCGACGGGATGGGTGATATAGGGTTCACCGCTTGAACGAGTTTGTCCCTCGTGAGCATCACGTGCGACAAGGTATGCCTGCCGGAGGCGCTTAATTTGCTCCTCTGGCAGATAGTTTTGAATCAGCTGATTCAGGCTTTCAAACAGATACAAGGGCTACCCGCAGGCTAATTAACGACGACCTTCAGCAATAGCAGTCACGGCCTGCAGTTCTGCGGCTTCCTGCTCTTGCTGTTCCTGGCGCTCACGAACATCGAGAATCTGGTTGGTGATCAACCCTTCTTCGATTTCACGCAGTGCGATAACGGTCGTTTTATCGTTTTCTTCCGGTACCAGCGGATCTTTACCGCCAACCTGCATCTGACGAGCGCGACGCGCGGCCACAAGTACCAGGTCAAAACGGTTACCAATTTTCTCTACAGCGTCCTGAACGGTTACGCGTGCCATAATTAAAATGCTCCACAGGTGAAGAAATGACTGGGCATGATACTGAAACTGGTGTCAGTCTGCCAATAGTTTGCTGATTAAAGCGTCATGTCGCATCTTTTGGCGACCCATTCGTAGACGCTCGGCACGAATGATTATCTTTAAATCAGACAGGGCAGTGTCGAAGTCATCATTAACGATAAGGTAATCATACTCCGCATAGTGACTCATTTCTGCAACGGCTTGCGCCATGCGTTTTGCAATCACCTCTTCGCTATCCTGACCGCGACCACGCAGGCGGCGGTCCAGTTCGTCTTTTGACGGCGGCAGAATAAAGATACTGCGGGATTGCGGCATTTTCTTACGAATTTGCTCTGCACCCTGCCAGTCGATATCCAAAAACACATCTACGCCGGTCGCCAGCACATTTTCGATCGCCTGGCGGGATGTACCGTAGTAGTTACCAAATACTTCCGCGTGCTCAAGAAAAGCGTCTTCAGCGATCATCTGCTGGAATTCGTCTTTGCTGACAAAGAAGTAATGTTCCCCGTGATTTTCACCTGGGCGTTCACCGCGAGTGGTGTGCGAGATGGAAACCTGGGTGTCATACAGCGGTTGCGTCTTTAACAAAGCCTGGATGAGGCTGGATTTACCCGCGCCACTTGGAGCGGAAACAATATAAAGCGTGCCTTGAGCCATGAGTTCTAACTTAATCGGTATGCATAAAGGGAAGAGCGTCTACCGGCATATTATACACACCGCTGCCTCAGTACGTAGGTTTTGTCATTGCCAGGTGCGTTTTTTCTCGTGTTTTAAGCGATGTTTTCCACCTTTTTGTCATTCTCGATGCAACGAGATTAGTTTTTAGGGACGTATCTCGTACGCAGGATCTTTCATGCTCGCGATTGATGCGGGACACGGTTATACCTCCCCGGAGAAAGGAAATGGAGGGTGGTATGAAAGGGGTCGCGTTAGCAGTTTTTGTCATTTTACTGGGAGTTTCATCAACGGTAATGGCATCTTGTCCAGCATGGTCTGATGTCAGAACACAGAAGGAGATTGAACGCCTTACGCACCAGCTATCCCTCTGGGATGACGCCTATTACCAGCAGGGAAAGAGTTTGGTGAGTGATGCCGTTTACGATGACTTAAAGGAGACACTGTCTGCCTGGAGGCGCTGCATTAAACAGGGGCAAGAGGCAGAATCTGCAAGGATGGGAGCAGCAGGAAACTCGTCTCATCCTGTTGCGCATACAGGGCTGAAAAAGCTACCGGATAAACGAGCTGTCGAGCTATGGGCTGCAGGCCGACAGAACTTATGGGTACAGCCCAAAGTAGATGGGGTGGCTATCACACTGGTCTATCAACAAGGGCGGTTAGTGAAAATGCTAAGCCGTGGCAATGGCATTAAAGGAGAGGACTGGACGCATAAAGCTGCCGGTATTGATGCCATACCCCTTCATCTTGCTGGACCTCTTGCCAACAGCGTGCTGCAAGGCGAGCTCTTCCTGAAACGGGAAGGCCATATTCAAAGCCTGGCTGGAGGTGTGAATGCGAGATCTAAAGTTGCCGGGGAAATGCTTCGTACCGGGGCGGTTAGCGATCCACACTCGCTGGGCATTTTTATCTGGGCATGGCCAGATGGCCCCAAAAGCTATGCTGAAAAAGGCAGTATATTGCGTGATGCAGGATTTTCTCTGACTGCTCTATGGTCCCGGCCTGTAACAAACATTGATGAAATTGCCCGCTTACGTGAGGGGTGGTTTCGCCAGTCTCTCCCCTTTGTCACGGATGGCATTGTGATTCGTCAGGAACGTGAACCCGAGGCTAAATTCTGGCAGCCGGGGCAGGGGGAGTGGGCCATCGCGTGGAAATATCCTCCTGCTGAGCAAATCGCCGTGGTCCGTAACGTTGATTTTGCCGTAGGGCGAACGGGTAAGGTGTCCGTCGTGCTTGAATTGGAAGAGGTTCAGCTCGACGATAAACGTGTTCGACGAGTGAATATCGGTTCTCTAAAGCGCTGGCAGGAATGGGATGTTGTGGCCGGTGATAAAGTAAAAATAAGTCTGGCGGGACAGGGAATACCTCGGATGGACGAAGTCGTCTGGCGCGTCAGTCAGCGAGATACATCCATACCGGAAATGGTGGCTTTTACACCGGTGACTTGCCTTTATGCTTCATCTGAATGCGCAGAACAATTTATTGCCCGTCTGACGGGGATGAGCCAAAAGCGAGTTCTGGATTTGGCTGGCGTTAGTCAAAGCACCTGGCGCCATCTACACATGACGTCACGCTTTCAGCACGTTTTTTCATGGCTGGATTTGAACAAGACAATTCTGTCTGGTTTACCGGGAATTTCAGTGAAAAAAGCCGAGCTGTTATGGCATCAGTTTTCTCTGTCCCGAAAACAGCCGTTTATCCGCTGGGTATTGGCCTTAGGGATGCCGCTGCCGCGAAGTGCGCATGCCGTTCTTAAAGACAAACACTGGCAGCAGCTTGGCGACTGGGATCAATCCCGATGGCAAACTTTACCCGGTGTGGGAGCTAAGCGGGCAAGTCAGTTAGTCGATTTTATGCAGCATCCACAGGTGATTGCCCTGGCCGCCTTCCTTGGCCAGCATAACATCCCGGGTTTTGGTCATCAGTGATCGGCGTGTTTGTAATGGAATACAGGTAGCCCAAGCCGCAGACGCAGTGCCAGTAGCCGAGTGCTAAAGCCGAATAATAAGGTTGCTATAACCACGACGTCATGGCTGCTGACGTAGTGCTGCAGCGCGATATACAGCACGGCTGAAGCAAAGGCGATACCAGCGTACAGTTCTTTCTGGAACACGAGGGGAATTCGTTTGCAGAACATATCTCTTAGCACACCCCCAAAGACGCCGGTGACAACGGCGGCAATGGTCGCAATGATTGGGCCTTCGCCCATATCCAAAGCAACCTGCGCACCGATAATAGAAAAGACAACGAGCCCCAGCGCATCCAGTACCAAAAAGAGTTTGCGTAGGTGCGGCATTACGGGAGCCATGATGGTTGTGAGTACTGCCGCAACGGCAACAATCACTACGTACTCAGGGTGTTTCACCCAGCCGAGGGGATAGTGGCCCAGCAGAATATCGCGAACAGAACCACCGCCCAGCGCCGTGGCAGTGGCGATAATAATGACGCCAAACGTATCCATGCGACGGCGCCCGGCGGCCAGGGCCCCGGTCATGGCTTCCGCCGTAATACCAATCAAATAAAGAATGTGTAGCAGCATATTTGTCCCCTCAGAATACCGGCAGAGGGTAACGTTTTGTGCACTATGTCACGATTGAGATTTTCTAAGCTGAATGAATATGGATTAGTTTTATTTATCCAAAATATAAAATTTGTCCTTTATATTTGGGTGTTTTCAGGTTCTTTTAAAATTAAATGGATTAGTAGAAGTATTTAAGGAGGCGCAATGAAAATATCGGCGATGTTAAAAGCGCTAGCAAATGGCATCAATCCAGAAACTGGAGAGGTGCTTGGCGCTAAATCAACAGCCAATAAGCCGGAAGCGATAAGAGCGCTGTTTGCCCTGGCTGAGGAGCTGTCGGTGAGCCCGGAAAAACAGAAAAAGCCCAGGCTAACCCCTGAGGAGAGACAGCAGCGTAACCTTGCCGAAGGACGTCCGGCTAAGTCTCATTTTCCCTGGGCCGAAGAAGAGAAACTGATTCTTGCAGAGCGATTTGAGCAAACTGGCGCTATCGAAACCCTGGGGGATGAGTTTGAACGTTCTCCGAGAGCGGTAGCTATTCAGCTTGAAAAGATGAGGCTTATCACTGCGGAGCAGCTATTGGCGTATACCTAGTACGCATCAAAAGAAAAAGCCTGCTGAACGCAGGCTTATGTCACGCTATTCGATATTGAATCTGAATGTTGAGTGTGGTTATAAGTATATTGATTTTTAATGTTTTTGTTTATTCTTGCTTTCGAGTAACTACACCCTTAAGTACAACGAAAACAGACGCTATACTTAATTGCTCAAAGTATAGCGGCCATTCTTGCGTGCAAAAACCAACCGAGAAAAAACAGCGCTCACTGAACAGCGATGACACGTTAGATGCTCTGAAAACGTTGTAGTCACGTTCTGAGCAAATTTTCGATAAAAGTAAATAGCTTCAATGATATGCTATATAAAAGAAAGCCTAGGTAAACCGCATTAGAGTTCGGGTGTCACAGAACCCCGAACCGCAAGCGGCTAAAATCTAAACCAAGTAGCAAAGATAGATAGACTACCCACGTAGCACAGGACGGGGGTTTTAGATATTACATATATTGAAAAAGGAAAAAATATGAATACATATGCAAAAGAAATCGGGGATAAGTTATTTAGAGAAACTAGTGACTTTCAATCAATAATTGATGATGCTGAAATGCAGATAGCATTAAATAATGAGGAGGATAAGGAGAGATTTTGGGATTTTTTAATTGCCGAGATAAATTCTTGGCCTTCATCTGGTTTAGAGAATTTCGGAGTAAGTAGTTTTAATAAGGAAGTTAAAGAGTCAAGAGAGAAAATAAAAAAAGCAATTGAGCTGAAAATGAAACAAAAAGGTAAAGACAAAAAATGACATCCGAAGAATATGCAAAGAAAATATCTGAAAGATTAAATGATAATGTTTCAGACTATGAAAACATATTGAATAATGCAGAAAGAGTATTGAATGATTCGAATATATCACAAATGAATAAAGATATATTTTGGATAACACTATCTAATATATTCAACTCAGATCAACAAATATCAGAAAATGTTAGTAATAAAAACTTAAATCGTGAGGTATTAGCTGCGAGACAAGCAATTGCAAATAGAATCATATCTTTAAAAAAATAGGTGGATTAGAGCATGGATCAAGAAACATATAACCTTTTTACTGTATGGATATATTCTATTTCTGGAGTTGTAGCAGCAGGAATGCTGATTGCTGCATTAGTTCAACTGGGCAGGATAAAAGACCAGTTAAATCAGGGGAATACACAACTATCAAACACGGCAACCCAAATAGGATTAGCCGTTGAGGCAAATGATGCGCTAACTAAACAAGTTAAAGAGGCAGTAGATGCCAATAAAATAAATAGACTTATAGCATTGCTCGATGTGGAAAAAGTGATAAATGCGAATAGAATGGAATTGTCAAAAGTATCAAACTATATAAGTTTGAATGTTAAAAACATGAGTAGTGATGAATTGGATAGTATGAGTTTACATCAAGCTCAATGCATTGAAAATTATTTGAACAGCGTAGATAGACTATGCTTCTGTTTATTAAATGCATATTTTGATGATACCGAATTAAGAAAAGAATTTAGAGAAATGATAACCGATACATATAAGGATTATAATGATGAAGTGATAAAAGGAGTTCACTTTAGGAATATAGTTCGACTATATAATAAATGGGCTGATAGCTAATAGATGCGCACAATGCATTTTATGCTAAAGATAAAACTTCGCCATTCCGGTGAACACAAACTGCATTCTACCGGAATGGATCAGAACCTTGTTCTAACATAAAATGATACATTATGCGCACCAAGATTGTAGAGGCTCAATGCTAATATCTATTCATGATTAGCACGGAGTTTTTCTTAAACGTCATTGATAAGATTATTGGCCATTTCACTGAGCATCTGGGTGTCTGCTATTCGGACGTCCTCCACGCAGTAACAGCGCAAGGTGAAGGACTTTTCCCAGAACTGGAAGCCCATCCCCAGAGCGTTGTTGTGGAAAATGAATAGACATTCCTGATGAGCCACTGACTAGACATTTTCACTGAGCTTTGACAAAAGGAGGTCTATGCCATGTTACGAATAGCAGTTTTGCCCAAAATGGGGCTGCAAAAGTTTTTTTGGGTGAAATCGGTCCAATAGGCTAATAATAATGAAAAATCGGGTTGACTATAGCTCAGAGATGTTGTTATTAATATATTTGGAAGGGCAGGTTTTTCCTCTTACCTACGTAAGGGTGGCTCTAATAAAGAACAGCTTACTTTTTGGCTGTTGTTGGGCTTCGGCTCACTGATCCTACGGGATGTTCAACGGTTCTCAATAGTTCCTGTCCCTTCTTTCTTCAAACTAACAGGGGGATTTGTGCGGGATAATATTTGGTTTACTTACAAAGCTCGTATAAACGCACATCATCGTCTTGAATTGATGGAAAAACATTCGCAGTTTCTTCTTGTCTGGTATGCTATTTTGGGAGCGGTGCTTTCTGTTATAACAATACGTTATCCTAAGATTATTGGAGATAATACAGATATTTGGGCTGCTATTCTGTCTATTGTTTTACTCGGTGTGTCGCTAGTAGTATCTAATCTGGATTTTCGTGGACGAGCTATTGCAATGCGAAAAAATTATTTAGCTCTCCAGAAATTATATGCTGAAATTCCTCAAGAACACTCTCTCACGTCAGCTCAAATTGCAGCATATAATGATCTCTTGAGTGAGGTTGAGAACCATAAAGAAATCGACGATAAAATGGCGAGAGTTTCCTCCCATTTAACATTAACAACGCGAAACCCAACTATAGAAGAGATAAAAGAAGTTAGACGTTTTAAAATAGTAAGGATCACCATTATATCTCTATTGTATTTAACTCCTTTGATTCTGATGTGGATTAATTATGAATGCGGCGCGTAAGTTTAAAGGGAAATTTTCCATAAGGAATCTTAAATCTATTTATCAAAACAAAATAAAAAGTTCTGGTGCTATTGGTATAGATAGAGTCCGTCCATCGAATTTAGAAAAAAACCTTAATGATGAACTGGAAATTATTTCAAAAAAAGTTAATGCTGGAATCTATAAATTCACAGCATACAAAGAAAAATTAATTTCAAAAGGTGCAAACTCTAATCCTAGACAAATTTCAATTCCCACTGCTAGAGATAGAATAACTCTAAGAGCATTATGTGAGTGCTTGTCAGATGTATTTCCCGAAGCGAGACTTAAGTTACCACATACCGTCATGGATTCTTTGAAAGAGGCATTGCACGAGAAAAAATTCACAGAATATGCCAAGATTGATCTTAAATCTTTTTACCCTTCAATTGAACACTCACTTATAGAACACGCGATAAAAAGCCGAATCAGGAAAAAAGAATTTAGAACACTAATTATGTCGGCATTAGCTGTACCTACAGTTAATGAATTTAAGGGTAGTAAGCATGCCATGCCGAATACAAAAGGCGTCCCTCAAGGTTTAGCTATTTCTAATATCCTTGCCGAAATATCACTTGGAAAGCTTGATAATGAATTGTCATCTGATCCTAATATATGGTTTAAAAGATATGTTGATGACATATTAATTTTAACTACTTCCGGTCAAGCAAGTATCGTAGCAGAAAATGTTATCAGAAAATTAGAATCAATAGAGCTGAAACCACATCCGCTCAACGAAGAAAACTCTAAATCAGTAGTGGGTGTGATAGGTACACCCTTTAGTTTTTTAGGGTATCAAATTATTGGTGAAGAACTTTTAATTAAAAGGGATAGTATTCTTCGTTTTGAGTCATCACTCGCAAAGATATTCACTGCCTATAGACACGCGCTTTCGCAGGCTAAAAATAAGCGGGATAAAGAAAAAGCAATCGCTTATTGTAAATGGAAACTCAATTTAAGAATTACAGGTTGTATTTTCGGTGGTAAACGTCTTGGTTGGGTTTCTTATTTTTCTCAGATTTCAAGTACCGCTCAATTACGAGCAGTTAACCATACTGTTACAAATTTTATTAAGCGGTTTGGACTGGGTGATGATATAAAAGCAAAATCCTTGATAAAGACATTTTATGAAATAAATCGTGGAGTGGCATTTACATCAAGATATATCCCCAATTTTGACAATCTCACTATAGAACAGAAACGTGAAGTAGTTTCTATGTGGATTGGGAGAGAGGCAGCTAACAAATTGAGGGACTCTGAGGTGGAAAGGAAGTTTAATTACAAGATAACATCCGCAGTTAAAGAGCTTGAAGAGGATATCACGGGGATATCTTAAGTAAAATATTTTTAAGTAGCATGACCTTTTTTATTACAGCCAATGTGTGTTTTTATAATGTAGCGTGACGTGGTAGCTATAGTGATTTCTAATTTTAATTACGGCAGTTACTGATGGGTGAAGTTGAAATAGATAAATTGCTTTATTATGGTGGTTATCCTGGAAAAGGCTATGATTAATCATAGCCTTTTCCTAATTGAAATTTTTACGTTAAATAAATAGATATGAAGTAATAGATTTTATCTTCTGGTTTGTGGATTTGTTCGATCTGACTCTTTGTTATGTAGAAAGAAAACAGACGATATGTTAAATATGCTGCTTAATCGTTCAACACAGAGCGACCACTGCTCCCAAATTGTATTCTTATTGAGTAGCTCAATTTCATGCTTAACGATTATGCCAATGACCTCACGGGGCAAACGTGAGTTCTGCATGTTTCGCACTATAGAGCGTTTCAATGCCGCTATGCTGGGTTCTGCTGGAATCGCGCGAATGTATCCCTTAGTTAGTAGCTCATATGCTAAATCGTCCGAGTAGACTTGAAGTCGTTCGAAAGGGTTTCCCATACTCAGAAGGTGAGCCAGCATCAGGGCATTACCTCTCTTGCTCGTAGGCGTGGCATTGGGTTGGTATCGGGACTCGATACGCAAGAATTGCCGATGCTCATTCAGATTGATATTAATGAATCTGGATTTCTCCCGAAAAGTGAGTTGTTTGCTTCCATGAGCATCTATCTTCTCATAGCAAAGAATATATAAAATAGAACGTGAACTGCCGATCCTGACACTCGGTAAACTCTTTTTATTATTGCGATACGATGTTTTTCCTGCTCGTTCCAATCCCCATATATAGTTATCTAACTGACAACCATAAATATCGACAGCAACATCTATTCGTGTAATCCATGATCGTGCCAATAGGTGATAAAATACTTCCCCTAATCGTTGATTCATCCACGATAGTAGATGATCGATCTTACTTGCAGTCAGATGTTGGGGGTGGAAATCTAAGCGTATACCTCCTGAGTTATGATTTATTGGTGAATAGTCAATTCGTAATAAAACAGGAGAGTTTTCTTTGATTCCCATGATTAATAGCGCGTTACGATAGGGTTTACCTTTTTTGTTTTTTATGTATCTCACTCTATATTTTTTATAGTTAAATTTTCTCATTTTTCTAAGTTTAGAATATACTCTCTTCTTCTCAGCTTTGTTGAGGAAGCAACTTACAATTGCAAGTCCATCAATTCGCATTTTTAATGAATGTCCAAAATTGTCCTTACCAATTCTCATAGAAGAACAAAATTCGATATTGTGCTTATTTAATAGCATTGTTATTCCTTACGGCTAATAGCCATATATAGAATAGAGAACAATGACAGTTGATACTTACCCTAATAGGGTGTAAATGCTCCTAATGGCTATTGAAGCATGTTTAACTGATATATTCTCTATTCAGACATACTATGTGTGTGTATATAACGTGCTATTAGACATACTATGTGTGTGTATATAACGTGCTATTAGAGCAACGGTATATTAGTTATGGGAGGGTTAATTCGTATGTTCCTGCGCTAAAGGTACTTTTTGGCGACTCATAATCCATTGAAGTATTTCTTCCTCTCGCCATGCAATCGCACGAGAAGAATTACTTTGGTCATTTGTCCCACCTGTTAAGCGAACTGGTTCAGGGAAGTGGCCTGCTTTGATCTGGCGATACAGCGTTGCACGGGATATAGCGCACAATTCAAGAACCATTTTCATCTTGATCAAACGTGAAAAATTCATCTCAAAACCTGTTCGATTTGCGTATCGGATTGATACGAAGATTCTTTACAGTTTTCGATTTATACGTTTTTATACTGGTTTTTGTAAATCTGACGATCAGATTTTTTGTTGTTTAATGCATTGATATTAAATGTTATTTTTTTCTGGATTTGGGGTTAAATTATCTGATCGTCAGATTTATAAAAAATGATTTTAATCTGATCATCAGATCCAATCTTGACAATCGTGTATCGAACATTAATCTGATCGTCAGATCTGATATTTTTAACGCGTGGTTGGAATAAGAATGACGAAAAAAACAAAAGCAGAAAAAGCTAATGAATTAGTTGTTAGAAGAAAAAGGGATGTTGAATATCAAAATAAGCGTAAAGAGAAACTTGAAAAACTTGGCGAACATAGTATTACAATAAGATTGGATAATACCGATTATGAGTCGTTATCGGATATTTGCGAAATTTTAGGATATCAACGTCCAGAGGCAAAAAAACGTAACCTGATAGAAATTTACTCAGCTAGTTTGATTCACTTGCTTCGTATTGAAAGGGAATCATCGATTTACAAACCTAAATCACGAACAGCTAAAAAATTTTATCGGTTATATAAAATTGTGAATCATTTAAAACATGATAAAAATTACTCTGATAATGAAATCATAGCAAAGATGACATCTGATAAAATGCTCACCCCCTTATCGGTGATTAAAGGCGGGAAAAATTCTTCGTGGAGTGAAAAAGCACTAAAAAGAGTGTTGGATAAAGAAAAGGTAATTGAGACGTTAAAGCAATTAGATCACGATTTTAAAAAACCTTTACCCATTAAGTCATCAGGAATAGAATAATATTCCTGTCTGAAATAACTCTTGATATTTATTACTGTTTGGTATATTCATCAAGAAGCATAATCAATATACGCCTCTGCTTATGTGTCAGCCGAGGCCAAATTTTTTCAAATCGGCTTTTCAGATCCGCATCCTTTACTGGTACATATTCGAGTTGTTTCTGTTTATGGCTATCTGGTTCCGTGAAACAATCAATGAAAAACCAGCTAATTGGTGTATCAAGTGTAATGGCGATATTCACCAGATGCGCCACGTTGATCTTGTTTGTTCCGCGCTCGTATCGCGATAGTTGTTGGTGAGATATATCAACGAGTTCTGCTAAATGCTGAGCTGTTATTCCCAGTTCTTTACGACGCATTTGAATGCGTTGGCCTACCTGTTTGTCTGCACTGTCCGAAGATAACTGAGCCATACGTACCACTCTTCACCTATAAAATGTCTATAGATGGAATTTTGTGGTCATTTTGCTCTTGTATGAACATCATCTATGGATTATAAATGTATTTTGCGCATCTATAGCCATAGTGATGAAGGGAAGGGAGCAAGAGATTGGATACCTCGTAATCAGCCGCTTTTACGAGAGCAAAAGTTCATTTTGTTCCCGTAATAAGAGATCTTTTTGATAAGTCTATAACAAACTCTTAAACGAATAGCTTGTTTGGCATGGCTGATGAGAAAACAAGAAATATTGATTATCGAATCACGCAGTGATCAGGATATTTATGATGGCAGATGCGAAGGAGATACATTAAAACGTGTACTTCAACTACAGGGTGTTAATGCAAAAAGCATAGAGGTGATTAATGAGAAAATGTTTATTAAAGCTTTAAACATAGCCAAGCGAGAAAATATAAAATACATTCATATCAGTGCGCACGGTTTTGATGAAGGTTTTTCTCTTACTGACGGTGATATTGTTACGTGGCGTGATTTCGACCGTCTTGCATGGCCAATTTTACGAGGGAAGTGTATTTGTTTCTCAAGTTGCTCTGTTGGCAATGGAGTAGCAGAATTATTTACTCTGCATAAATCTTTCTGCAATGCAATTGTTGCTCCAACTAGAAATATTAGTTGGGGGGAAGGGTTGGTTGCATATTCTGCATTTTACCATCGAACACAATCACACGAAAAGTCATCTTCCCAAAATGTAAAAGTAATGAATCATATCGTTGGTGCAGGAACTTTTAAACTTATCGAGTCACCTTATATTTTACGAACCTATACGATTGGAGCCTTCATGAACAATATTTTATGAATAAATCGCGTGTTTTATTAAAGTTAACTTGTCGTTAAGATAAACGACAAATTAACTAGGTTTAGAGATTAACTATTTTTGAATGGGTGGATTATGAGCGAGAATCTTTCTGCTTCACAGAAAAAAATCAAGAATGAAATAGTTCTTAGAGCTATCGGGTATGGCGCTGGCATCGCATTATTAATTGCGGGTGCTGTTTATTTTATTTTTGCTATTGAACCTATGTTTGCGAGAATAGGTTTGTCCTTAATAGTATTTACGGCATCTTTTTTTATTGCAACTAAGGTTACTATTTATTTTCTCTCTGGTGATTATCAATGTGAGGCTTGCAATGCAACATATAGTATTGAGCTTCTTGATACAGAAGAGATATTTTTATCCGCTATACCTCGTAGTGCAGTCAAAAATGGAGGTCGGGTAACATCAGGTGATCGTGAAGGTAAGCATATTTTAATACATGAAAATTGGACGGAAGAAAAATATGATGTCACCAGAAAATATCGTTGTGTTGTTTGTGGTGACACATATCAGGAGCAAGGGGTGGAAACAAGGAAAACTAGCTTTTCAAGTACCAAAACATATCGGTAACCATCTGTTATATAAAAGATAAATATTTTTATATTATAATGGAATTATGATGAAAAAGATAACGATAGCATTTATTTTAATCACGAGTGTATCTCTGGCACATGCTGGCGAATATGTTAAACGTAATGGTATTTTATCCCTTTCTCCGAGAGGTGAGATTGCTGAATTCAATATTAATGCTTCACATGGTGATACATCAATATGTGAAGTATATGGTGAAGCTATATCAATTGGGGCAGAGAAAGGGTTACGTAATCAATGGGTGTATAGCGATAAAGAAAGTATGTGCGCAGTAGTTATCAGTGAACAACAAAATGGCACTATACAGGTTATTACTGACAAATGTGACAACTACTGCGGCGTATCAGCTATAGGTGCTATGGATGGGAAATACAAGAAGAAGTAATTAGTTTGGGAATGCCAATTTCCAACCTGAAATAGTTCAGGTTGGAAATAAGGGGTTTAAAATAGAGGAAAACTTACGCAATATCCTTTCTTAATGGCGTTACGTTATAATTTTCACCTTTTTCTAAAGATAAGAGTAAATTAATCCATAGCTCTAATGCTGCTTTACGTTCATCAAAATATTGGTAACGATTATAAATACCTTCAACGCCCTTGATACGGTGATTTAAGCAACGTTCAGCAACTATGGGATCTATTCCCAGCGCGGCCAGATGTGAGCGTGCTGTACGCCGGAAATCATGAATAGTGAAGTTAGGGACGTTAGGCATGTTAGCTTTAATTTTTCCTAACGCTACAGATAATGTACTTTCCTGAATATGGGGGATCATTCGATGCTGCATTTTTCTGGCCGGAAGAACCCACTTACTATTAAATGACATACAATGAAGTTCCTGTAGCCATTCAAGCGCAGGAGCAGGAATAGGGATATCGATCGCATCGCCGTTTTTTACCCGTTCAGCAGGCAGATGCCAGATGGCATTTTTAAAGTCGAATTCTTCCCATGCAGCGCCGCAAAACTCCATTTTTCGGCAGCAGAAAACCAGAATAAGTTTCATGGTTAACTCATTTTGACGTGAGAAACCCTTTGTCTTTGGCATGGTCTGGAAGAACTGCACGAGTTCTTCACGACTGAGCCAGCGCTCCCGGCTTTGTTCCTGTCCACCAGCATCAGCGATTTCAAAAGCGCCAGTAGGATTCGTTTCCAACATATGCCGTTTTATGCCGTAATCGAATATGCGGCGAGTCCATCTCAACACATCGTTAGCGATTGTCGGTGCACCACGCTGAACGATTTTTTGCAGCATGTCATCAATATGGAAGGGACGAACATCTTCTATTCTGAGGTGCCCGATATTAGGGTTGATGTCCTTGTCTATGCGACGGCGCAGAATGTCCGGATGCTTCCAGCGGGTCAGGATCTGGCGTTCAAAGTATTCGGCGGCTAACTCTGAAACACGTAATGCGTGTTTTTCTTCCTCCATTTTCTTCAACGCTTCTGCTTTGCGTTCTTGCTTCTCTCCCGCTACGTCATGGCCCAGAGCGACACGAGCGGAAAGCTCTTTAGCGATTTCCCGCGCTTTGGCAAGTGAAATGCTGGAGTAGTAGCCAATGAGCATCACTCTGGCTTTACCCGCCATTTTGTAACGAAAGCGCCAGAATGGGGCGCTATATGTCTCTGGAAAACAGATATATAGCCCATTTCCATCGGAGCGTCCCGCGAAATTTTCTTTGTTTTTTATCCATGTACGAATCTGTATGTCTGTCAATTTGCTCATATGTCACTCGTTACCAGATGGGGTGTACTTAAAGTGGTGTGCATAAAACCGAGTAAGTACACCTTTAAGTACACCTAAAACATGCGCTGTAGTGATACGATATGAGACTATATAAAACAAAAAAAGCCATTTTTTACAATGGCTTTTTTAGGCGGTGAGATGCGATGAGACTCTATGAGATCGCGTGAAACACTACTCGATATTCTGAATCTGTTCGCGCATCTGCTCGATCAGGACTTTCAGCTCGATAGCTGAATTGGTCACGTCGGCATTGATAGACTTGGAGGCCAGAGTATTCGACTCGCGGTTAAACTCCTGCATCATAAAGTCGAGGCGACGACCAACGGCTTCTTTCTTTTTCAGGATGTTGTAGGTCTCTTTGACGTGGGCTTCCAGACGGTCCAGCTCTTCCGCGACGTCAATGCGCTGTGCCATCAGCACCAGTTCTTGTTCAAGGCGGTTGTTCTCAAGCTGAACTTCGGCCTCTTCCAGCTTGTTAACCAGGCGCTCGCGCTGCCATTTCACTACTTCTGGCATTTGTGCACGGACTTTAACCACTTCGGCGCTGACGCCTTCCAGGCGTTGTTCAATCAGCCCTTTCAGGGCCTGACCTTCGGTTTCACGGGCAACAATAAAGTCGTCCAGGGCGCCATCAAGAGCGGAAAGGATTTCAGCGGTGATCGCATCAAGATCCTGCTCCTGAGCGGCCATCACGCCTGGCCAGCGTAGAATATCAACCGGGTTGATTTCGCCTTCATCGCTTTGCATTTTGACCCAGTTAGCGGCCTCAACCAGCTGCTTAGCCAGCTTTTCATTAAGAATCAGCGATCCTTGTGAACGGGCATCGGGCTCAAAGCGCAGGTTGCATTCAATTTTGCCGCGGGTGAGGCGGTTGCGAATGCGCTCACGAGCAACAGGCTCAAGACTGCGGAACTGTTCCGGCATGCGGATATACGTTTCGAGATAGCGCTGGTTTACCGAGCGTAATTCCCAGGAGGCGGAGCCCCATTCACCTTTTACTTCACGCCGGGCGTAGGCGGTCATACTGCGGATCATAGTACGTACCCGTTTTCAGCTAATGTATGGGGGGATTATAGCCATCAGGGGTCTTGCAGGATAGGAATAAGCGCCTGAAGTCCGTATAATGCGCAGCCACATTCGTTTTAGCCGGAGAAAAGCCCATGCGTCCATCAGGTCGTAGCGCCGAACAAGTGCGCCCAGTTACCCTGACCCGTCATTACACTAAACACGCTGAAGGTTCCGTGCTTGTCGAGTTCGGTGATACCAAAGTGTTGTGCACCGCGACCCTTGAAGAAGGCGTGCCTCGCTTCCTGAAAGGTCAGGGCCAGGGCTGGATCACCGCTGAATACGGCATGCTGCCGCGTGCAACCCATAGCCGCAATGCCCGTGAAGCGGCCAAAGGCAAACAAGGTGGCCGTACTCTCGAGATTCAACGTCTCATCGCCCGTTCATTACGCGCAGCGGTGGACCTAAAAGCATTAGGTGAATTCACCATCACCCTGGACTGCGACGTTCTGCAGGCCGACGGCGGCACTCGTACCGCGTCCATCACCGGTGCCTGTGTAGCGCTGGCCGATGCGTTAAACGGTCTGGTCGCTTCTGGCAAACTGAAAACTAATCCTATGAAAGGGATGGTTGCGGCGGTTTCCGTTGGTATCGTCAACGGTGAAGCTCTCTGCGATCTGGAATATGTCGAAGACTCGGCAGCCGAAACCGACATGAATGTTGTCATGATGGAAGACGGGCGCATGATTGAGGTGCAGGGTACTGCGGAAGGCGAGCCGTTCTCCCACGAAGAGTTACTGGCGCTACTGGCGTTGGCTCGAGGGGGCATTGATTCCATCATCGCGTCGCAGAAGGCGGCGTTAGAAAATTAATTTTTTAAAAG
Organism: Enterobacter sp. Ap-1006; assembly: GCF_011752835.1. NCBI lineage: Bacteria > Pseudomonadati > Pseudomonadota > Gammaproteobacteria > Enterobacterales > Enterobacteriaceae > Enterobacter > Enterobacter sp. Ap-1006. The sequence goes on along the minus strand of NZ_VWWU01000008.1, from coordinate 81,463 downwards.
CGACTGAGAAGTCGCTTTTTTTATGTCCGTGTCACAATGCTAAGGAGCAAATCCATGAAACCGTATCAGCGCCAGTTTATTGAGTTTGCGCTTAACAAACAGGTACTCAAGTTTGGCGAATTCACGCTGAAATCCGGGCGCACTAGCCCCTATTTCTTCAACGCCGGGCTGTTTAATACCGGGCGCGATCTGGCGTTATTAGGGCGTTTCTATGCTGCCGCTCTGATGGACTCCGGCATCGATTTTGATCTGCTCTTTGGCCCGGCCTATAAAGGCATTCCTATCGCGACAACGACCGCGGTGGCACTGGCTGAGCACCACGAGCGCGATGTGCCTTACTGCTTTAACCGCAAAGAAGCGAAAGATCATGGCGAAGGCGGTAATTTGGTGGGCAGTGCGCTTCAGGGCCGCGTTATGCTGGTGGACGATGTGATAACTGCTGGGACCGCTATTCGTGAGTCAATGGAGATCATTGCCGCGAACGGTGCGAGCCTTGCCGGGGTGCTTATTTCTCTCGACCGACAGGAGCGTGGCCGTGCGGATATCTCCGCCATTCAGGAAGTTGAGCGCGACTATCAGTGTAAAGTCACTTCGATCATCACGCTCAAAGACCTGATTTCTTACCTGGAAGAGAAGCCAGAAATGGCGGACAAGCTGGCTGCAGTGCGTAAATATCGCGAAGAGTTCGGCGTCTAAGTCGGAAAATAAATAAGGGCCTTCCGGCCCTTATCTACTAGTAAAGCTGAGCAGCAATCAGCGGCCAGCGGGTATCAAAATCATCCGTAGGCAGATAGCGGAAATCACTTCTCACAAATCGTGACAGCATTCCTTCACAGAAAGCCAGTAGCTGGCTCGCCAGCAAGGATTCATCGGTGCTAAACCCTTCGCCTTCGCGCATTTTCTTTTCACGCATAACCTGGCGCAGCTGAACCTCAATGCGTTCAAAAAGCTGGTTGATGCGATCCTGCAGGCGATCCTGCTCAAACATCAGCGCGTGCCCGGTGAGGATACGCGTCAGACCTGGGTTCCGTTCACCAAAACCCAACACCAAAAGTACGATCAACCGCAGGCGGGCCAGCGTGTCTTTTTCATCTTTTAGAATCAGGTTAATGCGGGTAATCAGGCTATCTTCGATAAACTCAATCAGGCTATCGAACATTTTCATTTTGCTGGGAAAATGCCGATAAAGTGCGGCTTCGGACACGCCAACGGTTGCCGCTAGTTTAGCGGTCGTAATGCGCTGGCTGCCGTCGCTGGATTCGAGCATTTGGGCCAGAGACTGAAGTATTTCCTCGCGACGATTCCTTTTCGCGGTCTGTTTTTCTACCATGTTCTAAAATACCCCTGAAAAATACCTTGTCAGGTAAGCACCGAACCGCGCCCGCAAACGCTTGGTTTGCGGTCTGTTTTAACGTTATCTACGCGGTAGGGTTACGTTGATAAAACGGTATTACTGGCGGCCTGAATGACCAAATCCGCCTTCGCCACGGTCGCTGGCGTCAAAATCTTCAACCAGGTTAAATTCGGCCTGCACAACAGGTACAAAGACCATCTGCGCAATGCGTTCGCCGGGCTGAATGGTGAAGCTGTCCTGGCCGCGGTTCCAGACAGAAACCATCAGCTGGCCTTGATAATCGGAGTCAATCAGCCCCACCAGGTTACCCAGCACAACACCGTGTTTGTGGCCCAGGCCAGAACGAGGCAGGATGACCGCTGCCAGAGAGGCGTCAGCAATGTGAATAGCCAGGCCGGTTGGCAGCAGCGTTGTTGCACCAGGCGCAAGTTCTACGGCGTCATCCAGGCAAGCGCGCAGGTCAAGACCGGCAGAGCCGGAGGTGGCGTAAGTTGGTAACGGGAATTGCTGACCAACTCGCGGGTCCAGAATTTTAACGTCGATTTTTTTCATCATAGCGGGTAACGATCTCGTCCAGTAAAAGGTGGCCAAGGAGTGCTTTACGCTCAAGCGGTAAGACTTTGTCTCCCTCCTGCCAGAAAAGGTGCAATGCGTTATTATCGCTATTAAACCCTTGATTATTCTGAGATACGTCATTGGCGCAGATCAGATCCAGGTTTTTAGCGGCACGCTTTTTCCGGGCGTATTCTTCCACATTATTTGTTTCGGCGGCAAACCCTACTACATAGGGACGTCCTTCAGAAAGCGCCGCAACACCCGCAACAACATCCGGGTTTTTGACCATTTTTAGCGTAATTTCATCGCCTTGCTTTTTAATTTTCTCGTCAGCAACCACGGCTGCTCGATAGTCGGCAACGGCGGCACAGCCAATGAATATATGCTGCCCGGCGACGCGTTTTTGGACCACTTCATTCATTTCCAGCGCCGTAGTGACGTCAATGCGGTTGACCCATGCCGGAGTAGGCAGATTTACCGGACCTGAAATCAGGGTTACGTTTGCCCCGCGCGCTGCCGCTGCGGCGGCTATAGAAAACCCCATCTTTCCTGAGCTGTCGTTAGTAATGTATCTGACGGGATCCAGGCGTTCGCGCGTTGGGCCGGCGGTAATCATGACGTTCAGATGTTGCAGATCTTTGACTACGGAGAAATGTTCAACGGCCATATCAACCAGCGTTAGCGGATCTAACATTCGGCCTGGTCCAATATCGCCGCAGGCCTGGCTTCCGCTATCCGGGCCCCAAATCAGGAGACCACGAGCGTTTAGCACGTCCAAATTATGTTGAGTGGCTGCCGCGCGGAACATTTGTTGGTTCATTGCCGGAACAACGGCAACCGGTGCGGCGGTTGCCAGGCAGATAGTGCTGACCAGGTCGTTTGCCATGCCTGCGGTCACGCGCGCAATCAGGTCTGCTGTCGCAGGTGCGAGTATCACTAAATCTGCCCATTTGCCGAGTTCGATGTGGCCCATGGCGGCTTCTGCTGCGGGGTCTAGCAAACTGTCGGACACCGGATAACCGGACACTGCTTGCAAACTTAGTGGCGTGATGAAGGCCTTTGCCGCCTCGGTCATTACCACTCGTACATCCGCTCCGCGATCGCGCAGACGACGAACCAGCTCAGGTGTTTTATAGGCTGCAATACCGCCGCTCACACCAAGAACAATTTTCTTGCCGGAAAGTCCCATCATGATTTTTATCCGTTGGAAGTCACAGTCGAATGGCCATTTTATCACAATCCCTGACAGGCGACTTTTTGCAGTTTGCGAGGCACTACGCAAGACCAAAACCCGCTCATCGCCTGATAATAAAAAAGGCCGCATCATGAGAGGGTTAAGAGAGGGAGAGGTGCGATGGACAGGGATAATGAGATTGAAAACGCGTATTTACCCAGGGAAAAGTTGCTGCAATTCGGTGTGGGTGCTCTCACCGACACTGAGCTGCTGGCGCTCTTTTTACGTACTGGCCACCAGGGAATGCACGTTTTGGTTTTTGCCAATATGCTGCTGCGTGAGTTTGGTTCCCTGCATCGCTTGTTGTCGGCAGATTATTCCCATTTCAAGGATGTGAAGGGGATTGGTGAAGCGAAATACACTCAACTAAACGCGATTGCCGAGCTGGCGAGGCGTTATTACTCGTCTCAGGGTATCAAAGAACTCTCATTGCTTACGCCTGGAAAGGTGCGGGAGTATGTGCAGAGTCAGTTGACGACCGAGCAGCGTGAAATCTTTATGGTGCTGTTTTTGAATAATCAGCATCAGGTTATTAAATGTGAGCGGTTGTTTGCCGGAACGCTAAGTCACGTTGAAGTTCACCCGAGAGAAATTGTCCGTGAAGCGATGAAATGCAACGCCGGTGCCATTATACTGGCGCACAACCACCCGTCAGGTAAGGCCGAACCCAGTAAAGCAGACCGGGCTATTACGGAACGCATCGTGAAAGTTTGCCTGTTTATGGAAATTCGAGTGCTTGATCATCTGGTTATTGGTCACGGAGAATACGTTTCTTTCGCTGAACGAGGGTGGATTTAAGCCATCAGGCGCGATCCATTGGGATCTTTGTCTGTTCGGGACTTGAGCACATGCCTCACACAGCGTATACTACGCCACCTTTGAGAATCTCGGGTTTGGCATTATGCGCCTGGCACTGTGGTTCACATTGAACCGCCAGGGACCAGGCTTGCAGCCTGACGAGGCGCCTAACCCTATACGAAGCTCGAGCTAATTTGATTTTTGGAGAATAGACATGTCCCGAGTCTGCCAAGTTACTGGCAAGCGTCCGGCGACCGGTAATAACCGTTCCCACGCACTGAACGCGACTAAACGCCGTTTCCTGCCGAACCTGCACTCTCACCGTTTCTGGGTTGAGAGCGAGAAGCGTTTTGTCACCCTGCGTGTATCTGCTAAAGGTATGCGTGTAATCGATAAGAAAGGCATCGATACAGTTCTGTCCGAACTGCGTGCCCGTGGCGAAAAGTACTAAGTACTTAGAGGAAATAAATCATGGCTAAAGGTATTCGTGAGAAAATCAAGCTGGTTTCTTCTGCTGGTACTGGTCACTTCTATACCACCACGAAGAACAAACGTACTAAGCCGGAAAAACTGGAACTGAAAAAGTTCGATCCAGTTGTCCGTCAGCACGTTGTATACAAAGAAGCCAAAATTAAATAATTCTGGTAACTTTGTTGAAGAAACCCGGCTCAGGCCGGGTTTTTTTATGCCTGCTTCCCGGAGGAGAGATGCCTGAATTACCAGAGGTAGAAACCAGTCGTCGCGGTATTGAGCCGCACCTGGTGGGTGAAACCATCCTGTATGCCGTTGTGCGCAATGCTCGACTGCGCTGGCCGGTTTCTGATGAAATACATGCTCTGAGCGATAAGCCAGTGTTGAGCGTACAGCGGCGGGCGAAGTATTTGCTGCTGGAGCTACCGGATGGCTGGATCATCATTCACCTGGGAATGTCCGGCAGCCTGAGGATCCTCGCGGAAGAACTTCCTGCGGAAAAGCACGATCATGTCGATCTGATCATGGGTAACGGCAAAGTTCTGCGCTATACCGATCCCCGCCGCTTTGGCGCCTGGCTGTGGGTCAAAGAGCTGGAAGGGAGCAATGTATTGTCTCACCTTGGTCCGGAGCCTTTGAGCGACACATTCAGTGCAGAATACCTGCGCGAAAAATCGGCCAAAAAGAAAACGGCTATCAAGCCCTGGCTAATGGATAACAAACTGGTTGTTGGGGTGGGGAATATCTATGCCAGCGAATCCTTGTTCGCAGCGGGGATCCATCCCGACCGTAGCGCGCAGTCGCTATCAAATAAAGAGTCTGAAACTCTGGTCGCAGCTATCAAAGCTGTATTGCAACGCTCAATAGAACAAGGTGGAACCACTTTAAAAGACTTCCTTCAGTCCGATGGCAAACCAGGCTATTTTGCTCAGGAGCTGCAGGTATATGGCCGGGAAGGAGAGCCTTGCAGGGTATGCGGTACGCCGATCTCCGCCGCTAAGCACGCCCAGCGTAGCACTTACTATTGTCGCCGCTGTCAGCGATAGCTATTTAAGCCTTTCGATAAGCGCTTTACAAACATGCTCTGGCAGGAAGTGGGCGACATCTCCGTGATGGCGCGCCACTTCTTTGACAAGGGAAGAAGAGACAAACGACCACTCTTTAGATGGCATCAGGAACACGCTTTCAAGTTCAGGCATGAGATGGCGGTTCATGTGGGCCAGCTGCATTTCATATTCAAAATCAGCCGCGGTACGCAACCCACGCACCAGCACGTTTGCCTGCTGGTTACGTGCAAAGCTTGCCATTAAATCGCTGAAACCGAGAACCTGAACGTTGGGTAAATGCGCAAGTGCCTGCTGCGCCAGCGCAACGCGTTCATCCAGGGTGAACAAGGCATTCTTGCTGGGGCTTGCTGCAATCGCAAGGATCACCTGGTCAAACATACTGGCTGCACGGGTAACGATATCAATATGGCCGTTGGTGATGGGATCGAAAGTCCCCGGATAGATTGCCCGCTTTTGCATATCTGACCTTAGTGTGTTTTAGGGGGGAGATAAGGTTCCAGTAGCTGTAACAGGCGCTGCAATGCACCCTGGTTCTGGTAAAGCACTTCCACAGCATGGCGCCCGTAGAAGTTACGATAATCCTCATCTGTGAGCAAAGACGCAATCTCTTTTACTAATGACTGCTCGTCCGTCACGGTGATTAGGCCATCTGCCTGCGACAGGCGCGCGCAGATATCTTTGAAGTTAAAGGTATGTGGACCCATTAACACTGGAATAGCGTGTGCGGCTGGTTCGAGGGGATTATGGCCACCGCGCTCAACTAACGAGCCGCCAACAAAAGCCAGATCGGCAATCCCGTACAGTAACATCAACTCACCCATAGTATCGCCAATGACGACCTGCGTACTGGAAGACGGTACCTCTCCAGAAGAGCGAGTGATGTAGCTTAATCCAGCATTTCTGACCAGATTGATTGCATCCGGGAAGCGTTCCGGGTGACGTGGTACAAGGATCAGCAATAAGTTAGGAAACTGCTTTAAAAGCGACTGATGAGCTTGCACGACGATGCTTTCTTCGCCTTCGTGCGTGCTGGTAGCTATCCAGACCGGGCGGTGCGGCGCCCACTGCCGGCGCAGCGTCACGGCTCGAGCCGCCAGCTGTGGTGTCACCGAAATATCAAACTTAAGGCTACCGGTAACCGTCAATTGGCTCCGTTTTGCACCCAGTGAGATGAAGCGTTCACCATCTTCTTCGTTCTGTGCGGCAATAAGCGTAATACGCTGCAGCAGCGTTCTGACAAAGTCACCAAGTTTTGCGTAGCCCTTTGCCGAACGCGCGGAAAGCCTGGCATTGGCAATCACTAATGGAATATAGCGTTTGTGCAGCGCGGCTATCAGGTTTGGCCAAAGTTCGGTTTCCATAATAAGCACCAGCTTTGGATCGACTTTATCCAGGAAGCGGTTTAGCGCACACGGTAAATCGTAAGGCAGATAGACGTGCTGGACGTCTTCTCCGAAAGCGGACATGACCCTTTCTGAGCCGGTTGGTGTCATTGTCGTGACGGTAATCGGCAATTCTGGATAGCGGTGGCGAAGCGCGCGAACCAGAGGTATGGCGGCCAGCGTTTCCCCAACGGAAACCGAATGCAACATAATACCACCTGGCTTGAGCGGCTTTTTATAGAAGCCGTAGCGCTCGCCAATGCGTTTGCGGTATGCAGGAGCTTTACGACCGCGCACCCATAATCGCAGCCAGATGAGTGGCTGTATGAGGTAAAGCAGTACGGTGTAAAGCAATTGGAGCATAGGACACGGCTGGCATTATGAATGTGCTGGGGATTCTATGTATTTAACCTGAGCTTTGCCATTACTTTTGCGGAAATTGGGCGAAAACCAGGTTGATGGCTTACGTCAAAGGTATGTATTGCCAGGCAATTGTTGGATTGAGCAGTTGTGCAAAAGTCAAAAGTGAATGGTCTTTGAGTTTAAGGGAAATAAATTATTTTAATTCATATGGTTATCAATGAGTTGTCTTGGCTTGCGTATCCTTCGGAATGGGCGCGATAAGTGGTACACTACACGTAAAAATGAACACGTTGTCAGTGAACAGGTAGCTGTGGAGCCTGGGGCGGTAGCGTGTTTTTTATTTTTCGGTATTGCTGATATTAAGAGCTGACGGTGAATACGACATTTAAAAGAATTTTAGTGATTAAAATGCGCTTTCACGGCGACATGTTGCTGACAACGCCTGTGATCAGTACCCTTAAGCGCAACTATCCTGAAGCAAAAATAGATGTCCTGCAGTATCAGGATACCCTTCCCATTCTTTCTGGAAATCCAGAAATAAATGCGCGCTACGGTATAAGCAACAAAGGCGTTAAAACAGGAAAGAAAATCAGTAATTTTCTCTCTTTGATTCGCCGCTTGCGGAGCAATCATTATGACCTGATTGTTAACCTGACCGATCAGCGGAGCGTGGCATGGATGGTTCGCTGCCTTGGGCCGGCAGTAAAAATTTCCCAGGATTACGCTCACCGGCAGTCTTCATTCTGGAAAAAAAGCTTCACTCACCTTGCCCCTGTCGTTGGTAAGCATGTCGTTGAAGCTAGCCTCTCAGTGCTCTCTCCTTTAGGAATTACGGATTTTTTTACAGAAACAACGCTGTACTACACTGAGGCCGATTGGCAAAAGATCCGTGAAGTGCTTGATGCTGAAAGCGTTGCTGACAAGTATGTTGTCATTCAGCCCACGGCCCGACAGCTCTTCAAGTGTTGGGACAACGATAAGTTTTCTCAGATCATTGATTACTTGCAGGATGAAGGATTCCCGGTTGTATTGACCTCTGGACCGGGTCGTGACGATCTCGCCTGCGTTAATGAGATAGCTCAAGGATGCAAAATAACGCCCGTTGTGGCGCTTGCCGGCAAAACAACCTTCCCGGAGTTGGGTGCTTTAATCGATCATGCAGCATTGTTTATTGGGGTGGACTCAGCGCCTGGGCATATCGCTGCGGCGGTAAAAACGCCTGTCATTAGCCTGTTTGGTGCAACGGACCATGTTTACTGGCGTCCATGGACAGAGCAAATTACGCAATTCTGGGCAGGTAACTATCAATCTATGCCGTCCCGTGCTCAACTCGACCGCAATAAAAAATATATGTCGGTGATCCCTGCTGAGGATGTTATTGCCGCCATTTCTAAAATGCTTCCTGCCGCTGCGGCGCTATCACTAAGAGACGAAGCATGATGACAGTTGCTTTTTGTCTGTATAAATATTTTCCCTTTGGCGGCCTGCAGCGCGATTTTATGCGTATTGCCGGGGCTGTTGCATCGCGTGGGCATAACGTCCGGGTTTATGTGCAGTCCTGGCAGGGCGAGAAACCTGATGCCTTTGATATCGTCATCGTTCCTGTGCGGTCAAAAACGAACCACGGTCGTAATGCTGAATATTATCAATGGGTGAAGGCTCATCTGAGTCAGCATCCGGTAGACCGCGTAGTGGGTTTTAATAAAATGCCGGGTCTCGATGTTTATTATGCAGCAGACGTTTGTTACGCCGAAAAAGTAGCACAAGAGAAAGGTTTCTTTTATCGCCTGACCGCCCGATATCGGCATTATTCACAATTTGAAAAAGCCACATTCGAGCAAGGAAAATCAACCAAGTTGCTGATGCTGACTGATAAGCAAATTGCTGATTTTGAAAAACACTATGGTACGGAATCTTCGCGTTTTCTGATCCTGCCTCCAGGTATTTACCCCGATCGTCGATTCGACAACCATCCGCAGGGTAGCCGGGAGCGTTACAGAGAAAAAAACGGCATTGGTGTGAATGACTACCTCGTTTTGCAGGTAGGCTCCGATTTCTCGCGTAAAGGCGTTGATCGCTCTATTGAAGCGTTGGCTGCTTTGCCTGAGGCCATCCGTAGTCGAACCACTTTGTTTGTTGTAGGGCAGGATAAACCCGGGCGGTTTAAGGCATTAGCGCAGAAACGTGGCGTAGAGAGCCGGGTTAGTTTCTTCTCCGGAAGAGATGACGTCTCTGAACTGATGATGGCTGCTGATGTTTTGATTCATCCTGCCTATCAGGAAGCTGCCGGTATTGTCTTACTTGAGGCTATAGCTGCCGGATTGCCAATCCTTGTGACGGAAGTTTGCGGCTATGCACATTATATTGCAGACGCTGAATGTGGGGTTGTTATCAAAGAACCGTTTAGCCAGGCATCGCTTAATGCGGCTTTATCTGACGTTCTGGGTAATGCAGAGCAGCGCCTGAGCTGGGCGAGTCACGCTCGTCATTATGCCTCAACCCAGGATATTTATAGCCTGGCCGAAAAGGCAGCAGATATCATTGTGGGAGAGCCGCGTGGTTGAGTTAAAAGAACCTTTTACCTCTCTTTGGAAAGGAAAGGACGTTTTTGCTGAAGTCAGAAAACTTCAGGGGGAAATTTTCCGCGAACTGGAAACACGCCGTACGTTACGTTTCGAGGCCGCAGGAAAAAGCTATTTCTTAAAATGGCACCAGGGAACGTCTATCAAAGAAGTGATAAAAAATCTTATTTCGCTGCGAATGCCGGTTTTAGGGGCCGATCGCGAGTGGAAGGCGATTCACCGGCTGAAAACTCTGGATGTCGATACGATGCAGGGCGTTGGTTTTGGTGAAAAAGGGCTAAATCCAATCAACAAAACGTCGTTCATCATTACTGAAGATTTAACGCCTACGATCAGTCTCGAAGATTACTGTGCTGATTGGGCGACGAATCCACCTGACCTAAAAATCAAGCGGATGCTGATTGAGCGTGTAGCCACGATGGTGCGTAAAATGCACGGTGGTGGCGTAAATCATCGGGATTGTTATATTTGCCATTTCTTATTGCATCTCCCCTTTTCTGGTCGGGAAAGCGAACTGAAGATTTCGGTGATTGACCTGCATCGTGCGCAGATTCGAACAAAAGTACCTCGACGCTGGCGGGATAAAGATCTCATTGGACTCTATTTTTCATCGATGAACATTGGGCTGACACAGCGTGATATTTGGCGCTTTATGGTGACGTATTCTAATCAGCCACTTAGAGGTGTGCTAGAAACGGAACATGCATTACTGGCTAAAGCAGAAGATAAAGCGGAAAAAATCAAAGAACGAACGATTAGAAAATCGTTGTAGTAGCCTGTAAGGGGCGTCATTGCCGGTTACAGTCGTCTATTCATCTTAGTCGGATAAGAATCAATATGTCTCAATTCAGTGATGAAGATATCATCCTCTCTGTTTTCGATTTTAACTACCAGGAAAAGAAAGCTGCCAATGTTCTCAATATAGCATTTGGTATTGATAAGAATTTCCTTTTCGGCTGTGGTGTTGCTATCTCCTCAGTCTTGTTGAGTAATGCATCTGCATTTTTTGAGTTTCATGTGTTCACTGATTCACTCAGTGAAGCCGATAAGGCTCGATTCGAAGCATTAGCTAAACAATATAAAACACATATTAATATCTATGTCATTAACTGTGAGAAGCTAAAATCATTACCGAGTACAAAAAACTGGAGTTATGCGACATACTTCCGTTTTATTATTGCAGATTATCTCTATCACAAAGTTGATAAACTTCTTTATCTGGATGCGGATATCGCCTGTAAAGGAAGCATTCAGCCGTTAGTTGATTATGTTTTTGCAGAGAACGAAATTGCCGCTGTGGTTGTGGAAAGGGACATTGAGTGGTGGTCGAACCGGGCTGCAACACTTTCAACACCGGAGTTAGTGTCTGGTTACTTCAATGCGGGTTTTTTGCTTATAAACATCAATGAATGGAATATCAACAATATTTCTTATAAAGCAATCGAGATGCTGCGGGATCCTCAGTGGGTAGAAAAAATTACTCACCTTGACCAGGATGTGCTGAATATCTTGCTGGTAGGGAAAGTTAAATTCATTGAAGGGAAATATAATACTCGTTTCAGTATTAATTATGAGCTTAAAGACAACGTAGTGAATCCTGTCAATGATGAAACTGTTTTTATTCATTATGTTGGTCCGACGAAACCGTGGCATGACTGGGGCACTTATCCCGTCTCTCAGAGCTTCTTAACGGCGAAAGAGGCTTCACCCTGGCGCAATGTCGAACTTCTAAAACCAATTAATAGTCACCAATATCGATACTCTGCAAAACATAAGTTCAATCAAAAGCTTTATCTGCAGGGGCTGTCGAACTACTTTAACTATTATGTGGCTAAATTTAAAGAATAGTTGTGCTCGCGACAGTATTGCTGGCATGGAATGTTATGAAAATAACCATGCTACACGACTAATGGTGATGAAAGGTAATTGACATTGAACTTTAAACAAATCACGCAATTTAACGATATCATTGTTCTGGATCGGCGCCTTGTAAAGTGTGATGACCGGGAAACATTCAATATTTCATGGGGTATCGATAAAAATTATCAGATAGGTGCCGCGATATCGATTGCTTCCATTCTTGAAAATAATAAAAAGAGTGATATTGATTTTACCTTTCATATTATCGCTGATTACTTAGATAATGAGTATGTTGAGCTTTTAACACAGTTAGCTGAGCAATATAAGACGGTTATAAAAATCTATCACATTGATTCTGCGCCGCTAAGGTCTTTGCCGAAAACAAATATTTGGCCAGTATCAATATACTATCGCTTGCTTTCTTTTGATTATTTCTCTGAGCGTCTTGATAGTCTTTTATATCTGGATGCCGATGTTATATGTAAAGGCTCATTGCAATCTCTAGCTTCTTTAGAATTTAATGAAGAGTACGGCGCGGTGGTTATTGATGTTGACACCATGCAAAAGAAAAGTGCTGTGCGTCTACAAAATCCAGAATTTGAAGGGAATTACTTCAATTCTGGTGTAATGTACATAAACTTAAATCAATGGCTAAAATCAAGCTTAACGGAAAGATTTTTCAACTTACTTTCAGATGAGAGTGTGGTTGGGAAATTAAAGTATCCGGACCAGGATATTCTTAATATTATATTCCTTCATCACGCAAGAATACTGCCCCGGGAATACAATACCATTTACTCTTTAAAATCTGAGTTTGAGAATAAAAACAGTAAATATTACAGTGAGTTCATTAAGGAAAGCACGGTATTTATACATTATACGGGCGTGACAAAACCCTGGCATGACTGGGCTAATTATCCGTCGGCACAGTTTTTCCGTAACGTTTATGATGTTTCCCCGTGGCAGAATATACCTTATCAAAGTGCAGTGAAAAAGCATGAGTATAGAGAGAAATATAAACATTTGCTTTATCAAGGCAAAGTTTTTGGTGGCCTCTGCGCTGCGATTAAATATAATTTAATGCAGGGTTAAAAATTATATGGCTGATAAAATTATATTTACTGTCACACCTATATTTTCTATTCCTCCGCGCGGTGCCGCTGCAGTTGAAACGTGGATGTACCAAGTCGCTCAGAGAACGTCTATTCCCAATCGCTTGGTGTGCATTAAAAATGAAGGGTATACAGATTTTACCCCTGTAAACGATAACTGTAGTATCCATCGCATTGGATTCAGCCGCATTTATAAGCGCATCTTCCAGAAATGGACTCGCCTTGATCCACTGCCGTATTCGCAGCGAATACTGAATATTGCGAAAGATTTTCATATTACGGATGACAGCATTGTCGTTGTGCATAACAGCATGAAGCTTTATCGGCAAATCAGACAACGTGCTCCTCAGCAGAAAATCGTCATCCATATGCATAATGCGTTCGAACCCAAAGGGTTGGACCAGGATGTAAAAATGATTGTGCCGAGCAATTTTTTAAGAGATTTTTATCAGAATCTTTTGCCGAAAGCCGATATTAAAGTGGTTGCTAATGGCATTGATTTGGATGTTTATCAATCTGCTTATACACCTGTTTCTAAAGCAGATCTGGGCATTTCTGAGAATGATAAAGTCCTCTTCTATGCGGGGCGTATTGTTCCGGATAAGGGGATTTTATTGCTCATGCAGGCGTTTGAAAAGCTGGCCAGAGAACATGAAAATATGAAACTCGTAGTGGTTGGCGATCACCTGGAGGTGAACAAAGCGGATAATGGAGCTTATCAGCGTGAGGTCAGAGAGATTGCCGAGCGTTTGCAGGGGCGATGTATTATGTTAGGAAGCATAGCGCCGGAAAACATGCACCGTTACTACCCTCTGGCTGACCTGGTTGTCATTCCTTCTCAGTTTCAGGAACCATTTTGCATGGTGGCTATTGAGGCAATGGGGGCAGGAAAGCCGGTATTGGTCAGCACCCGTGGCGGCATGGTTGAATTCGTCAGGGAAAAAGAGACAGGTTTTCATCTGCGAGAGCCCATGACTGCAGACTCTGTTGCTCAGGATATTATGAGCACACTGCAAAGTCCGGATATAAATGACATGGCAAAATGTGGGCAAAACTTTGTTTATAATCATTTTAGTTGGGCCGGAGTCACTCAGAGATTTGAAGACGTGATTAATAATTGGTTTCACTAGCTATAATCTCTCCCGTTCTTTGTGATTTTAATAAAAAAGGCTACTTGATGTAGCCTTTTTTATTGTCATTCACTTTTTATGCATTGCAATCAGTAACCCAACCAATATGCCTAGCAGGTCTAGCTGTATTTGTTCAACATTCCCTCGAACGATGAAGTAGCCGATAAATGATAACAATATTATCATGTGGGCATTTATTGGAGATGACTGACTTCTGTTAAAAGCGTTGGCAATACACTCTTTAACTATCGCTGCATAAGTCGTCAACAGGGCAACTAATCCGAGCAAACCGGTGCCAAACCAGACAAATAGTGCCAGATTGTGAGGTCCGATAGATTCACGGAAAGTCCAGTCTGGATAATCAACCACACGCTTATTGTAAACGTCTTTATAGGCTATATTTCCAAAGCCATAGCCAATAACAGGATTTTCCATAATAAGATCCCAGGCGCTACCTTGAGTACCGTTGGTGTAGCGATAGGAGCTGTCGGTCTGTTGAAGTTTAAATATAAGGGTGGTGGAGGCTTGCTTGTGCGTAAATATCAATGCAAGCGCAACGGTTGCGATAATAGCACCCGTAATCAATAGCTTCCATTGCTTATTAAGCAAAATCCACAGAAGGCTAACGATCAGTACCGAAAGCCATGCACCGCGGGAAAGTGTGCCTAAAATAAGGAATAAATAGGCAATGCTGAGGATAATAAATGCAACTCTGTATTTGGTTGATTTTATTAACCACATGCTCAAAAGTGCAGGTAGAAGAAATACCATAGCATCTGATATACCACGATGCCGGTAATCGATAAATGGCATCACGCCTTGCTTATAATCCTGATAATAAAGCACGAGTTCTGTTAAGCAACGCAGGCTCAATGCCGTAATAAATGAAAAGAAGATAAGTTTAGAAATAAACTCTTTGCTTTCATTCCTCAGCAGGACAGGGATAACTATTGTACATAAGAGCGTGTTTTCCAGGACCGATCGACTGATTTCTTTCAGGCTTGCTTTGAAATCAGGTGTCTGAAACAGCGAAAGCAATACGGCGACAGTCAAAAAAGCTATACTGTAGAAGAGTGATGTTTTGAAAACAGACAGGATGTGCTTCGGTTGCTTACATAGGTATATGATCGTTGTTATGGCCATCAGGATAACAATCAGATGTTTATAACGAGTGATATTACCTAAAAAATAAGTGGCAATAAATAAGAATACAAGCGTTCTATTCCAGTATAAGGTCCAGTTTTTTTTCTCATTAGAAAAAAATAATGTAAGGGCCATCTCTTCTCCGATATCGAAATTCGAGTACTTACAGGATCGCCGTAAGTTGATTAAATACTGTAGGGGCCGTTAAATCATCAAGTTTGTTACCCGGTGCGCGACACACAACCTGATTTTTCCCATACCCACCAATAAGGCCCGGATCTGTAGGTCCGTAAAGCGTTACATTCGGTCGATCTAATGCTGCAGTAAGATGGCTTAATCCTGTATCAACAGAAACCACAAATTCGGCATTAGCCAGAACTTTGGCGACCTCTTCAAGCGTTAATTTTGGCAGAACATCCACAAAGCTAAATCCTGCCGCCAGTCGTTTGGCTCTTTCTTCTTCGTGCGGTGCCCCCCAAGGGAGTTTTATCCGCAGTCCGGTTGCTTTCAATAGCTCAATCAGCTCCCGCCAATTTTCTTCTGGCCAGTGTTTATCATCTCGAGTTGTTGCGTGTAAAAATACCGCATACTTTTCCGCACTTTCTTTCGGATTAGTAAGAAAATGCCCTGAAATCGCATAATCACCCTGAGATTGCGGTTTTGCGTAACCCAAACTTTTGGCAAAAAGTTCACGAGTACGTTCCACGGCGTGCTGCTGCCTGGCCACATTATGGCGTTTGTTATAAAACAGGCTTGCCAGAGGTTCACGGGCACTGTTCCAGTCCATGCCATGCTTGATGCCATGTGCTTTTCGAGTCACCAACGCTGCGCTTTTTACCAGGCCCTGAGCATCAATGACGCAGTCGTACTTTCTTGCTTCAAGCTGATAATAAAAAGCTTTTCGTTCCGCGCGAGTTTCAGCGGAGAACCAGCTTTTACGCCAGCGACGGATCGCGACGGGAATCACTTTATCCACGGCGGGGTGCCAGCCTGGTATCTGTGCGAAACCTTCTTCTACCGCCCAATCGAACGAAATTCCCGGCATTGCCAGCATTGCGTCTGTAAGCGCAGGAAGAGAGTGAAGAACATCGCCCATCGAAGACGTTTTAACGAGAAGGACGCGCATTAGTCTTCCTTGCTGCTGGTTAGCAGTTCAGTCAATGTAACCAGCACGCTTTCTGGTGTGATATCGATCAGACTTTGATGATAGCCCTCAGCAGCATCGCCTTTACGCACTTTATGGTAGCCGCTGATCAAGCGAATAACTCTCGCTTTGTGGGAAAGTGGTGGGGTGAAATCCGGGCTGCTGGGGCCATAAAGTGCGACCAGAGGACGGTTGAGCGCAGCTGCGACATGCATCAGGCCGGAATCATTGGTGACCACACCCTCGCAAGCGGCAAGCAATATCACGGCCTGTTCAAGCTGGGTATCCCCGGCAAGGTTACGGCACCATGCCTGCTGTTCAGTGGTGAGAGCAGCAAGAATCTCTTTACCTGCGTCCTTATCCTTGGCAGAACCGAAGAGCACAACCTGATAGCCCGCATCGATGAGTTTTGCTGCGAGCGCGGCGTAATGATAGTGCGGCCAACGCTTTGCAGGGCCGAACTCTGCTCCAGGGCAGAAACCAATCATCGGACGCTGTGGATCAAGATTAAAAGCAGCGCAAGTCTGTGTTTTTTCACCTTCACTAACATGTAGTTGAGGCCACAGGAGCGGCTGCGGGAGGTCTTTAGCCGACTGCATTATGCCTTTTTCATAACCCAGGGCGACGTAGCGCTCTACCATCAATGGCCAGGCTTGTTTGTCCAGCTTACGGCTGTCATTCAGCAGGCCGTAACGCATCTCGCCCAACCAACCCGTACGGTGAGGTATGTTGGCAAAAAAAGGCACCAGAGCGGATTTAAACGAGTTTGGCAGAACGTACGCATGGTCATAGCGTTTGTCCCGCAGGCTGTGTCCAAGGCGACGACGCTCTGTGATTTGCAACGCACCGTGGCCCAAAGGCATGGCGATGGCTTCGTTCACTTCCTGCATACGCGATAATAGCGGACGGCACCAGGCGGGTGCCATCACGTCAATGATCGCCTGGGGATAACGCGCCTTGAGCGTGCGATAAAGACTTTGCGACATCATCATGTCGCCCACCCATGACGGGCCAATCACCAGAATTTTCATGCTTTCCCTGTGCAGCTTATGCGTCGCGATTTAACCATTTCATGTATTCCGCAACCCCTTGGGCAACGGTTTTGAACGGCTTGTCGTAACCTGCAGCGCGCAGATTGGTTAAGTCAGCTTCAGTATAAGCCTGATAGCGACCTTTTAGCTTTTCCGGGAAAGGAATGTACTCGATGCTGCCTTTGTTGTGATACGCCAACGCTGCGTCTGCCACGGCCTGGAAGGATTCCGCACGACCGGTACCGCAGTTGAAAATACCGGAAACGCCATTTTGCCAGAACCAGAGGTTAACGGCGGCAACATCACCCACATAGATGAAGTCACGCTTGAAGCCGTCGCTGCCTTCAAACAGTTTTGGGTTCTCACCGTTATTCAACTGAGTATTGAGATGGAATGCCACGCTCGCCATGCTGCCTTTGTGGCCTTCGCGCGGCCCGTAGACGTTAAAGTAGCGGAAGCCGGTCACCTGAGAGTTTGCTTCTGGCAGGATCTGGCGAACATATTCATCAAACAGGAATTTTGAGTAACCGTACACGTTCAGCGGCTGTTCATATTCGCGGGATTCGATGAAATCTGCATTGCGCCCGCCGTAGGTGGCGGCAGAAGAGGCATACAGGAACGGAATTTCGCGCTCCAGGCAGTAGTGCAGGATTTCTTTAGAGTACTGATAGTTGTTGTCCATCATGTACTTGCCGTCCCACTCGGTCGTGGACGAGCAAGCCCCTTCATGGAAAATGGCGTCGATATCACCGAACTCTTCCCCGGCCATAATTTGGATCAGGAAGTCTTCCTTATCCATGTAGTCGGTGATGTCCAGATCAACCAGGTTAACAAATTTAGTCCCATCCTTCAGGTTATCTACCACCAGGATATCGCGATAGCCTTGTTCGTTCAGTGACTTAACAATGTTGCTGCCGATCATGCCGGCGCCGCCAGTAACGATGATCATAACTGTAGCCTTAAAATTATGGAGTCAGAGACAATCTCAGACATGAATGTGCATAATCATACCATTACATTTGCATCGCTTCAGCCATTTACACAATGCGCCAGGTTTGTCATCCAGGTGGTTTAAGCCCGATTGACTTTTCCTGGGTTTACCTGCTATTTAATTTCATATTATTTTTATTTTAATGTTTGCCGGGGAATTATTGTATTCGTTACGGCCGATCTGAACGCAAAGTGTACTGTGTACAGAGGGTAAATGATTGTGATATAATATTTATTTATATTAATGGTTTTTATTAGCGATGAAATCATCTACCACAATTGTAACGGCTTATTTTGACCTCGGTAGAGGGGAGTGGACTGCTAATAAAGGGTTCCGTGATAATCTTGCCCGCTCTGTAGATGTTTATTTTAATTACTTCGAGCGATTGGCCGCTTTAGAAAATGATATGGTGGTATTCACTTCACCCGATCTCAAGGAAAGAGTTGAAGCCATTCGACAGGGAAAGCCTACTACGGTTATTGCCATTGATATAAAAAACAAATTTAAACATATTCGGCGTCTTATTGAGAGGGTTCAGCAGGACGAGCGTTTTACCAATCAATTAGAGACCCATCAGTTAAAAAACCCTGAATATTGGTCGCCAGAGTACGTGTTAGTCTGTAATTTAAAATCCTACTTTGTTAACAAAGCCATTAATGATGGGTTAATAAAAACACCACTGGTTGCATGGATTGATTTTGGCTATTGCCGAGAGTCTAAAGTAATTCGTGGTTTAAAAATTTGGGATTTTCCATTTAATAAAAATACTATGCATCTTTTTACCATCAAGAAAGGGCTAAATGTTACGTCGTTGAAACAGGCATTTGACTTTATGATTGGTAACCATGTTTATATTATCGGCGGTGCTATTGTCGGTTCTCAGAGTAAATGGCAAGAGTTTTATTCTCTGGTAACGGAAAGCCAGAGAATTACGCTGAAAAATAATATCGTGGATGATGACCAGGGCATATTTGTTCTCTGTTATTACAAACGCCCTGAATTATTCACCCTGAATTATCTTGGGAAAGGAAAATGGTTCGACCTGTTCCGTTGCTTCAGGCACTCCGCTTTAGGCGCCAGACTGCAGGCGCTTAGAATTTTTCTCTCGAGGAAGTAGCCCCTGCTGAGGGAATAAATCATCTGAAGATGATTTCAACAGGTCAGATAAACGGGAATTTATCTGACCTGTCAGGATTTTAATGATTTCAATATTTATATTATTATTCAATGTGTTAATGATGATTCCTGCACGGCCTTCATACCGCTTAAAGCCCCTGTCGGCCTGGCATTCTAGCGTGATTTATCCTGCAAAATTAAGAATCCCTGAAGCGTCATCTCGCCTGGTGATATAGGTTTGGGTAAGATGTGCCAAAACTTGCCATGCCTGGAGAATCGCGATGCGCGAAGATTTTTACCAACAGCTGACTTCCCAACTCGAAACCGCTCGAGCAGAAGGGCTTTTTAAAGAAGAACGTATTATCACCTCTGCCCAGCAAGCGGACATCACCGTCGCGGACGGTAGCCACGTTATTAACTTCTGCGCCAACAACTATCTGGGTCTTGCTAACCATCCGCAGCTGATTGAAGCGGCTAAACAGGGGATGGATAAACACGGTTTTGGTATGGCTTCGGTCCGCTTTATCTGCGGTACTCAGGACAGCCATAAACAGTTGGAAAGCAAGCTGGCCGATTTCCTGGGAACGGACGATGCGATTCTTTACTCCTCCTGCTTCGACGCCAATGGCGGCCTGTTTGAGACGCTGCTCGGGCCGGAAGATGCCATCATTTCTGACGCACTGAACCATGCCTCAATTATCGACGGTGTGCGCCTGTGTAAAGCACAGCGTTATCGCTATGCCAACAACGATATGCAGGAACTGGAAGCTCGCCTGAAAGAGGCTCGTGCTGCCGGTGCTCGCCATGTGATGATTGCCACCGATGGCGTGTTCTCAATGGACGGTGTGATTGCCAACCTGCAGGGCGTTTGTGATCTGGCGGATAAGTACAATGCGCTGGTTATGGTCGATGACTCCCACGCCGTGGGCTTTGTTGGTGCCAATGGGCGCGGTACGCACGAATACTGCGATGTCATGGACCGGGTTGATATTATTACCGGCACGCTGGGTAAAGCGCTGGGCGGTGCTTCTGGTGGCTATACCGCAGGTCGCAAAGAAGTTATCGAATGGCTTCGCCAGCGTTCCCGTCCTTACCTTTTCTCAAATTCACTCGCGCCAGCCATTGTTTCCGCCTCTATCAAGGTACTGGAAATGCTGGAGTCAGGCGAAGAGCTGCGTGAGCGCCTGTGGTCAAACGCTCGTCTGTTCCGTGAAAAAATGAGCGCTGCCGGATTTACGCTTGCAGGTGCAGATCACGCCATTATTCCAGTGATGCTTGGTGAAGCAGTTGTGGCGCAAAACTTTGCGCGCGAGCTGCAAAAAGAAGGTATTTATGTCACCGGTTTCTTCTACCCGGTGGTGCCAAAAGGTCAGGCGCGTATTCGCACCCAAATGTCGGCGGCGCATACTCCTGAGCAAATTGAACGTGCGGTAGATGCGTTTACTCGCATCGGTAAGCAATTAGGCGTTATCGCTTAAGGGAGCGGTCATGAAAGCATTAGCAAAACTGAAGGCGGAAGAAGGTATCTGGATGACGGATGCTCCCAAGCCGGAAATGGGTCATAACGATCTGCTGATCAAAATTCGTAAAACGGCGATTTGCGGGACCGACGTCCATATTTACAACTGGGATGAATGGTCGCAAAAAACTATTCCTGTTCCTATGGTTGTGGGCCACGAATACGTGGGTGAAGTGGTCGGCATAGGCCAGGAAGTGAAAGGCTTCAAGATTGGCGATCGCGTTTCCGGCGAAGGGCACATCACCTGTGGACACTGTCGTAACTGCCGCGGCGGGCGCACCCACCTGTGCCGTAACACTACCGGCGTGGGCGTGAACCGCCCTGGCTGTTTTGCTGAGTATTTGGTTATCCCGGCGTTTAATGCGTTCAAGATCCCGGACAATATCTCAGACGACCTGGCTTCCATCTTCGACCCGTTCGGCAACGCAGTGCACACGGCACTTTCGTTCGACCTGGTGGGCGAAGATGTTCTGGTCTCCGGCGCGGGCCCTATCGGGATCATGGCGGCGGCAGTAGCAAAGCATGTCGGTGCGCGTAACGTAGTGATTACCGACGTGAACGAATACCGCCTCGAGCTGGCGCGTGAAATGGGAATCACCCGTGCGGTCAACGTCAGCAAAGAAAGCTTGCAGGACGTGATGAGCGAGCTGGGGATGACCGAAGGGTTTGACGTGGGTCTGGAGATGTCCGGCGCACCACCGGCATTCCGCACCATGCTTGACACCATGAATCACGGTGGCCGTATTGCGATGCTGGGGATCCCGCCGTCAGATATGTCTATCGACTGGACCAAAGTTATCTTTAAGGGGCTGTTTATTAAAGGTATCTATGGCCGAGAGATGTTTGAAACCTGGTACAAGATGGCCGCCCTGATTCAGTCTGGCCTGGATCTGTCCCCGATTATCACCCACCGCTTCTCTATTGATGAGTTCCAGAAAGGCTTTGACGCGATGCGCTCCGGGCAGTCCGGCAAAGTTATCCTGAGCTGGGATTAATCATTGAACCAGAGGGCATCGCGCCCTCTGGTTTTTCAATCACGCCTGTTTGGCCCAACCCTGCCACTGATGCTGGAGATATTTCACCAGCGTGCTCTCGGCAATACTTTCACTGATGACTTTAAAGTAGGTGGTGGCGTACACCGGCTCAAGAGGCTGTTTCGGTTTACACACCTTCACGCCACGGAACGGGTTACGCGGCGGTGGCTGTTTGCCCGGCTGAGTATTATTCGGCGTTGAGGTATCTACCTGTGGCTCATTAAGCAGGCTGCTCGGCCGCACCAGCGTGATGTCCGGTGGCAGGTTGTACACCATCTGCTGGAGGACACGAACCGTTGAAGGGTGGGGGTGACCGATGGCGATTGCTGACCCGGTTTTGCGAGCAAGCTGGATAGCGCGATTGAACTGAAAGCGGATATCCGCTTCGTTCTGAGTATCGTCGAGGAACACTTTCCGCTTAATCACTTTGACACGAGTGCCGGCCGCGGCGCGCGTGGCCTGGCTGTTACCGATGGTCATGCTGTCCAGGAAATAGAGATTGTATTGCTCCAGCGACTGCATCACTTTTTGCATACCGAACAGGCTGGAGGTCATCGCGCTGCCCATATGGTTATTCATCCCAACTGCATAAGGGACTTTGTTCACCGCGTCGCGGATAATTCTCTCGATTTCGCTGCTGCTCATGTCCGGGCGGAGCGTATCTTTCTCTAGCGGTTGTTTGCTAAGTGGTGCCATCGGCAGATGGATCAGAACTTCGTGCCCGGCATTATGGGCTTTAGTGGCCATTTCGCGAGCGTGTGGTGCGTTGGGTAGCACGGCGACAGAGACGTTAGTCGGCAGGGCCAGCACCTGGTTTTCCTGTTGAGGACGATAGCCGAAGTCGTCGATGACGATTGAGAGCTTACCGGCCCACGCGGAGGTTGCCAGCATTAGCCCGCTGGCGGCGGCGAAAAAAACGGTGCGGAACTGAGGCAAAACTTATCTTCCCAACCACGGTTGTGGATTCACTGCCTGGCCCTGGCGACGAATTTCGAAATAGAGTGACGGACGGCCCTGGCCGCCACTGCTACCGACCAGTGCAATAGGTTGCCCGGCACGTACCTGGGTGCCGACGCTGACCAACGCGCTCTGGTTGTAGCCGTAGAGACTCATATCGCCTTTACCGTGTTCAATGACGACAACAAGACCATAGCCCTGAAGCCAGTCGGCAAGGATCACGCGTCCGTCGGCAATGGCTTTAACTTCTGTGCCTTCTGACGCCGCAATAACGATACCTTTCCAACGTAGTTCACCTTGCAGCTGTTCGCCATAGCGATGCAGTAACGAACCGCGAACCGGCCAGTATGCCTGCCCACGTGGCGCACCCAGGCCACCTGTTCTCGACATTAAGGAACGTTCGCTTTCGGTTGGCTTGTAGGTTGTGCCTTTGTTGGAGGCTTCCTGCTGTTTATTGCGAACCTGCTCTGCTTCGCGTGCCTCACGCTCGGCTCGAGCTTTTGCCGCTGCTTCTGCGCGGGCTATCTGATTTTGTAAACGCGTCTGGTTCTGGCGCATCTCACTCAGCTTCTGCTGATCCTGCTGAATGGAGGATTCCAGGCCTGCCAGCGTCTTTTTGCGTTCGTTGCGGGCGCTCTCCAGCCTGGCCTGTTGCGCCTGCTGGTCATACAGCAAGGTTTGCTGCTCGCTTTGCTTACTTTCCAGCTCGGTTTTCTGCTGTGCGGCTTCTGCTTTGGTCTGTTTTAACGCTTCGATAGTCTGCTGACGCGCAGCATTAAGGTAACCGAAATAGGCCTGCAGGCGCTGGCCACGCTGGCTTTCTTCGCCGCTAAGAATCAACTGAATACCAGTATGCTGACCCTGACGAAACGCCGCATCTAGCTGGGCAGCCAGGTTACGTTCCTGGGTTGCCTGCTGTTTTTGCAGTTTGGCGAGGGAGTTGTTCAGCGTCGCGATTTGATTGTTTAAATCGGCGAGGGTGTTCTGGGTTTCGCGCAGCTTACGGCTGGCCGCGGAAATCGCTTCTTCCTGAGCTTTGAGCTGAGCGAGTAAAACGGAGCGTTGCTGCTGCTGCTGACGCACCGCACGCTCTTTGGCAGCGATATCCTGTTGAATGGATTGCAGCTGCTGCTTGTCGTCAGCGTGGCTGGAAAAAGGCCATAACAAGACGCCAGCGCTAAACACGCTGGCGTAGATAACGGGCTTCACAGCCCATGTCTTTGAAAAAATCGCCTTTCCCCTCATGGGGAGGGATTATTCCACGATGAACAGCGGCTTGCCAGTCATCTCGTGCGGGATTTCCATTCCCATCAGGCTCAACATGGTTGGCGCGATGTCCGAAAGCTTGCCGCCAGCGACAGCTTTCAGGTTTTTTTCACCTACGTAGATCAGCGGGACCGGCAGGCTGGTGTGCGCGGTATGGGCCTGGCCGGTAGCCGGGTCGCGCATTTGCTCTGCGTTACCGTGGTCTGCAGTGATCAACAGCTGACCGCCAATGGCCTCAACGGCTTTAACCACCTGAGCGACACAGTTGTCGAGGGCTTCAACGGCGGAAATCGCAGCATCATAGACGCCGGTGTGGCCAACCATGTCACCGTTTGGGTAGTTGCAGATGATGGTATCGTACTTGCCGCTGTTGATGGCGCTCAGCAGCTTATCGGTCAGTTCAGCAGAGCTCATTTCAGGCTGCAAATCGTAGGTTGCCACTTTCGGAGAATTCACCAGGACGCGATCTTCACCCGCGAACGGCTCTTCAACGCCGCCGTTGTAGAAGAAGGTCACGTGAGCGTATTTCTCGGTTTCGGAGATGCGTAACTGAGTTTTATTGTGTTTCGCCATCCACTCACCGAAAGTATTGGTCAGTGACGCTGGTGGGTAAGCGCAGGGCGTTTTAATGTCTGCGGCATATTCGGTCAGCATCACGAAGTCGCCAAACTGCACCACTTTTTTGCGGCTGAAGCCGTCGAAATCGCCGTTAACAAAGGCGCGAGTGATCTGGCGGGCACGGTCAGCACGGAAGTTCATGAAGATTAATGCATCGCCGTCGTTCATAGCAGATTCGGCTTCACCCGCGGCGCGAATCACGGTTGGCTTAACGAATTCATCGTTTTCGTTGCGAGCGTAAGCGGCTTCCAGACCAGCAACCGCATTGTCTGCCTGGAATTCACCTTTGGCCTGAGTCATCAGGTCGTAAGCCAGCTCAACGCGATCCCAGCGGTTGTCGCGGTCCATAGCGTAGTAACGGCCAATCAGGGTGGCAACGCGGCCTTTGCCCAGCTCAGCGAACTTGTCGGCAAATTTCTTCAGGGAAGACTCTGCGCTGCGTGGCGGCGTGTCACGGCCATCAAGGAAAGCATGCAGATAAATAGCTTCAGCGCCTCGCTCGGCCGCCAGCTCGATCATCGCCAGAATATGGTCTTCATGGCTGTGAACGCCACCGGGAGAAACCAGACCCATGATATGTACCGCTTTACCGGCGGCAACGGCTTTGTCTACCGCACCGGTCAGAACCGGATTAGCAAAGAAAGCACGTTCTTTAATTTCAACGTCCAGGCGAGTCAGATCCTGGTAGACGATGCGGCCGGCACCGAGGTTGACGTGGCCCACTTCGGAGTTACCCATTTGCCCGTCTGGCAAGCCGACTTCCAGGCCTGATGCGTTGATCAGGGTATGCGGGCGCTGGGCCCATAGGCTATCCATCACCGGCGTTTTAGCATTAAGAATCGCGTTATCCTGCTGCTCTTCGCGGTGGCCATAGCCATCGAGAATGACCAGGACCATAGGTTTTTTAGTAACCGACATTGCAACAACCTCTGAGTCTAAGACAAAATTTGCGTAATTTTACTACAGCCGATCCAGGCGAATAGCCGCAGAAGATCAAAGAAAGAGGTTGGATGGCGATCGGATTTCATCAGTCTGGTTCTTTTTTTCCGTAACAGCCCGCAGAATCCACATAACATTATTCAGACTGGCTGTAATTGCCACAACGCGAAGGTATACTCCCCACCTGGTTTTCTCATCATTACTTAGTCGGGAGTTATTACCCCCCATGCAAGAAATTATGCAATTCGTTGGTCGCCACCCCATACTTAGTCTGGCGTGGGTTGGCCTGCTGGCCGCGGTACTTTTCATGACCTTTAAAGGCCTGGCTTCTAAAGTTAAAGTGATCACTCGTGGTGAAGCCACTCGCTTAATTAACAAAGAAGATGCGGTGGTGGTTGATGTGCGCCAGCGTGACGACTTCCGTAAAGGCCACATTGCAAATTCACTGAACGTGCTGCCAACTGAAATCAAAAGCGGCAACTTGGGTGAACTTGAAAAACATAAAGCGAAGCCCATTATTGTGGTATGCGCTAACGGTGTTTCTTCACAAGAATCAGCGGCTTTGTTGCACAAGGCTGGTTTTGAGCAGGTTGCGCTGCTAAAAGAAGGTATTGCCGGCTGGAGCGGGGAAAACCTGCCGCTGGTTCGCGGTAAATAATCTGGAAAACTGAGGTAAACCATGGCGACTATTGAGATCTATACCAAAGCGACTTGTCCTTTTTGCCACCGTGCAAAAGCCCTGCTGAACGAAAAAGGCGTGGCGTTTCAGGAATTACCTATTGATGGTGATGCCGCTAAGCGGGAAGAGATGATCAAACGCAGTGGTCGCACCACGGTACCGCAGATTTTTATTGACGCACAGCACATTGGCGGTTGCGATGACTTGTACGCACTGGATGCGCGTGGTGGACTCGATCCCCTGCTGAGCTAGTGCGGTTTGTCTGCCGTGTATCGCAGAGTAAGGACGTTTAAATTTAAGGGTTAACAATGTCAGAACAAAACAATACAGAAATGGGTTTCCAGATTCAGCGTGTTTACACCAAGGATGTCTCTTTCGAAGCACCTAACGCACCGCACGTTTTCCAGAAAGACTGGCAGCCGGAAGTAAAATTGGATCTGGATACTGCATCCAGCCAACTGGCTGAAAATGTTTATGAAGTTGTGCTGCGCGTAACCGTGACCGCTACGCTGGGTGAAGACACCGCTTTCCTGTGTGAAGTTCAGCAGGCGGGTATCTTCTCCGTTGACGGTATCGAAGGCACGCAGCTGGCGCATTGCCTGGGCGCGTACTGCCCGAACATTCTGTTCCCATATGCGCGTGAATGTATCACTAGCCTGGTTTCTCGCGGCACTTTCCCGCAGCTGAACCTTGCACCGGTTAACTTCGATGCGTTGTTCATGAACTATCTGCAGCAGCAAGCTGGCGAAGGTGCTGAAAACCATCAGGATGCCTGATGAACAGCCTTAATGCTTCAATGACTGTTATCGGTGCCGGTTCTTACGGCACCGCTCTCGCAATCACCCTTGCGAGAAATGGCCACCACGTTGTGTTGTGGGGTCATGATGCCAAACATATTGCCACGCTGCAGGCCGATCGCTGCAATGTGGCTTTCCTGCCCGATGTCCCTTTTCCCGATACTCTACATCTTGAGAGTGATTTAGCCGTAGCGTTGGCCGCCAGCCGTAATATTCTGGTGGTTGTACCGAGCCATGTGTTTGGGCAAGTGTTGCGCCAAATCAAGCCGCTGATGCGCCCGGATGCACGTATTGTGTGGGCGACAAAAGGGCTGGAAGCTGAAACGGGTCGTCTACTGCAGGATGTTGCCCGTGAGGCGCTGGGGGATGATGTTCCCCTGGCCGTCATTTCTGGCCCAACATTCGCGAAAGAGCTGGCAGCAGGTTTACCGACGGCGATTGCGCTTGCGGCAACTGATGACCAGTTTGCGGATGACCTCCAACATCTTCTGCATTGCGGTAAAAGCTTCCGTGTCTACAGCAATCCTGATTTCATCGGCGTTCAGCTTGGCGGTGCGGTTAAAAACGTTATCGCTATTGGCGCAGGGATGTCGGACGGCATCGGTTTTGGCGCCAATGCGCGTACCGCGCTTATCACCCGTGGTCTCGCGGAGATGACTCGCCTTGGCAGCGCGCTCGGTGCTTCGCCGGAAACCTTTATGGGCATGGCCGGCTTGGGCGATCTGGTGCTGACCTGTACCGACAACCAGTCCCGCAACCGTCGCTTTGGCATGATGCTCGGTCAGGGAATGGATGTAGACGGAGCACAGCAAAAAATTGGCCAGGTGGTTGAGGGCTATCGCAATACCAAAGAAGTTCGCGAGCTGGCGGCTCGGGTAGGCGTCGAAATGCCAATAACCGAGGAAATTTATCAGGTATTGTATTGCGGAAAAAATGCGCGCGAGGCAGCATTAACGTTGCTTGGTCGTACTCGTAAGGATGAACGAAGCGGCAAATGAAGGATCGCCTAATACACCGCAATAACTGAAACGTCCCGACCCTGGTGTCGGGCGTTGTTTTTCTGTCTGGAGAGAGCAATGTCGTCTGAAGAACTGGATTTGGTGTGGAGCAATATTAAAGCCGAAGCGCGAGCGCTTGCGGATTGTGAACCCATGTTGGCCAGTTTTTATCATGCGACACTCCTCAAGCACGATAATCTTGGAAACGCGCTCAGCTACATGTTGGCCAATAAGCTGGCTTCGCCGATTATGCCGGCCATTGCCATTCGCGAAGTGGTTGAAGAGGCCTACGCTGCCGATCCGCAGATGATTGCCTCTGCCGCTTGCGACATCCAGGCGGTACGTACGCGTGACCCTGCGGTAGACAAGTATTCAACGCCGCTGCTTTATCTTAAAGGCTTCCATGCGCTGCAGGCGTATCGCATTGGCCATTGGCTTTGGCTGCAGGGGCGACAGGCGCTGGCTATCTTCTTGCAGAACCAGGTCTCCGTCTCTTTCCAGGTTGATATTCACCCTGCGGCAAAAATTGGGTGCGGGATTATGCTTGACCATGCCACCGGGATTGTCATTGGTGAGACTGCGGTCGTCGAAAACGATGTGTCTATTCTGCAATCGGTCACGCTAGGCGGTACCGGTAAAACCAGTGGCGATCGCCATCCGAAAATCCGCGAAGGCGTAATGATTGGTGCGGGTGCCAAGATCCTCGGCAATATTGAGGTCGGAACCGGCGCAAAAATTGGCGCAGGTTCCGTCGTGCTACAGCCTGTTCCGCCGCATACAACGGCAGCTGGCGTGCCGGCGCGAATCGTAGGTACGCCGGGAAGTGACAAGCCAGCGATAGATATGGATCAGCACTTCAACGGCGCAGGCTTTGAATACGGCGACGGCATTTAGCTTCTGAGAACAGCGCCTTGATACCCTAGCTGGCGCCAGGCCTCATAGACCACCACGGACACCGAGTTAGAGAGGTTCATGCTGCGGCTGTCCGGCATCATGGGAATGCGAATCTTTTGTTCTGGCGGCATGGCGTTCAGTATCTCAGCGGGTAGCCCGCGAGTTTCCGGGCCAAACATCAAATAATCTCCAGCCTGATAGCTCACAGCACTGTGGGCGGGTGTTCCTTTGGTTGTTAATGCAAACAGGCGCTGAGGGTTTTCGGCTTCCAGAAAGGCGTTATAGTCGCGATGGCGCAGCACTGTCGTAAATTCGTGATAATCCAGCCCGGCGCGACGCAGGCGTTTATCATCCCAGGGAAAGCCCATTGGCTCGATGATGTGCAGGCGGAAACCAGTGTTGGCACACAGGCGGATAATGTTCCCGGTATTGGGCGGAATTTCAGGCTCAAACAAAACGATATTTAACATACAACCCCCATCAACTAGGGGCGAAGAATAGCAAAATAGCTACTGAGCAGAAACGAAAACAGGCTCCGTAGAGCCTGTTATAGCGAATATTTTTCCTGCTTGTCAGCGATGATAAAGCGGTAACCAGAGCGTCAGGCGAAGGCCTCCGAGCGGGCTGTCGTCAGCTTTCACCCAGCCACGATGCTGCTGCACGGCTGTTTCCACGATAGCCAGACCGAGACCTGTCCCCCCCGACTCGCGATCGCGCGCTTCATCCGTACGATAAAACGGACGGAAGATCTGCTCTCTGTCTTCCGGACTGACGCCCGGGCCGTCATCGTCAACGGTGACGGTAATGCCCTGATTATCGACGGAGAAATTCACAGCTATCTTGGTGTGCGAGTAACGCAGAGCATTGCGAACAATATTCTCCAGCGCACTTTCCAGGGCATTTGGGTTACCGTACATCAGCCACGGACCCGGCGGGTAGGTGACTTCCAACGACTTACCCATTTGCTCGGCTTCAAACGCAGCGTTATCCAGCATTTCTGCCCAGATTTGGTTCGCTTTCATTGTTTCGCTGACCAGCGCATTTTTTTGCTGATTGCGCGACATCACCAGCAGGTCATTAATCATGCCGTCCAGACGCTGGGCTTCTGTTTCTATGCGCCCCAACTCTTTGCTCTCGCCGCTGCGGCGACGCAGTAGCGCGGTTCCAAGCTGCAGGCGGGTCAGCGGCGTGCGGAGTTCATGGGAGATGTCCGACAGCAACCTCTGCTGCGCCGTCATCATTCGCTCCAACGCAGTCACCATTTGGTTGAAGCTCGCGCCCGCGGCCTGGAATTCCTGTGGCCCAGCCTCGAGTTCTGGATGCTGGCGTAGGTTGCCCTGGGCGACTTCATCTGCTGCATTCTTGAGCTTACGGGCAGGTTTCGCAAGGCTCCAGGCCAGCCAAAGTAACAGCGGAGAACTTACCAGCATGGTGACAATTAGCAGCAGTAAAGGGCGGTCGAACAGCAGGTTGATAAAGTCAGATTGAGAGCTGCTAGCCGGGCGAATCAGGTAAAGTTGGTAGTTATCTTCACCATCTCGCACCGAAAATGGGCCAACTAGCTCAACTCGACCATATTTCTTTTTCTGGGGGTGATCGGCGTTATCGGACTGGCCGATAAAGTTGCGGATGATCTGCATTTCGTTGCGTTGGGCGCCAATGACGCGCCCTTCGCTGGTGACCAGCAGTAAACGCTGGCCTGGAGGTGCCCATTTGTCGATGGCTCGGAACAGACGCCGCCACCACATCAAATCATTCGGTGGATCGGTTGCTAGCTCCGCTTCGACGTGTTGCTCAATCATGTAGCCCTGACGTTGCTCATTTTCCATCAGCTCGGTCATCTGGCGTGAATCCAGCTTCGGCAGCATCAAAACTAACATCAGTACCAGAGCCAGCGTCAGCCAGAAGATGGCAAAAATGCGCGCGGTAAGGCTACTTATCATGAAGCGGAAACCATTAGATAGCCGCGACCACGTAAGGTTTTAAACCACGGATGACCGTCTTTGCGATCCGGCAATTTACGACGCAAGTTGGAAATATGCATGTCTATGGCGCGGTCGAACGGCGTTAAGCGTTTACCCAATACTTCCTGGCTCAGGTGTTCACGAGAAACCACCTGGCCCAGATGCTGAGCGAGGAGATACAGCAGCGTAAACTCTGTGCCGGTTAAGTCCAGCGCTTGTCCGTCGAAACTCGCTTCCTGGCGGCCTGGATTGAGGCTCAGCCCATCGACTTCTACCGTCGGTGAACTGCTGTCGCTGTTTTGTTGCTGCTCGCTCCAGTGTGAACGACGCAGGATGGCGCGAATACGGGCGACCAGCTCACGATCGTTAAAGGGTTTTGGTAAGTAGTCATCGGCACCCAGCTCAAGGCCGAGTACACGGTCAAGTTCGCTACCGCGGGCGGTAAGCATAATGACTGGTGTCTGGTGTGTCTGGCGAAGTTCTTTCAACGTATCAATACCGTTTTTCTTGGGCATCATTACGTCAAGCAATAACAGGTCGATGCTGTCGTCCAGAAGCGTCAACGCTTGCTCACCATCGTGAGCAACAATCACGTCAAAACCTTCCATGTCGAGCAATTCCTTTAGCAGGGAAGTCAGCTCTCGGTCATCATCAACTAACAGGATTTTATTCATTGTGAAATTACCTCCGAGGCAGAAATTACGTCATCAAGGCGCGCTAATCCATGACTTTACGTTGTTTTACACCCCCTGACGCTAGTTTGCAGCGGGAATCGTAGACTGGCTCTCGTTGAATCGCAGCACACACAGATTTCGGGAGCAAGTGATGCGCAATGTTACCGCTGTTGTCATGGCCTCAACACTGGCGGTTATCTCTTTAGCCAGCTCGGCCGATGATTTGCCGACCGGCGTTAACTGGCCACAAAGCGATAATCTGGCAAAACGAAACAACGCTCAGAACCACATGTTTGACGGCATAAGTTTGACTGAGCAACAGCGCCAACAGATGCGAGATCTTATGCACCGGGCAAGGCATGATAGCCCACCCGTTAATGTTAGCGAAATGGAGATCATGCATCGTCTGATCACCGCCGATAAATTTGATGAAGTGGCAGTGAAAGCTCAGGCTGAAAAAATGGCACAAGAACAGGTTGCCCGCCAGGTCGAGATGGCAAAAGTACGCAACCAAATGTACCACTTACTCAGTCCGGAACAGCAAGCCGCTTTAAATGAGAAACACCAGCAGCGCATGGACAATCTCCGTGAACTGTCGGAACTGCAGCAGGGTGTTTCGCTGCAGGCCATGAGTAGTAGCAGTACCCGTAGTAACCAGTAACAAACCCTGTTTTCCTTGCCATAGACACCATCCCTGTCTTCCCCGCCTCACCAGGCGGGTTTTTTTTGCCTGACGCTGAGGCCTGATCCGCTATACTACCGGCATTCACCTGCGGGAGCCCCCATGAATCAACAATATGGGCAGCTGGTTAGCCGGGCTGCAATCGCGGCGACCGTCATGGCGTCGTTGCTACTGTTAATAAAAATTTTCGCCTGGTGGTATACCGGCTCGGTCAGTATTCTGGCGGCGCTGGTGGACTCACTGGTCGATATCGCAGCTTCATTGACGAACTTGCTTGTGGTGCGTTATTCACTCCAGCCCGCAGACGAAGAACATACATTCGGTCACGGCAAAGCGGAATCGCTGGCCGCTCTCGCACAAAGCATGTTCATCTCAGGCTCGGCCCTGTTCCTGTTTTTAACCGGTATTCAGCATCTGGCTGACCCTTCACCGATGAAAGATCCTGGCATTGGCGTGGCGGTGACGATTGTGGCACTGATAAGCACCTTAGTTTTGGTGACGTTCCAGCGCTGGGTGGTACGAAAAACACAAAGCCAGGCCGTCCGGGCCGATATGCTTCATTATCAGTCTGATGTTATGATGAATGGCGCAATTCTCATTGCGCTGGCCCTTTCCTGGTACGGCTGGCATCGTGCTGATTCGCTGTTTGCTTTGGGTATTGGCGTGTACATTTTGTATAGCGCGCTGCGAATGGGTTATGAAGCCGTGCAATCGCTGCTTGATCGGGCGTTACCAGACGAGGAACGTCAGGCTATTATTGATATCGTGAACGCGTGGCCTGGCGTCAGAGGAGCACACGATCTCCGAACGCGGCAGTCAGGGCCGACCCGCTTTATACAGCTTCATATTGAGATGGAAGATAATTTACCGCTGGTTCAGGCGCACGTTGTTGCTGAACAGGTGGAGCAGGCGATTCTGCATCGTTTTCCAGGATCGGATGTGATTATCCATCAGGATCCTTGCTCTGTTGTTCCAACGGGACGGCAAGGGCATTTCGAGCTTTAGTTTTACGTTGGAAAGTTGGCGCTGACTGGCAGTTTTTGCATAATGTACCGCCATTTGGCCTGACCTGAATCAATTCAGCTGGGAGCCGTTGTTATACTATTTGGGCAGCGTCGAAGCTTCGGATTGCCCGCAGCGTTTTCCGGCAACAGGATTAATTTTGCTTTCAAAGTTCAGAGGTAGTCATGATCAAAAAAATTGGTGTGTTGACGAGTGGCGGTGATGCGCCGGGCATGAACGCGGCTATCCGCGGTGTGGTGCGTGCAGCGCTGTCAGAAGGTTTGGAAGTCATGGGCGTCTATGATGGCTATCTGGGTCTGTACGAAGATCGCATGGTGCAGCTCGACCGCTATAGCGTGTCCGACATGATCAACCGTGGCGGTACATTCCTCGGCTCCGCTCGCTTCCCTGAGTTCCGTGATGAAAACATCCGCTCCGTGGCTATCGAAAACCTGAAAAAACGCGGCATTGATGCGCTGGTAGTTATCGGCGGCGATGGTTCTTACATGGGGGCAATGCGCCTGACCGAAATGGGCTTCCCTTGCATCGGCCTGCCGGGCACCATCGATAACGATATCAAAGGCACCGACTACACCATTGGTTACTTCACTGCGCTGGAAACCGTAGTTGAAGCGATTGACCGCCTGCGTGATACCTCCTCTTCACACCAACGTATCTCCATCGTTGAAGTGATGGGGCGTTACTGCGGTGACCTTACTCTGGCTGCGGCTATCGCCGGTGGCTGTGAGTTTGTGGTGCTGCCGGAAGTTGAATTCAGCCGTGAAGATCTGGTGGCAGAAATCAAAGCTGGTATTGCGAAAGGTAAGAAACACGCCATTGTGGCTATCACCGAGCACATTTGCGATGTTGATGAACTGGCTAAATACATCGAAACCGAAACCAAGCGCGAAACCCGCGCTACCGTTCTGGGCCACATCCAGCGCGGAGGTTCTCCGGTAGCGTATGACCGTATCCTTGCATCTCGTATGGGTGCTTATTCCATCGAACTGCTGCTGCAGGGCTTTGGCGGTCGCTGCGTAGGTATTCAGAACGAAAAACTGGTTCACCATGACATCATCGACGCGATTGAAAATATGAAGCGTCCGTTTAAAGGTGACTGGCTGGATTGCGCTAAAAAGCTGTACTAAGCCGAGGTGCTGTCAGCGAAAACCGGGCATGGCCCGGTTTTTTATTACCTGTTATATCGCCAAAAGTTATAGCCAATCTTTTTTTATTCTTTAATCATTGAAATGGTTTCTGGCAGGCTGACTGCATCAAACTTCATAAAGAGAGCGGGCGATGAACAAGTGGGGCGTGGGTTTAACATTACTTTTGGCTTCTGGTGGCGTACTGGCGAAGGATATTCAGTTACTCAACGTGTCTTACGATCCGACTCGTGAACTGTATGAAGAATACAACAAAGCGTTCAGTGCTCACTGGAAGCAGCAAACCGGTGATACGGTCACCGTGCGCCAGTCTCACGGCGGATCCGGGAAGCAGGCAACGTCGGTCATCAATGGCATTGAAGCCGACGTTGTGACCCTGGCGCTGGCCTATGACGTTGATGCCATTGCCGAGCGCGGGCGCATTGATAAGAACTGGATCAAGCGCCTGCCGGACAATTCTGCGCCATACACTTCCACCATTGTATTCCTGGTGCGTAAGGGCAACCCTAAACAAATTCATGACTGGAACGACTTGATCAAACCTGGCGTTTCCGTCATCACGCCAAACCCGAAAAGCTCCGGCGGCGCGCGCTGGAACTATTTAGCGGCGTGGGGTTATGCATTGCACCACAACAATAACGATCAGGCGAAAGCGCAGGACTTCGTTAAAGCCTTATTCAAAAACGTAGAGGTGCTGGACTCCGGTGCCCGTGGTTCGACCAACACCTTTGTTGAACGCGGCATTGGCGATGTGCTGATTGCGTGGGAAAACGAGGCGCTGCTGGCGACCAATGAATTAGGCAAAGACAAATTTGAGATTGTGACCCCGAGCGAATCTATTCTTGCGGAACCGACGGTGTCCGTAGTGGACAAGGTTGTTGAGAAGAAAGGGACTCAGGCCGTGGCGGAAGCCTATCTGAAGTATCTTTACTCGCCTGAAGGCCAGGAGATTGCGGCGAAGAATTACTATCGTCCGCGCGATCCGGAAGTCGCGAAGAAATACGAAAAAGCGTTCCCGAAACTGAAGCTCTACACCATTGATGAAGAGTTTGGTGGCTGGACGAAGGCGCAGCAGGATCACTTCTCTAACGGCGGCAGCTTCGACCAAATCAGCAAGCGTTAAACTCTACTGCACGGTCGGTTAATCACCTGCCGGAGAGTGGAAGAAAAGAACCCGGTAGCTAAGGCTGCCGGGTTTTTTTATTGTGTTCGCTCAGATCACGCGGCATCTTAAATTCATATTGGCTTTTTTTTGATCAAAATCACACTCTCATGTCTTGTCCGTGCATCTCATATTTAAATAATGTGAAATCGATCTAAAGATATAAAAGCATACCTTTATATCTTTTTAGGTTGGCGTACTCTCCTCCCTGACGCTATCCCCGCGCTGTTCGGCTACAGATACCGTTAAAAAATATTTATTTCACGCAGTTATCTCTTCTCCTGTTCGACATTCTTGCGCCTTACGGTGCCAAAGGAATACCGATATGAAACTGTCAATCGTGGAAAAAGTGGGATTTGGCGCCGGGGATATGGCGATTAACGTAGTGATCGTGGCCATGCAGCTTCTGTTGGCCTATTTCTATACCGATATCTACGGCCTTAAGGCCGCGGATGTCGGCGTATTACTGATAGTTGTGCGCATGATCGACGCTTTTATCGACCCGGCAATGGGGATGCTAACGGATAAAATATCGACACGCTGGGGGCGCTATCGCCCGTGGCTGATTTGGTTTGCTGCGCCGTTCGGCTTTGCCGTTTATCTGATGTTTATTACGCCCGACGTTGCCTATACGGCAAAACTGGCATGGGCCTACTTCACCTATATCCTGATGACCGTGGTCTATACCGCGATCACCATTCCCTATATTTCGCTGATCGGCGTGATCAGTAACGACCCGGTCGAACGGCTGAGCGCCAATGGCTACCGTTTTGTCATGACAAAGATAGCCGCGTTTCTGGTCACTATCGTTGTACCTATGCTGGCAGTGTGGCTGGGACAGGGCAGTAAAGCCCACGGCTACCAGCTTTCGATGGGGTTAATGGGCTTGATGGGAACCCTGCTCTTTGTTTTCTGTTTTTTGACCACCCGCGAGCGCAGCGAACCGGAGTTGCCGTCGCTGGGCATAAAGCAGCAGTTTGCTACTTTGCTGCGCAACGACCAGTGGCTGATTTTGGGCGTAGTCATCATGTTGCTGATGTGTGGCTATGTGATTCGTGGTTCCGTGGCGGCTTATTATGCGAAATATTATCTTGGCGGCGGCGATGCCCTGATATCTCCTTTCCTGACCACTGGCGTAGTCGCCTCTATTCTGGCCATGGTGGTTACCACCTGGGTGACGAAATTCTGGGACAAAATCAAAATGTTCCGTTACACCCAATTGATCACTTTTGCTCTGAGCTTCGCGATGTATTTCAGCGTCGGTCAGCAGAACCTGGTTCTCGCATTCATCTTCTACTTCCTGATCAACTTCTTCTGCGACATGCAAATGCCGGTGTTTTGGTCCTCGATTGCTGAGGCGGTGGATTACGGTGAGAAGAAAACCGGATTACGGGTCTCTGGTCTGGCCTTCGGCGGCATCCTGTTCTTCCAGAAATTCGGCATGGGTATCGCGGGCGGTGTACTTGGGTTCTTGCTTAGCCACTTTGGCTATCAGGCCGACGTTCAGCAGAGTGCAAGGTCGCTGGTCGGTATCGCACTGATGATGACGATGATCCCGTCGCTGTTCCACCTGGCCGTCGGGCTATTAATGAAAATGTATCTGATCAATAACCATTACTACCGTGATATTCAGGCCGATCTGGCTCACCGCCAGGCCTGAGGAGGGCTTTATGCATCAACGCAACAAGGTTTGGGTGATTGGCGATGCTTCGGTGGATCTGATGCCTGAGCAGGTTAATACCTACCTGAAATGCCCCGGTGGCGCATCGGCAAACGTGGCGGTTTGCGTTGCGCGTCTGGGGGGAAACTGCGGATTTATAGGTTGCCTTGGTGACGACGATGCCGGTCACTTTCTGCAGCATACTCTCCGCGATGATGGCGTTGATGTCACGGCATTGCGGCTTGATCCACGGCAAACCAGCGCGGTATTGATTGTGAACCTCACGCCTGAGGGAGAACGCAGCTTTACTTATCTGGTTCATCCAGGGGCTGATGCCTTTGTTTCTCCTCAGGATCTTCCCGAGTTTAGGGCCGACCAATGGTTCTATTTTAGCTCGATAGGGCTGACCGAGAGTCCCGCTCGGGAAGCCTGCCTGGAGGGCGCCCGGCGAATAAAAGAGGCCGGGGGACATGTCATGTTCGACGTTAACCTGCGCATCAACATGTGGCGAGACGCCGGTGAAATCAGGCCGCTAATGGCAAAAGCGATTGGTGAGGCGTCTATCTGCAAAGTGTCTGCGGACGAGCTTTGCTGGCTGGGTGAGGTGGAGCATTGGCAGGATGCCCGTCACCTGATTCGCCAAATGGGCTGCGAGACGACCATTATTTCCCTCGGCGAGCAGGGTGCTCTGCTGGTATCGCCGGAGGGCGAGTTTAGCTTCCCTGCGCCGCAAGTCACCGTGGTGGATACCACCGGAGCGGGAGATGCCTTTGTTGGCGGGCTACTTTACACCCTTTCTCAGTCTGCAGAATGGGATCGCAGGCTGCTTGCGGAGGCAATAGATAACGCCAACGTCTGTGGCGCTATGGCGGTGACGGCCAAAGGGGCAATGACGGCATTGCCTTATCCGGAACAGTTTGCCGCCTTTCGGGCCAGCCATCCGATAAAAAATAACCTCAATCCCTTAGGAGTTATTTATGAACGTTGAACACAACAAAATTCTCGGGTGCCTGATCGGCGCCGCCGCTGCTGATGCTATGGGGGCGGCCACAGAGGTACGAACTCAGCAACAGATTCGCGATTATTTTGGGGGCTGGGTGACCGGCTTCGAAAAGCCGCCTGCCGATACTTTTGGCCGTTGCAATGAAGCAGGGATGTGTACCGACGATTTTATCCAGGCGAAATACATCATTGATGCTTTGCTAAAGCACCAGCGTAAAGTGAGCGATGGCGTAATGCGCGAGGCGTTTCAGCGCTGGCTGGATTACCCGTTCTATGCCAATTTTACCGGCCCCACGACCCGCGCAGCCATGAAAGCTATCTTCAACGATAACCGGGCTTCTTTGCAGGGTGAACTGGAGGGCGAGAAGCAATCCGTCCAGATAGTTAATAAGGGCAATGCGGAAGCGACCAACGGCGCGGCGATGAAAATCTGGCCTGCGGCGGTGCTGCACCCGGGTGATATTGAGGCGGCGATCCAGTCCGCGCTGGACATTACGCGCTTTACCCATAATAACGTGCTGGCGATGTCCGGCGCAGCGGCAATGGCGGCGGCGACCAGCGAAGCGCTGCAAAACGTCACCAGCGCCGAAAGTATTATTGCGGCCGGTATTTATGGTGCAGACCGTGGCTATGCGCTGGCGCAGGAACAAGGGGCGATGATCGTTGCAGGGCCTTCTGTGGCAAGACGCATAGAGCTGGCAGTGTCCATTGGTAAGCGTCACCTGAGCTGGGAAACGGCGATTGTTGAGCTGGCGGATATTATTGGTTCCGGGCTGCATGTCAGCGAAGCCGTGCCCGCCGCATTTGGCCTGTTCGCTTGTTGTCCGGATTCTGCCGTTGATGCTATTATTTCCGGCGTTAACATCGGCAATGATACCGATACCGTCGCCACCATGGTTGGGGCACTTTCCGGCGCTTTCCATGGTGCTGATGCTTTTCCTGCCGATTACTTAACAACCATTAATCGCATGAACCATTTCGATTTGGCAGAACTCGCCAGGCAGATTACAGGCTAACGTTGTGCTCTGTGGGGCGGCTATGCCGTCCCCGTCTGGCAGACTTTGAGGTAAGCAGCTTGCAGGTTGATAAGACGAGTTTTACTCCGCTATACAAACAGTTGTTTTACATCATCTGCCAGCAGATCCAAAGCGGGGCGCTGCCGCTGGGGAGCCAGCTCCCAACGCAAAAGGCGTTAGCCCAGGCCTATAATGTTTCGCTGATTGTGGTCAAACAGGCATGGAGTGAACTGATTGGTGCCGGCATTATCACTTCTCAGCGCGGCAGCGGTTCGGTGGTTAGCGCCGTGCCGGAAGGCGTGAGCTACGGGCACACCTTTCGCGGCATTACCTCCGATCTGCGCGATGCCAGCGTGGCGGTTGAAAACCGTATTCTTGAGATAGCCCCGCGACGCGCCCGCGATGCTCAGGAAGATGGGCTCAGCTTGCCCGCCCATCATCATTATCTCTATATTTCTCGTATCCGCTGCCTGAACAACCGCCCGTTTAACCATGAGAAAATCTATCTCGATCTCTCTTTCTTCCCCGGCTTAACACTGACGGCAGAAGCCCTCGAAAATGTTTCGCTCTACAGCCTGTTGAAGGTGAAAAGCGATTCAGCGATTGAAAAAGTTGACGCGATTTTGCCGGGGGCCGATCTCTGCGAGAAGCTGCAAATTGAACAGAATAAGCCGCTGCTTTCCGTGTCCCGCCAGACGTTTATGGCCGGAGAAACACGACCGTTTGAGTATTGCCGCTATTACGTTCTCTCTGACTATTTTGGTGAGATTCACTACCACTAGGAGACAGGTATGTCGCTCTGGTTGTCAGACCCTCTGATCCTGCCCGGCATTATTATCCTTATCACCATTGTCCTTTGGGCCACTTCTGCCCTCCCGGAATACCTGACTGCCCTGTTATTTTTTGCCGCGGCGATGGTGGCAAAGATAGCTCCGGCCGAGGTGATTTTCAGTGGTTTTGCCTCGTCGGCCTTCTGGCTGGTATTTAGCGGTTTTGTGCTGGGGATTGCGATTCGTAAAACGGGTCTGGCCGATCGAGTTGCGCGGGCGCTGTCCGCCCGGCTGACGGACTCCTGGCTACATATGGTTGGCAGCGTCGTGCTGCTAAGCTATGCGCTGGCATTTGTTATGCCGTCAAATATGGGACGCATTGCCCTGTTGATGCCGATTGTTGCGGCGATGGCGAAAAGAGCGTCCATCGGCGAAGGTACCCGCGCCTGGTACGGCCTGGCGCTGGCCGTGGGGTTTGGCACTTTCCAGCTCTCGGCGACGATCTTACCCGCGAATGTGCCAAATCTGGTGATGAGCGGGGCGGCTGAAGGGTCTTATGGCCTGCATCTTAACTATCTGCCTTATTTGCTGTTGCACACTCCGGTGCTTGGCATCCTGAAAGGATTAGTGCTGATATGCCTGATTGCCTGGCTATTTCCCGGCAAACCGCTGCCGCCAAAGCAAATTGAGAATCCAGGGCCGATGAGCCCCGAGGAAAGACGGCTGGCGTGGCTGCTGGTCGTTGTGCTCGGGCTGTGGGTGACGGAAAGCTGGCACGGTATTGGTCCTGCATGGATAGGGCTGATTGCCGCCTGCGTGACGCTGTTGCCGCGCGTGGGGTTTATCTCCGGTGAGGAATTTGCCAGCGGTGTAAATGTGCGCACCTGTTTCTATGTCGCGGGCATTTTGGCGCTGGCCACGACCGTAACGCATATCGGCCTTGGGGCCCTTGTGGGCGAGAAGCTAATGGCGATTATGCCCCTGGATGCCAGCAGGCCGTTCACCAGCTTTGCTGCGCTAACCGGTATCACCAGCCTGCTTAACTTTATCGTCACTGCGAACGGCGTTCCCGCGCTCTATACCACTTTTGCCGAGAGTTTTTCGCAGGCGACCGGTTTCCCGCTTTTGTCGGTGATTATGATTCAGGTGCTGGGTTACTCAACGCCGCTTCTGCCGTATATGGCGTCGCCGATTGTGGTGGCGATGGGGCTGGGAAAAGTCCCGGCAAGGGAAGGGATGAAGCTTTGCCTGGTGCTGGCCGTGGTGACGTTTTCGATTTTGCTGCCGCTGGACTACGGCTGGTTCCAACTGCTGCACAAACTCTAAAAAAAACGGCTCCGCAAGCGGAGCCGTTCATCAATATTATTCGCGTAATTACGCTTTTTTCGCTTCAGCTGCTGCTTTAACGATAACCGCGAAAGCGTCAGCTTTCAGGGATGCACCGCCAACCAGCGCGCCGTCAATGTCTGGCTGAGCAAACAGCTCTGCTGCGTTTTTATCGTTAACGGAGCCGCCGTACTGGATGATCACTTGCTCAGCCACTTTCGCGTCAGCTTTAGCAATGTGGTCACGGATAAATTTGTGTACCGCCTGAGCCTGAGCTGGGGTTGCAGATTTACCGGTACCGATAGCCCAGATTGGTTCGTAAGCGATTACCGCACCTTCGAAGGCCGCTGCGCCCTGAGTTTTCAGCACGGCGTCGATCTGGCGTGCACAAACTTCTTCGGTTTTACCCGCTTCGTTTTCAGCTTCGCTTTCACCGATGCACAGAACTGGCACCAGGCCTGCGGCTTTCAGCACGGCGAATTTCTTCGCGATGAACTCATCAGACTCAGCGTGATAGGTACGGCGCTCAGAGTGACCGATGATGATGTATTTAGCACCGATATCTTTCAGCATCTCTGCAGAAACTTCACCGGTAAACGCGCCGGACAGGTTAACGTCTACGTTCTGCGCGCCAAGAATGATGTGGCTACCGGAAGCAGCGTGTTTCGCCAGGTCCAGGTACATGGTCGGTGGGGCGATAGCCACGCCGCAGCCTTCCACGCCAGACAGCTCTTTACGCAGGTTAGCAACAAGCTCGTTAACCATGTGTTTGCTGCCGTTCAGTTTCCAGTTACCCATCACCAAAGGATGTCGCATTTTAATTCTCCACGCGGTAAGCAATAAAAAGAATCACTGCCCGTCGGGCAGCTTGGTCTGTGAAACAGTATAGAGAGTCGGCGGGCGAAAGGCTTTGCTTTTTGTCATTTATTCGCCGCTGTTTAGCGTCTCAGATAGCGTTAGCTTAATCGGTTCAACGGCGAAAGTTAGCCCCTTTTCGCCGTTATCTGCCACGACATAGCGAATAGCACCGTCGTTCTGCGCGAAATAGCGTTTATTTTTGCCGTCGCTGAGTAGTTTGGTCAGTTTCTGCTGGCTTTGCGCTTTGGAAAGCGTTGGCGTGAAGCTGCGGATGATCGCAGCCATGTATTCCAGCGCTTTGCCACGGGCGGCTTTTTGCTCCGGCCCCTGAATGGGGAGCCAGGTTATCTGCATCGACTTAATTTTTAGGGTGCCGAGTTCCAGTGCCACAGAAGCATAAAGGTTTTCGTTGATCTTGGTAGCGGCGCGGGTCAGATTGGCTTTGTCGCGGCTCTTCTCCACGGCGCGAAATTCGTTCAGCGGCAGCGACGGATTATCAATATCAAATTTGCCACGAAACTGGGTAATGGTCAGATCGAAAGTGGGTGCGCCGGGCAGCAGATAAGGCGCTGCCGGAAGTTGAGAAACTGCGTCTGACGCAGGATCTGCCCGGCTCACCGCCAAAGGCAGCGCCAGCAGCACGAGGGCAGGCAGCAGGTATTTCATCGACACACTTCTCCTGATGGGTTCATCATCCCGATTAAATCGGCAATCCGTTGGCTTGTCAAAACGGGCGGTGACCAGGGTACACTACGCCGCGATAAAATAATAAGGACCTTACCCATGACCATACAGCAATGGTTGTTCTCTTTTAAAGGGCGTATTGGACGCCGCGATTTTTGGATTTGGATCGGCGCGTGGATAGTCGGGCTGATTATTCTGTTTACTCTGGCCGGGGCCGAAATCATGCCGTATTCCACGGCGGGCTTCTTCCTCACCGGCTCGCTGATTCCAACTGCGGCGGTGATTGTGAAGCGCCTGCACGACAGGGATAAAAAAGGCTGGTGGGCGTTGCTCTTTATTCCTGCCTGGCTGCTGGTGGCGGGAAACTGGGAAACCTTTGGCACCTTGTGGCAGTGGGGATTGGGCCGTTTTATCCCGACGCTGATTTTCGTCATGGTGCTGATGGACCTGGGCGCTTTTGTTGGCACCCAGGGTGAAAACCGTTTCGGGAAAGAGACCAGCGAAGTTAAATTCCGCTGATTTACCAGTAATGCTCGGCGGTCATGTGGCCAGGCCTGCGGCGCAGATGTTTGGCCATCTGCCGGGTATCTTTCAAGAGCTGTTGCGTGTCACGCACCATTTGCGGGTTACCGCATAGCATCACATGGCTGGTTTCAATATCCATCGGTAAACCAACGGCGGCCTCCAGCTCACCGCTTTCTATCAGCGCCGGAACACGCCCGGTGAGCGAACCTGCGACCGTTTCGCGGCTGACCACGGTTTGAATACGCAGTTTGCCCTGGTAGCGTTCCTGTAGTTCAAGCATCAGCGGCAGATAGCTTAAATCATTGGCATAGCGGACCGCATGGAGCAGCACGATATTCTCAAAACGCTCAAGGTCTTTGCCTTCCTGCAGGATTGAGAGATAAGGCCCCAGCGCGGTGCCGGTCGCCAGCATCCAGAGTGTTTTGCAGTCAGGAATTTCTTCCAGCACAAAGAACCCGGCGGCTTCGCTTACCAGCTGCACTTCATCGCCAGGCTTGAGCGCATGCAGACGAGGGCTGAGTTTTCCTTCGGGAACGGTGACCAGATAGAACTCGAGATCGGGATTACTGGGGGCATTCACGTAGGAGTAGGCGCGCTGTACGCGTTCGCCGTCAATTTCCAGCCCAAGCTTGGTAAATTGCCCGGCGGTAAACGCGTGCACCGGCGCATGAACCGTCAGGCTGAAGAGAGAATCCGTCCAGTTTTGAACTCTGGTAACTTTACCTGTAACCCACTCCGCCATGTTGTACTCCCGTCGTTGCTTTTTACCTATCTTCACCAGAATGTGGCAGCATTTCCAGCCCAAACGAGCCGGAAAGCTCGAACCAACAAACGAGAAACGTTACAGAATATGCTTCTGTACCTCGGTATCTTTACGATCGAGATAATGAATAGACTGAATGCGGCGGATCGTACGGGATTTACCGCGAATCAGCAGCGTCTCCGTGGTGGCCATATTGCCTTTACGGGTGATCCCTTCCAGCAGGTCGCCTTTAGTGATGCCGGTAGCAGAGAAAATAACGTTGTCGTTACGCGCCATTTCATCGAGCTTTAGCACGCGTTCAGCTTCGATGCCCATTGCTTTGCAGCGCGCCAGTTCCTGTTCGCCGATGCGACGATTCTCTTCGCTGTCGCCTTTTACGTGGTGGCGAGTCAGCAGGCGGCCCTGCATGTCACCGTCCAGCGCACGGATCACTGCCGCTGAAACCACACCTTCCGGCGCACCGCCGATGCCGTAGAGGACATCCACTTCGCTGTCCGGCATGCAGGTCAAAATAGAAGCAGCTACGTCGCCATCGGGAATAGCGAACACGCGCACGCCAAGCTTTTGCATCTCTTTGATCGTTTCGTCGTGACGTGGCTTGGCCAGAATGGTTACGGTCAATTCGCTAAGCGGTTTTTCCAGCGCAGCGGCGATGCGGCGAAGATTGTTCTCGAGGCTGAGATTAAGG
Organism: Enterobacter sp. Ap-1006; assembly: GCF_011752835.1. Classification (NCBI taxonomy): domain Bacteria; kingdom Pseudomonadati; phylum Pseudomonadota; class Gammaproteobacteria; order Enterobacterales; family Enterobacteriaceae; genus Enterobacter; species Enterobacter sp. Ap-1006. The sequence goes on along the minus strand of NZ_VWWU01000008.1, from coordinate 36,487 downwards.
TCGATGACGCCTTTGGCCCCCGGCCCAACAATCAGTTTTTCCATATACATATCGGGCGCATTGAGGAACGTGCCTTTATCTCCCACCGCGAGCACGGCCAGAGCGTTGGCCTGGCCCATCGCCGTCATGCGCGTACCTTCGATGGGGTCAACGGCAATATCTACCGCGTCGCCTTTCCCGGTCCCGACTTTTTCACCAATGTAGAGCATCGGCGCTTCGTCAATTTCACCTTCGCCAATGACGATCTCACCGTCGATATTGATTTGGTTAAGGACGATACGCATGGCGTTTACTGCTGCGCCGTCGGCGACATTTTTATCGCCGCGGCCAAGCCATTTGTAGCCAGCAAGGGCGGCGGCTTCGGTCACGCGGGAAAATTCGATGGCAAGTTCTCGTTTCATAGCAGACTCATTTAGCAAACAGAATTGCCGGGGAGTTTAGCACAGGCGAGGAAAGGGGCGGGAAAGGCAGAGACTGTAAGGCCCCTTTCCAGGGGCCTTGTAGGGATTACTTCTCTTCGTGATCTTCCCAGGCAAGGGCGCGTTTAACCGCCTTCTGCCAGCCGGCGTAGCGGTAATTACGCTCGGTGGTTTCGATACCAGGGCGGAACTCTTTCTCGATGACGGATTTCTCCTGCAGCTCATCGAGGTTCTGCCAGAAGCCCACGGCCAGACCGGCCAGGTAAGCAGCACCCAACGCAGTGACTTCGCGAACTTCAGGACGCTCAACACGGGTACCCAGAATGTCGGACTGGAACTGCATCAGGAAGTTGTTGGCTACCGCCCCGCCGTCCACGCGCAGCGCGTGCAGACGAATACCGGAGTCTGCCTGCATTGCTTCCAGCACGTCACGGGTCTGGTAGGCGATTGATTCCAGAGTGGCGCGAATGATGTGGTTAGAGTTCACGCCGCGGGTCAGGCCGAAAATAGCCCCACGTGCATACGGGTCCCAGTAAGGTGCGCCGAGGCCGGTGAACGCAGGCACAACGTAGACGCCGTTGGTATCCTTCACCTTGTTGGCGAAGTACTCGGAGTCGAACGCATCGCCAATCAGCTTCATTTCGTCACGTAGCCACTGAATGGATGCCCCCGCCATGAATACGGCGCCTTCCAGCGCGTAGTTCACTTCACCTTTCGGGCCGCAGGCGATAGTCGTCAGCAGACCATTGGTGGAGGCTACGGCTTTCTCACCGGTGTTCATCAGCATAAAGCAGCCGGTTCCGTAGGTGTTCTTCGCCATCCCTTCTTTCACGCACAGCTGGCCAAACAGCGCGGCCTGCTGGTCACCCGCGATCCCGGCAATAGGAATACGCGTGCCGCCCTTACCGCCGATGTTGGTCTGGCCATAGACTTCGGAAGACTTGCGCACTTCCGGCAGCATAGCGCGAGGAATGTCCAGCGCTTCCAGCATGCGGTCATCCCAGTCCAGCTCGTGGATGTTAAACAGCATGGTACGAGAAGCGTTGGTGTAGTCGGTGACGTGTACACGCCCCTGAGTCATCTTCCAGATGAGCCAGGTATCCACGGTACCGAACAGCAGTTCACCACGTCGAGCACGCTCGCGCGAGCCTTCGACGTGGTCGAGGATCCATTTAACTTTAGTGCCGGAGAAGTACGGGTCCACCACGAGGCCGGTGTTGTGACGCACGTATTCTTCCATGCCGTTGCGCTTCAACTCTTCACAGATATCAGCGGTACGGCGGCACTGCCAGACGATAGCGTTGTAAATTGGCTTACCGGTTTCGCGCTCCCAAACTACTGTGGTTTCACGCTGGTTGGTGATGCCGATGGCCGCGATTTCGTCGGAGTTGATGTCGGCTTTCGCCAGCACTTCTACCAGCGTGGAGCTTTGGGTGGCCCAGATTTCCATCGGGTCATGCTCTACCCAGCCTGGCTTAGGATAGATTTGCTCAAACTCACGCTGTGCAACGCTAATGATGTTGGCGTCATGATCCAGGACGACGGCACGCGAGCTGGTTGTTCCCTGGTCGAGAGCGACGATGTACTTTTTTTCTGTAGTCATAATCAAGTCCTGAAGTCAGTATTACAGTGCTTTTTGCTGAGAGGTCACCTTGCTGTCCGGCTTGTCTTCTTCGACAACGCAGACGTCGCATGGCAGGTGGCGACCAATCAATTTACGGTAGCCGAATGCGCCAAGGGAAGCGCCGAGAATAGGCGCAAACAGCGGCACCAGGAAGTAAGGAATATCTTTCCCACCGGTGAAGGCGACGTCGCCCCAGCCAGCCAGCCACGCAAAGGTCTTCGGCCCAAGGTCACGCGCTGGGTTCATCGCAAACCCGGTCAGTGGTCCCATGGACGCGCCGATCACCGCAATCAGCAGGCCAATCAGCAGCGGAGCCAGTGGGCCACGCGGCACGCCGTTGCCATCGTCGGTCAGCGCCAGAATGACGCCCATCAGAATGGCAGTGATCACCATTTCTACGGCGAATGCCTGGACGAAGTTAATGTGTGGGTTCGGATAGGTGGAGAAAATGCCCGCCAAATCCAGACTTTCTACGCTGCCGCGCACCATATGGTGCGTTTGTTCGTAGTCGAGGAACAGATTGTAATATAAGCCATAAACCAACGCGGCGGCGCAGAATGCGCCAAGGAACTGTGAAATAATAAACGGCACGACTTTGCGTCCGTCAAAACAAGCGAACAGCCAGAGTGCGATCGTTACTGCCGGGTTAAGATGTGCGCCGGAAACTCCTGCGGTCATATAGATGGCCATTGCCACCCCTAAGCCCCAGATGATGCTGATTTCCCACTGCCCGAAGGTGGCACCGGCCACTTTCAATGCAGCAACACATCCCACACCGAAGAAGATCAACAACGCGGTACCCATGAATTCGGCGATGCACTGGCCTTTTAAGGTTGTTGTAGCGGTCTGACTCATAGTGGGGTCCTGAAGGCAAATTGATGATTATTGTTGTCGAGCATCCTTGTCACCTTTATGCCATGTAGGCATGGTGTTAATTTATCGTTAACGAGCACAAACGAGAAATATCGAACTTAAAATGTGCGTGGTGCGTCAAGAAAATGAGCGTTTTCGCGCTAAAAAATGAGCGGTGCCTCATGGGAAAGAAGGGGAAATTACGCGTTTTGTTAACGTGTTTTTTAACAATTCGAATCGACCGTGAACCCTGGCTTTCAGCATAGGCTGAAAAACGTCATGTTACGCAAAGAGCGCGGTAAGCCGCTGGACACGGGCATCCGGGCTACTTACAATCGAGTTACGCTACGTGTTGTGCATACGTTCATAAAGGCGTCGCCGTAGAATCGGGACGAGGATAGCCATCCATCAACGCCTTGCCATTCAGGAGAGTTCGAAATGTCATTTGAAGTGTTTGAGAAACTGGAAGCAAAAGTTCAGCAGGCGGTTGACACGATTACGTTGTTACAGATGGAAATCGAAGAGCTGAAAGAGAAAAATAACGGTCTGGCTCAGGAAGTTCAGCAGGCGCAAAGCAACCATGAAGAGCTGGTGCGTGAAAACAGCAGCCTGAAAGAACAACAGCACGTCTGGCAGGAGCGTTTACACGCGCTGCTGGGCAAAATGGAAGAAGTGTAATTCCTGCTTCCGACAAAAAAGAACGGGCGCCTCAGGCGCCCGTTTTGCTATTCATCGACCGGATTACTCAATATCCAGCGGATCTTCGGAGAGAATGATGCCGGTGTTATCGGCATACAGATGGTCGCCTGAGAAGAAGGTCACGCCACCAAAATTGACGCGCACATCGCTTTCGCCGATGCCTTCTCCCGCGGAGCCAGCCGGGATGGCGGCAATCGCCTGGATGCCAATGTCCAGCTCTTCCAGGTCATCCACCTGGCGCACCGCGCCGTAAACCACAATGCCTTCCCACTCGTTTTGCAGCGCAAGACGAGCCAGTTCCGCATCAATCAGCGCGCGGCGTACTGAACCACCGCCGTCTACCAGCAGGACTCGCCCACGGCCATTCTCTTCGAGCAGATCGTACAGCAACCCGTTGTCCTCGAAACATTTCACCGTGATGATTTGCCCACCAAATGACGAGCGGCCACCAAAGTTGGAGAACAACGGCTCAACGACGTTGACCTCTTCCTGGTAGATGTCACAAAGCTCAGAAGTATCGTATTTCATAGGATTAAGGTTCATTTGCTGCAGGAGTTGTCAGTATATCGCGTTCTGTTAACTGTTGGCAAAATCATCAATTGTTAATTGATATTTGTCAGTCATCACACAACGGTACTGAGGACGACGCCCAGAGCAAACAGCAGATTCGTCAGCAACGCGGCTTTGACGGTGCGTTCCAGCATCGGGCGCATCGCCACGGGATCTTGCTCCCGCATGACGTAGGCAACCTGCTTGAGCAGCAGCGGCGCGGCCAGAACAAATAACCATCCCCACAGGCTCTTGAGCCAGATAAGGTTAAACAGGGCGAGACAGACCAAAGCCCCGATGAGCAGAGCGGCATGATAGCGGCGTGCAACAATTGGCCCAAGACGTACAGCAAGGGTATTTTTACCGTTCTCACGATCGCTATCGATATCACGCAGGTTATTGATATTCAGCACTGCGGTGGCGAGTAACCCACAGGCCGTGGCCGGAAGAATAACCAGCGCCGCCAGCGAATTAGCCTGCAGATACCAGGTACCCGCCACGCTAATCCAGCCGAAGAAGACCAGCACTGAGATATCTCCCAGCCCCATGTAGCCATAAGGACGGGTGCCGACGGTGTAGGTAATGGCGGCGACGATAGACAGCAGCCCAAGTAGCAAGAAGCCCATGAAATCGGAGAAGGTATGGCAGGCAAGGGCGACCAGCGACAGGCCCGACAAACAAATGAGGATGACGGTGATGACCAGCGCACGTTTCATCTGCGCCTGAGTAATCATTCCTTTTTGCATCCCGCGTAGTGGCCCGAGACGGTCTTCTTTGTCGCTGCCTTTGACCGCGTCGCCATAGTCATTGGCGAGGTTAGACAGGATCTGCAAAAGTCCGGCGGTCAGCAGCGCCAGCAGCGCCACGGCCGGATCAAAGACACCCTGCCAGTAGGTCAGGGCCGAACCGCAGACGATTGAAGCAAACGCCAGAGGTAGCGTGCGTGGGCGAAGGCTTTCCAGCCAGGCCTGGGTGACACTTGTAGGTTGCGAATCGCTCATTATTTGGTTGCCAGTTTAGATAAAAAAATGGAGGGCATAAGCCCTCCATTTCAAATGAAGAAAATGCGTTAGCCGGATTATAGGATAAAACGGCTCAGGTCTTCATCTGCAACCAGCTCATCCAGATGTTTACCGACGTATTCGGCATCGATCAGGATGGACTGACCATCTAACTCGCTGGCGTCATAGGAGATATCTTCCATCAGACGTTCAAGCACGGTGTGAAGGCGACGCGCCCCGATGTTTTCGGTAGATTCGTTTACCTGCCAGGCAGCCTGAGCAATACGACGAATACCGTCCTCGGTAAAGTCGATGTTCACGCCTTCGGTTGCCATCAGCGCTTTGTACTGTACGGTCACGGAGGCGTTAGGTTCGGTCAGGATACGCTCGAAATCGTCCACGGTCAGCGCCTGCAGCTCAACGCGGATAGGCAAACGCCCCTGCAGCTCAGGAATCAGGTCTGACGGGCTCGCAACCTGGAACGCGCCGGAAGCGATAAACAGGATGTGGTCAGTTTTTACCATGCCGTGCTTGGTGGATACGGTGCAGCCTTCTACCAGCGGCAGCAGGTCACGCTGTACGCCTTCGCGGGACACATCCGGGCCGGAGCTGTTGCCGCCGCGTTTACAAATTTTGTCGATTTCGTCGATAAACACGATCCCGTGCTGCTCAACTGCGTCGATGGCGTCCTGCTTCAGCTCTTCCGGGTTCACCAGCTTCGCCGCTTCTTCTTCCACCAGCAGCTTCATCGCATCTTTGATTTTCAGCTTGCGTGGTTTTTGCTTCTGGCCGCCCAGGTTCTGGAACATGGACTGTAGCTGGCTGGTCATCTCTTCCATGCCTGGAGGCGCCATAATTTCTACGCCCATCGGCGCAGCGGCGAGATCGATTTCAATCTCTTTATCATCCAGTTGGCCTTCGCGCAGTTTCTTGCGGAACGACTGGCGAGCAGCAGAAGGTTCCTGCTGGGCTTCCGACTGGCCCCAGTTGTTCTTCGCCGGCGGGATCAGCACGTCGAGAATACGCTCTTCGGCCATCTCTTCAGCGCGGTAGCGGTTCTTCTCGATAGACTGCATGCGTACCATTTTGACTGCGGCATCGGTCAGATCGCGGATAATGGAGTCCACTTCTTTGCCCACATAGCCGACTTCGGTGAATTTGGTCGCTTCAACTTTGATGAACGGCGCATTGGCCAGTTTTGCCAGGCGACGGGCAATTTCGGTTTTACCCACGCCGGTTGGGCCGATCATCAAAATGTTTTTAGGGGTAACTTCATGGCGCAGCTCTTCATCAAGCTGCATACGGCGCCAGCGGTTACGTAAGGCGATAGCGACGGAGCGCTTAGCGTTGTCCTGGCCGATAATGTGTTTATTCAGCTCGCTAACAATTTCGCGTGGGGTCATTTCAGACATGGGAGATCCTTACGCTTTAGACGGTAATTCTTCGATGGTATGGAAGTGGTTGGTATAAACGCAGATATCACCTGCAATATCCAACGCTTTCACAGCGATATCGCGCGCGCCCATTTCGGTATTTTCCAGAAGGGCACGGGCTGCGGCCTGGGCGTACGGGCCGCCGGAGCCGATGGCAATCAGATCGTTTTCAGGCTGGATGACATCGCCGTTACCGGTGATGATCAGCGATGCGCTTTCGTCGGCCACGGCCAGCAGCGCTTCAAGCTTGCGCAGCATGCGGTCGGTACGCCAGTCTTTCGCCAGCTCAACGGCGGCTTTCACCAGGTGACCCTGATGCATTTCCAGCTTGCGCTCAAACAGTTCGAACAGCGTGAAGGCATCCGCAGTACCGCCGGCAAAACCCGCGATCACTTTATCGTTGTACAGGCGACGTACTTTTTTGACGTTACCTTTCATGACGGTATTACCCAGCGTGGCCTGGCCATCGCCGGCAATAACCACATGGCCGTTACGACGTACACTTACTATTGTTGTCACGATCGGACCCCTTTTGCATCAGCTAAACAGGAGCCCTGCGCGGTGCGCAGGGCCTAATGCCATTATAAATGGGGGGCAATTTTGGGGTTTCAACCCCCGGCGGCAAGACGAATACAGCTGGTATGTCCAGCCATCTTCAGCCGATTGATGGTGCCATCGGCGTTGTCTTTACCTTTGATTGGCCCAATGACGACGCGGTTCCAGCCGTTATTGGTGGTAATGCGGGAGTCAAAGCCTTCAAACGCCAGCTGAGCACGAACGGTTTCCGCCTGTTCGCTGCCTTTAAATGAACCACACTGCACCATCCAGCGTTTTTCATCTTTTTTCTCCTGAGCAGCAGGAGCCTGCTTAGCCACTTCTGGCTCACGCGTAATTGGTGCAGGCTGGGCTTCACGCTGAACCGGTTTGGTTTGCTGTGGCGCTTTTTGCTGGCTGTGCGGTGGCGTTTGCAGCAGATCCTGATACGGCTGCTGATTATTTGCCGTAGAGGTTTTCGGCTGTTGCTGCGGTACAGTTTTTGGCTGCTGATAAGGCTGCGTGGTTTGTTGCGTGTTACGCGGCTGCTGGTATGGCTGTTCCGCTACACGCTGCTGAACGCGAGGCTGCTGCGTCTGCGTGTTCCACTGCTGCTGTTGCACAGGCTGAGTTTGCTGCACAATCTGTTTCTGGCGCTGCAGCGTTTGCTGGCGCTGGGCAGGGGTTTGCTCATTCCACGGGACTTCATTCAGCTGCGTAGGCTGCTGGCGCATATCCGCCTGCATTTGCTCCAGCAACTGGCGCTGTTCGTTGGTTAGCTGGCTTTGGTTCATGACTTCGCCGCCGGCTGTCGGTTCGGTAGGCGCACGTACGCCAGGCTGGCGGTTTTCCAGCTCTTTAATGTAACGCCAGCGCTCTTCCGGTTTTGGCGGCAAGCCATTGCCGGTCACTTTGTGGCCAGGAAGCGCGTCAATCTCTTCTTTCTTATGGTGAGTAATAAAGTAAAGAGCACCGACAAAGGCCACCACGACTGCGGCCGCAATGGCAACCATCGTTGGAGAGACGGAGGGCAGACTACGTTGCTTTTTGCGGGGTGTACTTTTTTTGCGCCGCGTCCCTGCCGATTGCCCGCGGCTTACATAATCTCGTTGTGCCACTATCGTTTCGCTGTCTTTATTCGTTTATCAGTCCGCCATGTTACTTAAGGGGCGGGGCTTTGACCAGTTTATGCAGTCTTAAAAACGGCTCAATTTCTGCTGCCGGGCGCGGCAGTGCTGCCTCGCTCAATAAGATCGCAGTCCAGCAGGCGTGAGCCGCTGTTAACGTTTTGGCCGTTCATGTTGTCCAGCAATAGCAGCATAGCTTCCTTACCAATATCGAAACGGGGTTGTGCGACGGTGGTGAGGGGCGGGTCACAGAACTGCGACAGGGCAATATCGTCGAAGCCCATAATCGATAAATCTTCCGGGACTTTAAGCCCGCTGCGCTTTGCCTGAGACAGCGCCCCTAGCGCCATCACATCGCTATGGCAGAAAATGGCGGTTGGGGGTTCGGGCAGGGCAATAAGCTGTGCCAGCGCTGCGGCGCCTGCTTCATAGGTAAAATCACCGCGCGCAATATAGTGAGGATCGACGACGATGCCGTTGCGGCGAAGCGCCTGAACGTATCCCTGTAAGCGATAATGGCAAAGCGGCATTTCTTCAGGCCCGGCAATACAGGCAATGCGCTGATGCCCGAGCTCTTGCAGATAGTAAACGGCGTTAAAGGCGGCGGTCAGATTGTCGATATGCACCGTGGGCAGTTCCAGCTCAGGGGCAAACTCATTGGCCATGACCATCGGCGGCAGATTGCGTTGCTCTTCTTTACTGGCGTCAAACGGCAGGCGTGAGCCCAGCAGCAGCATGCCATCAATTTGTTTGGTGATGATCAGGTCGATGAAGGTTTTTTCCTGCTGATTTTGGTGGGCGCAATCGCCAATCAGCACGAGATAGCCGTGTGAAGCTGCGGTAACTTCAATACCGCGAATGATTTCGCTGAAAAACGGATCGCAGATATCCGGCACGATGACCAGAATAGTGCGTGATTCGCTGCGTTTGATGTTACGCCCCAGGGAATGAGGCAAATACCCCACTTCAATCGCCGCCTGTTCCACGCGATTACGGGTACTTTGTGAAACTTTGTCCGGGTTCATTAAGGCGCGGGATACCGTTGCAGTAGACACTTTTGCCTGCACGGCGACATCTTTCATGGTGGCATTCACCACCGGTTTCTTCGGCTTCACTTCTTCTCCTCACATGCACGCCGCTATCGTCAACACTCCTGTGTGTCTGACAGTCATCACATTCTTAGCAGAAGTTGGCTGTAAGCGGTTACAAATTTTTCACAAGAAATGTGATGAGTATTAGATTTTTCGATCGGCTTCGCATAACCAGCCCGATTGTGCTACCCGTCGATAGGGTCAACATCCAGCATCCATTTCACTTTCCGGGCTTCGGGGAGCGTGTTGATCAGCGTGAGTGAATGGCTGACCAGTTTTTGCAGGCGCCCGCGCGATGGATGCTGCAACAAGATTTGCCAGCGAAAACGCCCGCCGCGTTTGGGCTGCAGCGAGGGAACTGGCCCCATGATCCAGAGCTGCTCATCGCGCAGCGGGCTGGCCTCCAGCAGATTACGCAACTGCTGCAAAAATAGCGGGGCCTGGTGGTTGTTCTGATCTTCGGCCCGAATCAATACATGGCTGGTGTACGGCGGCAAAAATACCGTTTGGCGTTCGCTCAATGCCTGGCTGGAAAACGCATCGTAGCCTTTGGTCAGCAGAGTTTGCAGCAAAGGGTGTTCAGGATGGTGCGTTTGCAGCAGGACTTCACCTTGCTTACCGGCTCGTCCCGCTCGACCAGAAACCTGGACGTAGAGCTGGGCAAAGCGTTCGGCGGCACGAAAATCTGCGGAGAAAAGCGCGCCGTCTACGTCGAGTAAGGCGACCAGTGTGACATCAGGGAAGTGGTGCCCTTTAGCCAGCATTTGTGTGCCGATAAGAATTCGCGCGCCGCCCCGGTGCACTTCGGCCAGCTGTTGTTCCAGGGCGCCTTTGCGGCTGGTGGTATCGCGGTCGATGCGGGAAATCGGTACGTTCGGGAACAGCGGCTCAAGGCTGTGTTCAAGCTGTTCGGTCCCCATTCCCACCGGAACCAGATGCGTGGAGCCGCACTGCGGGCACTGCTGCGGGATCGCGCGCTGGCTGTCGCAATGGTGGCAACGCAGATGGCGCTGGCCCTGGTGCAGCGTGTAGTAATGATCGCACCGTGCGCATTCCGCAATCCAGCCGCATTCGTGGCAGAGCAGGGCAGGTGCGAAGCCGCGGCGGTTGAGGAAAAGGATCACCTGATTATCTGCGGCAAGATGCTCGCCTATCTTTTTGAGCAGTGCAGGGGCTAAGCCGGCTTTGAGCTGCTGCCCTTTCAGGTCGACAACCTGCTGGTGAGCCGGGCGTGCGTTTCCGGCACGTTTAGTCAGGCGTAGCTGGCGATATTTTCCCACCTGAACATTGTGCAGAGTTTCTAACGCTGGCGTTGCCGAGCCGAGAATGATCGGAATGTTTTCAGCATGCGCCCGGTAAACGGCTAAATCGCGAGCGTGATAGCGCCAGCCTTCTTGCTGTTTATAGGAGCTGTCATGTTCCTCATCGATGACGATGACGCCGAGACGACAGAACGGCGTGAACAGAGAAGAACGGGTACCAATGACGATGGCCGCCTCACCGCTGCGTGCTTTTAGCCACACGCTGAGCCTTTCACTGTCATTCAGCCCGGAGTGCAGGACTTCAACCGGCGCGTTAAAACGCTCCCGGAAGCGGGCGATAGTTTGCGGAGTCAGGCCAATTTCGGGCACCAGCACTAAAGCCTGCTTGCCCTGTGCCAGCACATTTTCAAGCACACTGAGGTAAACCTCAGTTTTGCCGGAGCCGGTGATGCCGGCGAGCAGCCAGGCGGAGAAATGGTCAGATTCGCTGTGGATAGCTCCCACGGCGGTGGCCTGTTCCGTATTCAGTCTCAGCCGCTCACCGGCAACGGCATAGCTTGCCCGCCAGTCTTCTTCCGCAGGCGCCGCGCTTTTTAAATCACACAGCCCTTTTGTTCTCAGCGCCTGTAACCCCGGCTCACTGATTTCCAGCTCGCCGATTTGATGCCGCCAGACGATATTGTGCCGCAGCGCCGCCAGTGCCTGCTGCTGTTTAGGCGCGCGTTTGAGACTGTTCAGATCAACGGCTTTTCCTTCTTCCGTAGCAAACCAGTACCAGAGCGGAGCATGGTGCGCAGGTTTCCCCTGGCGAAGAAGAATTGGCAGAGCGTGAAAGAGCACTTCGCCTATCGGGTGATGATAATACTCCGCAGCCCACAGCAGCACGCGCCAGAGTGACGGCGTGAACAGCGAGCGCCCATCGAGAACTTCGCCAACGGGCTTGAGTTTTTCCAGCGGCAGATCGCTCGCCTGGCTGACCGACATGACGATACCGACAGCTTCGCGTTGCTTGCCAAACGGCACCTGTACGCGGCAGCCTGCGCTAACCTGCACGCCTTCTGGCAGCAGATAGTCGAAGGTACGGGCCAGCGGAACCGGCAGTGCAACGTGGGCTACGGGCATGAAAGCATCCAGGCTGAAAAAAATGACGTATTAGTGTACACTGTGCGCTTGCAAAATTGCGGATCAGTTTGCACCGGGTGAGCAATTTCTGTATGATTCGCCGCCTTTGATGCGCAGTTTTGGTATCAAAAAACCTAATTTATTAACATCGCGTGGTGTCTGGCGTTAGGGCTGGAAGAGCGACGCGGCCTTTACCGAGGTTTACCATGAAAAAAGATATCCATCCTAAATACGAAGAAATTACTGCAAACTGCTCTTGCGGTAATGTTATCAAGATCCGCTCCACCGTAGGTCACGATCTGAACCTGGACGTATGTGGTCAGTGCCACCCGTTCTACACTGGTAAACAGCGTGATGTTGCTACCGGCGGCCGTGTTGATCGCTTCAACAAGCGCTTCAGCGTACCAGGCGCGAAAAAATAAGTTTCGCACTCTGGAAAGAGAAAGGCGCCTGAAGGCGCCTTTTTTGTGTCTGTTATCCGGTAACGCAATAAGAAAAGGCGCCCGCAGACGCCTTAACACCAGATCTTAATATTCCCACGTATCCGGATCGATCCCCAGTTCACGCATAATGACCTTCGCATCTTCCGGGATTTCATCGCTGCGCTCTTTACGCAGGTCAGCATCGTTCGGCAGCGGCTGGCCGGTGAAGGCGTGCAAAAAAGCTTCACACAGCAATTCACTGTTGGTCGCATGACGCAGGTTATTCACCTGGCGACGCGTGCGTTCGTCGGTGAGGATCTTCAACACTTTCAGAGGAATGGAAACCGTAATTTTCTTTACTTGTTCACTCTTCTTACCGTGCTCAGCGTAGGGGCTGATATATTCGCCGCTCCATTCAGCCATGAGATACCTTAATCCTCTTAATCTATGAAAACGTGCCAAAGCCGGGTAAATCCGCGGCGCTGACGATTATCTCTTTTAGTGTACAACACAGGATAACCCTTTCCTGAGCGCGAAACTCAGACATATACACTCTAAAACGCATAATTTTAACGGCTATTTGCCTTTTGCTCAATCTATACGCAAAGAGGTTTAGATGTCCAGATGTATTGACGTCTATACTGCGGTTGTTTACTCTGAGGCCTGACTTTTATTCGACCAGCAAGGATCGGGCACACCATGACGCGTAAACAGGCAACCATCGCAGTTCGTAGCGGTTTGAATGATGACGAGCAATACGGCTGCGTCGTTCCACCTATTCACCTGTCCAGCACCTATAACTTTACCGGCTTTAATGAACCGCGTGCCCATGATTATTCACGCCGGGGAAACCCAACGCGCGACGTAGTACAGCGGGCGCTAGCGGAGCTGGAAGGCGGGGCTGGGGCAGTAATGACCAATACCGGCATGTCGGCCATTCATCTGGTCACCACCGTATTCCTGAAACCTGGCGACCTGCTGGTGGCGCCTCACGACTGCTATGGGGGCAGCTACCGCCTGTTCGATAGTCTGGCAAAACGTGGGGCTTACCGCGTTTTATTCGTCGATCAGAATGATGAAGAGGCTTTAAACTCTGCGCTGGCGGAAAAACCAAAGCTGGTACTGGTAGAAAGTCCAAGTAATCCATTGTTGCGCGTCGTGGATATTGCGAAAATCTGTGCCGCAGCGCGTGAAGCGGGTGCGATTAGCGTGGTGGATAACACCTTCCTGAGCCCGGCACTGCAAAACCCGCTGGCGTTGGGGGCCGATCTGGTTCTGCACTCTTGCACCAAGTACCTCAACGGCCATTCGGATGTGGTTGCGGGCGTTGTTATTGCAAAAGATCCGGCCACGGTCACCGAACTGGCATGGTGGGCGAATAACATTGGCGTCACCGGCAGCGCATTTGACAGCTACCTGCTGTTGCGTGGCCTGCGCACTCTGTCGCCACGTATGGAAGTGGCTCAACGTAATGCTCAGGCCATTGTTGAGTTTCTCAAGCAGCAACCGTTGGTGAAAAAGCTGTATCATCCTTCACTGCCGGAAAACCAGGGCCACGAGATTGCGGCCCGTCAGCAAAAAGGGTTTGGCGCGATGCTGAGCTTTGAGCTCGACGGTGACGAGCAAACGCTGCGTCGTTTCCTGGGGGCGCTGTCGCTGTTTACCCTGGCGGAATCGCTGGGGGGCGTGGAAAGCTTGATTTCTCACGCCGCAACCATGACCCATGCGGGCATGGCGCCGGAGGCACGAGCTGCCGCCGGCATTTCTGAGACGCTGCTACGCGTTTCAACAGGTATAGAAGATAGTGAAGATTTAATTGCCGATCTGGAAAATGCCTTCCGGGTCGCTGCCGAGGGGTAAGCATGAGTGTTTCAGCACCAGCAGGGACGCCGGTTCGTCAACTGCACAAGTTTGGGGGCAGCAGTCTTGCCGATGTGAAATGTTACCTGCGCGTGGCGGGTATCATGACCGAATATTCCAGACCGGGTGACATGATGGTGGTTTCGGCCGCCGGCAGTACCACTAACCAGTTGATTAACTGGCTCAAGCTGAGCCAGAGCGACAGGCTTTCCGCACATCAGGTGCAGCAAACGCTGCGCCGCTATCAGAGCGACCTTATTAGTGGTTTACTGCCGCCGGAAGTGGCGGATGGCCTGATTGCCGGGTTTATCCAGGACCTTGAGCGCCTTGCTGTTCTGCTGGACGGTAAAATGACCGATGCCGTTTATGCAGAGGTTGTTGGTCACGGGGAAGTCTGGTCGGCGCGTTTGATGGCTGCGGTGCTGAATCAGCAGGGCGTTGAAGCCGCCTGGCTGGACGCCCGCGATTTTATGCGTGCTGAACGTGCGGCCCAGCCACAGGTTGACGAAGGCCGTTCCTGGCCGCTGCTGCAAAACCTGCTTGCCCAACACCCGAATAAACGCCTGGTTGTGACCGGTTTTATCTGCAGCAATGAAGCGGGTGAAACTGTTCTGCTGGGGCGTAACGGTTCTGACTATTCAGCGACGCAGATTGGCGCGCTGGCTGGCGTTTCTCGCGTAACTATCTGGAGCGACGTGGCCGGGGTTTACAGCGCGGATCCGCGTAAAGTAAAAGATGCCTGCCTGTTGCCTCTGCTGCGTCTGGATGAAGCCAGCGAGCTGGCTCGTCTTGCCGCGCCGGTGCTGCACGCTCGTACATTACAGCCCGTATCCGGCAGCGATATCGACCTGCAACTGCGCTGCAGCTATTCGCCAGAGCAAGGTTCGACCCGTATTGAGCGCGTTCTGGCGTCCGGCACGGGTGCCCGGATTGTCACCAGTCACGACGATGTTTGCCTGATCGAATATCAGGTGCCGTCGCATCAGGATTTCAAGCTGGCGCAAAAAGAGCTGGATCTGATCCTCAAGCGCGGTCAGGTGCGTCCGCTGTCGATTGGTGTGCACCCCGACCGCAATTTGCTGCAGCTTTGCTACACCTCGGAAGTCGCCAACAGCGTGCTGCAGCTTCTCCAGAATGCCAGCCTGCAGGGCGAGCTTCGTCTGCGTGAAGGCCTGGCGCTGGTAGCAATGGTCGGGGCCGGCGTTTGCCGCAACCCGCTGCATAGTCACCGTTTCTGGCAGCAGTTGAAAGATCATCCCGTGGAGTTTATCTGGCAGTCGGAAGACGGCATTAGCCTGGTGGCCGTGCTGCGCGTAGGCCCAACGGAAAGCCTGATTCAGGGGCTACACAAGTCGCTGTTTCGTGCTGAGAAGCGTATCGGTCTGATGCTGTTCGGCAAAGGCAACATCGGTTCCCGCTGGCTTGAGCTGTTTGCCCGCGAACAGGAAATTCTCTCCGCCCGTACCGGGTTTGAATTTGTGCTGGCTGGCGTGGTGGACAGCAGCCGTAGCTTGCTGAATTACGACGGTCTGGATGCCAGTCGCGCGTTGGCCTTCTTCAATGATGAGGCAGTTCAGCAGGACGAAGAGTCGCTGTTCCTGTGGATGCGGGCTCATCCGTATGATGATTTAGTTGTACTGGACGTGACCGCCAGCGAGCAGCTCGCCGATCAATACCTGGACTTCGCCAGCCATGGCTTCCATGTGATCAGCGCTAACAAGCTTGCCGGTGCGGGGAACGGCCAGAAGTATCGCCAGATTCGTGATGCGTTTGAGAAAACGGGCCGGCACTGGCTGTATAACGCCACGGTGGGCGCAGGGCTGCCGGTTAACCATACGGTTCGCGACCTGCGCGACAGCGGCGATGCTATTCTGGCTATCAGCGGTATTTTCTCGGGGACCCTTTCATGGCTGTTCCTGCAGTTTGACGGCACAGTGCCGTTTACAGAACTGGTTGATCAGGCCTGGCAGCAGGGGCTAACCGAGCCAGATCCGCGCGTGGACCTGTCCGGTAAAGACGTCATGCGTAAGCTGGTGATCCTGGCCCGTGAGGCGGGTTATGACATCGAGCCGGATCAGGTTCGTGTGGAATCTCTGGTGCCCGCAGGTTGTGAAGGCGGCTCCATTGACCATTTCTTTGAAAACGGTGATGAGCTGAACGAGCAAATGCTGCAGCGGCTCGAGGCTGCCCAGGAGATGGGGCTGGTGCTGCGTTATGTGGCCCGGTTTGATGCGAACGGCAAGGCTCGCGTGGGGGTTGAAGCCGTGCGGGCAGAGCATCCGCTTGCCGCTCTGCTGCCGTGTGACAACGTCTTCGCGATTGAAAGCCGCTGGTACCGTGACAACCCGCTGGTGATCCGCGGGCCTGGCGCCGGGCGCGATGTTACCGCCGGGGCCATTCAGTCCGATCTGAACCGCCTGGCACAACTGCTGTAGTTTCTTTCCCGCACTCTCTTTCTTTGGAAGAGAGTGCGTTTTCCTGCATGTCCCTTTCTCCGTTTCTCCTGAAAAAAATTCATCTTATGTGAGAATTCCTCCACATTTTGTGGTGACATTTTCATTGACGACTTTCGCCTTTTCGGTCATCTTTCTATCTGGACGTCTAAACGTCTGGATAGCAATAAAACGCCACCACACGATAACGATGCGATTGACGAGGTAAGGGTATGAGCTTTTTTCACGCGAATCAGCGGGAAGCGCTGAACCAGAGTCTGGCCGAAGTGGCCGGGCATATTCATGTTTCCTTTGAGTTTTTCCCGCCGCGCAGCAGTGAAATGGAACAAACCCTGTGGAAGTCTATCGACAGGCTAAGCATCCTGAAGCCAACGTTTGTTTCCGTGACCTACGGGGCGAACTCCGGCGAGCGTGACCGTACCCACAGCATCATCAAAGGCATCAAAGAGCGTACCGGCCTTGAAGCAGCCCCGCATCTGACCTGTGTCGATGCAACGCGAGATGAACTGCAGGCGATTGCGCAGGACTACTGGAACAACGGCATCCGCCATATCGTTGCATTGCGTGGTGATCTACCGCCTGGCAGCGGTAAGCCGGATATGTATGCTTCTGACCTGGTGGGGCTGCTCAAGGAAGTCGGCGACTTTGATATTTCCGTTGCGGCCTATCCGGAAGTCCATCCCGAAGCCAAAAGCGCCCAGGCGGATTTACTCAGCCTGCGCCGTAAAATTGAAGCCGGTGCTAACCGCGCGATTACTCAATTCTTCTTTGATGTTGAAAGCTATCTTCGCTTCCGCGATCGCTGTGCGGCCACAGGCATTGATGTCGAGATAATCCCGGGTATTCTGCCTGTCTCAAACTTCCGGCAGGCGAAGAAATTTGCCGATATGACTAACGTGCGTATTCCGTCGTGGATGGCGCAAATGTTTGAAGGCCTGGATAACGATGCCGAAACCCGTCAGTTGGTGGGCGCGAACATTGCCATGGATATGGTGAAAATCCTGAGCCGGGAGGGCGTGAAGGATTTCCACTTCTACACGCTTAACCGGGCGGAAATGAGCTATGCGATCTGCCACACTTTAGGCGTTCGACCCAAGCTGTAGACATTGATTTCACATAAAAAAAGCCCCGTTCAACTGTGAGCGGGGCTTTTTACTTTACGGGTTAAAAGCGTTACTGATTACTGCCGCTATCGCCGTAAGGCAGCGCATCGTAATCCCGCAGCGCATTTTTATCATACGGGTTACCAATCCAGCGGGTCGCTTCGACAAACTGCGGGCTGGTGATGGCCCGTGTTGCGTCGTAGCCGTCATAGCTTAAACCGGCTAAATCAGACCAGGTATGAATCAGTTCTGAGCTGCTGTATTTGCGGTTTAT
Source organism: Enterobacter sp. Ap-1006 (assembly GCF_011752835.1). Lineage (NCBI taxonomy): Bacteria > Pseudomonadati > Pseudomonadota > Gammaproteobacteria > Enterobacterales > Enterobacteriaceae > Enterobacter > Enterobacter sp. Ap-1006. Next base: position 18,662 of record NZ_VWWU01000008.1, on the reverse strand, counting down.
ATCTCCCGAGAAGTCACGCGGGTGGGCCTGCTGCCAGGTCGGTGACGTCCAGACGATGAACGGGATGGTGTACATATGACGCGTAGGTTTGTTTTCGTTACGCCCCTGGGTCTGATGCGGCGGTGTGTCGTAAACTTCTTCCCCGTGGTCAGAGAAATAGAGCAGGAAGCCGTTAGGATCGCTGGCCTTGTAGTCTTTGATCAGCGTGGAAACCACGTGGTCGTTAAACAGGTTGGCGTTATCGTAACTGTTGTAGGATTCTTGCTGATCTTTGGTTAATCCAGCCGGTAAATCGTCCGTTTTACCATCAAACTTGTTCCAGTTTTCCGGGTAGCGGAAGTCATACCGAATATGCGTGCCGAGCAGGTGCACAATAATGAATTTTTTCGGTGCAGGGTCGGCCAGCACCTCTTTAAACGGCGCGAGGACGTTCGTGTCGTATTCGCGCGCGCTCTGGGTACGCTGCTGGTTCATATAATATTGTTTGTCGGTCTGCTTCGAGAATACGGCCAGCATGGTGTTGCGTTCGGTCATTGTCTGCTGGTTAGTGATCCAGAAGGTTTTGTACCCGGCCTGCTTCATCAGGTTCATCAGCGAAGGCTTAGTCAGGTAGAGGTCCGGATCTTTCTCGTCTGCAAACGTCAGCGCCTGCTGCAGAATTTCAATGGTGTAAGGACGTGAAGTGACGACGTCATTAAACACCGTCATTTGCGGGTCAGTTTTATGCAGCTCATCCAGCTCTGGCGTTGTCTGGCGGTGGTAGCCGTACAGGCTCATGCGGCCACGCTGCGTTGATTCACCAATAACCAGTACCAAAGTGCGCGGCGCATTACCGGAGGCGTCTTTCAGGTTAGCCAACGGCGGCAGCGCATTGTTGGACGTTAGCAGGTTATTCAGGCTGTCCAACTGCTGGCGATATTCGGTATAGGCGACGATAAACTGCCAGGGGGCCGCAGGCTCAAGGCGATAAGAAATACTGGAGAAGGATTCGCCAAGGCTGCGTTTGTTGATAAGCCACTCTTTACCCACCGGATTGAGCACCAGGCCGAACAGGATGGCGAAGGAAACCAACCAGCGCCACGGGTTTGGAATATAAACCGGGCGCAGACGGGTCCAAAGAAAGATGGCACCCAGCGTATAGGCAACCGCAATGAGCAGCAGCTTCAGGCTGAAATACTGACTCAGGTATTCGCTGGCCTCGTTGGCGTTTGTTTCGAACATCACAAACAGAACGCTTTGCGAGAACTCCTGCCCGTAGACGACGTAGTAACCCAGGGCGGCGATTGAGGCTGCCCAAAGGATAACGCCAATAAAGGCGGCAATAATGCGCGTACGCTGTGGAAACAGAAATACAGGAATAAACCACAGAGAGCTAAACAGTAAGGAGTCACGCAGCCCCGTTGTACCGCTGTAGCCTGTTGTTAAGATGGCAATCTGCAAAACCGAGGAAAAATACCAAAAGTAGAGTAAAACCCATCCAAGGGCTTTAATGCTGAACTTACGTTCAGACTGTTTCAATGTGAAGTGCATACTCTTGCCTGTGCTATTAAATTATCATTAACCGTAATGAGAAAACCTTAAGTAAGCCTTAGTTATGAACGCTACGGTGGCTTGTACTCACGAAAAAAGTCACCCATTGCTGGGTGACTTTTGCGCACAATATAGAAAATGTGTCGGAATAATGACAGCGTAATTTCGGGCTTGTTCCGGGGATATTTATACGGCCAATACTTTTGGTTTTTTGTTGTTTATTTGTTGAAGATGGCGGGGGCAATAAACGTGTTAAGCACGTTGAGTGGCGATGAGCGTTTTCACTAGTTAGAAATAAAAACCCCCGCGTTTGCGGGGGAAATGACGAAGCTAAAAAATCTTAGCCGGTATTACGCATCCCGGCCGCAACCCCGGCGATGGTGACCATCAGGGCTTGCTCTACGCGGGCATCAGGCGCTTCGCCTTTCTCTTCCGACTGGCGCGAGCGGTGCAGCAGTTCGGCCTGCAGGACGTTCAGCGGATCGGTATAGATATTACGCAGGGTAATCGACTCGGCAATCCACGGTAAATCTTCCATCAGGTGTGAGTCGTTGGCGATATCCAGCACGACTTTGATGTCGGCTTCCAGCTGGTCACGTAACTGTTTGCCCAGTTTCCACAGCTCTGGCTTCACCAGGCGCTGATCGTAGTATTCCGCCAGCCAAAGGTCGGCTTTGGCAAACACCATCTCCAGCATGCCAAGGCGAGTGGAGAAGAACGGCCAGTCGCGGCACATTGTTTCCAGCTCGCTTTGCTTGCCTTCTTCCACGACCTTTTGCAGCGCCGCGCCTGCGCCCAGCCAGGCCGGCAGCATCAGGCGGTTTTGGGTCCAGGCGAAGATCCACGGGATTGCACGCAAAGATTCTACCCCGCCGTTTGGACGACGTTTAGCTGGGCGAGAGCCCAACGGCAGTTTGCCCAATTCCAGCTCCGGCGTGGCGGAACGGAAATACGGCACGAAGTCTGTGTTCTCGCGAATATAGCCGCGATACATCTCGCAGGACGTCGCAGAAAGTGAGTTCATGATCTGAATCCACTCTTTCTTCGGCTCTGGCGGCGGCAGCAGGTTAGCTTCAAGGATCGCGCTGGTGTAGAGCGACAGGCTGCTGATGGTGATTTCTGGCAGGCCGTATTTAAAGCGAATCATCTCACCTTGCTCGGTGACGCGCAGGCCACCTTTCAGGCTGCCTGGTGGCTGAGAAAGCAGAGCTGCGTGCGCTGGCGCACCGCCACGGCCAATGGAGCCGCCGCGCCCGTGGAATAACGTCAGGGCGATACCGGCTTTCTCACAGGTTTTGATCAGCGCATCTTGCGCTTCATATTGCGCCCAGGATGCGGCCATTACGCCAGCATCTTTCGCCGAGTCGGAATAGCCAATCATCACCATCTGTTTGCCCTGGATAAAGCCACGGTACCAGTCGATATTCAGCAACTGGGTCATGACGTCGTCGGCGTTATTCAGGTCGTCGAGGGTTTCAAACAGCGGCGCAACCGGCAGGGCGAAGGTACAGCCCGCTTCTTTCAGCAGCAGGTGAACGGCCAGCACGTCTGACGGCGTCTTGGCCATCGAAATAACGTAGGCAGCAATGGAACCGCGTGGCGCTTCGGCTACCACTTTGCAGGTTTCCAGCACTTCCTGAGTGTCAGCGCTTGGCTCCCACTGGCGAGGCAGCAGAGGGCGCTTGGAGTTCAGTTCGCGGATCAGGAAGGCTTGTTTATCAGCCTCTGACCAGCTTTCGTAGTCGCCGATGCCAAGATAGCGGGTCATTTCGCCCAGCGCTTCGCTGTGGCGGGTGCTTTCCTGGCGAATATCAATGCGTACCAGCGGCACGCCGAAGCATTTCACGCGGCGCAGGGTGTCCAGCAACTGCCCGTTAGCGATGATGCCCATGCCGCAGGCCTGCAGGGATTGATAACAGGCGTAGAGCGGATCCCAAAGCTGCTCGTTTTGAATGAGCAGACCTTCCGGCTTCGGCAGACGCTGGCCTTTCAGGCGGGCTTCAAGCCAGGCCTGGGTGGAGAGCAGCTGCTGGCGCAGGCCTTTCATGATGTGGCGGTAAGGTTCCTGGCCCGCATCCGGCCCTGCCAGTTCGCTAAGCTCCGCCGTGCATTCCACCATCGACAGCTCGGAAACCAGGACCGCGATATCGCGCAGGAACAGGTCGGTGGCTTTCCAGCGGCTGAGAAGCAGGACGTGACGGGTGATTTCGGACGTTACGTTCGGGTTGCCGTCGCGGTCGCCGCCCATCCAGGAGGTAAAGCGTACCGGGACGAAGTCCACCGGCAGTTTGTAATTCAGATTCTCTTCGAGCTGTTCGTTAAGCTCACGCAGGTAGTTTGGCACCCCTTCCCACAGACTGTTTTCTACAACCGCGAAGCCCCATTTGGCTTCGTCGACCGGGGAAGGGCGATGCTTACGAATTTCGTCGGTATGCCATGCCTGAGCAACCAGCTGACGCAGGCGGCGCATGATTTGGTTGCGCTCGTAGTCGGCGAGATCGCTGTGGTCGAGTTGCTTCAGACAGCTGTTCACTTCGACCAGTTTATGAATCAGGGTACGACGAGTGATCTCGGTAGGGTGAGCGGTGAGCACCAGCTCCAGAGAGAGAGACTCAACGGCTGCCCGAATGTCTGCTTCGCTGATGCCCGGCTGACTTTTCAGTTTTTGCAGCGTTTTAGCGATGACTTCCGGGTTGCTGGCCGCTTCGCCCGTCGCGGAGATGCTGTGGTACTGCTCTGCGGTGTTGGCAAGATTAAGAAACTGGCTAAAGGCGCGGGCGACGGGGAGCAGTTCATCATTTGAGAGGTTCTGCAGCGTGCTCAGCAGCTCCTGACGATTGGCTTCATTACCTGCGCGGGAGGACTTGGATAACTTACGGATAGTTTCTACGCGGTCGAGGATATTTTCTCCCAGCGCATCTTTGATGGTATCTCCGAGCAGTTTTCCGAGCATGCTGACATTACTTCGCAAAGCAGAATAGCGTTCGTTCATATGACTCCAGCCCAATCTATTATGTAACTTAATTTCACCCGTGAAGGTTCAACACCGCCTTTTATAAAGCCACGTCATAAACCATTCGTCAATTGCTACGAAATCGTTTCAGCAAACGAGGAAATGACGCGAATTTATGAAATTTAATTACCAACTTCGCACATAAGCATTTCTTATAGGAATAGTGATTATTCCAGATTAAAAAGGGGGTAAAACCCCCTTTTGCCGCGATTAATTAATGCCAACAAAAATGATGCACTACCTGAGTGATTAACTCCCGGGTTGGCTTGATGAAGCGGGTATCGATGTATTCATCCGGCTGGTGAGCCTGGTTGATGGAGCCAGGACCAAGCACCAGCGTTGGGCATACGGTCTGGATAAACGGTGCTTCGGTACAGTAGTTCACCACTTCCGTTTGCGCGCCGAGCAGTTTCTCAACGACCTGCACGAGCTGGTGGTCCGGCGGGCATTCGTAGCCTGGGATCGGCGGATGAAGTTCAGAGACCGTCAGGCGGCCAGGCCAGCGCTGGCTTACCGGTTCTAATGCTTCAGTCAGTAAACCGTTCAGATCGTTTAATGTCATACCCGGCAGCGGGCGAATGTCCATGTGAAGTTCGCAACATGCACAAATGCGGTTTGCCGCGTCGCCGCCGTTAATGTGTCCTAAGTTGAGGGTTGGATACGGCACGGTGAAGGCGTCATGGTGATAGCGATCTTTCAGCGTATTGCGCAGCGTGAGAATGTGGCCGATGGCATCATGCATCAGTTCAATGGCGTTAACGCCGCGTGCCGGATCGCTCGAGTGGCCGGACTGCCCCAGAATACGAATGGCGTTAGACAAGTGTCCTTTGTGCGCACGTACCGGCTGTAGCGATGTCGGTTCACCGATGATTGCACAGTCCGGGCGAAGCGAGGTTGTTTCAGCGAAATAGCGTGCACCTGCCATGGTGGTCTCTTCATCGGCGGTGGCCAATATGTAGAGCGGCTTTTTCAGGGTTGTCACATCCACGTCGCGCAGCGCATCCAGAATGAACGCGAAGAACCCTTTCATGTCGGCGGTACCCAGGCCGTAAAGCTTGTTGTCGTGCTCGGTCAGGGTAAACGGGTCCCGCGTCCAGCGGCCATCGTCGAACGGCACAGTATCGGTGTGCCCTGCCAGTAACAGGCCGCCAGCGCCCTGGCCGCTGCTCGCCAGCATATTGAATTTATTGCGAGTGCCTGGCACAGGCTGAATTTCGACGTTAAAACCGAGGTCGCGGAACCAGCCCGCCAGTAAATTGATTAAAGACTCATTGCTTTGATCCAGCGCGCTGTCGGTGGCGCTGATGGAAGGTGTCGCGATCAGGGCGCGGTAGATCTCGATAAAAGGCGGTAATTTCATCTTCACTGTTGACAGGCCTTAGGTTAGGATAGTATCAATATTCATGCATTAATTGTGAATAAAAATACAATAACGTTGAGCGTAAAGGAACAGTTAAGCGTTCCGGTGAATAAAAAACCACGCTAACGGACGTGGGTGAAAGCGTCAGGCTGGCACTCTGAGCAGACCGAAAAGACAAGGTGAACGACCCAGATGTTGAATACGCTGATTGTGGGTGCAAGCGGTTATGCAGGCGCAGAGCTTGTAAGCTATTTGAATCGCCATCCTGATATGAACATAACCGCTTTGACGGTTTCAGCGCAAAGCTCAGATGCAGGAAAATTGATATCTGATTTGCATCCGCAGTTAAAGGGCATTGTTGATCTGCCGCTGCAGGCGATGTCCGACATCAGTGAGTTTAGCGAGGGTGTGGATGTGGTGTTCCTCGCCACCGCCCACGAAGTCAGCCACGATCTGGCTCCGCAGTTCCTGGCGGCAGGCTGCGTGGTGATCGATCTCTCAGGCGCGTTCCGCGTCAACGACCCGGCGTTCTATGAACGTTATTACGGTTTTACCCATCAGCATCCTGAGCTGCTGGAAAAAGCGGTTTATGGCCTGGCCGAATGGCAGGGCGCTGCGCTCAAAGAGAGCAATTTAATTGCCGTGCCGGGCTGCTATCCGACGGCGTCTCAGCTGGCGCTGAAGCCGCTGATCGATGCCGATCTGCTGGATTTGAACCAGTGGCCGGTGATCAACGCCACCAGCGGCGTCAGCGGTGCCGGGCGCAAGGCCGCGATTTCCAACAGCTTCTGCGAAGTTAGCCTGCAGCCTTACGGCGTGTTTAATCATCGTCATCAACCAGAAATCGCGACCCATCTTGGCGCGTCGGTGATTTTCACCCCGCACCTCGGCAATTTCCCGCGTGGCATTTTGGCGACGATTACCTGTCGCCTGAAAGCTGGCGTTACGCAGCAGCAGATCGCGGAGACGTTTACCCAGGCTTACGGCGACAAGCCGCTGGTTCGCCTGTACGAAAAAGGCGTTCCGGCGCTGAAAAATGTGGTTGGCCTGCCGTTCTGCGACATCGGCTTTGCCGTGCAGGATGAGCACCTGATTGTTGTTGCCACCGAGGATAACCTGCTGAAAGGTGCCGCGGCGCAGGCAGTACAGTGTCTTAATATTCGTTTTGGCTTCACCGAAACGCAGTCCCTTATTTAACCGTCGGTCGGGTGAAATGATGAATCCTTTAATTATCAAATTGGGCGGCGTGCTGCTGGATAGCGAAGAGGCGTTGGAGCGCCTGTTTACCGCGCTGGTGAACTATCGCCAGTCCCATCAGCGTCCGCTGGTGATTGTTCACGGCGGCGGTTGCCTGGTGGATGAGCTGATGAAGAAGCTGGCGTTGCCGGTACAAAAGAAAAACGGCCTGCGTGTGACGCCTGCCGACCAGATTGACATTATTACCGGTGCGCTGGCGGGCACGGCCAACAAGACGCTGCTGGCCTGGGCGAAGAAGCATGGCATTAACGGCGTTGGCTTGAGCCTCGGTGACGGGGATAGCGTTACGGTGACTCAGCTTGACGAAGCGCTTGGTCACGTCGGCCTGGCTAAACCGGGTTCGCCAAAACTGATTAATACGCTGCTGGAAAACGGCTTCCTGCCGATTGTTAGCTCCATCGGTGTGACCACTGAAGGCGAGCTGATGAACGTCAATGCGGATCAGGCGGCAACGGCGCTGGCCGCAACGCTCGGCGCGGATTTGATTCTGTTGTCCGACGTGAGCGGTATCCTGGACGGTAAAGGTCAGCGCATCGCTGAGATGACGGCGGCCAAAGCCGAACAGCTGATTGAGCAAGGCATTATTACCGACGGCATGATTGTGAAAGTGAACGCGGCGCTGGATGCGGCCCGTACCCTGGGACGCCCGGTGGATATTGCCTCATGGCGCCACGCGGATCAGCTACCCTCTTTATTCAACGGTGTGGCTATCGGCACCCGGATTCTGGCATAGACAAAGAATAGTTTTAACAAGGACAAGACAATGCAAAATCACGGCATCAAAAAAATCGTTCTCGCATACTCTGGTGGCCTCGACACTTCAGCCATCATTCCATGGCTGAAAGAGAACTACGGCGGCTGCGAAGTGGTCGCCTGCGTGGTGGATATCGGTCAGGATCGTGAAGATCTGAAAGGCGTTGAGCAGAAAGCGCTGCGCTCCGGGGCGTCTGAGTGCTACGTGGTCGATGCGCGTGAAGAGTTTATCAGCGACTATGTTTACCCTGTGCTGCAGACCGGGGCGCTGTATGAAGGCAGCTATCTGCTCGGCACTTCTATGGCGCGTCCGCTGATCGCTAAAGCGCTGGTGGATGTGGCGAATAAAGTGGGCGCAGATGCGCTGTGCCACGGCGCAACCGGTAAAGGTAACGACCAGGTGCGTTTTGAATCTACCTGGGCCGCGCTGGCTCCGCATCTGAAGGTTGTTGCCCCGTGGCGTGAGTGGAACCTGCGTTCCCGTGAAGCGCTGCTCGATTACCTGAAAGAGCGTGATATCCCGACGACGGCCTCACTGGAAAAAATCTACAGCCGTGACGAAAACGCCTGGCACATTTCTACCGAAGGTGGCGTGCTGGAAAGCCCGTGGAATGCCCCGAACAAAGACTGTTGGGTGTGGACCGTTGACCCGCAGGAAGCGCCGGATCAGGCTGAACAGGTCACTGTGACCGTTAAGCAGGGCAAGGTTGTGGCCGTGAACGGGGAAGCGATGAGCCCATTCAAGTGTCTGGAAACCCTGAACGCTATCGGGGCCAGGCACGGTATTGGCCGTATCGATATCGTTGAAAACCGTCTGGTGGGTATTAAGTCTCGTGGTTGCTATGAAACCCCAGGGGGCACCATTATGATGGCTGCGCTGCGTGGCGTTGAGCAGCTGGTGCTGGATCGTGACTCTTTCAAATGGCGTGAGCAGTTGGGTCTCGAAATGTCCTACGTTGTGTACGATGGCCGCTGGTTTGCACCTCTGCGTAAATCTCTGCAGGCATCTGCCGAGTCGCTGGCGGAAGAAGTGAACGGCGAAGTTGTGCTGCAGCTGTATAAAGGCCAGGTGACGGCGATTCAGAAAAAATCCCCGAACAGCCTCTACAGCGAAGAGTTTGCGACCTTTGGCGAAGATGAAGTTTACGATCACAGCCACGCGGGCGGCTTTATCCGTCTGTTCTCGCTCTCTTCCCGTATCCGTGCGCTGAACGAACTTAAGAAGTAATTTTTTACCCTCACGTGTTCCCAGGCCGGGAATGTGTGAGGGGCAAACGAATATCAATATGATGAATGGAGCATGACTATGGCACTTTGGGGTGGGCGTTTTACTCAGGCAGCCGATCGGCGGTTTAAGCAATTCAATGACTCTTTACGCTTTGACTATCGCCTGGCTGAGCAAGACATCGTAGGTTCTGTCGCCTGGTCCAAAGCGTTGGTCACCGTGGGCGTGCTGACTGAAGCTGAGCAACAGCAGCTTGAGCAGGCCCTGAAAGTCTTGCTGGAAGAAGTGCAGGTTAACCCGCAGGCTATTCTGGAAAGCAACGCGGAAGATATTCACAGCTGGGTGGAAGGCAAGCTGATCGATAAAGTCGGTGCGCTGGGTAAAAAACTCCACACTGGCCGTAGCCGCAACGATCAGGTCGCCACCGACCTGAAGCTGTGGTGCAAAATGCAAATCAGCGAGCTGCTGGCTGCCACCCGCCAGGTACAGCAAGCATTAATTGAAACAGCCGAAGCCAATCAGGATGCGGTGATGCCGGGTTATACACACCTGCAGCGCGCGCAGCCGGTCACTTTTGCTCACTGGTGCCTGGCGTACGTTGAGATGCTGGCGCGCGATGAAAGCCGTTTGCAAAGCACTCTGCAGCGCCTGGACGTCAGCCCGCTGGGCAGCGGCGCGCTGGCAGGCACCGCCTATGAAATTGACCGCGAACAGCTTGCCGGCTGGTTAGGTTTTGCTTCCGCGACCCGCAATAGCCTCGACAGTGTTTCTGACCGCGATCATGTGCTGGAACTGCTGTCCAACGCTTCTATCGGCATGGTTCACCTGTCCCGTTTTGCAGAAGATCTGATCTTCTTCAACACCGGGGAAGCCGGTTTTGTTGAGCTGTCCGATCGCGTGACTTCTGGTTCCTCCCTGATGCCGCAGAAGAAAAACCCGGATGCGCTGGAGCTGATCCGCGGCAAGTGCGGCCGAGTGCAGGGCGCCCTGACCGGTATGATGATGACCCTCAAAGGCCTGCCGCTGGCGTATAACAAAGATATGCAGGAAGACAAAGAAGGCCTGTTCGACGCCCTCGATACCTGGCTTGATTGTCTGCATATGTCCGTGCTGGTGCTGGACGGCATTCAGGTTAAACGTCCTCGCTGCCAGGAAGCAGCTGAGCAAGGCTATGCCAACGCCACCGAGCTGGCGGATTACCTTGTTGCTAAAGGCGTGCCGTTCCGTGAAGCTCACCACATTGTCGGCGAGGCTGTCGTCGAAGCGATTAAACAAGGTAAAGCGCTGGAAGCCTTAACCCTGGCCGACCTGCAGAAGTTCAGCGAGGTTATTGGCGACGATGTGTATCCGATCCTGTCGCTGCAGTCCTGCCTCGACAAGCGCGCCGCGAAAGGCGGTGTTTCACCTAAGCAGGTTGCTCAGGCTATCGCTGACGCGAAACAGCGCCTGGTCTAATCCCCTCGAAATTTGAACAAAAAAAAGCGGACATACTGTCCGCTAAAAGTTCACGTTGGCTTTAATAATTCGTCAGGTTCAGAGAACAGAGAGTCTCTGCAGCCGCGCGTCGTTCTGGGGTAAGTCAGAGCGATGCGCCTTGCTGTTGCTGGCTATTATTCACCAACATTGCTTGATAGGGATAATCGTTCGTTGCTATGCTATCTATCGCCATGAACTATCGTGGCGCAGGAGGATAGAGAATGAATATTCGAGATCTTGAATACCTGGTGGCGCTGGCCGAGCACCGCCATTTTCGTCGGGCAGCGGATGCCTGTCACGTTAGCCAGCCGACCCTGAGCGGCCAGATTCGCAAGCTGGAAGATGAACTGGGCGTTATGCTGCTGGAGCGTACCAGCCGTAAAGTGCTGTTCACCCAGGCGGGGTTGCTGCTGGTGGATCAGGCGCGGACGGTGCTGCGTGAAGTCAAAGTACTGAAAGAGATGGCAAGCCAGCAGGGCGAAGCCATGTCCGGCCCGCTGCATATTGGCCTGATCCCAACTGTGGGGCCTTACCTGCTCCCGCAAATTATTCCTATGCTGCATCAGACTTTCCCTAAGCTGGAAATGTATCTGCATGAAGCCCAGACCCATCAGCTGCTGGCGCAGCTCGACAGCGGCAAGCTGGACTGTGCCATTCTGGCGCTGGTAAAAGAGAGCGAAGCGTTTATCGAGGTGCCGCTGTTTGATGAGCCGATGGTGCTGGCGGTTTACCAGGATCACCCGTGGGCGAACCGTGACCGCGTGCCGATGTCCGATCTGGCTGGTGAAAAGCTGCTGATGCTGGAAGATGGGCACTGCCTGCGCGATCAGGCTATGGGCTTTTGCTTTGAAGCGGGTGCGGATGAAGATACCCATTTCCGGGCAACAAGCTTAGAGACGCTGCGTAACATGGTGGCTGCAGGAAGTGGCATCACGCTTTTGCCAGCCCTGGCTGTGCCGCATGAACGCCAGCGAGACGGCGTAGTTTATCTGCCGTGTTATAAACCAGAACCGCGTCGTACCGTCGGCCTGGTTTATCGTCCGGGATCACCGCTGCGCAGCCGCTATGAGCAGCTGGCAGAGGCCATCCGCACGCAGATGGATGGCCATTTCGACTCAGCGCTAAAACAGGCGATTTAAGCCGTTAAGCGCCGCTACCCGATAGGCTTCCGCCATTGTTGGGTAGTTAAAGGTGGTGTTAACGAAGTACTCAATGGTGTTACCGCCACCTTTCTGCTCCATAATCGCCTGGCCGATGTGAATGATTTCGGCCGCGCGCTCGCCAAAGCAGTGGATCCCCAGAATTTCTTTCGTCTCACGGTGGAACAGAATTTTCAGCGTCCCAACGTTCATACCCACGATTTGCGCCCGCGCGAGATGTTTAAACTGCGCCCGGCCCACTTCGTAAGGCACTTTCATCGAGGTTAGCTGTTGTTCCGTTTTGCCCACGGAGCTGATTTCTGGAATGGTGTAGATGCCGGTCGGAATATCTTCGATCAGATGCCCTGTGGCTTCCCCTTTCACCAGCGCCTGAGCGGCGATACGGCCTTGATCGTAGGCTGCTGAAGCCAGGCTTGGATAACCGATCACGTCACCCACCGCGTAAATATGCGGCAGCGCGGTCTGGTACATGCTGTTGACCTTGATGAGTCCACGGCTGTCGGCTTCGAGCCCGATATTTTCCAGCGCCAGTGAATCCGTATTCCCGGTACGTCCGTTGGCGTAAAGCAGGCAATCCGCCTTCACTTTTTTGCCGGACTTCAGAGAAACAATCACGCCGTCGTCCACGCCTTCAATCTTCTCAAACTCTTCGTTGTGGCGAATAACCACGCCGCTGTTCCAGAAGTGATAGGAAAGTGAATCCGACATTTCCTGATCGAGGAAAGCCAGCAGGCGATCGCGAGTGTTGATCAGATCAACTTTGACGTTCATCCCGCGGAAGATCGATGCGTACTCACAGCCGATCACCCCGGCACCATAGATGATCACGTGGCGCGGTTCGTGATGCAGGCTGAGAATTGAGTCGCTGTCGTAGATACGTGGGTGGGTAAAATCAACTTCTGGCGGGCGGTAAGGGCGAGAACCGCAGGCAATGACAAACTTCTCGGCGGTGTAGGTTTCGACCGACCCATCGTGGCACAGAAGCTCGACAGTGTGCTCATCCACAAAGTGCGCATCGCCCTGCAGCATTTCGCAGCGGTTACGCTCGTAAAAGCCCTGGCGCATGCGAGTTTGCTGGTTAATCACGCTGTCGGCGTGGTTCAGGATGTCGGCAAAAGAGGAGCGAAGAAGGTGAGTGTGGTCGCTGTATAACGGGTTTTGATTGAATTCAATAATGCGGCTGACGGCGTGGCGGAGGGCTTTCGAAGGGATGGTGCCCCAATGGGTGCAACCGCCGCCGACATTGTGGTAGCGCTCAATCACCGCTACCCTGGCTCCTTGTTTCACCAGCCCCATGGCGGCACCTTCGCCTCCGGGACCGGAACCAATCACTATTGCGTCATAATCGTAGGTTTGTGGCATGGTAAGGCTTACCTGTTTTTATACATAAAGGCAACACGATGGTAACATCAACCAGGAATTTCCCCAATTCTCGTTGTGCTTTTTCCCGCCTGGGCAGGTCAATGTTCCGTAAACAATCATTCACAATACACTATAAAAGCGGTAGCTTGATTCTCTGATATAGTTCCAGCTCTGTTTGAAGGATTCAGGCAATATGATGGGTGTAAGAGCGCAACAAAAAGAGAGAACCAGGCGTTCTTTAGTCGAGGCAGCATTTAGCCAGCTAAGCGCCGAAAGAAGCTTTGCCAGCCTGAGCCTGCGTGAAGTTGCCCGCGAAGCCGGTATTGCGCCAACGTCATTTTATCGCCATTTCCGCGATGTTGATGAACTTGGTCTTACAATGGTAGACGAAAGTGGCCTGATGCTGCGGCAGTTAATGCGGCAGGCGCGGCAGCGCATCGCCAAAGGCGGCAGCGTGATCCGTACCTCAGTGTCAACGTTCATGGAGTTTATCGGCAATAACCCTAACGCTTTCCGCCTGTTGTTGCGTGAACGTTCAGGCACGTCTGCGGCGTTTCGTGCCGCGGTTGCCCGTGAAATTCAGCACTTTATTGCGGAACTTGCCGACTATTTAGAACTCGAAAATCGCATGCCTCGCAGCTTCACCGAAGCGCAGGCGGAAGCGATGGTCACGATTGTTTTTAGTGCAGGTGCCGAAGCGCTGGACGTTGATATTGAACAGCGTCGTCAGCTCGAAGAGCGACTGGTGTTGCAGCTACGTATGATCTCGAAAGGGGCTTACTACTGGTATCGCCGGGAACAAGAAAAAATGGCACTGGCTCATTTATCCGAAGAGTGAAGGAACGAGCAATGAAACAGTTACAAGATAGAGGTACGCTGGCGCTGGCGTTAATCGCTGGTCTGTCGATTAACGGATCTTTTGCCGCGCTGTTCAGCTCGGTTGTTCCGTTCTCGATATTTCCTATTATTGCTCTGGTGCTGGCGGTTTGTTGCCTGCATCAGCGCTATCAGAACCGTACGATGCCGGTTGGGTTACCGAGCCTTGCTGCAGCCTGTTTTGTGTTAGGCGTGCTGCTTTATAGTTCAGTGGTTCGCGTTGAATACCCGGCGATTGGCTCTAACTTTATCCCTTCGATTCTGTCGGTGGTTGTGCTGTTCTGGATTTTGTTTAAAGTTCGCTCCCGCAAATCAGAAGCGGCTGAGTAAGCCCGATAAATAGAAAAAGGACGCCGAGGCGTCCTTTTTCTATTTGCGCGTGAGCAGTACGCCGCATTCCATGTGATGCGTGTACGGGAACTGGTCAAACAGTGCCAGACGGGTGATGTTGTGAGTCTGGGATAATGTTTCCAGGTTCTCGCACAGCGTCTGTGGATTGCATGAGATATAAAGGATATGCGGGTAGGCCTGCACCATTTTTACCGTGTCAGCATCCAGGCCGCTGCGCGGTGGATCGACAAAAATGGTTTCGCAGTGATAGCTTTTGAGATCGATTCCCTGCAGGCGGTTAAACTCCCTTACGCCGTTCATCGCCTGGGTAAACTCTTCCGCCGCCATGCGGATAATCTGCACGTTATCAATATTGTTGGCTGCGATGTTGTACTGCGCCGCAGCCACGGACGGTTTAGCGATTTCGGTCGCCAGCACACGGTCGAAGTTGCGGGCCAGAGCCAGCGAGAAGTTGCCGTTCCCGCAGTAGAGCTCCAGCAGGTCGCCGCTTGAATTTTCTGTCGCGCTCAGCGCCCATTCCAGCATCTGAATATTCATGGCCGCGTTTGGCTGAGTGAAGCTGTTCTCAACCTGGCGGTAAATCATCTCTTTACCGGCAACCGGCAGGCGTTCGTCGATAAAATCTTGGTCCAGCTCAATCTTGGTTTTTGTTGCACGGCCAATCAAATGCACGTTAAAGCCACGGGCGCGCAGGCTGTCGCGCAGCGCCTCGGCATGCTGCTGCCATTCATCATCCAGCTTGCGGTGGTAGAGCAAAGACACCACGGCCTGATTGCTCAGGGTAGTCAGGTAGTCAATCTGGAACAGCTTGTGGCGCAGGGCTGGAATATCGCGGACGCCATCCAGCATAGCTGGCATCAGGGCGTTAATAAGCTCACTGGCTGCCGGGAAGCTGTTGACCCGAATACGGCTTTTAGTCTGCTGATCGAACATGATGTGATACAGGTCATCACCTTCATGCCAGATGCGGAACTCAGCTCGCATGCGGTAGTGACTTACCGGTGAGCGGAATACCTCCGGGGCCGGTGCGGCAAAAGGCGCCATCATGCCTTCGAGGCGAGTGACTTTTTCCGCCAGTTGCGCGTCGTACTGATCTGTCGGGAGGTGTTCAGGGGTCATGGCTAGCCATCCAGTCGGTCAATGAATACAAACTACGCGGCGATTGTAGGGATTCGACCCGGGATGTCCAGCCCGATCGCGTTAAGAAGTTCAGCCGGAAGTCTGGACATCCGTATAAGCCTAACGGTAGCATGGCTTTTCCGGCCTCCTGAGAGTTAAAAGGGAACCCAGTGTGATTCTGGGGCTGACGCGCAGCGGTAAGGAACGGCAAGATGAACGCATTATGCAGACACTGCTTTCTTATATAAGCGGGAAGTCCTCATCTTAATTAAGCCTCCAAGCCCGAAGACCTGCCGGAACGACGTCGCAAGTGATATGGCTATCGCGTGCTATTTGCCATATCTGCGGCATCCTGGTCGAAAGCGGATGCTTATATAAATGATGATAAAGAAGGTTTCGCTGTTGACGGCTCTGTCCGCAACGGCTTTTTCAGTTTGGGCGCAGGACAGCAATACCGACAACACTCTGGTGGTCACTGCGAACCGTTTTCAGCAACCGGTAAGTAGTGTTCTGGCGCCGACTTCGGTGGTCACGCGTGAAGATATCGATCGCTGGCAGTCAAAATCGCTGACTGACGTGATGCGCCGCCTGCCGGGGGTAGATATTGCGCAAAATGGTGGCCTTGGTCAGCTCTCCTCAGTGTTCATTCGCGGGACTAATTCCAGCCATGTGCTGGTGCTGATTGACGGCATCCGCCTTAATCAGGCCGGTGTGACCGGCTCTTCCGACCTCAGCCAGATTCCAGTCTCTCTTGTTCAGCGCGTAGAGTACATCCGTGGGCCTCGTTCAGCTGTCTATGGCTCTGATGCTATCGGCGGGGTCATCAACATTATCACCACCCGTGATAAAGACGGCACAACGCTGACGGCGGGAGTGGGCTCAAACGGCTACCAGAACTATGACGCCAGCACACAGCAAAAGCTGGGGGATAGCACTCGCGTGACTCTGGCCGGCAACTATGAGTACACCAAAGGCTTTGACGTTGTAGCCGATGGCAACACCGGCGGCCTGCGTCAGCCCGATCGCGACGGCTTCATGAGTAAATCTCTTTACGGAGCGCTTGAGCATAGCTTTTCTGAGCAATGGAGCGGCTTTGTGCGTGGCTACGGGTACGATAACCGTACGGCCTATGACAACAGCAGCTATGTCCCAGGTGTGCTGGTAGATACCCGCCAGCTCTACAGTCAGACATGGGATGCGGGCCTGCGATTTAATAACGATATCTTCCACTCACAGCTGATTTCCAGCTACGGCCACAGCAAAGATTACAACTTCGATCCGCGCCTCGGTCGCTACGACTCAAGCGCTACCCTCGATGAAATCAAGCAGTACAACCTGCAGTGGACTAACTCTGTTGATCTCGGCGCAGGGAATGTCGGGGCGGGCGTTGACTGGCAGAAGCAAAGCACTGAACCGGGTACTAACTATGTAACTGACGGCTACGACCAGCGTAATACCGGCGTCTATCTGACAGCGCTGCAAAAGCTGGGTGATTTCACCTTTGAAGGCGCCGCGCGTAACGATAACAACTCAGAGTTCGGTAATCACGGCACCTGGCAAAGCAGCGCAGCCTGGGAATTCGTTGAGGGGTATCGCTTCATTGCCTCCTACGGTACGGCGTTTAAGGCGCCAAACCAGGGACAGCTGTTTGGCTTCTACGGGAACAGAGATCTGAATCCAGAAGAAAGCCGTCAGTGGGAAGGCGCATTTGAAGGGTTAACTTCCGGCGTGAACTGGCGCGTTTCGGGCTACCGTAACCTGATTGATAACCTGATCGACTTCAACATGGGGACGAATAGCTATTACAACGTCGGCAAGGCCAACATTAAAGGTATTGAAGGTACAGCATCCTTTGACACCGGCCCTGTGCAGCACAGCGTTAGCTATGACTATGTTGACGCTCGCAATGGCCTGACGGATGCACCGTTGGTGCGTCGTGCCAAACAGCAGGTGAAGTACCAGCTTGACTGGGCGCTCTACGACCTGGACTGGAGCGTCACTTATCATTATCTGGGCTCACGCTACGATACCGATTTCAATACCGGGCAAACCGTGAAAATGGGCGGTGTCAGCCTGTGGGATGTTGCCTTGTCGTATCCAGTCACGTCACAACTGACCGTTCGTGGTAGAATAGCTAACCTGTTCGATAAAGATTACGAGACGGTTTATGGCTACCATACTGCAGGACGGGAATACTACTTGTCTGGCAGCTACACCTTCTGATGCACATCCCACCGTGCTGGTTTTTGACTCCGGCGTTGGTGGGCTGTCCGTCTACAATGAGATTCGGCAGCTTCTGCCGGATCTTCATTACATCTACGCCTTCGATAACGTGGCGTTTCCATACGGCGAAAAGAGCGAAGAGTTTATCGTCGACCGGGTGGTCTCAATAGTGACTGCTGTCCAGCAGCATTATCCTTTAGCCCTCGCTGTTATTGCCTGTAATACCGCAAGCACTGTTTCCCTCCCTGCTTTACGCGAAAAGTTCGACTTCCCTGTTGTTGGCGTTGTGCCTGCGATTAAACCGGCTGCGCGTTTGACGACAAATGGGGTTGTGGGTCTGTTGGCAACGCGCGGCACGGTCAAGCGTCCTTATACCCACGAGCTTATCTCCCGATTTGCTACCGAATGCAAAATTGAGATGCTGGGGTCTGCCGAACTGGTGGAGCTGGCGGAGGCGAAGCTTCATGGTGAGCCTGTACCGCTGGACGAGCTGCGTAAAATCCTGCGGCCGTGGTTACGGATGTCGGAGCCGCCGGATACCGTTGTATTAGGCTGCACGCATTTCCCTTTATTACAGGAAGAACTGTTGGAAGTGTTACCTGAGGGGACGAGGCTGATTGATTCCGGTGCCGCTATTGCAAGGCGTACCGTTTGGTTACTGGAACATGAAGCGCCTGAAGCGGCGTCTGCAGATCCGAATATTGCCTATTGTATGGCGTTCACGCCTGAAACTGCGCAATTAATGCCCGTTTTACAACGTTACGGCTTTGAAAGGCTCGAAAAACTGGCACTTTAGTGCCGTTTTGAGTAAAAAAACGACGCTTGAAAGTTTTTTTCAAATTAGGGGTTGTCAGACTCTGAGAACTCCCTATAATGCGCCTCCACTGACACGGCGAAGCGGCTTCGAAAGCGGCTTCACAACCCGGTAGTCAGTCAGACGAAAGCGAAAATAAACGC
>NZ_VWWU01000007.1:0-140501 GCF_011752835.1 Enterobacter sp. Ap-1006 | reverse complement strand
ATGTGTTAGGCCTGCCGCCAGCGTTCAATCTGAGCCATGATCAAACTCTTCAATTTAAAAGTGTTTGATGCTCAAAGAATTAAAACTGTTTATAAAATCAGTAGTCACTCTTCAAGACTTGATATTTTTTTGCATCCGGAGATGCTGAGATATCAATCCTGCGAGTGCCCACACAGATTGTCTGATAAATTGTTAAAGAGCAGTGAGTTAGGCGCTTTCGCTTGCTAACTCGAGGTGGCGTATATTACGCTTTCCTCTTTCAGAGTCAAGCGTTTATTTTCGCTTTCGTCTGACTGACTACCGGGTTGTGAAGCCGCTTTCGAAGCCGCTTCGCCGTGTCAGTGGAGGCGCATTATAGGGAGTTCTCAGAGCCTGACAACCCCTAATTTGAAAAAACTTTCTGACCGCTCACTTTTCAGGCTAAAAGCACAAAACCCGGTCAATAATGGCTATTTTACAAACAAAAACGAGCCCAAATGGGCTCGTTTTTTTTACGTTAAGTGGCTTACTGCACGGCCACAATGCGGTCGTCTTTGACTTCCAGCTTAATTGTTTTCCCAGGAATCAGCTCACCGGAAAGGATTTGCTGAGCCAATGGGTTCTCAATTTGCTGCTGAATAGCGCGTTTCAACGGACGTGCACCGTAGACCGGGTCGTAGCCGTTCTCGCTGATGAGCTTCAATGCGTCATCTGAAATGCTGACGCCATAGCCACGCTCTTCCAGCCGTTTGTACAGACGCTGCAGCTGAATCTGAGCAATAGAAGCAATGTGGCGCTCACCGAGAGGATGGAAGACAACAACCTCATCAATACGGTTAATGAACTCCGGACGGAAGCTTTGACTCACCACGCCCAGCACCAGATCCTTCATATGGCCGTAATCCAGTTCACCGAAACGCTCCTGAATTAAGTCTGAACCAAGGTTAGAGGTCATAATGACAACCGTATTACGGAAATCAACAGTACGGCCCTGCCCATCGGTAAGACGGCCGTCGTCCAGAACCTGCAACAGAATGTTAAACACATCCGGATGCGCTTTCTCTACCTCATCAAGCAGAATAACGGAATAAGGACGGCGACGAACGGCTTCCGTCAAATAGCCACCTTCTTCATAACCGACATAACCCGGAGGCGCACCCACTAGCCGCGATACAGAGTGTTTCTCCATAAACTCGGACATGTCGATACGCACCATCGCATCGTCACTGTCGAACATAAAGTTCGCTAACGCTTTGCACAACTCAGTCTTACCTACCCCGGTTGGCCCCAGGAACAGGAACGAACCTATTGGGCGATTAGGATCGGACAATCCAGCACGGCTACGACGAATCGCGTTAGAGACAGCTTCGACGGCTTCATCCTGACCAATCACACGCTGATGAAGCTCTTTTTCCATACGTAATAGCTTGTCACGCTCCCCTTCCAGCATTCTGGCTACCGGGATCCCGGTCCAGCGAGCCAGGACTTCGGCGATTTCTGCATCCGTCACTTTATTACGCAGCAGACGCATGGTTTTCCCTTCGCTTTGGGTCGCTGCGGACAGCTGTTTTTCAAGCTCCGGAATTTTGCCGTACTGCAATTCAGACATGCGTCCAAGGTCACCCACGCGGCGAGCCTGCTCAATTGCGATTTTCGCCTGCTCAAGCTCAGCCTTAATGGTCTGCGTCCCTGACAGCGAAGCTTTTTCCGCCTTCCACTCTTCTTCGAGCTCCGAATACTGACGCTCTTTATCTTCCAGCTCTTCATTCAGCATGCTGAGGCGTTTCTGACTGGCTTCATCAGATTCTTTCTTCAACGCCTGCTGCTCCAGCTTAAGCTGAATAATGCGGCGATCGAGGCGGTCCAGCTCTTCAGGCTTGGAGTCTATCTGCATACGGATGCTGGATGCAGCCTCGTCGATGAGGTCGATAGCTTTATCAGGCAACTGGCGATCGGCAATATAGCGGTGGGACAGCGTAGCTGCCGCGACAATCGCCGGGTCGGTAATTTGTACATGGTGATGCAGCTCATAGCGTTCTTTCAGCCCGCGCAGAATCGCAATGGTGTCTTCTACAGAAGGCTCGGCCACGAAAACTTTTTGGAAACGACGCTCAAGCGCGGCATCTTTCTCTATATATTGACGGTATTCGTCGAGCGTGGTTGCGCCAACGCAATGCAATTCACCTCGGGCCAGGGCTGGCTTAAGCATGTTCCCGGCATCCATAGCACCGTCGGCTTTGCCTGCCCCGACCATGGTATGCAGCTCGTCAATAAACAGAATGACGTTGCCTTCCTGCTTAGCAAGATCGTTCAGCACACCTTTGAGACGCTCTTCAAACTCACCCCGGTATTTTGCACCGGCCACCAGCGCCCCCATATCCAGCGCAAGCACGCGTCGGCCTTTCAAGCCTTCAGGTACTTCGCCATTAATGATGCGTTGTGCAAGCCCTTCGACGATGGCTGTTTTACCCACGCCCGGTTCACCAATCAGTACCGGGTTATTTTTGGTACGGCGCTGCAATACCTGGATAGTACGCCGAATTTCTTCATCACGACCGATTACCGGGTCCAGCTTGCCTTGTTCAGCTCGCTCAGTTAAATCAACGGTGTATTTCTTCAATGCCTGACGTTGATCTTCGGCACCTTGATCGTTCACGTTCTCCCCTCCACGCATTTGCTCAATCGCGGCGGTTACGTTGGCTGGCGTTGCGCCTGCGGCTTTCAGCAGGTCGGTCAGAGTGCCGCGTGAGTCAAGTACCGCCAGAACAAACAGTTCTGACGAAATAAAGTTGTCGTTTCTTTTTTGTGCAAGTTTGTCGCACAGGTTCAGTACACGCACCAAATCCTGAGAAGGCTGGACGTCACCGCCGGTGCCCTCTACCTGTGGCAGGCGGCTTAATGCCTGCTCGATGTCGGTACGTAATTTGCCCGCGTTGACCCCCGCAGAGGTCAGTAACGGACGCACAGAGCCCCCTTCCTGATTGAGCAGAGCGCTCATCAGATGCAGAGGTTCGATGAATTGATTGTCGTGCCCAAGAGCAAGAGATTGGGCATCGGCGAGAGCAAGCTGGAATTTATTGGTAAGACGATCCAGACGCATAACTCCTCCCATAAACAGGTCAAATTTGCTACTGGAGATTAAATGAGGTCATCCCTCAATTATTCAAGGTTAATGACCTGAAATATATGAAGCGCGAGCGACACGCACTGGATCGTCTTGATTCGATAGGTTATATCAGCCAGATGAAACTTGCCATACGACCCGTTATTCTGTCGCGGCGGTATGAGAAGAAATCGCCACTTTCGGTCCAGGTACAGCGGTCGCCGCCGTACACCTGCGTAACACCCACGTTCGCCAGCCGCTGCCTTGCAAGCTGGTAGATATCAGCATAGTACTTTTCGCCCGCTGCGCTAAAAGCGTTTGCCGCTTTTTCGTCCTTCGCCATAAAGGCTTCGCGAACTTCCGGCCCCACTTCGAACGCCTGAGGACCAATTGCCGGCCCTAGCCAGGCGCGAATATTCTGTGGGCGATCCTGGAAACAGGCTACCGTCTCTTCGAGCACGCCTTCACATAAACCGCGCCAGCCAGCATGCGCTGCCGCAACTTCAGTTCCAGCCTCATTACAAAACAGCACCGGCAGACAATCCGCCGTCATCACCGCGCAAACCGTCCCCGGCGTATTGCTATAAGAAGCATCCGCTCGCTTTGAGGCATATGGCTCGCCCGTTAGCTTCAACACAGTTTTCCCGTGAACCTGCTCAAGCCAGACCGGCTTCGAAGGCAAGCCTGCGGCGGCATAAAATAATCGACGATTCTCTTCAACATCAGCCAGATCGTCGCCGCAATGGGCCCCCAGATTCATCGAGTCATACGGTGCGACGCTAACGCCACCCACGCGGGTTGAGCTACAGGCAGCAACGCCTTCAGGAAGAGGCCAGTGCGGGACGATCGTTTTGGTCATAGCCAGTCCAGTTGGTCTTTATGGGTTTCGGTATCAGCGCGTAGAGCTTCGATCAGTTCAACCATATCCTGTGGGATTGGCGCGCTCCACTCCATCAGAATACCACTGATAGGATGGTACAGGCGCAGCATGGTTGCGTGTAAGGCCTGGCGATCAAACTTGCGCAGTACGCTGACGAACTCTTCCGATGCGCCTTTCGGCGGACGAGGACGGCCACCGTAAAGCTGATCGCCCACCAGCGGATGGCTGATATGCGCCATGTGAACGCGGATCTGGTGAGTACGGCCGGTTTCCAGGCGCAAACGCAGGCGCGTATGCACGCGGAAGTGCTCCATAATGCGATAGTGAGTGACCGCCGGTTTGCCCATTGGATGCACTGACATGTGGGTACGTTTAGTTGGATGGCGGCTGATTGGTTCTTCAACCGTACCACCACCGGTCATATGACCAATTGCAACGGCTTCATACTCACGGGTAATTTCTCGCAGTTGAAGGGCTTCAACCAGGCGAGTTTGCGCCGGGACAGTTTTTGCCACAACCATCAGGCCGGTGGTGTCTTTATCCAGACGGTGAACAATGCCCGCACGAGGCACATCCGCAATTGGCGGGTAATAGTGCAGCAACGCATTGAGCACAGTACCGTCCGGATTGCCCGCACCGGGGTGCACAACGAGGTCGCGTGGCTTATTGATCACCAGAATATCTTCATCTTCGTAGACGATATTTAGCGGGATATCCTGAGCCTCCCAGCGGACCTCTTCTTCAATTTCAGCATTGATGGTTACGCTTTCGCCACCCAACACTTTCTCCTTCGGCTTGTCCCAGACAACGCCGTTGACCGTAACTCGCTGGTCAAGAATCCATTCTTTTATGCGCGAACGCGAATAATCCGGGAACAATTCGGCCAATGCCTGATCTAAGCGTTGACCCAGTTGTGAATCGGACACCGTTTCGGTGAGTTGTACTAGTTGTGCCATAGACAGCTTCTTTCGTTAACGTTGGGTTTTACGGCAATGCCGTTTAATATAATGTGCTATTGTAGCTGGTCTTTATCGGGAGCCGGAACACGAACTCTCCCGGAAATAACATTACTTAGGAAAGTCAAACGTCATGACGCGCATGAAATATCTGGTGGCAGCGGCCACGTTGAGCCTGGCTTTGGCTGGTTGCTCCAGTTCCAAGGATGAGGTTCCTGATAATCCGCCTTCTGAGATCTACGCGACTGCCCAGCAAAAGCTGCAGGACGGTAACTTTAAAGCGGCGATAACGCAACTGGAAGCGCTGGATAACCGCTATCCATTCGGCCCGTACTCTCAGCAAGTGCAGCTCGACCTGATCTACGCCTACTACAAAAATGCGGACTTACCGCTGGCTCAGGCGGCGATCGATCGCTTTATGCGCCTCAATCCAACTCATCCAAACATCGACTACGTACTTTACATGCGTGGCCTGACGGACATGGCGTTGGATGACAGTGCGCTGCAGGGCTTCTTCGGCGTTGACCGTTCCGACCGGGATCCCCAGCACGCACGCGATGCCTTTAACGACTTCTCGAAGCTGGTGCGCGGCTACCCGAACAGCCAGTACGTTACCGATGCGACTAAACGTCTCGTGTTCCTGAAAGATCGCCTGGCGAAGTATGAGCTTTCCGTGGCGCAATATTACACGAAACGCGGCGCGTGGGTGGCAGTAGTTAATCGCGTAGAAGGTATGCTGCGTGATTATCCTGACACTCAGGCTACCCGTGATGGCCTGAAGCTGATGGAAAATGCCTACCGCGAGCTGCAGATGCCGGGTCAGGCAGAGAAAGTCGCGAAGATCATTGCCGCCAACAGCAGCAACACCTGATCGACAATATAACAAGAAAAACGGCAGCCTCGGCTGCCGTTTTTTTATCTGCCGACGCAAAAACTGAAACGGTTTAGCGTCAGGTCATCTCATCAAATATGGACGTGATTTCTGATAACCACAAGCCTTAAAAGCACATATCCTGTCCTGCCTCACAAAAAGGTCTCCTTGACAAAAAGTGACAAAATAACGTGATTTACATCACACATTTTGACATTAAGAACGGTATGCTGGAGTTACCAAGACGGCAAAGACAAGAGGTAAATTTATGACAATGAACATTACCAGCAAGCAAATGGAAATCACCCCAGCTATTCGCCAGCATGTCGCCGACCGTCTCAGCAAACTGGACAAGTGGCAAACTCATCTCATTAATCCACATATTATCTTGTCCAAAGAGCCTCAAGGTTTTGTGGCTGATGCCACGATTAACACACCGAATGGGCACCTCGTAGCCAGTGCCAGACATGAAGATATGTATACGGCTATCAACGATTTGATCAACAAACTGGAGCGGCAGTTAAATAAAGTGCAACACAAAGGTGAAGCACGTCGCGCAGCAGGTTCAGTGAAAGACGTGTCCTTCGCAGAAGCAGAAGCTGACGAAGAGTAATACATCACTCTCCTTCCACTCACCGCAACGCGCCTCCGGGCGCGTTTTTTATTGACAGAACGAAAACAGAGCAGGTACTTTACCTCTCAGATTCCTCAGGAAACCTGACATGAAACTTTTCCCGTTCCTCTTCGCATTCTTTTTTACCTTCCCCTGACTGGGAGGCAATTCGTCGTGTGATAAAGAATGCGAAGACGAACAAACAAGCCTCCCAACCGGGAGGCTTTTTTTATGGACACCGAAAAGGTAGCGTTATGACCGAAATTAATCCGTTGCTGGCCCTGCGCGATAAAATCAGCGCGCTGGATGAAAAGCTGTTAGCCCTGCTGGCAGAGCGCCGCCTGCTAGCGGTTGAAGTTGGCAAAGCCAAACTTGCTTCTCACCGCCCGGTACGCGATATCGATCGTGAAAGAGATTTACTGGAACGCCTGATTACTCTCGGTAAAGATCACCATCTCGATGCCCACTACATCACGCGCCTGTTCCAGCTCATTATTGAAGATTCTGTTCTGACCCAGCAAACTCTGCTGCAGCAGCACCTGAACAAAACGAACCCTCACTCTGCCCGCGTCGCTTTCCTCGGCCCTAAAGGTTCTTATTCTCATCTTGCTGCGCGCCAGTATGCCGCGCGCCACTTTGAGCAGTTCATCGAAAGCGGCTGTGCCAAATTCCACGACATCTTCAATCAGGTGGAAACCGGCCAGGCCGATTACGCTGTAGTGCCAATCGAAAACACAAGTTCGGGGGCCATTAATGATGTCTACGATCTACTGCAGCACACCAGCCTGTCGATTGTCGCCGAAATGACCGTGCCGATTGACCACTGCGTACTGGTTTCCGGTTCCACCGATCTCGAGGAAATCCAAACGGTTTATAGTCACCCTCAACCTTTCCAGCAGTGCAGCCAGTTCATTAATCGCTATCCACACTGGAAAATTGAATACACCGAAAGTACCTCTGCCGCGATGGAAAAAGTCGCTCAGGCCAACTCTCCTCACGTTGCCGCTTTGGGCAGCGAAGCCGGCGGCGCACTTTATGGCCTGCAGGTGCTGGAGCGTAACCTCGCGAACCAGACCCAGAACATCACTCGCTTCATCGTTCTCGCCCGTAAGGCCGTCGAAGTATCCGACCAGGTACCAGCGAAAACTACATTGCTGATGGCGACTGGCCAGCAGGCTGGTGCCCTGGTAGAAGCACTTCTGGTATTACGCAACCACAGTCTGATCATGACTAAGCTGGAATCGCGCCCAATCAACGGCAACCCGTGGGAAGAGATGTTCTATCTCGATATTCAGGCAAACCTGAAAGATGAGAGTATGCGTAAGGCGCTGCGCGAGTTGGGGGAAATCACTCGTTCTCTGAAAGTGCTCGGCAGCTACCCAAGCGAAAACGTGGTACCGGTCGACCCGGCCTGATAACAATGCCAGCCCGGCTAAAACCGGGCTGCACAAATCACACTTCCCGAAAATTCAGTTTTTCCATTCCGGCCACCGCAACGCGGAGGGTGAAAATCGCCCCGGAAAGCGGTAATCGGGCCACTTCATCTTCGTCCATGTTTTCTCTGGTGGTGGTAATAAACAGTGTTTTCATATCCTCGCCGCCAAAACAGACCATCGTCGGGCAACGCACGGGCAAGCGATGCTCTTCCACAATCTCACCCTGAGGAGAAATACGCACAATGCAGTAGCCATCAAACAACGCTGTCCAGTAATAGCCTTCGCAATCCATCGCCGCGCCATCAGGAATGCCCTCACCTTCGGCAAACCGCCTGAAGACTTCACGTCGGCCTGGCTCGCCTTGCTCATCCAGCGGCGTGCGGTAAATCACGGCATTGGGCGTGTCAGAGGTATACATCCATTTGCCGTCCGGGCTAAATGCAAGCCCGTTTGCGCCATGAATATCATGCTGAACTACATGCGGCGCCAGATCGTTATCCACCCGGCAAAGTAGCGCGCCGTTGTAATCCCCTGGCCCCCAGAACGTGCCGGCATAAAAACGCCCCTGTCGGTCGGTGCCGCCATCGTTGAAACGCGCCAAATCCGGGTTACTCGGGTTATCACAGACTTTGCCCACGATCAGCCCGGTATTATTGGTTAGCCAGATACCGCTGCGCATCGCCACAATAAATCCGCCCGACTCACGCAAGGCAAAACAGCCTACTTCTTCAGAAAACTGAATAACGTCATGTTTGCCGCTGGCCAGATGGTAGCGGTGGATTTCATTCTCCAGAATATCCGTCCAGTAGAGGCTGCCTTCTTCTGCACTCCACGTAGGGCATTCGGGTAAGTGACCGGTATAGTCGAACAGCAACTGCGGCTCAGCCATTTCAGGGATCCTTTTGACAAACAAAAAAGCCAGCGGGCAAAATCCCACTGGCTTTTGATTATAAGACCTTTTGGCACCTACTGACGGTTATCATTTGCCTGCCGTAACAGAACGCGGCTCTCATTCTGGAAACGCTGCGCGTAATCCCCGAACCAGTGCTCCACTTTCCGGAAGCTGTCGATAAACGCCTGCTTGTCGCCATGTTCCAGCAGGCCGATCGCCTCGCCGAACCGTTTATAATAACGCTTGATCAGCGCCAGGTTACTTTCCGACGACATGATGATGTCGGCATAAAGCTGTGGATCCTGGGCAAACAGTCGGCCCACCATTGCCAGCTCCAGCCGGTAAATCGGCGAAGACAGCGCCAGCAGCTGTTCAAGCTGCACATTTTCTTCCGCCAGATGCAGGCCATAGGCGAAGGTCGCAAAGTGGCGCAACGCCTGAATAAACGCCATGTTCTGGTCATGCTCAATCGCGCTGGAGCGGTGCAAGCGCGCACCCCAGACCTGAATCTGTTCCAACAGCCACTGATAGGCTTCAGGCTGACGACCATCACAGTAGACCACAACCTGTTTTGCCAGGCTGCCGCTATCCGGGCCAAACATCGGGTGCAGGCCAAGAACCGGGCCCGAATGTACGGCAAGCATCGCCTGCAGCGGGCCATTCTTCACCGACGCTAAATCCACCAGGATGCAGTCCGCCGGCAGCGGAGGCAGCTTAGCGATAACCTGCTCGGTGATATGAATCGGTACGCTGACAATCACCATGCCCGCATCGGCCAGCAGCGCCGGTGCTTTGTCCCAGTCTTCTTTTTCAAGAATACGAACCTGGTAGCCGGAAAGCGTCAGCATTTTTTCAAACAGACGGCCCATCTGGCCCCCGCCGCCAACAATCACCACCGGACGCAAAGCAGGATGCAGGGTTTTAAAGCCCTTGTCGTTCTCGCTGGAGTACGACTCGCGCATCACGCGGCGCAGCACGTCCTCAATTAAATCCGGCGGAACGCCCAGAGCTTCAGCCTCTTTGCGGCGAGACGCCAGCATGGAGGTTTCTCGCTCCGGCACATAAATCGGCAAGCCGAAACGGCTTTTTACTTCACCCACTTCCGCCACCAGTTCCAGTCGCTTAGCCAGCAAATCCAGTAGCGCCTTATCCACTTCGTCGATTTGATCGCGCAGCGCGGTCAATTCAGCCACCATAGTAAACCTCTTATGCCTGACGAGCCGCCAGCACGCCGCTCAGAGCTTTGTGGATCTCACGCAGCAGGCTGTCCGTAGTTTCCCAGTCGATGCATGCATCGGTAACGGACACGCCGTATTTCATTTCGCTACGCGGCTGCTCTGATGATTGATTCCCTTCATGGATATTACTTTCAATCATCAGGCCAATAATAGAGCGGTTACCATCTTTAATCTGGGCAATGGCGGATTCGGCCACGCCCGGCTGGCGACGGAAGTCTTTATTTGAGTTGCCGTGGCTGCAATCGATCATCAAGGACGGACGCAGGCCGGCTTTCTGCATTTCTGTTTCGCACTGGGCAACATCAGCCGGGCTATAGTTAGGCGCTTTACCACCGCGCAGAATCACGTGCCCATCCGGGTTGCCCTGAGTCTGCAGCAGGCAAACCTGCCCCGCCTGGTTAATGCCTACGAAACGGTGCGGCATTGCAGCGGCGCGCATCGCGTTAATCGCCGTGCCCAGGCTACCGTCAGTGCCATTTTTAAAACCAACCGGCATAGAAAGGCCAGAAGCCATTTCGCGGTGAGTCTGGGATTCAGTGGTACGCGCACCAATTGCAGACCAGCTAAACAGGTCGCCCAGGTATTGCGGGCTATTGGGATCCAGCGCCTCGGTTGCCAGCGGCAGCCCCAGGCTTACCAACTCAACCAGCAGGCGACGCGCAATTTTCAGCCCTGCTTCCACATCAAACGAGCCATCCATGTGCGGGTCGTTGATCAGCCCTTTCCAACCCACGGTCGTACGAGGCTTTTCAAAATAGACGCGCATTACGAGGTACAGACTATCGCTAACTTGTTCAGACAGAGCTTTAAAACGACGAGCGTATTCAATCGCAGCTTCCGGATCGTGGATCGAGCAAGGTCCACAAACAACCAGCAGGCGCGGATCGCGGCCAGCAATAATATTGGAGATAGTCTGGCGGGACTGCTCAATTTGCGCTTCCTGAGCCGCAGTGAGTGGAAATTCCGCTTTCAGCTGATCCGGCGTGATGAGTATCTGTTCGTCAGAGATATGAACGTTGTTAAGCGCGTCTTTTTGCATGATGTCTGTCCTGTATTTAGCTCGTTTGCGATAGTCGTTTCCTCGTAGAGGAGACCTTACTGTAACCGCCGACAGTAAAGATTGCAATCCATTATACGTAAATTAATCGTTACACAACCAATTAAATGCCGCATGCAATCGCCAAATTCGTAAATAAAAAATTACACAGGACATAAAAATGCACATTTTATGGTCAAACTTGCATGACTAAACAAAAGCGCGCGTAAAAATTCATTCCACCTTCTATGCTGATATTATCCCCCACGTGTGCGTTTTTCGTGGGGAAACTGATAACGATTTACACCATCTTTCCAGGGTTATTCTCGTTATTATTTTGGATAATCAGGAATATCATCACACCTGGGAATGAATGACGGAAATACGTAGGAGTGATATGCTCAAAGGCAACATCATAAATAATAAAGACTGGCTTCACCGGCCAGGATGCTTTTGGGCTGGTGGCGCGTGAAAACCACGTCTCAACTCCGCGGGCTGACGTTATTTTTAACGTTTATCGTCCTCGCGCTAACGATATTCAGGATGCAGGCTGCACAGGCAACAAGCCCCGTGCTGCCCGACAAAGTCCGCACTACAGTGGCCGGGATTGTCAGCTACACCCGCTGGCCTCAGCTACAGGGGCTTCCAAAGCTCTGCATATTTTCAACGGCAGCCTATGCCACGACGCTAAGCACAAAAAATAGCGATATTTCATATCAACCCTTCATCGTTCAGTCATCAGACGAGGCATTGCGAGCGAACTGCGACGGGATATATTTTGGTAACGAGTCACCACAACAGCAGTTGCAATTAATAGAACGTTATCAATCCCGGCCTTTATTGTTAATTGCCGAGCAGAACCCACAATGCATAATTGGCAGTGCTTTCTGCCTGAATATTCATAATGACGCAGTTTCTTTTTCGGTAAACCTTGATGCCCTCAGCCGCAGCGGCGTCAGGGTTAGTCCGGATGTATTACTGCTGGCTCGGCCAGGGAATAATAGTCATGAATAAGGATTTGACTACGCCGTCACGTCCAACGTTTAAAGGAACGTTACGTAGAATCAGCATAATCAGCGTGGTTATTGCCATGCTGGCTGTCTGGCTGCTGCTTTCCGTCGCTTCGATGCTGACGCTAAAACAGTATGCGCAAAAAAACCTCGAATTGCTGGCGGTGACTGTTAGTCATAGCCTGGAAGCCGCCGTTGTTTTCCGTGATGGCACCGCGGCCAATGAAACCCTGGCCGTGCTGGGCAAGCAAGGGCAATTCACCGCCGCAAAGGTGGTAGATGTTAATGGTCAGGAGCTCACGCACTGGCAGGCAGATAAGCCGTCTCAGCATGACATGGTGAGTGGCCTGGTTACCCGATGGCTATATCCTCATCCGATCAGGCAGCCTATCTGGCATAACGGGAAAATCATCGGGGAAATGCGGCTGATAGGCACGGATGCTACCGTGACTTTGTTTGTCTGGCTCTCATTAGGCGTGCTGACGGCCTGTATTTTACTCGCGTCAGTTATCGCATTAGGCATTTCACGTCATTTACATCGCGATATTGATGCCGCGCTGCAGAATATTACTGACGTTGTCCACGACGTTCGCAGCAACCGTAACTTTTCTCGCCGCGTATCACCGGAAAAAATTGAGGAGTTTCACCTCTTTGCCCAGGACTTCAACAGCCTGCTGGATGAGATGGAAGAATGGCAAAAACAGCTTCAGCTGAAAAATGCTTCGCTGCAGAAAACGGCCCTGCAGGACTCATTGACGGGCCTGGCAAACCGAGCAGCCTTCCGAACCGCGCTGGATAAACTGATTGCAGATCCCGAAACCCTCCAGAACAGCGCCTTGCTGTTTATGGACGGCGACAACTTCAAATTTGTTAACGATACCTGGGGACATGCGGCCGGGGATACTGTGCTTATTGAAGTCGCAAAACGGTTACAGGTGTATGCCAATACGCGCTACCTCGCCTTCCGCCTCGGCGGGGACGAATTTGCCATGCTGCTTCATTCTGTGAATAGCGAAGAACAAGCCGCTTCCGTGCTGGAACAGTTAAAAGAAATGGTCGAGCAGCCGATCCTTTTACCAGGCGAGCACTGGGTCACCATGACCCTAAGCATCGGCGTTGCGCTCGCGAAAGATATCACCTCAGCGGAAAGCCTGATGGAAACTGCTGATCGCAATATGTACATAGAAAAACACAAGCAACGTGAGTTGCTAATAAAACCGCCCCAAAGGGATACATTATGAAAGCTTCACGCTTATTTGCACCGGCAATCCTCTTCTCGTTTCTGTTAACTGGCTGTCAGGCACCGCCATCGACGTTCTCTCCTGAACAGGTTGCCGCGATGCGCTCGTACGGATTCTCTGAGTCAAACAACGGCTGGTCACTTGGACTGTCAGACAAGATCCTGTTTGGTAAAAACCAGTACAAGCTGCAGCCTGAAAGCTACCAGACCATCCAGAGTATGGCCGCCAAACTCTCTGCGACCGGCCTGAAACACGCCCGCATGGATGGTCACACGGATAACTACGGTGAAGACGGCTACAACGAACAACTCTCCCTCAAGCGAGCTAATATCGTGGCAGATGCCTGGGCCGAAGGTGCTCACATCCCACGCAGCAACCTCACAACCCAAGGTTTGGGTAAGAAATACCCGGTGGCCAGCAACAACACCGGCGAAGGCCGCGCGGAAAACCGCCGCGTCGCGGTCGTCATCACCGCCCCATAATCAAGGCCGATTTAGAGCATAAAAAAGGGCTGCCTGATGGCAGCCCTTTCAGTCCGGTGACAAACAGCCGAAAAACGTGGTTTTCGACTGTTTGGGGCAAACAACAAAACACAATTCACATGTTTTTCAGCCAGAGTGATGACCTTTACAAGCGCACGATGCTTTCTTTTTCCCATAAAAAAGGGCTGCCAGATGGCAGCCCTTTTATTTGGATGTCGCCTAAGCGAATCTTAGTTAAGACGCTTTTACTAAAGCACATGGAAAAACATAGATTTTTCTTTATAAACAGAATGTTATATACCTATCTGGTGCTGCGAGATGCGGTCAAAAACATGCTGCGTGGGCACAACATGGACACATTACTCAAACTTCTTCAACCGGTGCTTTAACTAAAGCACGATATTTAGTTATTATGGGAATGGCCTCTTCAGGTATGGTTCCCCATCTTGAATTGTAATAGTGCTCACAGGTTAAATCTAAAATACTTCTACAAAATCCTTCTATATGCCACATAGGAAGTTCACTGTTATTATTCATATTCGATTCTTCCTTTTCCATCATACCTAAGTAAGGCATGCATTGCGTAATTCTTTTTTCGAATTCTTCAACAGTGGAATCATACCTTCTTATTTCATCAAGAAGCTCTGGAATATCCTCATTTGAGAATTTCCTCCCAGGCGAGTATTCATTAATTAATTTTATTAAGTTGTCTGAGTTCAATGCCTCATCTTTATTTATCACTTCTCCTTGAGTTTCAATTCTATCGTTATAGGAAATTTTCAAATCTTTTATACTGTCAAATTTTTCATCGGCAAGCTCAATGAGAGCGCTTAATTTACTCAAGCTTCTTTTAATCTCTCTAGGCGCATCTTTCTCTCGTTTATATAAGAGTTTGTGGCTTATCGCTGCCCATGTATGCATCAGCATTGTTCGGACTTGTATCTCCATCTTAAACCCACCCAAATTACGATAATTCGGGACATTTAACCACTCATCTTTAATTTTACATATCAAATGCCTCGAGGAGTATCCAAAACGATCGACATCTATTTCCTTTTGCTTATCTGATCCAGAAGTAACATCAAACTCCTTTCTGATAATATCTTCAATTCTATCTAAGTCAGACTCATAATAACAAATAATTCTAATCCCACAGAAATCCTCAATTTCCTCCAAAGGGTTAACATATACTTTTCTTGTCAACTTAACCCTCAATGAGTCTATAGTTTTCACCCTGCCTTCAATATTGAATATAGAAACACTTTCATCCTCTACCAGCTTTCTAAGCACAGGCATCGCTTGACTCATCAAAGAAACATAAAATGGATACTGTTTCTCATACTCCTCACAGTGGTCAATCATAATTTCCCTCTTATTCTAAACTAATCTTTGATAATGGATTATAAAGTACAGCATCCTCTAAATGATCAGGGGAAAAATGAGAATAGCGCATAGTTTCACGAATATTCGCATGACCTAAGATTCTCTGTAACACCAAAATATTCCCACCATTCATCATAAAGTGACTCGCAAACGTATGGCGTAACACATGCGTTTTCTGCCCCTCAGCTAACTGTATATCGGTCAGCGTGAGCATTTTCTTGAATTCTTGATAGCAAGGATGGAACATTTTTCCCTGCAGAGGAGCCAGTTCTTCATACAGCCACCGTGGGATCGGTACTGTTCGGTTCTTCTTCCCCTTCGTTTTCGTGAAAGTCAGCTTGTGGGGTGATAGCTGTGAACGGGTCAAACGTTCAGCTTCGCTCCATCGAGCGCCGGTCGTCAGGCATACTTTAACAATGCGAGTTAAATAAATTTTTCCGTATGACTCACAGGCGTTGAGCACTTCTTGAATTTGCGGGTGAGTAAGCCACGACATTTCTTTTTCGGCTTCTTTGAAAACACGCACGCCTTCGAGAGGGTTTGGCAAACTCCACTCCCCCAACCGCTTCAGCTCGTTGAAAACAGCTTCGAGGTACTGTTGTTCCCGGTTCACAGTCACAGGTTTCGCAATCCACTTTTCGGGATTTGCGTGATAGCCATTGTCGATTTCACCCTTGAGACGTTTATCTCGATAGTGGGCAAAGTCTTTGGCGGTAAGTTGGGTCGCAATTGGATCACCAAGCCCACGACAAACTATGCGTAGTTTAGCCAATCGGGATTTGCTGGCGGCCAGCGACTGGCCGTGAAGGTTATGCCAGAGTTCAATCAGTTCACTCAAGCGTCGACGGTCTTCCTTCTCACCCATCCACGGCTTATTTTTCGCCTCTTCACGGTAATACTGTTCAAAGGCAACAGCTTCACCTTTGGTGGTGAATTTCTTTCGCACTCGGCGGCTTTCAGCGCCATCTACGCGGAAATCGCAAAGCC
This sequence comes from Enterobacter sp. Ap-1006, assembly GCF_011752835.1. Taxonomy (NCBI): domain Bacteria; kingdom Pseudomonadati; phylum Pseudomonadota; class Gammaproteobacteria; order Enterobacterales; family Enterobacteriaceae; genus Enterobacter; species Enterobacter sp. Ap-1006. The sequence continues at coordinate 124,394 of NZ_VWWU01000007.1, read as the reverse complement.
ACTCACCAGAGGCTAGTTTTTTTATCGCCATAATTCTTTTAGCTAGTTCTGCTCAGGGTAAGGTGTACCAGGCCAATGCATTCAACCTCTGAGACTGCGCACTGAAAATCAGTGCCTGAATTGCTCACCTTGATTTTATTGCCTGGAATTCTCGCAACATCGTAAATGTCATGATCGCCATCAATACTCAGCAACCAACGGCCATTAGAGATATCAGTAGTATCAAAATCGATAATCCAGGAGCTTAGCCCCTTACAAACGTACTTCGGGCTAGTTACCGCATCTGAAAGAAGCGAATCATCAACAATCCATTTATCATTTTCGACCAGATTGCCAGCCAGAATATCGAAGCGGATTAACGTCCTCATCCTACCTTGCGTATGGTCTGTATCGAACTTACTTCCCTTCCCTGTCGCTAACCAACGCAGTGATACCCCCGTATCCAGAGCGCAAGCTACCACCACATCACCAGGGAAATAATCTCGCCTTATCCATGTGCTGATCGTCCCTGATGACAACTCGTGCATATCACCAAGCTGCTTTTGCATAGTGAAACCATAAGCGTCCAGCATGCGCTGCAACACAGCTTTTCCACCTTCTAGTTCGTTCAGTTTCATCTTAAAAATCCGAGTAATCGCAAAAATCCAATTTGACAACTTAAATAAATGAGATTAGATTCCGCTTAAACCTGAAAAATGCACGCCAATGCACAGGAATGACTATCAACAGAGGATGATCACTTATGACTTCACAAATTGCAATCCCGTCTGGCGCAGACCTCATGACTTATGACGAATTTGCTGAACGCTACGGCTACAGCATTCGCACGGTAAAACAGATGGTTGCTGATGGAGACCTACTCCTGATGCCTCGTAAAAAAGACGGTGGTGCCGCACGTATCAACATGATTGCTTTCCGCGCCCGCCTCCTAGCCCAGGGCATCAATTGTCGCTATGTGGCCGCCTGAACAACTCGATTATTTAAGCTAACGAGGAAAAGCGCATGTTTGATTTTCAAGTTTCCAAACATCCTCACTATGACGAAGCATGCCGGGCATTTGCTCAGCGGCACAATATGTCGAAGCTAGCCGAGCGTATGGGTATGAACGTTCAAACCTTACGTAACAAGCTTAACCCAGAACAGCCTCACCAATTGACGCCGTCTGAATTGTGGCTACTGACTGACCTGACCGAAGACTCAATCTTGGTTGATGGCTTTCTCGCGCAAATTCATTGTCTGCCGTGTGTACCGGTTAACGAGCTGGCGAAAGACAAATTGCAGTCTTACGTCATGCATGCAATGAGCAAACTCGGCGAGCTGGCCACTGGAGCAGTATCAACAGAACGTCTCACCCCGGCGCGTAAAAATTCGATGGTTGAGAGCATTAATTCAGGGATCCGAATGCTGTCTCTTTCTGCGATGGCATTGCAGGCTCGTTTGCAGGCTAATCCGGCTATGTCGAGCGTGGTCGATAGCGTGAGCGGTATCAGCGCATCATTTGGGATTATCTGAGGTGACCATGCTGAGGAATGAGCCATCATTTGCTTCACTGCTGAAAAGCCAAAGCCCCTCTATGCACTTCGGGCATGGCTGGATATCCGGGAAAGATGGTAAGCGCTGGCACCCAAGCCGCGACCAGTCTGCATTGTTAAATGGTCTTTGCGCTAAAAAGCCATCTTTGTTTACCTGGCTGATTAAACGTTGGGGGATTAAATGAAAAGTGCTGCGCTCTCTTCATCCGTTCCGGCCGCAAAAAAAGAATTTAACAATGTGTACTTTATGCACGCGCGTATTGATGAGCCGCTAAAAATGACCGGCGACGAATGTCTCGCACGTTTTCGCCAGCAATTAAAGGCGACGAGTAACGCCGCGCAGCGTAATTTTAATAAGCTGGACGACAATTTTAAATTCGTCGTCCTGACACTGGCGAACCGTAAAGAGCCTGCAGCATTTAAGTCTGACGAAATCGGCAAGCCGTTTGAGTATTTCGATAAGCCGCGCCGCTTTCTCATTATTGAGTCGATGAACGAATTAACGCGCTGGGGAAGCATTCTGCCGCGTCGTTTTTCAAAACACGATATTTATCTAGCTGATTAATTAACCACTTTTAAAAACAAAGGCGTAAACCCGCCGGGCATTCTTTTGCCTAAATTCAGGAGAAGCATAAATGCGAAATATTCAGATTAGTGCATTTCAAGTTGATAACGATGCGCTGGGCGCAATGTTGAGTAAAGCCAAAAACGAGGAACGCAAAGCGCGCGCCGCTGCGGTTTCCTTGCGCCTTGAGGCGCTGGCAATTCACATCACAAATACCGGCATGGATGGCAAAGAAGCCGCTGATCTGCTACGCCGCGAAGCTATTCGCTTTGAAAACGAATCGCAGGAGCTGCACTGATGACCGACGCAATGGACGAAGTGAAGGAACGCGAGCGCCACATCAATCAGGCTCGCAGACGTACCGCTGCACCTTCTCGATTTACCTGTGAAGAGTGTGATGCACCAATTTCGGAGGCAAGACATACAGCACTTCCGGGAGTTGCCTCTTGTGTGACCTGTCAGCAAATCACTGAGCTTAAATCCAAACACTACAGAGGCGTGTAGTGGAAGCAATTAAATATGCTTACCCGTGGAATGCTCCACGGGCGGCAATCGCCAGCCCTTACCTCACCTATGCCGAAGAATATCGCCGCAACCGTATGTTTGCGGCGTTGTTGCATGCAAGAAAATCCCTGGCGCTTCTGCCCGAGTGTGTGCGTTTTGATGTTTACCGCACCGCTGCCGTGCTGGAGCGTGAGCAGGGAAGCCAGCGAGCTAATGCCTTTTTAATCAGCTTTTGCAAAAGGGCATTGTCCCGCGTTGAGCTTGTTACCCAAAAATACCAGGTGACCGGTATTAATGCCGACGTATCAAGCGCCGCGTTTGGCGGTCAATTCGATACCGACATTATCCGCTATACCGCATCAAGCATGGTCAACATGGTAAGCCGCTATAACCGCTTGCCGGATATGTCGCGCGCTGATGTGGATTTACTGGCCGCTGATATTGCGAACCTTACCCGCGCCGAGCTAGCAAATATTGACGACTCTGGATTCGGCGAGCTGAAAACGCTTTACACCTGGTACACTCGCGCCGGATTAATTGCCCTGCAGTTTAATGTCACCCCCCCGCATTGGGATCGCGTATTAAGTAAGCGCGTTGATCAGGATGATTTAGCCCCAGCAGTCATTCGCATGTTTACCGAAACGTGGTGGCGTGGTCGCCTGCGCCGTGTTGCTGCCTCCTGGCGCGAACACCTGCAAATTGCTGTCGGTAGCGTTAGCAAGAAGAAGCACGCTTACGCGAGTAAAAACTGCGTAACTGACTGGCGCGAGCAAAAGCGCCGCACCCGCGAATTTCTCAAGGGGCTTGAGCTTGAGGACGCGGAAGGAAATCGCTTCAGCCTGATTGAAAAATATGACGGCTCTGTCGCTAACCCTGCTATTCGTCGCTGTGAATTAATGGCTCGTATTCGCGGGTTTGAGGATATCTGCTCAGGTCTCGGTTATGTTGGTGAGTTCTACACCATCACCGCCCCGTCCAAATATCACGCCACGACGAAAGCGGGCTACCGTAACACCAAGTGGAACGGAAGCAACCCGGCAGACACGCAGTCTTATTTAACCGGCGTATGGGCTCGTATTCGCGCCAAGCTGCACCGCGAAGATATTCGCATATTCGGGATCCGCGTTGCCGAACCACATCACGATGCAACCCCTCACTGGCACATGCTCATGTTCATGCAACCGGAAGATGTTGAACGTGTACGCGGCATTATCCGGGATTACACCTACCAGGAGGATTCTTCCGAGCTGAGAAGCGATAAGGCAAGAAAAGCACGTTTTCATGCCGAGGCTATCGATCCGGAGAAAGGCAGTGCGACAGGCTATATCGCCAAATACATTTCTAAAAACATTGATGGCTATGCGCTGAACGATGAGACGGACGACGAGAGCGGCGAGCTGCTCAAAGAAAGCGCCCCTGCTGTTTCAGCCTGGGCGGCGCGGTGGCACATCCGTCAGTTTCAATTTGTCGGCGGTGCGCCGGTAACCGTTTATCGTGAATTGCGTCGCATGGCTGACCCTGAAACAGCCCGCGCGCTTAGCGTTGAATTTGCAGCGGTTCATGATGCTGCGCATTGGGGGCGTTGGGCTGATTATGTTAACGCTCAAGGTGGCCCGTTTGTTCGTCGTGATGAGCTGCAGGTGCGCACGCTGTATGAAGCTCGCGACGATCTGAACCAGTACGGAGAGGAAACCGTCTGCATTCGTGGCGTATACGACACGGCCATCGGCTCTGATTCGTCAATCTTAACCCGTCTTACACAGTGGAAGATTGTCCCAAAACGAGCCTCTGATTTGGCCGTTGAATTGGATTTTGACGTTAAGGGCGCTTCTGCGCCCTCTCGGAGTTCTGTCAATAACTGTACGGGGAGCGATAGCGAGCCACCGGAGCTGGATTTATCAAAACCACTAAGCCGGAGTGAAAGACGGCGACTTATAGGCCGGTTGAGAGAAGAAAAGCCGGTATCGAGGCGGCAGTTTTCACCGGGAACGGAAAGACAGGCCGCCGCGATAACGCGAACCATTGAGGAAATACACCAGGTAACCGGCGAAACCATCAGCCGGGGCGAGGCGCTGCACCTCATGGCCGGTGGCCGTGGGCGCTTTGGCGATAAGTTATGCCGGGGATCCGCAAGTGGCGAAGTGTTTACCGCGAAACCGTCTTACGATATGAAAACACAAAGGATCATGAGCCGCGTTTCTAGGTTGTCAGAGTCTGCAAGCAAAGTTTAAAAATTAATCTTCATCTAATCATGCACATAGATGCATTAATTTCACTTCCAATTTTTTGTCACAACACTATACTGTATTAATGTACAGTATAAATTTAGGGGATTTTATGGTTGGCGAACAATTTAGCCACACTCAGCATAAGCTGGCGTGTGTTCAATTCATTGCGGAAGTTTCGTTGATAGCGAACTGTAAAGCAGCAGATCTCAAGCTTGCGCTGTCAATCATCGCTGACCTGGCAGGTAGAGAAAACAGTAAATCAGATAATGAGATTTTTTATGAAGTTCAATAATCCCGTCTTTTTTACAGCTTCGATTCCAGCACAGGGTTGGAAGCATTATTAAGAAGGCCGGGTAAAGCTGACGTCCGTTTTAAAAAGAGTGCAATCCTTGCCGCCAGATTTGATAGTATGAGGTTGTTTTATATGGGATTACACACAAAGGAAAATTATGGACACTATAGTGGCTTTTTTATCTCTGGCTCTCTTTATTGCTTTTATCGTCGGTTTAATCAAGCCGTCGGTGGTTCGGATGCCAAACCGTAAGCGTTCCAGTGCCGTTTATCTGGGCGGCTGCCTAGCGCTGGGTGTTATTGGCTCAATCTTATGGCCAACTGAAAAAAGTCAGTCTGTAGTAAAAAGTGACGTACCGGCGGTTAAAGCGGAACTGGTTACACCAACATTTGAGTACGCAGAAAAAACCCTCAAAGAGTATCGCAACGAGCCAAAATCAACCCGGCACAATATCGTTAAAAACTATGTTGGCTTCAAAGGTGTACCGGCCAGCTCTGCTGATGCCTTTTACGCCTGTATGAGTGAGTTCACTTTTACTAAAGATGATGCGTTAAAGCTCGGTGATGTGTTGGGGTGGTGTTTCAATGACTTCGAGAAGGATCCACAATCTCTAAATAATAAAATCAACCTTGACGCGTTTCAGGGTAACTTTAGCGGTTGGGATGGCTCCTATCGCCCGTTGGAGAAACTGATAAAAGCCAACATGAATGATGATTCCTCTTATAAACATGTTTCAACTGTCTATCATCTGATTTTGAATAAAGACCCACATGCGGTTGTGAAAACAACGTTTCGAGGCACCAATGCTTATGGTGGTGTGGTTAAGCAAACCGTAGCGGCGCGTGTTGATGTAAGAACGGGTGATGTCGATTCGATACTCGACAATTAACCAACATAGTGACAAACGCCGCTGGTGCTGAAACTTGCTTTCAGTGCTGGCGGCGTTGAACAACGAGTCCCGTTAGGCGTTAGAATTTATTAACGCTTTAACTAATTTAAAGGGTAGAACTATGGATATTTCAAGTGCTACTCACCTCTTTAGATTTCGGGGTGATAACATAAATACCATAAATGAACTTGTTAATAATATTATTTGGCATTCAAAGTATGCTGGATTAAATGATCCATTCGAAATGTTCTTTCAATTAGATGATAGCGGCTTAGAGAAATTACCCTTGGATGATATAGCAAAAATCTTAGCGAAGACAAGATATCTAGCTGAGCAAAGGGAGTATATTCAAAGGTGTTTTATGCAGAAGGATATGGTGGAAATATATGAGCATATACGACAGTATTGGGGGGAGTCATTTATAAAGGCTTTGGTTTCTACTTATCAAAAAGGCGTTGCTGTGGCTTGTTTCACAAAGACGTATGATAGCCGTTTGATGTGGGGATACTATGGAAATGGTATGAAAGGCATCTGCTTTGTATATAACAAACAGAAATTACTTGAATCCGGTCTTGAAATTGCCGATGTCATTTATTCCGATGAGGCCCCCAAAATTGACACCTATAAGCATCTCGTTGAGAGACTGAGGGGAAGACCTCTAACAGTGGATGCTTTATTTTCATTACGTAAACATAATGATTGGATTAATGAGCAGGAGGTTAGAAGCTTAAAGTATTTAGAGAAAGATGAGGTGTATGAACATCAGCCCGGCATAGCGGTGCCTCTAAGTCCGGGATGTATCGACGCGATCATTTTAGGTGAGCGCTTAGCTGGGGATATGAGAAGTTTTGTAGAAGCTTATGCTAAAAAAAATGATATACACCTGTTGATTGCCAAAGCTGATTTTACAAGCTACAAAGTGAAAATTGAGGGCTAAAGATCTGTGCATGCATCAGGTGCATTGTTTTGCATGTGTCAAGGTTTCCCGTGCTGACCGTGCGTCGCCAGTGCTGGCGCGGCTCCGGCCTGTTCATGCAACTGCATTAAAAACGCCCCCTAAAGCGGGCAGGCGTGGCGGGGAAAGCATTGCGCGCTGAGGCGGGTATTTAATTATTATTTTTCGGCCTGAGCGCGGCGCTGTGGCGTCGGTGCGGGTGTGGTCGGATTGCGAGGTGGTGCCGGGTTTCGGTGGTGTGTCGTGCGTCTGAGGCGGTCTGAGGGCGGGACGTAAAAAAGCCGCCCTGGGGCGGCTGTGGTGGATGGGTCAATCGTCCTCAAGTGAGTATTTTTTGAATCTGATAATTTCCTCTCCCGCCCACTCGTTAAGCTCCATGAAACGCGCCTGCAGTGGAGACAGCTCGTTACGCACAAAGACCTTTGCCACCTTCTCAATATCGCCCATTGAACCGATGTTCTCGGGCTTGCCGCCCATGAGCTGGAACGGGATCCGGTGCGCGTCGAGCAGGTCGGCAGCGCTGGCCTTTTTGATATTGAAAAAATCATCTTTGGTTGCCACCTCACTGAGCGGCACGATTTTAATGCCGTCCGGTTTTCCGTTCGGGGCGTAGAAAAACAGGTTTTTAAAATTGCCGAGCCCTTTCGAATCGCGCATAGAACGGCGCAGGGCTTCAACGTCGGTGCTACTCTGCGCGGCGTCGGTCACATACATGATGTAACCCGCGTGCGCGCCGTTCTGGTAATACTTGCGACGGAACAGCGTCGCCGACTCATTCAGCCACGCTGAATTTAATGCGCTGAGATATTCCGGCATCCCGTAAAGCTCCTGATTAATATCAGGCTCCATCAGGTGAAACACCGAGCCCGCCGCATACTGGTGCGGCTTGTTGAAGTCCTGCAAAAACCAGTAAGTATCCTGCTCCACGCCGCGCCGGGTGTATTTGGCCGGGGACGTTTCAAAGCGCAGCGCCTTGTTGCTGAGGCTCTGCCGTTTTTCCAGAAAGCCGTTGCCGAACACGAGAAAATCCAGCGTCAGGCGGCTAAAGTCCTGACTGGAGAGCTTCGGGTGCGGGATGTACGTCGACACCAGAATATTACGCTTAACGTAAATCGGTGAGCTGTGGTGCACGGCGGCACGCATGGTTTTCGCCAGGCCGGAGAAGCTCACCGGCGGCTCGTACCATTTGCCGTTATGGGCGCATTCCAGATAGTCGAAAATTTCCCGGCGATCCAGTACCGGCGTCGGCTCGCCGAAAGTAAACGCCTCCATATTTTGTGATGGGGTGGCGGTGTGCTGCTGCGCTTTTGCAGCGCGCTGACCTTTGTATTTTTTTTTCATCAGTAAAATTCCAGAATGGAGGAGGACGCCTTGCCGCTGGCGGCGGTCAGTGGTTCATTGATTAATACGTGCATGGTTGCCCAGGCTAAATCGGCGTGGCTCGCCTCTTCGGTGCGGCTCGCTTCATACGTGGAGCTGCGCCCGCTGCTTGTCATGGTTTTGCGAATAGACATAAACGACTGTGTGATATCCGTCGCGCCGACGTCGTATTCCAGGCAGCCGCGGCGAATGGTGTCTTTTGCCTTGAGCACCATCGCGGTTTTCATTTCCGGCGTGTAGCGAATCTCTCGCGCTGCCGGGTAGAACGAGCGCACGAGCTGGTAAACACCCTGGCCGAGGCCGGTGGCGTCAATGCCGATGTACTCCACGTTATATTTTTGCGTCAGCGCCCGGATTGACTCGGCTTGGGTGGCAAAGTCCATGCCCTTCCACTGGTGGCGCTCCAGAATGCGGAACTTGCCCCCGGCGACAACCGGCGGCGCGATAACCACACAACCGGCGCTATCCCCACGCAGTGACGGGTCGTAGCCAATCCACACCACACGGTGACCGAATGGCCGGTCGGCGTAAGGCTCGACGTCCTCCCACTCTTCCATGCTGTCGACCATGCAGCGCTGCAGCTCCTCGAACGGAAAGACCGAGGCTTTATCGTCGACAAACTCGCACATAAACAGGTTGCGAAAATCGTCGGCGCTGTTTTCCTGTTTCAGCGTGTCCAGGTCAAACAGGGTGCAGCCCCCGGCGAGCGCGTCCTCAATGGTGACAATCTGCCGCCACTGACCATCGGCGCAGGCCACGCCCCGCGCTAACGCTGTGTGGCTGATATCAATCTCGACCCGCTCGCTGGCGCTGGCGCGCCCCTTGTTAAACAGTTCGCCCGACCAGAACGGATAAGCACCATGGCCGAGAGAGGAAGGTGTCGAAAAGTAGGTCGTGCGGAGGTGTTTTTGTGAGGCCATGCCCGAGGCGACTTTGCGCAGGCGCTGGAAGTTTGGGATCCAGAAAATCTCGTCGACATACAGGTCGCCGTTGTGGCTCTGCGCGGTGTTGGAGTTGGTGCCGAGGAACAGCATTTCAGCGCCATTGTTGCCGATAACAATCGGGTCACCGCTCAGGTCAACATCGACCAATCGCGCAAAGGCGATGATGTATTTTCGGAACACATACGCCTGAGTTTTACTGGCTGATAAAAAAATCTGGTTCTGGCCGGTTTTCAGCGCCCGCAGCAGTGCCTCGCGCGCAAAATAAAACGTCGCGCCAATCTGGCGGGATTTGAGGATGTGCCTGATACGGTGCTCAAGCCCTGCTTTGTGCCAGCCGAGCTGATACTCGAAAGACTGGTCAAAGAAAATTTCCTCCAGCTTCTCTATCGCTTCCTCGCTGAAATAGTTCTTTTTCGGCTGCTTGCGCTCCCCTTTGTTGCGGTTCGCCACGTTCGGATTTAAGTCGGCCTCATTCCCGCTCACGCCGTAGCGGTTGATACGGGCGAATCGCTCCATTTGCCGCGCCAGAAAATCGGCGACTTTGAAGTCGTGCGCGGTCAGGTCGGGTTTCGCGTAGAGCTGAATCAGCCGCGCCTCTAGCGTGCTCTCAACCCGGTTAAGCGGGGCTGTTTCTTCCCACTGGTCGCGCTGCTTCCAGCTTTGCACCGTGGGGCGTTTGGTCTGCAGCATTTCCGCAATTTGCGGCACGGAAAACCCCTGCCAGTACAAAAGCGCGGCCTGCCGTCGCGGGTCGCTGAGGATGGATGTGTCGGTCGTGATGTTCATGAATGCCTCGCCGTCGTTGATACCAGGGCAAGGCTAAAGAAACGGGAGGGCTTATTCGCTAAGCCCCTGTTGTGTCAGGCGTTGCACTTCCGTAACGGGTGGCTGGCGTGGGTCGGAGTCGGGAAACTAAGCCCGAACCCATCACCCACTATCAGGATTCCTGAATATGGCTAAGAAAGTAGTTTCTAAGTTTTTCCGTATTGCTGTTGAGGGCGATACCTGCGACGGGCGCGACCTTAGCGCCGTGGATATCCAGCAAATGGCCGACACGTTTGATCCGCGCGTTTACGGCTGCCGTATCAACCTTGAACACATTCGCGGTTATCTGCCGGATAGCGACTTTAAGCGCTACGGCGACGTGGTGGAGCTGAAAGCCGAAACCATCGACGACGACTCCGCGCTGAATGGCAAGCTGGCGTTGTACGGCAAAATTGCCCCACTCGATACCCTGATTGAGATGGTTGGCAAAGGCCAGAAGGTTTACACCTCCATCGAGATCCAGCCGAACTTTGCCAACACAGGCAAATGCTACCTGGTCGGCTTGGCCGTGACCGATGACCCGGCCAGCCTCGGCACGGAATACCTCCAGTTCTGCCGTAAGGCTGAGCACAACCCGCTCAAGCGCTTCAAAGCCAGCCCGGACAACCTTTTCTCTGTCGCCACTCTGGCCGAAATGGAGTTTGAAGATGTGCCGGAAAACCTGCTTCACAAAATCACCGACTCGGTAAAAAGCATTTTCAGCCGCAAACAGGCCAGCGATGACGCGCGTTTTAACGACGTGCATGAGGCGGTGACCGTTATTGCCGAGCAGGTGCAGCAGACCGGCGACGATACCGCCGCGCGTTTCAGCAAACTGGAGGCTGAAATCACCGGGCTTAAAAAGGCCATGACTGACCAGGCCACCGAAACCAGCCAGCAATTCAGCACCCTGACGAGCACCCTGGACAACACCGAGAGCAAGACCCAGCAGCGCCGCAAATTAAGCACCGGCGGCGGCGGTGAAAGTGCGGCTGAGCTGCTGACCGACTGCTGATTAATGCCTTTGAATCAGCCCTGATTCAGAGCCAAACCCATTTAAAACAGGAAGTAAAATCCATGCGTAAAGAGACACGTTTCCAGTTCAACAAGTTCCTGAGCCGTATTGCCGAATTAAACGGCCTGGACGTGAGCGACCTTAGCAAAAAATTCACCGTCGAGCCGTCGGTGACGCAGACCCTTTTTGAAAAGGTGCAGCAGTCCTCCTCGTTCCTGGCACTGATTAACATGCCTGTGGTGCGTGAGCTGACCGAGGAGAAAGTCGGCATTGATGTGAATGGCTCCATTGCCAGCACCGCCGACACCGACAACGGCGTCGAGCGTAAGACTGCGGATTTCTCGAAGCTCGATGCTTACCGCTATTTCTGCAAGCCGGTCAACTTCGACTACAACCTGAAATACACCAAGCTCGACCTGTGGGCGCGCTATCAGGATTTCCAGATCCGTATTCGTGACGCCATCATCAAGCGCCAGGCGCTGGACTACATCACCATTGGCTTTAACGGCGTGACCCGTGCGGCAACCTCTGACCGCAAGCAAAACCCACTGCTGCAGGATGTGGCGGTCGGCTGGCTGCAGAAGTACCGCAACGACGCGCCGGAGCGCGTGATGAGCAAGGTTGTCGACGAGGACGGCAAGGTCATTTCTGACACTATCAAAGTGGGGAAAGGCGGGCATTACGCCAACCTGGACGCCCTGGTGATGGATGGTCACGAATCCCTGATTGATGAAATCCACCGTGAAAACCCGGAGATGGTTGTCATTTGCGGCCGCCGCATTCTGACCGACAAATATTTCCCGATGATCAACAAATTCCAGCCGAACAGTGAAGCCCTGGCCGGGGAGCTGATTATCAGCCAGAAAACTATCGGCCAGCTCCAGGCGGTGCGCGCGCCGTTCTTCCCGGCTAACGCGGTGTTTATCACCACGCTGGATAACATTTCCATCTACCTCTACGAGGACGGCCACCGCCGCCACATCGTGGAAAACCCGAAACTCGACCAGGTGGAAAACTACGAGCAGGTGAAAGTCGATTTCGTTATCGAGGACTACGCCGCCGGGTGCCTGATTGAAAACATCGAAATTCTCGACCCGGAAGAACCAGCCACTGCCGAGCAGGCTAGCGCGAGCGTATTCGCGGCTGAGCTGGTGAAAGCCATGCAGCACCTGACCGTACCGCAGTCAGCGCCGGTCGCGGATACCGAAACCGACAAAAAGGACGCCTAAGCCATGCTGAGCCCCGCACGACGTCACGCGATGCGGGTCTCGGCCAGCCAGGCAGCGCAGCGGGAAAACGCCCCGCAGCGCCACGCCACCCCTTACGAGCAAATGCTCGTCAAGCTGGCCGCAGACCGTCGGACATTAAAAAACATCCATTCCAACGAAGCGAAAGCAACAAAAAAAGCCGAGCTGCTGCCGTTTTATCTGCCCTGGGTGACGGGCGTACTGGAGAACGGCACCGGCGCGCAGGACGACATTTTAATGACCGTCATGCTCTGGCGTCTCGATGCCGGGCAACTGGCTGGCGCGCTGGAAATCGCCCGTTATGCGCTGCGCTACAACCTCGCCACGCCTGACGGCCATGCGCGCACCGCGCCTTATATGCTGGCCGAGGAGTTTGCCCTGTCTGCACAACGCGCGAGCGATGGCGGCCAGCCGGTTGACGTGTCGCTGCTTCTGGATGTGCTTGCGCTGGTTCGTGATGCCGATATGCCCGACCAGGTGAAAGCCCGTCTGCATAAAGTGATCGGCCTTGCGATGCGTGATGACGGAAACCCTGCCGCCGCGCTGGAGCACCTGAATCGTGCTGTGCAGCTCGACCGCAACGCCGGAGTACGCAAGGACATTGAGCGCCTGACGCGTGAGCTCACGCCTAAACCCGCCCCCGCGAAAGCACCGCCAGCGGCTAAGGCTCCGGCCAGCAAGACCCCGGCGAAAAAACAAGATTCATCGGTGAAACGAGGGCGAGGACGCCCGAAGAAAGTCACCGCCTAACCGAAAGCGCCCCGCGCCGGGCGGCACGCTGGTCAAAGACGGTGATCCACCGACACGGCGACCGGCGTCCACCGCCCACCCATTACAGAGGTTGTCATGACAGTGATTATCACTAAGCCGGAAGCGGTATCGGTCGAGCCTGGTGTGGTTATCCCCGCCCGACCGGTGCCGGAGGCCGTTATTACCAACACGGCGTTTTTCCCGGACATTGAGCCCACGCGCATTCGTGAGCTGCTGCGCATTGAAAGCACTGTGAACGCCGTGCGCTTACGCGCCGCGATTATCGACGGCATGGCAGAAACCAATGCCGAGCTAAGAGAGTACCGTGAGGAGCAAATCTTACTCGGGCGTAAAACCCTGGCCGACGTTCCCGCAGACAAAATCGGCGGGGAGAGCGTGCGCTGTTTTTACTACCTGCAGGCCGTCAGCGCCATGACCACCGCGAAACTTTATGAGGGTTATCGCGGGGTGGATGCGAGCGCCAAAGGCGACAAGAAAGCCGACAGCATCGAGAGCGTGGTTGATGAAATGTGGCGGGATATGCGCTGGGCGATATCCCGTATCCAGGATAAGTCCCGCTGCATCATCGGGCAAATCTGATGAGGGTTTACGCGCAGCAGGGCGACACCCTCGACGCACTCTGCGCCCGGTATTACGGGCGCACTGAGGGAGTATTCGAGGCGGTACTCGTCGCAAATCCGGGACTCGCCGAGCTCGGGGCGGTGCTGCCGCACGGCACCGGCATTGAGTTGCCGGACGTTCAATCCTCACCCGTTACGGAGACGATAAACCTGTGGGACTGACAATGGAAAAAATCACCACGTTTGTGACTTACTGGCTGTCCGTGGCGCTGGCCTATTTAGGCACCCAGACCCCCGACCGCCTTGCGCTTTATGTGGGGAGTGCTTGTGCGATTTTTACCGCTCTGGTGAATCTGTGGTATCGCCGTAAAACCTTCAACTATCTGCGCTCAATGGGCGTTAATCCGGGGGTTATTCATGAGCTCAATCGTTAAACGCTGCAGTGTGGCCGCCGTGCTGTTGCTGGCGGCACTCGTGCCGGATTACCGGCTGATAAAAAGCTCCCCTGATGGCCTGGCACTCATTGCCGATCTGGAGGGGTGTCGTTTGCGCCCGTACCAGTGTAGCGCCGGTGTCTGGACGTCGGGTATTGGTCACACTGCTGGCGTGGTGCCGGTAAGGGATATCACGGAGCGGGAGGCCGCAACAAACCTGGTGAGGGATGTGCTTAACGTCGAGCAAAAGCTCGCGGTATGCGCTCCGGTAGATATGCCGCAACCCGTTTACGATGCCGTGGTTAGCTTCGCTTTTAACGTCGGCACCGGCGCGGCGTGTAGCTCAACGCTGATGACATTTGTTAAGCGCCAGCAGTGGCAGCAGGCTTGCGAACAGCTCCCGCGCTGGGTGTACGTGAAGGGTGTCAAAAATACCGGGCTGGAAAATCGCCGGATGCGTGAGCAGGCCTGGTGCATGAGGGGGGTTAAATGAAAACGCTGATTGTCCTCCTTGCCCTGGCTGTGCTCGGGCTGCTGTGGATGCGCCACGAAAACACCTCTCTCACCCGCTCATTTGAAAAGGCTAACCGCGTCGCCGGGGAGCAGAAAACACAAAACATCATGCTGAAAAACCAGCTCGATGTTGCCGCCAGAATCGCCGACAGCAAAGAACGTGCGCAGGTGGATTTAAGAAACAAACTGGCAACCGCTGAGGCGCTGGCCGGGCGTAGAAGCAACACGATTACGAGGCTACTCAATGAAAATAAAGCACTTCGCGAATGGTATGACACTGCTTTACCTGATGATGTTATCCGGCTGCAGGAACGCCCCGCCTTTGACACCACCGCCGATTATTTACAATGGTTGTCCGAAAGTAGCGCTGTGCAAACTCCCGGCCAGCCAGCCGCGCATTAACGGCGATTTGCTCGCGGATAATCGCCAGCTCGAAAGCGCCTGGGTGAGCTGCGCCGCCCAGGTCGAAACGGTGAAAAACTGTCAGGATAATCTCGATGCACAAGCAAGCCAGCCTGAAAAAAGTCCTCACTGAGGCGGTGCCGGGGGTGGCGAATAACCCCTCCATGATGCGTATTTTTGCCGACGAAGGGACGATTGAATCCACGCTTGCCGCGTCACTTTCATTCGTGAAGCGCTACACGCTAAACGTGATCGTGACTGACTACACCAGTGATATTGATTACCTCCTGGTGCCGCTGCTGGCGTGGCTGCGGGTGAATGAGCCGGATATTATGACCACGGCAGAGGGGCAAAAGCGCGGCTTTACCTGGTATGCGGATATCAATAACGACAGCAGCATTGATATCAGCATCAGCTTACGCCTGAGTGAGCGCACGATTGTTAAAGAGACCGAGGGCGGCGAGCTGCACGTCAGTTACGCGCCGGAACCGCTGCAGCCTGACCCGGTTACCCGCCCGGTGCAGCTGTGGGTTCACGGTGATTTGGTGAGTGAATGGGATGAGTGAACTCAAGCCCTTTGACGACAAACTCGCTGCGCTGATTGCGAATCTGTCACCGGCTGGCCGTCGCAAAATGGCCGGGGAGATTGCGAAAAAGCTGCGTACCCGACAACAGCAGCGGATAAAAACGCAGAAAGACCCCGACGGCAAGCCATACGCCGCCAGAAAGCGCCAGCCGGTGAGGAGCAAAAAAGGCCGCATTAAGCGGGAAATGTTTGCGAAGCTGCGCACCAATCGCTACATGAAAGCCACCGGCAGCGACGAGGCCGCAGTCGTGGAGTTTGTCGGTAAAGTGCAGCGCCTGGTGCGTGTGCATCAAGAGGGATTGGAAGATAAACCAAACAGTCATGCACAAAGTGTCAAATATCCAAAACGACAACTATTAGGCTTTGCTTTTAGTGAAATCGTAAAGATTGAGAGTGTAATTATTGAGGTTTTGACATAGGAACAGGCGAATTATTAATTCGCCTACTAATCCTATAGCTTAATTACGAAGTCGCCAATATCAACTCTATATAGTTTTTTTCTTGTTCGTTCGCCTGGGGTTACCTTTACTGTTTCAGATGTATTCAAACCCCAAGTAATAGAAGGTTTTTTTACAATCTCTTGTTTATCAGGCCGAGTTTCATAATCATTAGAGGTAATTGTTGTGACTTTTTCCTGAATATGCGAAACTTTTGCCATTCCTTTAACGATTTCAAGCTGACCTAGGCTTTCAAGGGTGTCAGGGTCAATGATTTCATCTCCAAGGGCAACAATTTTAAATCTGTCATGCATCGTAATTCCATCCTCAGAGCCCTTATTGATGACTACAGTATAATCATCAACTTTATAAGCTACCTTGCCAAAGTATTTGTCGTCAAACATATTGAAAAGCATAATTAATCTCCATTAAGTTCTGAGATGATATCAAAGGGTATAACCGGTCTGATGATGACTTTTGACCTTCCATCAGGAGAGAATGCACCGAATTGCTGCGGATTAATAATGTTTTTAATTACTTTTATTTGAATGAGTTTTTCTTGAACATGATGAACAACCCCAACAAATGCTATTGTTTCCACACCGTCTCTTTCTTCCCAAAAACATCCAACAACTGAGCTGTGAGCAAAAAGATCATTTTTCCTGATAATGAAAATCCCCTTCTCAGGAAGAGAATCTATTGGCTTTTCTGATGTCCTGATTCCAGGTGGCTCTTTGCGCTTTTTTATATCATTGATAATTTTACATAAGATTATCAAAATAGAGATAAAAAGCCATGATAAGAAAATTGTCCAGCGAACAGAGAGTGTAATGTTCACGTCTATGAACATAGTGACTATCGTAGACAGAAAACCAGCTACACCTATAAGTATTGGTACTGACTTTAGACTAAATACTTCCTTAATTTCATCACTCACTTTGTCCCTCGATCATTCGATTTAGAATGGTCACTATAATACCTGAATTTACAGATATTGTAATTGTTGTACCAGCCCTGACAAAACCCCGCATGATTGCCGCCGGATAACCCCGGCGGCATCCTTTCCACTATGAATACTCTCGCAAATATACAGGAACTGGCGCGCACACTGCGCAACCTCATCCGCACCGGTGTCGTTGTTGAAGTCGACACGGCAACGGGGCGCTGTCGCGTCCAGACCGGCGGCAATATTACCGACTGGCTCCAGTGGCTGGCGCAGCGCGCCGGGCGTTCACGTACATGGTGGGCTCCCTCTGTCGGCGAGCAAGTCATGATTCTGTCCGTCGGCGGTGAGCTCGATACGGCGTTTGTGTTGCCCGGTATTTATTCCGACGACAACCCCGCCCCCTCGGCCTCTGCCGATGCGCTGCATATTTCGTTCCCTGACGGCGCGGTGATTGAGTACGAGCCCAAAACCAGCGCCCTGACCGTGAGCGGGATTAAAACCGCTGATATCACGGCATCTGAATCGCTGGCCGCCTCGGTGCCGGTGGTGACCATCAAAGCCGATACCCGCGTCACGCTCGATACGCCGGAAGTGGTCTGCACCAATAAGCTGACGTGCGCCACCCTGGACGTGCAGAAAGGCGGGAAAATGGGCGGCA
This sequence comes from Enterobacter sp. Ap-1006, assembly GCF_011752835.1. Lineage (NCBI taxonomy): Bacteria > Pseudomonadati > Pseudomonadota > Gammaproteobacteria > Enterobacterales > Enterobacteriaceae > Enterobacter > Enterobacter sp. Ap-1006. Next base: position 106,732 of record NZ_VWWU01000007.1, on the reverse strand, counting down.
ACATCGCGCATTCCGGCGGCTCGTTCACCTCCAACGGCGTACAAGTTGATAAGCACGCTCACGGCGGCGTCCAGCGCGGCGGCAGTATGACGGAGGGCACCCAATGACCGCCCGTTATATCGGCATGAATCAGACCACCGGCCTGAGCGTCAGCGACGCGGAGCACATCCGGCAAAGCATCCGGGACATTCTTATTACGCCGGTCGGCTCGCGCGTGATGCGTCGCCAGTATGGCTCGCTGTTGTCTGCCCTGACTGACCAGCCGCAAAACGAGGCGCTGCGGCTGCAAATTAGCGCCGCCTGCTATATGGCGATCCTGAAATGGGAGCCTCGCATCAGGCTGACCGGCATTACTTATGAAACCCGGTTTAACGGCGAAATGGTCGTCGATATCACCGGCGAATTTACCGACTCGGGCGCAAGCCTTTCTCTTTCCATTCCGCTGAGCTGATACCTATGCCAACCATTGACCTGAGCCAGCTCCCCGCGCCTGAAATCGTTGAGGAGCTCGATTTTGAAACCCTCCTGGCCGAGCGCAAGGCGACGTTAATCTCGCTTTACCCGGAAGAACAACAGGACGCTATCGCGCGCACGCTCGAGCTGGAATCCGAGCCTATCGTCAAGCTGCTGCAGGAGAACGCTTACCGCGAGGTGATTCTGCGCCAGCGCGTCAATGAAGCCGCCCGCGCGGTCATGCTGGCCTACGCAAACGGCGCCGACCTCGATGTGATGGCCGCGAACAATAACACCGCGCGCCTGGTGCTGAGCCCGGCAGACGACACCACAATCCCGCCGACGCCAGCCGTGATGGAATCCGACAGTGATTTACGACTTCGCGCCCAGCGAGCTTTTGAAGGAATGAGCGTGGCGGGGCCGGTCGGGGCGTATGAATATCACGGCCTGAGCGCCGACGGTCGGGTCGCCGATATTGCGGTCGAAAGCCCGTCCCCGGCATGTGTGACCGTGACCGTGCTGTCGCGTGAGGGTAACGGCACCGCAGGGGCTGACCTGATTGCCGTTGTGACCCGCGCGCTCAACGATGAGGACGTGCGCCCGGTGGCTGACCGTGTGACCGTGCAGGCCGCCGAGATTGTTCCCTACCAGATTGACGCCACGCTTTATTTTTTCCCTGGTCCCGAAGCCGCCCCGATAAAAGCCGCCGCCGAGAAACAAATCCGGCGCTATATCTCGGCACAGCACCGGCTCGGGCGGGATATCCGGCTGTCAGCCATTTACGGGGCGTTGCACGTCGAGGGCGTGCAACGTGTCGAGCTGGCTTCCCCACTGGCCGATATCGTGCTCGCAAAGCATCAGGCTTCTTACTGCACCGCTTACGCGCTGAAAGACGGGGGATCCGATGAGTGATAACCGCCTCTTGCCGGTCGGCTCGTCGCCGCTGGAGGTCGCCGCCGCCCGCGCCCTGGCTGATATCGCGCGAACGCCGATTCAGTTGCGCACACTCTGGAACCCGAACACCTGCCCGGTGAGCCTGCTCCCGTATCTCGCGTGGGCGTTTTCCGTCGACCGGTGGGATGAGAACTGGACGGCAGCGACAAAGCGAAACGTGGTGCGTACTGCGTATTTCATCCACCGGCGAAAAGGCACTATCGGCGCTATCCGGCGCGTGGTCGAGCCGCTGGGCTACATGATTAAGGTCACTGAATGGTGGGAAACCGGCGACGCGCCCGGCACCTTTCGCCTGGATATTGGCGTACTGGAAAGCGGTATCACGGAAGAAATGTATCAGGAAATGGAGCGTTTAATCGCTGATGCCAAAGCCGCAAGCCGTCACCTGATTGGCCTGAACATCATTCAGGAAATTGCGGGTGATATGTACGTCGGCGGCACGTATTACGACGGCGAGATTGTGACGGTTTACCCCGAAATGGAGCTACTGAAATGAGTCAGAAATTTAAAACTATTCTCACCAATGCCGGGGTGCAAAAGCTGGCCGCCGGTTTACCGCCCGACGGGAAGAAAGTCATTTTTACCACAATGGCCGTGGGCGACGGGGGCGGCTCGCTGCCCGAACCAAAGCCGGAGCAAACCGCCCTGGTGCGCGAAGTGTGGCGCGCACTTATCAACACGATCACCCCGCATCCCAAATATGCTAACTGCGTGGTCGCCGAGCTGATTATCCCGCCGGAGGTGGGCGGCTTCTGGACGCGGGAGCTTGGACTCTATGACAGCGAGGGTGTGCTCATCGCGGTGGCCAACATGGCCGAGAGTTACAAGCCGCTACTCGCCGAGGGCTCAGGGCGCGCGCAAACCGTGTGCATGGTGATTGCTGTCAGCAATATGGCCTCGGTCGAGCTGCAGGTCGACAGCTCCACGGTGATAGCGACAAAAGAGTACGTTGACGACGCGCTCGACAAACACGCGAAATCACGCAATCACCCCGACGGCACGCTCAAAGAAAAAGGCTTTGTGCAACTGAGCAGCGCCACCGACAGCGACAGCGAGACGTTTGCTGCTACGCCGAAAGCCATTAAGGCCGCCGTAGATGTGGGTAATGCTGCGAACCAGAACGCTGAGAAACGACTACTCAGAGACAGCAATCTGTCCGATGTGCCGGACAAAGTTGCAGCCCGTAAAAATATGGGGCTGGGAACGGCGGCGCAAATGGATGCCAGCAATTTTTTAACCCCCTGGAATAACTTATGGGATGTGCAGGATAAAAGCGCCGCGCGTTTAAATCTCGGCCTGGGTACTGCATCGCAGCTTCCAGCGGAAGCGTTTTTAATGCCAGGAAAAAACCTGTCTGATGTGAATGATAAGGCGCAGGCGCTGAGGACGCTGAACGGTGTAGCGAAGAGCCAGAAGGTGAACGGACACGCGCTGGAAGGTGACAATACGAATGTCACATCACAGGATATTTTTGACGGCCAGGCGATTAACATCCCGGAGGTTGCTGACCTGAACAGCTACACAACGCCGGGGCTGTATTTGCAGCCAGCCAACGCCAACGCCATAGCGGGAAAAAATTACCCGGAGGCGAATGCCGGATCGCTCGAAATCTATAAAAATGCGGGTATTACGCAAGTTTACCGCGTGTATCTCAGCTCGCGCTCTTATGTTCGTTCGTTTTACGCAGGTGTCTGGACAGCATGGGCAATGCAGTACGATAAAGATAACAAGCCAACGCCGCAGGAAATTGGCGCAGTGCCAACGACTGGCGGCAGTGTTGGGTATCTGGATAACGCAGAACACTACAGCACAAAACAAAATGTATGGCCGGGCGCTGGTTCATTTCAAAATCAAATCAAAGACCCTCGCGCACTCTTCTACTCTGCCGGGTTTACTGCTGATGGGAATTTGTTTTTGCCCATGACTAAAGCTGCCGTAAACACACAAGGCAAGGGGTATAAGGCATCAATTAGTTATGGCGTGCTGACATCTGGTAAAGCTGATTTTCCGAGTGCATGTATTCATATACTCAGTGATTTGGGGAATGGCACGTTTCGTGACAACACCTGGATGTTTAACCCAAATGACGGATCTTTTATAAGCTCCGGTGCTGTTCATGCTGGGTACAATGTTGTGGCAGGAAGTGGCGTTTACGAAAGCGGCGGTACGGTGCGTGTCTATTCGCCAAATAACCCGCAGCCCATCGACACATCATGGATTGCCGGTACTCAGTGGGTTATGGATTACTTTGCCCAAAGAAGCACGGCGGGGCTGGCGCAAAGTGGATGGCATCGGGACTGGTCAACAGGATTAATAACGCAATGGGGATTTACTAATAACGCGAGCGGCTTACAGACTATTTATTTCCCTATTGCTTTCCCGAATAGCTGTTTCAGCATCCAGGCCACGCCGTACACATCGGGCGTCATCGGGACTGTCACATCCGTCGTGATGGGTTTTAATAATAGCTCGGCAACGTTTAACGCCTCGCAGCCGATCCCCGTGTTTTGGGAAGCGAAAGGATATTGAGAATATGAACACCAATGAATATGTGTACTCCCCGGCACAAAATGCCTTTTATCCCGTTGGGTTAAAAGAAGTGTATGAATCAGCCGGGAGCTGGCCAGGTGATGCCGTAGACGTGAAAGATTCGGTCTATATCGAGTTTGCGGCGAGTAATCCCCCCGAGGGTAAGCAAAGGGCGGCGGGGAAAAACGGTAGCCCTAAATGGGTTGCGATCCCCGCCCCGGATGTGGCGACGCTCATCACCATTGCAGAGGAAGAAAGAAAGCGCCTGATGAGCAGCGCCGGAACGCGCATAGACTGGCTTACCGCTGCACAGGAAGATGGCGATATTTCAGAAGGTGAAACCGCCGAGCTTGAGGCGTTGCGGGCATATCGGACGGCGCTGCGCCGGTTAGATATTACGACCGCCCCGAAAATTAAATGGCCTGAGCTTCCCGCCTGATAAAGCGCTCCCGACCGGGGGCGTTTTTCTTTTCCCGGTTGTGTCACCGACAGCAAAACCCCAACCGCTCGCCCCCTCCCGCCCCGCGTCAGAAAATATCACTCACCCAAACACCATGGAGTAAACCGGATGAGTGACTTTCACCACGGCGTCCAGGTCGTCGAAGTAAACGACGGCACGCGCGTCATTTCCACTGTCTCGACGGCAATTATTGGTATGGTCTGCACCGCCAGCGATGCCGACGAAAAAACATTCCCGCTCAATGAGCCGGTGCTGATTACCAACGTACAAAGCGCGATTGCTAAGGCTGGGAAAAAAGGCACCCTGGCCGCTTCCCTGCAAGCTATCGCCGACCAGGCCAAACCGGTGACCGTTGTTGTGCGTGTCGCTGAGGGAACCGGCGACGATGAAGAGGCCGCGCAGGCTGAAACCATCACAAACATCATCGGCACCACGGATGAGAACGGCAAATACACCGGGCTTAAAGCGCTGCTGACCGCCGAGGCGGTGACGGGCGTCAAGCCGCGCATTCTCGGGGTGCCGGGGCTCGATGCAAAAGAGGTGGCCGTCGCACTCGCGTCAGTCTGCAAAAAGCTTCGCGCGTTTGGCTATATCAGCGCCTGGGGTTGCAAAACCGTGTCGGACTGCATCAAGTACCGCGAGAATTTCAGCCAGCGCGAATTAATGCTCATCTGGCCGGACTTTATTGCCTGGGACACCGTGACCAGTACGAGCGCCACGGCATACGCCACCGCCCGCGCAATGGGGCTACGTGCTTACATCGACCAGGATGTTGGCTGGCATAAAACGCTGTCTAACGTTGGCGTCCAGGGCGTGACCGGCATCAGCGCCTCAGTATTCTGGGATTTGCAGGAATCCGGCACCGATGCCGACTTGCTGAACGAGGCCGGAATCACCACGCTGATCCGTAAAGATGGTTTCCGCTTCTGGGGTAACCGCTGCTGCTCTGACGATCCGTTATTCCTCTTTGAGAACTATACCCGCACCGCGCAGGTTATCGCCGACACGATGGCCGAGGGGCATATGTGGGCGATCGGCAAGCCGGTCACGCCGGTTTTAATCAAAGACATTATCGACGGCATCAATGCCAAATTCCGCGAAATGGCGACCGCCGGTTACATCATCGGCGCGAGCTGCTGGTTTGACGAAAGTGCCAACGACAAAGAGAGCCTGAAAGCCGGAAAGCTCATTCTGGATTATGACTATACGCCGGTGCCGCCACTCGAAAACCTGACCCTGCGCCAGCGTATTACCGACAAATATCTCGCTAACCTGGCCTCTGCGGTCAGCAGCTAAGGAGCCTGATTAAATGGCAATGCCACGCACGTTAAAAATGATGAATGTATTCATCAATGGCTTTAGTTATCTGGGCGTTATCAGCTCGCTGACGCTGCCGAAACTGACCCGCAAACTGGAGATGTATCGCGGCGGCGGGATGAACGGCGCAGCCCCGATTGATTTTGGCCTGGAGGATGATGCCCTTTCGGTTGAGCTGAGCCTCGGCGGCTTCCCGGATGAGGCGCTCTGGTCGCTTTATGGTGCCGTCGGTACGGGCGAGCTGCTGCGCTACGCGGGCTCTTACCAGCGCGACGACACCGGCGAAACGGTGCCGGTCGAGGTGGTGACCCGCTTCAAAATGAAGGAAGTCGACACCGGAGAAAACAAACAGGGCGAGAAAACCGAGAGCAAATTATCGGTGGTCTGCACTTATTACAAACTCACCATCAACGGGAAAGAGCTCGTTGAAATCGACGTGCTGAATGCTGTCGAGAAGGTGAACGGCGTCGACCGGCTGGCCGAACACCGTAAAAACATCGGTCTGATTTAACCCCTGACCGGCGGGCTGCCTCGCCGGTTATTCCCCAAATTCTGACAAAAGAGAGCAAACAACATGGCTAAGGCAAAAGAAGTTTTAAGCAACCCGGAAAACACCGTCACCCTGGACACGCCAATTAAACGCGGCGATCAGGTCATTGCCGCAGTAACGCTGATTAAACCCAACACCGGCACGCTGCGCGGCGTGGCGCTGGCCGATGTGGCTAACTCTGACGTGAATGCACTGATTAAAGTGCTGCCGCGCATGACTTACCCTTGCCTGACCGAGCAGGAAGTTGTGGCGCTTGAGCTGCCGGATATTCTGGCGCTGGCCGGAAAGGTGGTCGGTTTTTTTGCACCGAGTTCGGCGGCTTAAACTTCCCTGAAAAATTCTCGGTCGACGATCTCATCGCGGATATTGCGGTTATTTTTCACTGGCCGCCATCCGAGCTTTACCCGATGAGCGTGACCGAGCTCCTCTCATGGCGCGATAAAGCGCTCCAGCGAAGCGGAAACACAGATGAGTAATAACGTTAAGTTACAGGTATTACTCAAGGCTGTTGACCAGGCGACCCGCCCGTTTAAATCCATCCAGACAGCGAGTAAATCGCTGTCGGGTGATATCCGGGAATCACAGAAATCCTTACGCGAGCTTAACGGCCAGGCCTCAAAAATTGAGGGATTCCGTAAGGCCAGCGCTCAGCTCGCGGTCACCGGTCAGGCTTTGAAACAGGCAAAACAGGAAGCCGCCGCGCTGGCTATTCAGTTTAAAAATACCGAGCAGCCCACGCTCGCGCAGTCGCGCGCGATGGAGGCCGCCCGCCGCAGCGCTAACGAGCTGCAGCTCAAACACAACAGCCTGCGGCAATCGGTACAACGTCAGCGGCAGGAGCTGGCGCAGGCCGGAATAAATACCCGCACCCTGGCAAGTGATGAGCGTCGCCTGAAAAACTCCCTCAGTGAAACAACGGCGCAGCTCAACCGACAGCGGGAAGCACTGGCGCGGGTCAGCGCGCAGCAGGCCAAACTCAACGCCGTCAAGCAGCGCTATCAGGCTGGCAAAGAGCTCTCGGGAAGTGCGGCCGCCGTAGGCGCTGCCGGGGTCGGTATCGCCACGGCGGGAACGATGGCAGGTGTGAAACTGCTGATGCCTGGCTATGACTTTGCACAGAAAAACTCTGAGCTGCAGGCAGTACTCGGGGTGGATAAACAATCCCCGGAAATGCAGGCGCTACGCAAACAGGCGCGCCAGCTCGGCGACAATACTGCGGCGTCAGCTGATGATGCCGCCGGAGCTCAGATTATTATCGCGAAGGGGGGCGGGGATGCCGCAGCCATTCAGGCGGCGACGCCGGTTACGCTAAACATGGCGCTGGCAAACCGCCGCACGATGGAAGAGAACGCCTCACTGTTAATGGGGATGCGCTCTGCCTTTCAGCTCTCTAATGATCAGGTGGCGCACATTGGCGACGTTCTGTCGACGGCGATGAACAAGACCGCCGCCGACTTTGACGGCCTCAGTGATGCGCTGACCTACGCGGCACCGGTGGCGAAAAATGCCGGGGTCAGCATCGAGCAAACCGCCGCAATGGTGGGGGCTCTGCATGATGCGAAAATTACTGGCTCAATGGCGGGGACGGGTAGCCGTGCAATTCTGAGTCGCCTGCAGGCACCGACCGGTAAGGCGTATGACGCCATCAAAGAGCTTGGGGTGAAAACGTCGGACAGCAATGGAAACACGCGGCCAATCTTTAGCATCCTGAAAGAAATGCAGGCCAGTTTCGAAAAAAATAAGCTCGGAACCAGCCAGCGCGGCGAGTATATGAAAACCATTTTCGGCGAGGAGGCCAGCTCTGCCGCCGCCGTACTTATGACCGCAGCGGCCAGCGGTAAGCTCGACCAGTTAACCGCCGCGTTTAAAGCCTCGGACGGCAAAACCGAGGAGCTGGTCAAAGTCATGCAGGACAACCTCGGCGGCGACTTCAAAGAGTTTCAGTCGGCTTATGAGGCGGTAGGCACTGACATTTTCGACCAACAGAATGACTCTTTGCGCAGCCTGACCCAAACAGCCACAGGGTATGTATTGAGGCTGGATAAATGGATTACAGATAATAAAAAACTGGCGCAAACCCTCGGGCTGATTGCCGGTGGCGCACTGGCGCTGATTGGCACCATCGGGGCAATTGGCCTCGTTGCCTGGCCGGTTGTCGCGGGTATCAATGCGATCATCGCGGCTGCCGGTCTGCTCGGGACAATTTTCAGCGCGGTAGGAAGCGCCATTGTCACGGCTCTCGGGGCGATCACCTGGCCGGTGGTCGCCGTGGTGGCGGCCATCGTCGCCGGGGCGCTGCTTATCCGCAAATATTGGGAGCCCATCAGCGCCTTTTTTGCTGGCGTGGTTGAGGGGCTTAAGGCGGCCTTTGCACCGGTCGGCGAAATGTTCGCGCCATTAAAGCCGGTGTTTGACTGGCTGGGCGAGAAGTTAAAAGCCGTGTGGGACTGGTTCAAAAACCTGATAGCGCCGGTTAAATCCACGCAGGAAACACTCGATTCCTGCAAAAATGCCGGGGTGATGTTTGGCGAGGCGCTGGCTAGTGCGCTGTTGGCACCGCTTAACGCCTTTAATCTGTTGAGAGAGGGTATTACGTGGGTGCTGGAAAAGCTCGGTGTTATCAACAAGGAATCCGGTGCAATCAATAAAACGGCGGGTGACCTTGCCACCGGTGGGGCAAATGCGCCGGGCGGCAGCGGAAGTTATTCTCTTGCCACCGGTGGCGCATACATTCCGGCAAGCGCTGGCGGCAATCAGGCATATCAGCCTATCAGCGCGCCCGGTGGTAGTTCATATACCGACAACAGCCGCAGCGAGTACAACATCCACCTGCCGGGTGGGATGATGCCGGAGCGCGACCTCGACCGCCAATTACGCGATGCGGTGGAAAGAATAGACCGTGAAAAACGCGCTAAACAGCGCTCCAGTATGCGGCATGACTGACAGGAGGAATTAACGATGATGCTCGCACTAGGTCTTTTTGTTTTTATGCGTCAGACGCTGCCCTATCAGTCGATGCAGCATGATATTAGCTGGCGCTGGCCGTCAAACAGTCGCGTTGGCGAGCGTCCGGCGTTTCAGTTCCTCGGAGTGGAGGAGGAAAAAATCATGCTGAGCGGGACGCTTTACCCGGAGCTGACCGGCGGGCGGTTTTCTTTGCTGACCTTAAAGCTCATGGCCGACGAGGGGAAAGCCTGGTCACTGATTGAGGGAACCGGCACGATTTACGGGATGTTTGTCGTTAATTCCGTGCGTCAGACCAATGCGGAATTTTTTAACGACGGCACGGCCAGAAAAATCGATTTTACGCTTGAGCTCACCCGCGTGGATGAGTCACTCGCGAATATGTTCGGGGATATCGGTAAGCAGGCCGAGAGCCTGGTCGGAAAGGCGCGCGATATGGCCGGGGATGTAGTTTCAAAAGTGAGTGGTGCTGCCGGAGGGTTATTCTGATGCTCAACACAATTTTATCTGACGTTGGGGCAACCGCGACGCCGGCCTTTTTGCTCCGGCTGGAAAATAAAGACATTACGCAGAATATCAGCGACCGGCTTATTAATCTGAGCATGACCGACAACCGCGGATTTGAAGCCGACCAGCTCGACATTGAGCTCGACGACGGTGACGGCCTGATTGAGCTCCCGTTACGCGGTGCGGTGCTGACCCTGTTCCTCGGCTGGAAAGGTGAGGCGCTTATTGGTAAAGGGCAATTTACGGTTGATGAGATTGAGCACCGGGGCGCGCCGGATGAAGTCACGATCCGGGCGCGTAGTGCAGATTTTCGTGGGACGCTTAATTCACGCCGGGAAGCCTCTTATCACGATACAACCCTGGGGGAAATTGTGGCGACCATCGCCGGGCGCAATAAGCTGGAGCCAGCGGTCGCCGATGTGCTGAAAGGAATTAAAATTCCGCATATTGACCAGGCGCAGGAGTCCGACGCCAAATTCCTTACCCGCCTGGCCGAGCGAAACGGCGCGGAGGTCTCGGTCAAGGCTGGCCGTCTCCTGATGCTCAAGGCCGGGAACGGCGTCACGGCCAGCGGCAAACCTATCCCGGCTATCACCATCAAGCGCAGCTCCGGTGACCGTCACAGCTTCTCTATCGCTGACCGGGGCGCATACACCGGAGTTACGGCTAAATGGTTGCATACCAAAGACCCGAAGCCGGAGAAGCAAAAGCAGCAGGTAAAGGTGAAGCGCAAACCCAAAGAGCGGCATTTGCGCGCGCTGGAGCACCCGAAAGCTACACCGGTAAGCAAGGCTAAGGCGAAGAAAGTCAAAGAGCAGGAAGCCCGTGAGGGGGAATACATGACCGGCACCGAGGATAATGTTTTCGCCCTGACAACAATCTACGCGACAAAGGCGCAAGCCATGCGCGCCGCCCAGGCTAAATGGGACAAGCTCCAGAGAGGGGTTGCGGAGTTTTCTATCTCGCTGGCGCTGGGGCGTGCCGATATCTACCCGGAAACCCCGGCGCGTGTCTCAGGGTTTAAGCGCGTCATAGATGAGCAGGACTGGACAATTACTAAGGTAACCCACTCGCTAACCAATAACGGCTATACGACGGGCTTAGAGCTTGAGGTGAGGTTAAAGGATGTTGATTACAAGGCTGAGAGCCAAAGTTAAAAAAGCAAACAATAACTTGCAAATGTAAGTTGTAGGTTTATCATCCACTCCATATCAGCGCGAGGGGGAATAAAACAAATGATGCACTGCCCGTTATGCCAGGACTCAGCTCATGCAAGATCGAGTCGTTATCTGAGCCGTGAGACAAAAGAAAGATACCATCAATGCCAAAACCTGAACTGTGGATGCACGTTCGTTACTCATGAATCGCTCGCCAGATACATAGTGAAACCCGGCGAAGTTAACCCCGTCCCGCCCCACCCAAACAGAACTGGCCAACAGATGCTATGGATGTGAGGAAAGACCTGCGAAAGCAGGTTTTTTTATATCTATGGAATGGACTGGCATGGACATAAAGATAATCTGCGTGGGCATTATGTGGACACAGCAAAATAAAAAGGGGCTGACACATCGCCAACCCCTTGTTTCACTTTAACTTTTTGGATGTCGCCTAAGCGAATCTTAGTTAAGACGCTCTTTGATACGAGCAGACTTACCAGTACGCTCACGCAGGTAGTACAGTTTAGCTTTACGAACGGCACCACGACGTTTAACAGTAATGCTGTCGATTACTGGGGAGTGAGTCTGGAATACACGCTCAACACCTTCGCCGTTAGAAATTTTACGAACAGTGAATGCAGAGTGCAGACCGCGGTTACGGATAGCGATAACCACGCCCTCAAATGCCTGCAGACGTTTTTTAGAACCTTCAACGACCCATACTTTCACTTCCACGGAGTCGCCCGGACGGAAGGAAGGTACATCCTGTTTCATCTGTTCTTGTTCAAGTTGCTTAATAATATTGCTCATAATTTATCTCTTATCCTGGGTAAACTGATATTTCCCCGTCATATTTGAAGCTGCATCTGCGCTGGCTGCTCTTCTTCACCCAAATCACTTACTGAAGTAAGCTCATCGGGATTCACTCGCTTGCCATCTTGCTGCAACTCCAACTATTTTGGGGTTAAGGGGGCTTACGCCTGCCCATCATGTTTATGTTGCTGTTGCGTATGCTCTTTTTTGAACTCCGCCAGCAACCTTGCTTGCTCTTCAGTCAGAGCCAGGTTTTCCAAAAGTTCAGGTCTTCTAAGCCAGGTGCGGCCCAGCGACTGTTTCAGGCGCCAACGGCGAATCTCCGCATGGTTCCCAGACAATAACACTGCCGGTACTTCCATGCCATCCAACACTTCAGGACGGGTGTAGTGAGGGCAATCCAGCAACCCTTCAGCAAACGAATCTTCGGTTGCCGATGCTTCATGCCCCAGAACGCCCGGAATAAACCGGGAGACTGAGTCAATCAGCGTCATCGCTGGTAGCTCACCGCCGCTGAGAACGTAATCGCCAATTGACCATTCTTCGTCAATTTCGGTTTGGATCACGCGCTCATCGATCCCTTCGTAACGGCCACAAACCAGAATTAACTTCTCATTTGCTGCCAGTTCACTGACGCCCGCTTGATCAAGCTTGCGCCCCTGAGGTGAAAGATAGATAACCTTAGCACCTTCCCCTGCCGCTGCTTTCGCTGCGTGGATAGCTTCCCGCAAAGGGTTAACCATCATCAACATTCCCGGTCCGCCACCGTAAGGACGATCGTCCACGGTACGGTGCCGGTCATAGGTGAAGTCGCGCGGACTCCAGCTTTGAATGCTCAGCAGGCCATTTTTTACTGCCCGGCCAGTTACCCCGTAATCGGTAATTGCGCGGAACATCTCAGGAAACAGGCTAACTACACCAATAAACACAAGCCAATCCCCACTATGCTAGCGACTACCGTATGATTTCGGAGTTTTAAAAACCAGGATCCCAGTCTACTTCAATGGTTTGAGTAGCGAGATCGACTTTCTTGATAACCTGCCCATCGAGGAACGGAACCAGCCGCTCCTTGATACCAAATGCATCCTTCAGGTTTGCCTTGATGACGAGAACGTCATTCGAGCCGGTTTCCATCATGTCGATGACTTTACCGAGCTGGTAGCCCTGAGTGGTCACTACCTGGCAGCCCATAAGGTCTTTCCAGTAGTAGTCACCCGCTTCAAGAGCCGGCAGCTGCGTTGAATCCACGACAATTTCGCAATTGGTCAGAAGATTCGCGGCATCCCGATCGTCAACGCCTTGCAGCTTGATGATCAGATCCTGATTGTGGTGCTTCCAGCTTTCCAGCTGTACTTGCTGCCACTGACCGCCGCGCTGGATAAACCAGGGCTGGTAGTCAAAAATGCTTTCGGCGTCTTCGGTGGAGGAAAACACTCTGAGCCAACCACGAATACCGTAGGAGGAGCCCATCTTGCCCAACACAATTGGGTTAACAGGAACCTGTGCGGCGAGTTGCTTGCTCATCATGACCACCGTGACAGATTAAGCTGCTTTCTTAGCTTCTTTGATCAGCGCAGCAACGCGATCAGAAACGGTTGCGCCCTGGCCAACCCAATGTGCTACGCGATCCAGATCCAGGCGAACGCCTTCTTCTTTCTCGTTAGCGATAGGGTTGAAGAAACCAACGCGCTCAATGAAGCGACCGTTACGTGCATTACGGCTATCAGTAACGACAACCTGGTAGAACGGACGCTTTTTAGCGCCGTGACGTGCTAAACGAATAGTTACCATAACATCCTCTTTAGTGAATAAAACGCCGGGCCCCATCGAGGGATGGAGCCCGGTGTCATATTAAAAGCCCGAAAATTTTACTCATTTCGGCGTAAAAAGCAATCGAAAAGAGCTTAGCGGCCAGGGAAACCTGGTGGCATCATCCCTTTCATACCGCGCATCATTTTGGCCATGCCGCCTTTCTTCATTTTCTTCATCATGCGCTGCATGTCGTCAAACTGCTTCAGTAAGCGGTTAACGTCCTGCACCTGCATGCCGGAACCCTGCGCGATACGGCGCTTGCGGGAGCCTTTGATGATGTCCGGCTGCGCGCGTTCTTTCAGCGTCATCGAGCTGATAATCGCCTCCATACGCACCAGCACTTTGTCGTCCATCTGGGATTTGACGTTATCCGGCAACTGGCCCATGCCCGGCAGCTTGCTCATCATGCTCGCCATGCCGCCCATGTTCTTCATCTGCTTGAGTTGTTCAAGGAAGTCGGTCAGGTCAAAGCCATCACCTTTTTTCAGCTTGCTGGCGAGCTTCTCAGCCTGCGCGCGGTCAACCTTGCTTTCGATATCTTCAATCAGCGACAGCACGTCGCCCATGCCGAGGATACGGGAGGCAATACGGTCCGGGTGGAACGGCTCCAGCGCTTCGGTTTTCTCCCCCACGCCGAGGAACTTGATTGGTTTGCCGGTGATATGGCGAATAGACAGGGCCGCACCGCCGCGGGCGTCACCGTCCACTTTAGTCAGCACAACGCCGGTCAGCGGCAGCGCTTCGTTGAAGGCCTTCGCGGTATTCGCCGCATCCTGACCGGTCATGGCATCGACCACAAACAGCGTTTCCACCGGCTTAATCGCGGCATGAACTTGTTTGATTTCCTCCATCATCGCTTCGTCAACGTGCAGACGACCGGCGGTATCCACCAGCAGCACGTCGTAGAACTTCAGCTTCGCTTCTTTCAGCGCGGCGTTAACGATATCGACAGGCTTTTGCTGCGCATCAGACGGGAAGAAGTCCACCTCAACCTGCTGAGCCAGGGTTTCCAGCTGTTTAATCGCCGCAGGGCGATAAACGTCCGCTGAAACCACCAACACTTTTTTCTTCTGCTTCTCGCGCAGGAATTTACCCAACTTACCGACGCTGGTGGTTTTACCGGCGCCCTGCAGGCCAGCCATCAGCACGACTGCCGGTGGCTGAGCCGCCAGGTTCAGGCTGCTGTTCTCTTCGCCCATCGCGGAAACCAGTTCAGCGCGAACGATTTTGACGAACTCCTGGCCCGGGGTCAGGCTTTTATTGACTTCATGCCCCACCGCTTTTTCTTTAACGCGGCTGATAAAATCACGCACTACCGGCAGCGCAACGTCCGCCTCCAGCAGCGCCATGCGCACTTCGCGCAGCGTCTCTTTAACGTTTTCTTCGGTTAGCCGCCCACGGCCGCTAATATTGCGCAGGGTACGCGACAGACGGTCTGTTAAATTATCAAACATGGTATTTTGCCTAACGTGGTAACTGGGGCCGCTGCTCGCGACACAAAACTGAATTTGGCGGATTATATCATGAAGCCGCCTCGGGTGTGATCCAACGGTTGGAGCAGGCGACAGGTAACGTTATACTGGCTTTTTTGTTCTCTGGCCAATTTGACCGACACATTAATATGCCCGTTTTCGCCATTCTTGCGCTTGTAGCCTACTCCGTCAGCCTGGCGCTGATCATTCCCGGTCTTCTGCGGAAGAACAGCGGATGGCGACGCTTTGCCATTTTGTCCGCCGCTATTGCCCTGGTCAGCCATGCGCTGGCGCTGGAAGCGCGCTTCTTTACCGTCGATGGCAGGCAAAACCTGAGCCTGCTGAACGTAGGATCCCTCGTCAGCCTGATGATTTGTACGGTAATGACCATTGTCGCCTCTCGTAATCGGGGCTGGCTGCTGTTACCTATTGTTTACGCCTTTGCGCTGATAAATCTGGCGCTGGCGACCTTTATGCCCAACGAATTTATCACTCATCTCGAAGCCACACCGGGAATGATGGTGCATATCGGCCTGTCGCTCTTTGCCTATGCGACACTGATTATTGCCGCGCTATACGCTTTGCAGCTGGCGTGGATTGACTACCAGTTAAAGAACAAAAAGCTGGCCTTCAGCGCGGAAATGCCGCCGCTGATGGTGATCGAGCGTAAAATGTTTCATATCACCCAGGTGGGCGTTGTCCTGCTGACGTTGACGCTGTGCACCGGCCTGTTTTACATGAAGAACCTGTTCAGCATGGAAAACGTCGATAAAGCCGTGCTGTCGATTCTCGCCTGGTTTGTCTACGTCGTTCTGCTGTGGGGGCACTATCATGAAGGATGGCGCGGCCGCCGCGTAGTCTGGTTCAACGTTGCCGGGGCGGGCATTTTAACCCTCGCTTATTTTGGCAGCCGTGTCCTGCAGCAGTTCGTTAGCTAATCTCTTAAAGGAAATCACTTTTGGAACACATCTCAACCACCACGCTGATCGTCACCCTGATCATCATGGTGGTGGTGTCCGCGTACTTCTCCGGGTCAGAAACCGGCATGATGACGCTAAACCGCTACCGCCTGCGCCACCGCGCCAAACAGGGCAACCGGGCAGCGAAGCGCGTTGAAAAACTCCTGCGTAAACCAGACCGCCTGATTAGCCTGGTGTTAATCGGGAACAACCTGGTCAACATTCTGGCTTCTGCATTAGCGACTATCGTCGGCATCCGCCTTTACGGTAACGCAGGCGTGGCAATAGCAACCGGTGTTTTAACCTTTGTTGTACTGGTGTTTGCCGAAGTCCTGCCTAAAACCATCGCCGCGCTGTATCCCGAAAAAGTCGCCTATCCAAGCAGTTGGCTGCTCGGCCCTCTGCAGTTCCTGATGATGCCGCTGGTCTGGCTGCTGAATACTATTACCCGTCTGCTGATGCGCATGGTTGGCATCAAGGTTGACAACATTATTAGCACCGCCCTCAGCAAAGACGAGCTGCGAACCATCGTGCATGAATCCCGCTCGCAAATTTCGCGGCGCAACCAGGATATGCTGCTGTCGGTCTTGGATCTGGAAAAGGTCAGCGTCGACGACATCATGGTGCCGCGGAACGAAATCGTCGGCATCAATATTAATGACGACTGGAAGTCCATCGTCCGCCAGTTAACGCACTCCCCGCACGGCCGCATAGTGCTGTACCGCGACAGTCTGGATGATGCCATCGGCATGCTGCGCGTCCGCGAAGCCTACCGCCTGATGACCGAGAAAAAAGAGTTTACCAAAGAGGTGATGCTGCGCTCGGCCGATGAGATTTACTTTGTGCCGGAAGGCACCCCGCTCAGCGTGCAGCTGGTGAAATTCCAGCGCAATAAAAAGAAAGTTGGCCTGGTGGTAGATGAATACGGCGATATTCAGGGGCTGGTGACCGTCGAGGATATTCTGGAAGAAATAGTTGGGGACTTCACCACGTCCATGTCCCCAACGCTTGCGGAAGAAGTCACGCCGCAAAACGACGGCTCAGTCATTATCGAAGGCAGCGCCAACGTGCGTGAACTCAACAAAGCCTTTAACTGGACGCTGCCGGAAGATGACGCCCGCACGGTAAACGGGATGATTCTGGAAGAGATTCAGGAGATCCCGGCGGCTGGAACCCGCATCCGGCTCAGTCAGTACGACATCGATATTCTCGACGTGCAGGACAACATGATTAAGCAGGTGCGCGTCACGCCGGTGAAGCCTTTGCGGCAAAGCGTGGAGCAATAGACGTAAAAAAGCCAGCCTCAGGGCTGGCTTTTTCGTGCTTGTAACGAATCAGGCTTTGGCTACGGAAACCATCGCGGCACGAATAGTACGGCCGTTCAGGGTGTAACCTTTCTGCATCACCATCAGCACGTTATTTGGCGCAACGTCGGCAGATTCAACCATCGCAATCGCCTGGTGCACGTCCGGGTTAAACGGCACGTTAGTTTCGCCCACCACTTCCACGCCGAACTTGCGAACCACATCCAGCATCGACTTCTGGGTCAGCTCAATGCCTTCGATCATTGGGGCTAAATCCGGGTTGGACTTATCGGCTACTTCCAGCGCGCGATCCAGGCTGTCGATAACCGGCAGCAGTTCGTTCACGAACTTTTCCAGGGCGAACTTGTGCGCTTTCTCGATATCCTGTTCGGTACGGCGACGCAGGTTAGCTAAATCAGCCTGGTGGCGCGGCTCAATTTCACGCTCGCGCTGCTTCATTTCTGCCAGTTGAGCCTGCAGATTTGCAATCTCTTCGTCGCGCGGATCCACGACATCGGCACCTTCTACGGCCTCGACTTCTTCGTGCTGATCCATGACGATATCTTCCGGGGCTTGCTCGTTAGGTGTTTTCTGTTCTTTACTACTCATGAAATTCTCCGCGTTTTTAGCATTCATCTCGCTGCTTCGCTTATTATGGGGATCAGTTTCAGGGTTTCAAGGGAACCTGTCATATTGTCACAGGAACGTCTGCGAATAAGGACCACCAGGATAATGAACAAACATTTCAACTGCATCGGTATTGTCGGGCATCCGCGTCACCCCACCGCTCTGACCACGCATGAAATGCTCTATCGCTGGCTGTGCGCCAAAGGCTATGAAGTGATGGTGGAACAGCAAATCGCCCAGGAGCTAAACCTCAAGCAGGTGAAAACCGGCACGCTGGCGGAGATAGGCCAGCAGGCTGATTTGGCCGTGGTCGTCGGCGGGGATGGCAATATGCTGGGCGCCGCTCGGGTGCTCGCTCGCTATGACATAAAAGTCATTGGCATCAACCGTGGCAACCTGGGTTTCCTGACCGACCTTGACCCGGACAATGCCCAGCAGCAGTTGGCGGACGTCCTCGAAGGGCATTACATCACCGAACGCCGCTTCCTGCTCGAAGCCCAGGTCTGCCAGCATGATACTCCTACGCGCCTCAGTACCGCGATAAACGAAGTGGTGCTTCACCCCGGTAAAGTCGCGCATATGATTGAGTTCGAAGTCTATATCGACGAAATCTTTGCGTTTTCACAGCGCTCTGACGGGCTGATTATCTCCACGCCGACCGGCTCGACTGCCTACTCGCTTTCCGCTGGTGGCCCGATTCTTACGCCTTCGCTGGATGCTATTACGCTGGTGCCGATGTTCCCGCATACGCTGTCTGCACGTCCGCTGGTGATCAACAGCAGCAGCACCATTCGCCTGCGTTTTTCCCATATGCGAAGTGACCTTGAAATCAGCTGCGACAGCCAGATTGCTTTGCCTATTCAGGAAGGTGAAGATGTACTCATTCGTCGCTGCGACTACCACCTCAATCTGATTCACCCGAAAGACTACAGCTATTTCAATACATTAAGTTCGAAACTCGGCTGGTCAAAAAAATTGTTCTAAAAAACCACCTGGCCACTTTACTGTATATAAAACCAGTTTATACTGTATGAAAACACAGTAACTCAATCTAGCTCTAAATAATTCGAGTTGCAGGTAGGCGGCAAGAGAGTGAATCCCCAGGAGCTTACTTGAGTAAGTGACTGGGGTAAGTGAAAGCAGCCAACACCCCTGCAGCTTGAAGTATGACGAGCTCATACAGGAGAGTGGTCATGCTCGCTCAACTCACCATCAGCAATTTCGCTATCGTTCGTGAACTTGAAATAGACTTTCATCACGGGATGACGGCCATTACCGGGGAAACCGGTGCCGGTAAATCTATTGCCATAGATGCTCTGGGCCTGTGCCTGGGCGGTCGCGCGGAAGCGGACATGGTGCGTTCTGGTGCAAATCGCGCGGATCTCTGCGCCCGCTTTTCCCTGAAAGACACCCCGGCTGCGCTACGCTGGCTGGAAGAAAACCAGCTGGAAGACGGCAGCGAATGCCTGCTTCGCCGCGTGATCAGCAGCGATGGCCGCTCCCGGGGCTTTATCAACGGTACCGCCGTGCCCCTTTCCCAACTGCGAGATCTCGGTCAGCTGCTTATCCAGATTCATGGCCAGCACGCCCACCAGCTGTTGCTCAAGCCCGAGCATCAAAAAACGCTTCTGGACGGCTATGCCGGCGAGCAGGCGCTGATTCAACAAATGGCAGAACGCTACCGCGAATGGCACCAAAGCTGCCGTACTCTGGCGCAGCATCAGCAACTGGCTCAGGAGCGTTCAGCCAAAGCCGAACTGCTTCACTACCAGCTCAAAGAGCTGAATGAGTTTTCTCCCGTTGCCGGTGAATTCGAACTGATTGATGAAGAGTACAAGCGCCTCGCCAACAGCGGCCAGCTGCTCTCCACCAGCCAGCAGGCGCTGGACGTGCTGGCCGACGGGGAAGAAAGCAATCTACAAAGTCAGCTGTATACCGTGCGCCACCTCATGGGTGAACTGGTGGGCATGGATAACAAGCTCTCTGGCGTACTGGATATGCTGGAAGAAGCAGCCATTCAGATTTCCGAAGCCAGCGACGAACTACGCCATTACTGCGATCGTCTGGATTTGGATCCAAACCGTCTTTATGAACTGGAACAGCGTATTTCTCGTCAGATCTCTCTGGCACGTAAGCACCACATCACGCCTGAAGAGCTACCCGCTTTCCACCAGAAGTTGCTGGATGAACAGCAGTTACTGGATGAGCAAACCGGGTCGTTGGAGGAGTTGCTGCAGGCCGTTGCCCAGCATCATCAGCAGGCGCTTGCCGTGGCGCAGGCGCTGCACCAAAGCCGGGCCAAACATGCCAATGAACTGTGCCAGTTGATAACGGAAAGCATGCATTCGCTCTCCATGCCACACGGGAAGCTCGCCATTGACGTCGAATTTAACGAAAACCACCTCACCACCGAAGGCGCTGACCGCATTGATTTCCGCGTCAGCACCAACCCAGGGCAGCCGCTGCAGCCGCTGGCAAAAGTGGCCTCGGGCGGCGAGCTTTCTCGCATCGCGCTGGCGATTCAGGTGATCACCGCCCGTAAAATGGAAACACCGGCGCTGATCTTCGATGAAGTCGACGTGGGGATCAGCGGCCCGACAGCTGCGGTGGTGGGTAAACTGTTGCGTCAGCTAGGCGAGTCTACTCAGGTGATGTGCGTCACTCACCTGCCGCAGGTTGCCGGCTGCGGTCACCACCACTTCTTCGTCAGCAAAGAAACCGACGGGGAAATGACCGAAACCCATATGCAGCCGCTGGACAAACGTTCTCGCCTGCAGGAGCTTGCTCGTCTTCTCGGCGGCAGTGAAGTGACACGCAACACGCTGGCCAATGCCAAAGAGCTGCTGGCCGCCTGAGGCTTTACAATGCACGGTGTATCCAGCGCCGTGCATTGTGCAAAAAACACCCGCCCCACTCGCTAATCCGTCTTTCTGCCACCTTTTCAACCAACTTTTTTATGCTCCCACTGTCAGAGTTGAGCGCCTTGAGGTTTTAAACTGCTTAAAGGTCTATTATCATCGGCATAATACGAATGAGCCACGCACTACTCCGGCCCGAAAAGGAATCAAATCACTATGCGTTGTAAAATGCTGACTGCTGCCGCAGCGGTTCTTCTGATGTTGACCGCAGGCTGTTCCACTCTGGAGCGAGTGGTTTACCGCCCAGACATCAACCAGGGTAACTATCTGGCACCGAATGATGTGTCCAAACTCCGCGTGGGCATGACCCAACAACAGGTGGCCTACACCCTCGGGACGCCAATGATGTCCGATCCGTTCGGCACCAACACCTGGTTCTATGTCTTCCGCCAGCAGCCGGGCCACGAGAACGTGACTCAGCAGACGCTGACCCTGACCTTTAACAGCAGCGGCGTGCTGACCAACATCGACAACAAACCGGCCCTGACCAAAGGGGAATAAGGCTTGCTCGATGCATAAAAAAAGGTGCCTGAGGCACCTTTTTTTGTCGCTTTCACGCAGGATTATTTCTGGGCAGAACGTTCCGCACGCTGGCGACGCAGCTCTTTTGGGTCAGCAATCAGCGGCCGATAAATCTCAACCCGATCGCCGTCATTCACTTTATCCCCCAGCTTTACCGGACGACTATAAACCCCGACTTTGTTTTTCGCCAGGTCGATATCATCGCGAAGTTCGAGCAAACCAGAGGCGATAATAGCCTGTTCTACAGTACTACCCTCTTCAAGCCTCACCTGCCGCAGGTACTGTTTTTGCGGCAGCGCATAAACGACCTCAACCTGAATCTCACGCGACACGGTAAACCTCTTTGGCGCGGGTAGTGAATGCCTGAACCATGCTACCGGCAAGCTCTTTAAAGATACGGCCAAAGGCCAGCTCAATCAGCTTATTGGTAAATTCAAAATCAAGCTGGAACTCAATCCGGCAGGCATCTTCGCTGAGCGGCGTGAACTTCCAGCCCCCCATCAGCTTTTTGAAGGGGCCATCCACCAGATGCATCAGGATGCTCTGATTGTCTGTCAGGGTATTCCGGGTAGTAAAGGTTTTGCTGATCCCGGCTTTTGAAACGTCCACCGCCGCCGTCATCTGATTAGCCGATGCGTCAATCACCCGGCTACCGGTGCAGCCAGGTAAAAATTCGGGGTACGAATTCACGTCGTTCACTAACTGGTACATCTGCTCGGCGCTGTAGGGCACCAAAGCAGTACGGCTAATCTGCGGCATAACAATTCCTGGGAGTCATAAATCGGACAAATAATAACATTTATCACCGCGCAAACAAAAACTCTCTGCCGCTCATGCTAAGATAAGCGCTTCCTCCTCGCGCAGATCGCGGGGTGTCTTTGAACTCCTGGATTACATATACTGAGCAGCACTATGACTAAGAAAAAAGCACACAAACCAGGCTCAGCCACCATTGCGCTAAACAAGCGTGCCCGCCACGAATACTTTATCGAAGATGAGATTGAAGCGGGCCTCGCGCTGCAAGGCTGGGAAGTAAAATCATTACGTGCCGGGAAGGCAAACATCGGCGACAGCTACGTTATCTTTAAAGATGGCGAAGCTTATCTGTTTGGCGCCAACTTCACGCCGTTAACCGTCGCTTCCAGCCACGTCGTCTGCGATCCTACCCGCACCCGTAAGCTGCTGCTTAACCAGCGCGAGCTGGACAACCTGTTCGGTAGCGTCAGCCGCGACGGTTATACCATCGTCGCCCTGTCCCTCTACTGGAAGAACGCCTGGTGCAAAGTGAAAATCGGCGTAGCGAAAGGTAAGAAGCAGCATGATAAGCGTTCCGATGCGAAGGATCGCGAATGGGCCGTGGATAAAGCCCGCATCATGAAAAACGCGGGCCGTTAAGGCGATTCTTTCAGCCCCGCACTCCACTGGCTCTTCTTCTGAAGAGCCAGTATAAAAAAACACACGCACTTTTAATTATCAGCTATTATTGCGCAGTCAAATATTGGGGCATCTGAATGAGTTAAGCGACACTAAATAATATATGCTATTTTCCTTCACAATTATCTTCCCCACTGAAAACCACAAACTCATAGATATATAATATTTCCTACCTCAGCGACCATCTTTGTACGCTTCACAAAATAGATAATTTCTTCCATATTTTTCCTCTTTACAAAACAAAATACCCCACCAAAAAAGGCACTATATCCCTTTCAGACACAGGGATTTTTATGCCTGAAGTCTCAATTCATTCGGGGTAATACAAAAGCACGGCTAAAACTTATCTTAAATCTTTCAATGCAATAAGCACAACGGCACCTGACATACACCATGGGAACTGGCTTCAGCCGTTTAGGTGATCCCGCTACGTTCACTGGTACTTTAGAGTGACTTACATAGTGTTAAATATGGCTTAAGTTGCGCTTTCATTTTTTCCTGTCTATATCATCAATAGTCTCTATTTAATAAACGACGAGCCTATGACCCTGAGAATTAACTAATTTCGATTCCGCACCGGAAACGCCCTGTTTATTAACAATCACTGTCATCAATTTTTTGATACAGGCCTTTTTTTCGCCAATAAATCGCGAAGGGCCTTTTACACCTAAAAATTTTGCTTTCGGTAATCAACACATTACGCCGGGCAACTGACTACCACCACGTTCATCGCGAATGGAGTGATAACAATGCGTTCAATTTTAATTATCTCTAAATTAACCGGCGTTAAAAACAACGTCGAAGCCTCTGAAATCACCTTAAAAGGCCCTTCAATTGTCGAGCTAAAAATTGAACGTGAAGAGGTCGCCAGCTACACGCGTTCAGGCCAGGATCTGGTGATCAAACTCCATTCCGGCGAAACCATTACCATCAAAAACTACTACGCCTTTGCCGACCAGGGTGGCAACCAGCTAGTGTTGGAAGGCCATGACGGCGTGCTTTGGTGGGTTCAGGATCCAGAAACCGCAGCTCACTATGAGCAAATTGCCAATATTGACGCGATCATGACCGCTACGGGCGCACATGCCGAAGGCGGCGCAATATGGCCTTGGGTGCTGGGTGGTCTGGCCGTTGCCGCGGGCGGTGCCATTGCTGCAGCCTCAAGCGGCGGCGGTGGGCACTCTGATAGCGGCACCAACCCAGGCAATCCTGGCAGACCAGACGTTACTCCACCGCCGGCACCTACCGGTCTTGCCGTCTCCGCAGACGGCAGAACCATTACCGGTAATGCCGAAGCGGGATCCACGGTCACGGTAAAAGATGCCAGTGGCAACGTTATTGGCACCGGTACTGCTGGCACCGACGGCAGCTTCACCATCACCCTCACCTCGCCACAGATAACAGGCGAAACGCTGACCGTCACGGCAACAGATCCTTCTGGTAACACTGGTCCAGGTGCCACTATTACCTCACCGACTATTCCGCTGCCGGACGAACCTGGCATTACAGGTATCACGAACGATCATCCGAATGCGCCTAACGGCGGCAACGTAGGCAATAACTCCCCAACCAACGACAATACTCCCACGCTGAACGGCACCGGTCAGGCCGGTACCACGGTACATATTTACGACAACGGCGTGCAGATTGGCACCGTTGTGGTCGGCGCCAATGGGACCTGGAGCTTCACGCCAGGCACTGCTTTGGCTGACGGCACCCACTCTTTCACCGTCACGGCGACAAATGAAAGGGGCGAAAGCGCAACCTCTCCGGCCTATACCATCACCATTGACACCGTGCCACCTGCGGCTGCAACCGATCTGGCCGTTAGCCCAGACGGCGATACCCTGACCGGTCATGCTGAAGCAGGATCCACAGTTACGGTAAAAGATGCCAATGGCAACGTGATAGGCACTGGCACGGCGGGCACCGATGGCAGCTTCACTATTACTTTGACCACCCCGCAGATAACCGGCGAAATACTGACCGTCACGGCGACCGATCCCTCAGGTAATAGCAGTCCTGGTGCCACCATTACCGCACCGAATATCCCGCTGCCGGATGAGCCAGCTATCACCGGCGTAATTAACGATAACCCGGGAGCACCTAACGGCGGCAACGTAGGCAATAACTCCCCAATCAACGACAATACTCCCACGCTGAACGGCACCGGCCAGGCTGGCACGACCATTCACATCTACGATAACGGGGTACAGATTGGGACTGTCGTGGTAGGTGCCAGCGGAACCTGGAGCTTTACCCCGGGTAGCGCGCTGGCCGACGGCTCCCATGTGTTTACTGCCACGGCGAGTAACGAAAGGGGCGAAACCGCCCCATCCCCAGCGTATACCGTCACCATTGACACCGCCCCTCCAGGGCCGGCCACCGGTCTGGCCGTTAGCCCGGATGGGGAAATCGTCACCGGCCATGCCGAGGCGGGTAGCACCGTCACCATTAAAGACCCGAACGGCGTAGTCGTCGGGTCAGGTACTGCCGATAACAATGGCAATATCAGCATCACCCTGACCACGCCGCAGGTAGACGGTGAAACATTGACCGTGGTCGTCACCGATCCGGCGGGCAACAACAGTCCTCCGGCCAACGTGACCGCGCCGGACGTACTCCCGCCGGTATTGCCGGTGATTACCGGCGTTCTTGACGACGTCGCGCCAGTCACCGGTAACGTAGGGAACGGGCAGTCAACCAACGACAACACGCCAACCCTGCAGGGTACCGGGCAAGCCGGGGACACCATTCATATCTATGCCAACGGGAGTGAGATCGGTACCACTAAGGTCGCCCTGGACGGCACCTGGAGCTTTACGCCAACCACACCGCTGGTGGATAACGCCTACATTTTCACCGCTATGGCTTCTAACGTTCGGGGAGACAGCGGCACGTCAGTCAGCTATACCGTGACTGTAGATACCGCCGCGCCTGCCGAACCGACCGGCCTGCTTGTCAGCGCTAATGGCGAGACATTAACAGGCACCGCAGAACATGGCAGCACAATCACCATCAAAGATGCGAACGGGAACGTGATTGGAACCGGCACTGCCGATCCTGTGACCGGGGCATTCACTATTACCCTGACCACACCGCAGCTCGACGGCAGCCAGCTCAGCGTCACGGCAACCGACGCGGCAGGCAACGTCAGCCAGCCGGGAGAAGCCACCGCGCCGTTCTTCCCGCTGCCGACCATCCCTGTGATTACCACCATCATTGATGACGTTCCGCCGATCGTTGGCACCGTACCCAACAATCAGCCAACCAACGATCAGACCCCAACTCTGCAGGGGACAGGCGTCGTCGGCGAGACGATTCATATCTTTGATAATGGCGTAGAGATCGGCACCACCATCGTGCTCGTGGGAGGGATCTGGACCTTTACTCCTGTCGCCAATCTGCCCGACGGCCCGCATAGCTTCACCGCCACAGCCTCGAATATTCGCGGCGATAGCGGAAGCTCCACGTCCTACACCGTCATTGTCGATACCGTCGTGAATCCGCCGGTACTCGATCAGATCCTCGACACGGTGGGCTCTATCACCGGCCCTATCGGCAACAACGGTATTACCGATGACAGTAAACCGGCCTTCAGCGGCACCGGGGAAGCAGGCAGTACCCTGACTATCTTTGATAATGGCCTGCCCATTGGGCAGGTTACCGTGGGTAGCGACGGCAAATGGAGCTTTACGCCTTCTCTCGCCCTGGCCGATGGACCGCACGCGATTACGCTGCAGCAGACCGACCTCGCGGGCAACATCAGTAGCGTGACCGTCGGCCCAACCTTCACCGTGGACACCCTTCCACCGGTGGCGGTCACCATTGACACCGTGAGCCTGGACGGCACAACCGTGACCGGGACAGGTGAGGCCGGTGACACCGTGAAAGTTGTCGGTCCGAACGGCGTGGTACTGGGTACGGCACAAATTGACCAAACCGGGCACTTCACCCTGACCCTCACCCCGGCCCAAACCCATGGCGGCACGCTGACTGCCCAGGTGCAGGATGCGGCGGGTAACATGGGGCCGGATACCACCTTCCCGGCGTCAAACTCCGGCTTCCCGACCATTCCGGTTCTGGTTTCGGTCACTGACGATATCGGCCCTATCCAGGGGCCGCTGACGAACGGTCAACCAACGGATGACAACCGCCCAACGCTGAGCGGTACCGCAGAGGTGGGCTCCACCGTTACTGTCTTTGATAACGGCCTGCCTATCGGCATCGCAACAACTGACGCCAGCGGCACGTGGACGTTTACACCGCTGCTCCCGCTGATTGATGGCCCGCACAACTTCACCTTTACTGCCACCAACGGCAGCGGCACCAGCGGAACATCCTCAGGCTTTAGCGTCGTCGTGGACACCACGCCTCCGATACTGCCCACCGGGCTGGCCGTCTCTAACGACGGGACAACGCTCACCGGGACAGCAGAAGCCAATAGCAAGGTCACCATCACAAACGCCAGCGGCACCGTGCTCGGTACGGCCACAGCGGACGGTACCGGCCACTTCAGCGTGACGCTCAACCCACCTCAGCTTAACGGGGAGATCTTAACCGCCAAAGCGACCGACGCGGCGGGTAATACCGGGCCAGGTGCCGCTATTCCTGCCCCGGATCACACGCCACCGAATGCCCCAACCGGGCTTGCCGTCAGCGCGGATGGTCTGCATGTGACCGGTACCGCCGAACCGAACAGTACCGTCACCGTCTGGGACGGTAACGGCAATGTGATTGGGGTAGGCGTTGCCAGCGGCACTGGCACATTTGATATTTCCCCGCTCACGCCACCGCAGCTAAACGGCCAGACGCTGATGGTCACCGCGACGGACGCCGCGAACAACGTCAGTACGCCTGCCGCCGTCATTGCCCAGGATCATACGCCGCCTGCGCTGCCGACCAACCTCACCTTCAATGAAGACGGCTCGGTACTGACCGGTAAAGCCGAGGCTGGCAGCACGGTGAAAGTAACCGATGCGCTGGGCAATCCGTTGGGTCAGGCCGTTGCCGGGCCAGACGGCAGCTTTAGCATCACCCTGACAACCCCGCAGGCGAACGGCCAGCTGGTGGAAGTGAACGCCACGGATGCCGCCGGGAATATCGGCCCGAATGCGCCGGTCACCGCCCCGGATATCACCCCACCGAATATGCCGATCATCGGTTCCGTGGTCGACAATGTGCCTGAGCATACCGGTAACCTGAATAACGGCGACCTGACTAATGATGATAAACCGACGATCTCCGGTACGGCTGAAGCTAACTCAACCGTGAAGATCTACGACAACGGGACGCTGATCGGCACGGTTAGCGCCAACGGCAGCGGAGCCTGGACCTTTACGCCGACCACCTCTATTGGCCAGGGCCTGCATAGCCTGACGGTGACCGCCACCGATGCCGCCGGGAACGTCAGCCAGCCGAGCGCCGCCTTTAACATCAACGTAGACTCCATCGCTCCTACCGCCCCGGCGATTACCCAGGTGCTGGACGATGTGGGTACCGTTACCGGACCGGTCAGCAATAACGGCGCCACCAACGATCCGACGCCAACCCTTAGCGGCAGCGGTGAGCCGGGTTCAACCATTACTATTTACGATGGGCTGAATCCGCTGGGAACCACTACCGTAAGCGGCGACGGGACCTGGACATTTACGCCAACCACGCCGCTGCTGGATGGACCTCACTCCTTTACCGTCACGGCTTCAGATGCCGCCGGAAACGTCACCGCACCTTCCGCGCCGTGGAACATTGAGCTGATCACAACCCTGCCAACCGCGCCGACTATCGGCGAAATAGTGGATAACGTTAACCCGGATACTGGCCCGATCTTGCCTGGTGGCTCAACCAACGATCCTCAACCCGTTATTAATGGGACAGCAGGCGCCAATGCGGTCGTAAAAATTTATGACGGCACAACGCTTATCGGTACCGTCACGGCGGATGGCACTGGCGCATGGACATTCCAGCCAACTCAGCCGCTGAGCGAAGGCTCGCATACCCTGAATGTTTACGTAACGGATGCGGCCGGAAACACCAGTTCTGCAGCCGTGCAGATTGTAGTTATCGACACCGCGCCTCCGGGAGCCCCTTCCATCGACGGCGCTCTGGGCAACGTCGCCGGCGCGCCAGTCACCCTGGTTAACGGCGGCAGCACCCAAAGCACCGAGCCGGTACTCTCCGGTAAGGGGGAAGTGGGGGCCACCATCAAGCTGTACGCTGACGGCGGCGCCACGCCGATTGGTACTGCAGTTGTCGATGCCGACGGTAACTGGAGCATCACCCCAACTTCTCCTCTGGGGAGCGGGACGCACGTCTTCACGACTACGGCAACGGATGCAGCAGGCAACACGGGGATGCCTTCTTCTGGCTTCACGCTCTCGGTTTACGCAACGCCTCCGGCTCAGCCAGCGGCACCAGTCGTGACCGATAATGTGCCTCCGGTGGTCGGTCCCGTCGCGCCTGGCGGCAGTACCAATGACACCACGCCAACCTTTAGCGGGACCGGCGTAGCGGGCTCAACCATCAACGTCTACAACAACGGGAACGACCTGATCGGCACCGCCACCGTGCGCTCCGACGGAACCTGGAGCGTGACCCCGTCAACGCCGTTCACTGAAACGACCTATAACATTACCGTCCAGGTGACCGATCCGGCGGGCAACATCAGCCTGCCGTCAGCCCCGATCGCGATCACCGTAGACACAACGCCGCCGGCGGCACCGACTATCGGTACCGTAGATGACGGCGTGGGTCCGGTGACCGGGCCAATTACCAACGGCATTACCGATGATACGAAGCCGGTGTTCCACGGCACGGGTGAAATCGGCGCGACCGTCACGCTCTACAACGGCACCACGGCGATAGGCTCTGCGGTAGTGGATGGCTCAGGTAACTGGACCATTACGCCGAATACCGCGCTGAACAACGGCGTGAATACCATCACCGCGGAACAAACCGATAAAGCCGGTAACGTCAGCGGGCCATCCACCGATTATGTACTGACCGTCGATACCGTGCCGCTCACCGCGCCGGTCGTCGTGGAAATCATTGATAACGTTGGCCCGATCCAGACCCCGCTGGTCAACGGCAGCTTCACCGATGACACCACGCCAACCTTTACCGGTACCGGCAAAGTCGGCAGTACAATCACGCTGTACGACACCAATGGCACGACGATTCTGGGTACCGGTGTCGTGGCCGCCAATGGCACATGGAGTATCACCACCTCCGTGCTGCCGGAAGGCGCACACAGCATTACCATCAAAGCGGTGGATGACGTCGGTAACAGCGTGGGGCCTTCTGCGCCAATTGTGATTAACGTCGATACCACTCCGCCACCAAACCCTGTAGTGCTGCCGATCACCGACCCTACCGGTACGCTTGTAGCCGGTACCGCCGAACCGGGGGCAACGGTTATCATCAAAGACTCCAGCGGCAACGTGCTGGGCACGGCTGTGGCTGACACTGTTTTGGGCACCTGGACCGTTACGATGTCCCCGGCTCAAACCACCGGCGCAACCCTGACGGCTATTGCTCAGGATCAAGCGGGTAACCAAAGCGCGGGCATTAACTTCACCGCAACCACCTCCATCCTGCCGCATCCGCCAACCATCGATCTGGTAGACGATAACGTGGGTGCCGTAACCGGTAACGTCGGCAACGGCAAATCGACCGATGATACTTTACCAACCCTGAGTGGTTCTGGCGGCGCCCTCGGCGGGGTCGTACATATCTATATTGATGGACTGCTGATCACCTCCGTACCGGTCGGCGCCGGCGGCACATGGACGTATCAGCTCACCACGCCGCTGACTCAAGGCCCGCATACCTTTGCCGTGAGCCAGACCGTCGGTCTTGAGACCAGCGGCCTGTCTCCGCTCTACACCATCATTGTCGACACCACGCCACCAGCCCAGCCGGTGATTGTCTCCGTGGTAGACGATGTAGTAGGCGGCGTAGTCGGGCCGTTAACCAATGGCCAGGCCACGAACGACCCAACGCCAACCCTGAGCGGTACGGCGGAAGCTGGCAGCACGGTGAACATTCTCGATAACGGCACCATCATCGGTACCGTCACCGCGAACGCCCTCGGCATCTGGACCTTTACGCCAGGCACTAATCTTGGCGAGGGTTCTCACACCCTGACCGTCACGGCGACGGACGCCGCCGGGAACGTCAGCCTGCCGTCCACCGGCTTTGTGGTGAACGTCGATACGCTGGCCCCGGCCACCCCGCTGGTCGTCTCCGTCACCAACGACATCACTTCCCAGCCGATAACGTCCGGCCAGCCGACTAACGACAATACGCCAACCTTCAGCGGTACCGCCGAGGCGGGTACCACGCTGACCTTCAAGGACGGGAACGTGGTGATCGGCACCGTAACGGTACCGGTGGGCGGGAACTGGAGCTTTACCCCAACGGTTCCTCTGCTGGATGGCAGCCATAATATCACCGTAACCGCCACGGATGCGGCAGGCAACGTCAGCGGCCCAAGCGCAGGGTTCAACGTGGTGGTCGATACCGTGCCGCCTGTAGTGCCAGTCATTCTTTCGGTCATCGACGACCAGACTCAGCCAGGCACTAACCTGCCGCTGATCAACGGCCAGTTGACGAAGGACACTCAGCCAACCCTGAGCGGTACGGCGGAAGCCAACGCCACCATCACGGTGAAAGACGGCAATAACGTGCTGGGAACCACCCAGGCGGATGCGCTGGGCGTCTGGACATTTACCCCTTCCGCACCGCTGGGCCAGGGGACACACACCCTGAACGTTACGGCGACGGATGCCGCAGGTAACGTCAGTAACGCGGCTTCGTTTGGCGTGAACATTGACTCTGTCGCACCGAACCCACCGGTGATCGTCACCGTGCTGGACAATACCGCGCCGGTGCTGGGGCCAATCACCAACGGCCAGGCCACCAACGAAACCCGCCCTTCCCTGAGCGGGACGGCGGAGGCCAACGCCATCATCAAGGTTTACAGTGACGGCAACCTGATTGGTACCACCATTGCCAACGGGTCTGGCGCGTGGACGTTGACCCCTGTGGCCGCGCTCGGCAACGGGGCGCATACCTTAACCGTAACCGCGACCGATGCGGCTGGCAACGTCAGTAATCCGTCCAGTGGCTTTGCGCTGACGGTGGATACTATTGCCCCGAACGCGCCGGTCATCAGCACCGTGGCGGATGCCGTCGGCCCAATCACCGGCAACTTGTCTAACGGCCAGGTCACCGACGACACCCGTCCGGTGCTGACCGGTACCTCTGAGGGCAATGCTACCGTCAGCGTGTACGACAACGGCGTTCTGCTTGGCACCGTCCAGGCAGATGCGGGCGGAGCCTGGACCTTCAGGCCATCCACACCGTTGATTAACGGTGGCCATGCGCTGACAGTGACCGCGACGGACGCTGCGGGCAACGTCAGCCTGCCGTCAACACCGTTTAACGTGGTGGTAGACACCATTGCGCCTTCCCAGCCGATTGTGGTGCAGGCCTTCGATGATGTCGGCCCGGTTCAGGGGCCGCTGGTCAGCGGCCAGACCACGGACGACACTCAACCGGCGTTCAGCGGCACAGCCGAAGCGAACTCCACCATCAATATTTACGACAATGGCAACCTGATTGGCACCGTAACCACCAATGCGCTGGGGTCCTGGACCTTCACGCCGGGTACGGCACTGTCGCTGGGCCAGCACGTATTCACCGTCACCGCGACCGATGCGGCAGGCAACACCAGCGTACCTTCGGCTGGCTTTACCCTGACCGTCGCCAGTGGCGTGTCGAATACGCCGGTGCTGACCTCCGTCGTCGATGACGTGGTTGGCGGCACGGTAGGCCCGTTGACCAACGGCCAGGCAACCAACGATCCGCGTCCGACCCTGAACGGGACGGCGGATGCCAACAGCACCATCAAGATTTACGATGGCGGCAACCTGATTGGCACCGTGACGGCCAACGCCCTGGGCGTTTGGGTCTTTACCCCGCCGACCACGCTGGCAAACGGCTCGCATACCTTTACTATCACCGCGACCAACGGTGCGGGCGTAGTCAGTAGCCCAACGGCAGGCTTCACCATCGTGGTGGATACCGTGGCGCCGAACCAGCCGGTGATTACCTCCGTGGTGGATGATGTCGGCCCAATCACTGGCCCGGTAGGTAACAACCAGCCAACGGACGACACTCGTCCTACCCTGAACGGGACCGCCGAAGCCAACGCCACAATCAATATCTTTGATAACGGCGTGCTGCTGGGCACCACCACGGCGAACGGCAGCGGCGTCTGGACCTTTACGCCAACGCTGCCGCTGCTGCAGGGCAACCATTCGTTTACCGTGACGGCAACGGATGCGGCCGGGAACGTGAGTACCTCGTCTGTGCCTGCCGGGATCGTGGTTGATACCATTCCGCCGCTGGCGCCAACCGGCCTGACGGTCAACGCCACCGGTACCGTAGTCACAGGCCTGGCTGAAGCCAACAGCACCGTGACCATTACCTCTGCCACAGGCACGGTGCTGGGGACGGCGAAAGCGGACGGGAGCGGTAACTTCTCTATTACGCTCTCGCCTGCGCAGACCAGCGCTCAGTCGCTGCTGGCCTTCGCGCAGGATGCCGCCGGGAACATTGGCGTCTCCGCGAGCTTCACCGCACCGTTTACCGGCGTGCCGGGGCTGCCAGTGATTACCAGCATCGTGGACGATGTTCTGCCGAAAACCGGCATCGTCGGCAACGGGCAGAGCACCAACGACACCCGACCGACGATCAACGGCACCGCCGAGGCCAACGCCACCGTTAAGATTTACGACAACGGCGCGCTGCTGGGGACGGTTACCGCGAACGCCAGCGGCGTCTGGACGTTTACCCCGACCGGCGCGCTGGGTGATGGCGTGCACGCCTTTACCGCCACGGCAACCAACGCCAACGGGACGGGCGGCGCCTCTCTGCCGACCTCGGTGATTGTCGACACTATTCCACCGCTGATCCCAACCGGGGTTATCAGCGCCGACGGGTCGACGATCACAGGCGTAGCGGAAGCTAACAGCACCGTGACCATCACGCTGCCGGGCGGGATCACCGTCACCGGCACGGCGAATGCGTCCGGCGCGTTCAGCATCACGCTGCCGACTCGCCAGATTGAAGGGCAGTCGCTGTCGATATCTGCCGCGGATGCGGCGGGTAACGTCTCTCCATCGCTCTCGATCACAGCGCCGATTCTGCCACTTTCGGCCAGCAGCAACGTGGTCGATCTGGCGCTGACCAGCAACGCAGACATCACCACCTCGCACTACAGTGGCTATGGCAACCTACTGATTGGCGCGCTGGGGAACGTGGCGTCGGTTCTGGGCAGCAATACTGCCCAGGTCGGCTTCACCATCGGCAGCGGAGCAACGGGGCATATCACCATTAATGCCGCCGCCACCGGTGTGGTACTGTCATTGCTGAATACGCTGGAAATCGCTATTCAGAAATTTGACGCGACCACTAACTCCTGGACGACGGTTGTCGACTCCTCCCTGCCGCAGTTCCTGAACCTGCTGACCCTGGGCGCTACCGGCGTTACCCTGAACCTTGACGGACTGGGCGAAGGGCAATACCGCGTGCTGGGCTACAACACCAGCCTGCTGGCCACCGGCGCGGCGACCAACCTTGCGGTGACCGTCGAGCAGACCAGCGCCGGCGTGGTCAGCGGTACCACCACCTCAAGCGGGAACGTCATTACCGATCCGGGCCCTGGTGGGGCTGTGGACAACGCCCCTACCGGCACCGTGGTCACGGCGATTACCGATGGCCAGGGCGTCTCCCATACGGTTGGCGCTGGCGGACTGGATATTCAGGGTAAATACGGCACCCTGCATATCAACCAGGACGGCAGCTATACCTACACCTTAACCAACACCTCGGCAGCGGTCCTGGGCCGCACCGAGAACTTTACCTACACGATTACCCACAACGGCGTCAGCGACTCTGCACAGCTGGTTGTCAGCCTGGGCAACGGCGCCCCGGCCAGTACGGTCACCGCTACGGATAACACCGGATCGCTGACCTTCGGCACTGATGTGGTCGCCGTTGACCACGGAGCTTCACAGCAAACAGGTCTGTCGGTGCTGAGCGTCGGTCTGGGGAATGTGGTCAACCTCAACCTGTTGGCTAACATGACCAACCCGATTCTGTTTGATGTCGCAGACGGATCGACCCGCACCATGACGCTGCAGGCCAGCGTGGGCGGGGTGGCGCTGCTTTCCACCTTCGACCTGTACATCTACAAGTTCAACGTGGCGACCCAGCAATACGAGCAGTTCCAGGTGCAGAAAACCTGGCTGACGGCTCCGCTGTTGGGCGGCTCGTCGGGCCAGCTGACCGTCACCCTGGGCGGCGGGGACTACCTGTTCCTGCTGATGAACGCGAGCGGTGTCTCACTGCTGACCAGCTACACGCTGAATATCCTCCAGGATCACACCTACGCGGTCGACAGCCTGGCGGCTTCAACTACCGGGAACGTGATGCAGGACGATGTCGCTCCGGCAGGCAGCTTGCTGACGGCGGTGAACGGCGTGGCAGTTTCCGCGACCGGTACCACCACCATCAACGGTAAGTTCGGGACGCTGACCATTGATGCTCACGGCAACTACACCTACACGCTGAAATCCGGCGTGGGAGCCGACAGCATCAATACGCCAGACAGCTTCGTGTACACCGTGACCGCGCCAAACGGGGATACCGGTACCGCGTCGCTGAACATCACCGCCACGCCGCATACCGTGGATGCCGTGAACGATATCAGCTCCATCATGGCTATCACGTCGACGCAGAACACCGCGGCCTACGCGAGCGCCAACGTTGGGTCAGCCTCCTGGAACACGGCGCTGTTGGCCTCTACCCACGGCAACGGCAGCGGCACCTTTAACATTGCGGATAACACCGTGCTTAGCGGGGCCAATATTGTGTTCAAAGTGGCTTCCGGTCTGGTATTAGGTGGACTGTCCGTCAGCTGGACGCTAAGCGACGGTCAGGGTCACACCTATACCGGCACCTTTAGCGGCAGCGCCCTGCTGGGCGGCACGGCAACCATTCCAATCACCGATCTGCACTCTGGCACCTGGACGCTGAGCTATGTCGGGAACATGGGGCCATTGGGGCTGGGCACGATCACCATCACGCCAACGGTCACCGGGACGTCAAACCTGCTGGATAGCTTCACGGCGCAAAGCACCATCGTACACGGCAACCTGTACGACGGGACTGACTCCGCAGGTGCGTCTGACCAGCTTGGCAGCGTGCATACGCTGATGACAATTACCGGCGCTAACGGCAGCTCGGCCACGCTGAACCCGATGAGCAACAGCGACGCGGTGGCCACGATACAGGGGCAGTACGGCACGCTGAAAATTGGTATCGGCGGCGACTACACCTACACCCTGAATCCGGGGGTATCGCCGGGGTCAATCACCAACAAAGAGGTCTTTACCTACGCTCTGAACGATCAGAACGGGCATACGGACACCGCCACCCTGACCATTAACATGAACCCGCAAATCGTCAGTACCGCATATGGGGACATCATCACCGGTTCTTCGGCCTACGCCGATACGCTGGTGTACCACGTCCTTGCGGGCGGCGCGGCCGATGGCACGGGCGGCAACGGATCGGACGTCTGGAAGAACTTCTCGCTCGCCAACGGGGACCAGATCAACATCCACGACCTGCTGGTCGGCTGGAACGGTCAGACTTCATCGCTGGGTAATTACCTGAGCGTGGCAAGCGTCGGCAACAACACGGTGATTTCCATCGACCGTGACGGCACCGCCGGCACATACCACTCAACCACTCTTGTCACTTTGGAGAACGTGCACACCACACTCGATGAGCTGATCCAGAACAACCACATTGTTGCCTGATAGTAGTTGCGATAAATCCCCGGGCGCGCAGACGCCCGGGGAATAAGACAAAAACGCAGTGCCATTTATTAGGGAAAAAATATGGGAAAATTACGGCCTGTTGCGTTATGGCTGGCTTGCGGTCTGTTTTCACTCCAGGCCTGGGCCGACGACGCGCCTACTTCTATTACGACTCAGGGTCTGGCTCAACAACAAGAGCTCCCCTCACTCGATGGCTCCACTGCCCTCCCGCTGAATGCCCCTGCGCCCGGAACCTTAACGCTGAACGACGCGGTCAACCGCTCCGTCACCTGGCACCCCAGCATTCGCGAAGCTATTGGCAAACTCTCCAGCCAGTCTGAACAGATCAACGTCGCCAAATCGAAGTACTACCCGCAGATCAGCGCCGGGATGAACAACGGCTACACCAACACCTACACCAACAGCGGCTACAGCCCGTCGCTGGTGCTTTCGCTGTCCCAGATGCTCTATGACTTCGGCAAAGTCGCGAGCCAGGTCCGCGCCGAAACCGCCGGGGAAGCGCAGGCCCAGGCCAACGTACTGGTGAGTATTGACACCGTCGGGCACGACACCGCCTCGGCGATGGTGCAGGTGCAGCTCTGGCAGCAAATGGTCGACATCGCCAAAGAACAGCTGGACGCGCTGACCGCCATTGGGCGCCTGACTCAGGAGCGGAACGACCAGGGCGCAACCTCGATGTCCGATGTGGTGCAAACCGACGCGCGTATCGAATCCGCCCGCTCGCAGCTGATCCAGTACGAATCGAACCTCGACAGCACCCAGGCGACGCTGATGAGCCAGCTCGGCTGGACCAGCCTCAACAAAGTCAGCCCTGATTTCCCGCAGAAGCTGAATAACAGCTGTAACGTGGCGAAGCCGGACGATCGCCTGGTGCCCGCCGTCCTTGCCGCCTGGGCGCAGGCCAACGTGGCGCAGGCCAACCTGGACTACGCCAATTCGCAGATGACGCCGACCATCTCGCTGGAGCCGTCCGTGCAGCACTACCTGAACAATAACTATTCAGGCAGCGAAGTACTGAACCGCACGCAATACTCGGCGTATATCCGCGTCGAAATGCCGATTTACCAGGGCGGTGGCCTGACGGCACGCCGCAACGCCGCCAGCCATGCGCTGGAAGCGGCGCAGTCCGGTATCGACCGGGTTCGGCTGGACGTGCGCCAGAAGCTACTGGAATCCCGCAGCCAGGCCATTAGCCTCGCCACCGCGCTCCAGGTGCTGCAGCGCCAGGAACAGCTGAGCGCCCGCACCCGCGAACTGTACCAACAGCAGTACCTCGACCTGGGCTCCCGCCCGCTGCTGGACGTGCTCAACGCCGAGCAGGAAGTCTTCCAGGCGCGCTTCGCCCAACAACAAACGCTGAGCCAGCTCCATCAACTGCAGCTTAACTGCCTGTATAACACCGGCAAATTACGCACTGCATTTGGTCTGGAACACCGCAACATCCAGTCCCTGGAGATTCAGCCATGAGCCAGACAGCCTCTCCCACTGGGGAGTTTTTAAGCGAACAGGCCCTGACCCAATGGGCCCACGCCATCAGTCACGTCGCCGGGCACTACCGCGTGGTTTGCTCCCCCGGCACCATTCAGGCCAACGCCCCGTGGTTCAAAGACAAAACTAAAGTCGCCGCCCTGACCCAACTTTCACGCCAGGCCGGCCTGTCCTTCCATATGCTGGGCAACACCGAAAAAGCGATATCCCAGTGGCGGCTACCGGTGGTGGTGGACTTAGCCAACGGCCAGATCGCGGTGATCGAACAGTTTGACGGCGAAGACACCGTGGATATCTGCTACTTCGACGACGAACGCCACACCAACCGCCAGTCGCTCAGCAAGCTGCTGCCGGAGATCCGCTTTGTGGCCGCCCTGCGCCCGCTCTCAGCGCTGAAAGACAGCCGCGTCGACGCCTATATCTCACGCTTCAGCCCGGACTGGATGAAAGAGCTGATCATGCTGGACATTCGCCCTTACGGCCCGGTAATGCTGGCAGCTTTTTGGGTGAACGTGCTGTCGCTGGCCGGGATCCTGTTCTCGATGCAGGTGTACGACCGGGTGATCCCGGCCCAGTCGTATCCGACGCTCTACGTGCTGGCGACCGGGGTCCTGATCGCCGTGGTGTTCGGCTTCATTCTGAAAGTCACGCGCAGCAACATCATGGACGTGCTGGGCAAGCGGGCCGACATGCGTATTTCGGATCGCGTCTTTAGCCACGCCCTGCGGCTGCGCAACAGCGCCGTGCCCCGCTCCACCGGCAGTTTTATTTCTCAGCTGCGCGAGCTGGAGCAGATCCGCGAGATGATCACCTCCTCAACCATCTCGACGATCGTCGACCTGCCGTTCTTTATCTTGTTCGTTGGGGTACTGGCGATCATCGCCCCGCAGCTGGCGTGGATCGCCCCGGTCGCCGCCATCGTGATGGTGCTGCCCGGCCTGCTGCTGCAGAAAAAGCTCGCCACGCTGGCCAACCAGGCCGCCCACGAATCCACCCTGCGCAACGCCGTGCTGGTGGAAAGCGTGCAGGGGCTGGAGGACATCAAGCTGATGCAGGCGGAAAACCGCTTCCTCCAGCAGTGGAACAGCTACATCCGCATTACCGCCGAGTCCGGCCTGAAAACCCGCGAACTGACCCAGGGCTTAATCAGCTGGGGGATCACCATCCAGAGCCTGGTGTTCGTGGTGGTGGTGCTGTTCGGCGCGCCGCTGGTCATTGAAGGTGAAATGACCACCGGGGCCATGGTCGCCGCCTCGATGCTGGCCTCAAGGATGATTGCGCCGATGGCCAACCTGTGCGGCGTGCTCGCCCGTTGGCAGCAAGTCAAAGCCGCCAAACAGGGGCTGGACAGCATCATGCAGCTGCCGGTGGAAACCCAGCGCGATGAAAACCTGATCCACAAGGACATCCTCCACGGCCACTACCTGTTTGAAAGCGCGCAGTTCAAATACCACAGCGAAGATCCGCGCATTCCGCTGCGTATTGCCCGCCTTGAGATCCAGCGCGGCGAGCGCATTGCCGTGCTCGGGCGCAACGGGGCGGGTAAATCCACGCTGCTGCAGGCGCTTGCCGGCGGGGTCGATCTCGCCAGCGGCGAAGCCCGGCTCGACGATCTCGCGATGTCGCAAATCGATATGGCGGATCTGCGCCGCAACATCGGCTTCCTGAGCCAGAACGCGCGGCTGTTCTACGGTACGCTGCGGGAAAACCTCACCCTCGGTGCACCGCACGCCAGCGACGAAGCTATTTTCGAGGCGCTGGACGTGAGCGGCGCGAGCAACTTTGTGAAGCACCTGCCTAAAGGCCTGGATCACCCGATCATGGAAGGCGGCAGCGGGCTTTCCGGCGGGCAGCGTCAGTCGATCCTGCTGGCGAGGATGCTGCTGCGCTCGCCCAACATCGTGCTGCTCGATGAGCCCACCGCCTCGCTGGACGACCATACCGAACGGGAATTTATTCAGCGGCTGAACCAGTGGCTCGGCCACCGCACGCTGGTCGTCGCCACCCACCGCGTGCCGGTGCTCGAACTGGTCGAACGCGTGCTGGTGCTGAAAGACGGCCAACTGGTAATGGATGCACCGAAGGCGCAGGCGCTCGGCGCCGCAAGACCGGCACAGGCTCAGGCCCCGGCCGCCGCCCAGACACCACCGCGGGAGTGGAACAATGAAAACCAGTCAGCATGACGTCACCATGGATGACCCGGACATCCAGCGCGAAAGCGAATTCTCCGGGGCGAGCCGCATTATCCTGCTCATCACGCTGCTGTTTGCTCTGTTCGGCGTCTGGGCGTGGTTCGGCACGCTGGACGAAGTCTCCACCGGCACCGGGAAAGTAGTGCCGAGTTCCCGCGAGCAGATTTTGCAGTCGCTGGACGGAGGGATAGTCACCGAGCTGCTGGTGCACGAGGGCGATAAAGTGCAGGCCGGGCAAATCGTCGCCCGCCTCGACCCGACCCGCTCCGAGTCCAACGTCGGCGAAAGTACAGCTCGCTACCGTGCTTCTCTGGCCTCCAGCGCGCGGCTTTATGCGGAAGTGAACGACCAGCCGCTGAAGTTCCCGGACTCGCTCAAAGCGTTCCCGGACCTGATCGCCTCTGAAACCCGGCTGTATAAAACCCGCCGGGCGCAGCTGAACGACTCCGAAGCCGAGCTGCGGGACGCGTTAACGTCGGTCAACAAAGAGCTGGATATCACCCAGCGACTGGTGAAAAGCGGCGCGGCGAGCCACGTGGAAGTGCTGCGCCTGCAGCGGCAGAAAAGCGACCTGGGCCTGAGGATCACCGACCTGCGCTCGCAGTATTACGTGCAGGCGCGCGAGGCGCTGTCGAAGGCCAATGCCGAAGTGGACATGCTGGACGCCATCATCAAAGGCCGTGAGGATTCGGTGAACCGCATGACCGTGCGCTCCCCGGTGCGCGGCATCGTGAAGAACATTCAGGTGACCACCATCGGCGGC
The DNA here is from genome assembly GCF_011752835.1 of Enterobacter sp. Ap-1006. Classification (NCBI taxonomy): domain Bacteria; kingdom Pseudomonadati; phylum Pseudomonadota; class Gammaproteobacteria; order Enterobacterales; family Enterobacteriaceae; genus Enterobacter; species Enterobacter sp. Ap-1006. The sequence goes on along the minus strand of NZ_VWWU01000007.1, from coordinate 65,624 downwards.
GTTATTCCGCCGAACGGTGAGATGATGGAGATTGTGCCGGTGGACGATCACCTGCTGATTGAGGCTCGGCTCTCCCCGCGCGACATCGCCTTTATCCACCCCGGCCAGCGCGCGCTGGTGAAAATCACCGCCTACGATTACGCCATTTACGGCGGGCTGGAAGGCACCGTGGAAACCATCTCCCCGGACACCATTCAGGACAAGGTGAAGCCGGAAATCGTCTACTACCGGGTGTTTATCCGCACCAACCAGGACTACCTGGTGAACAAAGTCGGCCACCATTTCTCCATCTCACCGGGGATGGTGGCCACCGTGGACATTAAAACCGGGCAGAAAACCATCGTTGAGTACCTGATTAAGCCGTTCAACCGCGCCCGCGAGGCGCTGCGCGAACGTTAATTGACCGCCTATCCCGCTGGTGCTGAAGGAATTTTGTACGCCTGGCACTCAGCGGGATTTCTCTTTAGACGGCTGGTCACGCGCGTAATAAATCTGTTATACTCGCCGGTACACATTGGGGCTGATTCTGGATTCGACGGGATTTGCGAAACCCAAGGTGCATGCCGAGGGGCGGTTGGCCTCGTAAAAAGCCGCAAAAAAATAGTCGCAAACGACGAAAACTACGCTTTAGCAGCTTAATAACCTGCTCTGAGCCCTCTCTCCCTAGCTTCCGCTCTTAAGACGGGGATCAAAGAGAGGTCAAACCCAAAAGAGATCGTGTGGATGCCTTGCCTGGGGTTGAAGCATTAAAACTAATCAGGATAGTCTGGTAATGGCGTGTCTGTCCGCAGTTGCCCGGCGAATGTAAAGACTGACTAAGCATGTAGTACCGAGGATGTAGAAATTTCGGACGCGGGTTCAACTCCCGCCAGCTCCACCAAAATCCTTTGTTGACGGTTACCAGAGCCCGATACGAAGTCCTGAAAGCCCGCATGGCGTAAGTTATGTGGGCTTTTTTGTGTCAGTTATCTCTATAAGAATTGCTGAAAACCACTACTTATGACCTACCTTTTAGATAGGCTGAGATCACAGTATTGCTCAGCTAACTACCCTACTTTTATCTAGCACTGCAAGTTTCTTCAATCCACTTCTAATTAGTGTTGCTGCGATTCAGATTAGTGATACTACACATGATTTCTAGTAGCTATTCATTCGCAATAAAACAGTGCATCATTCTAAATATTTAAAAAATGTAACCCTATGCCTGATAGGGCTATCATCATATGTAATGAAAGGGATTGATTATGAATTATCGTTTTAACCTTCCATGGAAGTTTTACTTTTCACTATTAGCCGTCTTAATAGTTGTCACATATGTATGGGATCAACTTAATGACGACTATCTTAAATTTAATATAAAATTAATTTCTTTAGTATTTTTTCTCATATGTGTTTTTAGTGCACTGCAATTAAGAAATGGTAAAGCTGAACCTTATAAAAATATTTTAAACGCAATATGGAATATAGAAACCGCATTTGTTTTTGTATATGCAGTCTCTATTGTTTACGCAAAAATCCTATATGGAACCGAACCAACTACCAGCTTCACTAATTGGGCTGAAAGCAATCCTAAAACTTTCATTTTACTGACTCACTCGTTAGGCTCAGTAGCGATTGCGCGAGCGGCATTTGCATTCACTGATATCTTCAAAGTTTCAATATTAAAACTGCATGAAAAAACCTCAACCCCATCAGAAGATACCCAAGCCAAGAAAGATACTTACGTATCCAATTATCAAAAATCCGAATCACTTACACCGGATGAAGTGCAAGAAAAACAGAGTTGTGACGATATCAATCAATGACTCAACATAACGCCCCCCCCCCCAAAAAAATAGACATAAGCTATTTACTCCGTGTAGAAAAGCTTTTGAGCGTGCAGTGATACGAGCTGGTATAGACTTGCCCGAGGGGCAATGCACCCATGTACTGCGCCATACATTCGCCAGCCATTTTATGATGAACGGCGGAAACATACTCGTTCTTAAAGAAATCTTAGGGCATGCCGATATAAAAATGACGATGATTTACTCACACTTTTCACCTGATCATCTTGAAGATGCTGTTACTAAAAACCCTTTTCATAATCTATATGGCTTTTAAAAATGGACATTAAAAACTCTATCATAATATTGGCGGTATACATAATCATTTTAGCATCATTTATTACTCTTATAGTATTTAAACGATGGTACAAACTAGACCATAAGAATTTATTCTCTCAGGAGCTTTTTTGGTTTGCAATATTAACACCTGTTTTTAGTTTTTTTTACTTTGGAATTTTTTCATGGAAAGGCCATCTGCCACAATTTGACAACGAAGGAATGAATAATTTCATAGCGATTTCTAAACTTCCATTACTTTTGCTAGCATCATCAGTACCGCTCGGCGCTATTGTCACTAATCTTCATAGAACTTATCAAACAGAAGCTCAAATAAAAACTGCCGAAACCAAAAATCAAACAGATGGTTATTATGCTCATAATAAGTATCACGTAGAGTTTCTTGGGAAGGTTAATTATAGCAAGAGAGTAGTAAAATCTGAAAATGATAAAACAGAACAAGCAAACAATTTAAATTTATCCGTCGCCCAACCTCACAGCTTGTATAAAAGATTATTCCCAGACTCATCTCCAACACTAGGACCACAATATACACCATCTAATTCAACAATAAAAAAAATCAATATATTATTAGATAATAATATAAACGCGTTTAAGGCATTAGATAGCAACTATTACATTAACACAATAGGTAATGGTGTTGATGAAAATAATAAAGAACTAAAGAAAATAAGAATAACCCTGCTAACCCTGTGCGCTTTTTTATATTTAAATGATGACATTAAAGATATTACTATAATTGATACAAAAAGTCGAAATCCAAAATTATGCATGATATTTACTATATTAAGGATGAGACTTATTTGTATTAAAATTAGCGTGGTTCTATTAGAAATCCTTGATATATATGGAATTAATAAACAGAGCCATCCTGACTTGATAAATAAAGTGAAAAGCTTTCGTAGCAGCGCTAAAGAAGCAAGGCTCATTTTAGATCAAACACCATTGCCAGCGCGTTCAAAACCCTTGAAAGGGGTTTTAACTTCTATAAATGAAGCTGAGACAGCTTCTACGCAGGAAGATAAACATTCAAGCGAACAGCCTGCAAAGTCTCTCACTGAACCATCCAGTGAATAACAGAGTAGGATTTAGTAGTTCACCTACACAAATGTTGTAGGAGGTAAGACTTTGCTTGGCGGCATTTTGGCGGCAGGGCATTAAAAATGAGTAAAACGGAAGAATACCGAATAATACTAACCCACTGTTTTTAACAGTAAATGGCTGTTTTTACTATACTAAAAATGGTATGTAGAAATTTCGGATGCGGGTTCAACTCCCGCCAGCACCAAAATCCTTTGTTGACGGTTACCAGAGCCCGATACGAAGTCCTGAAAGCCCGCATGGCGTAAGTTATGTGGGCTTTTTTGTGTCTGCAAACGTGCTAACGTTGCGATCAAAAAAATTTCCTAAGCTAATGCGCTCTTTAGTCATATCACACCTGTCCGTTCCAACTTGTTGTCTTAATGAATAGCAGCTTCTGAGTTTCGTACGCCCTTCAGAGCCTGAAGGCACTCGATGGGCAGAGATCGATCTCGATACCAAACTCTGGACGATCCAAGCCGAATGGATGAAGGCTAAGCGTGAGAACATTGTCCCTCTATCTGCTCAGGCATTAGAGATTCTGGAAGTGATGAAACCAATCAGCGCTCATCGTGAACATGTTTTCCCGAGCAGGACTAATATAAAGCAAGCGATGAATCGTCAGACAGCTAATACAGCGTTAAAACGGATTGGATATGGCGGTAAATTAGTTGCACACGGACTAAGGTCTATTGCAAGTACTGCATTAAGCGAAGCTGGTTTTAATCCCAACGTGATAGAAGCAGCATGAGCTCACACAGATAAAAATGAGGTTAGAACCGTTTAACTTACCTAGAACAGCGAAAGCCACTTATGGAGTGATGGGGATATACCGTTAATAAAAAACCGTAAAACTAAATATGCCCGTCTAACTGACGGGCTTAACTATTATTTCTTTGCGGAAATTTTCTTGTTTATAAGTTTGAATAGATTCTCAAACTTGCTCATTACTTCTAATGATAGAAAATCATCATTCGCATCTTTCAATTTAGAAAGGAACAATCTAGCTGGCTTAGCTTTCACAAATTTCTTTTTATTTAACTTTAAAGCTTCCTCTGCCTGTTTGGTCACTCTTGGAATCTTATCATTAAAAACCAACACCTCACTCAACTCAGACGCATACGACTCTGTTATGAGAGATCTAAACATATCTGTCTCAAACAAATCCTCTATATCAACTTCTGTGTTTTCACCGTCCTGAACCTCAGATACAAAAATAATATTTTTTTGGCCAATCATTCTCCCGTTAATGATTTCAACCGAAGTTTGACGACTGTTTCTTTCATCATCTAAAAGCAGCACAACATTAAGATTCTGAGATGAAAGCAAGGATACTAAATAAGATACTTTCTGAGCCCCTCCTGCAGGAGTGATTGTAATATTCTCATTCAATCCAACCATCCCCTTAGAAATGAGGTACTCAGATAAAGAAGATAAATACCAGTAATCAGTTACACCCTCAACAATTAGGTTATGAGAACCAATAAACAATGACTGAGTAATATCATACCCTAATGCTGCCTGAAGGGGAAATAGGGTCGTAGAGTCACCACTGGGATCATTTGTAACCTGTGTCCCGTTCTCCTCTGAGAGTGAAACAGTCTTAATAGCAGAAATATCTTTCACAGGAACCAAAAATGGTGAATGCGTTGAATATATAATTTGGTTAGAAAAATCATCAATTAAATGATTTAACAAGTCCCCTTGCGATTTGGCGTGGAGGTACAAACCAGGTTCATCTAATAAAATAATCGCATTCTCGGCATTTCCGCCATGAGTATCTGCACAAAAAGTAATATAGAATGAGAAAAACCATTTAAAGCCACGACTCCGCTCATCTAAATTAACTTCAACATCATATCCACTATTATGATCAGATACGTAGGTATGGAAATAATCATTATCAAGATTAAATCTTATTTTCAGTGGCTTATCTTTCCATAATCGATGTATTTCTTGTGTTACTACCGCACCAGCACGATTTGCTAACTGATTCCTCACCTCAGGATCATTTTTATTTTCATGCAATTCCTCAGGTTTGATGCCTGCAACTTTGCATAGTTTATCGAAATTGATATCAGCCTTATTGTGATTGCCTTGGCGCTTTCGTTCAAAGTATTGCCCTAAGTTTTGATGCCCTTCAAGCTCTGGATATTCATCAACATAGATGAAAACAGGCATAGATTGAATTATCCAATCTCGTGCCTTTTGGCTTAAAGACGCGTCATTTTTTATGACGCTTACCAACTCACTCATAGATTCAATGAAAGTTTCATTTTCTTCTTTGATCACTAAATCATATTTATCTATAGCTTTATTCAAATCATTAAATTTTTCCCCAACTTTGTTAGACCAGGATAGAACCCCTTCATTGTCAGCTGGCAAAATTTCAGAAACCAAGTTTCTAAAATAAGCTACAACAGTATTTTTTTCAGCATCTTCATACTCATTTCCATCTATTGAGTTCTCTATGTTCAATAGAATCTTATTTAATTTCTTTTTAATTAAAGCAGGGTCATAATCAAACGGCTCAAGATTTGTTAAGCCTATCAATCTTACCTTGCCATAGTTTCTGGAAATACTGACTATTTTGCTATTTTTTGCCCTTGGATAAATATTCCCCAATTGTTTTAATTCTGAATCAGTTAATTCCCAATTAGACTCAACCACTCCAGTCGAATCACCACACTCTTCTAGTCTTCGATTTCTCGGGAAGTTTTTAATTTTATCAAGAATGCTAAATTCTTCTGCTGGCTTTAAACTATAAAGTGCCGATAGCAAATTGGTTTTGCCGCTTTCATTTCTACCAAGTATTGCTGTTAGTTTATCAGTTGTTATTAAGCCACTATCAAAAATAGAGCGATAATTTTTTATCCTGAATGAAATCAATTTCATATGAACCTCATTTTATATATGCTACTGCTAAGGTAGTTAATGTTGAAATAGCTGCAAGAAATATCGCCAGCCACAATTTAAGACTGTTATTTCTTTCATCAATTGACAACCGTCTACCTTGCTCTTCCACTGCGATCATTTTAGTAACAAGATCTAGCATCATACCTAATTCAGCTGGCTCAACAGGTGGGGACTCTCGTGAACCATCATCGGCATTTCGTCTTCTTCTTGCATATCGCAAATGAATCATAAAAAGCGGTTCTCCTTGAGTACTAAGGTTTCCCGACCGCCTAAAAAATGCCGGGTATGACCGCAAAACTCTTTCGACTTCATTTATATCCATCCCAAGACTGTCGGCTATATTTCTTGGTGTTCTACTATTCCATTTCTCATGGGCACCTAAATGCTGAATGAGGGCAGTAAGATAATGAAAATCTTGTGTAAAAGAAGGAACTGATTTTTTATTTTTACGCCTAAACAATATAACTCCTCCATGACATCAAATGTATAGTTATATAACTTTCATTTCAACATCCAACCAACTCATACTATTGATCGAATTCTACCTACAAATCAAAGGGATGATCATGGTTTTTTATTCTATTTCGCAGTTTCTGAAAAGATATATCAAATAAATGCTAAGAGCCTATGGCGCGCAATGCTCTCCCCGCCACGCCTGCCCGCTTTATAGGTCGGTTTTAATGCAGGTGCATGAAGGGACTCAGGCCGCGCCAGCACTGGTGCGGCAGGGTGTGAAAAAATACGGGGAATAAATGCAAAACCATGCAGCGTATGCATGCATGGTTATTTTTATTAAATAAAAGCGGATTTTCGGGGCGTTTTATGCGGATTTTTTGCTGTTCTGCGCGGCCTGTTGCTGCATGAAAACCAGGCTCAGTGTCTGGCCTGATTATCTGTTCGGGATGCCCTATCAGGCCGGAACCCGATGGCCGTCAGAATATCCCGGTCATCCTCGGCATAGTGCACCACAATTCAGCTTGCCAGATGAACAGTTCCATTTTTTGCCGCTATGGAATGGTGTGCTTAACTTTCCCATCACCAGAGTTCAATACCACACAATAAGTAACCGGCCAGTCCGGAGCTCCCTGGATAGAAAAGTCAGGGAAATTCGTAAAAGTAATCATAGAATTTGCCTGGTAGGCAGTCAGAGTCCGTTTAAATTGATTCGCAACAATATCAGCAAGCTCTGGTGAAGAAAGTGCAATAACGTTGATAGTACTGGCATCAATTCGACGTGTTTCTCCCGTTTCGTCTGTTGTCGCAGTCACACGGTACTGAATAATCAAATTGGGGGTTTTATCGCCAGGTTGGCTGAAGATCTCGTCGGTGGCAAATACTCTCGAATTTTCTGACCGTGATACCAGTTTTGAACGTGTAGTACGTTCAACGGTAACCCTTCCGGCATCACTATTTGATTCCCAAGAAACCTTGCATTCGATCTTATTTCCAGGTTTCAAACTGCTATTGAAACGTTGAATATCCTCATAAGTGGCGCTGTAGGCTGAAAAAGCTGCGAATAGCAATATCGGGAAAAAAATCCCTCTTAATGCTGAATTGAGCGATGTGTAACTATCTACAATCATTATATTTTTATTTTTCCCCAGTTGTTTTTCTAATAGAAATCAAGTCACCACAGCTTCAACTTTTCCCCTGTAGATCCATCCATATTTTTTCTGCGAGGTGCATTCCATTTCCCTCCCTTATTTCCCAGTCAAACAGGGTGCCACGGTATAATACCCGAATGAAATAAGCAGTTTTCAGCAAAGAAAATAAACCCAAAGAAGCGCGATTAAGGCAGGCGGCAACCCGCCCTAACCGCTAATCACAACCAACTGAAAGAGAGTTGACTATGACTGAAGAGCATAATAAGCCAGAGAACCACATCCCCACAACAACAAGGACTTATACTGTGGGCTACATTCGAGATTCGAAAAAATTCCAGCCTTCACCCGCCATAACGTTGAATGGGTTCTGGCTTGCGGAAGCGGGTTTTGATACGGGCACGAGCGTGGAGGTGCGGGTTCTGCCGGGCTGCCTGATATTAACGGCCAAAGAGCCACTGCCGCCGGTGGAAGAACCGGAGATCATGCAGACCCTGCGCAAGGTGTGTAAGTTTTCCGCCCGCAGGCAGAAGCAGGTCAAAGCGTTTATCGAGGACGTGATCGCCCCTAAACCGCCGGTGCGTTAACGGCTGAACCTGGCCCCGGTGAATCGCCGGGGTTAATGAACTAAATTTTACCGCCACGTTAATTTCACTTTAAATAACCCTGGAAATAAAAACCCTATTCCGGGTTCGGGCTTCTCTATTTAAAATATATTATTCCCTCCCGCCATAAGAATAAAAAAATCTCACCGCATTGCTGGCGCGCTCTAACGCTTAAACTACTCTAATGAGTATAAAAAACGATGATGGCCTGCTCTCTCCCAATGAACAGAAATATATTCCGCAAGGAAGCCATAGAGCACACCCGCAGCAAATGGCTGGGTAAAGCGTTACTGATCTCCGGGTATCCCGCCTGGGTGGTGGTTTTACTCTCCGCCGCATTTTTAATTATTTTGATAAGCCTGATGGCCTTCTCCAGCTATACCCGGCGGATTAACGTCAGCGGGGAAGTCATCACCCAGCCGCACGCCATCAATATCTTCTCTCCGCAGCAGGGGTTTATCACCCACACCTGGGTTAAAACCGGCGACAGCGTGGCAAAAGGCGATCATCTTTATCAGATAGATACCAGCCGCTCGACCCAGTCGGGCAACGTCAGCCAGAACTCTATCGCCGCCATCCAGAAACAAATTCAGCTTATCGAGGAAATCATCCTCAAACTGCAGCAAAACAAGCAGAAAACCGAGCAAAACCTCAGGCAACAGCTGACTCAGTACCAGACCGCGCACGAGAAGTCCCTTGCCCTGGTGGCGAACGCCGCCAAAGGCATGGAAGAGATGCGCCAGAGCATGGACAACTACGACGGCTACCAGCGCAAGGGTATGATCACCAAAGACCAGCTCAACAACCAGCGCTACCTCTATTACCAGCAGCAAACCGCCTACCAAAGCCTGAACACCCAGAGCATCCAGGAAAGCCTGCAGATCACCAACCTGCAAAGCGAGCTCTCCACGCGGGCGACGGATTTTGACAACCAAATCTCCCAGTATCAGTTCCAGCTGAGCGGCCTCAACCGCCAGCTGGCGGAAGTGGACGGCGGCGGGACCGTGTTTATCGATGCCCCCAGCGACGGCAAAATCGACTCCCTGAGCGTCACCCAGGGGCAGATGGTCAACGCCGGCGACAGCCTCGCGCAGCTGGTGCCCAACGGGGGCGACGGCTACGCGCTGGTGCTGTGGCTCCCCAACAGCAGCCTGCCTTACGTCACGCCGGGGGACAGCATCAACATCCGCTACGAAGCTTTTCCATTTGAGAAGTTTGGCCAGTTCCCCGGCAAGATCCTGTCGATTTCCAGCGTGCCCGCCTCGGCGCAGGAAATGGCGATGTACAACAATGTGCCCCGCCAGCCGTCCGGCACCACCAATCAGCCCTTTTACAAAGTGCTGGTCACGCTCGACCTGAGCCGCCTCACCGCCAGAGACAACCCCCTGCGGCTCTCCAGCGGCATGAAGGCGGAAGCCACGCTATTCCTGGAAAAACGCCCCGTCTACCAGTGGATGCTCGCCCCTTACTACGACCTTAAAAAAAGCCTAACCGGACCCGTGCATGAATGAATCCGCTTTTAAAGACATGATGCATCAGCTGAACTTTAGCCTGCGCCGCAGAGTGCCCCAGGTCCTGCAAACGGAAGCGGCAGAGTGCGGCCTGGCTTGCCTGGTGATGGTCTGTCGCTACCACGGCATGAACATCGATCTCTTCAACCTGCGCCAGCGGTTTGGCATCTCTTCTCACGGCGCGACGCTGGCGGTGCTGATCGACATCGCCACCCAGCTGCGCCTGAAAAGCCGCCCGCTTTCGCTGGATCTGAACGAGCTGCGCGAGCTGAAAACGCCCTGCATTCTCCACTGGGACATGAGCCACTTTGTGGTGCTGGTCGCCGTCAAACGCTCGGGCTTTGTGATCCACGATCCAGGCTTTGGCCGCCGCGTCGTGGGCATGGCGGAAATGTCCCAGCATTTTACCGGCGTCGCGCTGGAGCTGTGGCCGGACAGCGAGTTTGCCCGCGTCACCCAGCGCAGCCGCCTCAGCTTCCGCACCCTGCTCGGTAACATCGGCGGCCTGAAAGGCTTTTTGACGAAAATCTTCTGCCTGTCTCTGGTGGTGGAGGCGATCAACCTGCTGATCCCCATCGGCACCCAGCTGGTGATGGACCACGTCATCATCGCGGAGGATCATGATTTACTGGCGCTGATCTGTATCGGACTGCTGTTCTTTACCCTGTTTCGCACCTTCGTCAGCATGCTCCGGGCCTGGACGTCGCTGGTGATGAATTCCCTGATTGAAGTGCAGTGGAAAGCGGGCATGTTCGACCACCTGCTCAAACTCCCTCTCGCCTATTTCGAAAAGCGCAAACTCGGCGATATCCAGTCGCGCTTTGGCTCCCTGGATACTATTCGCACCACGCTGACCACCAACCTGGTCAACGGCATTATTGACACCCTGATGTCGGTCGGCGTGCTGATTATGATGGTGCTTTACGGCGGCTGGCTGGTGTGGGTGGTGCTGGGCTTTACCGCCTTTTATATGGTGCTGCGTCTGGCCACCTACAACCAGTACCGCCAGGCCTCGGAAGAGAAGATCGTCAAAGGCGCGCGGGCCAATTCCCACTTTATGGAAACCCTCTACGGCATCGGCACGCTGAAAGCGCTGGGGCTGTCCACCACGCGCTCGCAGTACTGGCTCAACCTCAATATAGATACCGCCAACGCCAACATCCGCATCACCAAGCTGGATATGCTGTTTGGGGGCATCAACACCTTTATCGGTGCCGTCGACCAGATAGTGATTTTGTGGCTGGGCGCGCTGATGGTGATCAACGGCCAGATGACGCTCGGGATGTTCGTCGCCTTCAACGCCTATCGCGGGCAGTTCTCTGAGCGGGCGGCCAACCTGATCGATATGATCCTGCAGTTGCGTATGCTCGGCCTGCACAGCGACCGTATCGCCGACGTGGTGTTTACCGACACCGAAACCAGCCAGCCGCCGCGCAAGCTGCTGCCTAAAAATCAGCCCGCCAGCTTTGAAGCCCGCGACCTGGTCTTCCAGTACGACGCGCTCTCGCGGCCGATTTTTGCCGATCTCAATATCACCGTCGCCGCCGGGGAAAGCGTGGCCATCGTGGGCCCTTCAGGGATCGGGAAGACAACCTTAATGAAGGTGATGGCCGGGCTGCTTGACCCCACGCGCGGGCAAATCCTGATCGACGGCCTGGACATCAGTAAAGTCGGGCTGAATAACTACCGCGACAGCATCGCCTGCGTGCTGCAGGACGACAAACTTTTTGCCGGGTCGATAGCCGACAACATCGGCAGCTTCGACAGCAGCAAAGATGCAGAGCGCATTATCAGCTGCGCCCGGAACTGCAACATCCACGACGAAATTATGAGCCTGCCGATGGGCTATGAAACGCTGATTGGCGAACTGGGGGGCAACCTTTCCGGGGGGCAGAAACAGCGGCTGCTGATCGCCAGGGCGCTTTATCGTCAGCCCAATCTGCTGTTTCTCGACGAGGCCACCAGCCACCTGGATTTGGCCAATGAAGCCCATATCAATGCCGCTATCGCTTCGCTGAAAATAACCCGCATCTTTATTGCCCATCGCCCGTCGACAATCGCCAGCGCTAACCGGGTGATAGATTTAGGATAGTGGCCAGAGGCTTAAATAAGAGGGGAATATTCCTCTTATTTAAGCCAGAGCAATAGTGACTAAACAGAAAAGGGAAATAAATAAACGCAAATAAGATATACAGCAGCACCCTTCCGGCGGCTGCCATATATTATGGGGAGTGTTTTAATCCTTTAAAATGCCGTTCCGTTATTCCATTAGGAAAAGCATCGCGTCCGTGATATTAACGCTTGGTGCTGCCGAACAGACCGGTGCCGCCAAGCAGGCCGCCCAGAATAGAACTCACGCCGCTAACCACGCTATTCACCACGCCACCCACGAGCTGGGTCACGCCATTGAGCACGCCGCCCACAACCGGCAGGCCGCTAACAATGCCGCCCACGGTGCCCAGCGGATCGCCCGTGCCGCCGATCACGCCATCCAGTAGACCCGCACCGCTAACTGACTTAACTTCCTGAGTGGATAATTCTTTCATGATTTTCACCATAATAAAATAAACGGAAAGAAAGGTTAAAAGCTCTCGCGGATAGTGAGGCGGTAAAACAATGCATTCCCTACCCTGATATAATTTCTAATACAGGCCAGGCAAAAGATCAAACCACCATAAAACATTATTTTTTTATTTTTAATAGGCCTGATTTTAACAGGCTTATAAATGTCACATTACTTTAATGGTGATTATCTGAATAAGCATTTGTACAAAATGGAATATAGCGAAAAGACGGATTAACTATGTTATATATTGTATATAGGCAGGTTTATTTCAGCGATTATATATTCATTCTGATTCAACAGGCTGGACGCCATTTTAATATGACTTAAAGAGAAACAGGCATCCCCCAGCCCGCTCTGACCAAAGAGCAGGCTGGAAGTCGATGTCTCTCAGGCCCCATAGCGGTTCCCGGTGTGCGCCAGCTGCCGACGCCATACGCCCGGCGCGATGCCATACTGGCGCTTAAAGCTGCGGTTGAAAGACTGCTGTGAGTCAAAGCCCAGGGAGATCGCCACGTTCAGGATCGGCTCTTCGGTGCGGCTCAGGCGCTCGGCGGATTTTTTCAGCTTCTGCGCGCGAATGTACTCGCCCAGATTGTAGCCGGTGTGCTGCTTGAAGATCCGCTGCAGGTGCCACTTCGAGTACCCTGCCCGCTCGGAAACGGTGTTGATGTCGAGGCGGCTGTCCAGGTGATTATCAATCCAGTCGAGTAAATCATGCATGAAGGCATCGGTGCTCATTGTCTCTCTCCCCTGCGGGTTTGTTAAAAGCATCTTTATCAGTTGCATTTAAATCTGACCTGCTTTGACAATAATTGCAAGTTTTATTGTTACATTAAATCCTCGTTACAAATGGGCCTTTTTCGAATGGCACAAATAGCACAGAAAGTGCAACAATTATTCTTGCACTTAGTTCTACGCCTTCCTACAATCGCCGCGATACTGTATTCGTAATTGATACACATTTTGTGCCGATGAGCGACACAAATGGCCTCAGGTCAGCCCGGACAAAGGAAGTGGCGCGGCACCCTCCGCTGCGTCTTGCCCGGCCGACTTCAACTATCGGAATAAGAATAATGAGCCTGCAAAAACATTGGGTTAGCCTTCATCTGCGCGTGTTGGGGCCGGTACTGCTTGCCGCGCTGCTCGCCGGATGCGACCGGGGAGTCGCACAAAACGCCGTGCCGCAGGCACCAGCCGTGAGCGTCGCCGACGTGGTGGTGAAACCCGTTAGCCAGTGGGATAGTTTTAACGGCCGCATCGAAGCGGTGGAAAGCGTTCAGCTCCGCCCCCGCGTCTCCGGCTACATCGACAAAGTGAACTACACCGACGGCCAGGAAGTGAAGAAAGGTGAAGTCCTGTTCACCATCGACGACAGAACCTACCGCGCCGCGCTGGAACAGGCGCAGGCGGCGTTGATGAGAGCCAAAACCCAGGCCAGTCTCGCCCGCAGCGAAGCCAGCCGCACCGACAAGCTGATCGGCACCAACGTCATTTCCCGCGAAGAGTGGGAACAGCGCCGCTCCGCCGCCACCCAGGCCGACGCCGATATTCGTGCGGCCCAGGCGGCGGTTGACGCGGCGCAGCTAAACCTCGACTTCACCAAAGTCACCGCCCCGATCGACGGCCGCGCCAGCCGCGCGCTGATCACCAGCGGTAACCTGGTCACGGCGGGCGACAGCGCCAGCGTACTCACCACCGTGGTGTCTCAGAAGACGGTTTACGCCTACTTCGACGTGGATGAATCCACCTATCTCCACTACCAGAACCTCGCCCGCAGCGGCCAGGGCGCGTCCAGCGACCATAAAGCCCTGCCGGTTGAAATTGGCCTGTCCGGCGAAGAGGGTTACCCACATCAGGGCACCGTGGACTTCCTCGACAACCAGCTCACCGCCAGCACCGGCACCATCCGCATGCGCGCCGTGCTGGATAACGCCCAGCGTCAGTTCACGCCGGGGCTGTTCGCCCGCGTTCGCCTGCCGGGCAGCGCGGAGTTCCAGGCGCTGCTGATCAACGACAAAGCAGTGCTGACCGACCAGGACAGAAAATACGTCTACATCGTGGATAAAGACGGCAAGGCCCAGCGCCGCGACATCACGCCGGGCCGCCTCGCAGCCGGGCTGCGCATCGTGCAGCAGGGGCTGAACCCTGGCGATAAAGTCATCGTCGACGGGCTACAGAAAGTGTTTATGCCGGGCATGCCGGTGAACGCGAAACCTGTCGCCATGGCCGCTACCAGCGCTGCCGTTAACTGATCCCTTACCAGAGAATCCGACGCATGGACTTTTCCCGCTTTTTTATCGACAGGCCGATTTTTGCCGCGGTGCTGTCGATTCTGATTTTTACTACGGGGCTTATCGCGATCCCGCTGCTGCCGATCAGTGAATACCCGGACGTCGTGCCGCCGAGCGTGCAGGTCCGGGCGGAATACCCTGGCGCCAACCCGAAAGTGATCGCTGAAACCGTGGCGACGCCGCTGGAAGAAGCGATCAACGGCGTCGAAAACATGATGTACATGAAATCCGTTGCTGGCTCTGACGGCGTGCTGGTGACAACCGTGACCTTCCGTCCAGGTACCGATCCGGATCAGGCGCAGGTTCAGGTGCAGAACCGTGTTTCCCAGGCCGAAGCTCGCCTGCCGGAAGACGTTCGCCGCCTCGGCATCACCACCCAGAAACAGTCGCCGACGCTGACCCTGGTGGTGCATCTGTTCTCGCCGAACGGCAAGTACGACTCGCTGTACATGCGTAACTACGCCACCTTGAAAGTGAAGGACGAACTCGCGCGCCTGCCGGGCGTCGGGCAGATCCAGATTTTCGGCTCCGGGGAATACGCCATGCGCGTATGGTTGGATCCGAACAAAGTGGCGGCGCGTGGCCTGACGGCCTCTGACGTGGTCACGGCGATGCAGGAGCAGAACGTGCAGGTCTCTGCCGGTCAGCTCGGGGCTGAGCCGCTGCCGAAAGCGAGCGACTTCCTGATCTCCATTAACGCCCAGGGCCGCCTGCACAGCGAAGAAGAGTTCGGCAACATCATCCTGAAAACCGCCCCGGACGGATCGCTGGTTCGCCTGCGTGACGTGGCGCGTATCGAGCTGGGTTCAGGCAGTTATGCCCTGCGTTCCCAGTTGAACAACAAAGATGCGGTCGGGATCGGTATCTTCCAGGCCCCCGGCGCCAACGCCATCGATCTGTCTAACGCCGTGCGCGCCAAGATGGCCGAGCTGTCCACTCGCTTCCCGGAAGACATGAAGTGGGCGGCACCTTATGACCCGACCGTGTTCGTGCGCGACTCCATTCGGGCGGTGGTGCAAACCCTGCTGGAAGCCGTGGTGCTGGTTGTGCTGGTTGTGATCCTGTTCCTGCAAACCTGGCGCGCGTCGATTATCCCGCTGATTGCCGTCCCGGTTTCAGTCGTGGGGACGTTCAGTATTCTTTATCTGCTCGGCTTCTCGTTGAACACGTTGAGTCTGTTCGGACTGGTGCTCGCCATCGGCATCGTGGTGGACGACGCCATCGTGGTGGTGGAGAACGTCGAGCGTAACATCGAAGAAGGGCTTGCCCCGCTGCAGGCGGCGCACCAGGCCATGCGCGAGGTTTCCGGGCCGATTATCGCTATCGCTCTGGTACTGTGCGCGGTGTTCGTGCCGATGGCGTTCCTCTCCGGCGTAACCGGGCAGTTCTACAAGCAGTTCGCGGTGACCATCGCCATTTCGACGGTGATTTCGGCGATTAACTCCCTGACGCTCTCCCCGGCGCTGGCGGCCCTGCTGCTGAAGCCGCACGGCGCGCCGAAGGACATGCCTACCCGGCTGATCGACCGCCTGTTCGGCTGGCTGTTCCGCCCGTTCAACCGCTTCTTCCACCGCAGTTCGGACGGCTACCAGGGGCTGGTGAGTAAAACCCTTGGCCGCCGTGGCGCGGTGTTTGCGGTGTACGTGCTGCTGCTGTGTGCTGCCGGAGTGATGTTCAAAACCGTGCCGGGCGGGTTTATTCCGACCCAGGATAAGCTCTACCTGATCGGCGGCGTGAAGATGCCCGAAGGCTCTTCGCTGGAGCGCACCGACGCGGTGATCCGCAAGATGAGTGAAATCGGGATGAACACCGAAGGCGTGGATTACGCCGTGGCATTCCCTGGCCTCAACGCACTGCAGTTCACCAACACGCCGAATACCGGCACGGTGTTCTTCGGCCTGAAGCCGTTCGGTGAGCGTAAACATACCGCGGCGCAAATTAACGCCGAGATCAACGCCAAAATCTCGCAAATCCAGGAAGGCTTCGGCTTCTCGATTCTGCCGCCGCCAATTCTGGGCCTGGGCCAGGGTTCCGGCTACTCGCTGTATATTCAGGATCGGGCGGGCTTAGGCTACGGGGCGCTGCAAACCGCGGTGAACACCATGTCCGGCGCGATCATGCAAACGCCGGGGATGCACTTCCCGATCTCCACCTACCAGGCGAACGTGCCGCAATTGGATGTGCAGGTAGACCGCGACAAAGCCAAAGCCCAGGGCGTGTCGCTGACCGATCTGTTCGGCACGCTGCAGACTTATTTGGGCTCGTCCTACGTGAACGACTTCAATGAGTTTGGTCGTACCTGGCGCGTGATGGCCCAGGCCGACGGGCAGTTCCGCGACAGCGTGGAAGACATCGGCAACTTGCGCACCCGTAACAGCCAGGGGGAAATGGTGCCGATCGGCAGCATGGTGAAAATCACCACCACATACGGACCGGATCCGGTGATCCGCTACAACGGCTACCCGGCAGCGGATCTCATCGGCGATGCCGATCCACGCGTGCTCTCTTCCGCTCAGGCTATGACTAAACTGGCCGCCATGTCCGGCCAGGTGCTGCCGAACGGAATGAACATCGAATGGACGGATCTGAGCTACCAGCAGGCAACCCAGGGCAACACGGCGATGATCGTCTTCCCGGTGGCGGTGCTGCTGGCGTTCCTGGTGCTCGCCGCGCTGTACGAAAGCTGGACGCTGCCGCTGGCGGTGATCCTGATCGTGCCGATGACCATGCTGTCCGCGCTGTTTGGCGTCTGGCTGACCGGGGGCGATAACAACGTATTCGTCCAGGTCGGGCTGGTGGTGCTGATGGGCCTGGCCTGTAAGAACGCCATCCTGATCGTCGAGTTCGCTCGCGAGCTGGAGATGCAGGGCAAGGGCATTATGGAGTCCGCGCTGGAAGCCTGCCGTCTGCGTCTGCGCCCTATCGTGATGACCTCGATTGCCTTTATCGCCGGGACTATCCCGCTGATTCTGGGCCACGGCGCGGGCGCGGAAGTGCGCGGCGTGACCGGGGTGACGGTGTTCTCGGGCATGTTAGGGGTGACGCTGTTTGGTCTGTTCCTGACGCCGGTGTTCTACGTCACGCTGCGCAAACTCGTTACGCGCGGCAAAACCCAGGCAAAAACTGTCGAGGCGCAAATGCCCTAAATCAGGCGGTGTAAAAACTGCCTGATGAACCCAATAAAAAACCGCCTTTCAAAGAGGCGGTTTTTTTATTTCTGCGGAAAGTGGCTGCGGCGCTTAATGGCCTTTTTTGTACAGCGCCTCAAGCTCGGGCACCGGCTGGCAGCCGCTGGTATCGCTTTTTTTCACTTTCTCCAGCGCAGTGGCCACGGTATGGCGAGCCAGCACGGCCAGCGACGCCTCTTCGGCTTCTTCCGCAATCGTTTTGAAGTACCAGCAGGCGTTGGCGCTCACCACGCAGCGGGCAGGCACGTCCGGGCGGGAAGCCCAAATCTTTTTGTCTTCAATCACTGACAGGTAAATATCTCGCAGGGTTATCTCTTCGGCCGGGCGGCCAAGATGAATGGAACCGTTGCGCCCCAGCGTCGAAACAATAATGCCGTCGCGCGTGAGGGGAACCATCAGTTTACGGATAAAGCTCGGATTGGCTTCCAGGCCGTAGGCGAGGATCGCGCTGGTCGAACGTTCACCCATTTGCTCCGCCATCGCTACGCTGAGAACCATCTGCAAAGCTGTCGGGAAGCGGTAATCTAACATTTCATTTTCCTGGGTCGCGGTGGATCTTGTTCTTTTTGGCACCGCTTAGGTGAATAAGCAATCAGCACAATATAACAAATGTCAGGTTTTTTTTGAAGCAATCTGAGCTTTCCCTGGGACCCAGCTCAAAATAATCGAAAGCTCATTTTCAATAAGTTACGGGAGTAAACTATTCGATAAATGAATTCTGGCAGGCCGGTAAATTAATTCAAGTCTTTGCCATGCTGAATAATAAGTCATGCAGCTGAGGTTTAATAAAATGCCCCGGCCTGATTTGACCGGGGAAACTGGTTAGCGGCACTCTGGTTGCCAGTTTAACGCCTGCAGCGCCGCCATATCTTTGTCGTTATCCGCCTTAATACGCTTCACCATGTCGTTTTCGGTTACTTTCGCGTCAGCGGGATACTGGCGGGCAAACTGCAGGTTGACGATGCCGCCGCAGGCCTCACGGGCAAGCCACACGTCAGACTCGTAGCCGCTTTGCTTTGCGTCCCCCGGCTTAGGCAGATAGATAATCCGAACCTCGGCCACGTCGCCATTTTTCGCTATATCGAAATGTGGCTTCGGCACCGTGCGGTTTAACTCCACCGCCGTCGCCTGCATCCAGCGGTCAAGCGGGGCGTTGAGTTTGATCTGATTAACCGTAATCAGCTGCGTCCACTGCCAGTTTTCGGCCTTTTCACCGTCGGTGGTGTATTCCCACACCGCCTGCTGCGGCGTTGAGCGAGTGAAGGATTGCCCGTACGTTTTGCCGGCAAAAGCGATGGTTTGCGGAGCCGCCAGGTCTTTAATTTTCGATGTTTTTGCCGACTGCGGGCCCGCACAGGCGGCCAGCAGAAAAACAGATGCCAGGGTAGCGATATGATAAGTTTTCAAAAACGAGATTCCTTTTAGTCTTTATTAAAATATTCCAGAGGCAGGTGCCCGGAAAATACTCGATCATTCTCCGATCTCAGACCATAGAAGGAAGTGCACTAGATTTCAATTCAGTAAGTCTGAAACTGGCGGGGGATCGAATAGATCGTTTATTCATCTTCAAATAATTTTTCAATCGACCGGGTTGGATAAAAAAGCGAATTAGCGTTTTTCCCCACCAGCGCAATAAAGCCTAATTTTTGATAAAAGTGCTTCGCATTGTCGTTAATGGCATCGACAAAAATCCCATGAACGCCCACCGCCTGTGACGCTAAATAAACCACTCTCATCGCGTGAGCCACAAGCGTTGAACCCCATTCCTGGCCCTGCAGATCTTTATGAATAGCCAGTCGCCCCAGCGTCACGCTGGGCACATTGGCATAAGGAATTTTTCGTTTCTGACTATTCGACGGCAGCGCCTCTTTTTCAAAACAGCTGCCGGATAAGGTGTAGTAGCCCAGGACTTTGGGGTTAGCGTCTTTGGTCACGAGAAGATAGCCACGTAAAAAGCGGCCATTGTGCTGGCGAATAAAGTGTTCGGCGAGAAAAGCATTCAGAGACGTTTCTCCGCAGTCAAAGCCGTGAAAATCATAGGCGGTGTCTGCTGAAAACAATTCAATAGTCAGGTCGGCCACGGCTTACTCCATGTCTTTCAGACGCCTTGCTGCATGTTTTAGCCTGTCATCCGGTTCAGGCGGGTTACTAATGGCATCCATCACTCGGTTCCACGATGCTTCATTTAGCACCAGGCGGCGATGCTGTTCGATCACTTCCGCAGCGCGAGCCGACGCACAGGCAATCATAAACTGGGTGATCGTCTGATTGGACATGGCTGCCGCCTCTTCGATCATGCTTTTGTCGTCGTCACTCAATCTGAGGTCGATGCGCTGTTTTTTTAAAGCTGACATCCTGTATTTACTCCCCGACCTGCCGCAGGTGTCAGCAGGAGGATGAAATCAATGAACATCTTAAGATGTACGGAAAAAAACCGTACATAAACAATACGCCTGTCGGGATAAATTTTCAACAGCGTCCGAGGCTTAAGGTGTCATAAATTCTGGCCAGATCCCTGGCCTGAAAAAACCCGCCATCATCGCCCCACCTTCCCGCAACAGGCCTATACTTATCGGCGACACTTTTCCGCACGTTCTGTTCTGCATGCACCGATTTATGCGAGATAACGCTATGGAATTAAAGGATTATTACGCCATCATGGGCGTGAAACCGACGGACGAACTCAAAACCATCAAAACCGCCTACCGCCGCCTGGCGCGCAAATATCACCCCGACGTCAGCAAAGAGCCCGACGCAGAAGCCCGCTTTAAAGAAGTGGCGGAAGCCTGGGAAGTGCTGAGCGACGAGCAGCGCCGCGCCGAGTACGACCAGATGTGGCAGCACCGCAACGACCCGCAGTTTAATCAGCAGTTCCACCAGGGCGGCGAGCAAAGCTACAACGCCCAGGACTTCGAAGATATCTTCTCTTCCATGTTTGGCCAGCAGGCCAGGCATTCTCGCCAGCCGCACGCCGCGCGAGGCCATGATTTAGAAATTGAAGTTGCCGTATTCCTCGAAGAGACGCTGGCCGAACACAGCCGCACCATCAGCTACAAGCTGCCGGTCTATAACGTGTTTGGCATCGTCGAGCAGGAAATCCCGAAAACGCTGAATGTAAAAATCCCGGCAGGCGTCGGAGACGGCCAGCGCATCCGGCTCAAAGGCCAGGGCACGCCGGGTGAAAACGGTGGGCCAAACGGTGACCTGTGGCTGGTGATTCATATCGCGCCGCATCCGCTGTTCGACATTGTCGGCCACAACCTTGAAGTCGTGGTACCGCTTGCCCCGTGGGAAGCCGCGCTGGGGGCAAAAGTCGAGGTTCCTACGCTCAAAGACAGCATTCTGATGACCATTCCTGCCGGCAGCCAGGCCGGGCAGAAGCTGCGTATCAAGGGCAAAGGGCTGGTCAGCAAACAGCACACCGGCGACCTGTTCGCGGTGATCAAAATCGTGATGCCGCCCAAGCCGGATGAAAACGCTGCGGCGCTTTGGCAACAGTTGGCAGACGCCCAGTCGGCGTTCAATCCGCGCAAAGATTGGGGGAAAAAATAATGGCTAACGTCACCGTCACTTTTACCATCACCGAGTTCTGTCTGCACACCGGCATTCAGGAGGAGGAACTCAATGAGATCGTCGGTCTTGGCGTCGTCGAGCCTTACGATTTTGAGGTCAGGCCGTGGCAGTTTGACGACCACGCGATCAACATAGCGCAGCGGGCATTGCGGCTACGACGAGAATTAGAACTCGACTGGCCGGGCATCGCCGTGGCGCTCACCCTGCTGGAGGAGAACGAACGCCTACGACAGGAGAATCGCCTGCTCCGGCAGCGCATAGGGCGTTTTATTCGCCACCCATAAGCCTATCTTCTGGTGGATTATTCATCAGAATATATCCACCAGTCGTGAACATCCTGAATCATTTAGGAATATTACCTAAGGCAACATCCGCTTCGCTGTGCCAGGCTTATTCACGGTCATAAGGACTGATAACGTTTGTTGAGGATATTATGAAAAAAACGATCATCGCTTTATCTGCAATTCTGCTGGCTGCCCCTGTTTTTGCCGCGACCACCACACATGCAACCGATGAGACCGTCGCTGCAGCACACGAAGGCGCGAACACCGCCAAAGAGAAACTGCACGAGGCAGAGAACAAAGGCGAAGAGCTGAAGCTTAAGTCGAAACACGCCGCCGAAGGGAAGAGCGACAGCACGGGCAGCAAGATAAGTGAAGGCTCCCAGAAGGCGTGGCATAAAACCAAAGAAGGCACCGAGAAAGGTTGGGACGCAACCAAAGAAGGAGCTGAAAAAGGCTGGAATAAGACCAAAGAAGGCGCCGCTGACCTGAAGAAAAAGGTCACTGAATAATTAGCTTTCTTTAAACAATAAGCCGCGAAAGCGGCTTTTTTATTGCCTCAATCTGTCCGTTTTTCAGCAAAATATCGTCCCGGCGTTTTCCCCAGCGCTTTTTTAAACACGCCAGAAAAAGCCCCAGGGCTGCTGTAGCCTAAATCCAGCGCAATGCGCGTGATCGCCTCCCCTTCACCTAACCGACCTATCGCCGCCAGCAGGCAGGCCTGTTGCCGCCATGCCACAAAGCTGATGCCGGTCTGCTGCCTGAACTGGCGGGTAAAGGTTCGGCGGCTCATGCCCACGCGCGCTGCCATATCGTCGACGGACGTTTCCAGCGAAGGTGCCAGTAAGAACGCCCGACAGGCCGCCTGCAGACGAGGTTCGGCGGGCAGCGGGGCGTTGAGAGAAAGCGCGGGCATCGAGGCAATTTCATAGAGCAGAAAATCAAGCAGGCTTTGGCCGCGCCCTTCAGGCTGAATAACCTCAGCCAGAGCCACGGCCTGCGCCAGCAGCTCGCGCAGCAGTATTGACACGCCGAAAACCTGGCTCGTCTGCGGCAGACTAAGCCTGTGCGCTGCGGCATCACTGATATAGCCGTTAAGCATCATGACCGGCCCGCGCATTTGCATCGCGTGAACCAGGCCGCCCGGCACCCAAATGGCACATTGCGGCGGCACCGCCCAGTTTCCGGCAGGCGTCTCCACCGAGATAACACCGCCTGCAGCGTAGGCAAACTGCCCGCGCTCGTGGCTATGCCGGGGGAAATAATCCCCATCGGCGAAGTGCTTTTCCGTGACGATGATTGCCTGAGGCGAATCCTGATAGAGTGCTGCGCGATTATTTTGCATGGCCCAATTTTACCTATAATTGACCCGTTAATAAAAGCAGGCCAATCAGGGAACCGCTACAGTTCCGTCAACACTTTTCACCGGACGCAGACATGCAGCGCAAACACCTTTTTCTCGCCCTGGCCGTCACCGCCGCCTGGGGGATTAACTTTCCTCTCACCCGGCTTGGGCTGGCCCATATCGATCCCCTTTTATTAACCGCCCTGCGGTTTACGTTTGCCGCCCTGCCGTGGGTTTTCTTTATTCGACGCCCGGCTGTAGCTCTGCGCTGGATAGCGGCCTACGGCCTGATTTTTGGCGTGGCGATGTGGGCGCTGATCAATCTGGGTATCGCGTTTGGCGTCCCGCCCGGCAGCGCCGCCTTGCTTATCCAGCTCAGCGCCTTTTTTACCCTGGGCTGGGGCGTTCTGCTGTTTGGCGAACGCCTTACGCGCCCGCAGCGCTACGGTATTGTTCTGGCGGCGGCGGGGCTGCCTGGCGTGGTGCTGGATAGCGGCGGCAGCGCAACGCTAACCGGATTGATACTGATTGTGATCAGCGCGCTGGCCTGGAGCGCCGGGAACATCATCATCAAACTTTCCGGCGTGAAAGAGATCTTTGCTTTTGTGGTGTGGGCCAGCCTGTTTCCCCCTGTGCCGCTGGTGCTGCTGACCTGGGTCTGGCACGGTTCCGCGCCCTTCACTTCGCTGGCGCAAAATATCGATAAACAGGCCGTGTTTTCGCTTCTGTTCCAGGTTTATGCCGCGACGCACTTCTGCTACTGGGGCTGGAATACCCTGCTTCACAAATACCCGGCTTCCCGCGTGGCGCCGCTTTCACTGCTGATCCCGGTCTTCGCCATGCTCAGCTCGGCGCTGATTCTTGGCCAGGTTCCCGATCTCACCAGCGCGCTTTCGCTGGCGGCGATCCTGCTGGCCCTGGCCATCGGCATGAAAAAAGAGCGCCCGCTCAGCCGCTAGTTATGCAGCGTCACGCTGTCGTCCACGCTCTGGCGCCACATGCGAACCTGAGCAGAAGGCGCATTCGGGTCGGCATAGCCGAAGGAGATCCCGAACAGCAGGCGATAATCGTCCGACACGCCAAGAATTTTACGCGTCGCATCGGCATGGAAGCCGAGCAACGTCTGCGGAATACCGGCAAAACCACGCGCTGCCAAAGACAGAAGGAAGCTCTGCCCGTACATGCCGATGTCGGACGCCACGCGCACGTTGTCGCCAAACGAGGGCATAAACAGGAACGCTACGTGTGGGGCACCGAAGAAGTTGAAGTTACGCAGGTACGCCTCACGACGCTTCTCTTTATCGTCACGGGCGATGCCAAGCGCATCGTAATAAACCTTCGCCTGGCGCTGGCTGCGCTCGTAATAATCTCCGTGAAAATCGTCATAGCTGAAGCTGAAATCTGGCGTGACATTACCCGCCGTATCGTTCTCAATCATCATCTTTTGCAGCGCATCTTTGGTTGCGCCGGAGGCAATATGGACGTTCCACGGCTGCGTGTTGCAGTTGGACGGCGAATGCTGGGCATCCTGTAAAACATCCCGAATTTGTGCCTCAGTCAGCGGCGTAGGCAGAAACGCTCTGGATGAAAAACGCTGACGTACGGCCTCGTCAAAAGCCAAAACTGTATTACTCATACCATCCTCTCTGTGCTTGCCCGGCGAAACCGGACATCGTTACTTGCCGGAGAGGATAACGCTGCCGGACGTAGCGAAAAACCGTATAATCCATTAAGGACTTTTGCGGAAATTGCACAAATGAAAGATCTGAGCCAGATAAATGCGCGCTCAATGCGCCTCTTCCTTGCCGTTATCAGCGAAGGCAGCTTTTCAGAAGTGGCCCGCCAGGAGAACCTTTCCCCCTCTTCCGTTTCCCGCACCGTAATTCAGCTTGAGCAATCGCTGGAGACACAGCTGCTTTACCGCAACACGCGAGCCGTGGTCGCCACCGAGGCGGGGAATATTTACGCCGCAGCGTTCAGGGAAATGCTGAGCCAGCTTGAGCAGGCGCAAAACCAGATTGGCGAGCGCCGCCAGCAGCCCGGCGGCGTGCTTCGCTTCAACGCGCCGGTGTCTTTCGGCCTGCGTCACATAGCCCCGTGGATTGCTGAATTCAGCGAACGCTACCCGGCACTGCGGCTGGAGCTAAACCTGGCCGATAACTACATCGACCCGTTGGCGGACGGCACCGATCTGCTGCTGCGTATCTCGCCGGTGCAGGACAGCTCGCTGCACGGGCGTTTTATTACCCGCCAGCGCGCTTATCTGGTCGCCAGCCCGGACTATCTCGCACGCTACGGCACGCCGCAAAAGCCCGAAGAGTTGCACAGCCATAAACTGCTGGCCTACCGTGGTCTGATGGGCCTTCAGCGCTGGTATTTCACGCAGGGAGAAGAAAAAATACAGCTAACGCCGGAGCCTAAAATCGTTTCTGGCAATGCTGAGATGCTGGTGAAAGCAGCAGAAGATGGCGCGGGGATCGTGCTCTTCCCGGACTGGCAAATCAGCGATGCGCTACGGGCCAGGCGGCTTATCCCGATGATGACGGATTACACCGCGTCCTACAGCGCCACGGACCATTCACTCTATATGCTCTACCCCGGCGGGCGTTTTCCGTCGCTCAACACCCGCACCGCAATAGACTTTTTTATGGCGAAGTTTGGCTCTCCGCCCTACTGGCAGGACGCTTAACTCGTTTATCGCCAATCCATTGCATAAACTCGCCGACGTGATTAGCCCACAGATCCGGGCGCGTCATGGTGAAATGCCCCGGCGATGTTGGCGTGCCTGCCTGCACCACGTAGCGGCCCTGTTTTAGCTTCGGCACTTCGGTTTCCAGCACGCGCAGGCTGTCCGGGTTGAACTCGTCATCCGAAAAGTTCAGCGCATACAGTTTGGTGGTGATTTTGTTCAGGTCAGGCTGCGGGTTATAGCTGAAGGAGGATTTGAGCGAATAAATCACATCGTTGGTGTCGATATGGTTGGCGGTGAAACGGTTGTTCGCCAGGAACTTGTCCGCCGCGGCCCCGTCCGGGATCGTTCTTTGCAGATCCGGCGCGCTGTCGATCATCATTCGCAGGATGTTGTAGCCCTGAAGCCAGCTCTCGGGTGCCTGAGTATAATTGCCGTTGTGCCAGGCCGGATCGGCTCGCACCGCGTCCACGATCATTCTGCGCCACAGCAGATTACGCCCGGAGACCTTGATCGGCAGCGACACCACCGGCATAACACCGTCCATCATATCCGGGTACGCCACCGCCCACTGCCAGGCGTTCATGCCCCCCATCGACATCCCTATCACGGCATGCAGATGCTTAATGCCCAACGTTTCGGTCACCAGCTTGTGCTGCAAATCAACCATATCGCCGTAATCGTAGTTGGGGAATTTAGCCTTTAAGCCGTCGCTCGGCTTACTCGACTGACCATGGCCAATGCTGTCGGCAAAAATCAGATAGTAGCGGCTCGAGTCCAGCGGGCGGCCTGGCCCGTAGAGGGATGTGGTCCAGACAGGGCTCAACAGCGCCCGGCTGTCCGCCCCCGTCCAGTGCAGCACGAGGATCGCATTATCAATCTCTCCCTGCGCATTTCGGTGCGCTTTCCCGAGCGTGGCGTAGTGCAGTTTCACCTGAGCCAGCGTTTCGCCATCCCGAAACTTGTAGTCATTGAATACGGCATTGGCCTGATGTGCCGCCGGGTTGAGCTGAGTATCCCAGGGAGCCGCGGGTGCTGCTGCGGGGGCGGCAAATACGGGGCTGGAGAGCCCGGTACCGGCCAGCAAAAGGCTTAACAACAGACTGATTTTCGTAAGGGTACGCGTAGATTTCATCAAGATTCACCTGGGTAAATGAGCGACGGTTCTCTGGCATCGGGCTGTTTAAAACTTGCCCTTTCACCATCAACTCTTATAATAAGAGTAACAATAAAAAGATCAACTACAGCGTAACCATTGGCCGGAGGCAGAGATCCGGCTATAGACTGTTACCGGGTCCACGTTGATGAAAAATAAGGAACGCTATGCGCTCGAAAGGTTTTGAAGGTATGACCTGCTCCATCGCCTGCGTGATGGGAGCCTTAGGCGACCGCTGGGGAATGCTGATTATGCGGGACCTGTTTTTAGGCCTCCGCCGCTACGACGATTTTCGCCGCTCCAGCGGCATCACCAATGCCACGCTGTCCGACAGGCTAAAAGTGCTTGAAGAGCAAGGGTTGATTACCCGGCAGCGCTACCAGACGAGACCGGATCGCTACGAATATTTGCTCACAGAAAAAGGGCGGGATATCGGGCTGGTGCTGCTGAGCATGATGCAGATAGGCAGTAAGTGGAATATCCCGGGCCTTGTGGGGCCGTCGCTTTTCATGGTGGACGGCAGCAGCGGCCATAAAGTGAAAGTTGCCCTCGTGGATACCGAAACCGGGCAGCAAGTTTCGCCGCAGGACGTCATGGTGGAGTTGGGGCCGGGTGCCGACGACCTCACCCGCTGGCGTGCTGCAGGCCGAATCAGAACCCCCGAACCGAGCGAGAGCTAAGTCGGGGACGATCCTTGTAAAGCGCAGAGAGAAAAGTGATGAAAATACTGGTGGTTGGGGCAGGTGCAATCGGGGGCTATTACGGCGCAAGGCTGATTCAGGCTGGCGCTAACGTGACTTTTCTCGTTCGGCCAAAACGGGCTGAGCTGCTGGCAAAGCAAGGGCTGCGGCTGGAAAGTAGTTTGGGCGATTTCAACGCCCCGGTTAACGCAGTCACCCGGGAGAGCCTCCGGCCGGACTACGATCTGATTTTGCTCAGCTGTAAAACTTACGATCTGCAGGCGGCTATCGAGGACATTACCCCCGCAGTTGGCCCTTCTACCGCTATTTTGCCTTTCCTAAATGGCATCTCGGTTTACGACGAGCTTGACGCTCGCTTCGGCCGCGATCGAGTGCTCGGCGGCGCGGCATATATTGCCACCACGCTTAACGCCAACGGCGAGATCAAACAGATGGGTGCGGCGGATCAAGTTGTTGTCGGCGCGAGATCGCCCGCAACGCTTGATGTAGCAAAAGCTGTTTACGCGCTTTTAGCCTCTTCCGCGGGCGCACGCGTCCTGTCAGATAACATCATGCAGGCGCTCTGGAACAAATGGGTGATGCTGGCTTCCGGCGCGTTGATGAACTGCCTGATGCGCGGCACGGTTGGGGATATCCTGGCGACAAAGGACGGCGAGGCGCTGATGAAACAGGCGATTTCGGAGAGCCTGAGCGTCGCCGCAGCGGAAGGCTATGCGCTACCGAAGGCGGAAATCACCAGCATTGAAAAACGCCTGCTGGATCCACAATCCGCCTGGGCCGCCTCGATGATGCGCGACATTGCCAGCAACGCGTCACGCCTGGAAGGTGATGCGATTGTCGGCGACATGATTACCCGCGCCACCCGGCACGGCCTGAACGTGCCGCTTTATCGGGCGGCGTACTGCCACCTCCAGGTTTATGCCCACCAGCGTACTCCGGGTGCGGCAGTTCAGCAGCCGTTCAAATAACGAGGTTGTATGGAGCTTCTCGCTAACGAGTGGACGCAATTTGTCGCGGCGCCGTCACAGGGGCTCCAGGGCCTGCACGCCCATTTTAATAAGCACCGCTACGAGCGCCACTCCCACGATTACTTTGTGATCGGCACTATGGACGTCGGGGCCTCTAAAGTGGGCTTGGGCCGCGGATCAATCATCGCCCCTGCAGGCAGCGCGATGATCGTGAATCCGGGGGATGCCCACGACGGCAGCGTTTACTCCGAGCAGGGGTACACCTATAGCATGCTCTACGTGCAGCCCTGGGTTGTGGACGGCATTGCCCACGAGCTGGAACTGGATCCCGGCTACGGACTGTGCTTCACCAGCCCGATCCTGAGCGATCCTGATATCGTCGCCAGGCTGCAAACGCTACACCGCACGCTGTTTCAATCGCAGGATAACTTAGCGCTGGAAGTGCTGCTGATTGACGCATTAAAACCGCTGCTGAGCCGCTATTCCACGCGCCGCTTTACCCCGCAGGAAGAATGCCACGAGCCGCGAATCGCCAGGGTGAGAGAGCTGATTCACGCCAGCTTTGCTTCCACGCTGACCACGGAAGATATGGCGCAGGCATCCGGGCTGAGCCGTGTCCGCCTGAACCAGCTTTTCCGTGCCGCTTATGGCCTGTCGCTGCACGCCTACCTCAACAGAGTCCGCATGGATGCCGCCAGGCAAATGCTCCGCGCGGGCCAACCTGCTGCAGACGTTGCCACCGCCGTTGGCCTGTTCGATCAAAGTCATTTGATTCGCCGCTTCAAAGGCTGCTTCGGCATCACGCCCGCACAATTTGTTAGCGCTCATTTTTCAGATATCCAATACGGCCACCGCTGACCTTTTCATACTCCTGCGTTTTAAGGTTCTTACTTTCTTCGGAGCAGAGTATGTCTCATTCCACGGATTCACCGTCCGTCAGCCAGGCCAGCGCGCGAGTGTCCGCCTGGGTCATGATTGTGATTGGCGCGGGAAGCGTGCTGTCGTCGCTCGATCTGTTTGTCGTCAACCTCGCTTTCCCGGCTATTCGCGATAGCTTTGCCGGAGCCACTAACCAGGCGCTGTCCTGGGTGATCAGCGCCTATTCCATTGCCTTCGCTGCGTTTCTGGTGCCCGCAGGCCGAATAGCGGATATTTACGGCCGTAAGCGTATCTTCAAGGCGGGTCTGGCGGTGTTTTCGGTGGCGAGCATAGCCTGTGCTTTTGCCCCGGATGTTATCTCGCTGATTTGCGCGCGGGGCCTGAAAGGCGTGGGCGCCGCGCTGATGATCCCCACCAGCCTGGGGCTGCTGCTGGCGGCGTACCCAAAAGAGCGCCATAAGCAAATGGTAGGGATTTGGGCCGCTACCGGCTCAGTTGCCGCCGCACTTGGCCCAATGCTCGGCGGAGCGCTGGTGAATATCGACTGGCGATTGATCTTCCTGATCAACCTGCCGGTGGCAATCCCGGCGCTGTGGCTGAGCAAGCACCTGACGGAAACAGCGGTCATTAAAAGCCGCTTCCCGGATATTCTCGGCTCGCTGATGCTGGTTGCGGGGCTTGCACTGCTGGTGGCCGGGATCTCCTGGGCCAGCGACTGGGGCCTCGCCAGCGCCAGGCTCTGGACGGTGTTGGGCGGGGCGTTCATCTTCCTGACGCTGTTCGTTCGTCGCTGCCTGACGCAACCTTCCCCGGCGCTCGACCTGCGGGTATTCCGCGTGCCTGCGTTTACCCTCGCCACGCTGGGCATGGCCTTTTTCTACATGGGATTTGCCATCATGCTGCTGGGCGGTAGCCTGTATCTGACCCAGATCTGGCACTGGCCGACCGTCGAGGCAGGCGCCGCTTTTGGCCTCGGCCCTGGCACCGCCGTTGTCGCGGCGTTGATCGCAGGCAGAACGGGCCTTTCTCCTAAAAAACTCACCATCGCCGCCGGTATTTTATATGTGATAGCCGGCCTCTGGTGGCACAGCGCCCTTAATGCCGCCCCCAATTATCCACTTGCCTACCTGCCTGCGCTGGTGCTAACGGGGATTGGCGCGGGCATCGGCCAGACAGGATTTATCGCAGGCGGTACGGCGGCGCTCCCGGGGCAGCAATATGCCACCGGCACCGGGATCATTAACACCTCGCGGCAAATTGGGGCCGCCATAGGCGTGGCGGTGTTTGTGGCCGTGTCCGGCAGCGCCGTTGCCAGCGAGCAGTACCACACCGCGTGGCTGCTGATGTCGCTTTTCGGGCTTATCGCCTCGCTGTCAGCGCTGCTGCTAAGCGCGAAGCGGTAGCGCTTATTTTTCCAGTAAGCCCAGGCGAATAAAACTTTCGGCGGTGGCGACAATCGCCTCCTCCGGGGAACGCGGTGCCCAGCCGAGCAGGTTCACCGCTTTCGCATTGGTCACGTTCATGTCCACGCCCAGCAAAGTCAGCGATCCTTTCATGCCCGGATTTTTGTGCGCCGCCAGGCGCACCATCCAGTCCGGCAGCGCGAGGGTGGAGACTTTGCTGGCGGCGTCACCAAGGTGTTTACGCAGGATTTTCGCTACCTCAACCATCAGCAGGCTTTGGCCGGAACTGGCAAGGAAGCGCTCGCCGTTGGCTGCCGGGTGCGTCATCGCCAACCAGTGCAAGTCGGCCACGTCGCGCACGTCCACAAAGCAAGAGTTGATGTTCGGGTTGCCTTTTTGCCCATCCAGCATGTTTTTTACCAGCCGCGTGGAGTGTGAAAAATCAGGTCCCAATACCGGCCCCATCACCGCCACCGGGTTCACCGCCGACAGCTCCAGGCCACGCCCCTCTTTCTCCACAAAGTCCCAGGCGGCTTTTTCCGCCAGCGTTTTCGATTTCTGATAGGGCCACACTTTGCCGGACACGTCGCTCCAGTCCGTTTCATCAAACGGACGGCGATGGCTTGCCGGGTGCCCGACGCCAACGGCCCCAAAGGCTGAGGTGAGGACGACGCGCTTAACCCCAGCAAAGCTTGCGGCGCGGAGCACTCGCAGGTTGCCGTCTACCGCAGGTTTGATCCAGTCTTCGTCGGTGGCGTGGTTACCTGAAGGCGTCGGCGATGCGCCATGCATCACGTAGCGGCACCCGGCCATCGCTTCAGCCCAGCCTTCATCCTCCATTAAATCTGCAACGAAAAAGGAGAGACGTTCGCCCGGTTCACAGCCGCCCTCTTTCAGGTTGTTGAGCACTTCTGCTTTACGGTCAGCGGAACGCACGGTGGTGCGAACTTCATAGCCTTTAGCCAGCAGCGTAATGATGCAGTGCTGGGCAATAAATCCGGTTCCGCCGGTAACCAATACGCTATCTTGTGTCATGCTTCTGTCCTCTGTGGCCTGGCAAGCAGGCGGTATACGTTCACTTGCTGCGCAGAATAAAACCAGCCAGTCGGATTTTGAATGCTTGATAGTCCGTTCTACTTGCGTAATAGTACGGAAATGCATACCGACCCGTTTTCTGAAATCCTCAAGTTTGCCGACGCAGAGTCGCTGGTCACCGGCGGCTTTACCGCGGGCGGCGACTGGGCGCTTCACTTCCCCCCGCCGGATAAAATCAAGTTCTTCGCCATCGTCAAAGGCAGTTGCTGGGTGATGCTCGAAGGCCACCCGGAACCGATACATTTTTGCACCGGCGACGTCGGCCTGCTGAATGCCAGGCGGGCGTTTATTGTCGCCAGCTCACCGGAAATCAAACCGGTCGATGCCATGAGCGTTTTTAAGGCCGGAGAGCGGAACTACGCCGCTCTGGGGGAAGGGAAAGAGTTTGAGTATATGGGTGGCCACGTCCTGCTGGATCCTAATCGCGGGCAGATGCTTGCTCAGGTGTTGCCACAGTGGATCCACATCCCGGCCATATCCCCGCAGGCGAGTTCGTTCCGCTGGCTGCTCGATCAGCTGATTGTCGAAAGAGAAACGGCCCAGCCCGGCACCCAGCTCGCCTCCGCGCAGCTTTCGCAGTTGCTGTTTATTCAGATTCTTCGCGCCCATTTGCAAACCAGCAGTTCGCTTCCGGCAGGTTTGCTGCGCGCGCTGGGAGATGCCCGTCTTGCGCCGGCACTCAGGCTTATTCATTCCAACCCGGCACGCGGCTGGCGGCTGGAAGAGCTCGCCAAAGCCTGCGCCATGTCGCGCACCACATTTGCGGAGTATTTCCGTAACGTATCGGGCATTACGCCTGTAGCTTATCTTACCCAGTGGCGCATGCGGCTGGCTGAGAAAGCGCTGCGCGAACAGGCGGATCAAATCGCCATGGTGGCCCAGTCGCTCGGGTATACCTCGGAAAGCGCTTTTAGCAACGCCTTCAAGCGCGAAACCGGGCTGTCGCCAAAAGCCTGGAGAAACGCCGCCCGAAGCACGGTAAGTTAGAAACAAAAAACGCCGCACGGTCGCGGCGTAAACCAGTAAAACTCGCTATTTGATCTGCGAAGAGACTCGCCATAAGTCCACGCCGCCTTCGGTGGCATACCGATCGATCTCAGCCAGTTCCTGTGCACTGAACGCCAGGTTATCCAGCGCCTGCAGCGAGTCCGCCAGTTGCTCAACGGTACGCGCCCCAATCAGGGCAGAGGTGACTCGTGAGTCACGCAGAACCCAGGCAATAGCCATTTGCGCCAGCGTCTGCCCGCGGCTTTCCGCCACGGCATTCAGTGCGCGTATCTTGTTGAGATTCTCGGCATGCAGCATGCCTGCAACGCGGGAACCCTCACCGGCGGCACGCGCGCCCTGTGGCATCCCATTCAGATATTTTGACGTCAGCATGCCCTGCGCCAGCGGTGAGAAAGCAATGCAGCCGCTGCCCAACTCAGCCAGCACATCCAGCAGCCCGTGCTCGATAGTCCGGTTCAGCATGGAGTAGTTCGGCTGGTGGATGAACAGCGGGACTTTCTCTTCGGCCAGGATCTGCGCCGCCTGACGGGTCAGCTCCGGGGAATAAGACGAGATCCCCACGTAGAGCGCTTTGCCCTGGCGATGCAGCTGCACCAGCGCACCCATGGTTTCTTCCAGCGGCGTATCGGCATCCACGCGGTGGCTATAGAAGATATCGACATAGTCCAGCCCCATTCGCTTCAGGCTTTGCTCGCAGCTGGCAATCAGGTGTTTTTTCGTGCCCGTTGGGCCGCCGTAGGGGCCAGGCCACATATCCCACCCAGCCTTGGTGGAAATAATCAGTTCGTCACGGTAAGGGGCAAAATCTTTCGCCATCCAGCGGCCAAAGTTCTCTTCCGCCGACCCCGCCGGTGGGCCGTAATTATTCGCGAGATCGAAGTGGGTAATGCCGTTATCAAAAGCGTGACGCAGAATAGCCCTGCCGGTTTCAAAAACATCCACCCCGCCGAAGTTCTGCCATAGCCCCAACGAAATAAGCGGTAACGCCAGGCCACTTTTCCCCGTTTTACGGTACTGCATATTATTACTGTAGCGAGATGGCGACGCACTATAATTCATAACGCATTCCTCATGGTGAAGAAAATATCAAGGGCAAGTTCGCATTAAATGAATAATGCAAAACTTATCGAGCAGAGGTAAATACCAGGCAACAAATCACCGGAGTTATTTAAAAGGGATTAATCAATGAATGAATATTTAGGGCGAGATAAATACTCATTGCGAAATCTATTTTCGCAGCGTATCGTTAATCTGTAAAATTCATTATTGAGATTGCATTAATCTTTACTGGAGATAAATGATGGAGCTGCGCCAGATTCGGCATTTTATTGCCGTTGCGGAACATGAAAATTTTACCCGGGCCGCGCTCAGCATGCATATCGTGCAGTCGGCGCTCTCCACCTCTATCAAGCAACTGGAAGAAGAGCTGGGCACCCCGCTGTTTATTCGCTCCACGCGCAAAGTTCGCCTGACCATGGCCGGGAAAGTATTTCTGCACTATGCCCGCACCATCGGCCATTACGTGGATAAAGCGGTCCAGGAAGTGGATGCGATTGTCTCCTTAAAAACCGGGACGCTGTCCATTGGCACCGTACAAAGCGTGCCGCCGTTTATTGATCTCCCCGAATTGCTGGAGACATTTATCCGCAAGTTTCCCGATTTTGAGGTCAAGCTTTGCCAGGGCTCTTCTGAAAGGCTAAATGAAAAAATCCAAAACCAGCAAATCAGTCTCGCCATTATGCCGGTGGAAGAGGTCTCAGACCGGCTGGCCTCGCGCATCATCGCCTGCGACGAAATGGTGCTGGCCTTCGCCCACGATTTTCCCGGCCTGCCCCCAGAGGGAGAAGCCATCGCGATGGAAGCGCTTGCCGGCCTGTCATTTATCGACTTTGAATCGGGCCAGGGCACGCGCAAGGTCAATGACGGCTGCTTTGCCCTGCGGGGCTTAAGCCGAAAAATCACCTTTGAAGTCAGCGATCTCGATACGCTGCTCAGCCTTTTAGAGCGGAAAATGGGGGTGGCTCTGCTCCCGGAAGAGGTGGTTATGGCGCGCGGGAACAGACTGACGAGACGGAAGATCAGCAACGCAGACCTATGCTGGGAGCTGGCCGTGGTCTGGCTGAGCGACAGCCCGGGCAGCCTGAAGGTTCACGACCGCCCGGTACAAGAGTTTTTGGACATTTTAGGCCCGGCAGAAGAAGAAGCCTGATCTTCCGGGTTCGTCAGGAACCATTTGCGGCTGGCGGTACAGAGAGGCGCCTCGCTTTGGCGGTCAGCGCAATCCCGGCCAGCAGAATAGCCACCAGCCACAAAGCAAGCTGCAGCCCAAGCCACCCGCTCAAAGCACCGATTATTACCGGCCCCAGCAACATGCCGGTATAGGCCATGCGGGTCACCAGCGCGATTTCTTTACTGGCATCGCCTTCCCCCTGCGAGGCCGCAATAATAAACATCAGCGGCACAAGCGTCGAAATGCCCAGCCCCAGCAGTAAAAAGCCGACCAACGCATTGCCGGGCGAGGACGACAGCAGCACGATACTCATGCCAATAAACCCCAGCGTGGCCATCAGCGACAGTAGCGTTTTCTCGCGTACTGCGCGACGGAGCGTGTCGCCGCTAAAACGCCCGGCCGTCATCCCCACCGAGAAAAAGGCGTAGCCTAAATAGGCGCGGCTCTGTTCAGGGTGAAGAAACTCCTGCATATAGAGCGTGCTCCAGTCGTAAATGGCCCCTTCACACAGCAAAGCCAGGAAAGCCAACACCCCTAATACCCAAAGCGACAGTTTTCCATCAGTTTGCCTGACCTCTGCCGTCGCGTCTTCCACGGCCGGCGCCGTTTCAGGCAGCGTTCTGGCCAGCAGAAAAGAGACTACCGCGGCCGCAATCAGCACGACGGATAGGTAGTAAAGCGCCGAGAATGTGAGCCGATGCGACAGCAAGCCTGCCAGCGACCCGCCTATTCCCCCGAGGCTAAACATTCCGTGCAGCTTCGACATAAATTTATGCCCGCTGGCCCGCTCCACAGCCGTCGCTTCCACGTTAGTCGCCACGTCAAGCACTGCCAGAGACAGGCCAAACGCCATCAGTAACAGGCATGAGGCCGCGAAGGAAGGACTAAGAAATACCAGCCATAAACTTAACGGATAAAGCACGCTGAACAGCCCAATAGCTTTTTTGGCCCCCATCGATGAGACCCACAGCCCGAGGCGTTTCATGGCCAGAATTGCCCCCAGCGACATCGAAAACAGCGCGATGGATAAAAGGCTGTTACTCACCTGGTGGGCTTCTTTCAGCCAGGGAATAAAAACGCCCCAGGTAGAGAAAATAACCCCGTTAGTGAAATAGAGCGCAAACAGCGTCAGCGCCGATTTTTTATAGGATTGCATAATTTTTGACTTAATTTTCATAACAGAAAAGAGAGGCCCAGGGCCTCTCTTAGATTACAGCGCAACCCTGGGCGACTTACAGCCCCTGAATTTCGCGCCATCCTTCCAGATACGTTTTTTCCGCCGGTGACGGCAGATCCAGAGCCAGTTGAGCGCGATGCCAGAACGGATAAATGGCCGCCGGGCGCCCCGCCGCTTCGATTTTCAACATCTGTGCTTCGGTGAGCGTCAGGTGAATGGAGGCAATATTTTCCTTTAGCTGCGCCTCGTTTCGCGCCCCTAACACGAGGGTATCGACGTTCGGGCGCTGCCTGACCCACGCCAGCGCCACCTGTGGCACGGTTTTACCGCACTCCGCCGCCACTTCCTTCAACACGTCAATCACCTGGTAGAGCCGGGCACGATCGCTGATATGCGGCTCGGTCCACGTCGAGCCCTGCCGGGTACCGTCCTGCGGCGGCGTCTCGCGGTCTATGCGCCCGGTAAGCAAGCCTTCCCCCAGCGGGCTCCAGATCATCGACCCGATCCCCATCTCTTTGCCCCCCGGCAGCAGCTCATATTCAGCGTCACGGCCTTCCGCCGTGTAATAAATCTGCTGGGCCACCGGCACGGTATAGCCCAGTTTCTCCGCCAGATATTTGGTTTTCGCCAGCTGCCAGCCGCTGTAGTTAGACACGCCCCAGTAGCGGATTTTACCGGCCAGCACCAGCGAATCCATCACTTCCAGCGTCTCTTCTACCGGCGTTACGCCGTCCCAGCCGTGGATCCAAAAGAAATCCAGCCAGTCCGTTTTCAGCCGGGTGAGGGACGCATTCACCTGCGGGATGAGATGCTGACGCGATGCCCCGCTGCCGTTCGGGCCTTCATGCATGCGAAACCGGGCTTTGCTGAACAGCAGCCAGTCGTTGCGCTGCCCCTGCAGGGCCTCGCCCAGGATGCTTTCCGCCTGGCCAAAAGAGTACAGGTTGGCGGTATCAATCGCATTTATCCCCGCCTCGCGGGAGAGCGCGATCATCGAGGTGGCCTGTTTCACGTCCACGCTACCGGCGCGGTCAAAACCAAAATCGCCGCCAAAAGTCAGGGTTCCGAGTACATATTGCGAGACTTGCAGGCCGGACTGGCCCAGATTGACATACTGCATGGTGACTCCCGTAAAAATATCATTCACTGCCAATTTATGGCGTTATGCCTTCCAGTAAGCGGTAATATCTGGCGCCAGGCCATTTACCGGATCGTTTTTTGGAAACGGCAGGGAGGCCATCCGCGCCTTCATTTCGGCGGTGGGCGCCTCCCGGCAAATATCAAAGCTTTGCCCGGCCGGGTAAGCCCCGACCACCAGAAAATCCTCGCTGGCCGACAGGCGGCAATGCCCAATCCCTGCGGGCAACAGCACCACATCCCCGGCGTTGACCGTCACTTCATGCCCCTCAGGGCCCCCCAGCATCAGGCGCGCCGTGCCGCCTGCAAACCCCAGTACCTCATGCGCCGTTGAGTGGTAGTGGTGGTAGTCATAAACCCCGTTTCGCCATTGCGGAAACCACTGATTCGCAGCAAAAATCGCCTCCATGCCGGAGGCAATATCTCCCCGGGTCACCACGTTTCTGTAATGCAAAACCGGCAGCCTTGAATTATTGGGCACCCAGCCGTTGGCGATAATTAATGTGGCCTCCGGGGTGATGCCCGAACTGGCCCAGCCGCGGCCGGGCGTGAGCGATATTCCTGCCCCGGCAACCAGGACCGATTTAATAAAATCTCTTCTGTCGAATGTGGCCATAGCAATGTATTCCCGCGTTGTGGTCAGAAAAAAGAAATGCGCCAGCGCCGTTGGTACCTGTCTAGCATAGCCAGAAGGATTTATTTTTTAAGTAGATTATTTAGATGGGAATTATCTATTCTGGAGATAGCATATTCAGGGCGTGGGATAAAAATAAAATCAACGCAGTTTGTCAGGCCCGTCAGTTGGCGTTCAATAAATGGGTGCCTATGCCCCAGCGCTGTAACTCGATCCCCGAAGCGGTGACGGCCAGCAGGCTATAGCTGCAGTTTTGCTGGCCGTAGCGGCTAAGCTCCTCCCCCGGGGCCGCACCTTTCAGCTGCCAGAGAAGAATTTCCAGCGCCGCGCCGTGGGTCACGACGGCCACGGCGTCATCCACGTCTGAAAGCGGCAATGTTTTAAAAAAATCGAGCAGGCGATGGCTGACCTCAGCGACGGATTCTCCCTGAGGGATCCGTGGCAGAGGGTCGCCGACGGACAACTGGCGCATCGCGGCGGGGTATTGTCTCCGGGCCTCGTCCAGGGTCAGCCCCTGCAGCAAACCAAAATGGCGTTCATGCAGCCTTTCATCCGTTGTTATCGGGCAGGTAAAGTGGCCGGCCAGCACGCCGGCGGTGTTTTGCGCCCGCAAAGCCGGCGAGGTGTAAACCTGAGTCACAGGGAATTCAGACAGGGCCGCAGCCAGCGCAAGGCATTGCCGGAGACCGCGGGCGGTGAGCGGGCTTTCCAGTCTGCCCTGAATCATGCCCTGTTGATTGCCTTCACTTTCCCCATGCCGGACCAAAATTACTCGCACACGCTTTCCTTTGTTAACGTTTTAATTTAGCATTTACTTAATTTAGAATTATCTAAAATAAAAATATGCAACCCGATCTCTCCCAACTTCAGGCCAGCGCGGAGGCAGCCGCCAAACTGCTAAAAGCCATGAGCAACCCGAAGCGTTTGCTCATTCTGTGCCTGCTGCTCGACTCCCCCGGCACCGGCGCCGGGGAACTGGCCGCCGCCGCAGGGCTAAGCCCGTCGGCCACCTCTCAGCACCTGGCGAAAATGAAAGATGAAGGGCTGATTGAATATAAACGCAGCGCTCAGCGGGTGCTCTATTTCATTAAAGAGAGCGCGGTACGCGAAGTCATTGCCGCCCTGAAAGCGATTTATTGTCCCTAAGGAGTACCATGCCAGTTTCAACCATCTTGCCAGAAGAAGCGAAAAAGCTCATTGCCAGCGGTGCCGCGCTGATCGACATCCGCGAGCCGGATGAGCATGCCCGCGAGAACATTCCCGAAGCGCATCTGATGCCGCTTTCTGCCATTGAAAACGGCGCCAGGCTGGGGCCGCTAGATCCTCACGACGTGGTGATTTTCCACTGTCAGTCCGGAATGCGTTCTTCTCAGCATGCCCAAAAGCTGGCGGCGCTTGCCGAACCGGCCCAGGTCATGCTGCTGGCCGGGGGCCTCGAAGCATGGAAAAAAGGCGGGCAGGAGATTCTGGCGGATAAAAGCCAGCCCCTGCCAATCATGCGGCAGGTACAAATTGTGGCGGGGACGTTAATCCTGCTTGGGGTCGTGCTCGGGTACAGTGTAAATAGCGGATTTTTCCTGCTTTCCGGCTTTGTTGGAGCAGGTTTATTGTTCGCAGGTATCAGCGGATTTTGCGGTATGGCACGTCTACTGGCCTGGCTGCCGTGGAACCGCCGTTAGCGTATCTTGCTTTATCCGCCTCAATTTCTGATCTATGGTTATCAGGCGGCAAAACCGCATTAAATTCCCTTAGCATTCAGAGGTTTTTCTATGTTCAAACCAGGTGATGTGGTGCAGCCCAAACAGGGCGGCCCTAAGCTACAGGTGGTCGAGGTTCAGGGAGAGGATTTGATTTGCGTCCCGGCCGCGACCTTAGGTGCGGATCAACTGACGCTGAAAGCAGATTCGGTTTCGCTGTACCAGGAAGAAGGCGATTTCGGCGTTTGCTAAACGACAAAAAAACGGCGTGAGGTTAATCACGCCGTTCTTCTCAATAAAAGTGCCCCTATCCTTGTCGTCGCCATTCATAAACAACCGGGCACGGCGGCAATCCAGGCCAGCAATCAATAGCCCTTCTCATAACCCGCAAAGAAACATCGAACCACAACGTCCGCGTTGACCTCTTTCAGAAAGTCAGCCACCGACTCTTTATCCAGCTGATAGCGGCGAGTTAGCACCCCGGCTTCCCAGGCTGCGCGCTGGCGATCGCCGGTCTGCTCGGCCATATGGTGAGTAAAGCCCAGCACAAATCCGCGTTTGTAATCCGCGCAAAAACGCTCCACGTTAAGCGCGCTGTCGGCCTGTCGGGCTTTCATTCCGGCCATCAGCCCCTTACCAAAATGGTTATCCATCAGCGACTCCTTATCACTCGCTATATAAATAATTATATAACGATTTTATCCGCGATGGGTATCCCTAAAACCCAGGGTTTTAGGGGGATTTTGTGCTTTAAGACACAGTTAAATCATCTCTTTGATAATCATCAGAAAATTAAAATGAGAACCACAAAATCAGGAAATGCCAGCGGCAAAGTGTGTTTCAACGCACTTTATCGACAAAAAACCTATAAATAAAAATTTATAGCTAATTGATGAAAACATTGCAGTGACATACTCTACGCCCAGTGATTTACATGTTTTATAACACCAATAATTAGCCATAAAAGTAGCGCAAGCGACTACTTTTAAACCGGAGTCAACATTATGTTTTCCCCTGAGTCACGCTTACGCCATGCCGCCGCAGATATTTTTGCAATGGTAGTGTATTGCTCGGTAGTGAACATGATGATTGAGATCTTCCTCTCAGGCATGACCTTCGAGCAGTCGCTCTCTTCCCGCCTGGTCGCCGTGCCGGTCAACATTATTATCGCCTGGCCCTATGGTTTCTACCGCGATGCCTTTATGCGTACCGCGCGCCGCCTGACCCCGGCGAGCTGGGCGAAAAACCTGGCTGACGTGCTGGCTTATGTGACTTTCCAGTCCCCGGTTTACGTGCTGATTTTATGGAGCGTGGGCGCTGACTGGCACCAGATTGTGGCCGCCGTGACCTCGAACCTGTTGGTGTCGATGATGATGGGTGCCGCTTACGGCTACTTCCTGGATTTCTGCCGCCGACTGTTTCGCGTCAGCGGCCAGATGGGCGTGAAAGCGGGCGCCTGAGTCCCAACATGCAAAGGCGACTGGCCTGAAGCCAGTCGTTCACTTATTCAGACTCGCCAAATAACCCTGTCAGATATCTTTCCAGCGCAATACGGGAACTGAAACCATGCGGAATACCGTAGTGCTCGTGCGTTTCGCCGGCAAGATAGAGCGGGAACTGCTGGTAGTGATCGCAGGTTTTCATCTCTGAAGCCGGTTCGGCCAGCGACTGGCTGCGCTCTCTCAGGGTAGGGTGAATAATCAGAGCGGTACGCCCCATGCGCGCTTCGCGGTTAACATAAACGTAATTCTCACCACGACGGTAGCCGTAGGTTTTTGCCGTTACCACATCCATGGTAAAACCCGATTTCTCAAGCACTCGGGCCACCTCATCCGGTCGTAAATACATAGATTTTCCTCGTCATCATTTACTGCATCGCAACCATACAATAAGCAGCATTGGCAACGCTTTCGGAATTGTCCAGAAAGGCCGGCAAAGGCTTTGCGCCGCCCCATAACTAAAATCCATGGTCTACACTTAGCGTTACATCTTAGAAAGGGAGACAATAATGGCTAGCCGAGCAAACAAAAATAACGTTGACGATCAGGTAGACGAAATCAATAACGATGTCAGTCAGCTGGCAGATACGCTGGAAGATGTACTGAAATCCTTCGGTAGCGATGCGAAAGATGAAGTTGATGCCGCACGTAAAAAAGCCGAAGCGCTTCTGAAAGAGACCCGTGCAAGGATTAACGGTAATCAGGGCCGAGTGACGCAAGCCGCGCGAGATGCTGTTGGCTGCGCAGATTCCTATGTTCGCGATAAACCCTGGCAGAGCGTGGGGATTGGCGCGGCGGTAGGTATTGTCCTTGGGGCATTGCTGGTGTCACGCCGCTAACCCCAAGCGTTTAACAGTCGATAAATGAGACTAAATGCGCGTTGTAACCCCGGCCCCATTCGCCGGGGTTTTTACTTTATGGCCAACCGCAGTTGAAGCGCATAGCGCTGGGCCATTTCATACGAACTGATATTGGTAAAACTCAGCAGCAAACCACCGGGCCCATGATGTTCAATTCGCCAGTGGCTGAGTGCCTGGACGGCAAGTCCTGCGGCTCTGGCTTTGCCCTCGATAATCAACTCGTCACCTTCGACTTGCATCACCATCTGAATGCCGCCTTCCTGAGGCACAACCGTAAACCCTTGCTCACGTAGCGCCTCCTCGAGCCATAACCGGCGTTCGGCGTAGCACTGACGCATTTTTTTTAAGTGCCGCCAGAAATGCCCTGCCCGCAAGAAATCGGCGATAGCCTGCTGAATAAGAATTGGAGCGGTACAGGGTTGCCTGCGAGCCTGACGCTGAAAATCGTCTACCGCGTGGGAAGGCACCACCAGCCATGCAACACGCAGGGCCGGAAACATCGACTTACTGAAAGTCCCCGCGTAAATAACCCTCTGCGGGCTGTCCAGGCTTTTTAGCGGCGGCAAGGGCTTGCCGTGGTAGCGAAACTCGCTGTCGTAATCATCTTCAATGATCCAGCTTTGTTCCCGACTGGCCCATTCCAGCAGCGCGTGTCGCCGTGAAAGAGAGAGCGCCACGCCTGACGGGCTTTGGTGCGCAGGCGTCAAAAGTGCAAAACGGGCATTGGGGAAATGGTTCACGCCGTAATCAACCTGCATGCCCTCATCGTCCACGGGGATCGCCCGGATCGCCATCCCCGCTTTTACAAAATCAGGTCGAACAAAGCGGTAGCCCGGATCTTCCAGCCAGATGC
This sequence comes from Enterobacter sp. Ap-1006, assembly GCF_011752835.1. NCBI lineage: Bacteria > Pseudomonadati > Pseudomonadota > Gammaproteobacteria > Enterobacterales > Enterobacteriaceae > Enterobacter > Enterobacter sp. Ap-1006. The sequence goes on along the minus strand of NZ_VWWU01000007.1, from coordinate 22,558 downwards.
CATCCCCGGGCCGCGCAAGCGTAGCGAGTATCAGGGCAATACCAGCCTGGAATCCGGGGGTAATAAAGATTTGCTCCGGCTGGCAGTCAATGCTGCGGGAGAAGCGCAGGTAATCCACAATCGCCTGCTTCAATGAGGCTTCCCCGCTGGGTTCCGGCAGCATCAGGTCAAAACGAGTTTGCTGCCGCAAACGCCGCCCCATAAGCCTCGCCCAAATAGCCCGAGGGAAGAGATCCAGCGCGGGCAGCCCCATCTGAAAAGGCCTGGGCGCGCCCTGCGGGTGAGCGGCCGAAATGTTTTGACCACCGGGATCGTGCTTCACCGATGGACTCACAAAAGTGCCCGCCTGCCCACGCCGCTCCAGCCAGCCCTGAGCCACCAGGTCGCCATAAGCGTTCTCAACCGTGGCTCTGGCAACCCCCAGCTCTAGCGCCAGCGTCCGGCTGGACGGCAGGCGACTCCCTGCCGCCAGTTCACCGCTGTTTATCGCCTGCTTTAGCTGACGGGCAATTTGCTGGTAGCGCGGCTGAGCAGGATGAGAGGCCACGGTAAGCGGCGCAAATTTTTGTTTCATGGTCTGGTTTTTTAGTTAATTTATGGCTCTATTTGATAGTCCATCATAGTGGTAAATTGCCCTCACACCAACCTGAGGAGCCACACCATGATCGAATTACGTCAGCCTTACTATGAACTCTCCCCCAACGTGATCAAACCGATGCGGCAGGCGCTGCAGGGGCTGGAAAATGGCCCCCTGAGCAACGAGCTGATCGAGCTGGTTTTCCTGCGCGTGTCGCAGATTAACGGCTGCGCCTATTGCCTGGAGATGCATGCCAAAGCGCTGCGTAAATCCGGCGTTGACCCGGTGAAGCTGGATTCACTGGCGGGCTGGAAAGTCAGCCACCAGTTCACGGAGAAAGAGCGTGCGGCGCTGGCATGGGCAGAAGCGCTCACCCTGATTGCCGACAGCAATGCCGAAGATGATGTGTACCAGCCGCTGCTGCAGTTTTTCAGCGCCGAGGAGATTGTAGATTTGACCCTGGCGGCCAGCATGATGAATGCGTTTAACCGCGTTGCGATTGGGATGCGGCAGTAAGAGATTTTTTTGTCTTTGAGACACAAACACGTTCTATGTAGCCTGGAGAATATTACGTTCACTTCCAGGCCTTTTTTATATACAGCCCCCGCACCAGTGAACGTCTTAGGGGAGTCACCGTCCCCCCCTAAGAACCCGGACTCCCGGCCAAATAAATCGACCGCGTGATCGGCAGACCTCCGTTTTATCTCCCAGTCCTGGGTCGGCTGAGATGGGTTCCCGACGCTCTCAGTCACAACGTCTCTGCTTCTTTTACCCTCACCCTAACCCTCTCCCTGGAAGGGAGAGGGAATAAACAATGTTTCCCGTGGCTTTTGTTTTCTCCCTCGCCCCTTTGGGGAGAGGGCCGGGGTGAGGGGAGATTTGTCCCCGGCTCTCAGCGCCCCCGGCTATGACCCAACTCAGACAGGGTTGAGCTGTCGGGAACAGCGAAAGAGAGCGATCGTCGGGAACGAATCGTGAACGACCCCGAATGTTTGGGTGATAACCGGTGGGTTTACCGCTTCAGCGGCGATGAGCTCGCCGGGCGCCGGGGGTTGTCAGAGGCATGGCGTAATGCCACCTGACACTTTCACGTGCTTTGAACGTGCAGAGGAAACAGGATTACGAGTGAACGGAATCTCAACCGTTCTTTCATAGATAAAGCTCTTTCTGCTGAAAAAGATCCCCCTTCCCCTACACTTTTCAATCCCCTACAAAAAATCACAGAAACACTATATCTTGCGTGGTTGCAAATTTTAAAATCAACATCTAGTATTTCTTTCAGTACGAACACACCACCCGCAGTCCACTTTATGCGGCGTTCCATTATTCTAAAGGGAAATACGAATCATGCGCATTACTATTTACACTAAAGATGACTGTGTTCAGTGTCATGCTACAAAACGGGCGATGGAGAGCCGGGGTTTTGCCTTCGACATGATCAACCTCGATCAGTGTCCGGAGGCGGCTGACGACCTGAGAGCCAAAGGCTTCCGCCAGCTGCCGGTGGTGGTAACAGAAGCCGAAAGCTGGAGTGGTTTTCGCCCGGATATGATCAATCGCCTGTGCGTTGCTGCCAGCGCATGAGCACCCTCGTCTACTTCTCCAGCGAGTCGGAAAACACCCTGCGTTTTATCGAACGTCTGGGGCTACCCGCCTTACGCATTCCCCTGGAGGTAAAAGCGCGCCTGGAAGTGACGGAACCCTACATTTTAATCGTGCCCAGCTATGGCGGCGGCGGCATTGCCGGGGCGGTACCGCCGCAGGTGATCCGCTTCCTGAACAACCCGAATAATCGCGCGCTGATCCGCGGCGTTATCGCCAGCGGTAACCGCAGTTTTGGCGAAGGGTTTTGCCGGGCCGGGGACGTCATTTCACAAAAATGCCAGGTGCCTTACCTCTACCGTTTTGAGCTACTGGGCACCCCGCAAGACATCGACAACGTGCGTAAGGGAGTAAGCGAATTTTGGCAACGACAGAAGCAGTCCGTTTAGCAACGGAAAGCGTGGACTACCACGCCCTGAACGCCATGCTCAACCTCTATGACAAAGAGGGAAACATCCAGTTTGATAAAGACAAACAGGCCGTGGAAAGTTTCTTTGCACAGCACGTCTTACCGAACACCGTCAGCTTCCCCAGCCTGCAGGCGAAGCTGGACTATCTGGTGGCCGAGCACTATTACGACGATGCCGTGTTAACCCGCTATTCGCGCTCGTTTATCCTTGAACTGTTCGACAGAGCGCACGGCAGCGGCTTTCAGTTCCAGACCTTTTTAGGCGCGTGGAAGTACTACACCAGCTACACCCTGAAAACCTGGGACGGGAAGCACTATCTGGAACATTTCCCGGACCGTGTGTGCATGGTGGCCCTGACCCTGGCGCAGGGAGATGAGCCGCTTGCCACGCGCCTGATGGAAGAGATGCTCAGCGGCCGTTTCCAGCCTGCCACGCCAACGTTCCTCAACTGCGGTAAGAAGCAGCGGGGCGAGCTGGTTTCCTGCTTCCTGCTGCGGATTGAAGACAATATGGAGTCGATTGGCCGCGCGGTTAACTCGGCGCTCCAGCTTTCTAAGCGTGGCGGCGGCGTTGCCTTCCTGCTTTCCAACCTGCGTGAAGCCGGGGCGCCCATCAAACGCATTGAAAACCAGTCATCGGGCGTGATCCCGGTAATGAAGATGCTGGAAGACGCGTTTTCCTACGCCAACCAGCTTGGCGCACGCCAGGGCGCGGGGGCGGTTTACCTCAACGCGCATCACCCGGATATCCTGCGCTTCCTCGATACCAAGCGGGAAAATGCCGATGAGAAGATCCGCATTAAAACGCTATCGCTCGGGGTGACTATTCCGGATATCACCTTCCAGCTCGCCAAAACCAATCAGCAGATGGCGCTGTTTTCGCCTTACGACGTGGAAAGAATCTACGGCAAGCCGTTTGGCGACATCAGCGTCAACGATCTTTATCAGCAAATGGTGGAGGACGATCGGATTCGTAAGAGCTGGATCAACGCTCGCGACTTCTTCCAGACGCTAGCGGAGATCCAGTTTGAGTCCGGCTACCCGTACATCATGTTTGAGGACACGGTTAACCGGGCCAACCCGATTGCCGGGCGTATTAACATGAGTAACCTCTGCTCGGAAATTTTGCAGGTAAACAGCGCCTCGACCTACGATGAAAACCTGGATTACGCGCAAACGGGCAAAGACATATCCTGCAACCTTGGTTCGCTGAACATCGCCCATGCCATGGATTCTGAGGATTTTGGCCGCACCGTGGAGACCGCCATTCGCGGCCTGACGGCGGTGTCTGATATGAGCCATATTCGCTCGGTGCCGTCGGTTGAAGCCGGGAATACCGCCTCCCATGCTATTGGCCTCGGGCAAATGAACCTGCACGGCTACCTGGCGCGCGAGGGGATTGCCTACGGCTCAGCCGAAGGGCTGGATTTCACCAATATCTATTTCTACACCATCACCTGGCACGCGCTTCGCGCTTCCAACGCTTTAGCCCGGGAGCGACAGCAGCGTTTTGCCGGTTTCGAACAGTCGCGCTATGCCAGCGGCGAATATTTCCGACAGTACCTCGAACAAACGTGGGAGCCAAAAACGGAGAAAGTCCGGGCGCTGTTTGCCAAAGCAGGGATTGTGATTCCAGGGCGTGAACAGTGGCAGCAGCTATGCGACGACGTACGCGAGCACGGCCTGTATAACCAGAATTTGCAGGCTATCCCGCCAACGGGATCAATCTCTTACATCAATCACGCGACTTCGAGCATCCACCCGATTGTCTCCCGGATTGAGATCCGTAAAGAGGGTAAAACCGGGCGTGTTTACTACCCCGCCCCGTTTATGACCAACGACAATCTTGAGTTTTACCAGGACGCCTACGATATTGGCCCGGAAAAGATCATCGACACCTACGCCGAGGCCACCCGACACGTTGACCAGGGGCTTTCGCTGACGCTGTTCTTCCGCGATACCGCCACCACCCGCGACATCAATAAAGCGCAGATTTATGCCTGGAAGAAAGGCATTAAAACGCTCTACTACATTCGTCTGCGGCAGCTGGCGCTGGAAGGCACCGAGGTGCAGGGCTGCGTGTCCTGCGCGCTATAACGCAAAGTACCAGGCTAAAGGACAAGGAAAGAAAATGACGCAACTGACGCGCGTAAGCGCCATCAACTGGAACAAAATCGAGGACGATAAAGACCTCGAGGTCTGGAACCGCCTGACCAGTAACTTCTGGCTGCCGGAGAAGGTGCCGCTCTCTAATGATATTCCGGCCTGGCAATCGCTCAGCGAGCAGGAGCAGCAGCTCGTTATCCGCGTGTTTACCGGACTGACGCTGTTGGACACTATTCAGAATACCGTGGGTGCCCCCGCGCTGATGGCCGATTCGCTGACGCCACACGAAGAGGCGGTGATGTCGAATATCAGCTTTATGGAAGCGGTGCATGCCCGTTCCTACAGCTCGATATTTTCCACGCTCTGCCAGACCAAAGATGTGGACGCCGCCTACGACTGGAGCGAGCAGAACGAAGCCCTGCAGCGTAAAGCCTCGATTATTCTGGGCCATTACCGGGATAACGACCCGCTGAAGAAGAAAATTGCCAGCGTGTTTCTCGAGTCCTTCCTGTTTTACTCCGGCTTCTGGCTGCCGATGTATTACTCCAGCCGCGGCAAGCTGACCAACACCGCCGATCTCATTCGGCTGATCATCCGCGACGAGGCGGTGCACGGCTATTACATCGGCTACAAGTACCAGAAAGCGCTGGCGCAGCAGAGCCCCGAGCGACAGACCGAGCTGCAAAACTTTGCCCTCGATCTGCTGATGGATCTCTACGATAACGAGCTGGCGTACAGCGAAACGCTTTACCGTGAACTGGGCTGGGAAGACGAAGTGAAGGCGTTTCTGAGCTACAACGCCAATAAAGCGCTGATGAACCTGGGCTACCAGGCGCTGTTCCCGGCGGAGATGGCGGAAGTTAACCCGGCCATTCTCGCGGCGCTGTCCCCCAATGCCGATGAGAACCACGATTTTTTCTCCGGCTCAGGCTCCTCCTACGTGATGGGCAAGGCGGTGGAAACCGAGGACGAGGACTGGGATTTCTAGTAATCTGGCCGCTGAGCATTTTGCGAGGTGGCCTATGTCGTTATTTCGTTGTTCTGTTTTGGCGCTGCTTTGCGGCAGCGCACCGTTAGCCTTTGGCGCCCCGCTGCTGCTGGACACGGCACAGCTGGCGCACAGTAAGCAAGAGATTAGCCAGCAAAACCCGGCCCTGATGCCCGCCTGGCAAGCCCTTAAGCATAAAGCCGACCAGGCGCTAATTCATCCGCTCTACAGCATCACCCAAAAAAGCCCCGGTGCACCGGCAGGCGATCCTCACGACTATTACAGCTTTTCTGACTACTGGTGGCCCGATCCTAAAAGCCCCGACGGCCTGCCGTGGGTGCGAAAAGATGGCCAGATCAATCCCGTCGCCGTCGGCAAGCAAAGCGATAAAGCCCGCCTGAACAGCATGACCGATGACGTATGGAATCTGGCGCTGGCCTGGCAGCTATCCGGTAAAGATGCCTACGCGGAAAAAGCCCGTCAGCAGCTGGTGAATTGGTTTATCACGCCGGAAACCCGGATGACGCCGAATCTCGCTCACGCCCAAACCATTCCCGGGAGAAAAGGCGTGCGCGGCACTGGTATTCTCGACGGACGCGGCTTTGTGCGGCTTATCGATGCCATTGAGCTGCTGCACGACGGCGGAAAGCTGGATGATAAAACCTGGCGCTCGCTCAGGCAGTGGTATCGGGATTATTACCAGTGGCTGACCACCAGCGAAAACGGCCAAAAAGAGGCTGCGGCTGAAAATAACCATGGCACCTGGTACGACGTTCAGGCCGCCGCGATTGCCCTGTGGCTGGGGGATAAGGACGCGGCCAAACGGCGTTTGATTTCTGCCACCCAGCGCATTCCGGTGCAGTTTGACGCCAAAGGCGTGCCGGTGACGGAAATTGAGCGCACGCGTTCCTGGCACTACAGCAACTTTATTCTCGATGCCTGGAACCCGTTAGGGCTGTTGGGTGAAAAAGTTGGGGTCAACGTCTGGCAGGCCAAAAGCGGTGAACACAGCCTGCAAAATGGCTACCTGTACATCACCCAGTTTGTCGATAGCCAAACCCCGTGGCCGTACCCCAATATCGAGCCGTTCAAGCCCGATGAGGCGCTGGAAAATATGGTGACCGCCGCACATGCCTGGCGGGAAAATAATACATTTAAAGACAAAGCCCAATGGCTGCTTAACCGGAATAAAACTGCCGTCATTAATTTAATTGCTCAGCCGTAATACGTCTGTCATTTCAGCCTGAATCACCCAAATTCAGGCTGAATATTCACCTCATTGACAAAAAATATTCCACCGCACTTATTCCCTCTCAGGCCAGTGCTCATGGGAAATTTCTCCCACATTCATCGCGCGGATATTTTGACATCACAGAATCGAGGGTTGCCTCAGATTCTTAGTATGTTAGGGTATATACCGGTCATTATTTCCATCAGGAATCATCTATAAATAAATTAAATACAGGAAGCCGTTTATTGCATGGCAATTAAATTAGAAGTGAAGAATTTATATAAAGTATTTGGCGAACATCCACAGCGCGCGTTCAAATACATTGAGAAGGGTATTTCCAAGAGTGAATTACTGGAAAAAACGGGTCTGTCGCTTGGCGTAAAAGACGCCAGTCTGGCCATTGAAGAAGGCGAGATTTTTGTCATCATGGGGTTGTCCGGCTCAGGAAAATCCACCATGGTTCGCCTTCTCAATCGCCTGATTGAACCCACCCGTGGACAGGTACTGATTGACGGCATTGATATTGCCAAAATATCAGACTCAGAACTCCGCGAGGTGCGCAAAAAAAAGATTGCAATGGTCTTCCAGTCCTTTGCTTTAATGCCGCATATGACGGTGTTAAATAATGCCGCTTTCGGTATGGAGCTTGCGGGAATTCCGGTCAAAGAACGGCATGAAAAAGCGCTGGATGCGCTACGTCAGGTCGGACTTGAGAATTATGCCCATGCTTACCCCGATGAATTGTCCGGCGGGATGCGTCAGCGCGTAGGTCTGGCCCGTGCGCTGGCCATAAATCCAGACATATTACTTATGGATGAAGCCTTCTCCGCGCTTGACCCCTTAATTCGGACCGAAATGCAGGACGAATTAATTAAGCTGCAGGCAAAACATCAGCGCACCATCGTGTTTATTTCCCACGATCTCGACGAAGCCATGCGCATTGGCGATCGCATTGCCATTATGCAGGGCGGCGAAGTGGTGCAGGTCGGTACGCCGGATGAAATCTTAAATAATCCGGCCAACGATTACGTGCGCACCTTCTTCCGCGGCGTGGACATTAGCCAGGTCTTTAGCGCCAAAGATATTGCCCGCCGCAGCCCGGCTGGGTTACTGCGTAAAACCAGCGGCTTTGGCCCTCGTTCGGCGCTGAAACTGCTGCAGGATGACGACCGCGAATATGGCTATGTCATTGAGCGCGGACAAAAATTCCTTGGCATCGTCTCCACCGATTCGCTAAAAGCGGCACTGGCGGCGGGCGAAGGTCTGGACCATGCGTTCCTGGCTTCCCCGGAGGCGGTTTCCGCCGAAACCTCGCTGAGCGATCTGCTCTCTCATGTCGGCCAGGCTCCGTGTGCGGTGCCGGTGGTCAGCGAAGAGGGACAGTACGTGGGCATCATCTCAAAAGGGGTGCTGCTGCAAGCATTAGATCGTGAGGGGGCAAGTCAATGAGTGACGCAACGAATCCATGGGATACCGGCAGCGCGGCAACAGACGCCGCAACCAGTCAGGCAACAGGTTCTGCAGACGCATGGGGCGCTCCGGCGTCGGATGCAGCCACCAGCGGAGGCGCTGACTGGCTGAATTCGGCCCCGGCAGCCGCGCCTGAACATTTCAATATTCTGGATCCGTTCCACAAAACGCTGATCCCTCTCGACAGCTGGGTGACGGAGGGGATCGACTGGGTGGTGACCCATTTCCGCCCCGTGTTCCAGGGCATTCGCGTGCCGGTGGATTATATTCTCAGCGGCTTCCAGCAGCTGCTTTTGGGGATGCCCGCGCCGGTCGCGATTATCGTCTTTGCGCTTATTGCCTGGCAGATGTCCAGCCTCGGCATGGGCGTTGCCACGCTGATTTCGCTGGTCGCCATTGGCGCGATTGGTGCCTGGTCGCAGGCGATGGTCACCCTGGCGCTGGTGCTGACGGCCCTGCTGTTTTGTATGGTGCTCGGCCTGCCTCTCGGGATTTGGCTGGCGCGTAGCGAACGTGCGGCGAAAATCGTTCGCCCCTTGCTGGATGCCATGCAGACCACTCCGGCGTTTGTTTACCTGGTGCCTATCGTGATGCTGTTCGGCATCGGCAACGTGCCTGGCGTGGTGGTGACGATTATCTTTGCTCTGCCGCCTATCGTGCGCCTGACTATCCTGGGCATTAAGCAGGTGCCGGAAGATTTGGTCGAAGCGGCGCGCTCATTCGGTGCCAGCCCGCGCCAGATGTTGTTCAAAGTGCAGCTTCCGCTGGCGATGCCAACCATTATGGCCGGCGTTAACCAGACGCTGATGCTGGCGCTGTCGATGGTGGTTATCGCGTCGATGATTGCCGTGGGCGGGCTCGGCCAGATGGTTCTGCGAGGCATTGGCCGCCTTGATATGGGTCTGGCTACGGTCGGTGGCGTGGGGATCGTGATCCTGGCCATTATTCTCGACCGCCTGACTCAGTCCATTGGGCGCGATTCCCGCTCCCGTGGCAACCGCCGCTGGTATACCACCGGCCCGCTGGGTCTTGTGACCCGTCCCTTCATGAAATAAGCCTGGCGGCGGCTTCGGCCGCCCCTCGCCCCATCACCATTAAAAAGGAATAACGATGCGACACAACGCTATTTTAGCCACAGCTCTTGCGACACTCGTTACCACCAGCGCTTTTGCCGCAGACCTGCCGGGCAAAGGCATTACCGTTCAGCCGGTACAGAGCACCATCGCCGAAGAAACCTTCCAGACCCTGCTGGTCAGCCGCGCGCTGGAGAAAATGGGCTACACCGTGAATAAGCCAAGCGAGGTGGACTATAACGTAGGCTACACCTCCATCGCTTCCGGCGACGCCACCTTCACCGCCGTTAACTGGCAGCCGCTGCATGATGATATGTACGCCGCTGCGGGCGGGAGCAAGAAATTCTACCGGGAGGGCACCTTCGTGACCGGCGCGGCTCAGGGCTACCTTATTGATAAGAAAACCGCTGACCAGTACCACATCACCAATATCGAGCAGCTTAAAGATCCGAAAATCGCCAAACTGTTCGACAGCAACGGCGACGGCAAAGCTGACATGATGGGCTGTACGCCAGGCTGGGGCTGCGAGGCGGTGATTAATCACCAGAATGAAGCCTATAAGCTGGCGAATACCGTGACCGTGAACCACGGCAACTACTCGGCGATGATGGCCGACACTATCGCGCGCTTCAAAGAAGGTAAGCCGGTGCTGTATTACACCTGGACACCGTACTGGGTGAGCGATGTGCTGAAGCCGGGCAAAGACGTGGTGTGGCTGCAGGTGCCGTTCTCTTCCCTGCCGGGCGAGCAGAAAGATATTGATACTAAACTGCCTAACGGAGCGAACTACGGCTTCCCGGTGAACACCATGCACATTGTTGCCAATAAGGCCTGGGCCGAGAAAAACCCACAGGCGGCGAAGCTGTTTGCAGTCATGAAATTGCCGCTGGCGGATATCAATGCCCAGAATGCGATGATGCATAACGGTAAGTCTTCTGAGGCCGACATTAACGGCCACGTCGACGGCTGGATTAAGGCGCACCAGGCGCAGTTTGACGGCTGGGTGAAAGAGGCACTGGCGGCGAAATAAACCGCCCCTCACCCTGACCCTCTCCCCAAAGGGGAGAGGGGATAAACAGACAAATACCTTTTCTCTTCTCCTTCTTTTCTCCCTCTCCCTTCCAGGGAGAGGGCCGGGGTGAGGGTTAATAACCGCACGATCCGACACCCACCTTCGCTTCTGCTGTCATCATTTTTCGCTATTATTCAGACCTCTCTTTGGCAAGTTGAAGATAATAATGAAAAACAATACTCACGGACTCAGCCCGGCGCTGATCGTCCTGATGTCCGTCGCGACCGGCCTCGCGGTTGCCAGCAACTACTACGCGCAGCCGCTGCTCGACACCATCGCAAACGCCTTTTCGCTCTCGGTGAATCAGGCCGGATTTATCGTTACCACTGCACAGCTCGGCTATGCCGCAGGGCTGTTGCTGCTGGTGCCGCTTGGGGATATGTTCGAGCGCCGGGGGCTGATCGTCTTTATGACGCTGCTGGCAGCCGGTGGGATGCTGATCACCGCCACCAGCCAGTCCCTGTGGATGATGATTCTGGGCACCGCGCTGACCGGGCTCTTCTCCGTGGTCGCGCAGATTCTTGTGCCGTTTGCCGCGACGCTCGCGGCACCGGAAAAGCGCGGGAAGGTTGTCGGGACTATCATGAGCGGGCTGCTGCTCGGGATTCTGCTGGCGCGAACCGTCGCGGGTTTATTGGCAAGCCTTGGCGGCTGGCGCACCGTTTATTGGGTTGCCAGCGTGCTGATGGCGCTGATGGCGCTGGCCCTGTGGCGCGGGCTGCCGCAGGTGAAGCAGGACAGCCACCTCAACTACCCGCAACTGCTGACCTCAATCTTCAGCCTGTTTATTAAAAACAGCCTGCTGCGCACCCGCGCCTTGCTGGGCTGCCTGACCTTCGCCAACTTCAGCATTCTCTGGACGTCGATGGCGTTCCTGCTGGCTTCGCCGCCGTTTAACTATTCAGAAGGGGTTATCGGCCTGTTCGGCCTTGCGGGAGCCGCTGGCGCGCTCGGCGCTCGCCCCGCAGGCGGCCTGGTTGATAAAGGCAAGGGGCACCACACCACCACTATTGGCCTGCTGCTGCTGCTGCTCTCCTGGGCCGCGATCGCTTTTGGTCAGTTCTCAGCCCTCGCCCTGATTGTGGGTATCCTGGTGCTGGATCTCACCGTCCAGGGCGTCCACATCACCAACCAGAGCCTGATATACCGCATGATGCCGGAAGCCCGTAACCGACTGACCGCCGGGTACATGACCAGCTACTTCATCGGCGGCGCGGCGGGTTCTTTGATTTCAGCGAGCGCTTACCAACATGCCGGCTGGAACGGGGTGTGCATTGCCGGCGCCAGCGTCGCCCTACTAAATTTGGTAGTGTGGTGGCGCGGATACCAGCGGCAGGCCGATTAGCGCAATATTGTCGCTTCCCGTAAGGGAAATTGAAGATGTAATGGCGGGGACAGTCTGTTAAGGTTGTCCCCGTTTACTAATTCGAGTGACATTAACGCAGGTTATTTATTAACACCCTATATGGATAGACCCGCAACTGTTTCAGCCGACAACCGCCACGGGGCGGAATTGTTCTTCAGTCTGAAAGCAGAGTTTCCATTACCATTTCTCCTGTCCTCAAGGCACAAAGCCTCCGGCTTCGCTGCCGTTAAACGCCGTTATACCACTCGAAACCCATTTTCTCTCCCCACGCTGCTTAGCACTCTGGGCTACGGCTTAGCGTGGTTTACGCCGATGGTGGCAACAACCAAACGTATATAAACGTATACAAACGTATAAATAATACATTTACTTTATTTGTCACCATCGTTACTATATCGGCTGCAACTAATGAGGTTATGCCAAAATGGATAGTTCGTTCACGCCCATAGAACAAATGCTGAAGTTCCGCGCCAAACGTTACCAGGAGTTCCCGTACCAGGAAGTTCTGTTGACGCGTCTTTGTATGCACATGCAGGGTAAACTGCTGGAAAACCGCAATAAGATGCTGAAGGCGCAGGGGATCAACGAGACATTATTCATGGCACTCATTACCCTTGAGTCCCAGGAAAATCACAGCATCCAGCCTTCTGAGCTGAGCTGCGCGCTGGGTTCATCCCGCACCAACGCCACGCGTATTGCCGATGAGCTGGAAAAACGCGGCTGGATTGAGCGCCGTGAAAGCGACAATGACCGCCGCTGCCTGCATCTGCATTTGACCGAAAAAGGTCATGAATTCCTGAGACAGGTCCTGCCACCGCAGCATAACTGCCTGCATCAACTGTGGTCCGCTCTGGATGCTGACGAAAAAACACAGCTGGAAACAATCACCCGTAAGCTGCTCAACCGTCTCGACCAGATGGAAGAGGACAAAGTGATCCTTGAAGCTCTGAGCTAAGCTTTTACCGTCTGTACGTCTGACAACAATCCGATTTCAAAACAACTCTCAGGCCAGCAATCTCCTTGCTGGCCTGTCAGGTCTAACAGGTCGGCTCAGCTGACCGGAAATAATAATAACCAGGTGGAGATTAGCATGAGCGCAAATGCGGAGACTCAAGCCCCGCAGCAACCGGCTAACAAGAAGGGGAAACGTAAAAGCGCCCTGATCTTGTTGACCTTGCTCTTTGTCATTATTGCTGTGGCATATGGAATCTATTGGTTTTTGGTGCTGCGTCACTTTGAAGAGACCGATGATGCTTATGTGGCAGGCAACCAGGTGCAGATCATGGCCCAGGTCTCCGGTAGCGTCACCAAAGTCTGGGCGGACAATACCGATTTTGTTAAACAGGGTGATGTACTGGTCAGCCTCGACCGTGCCGACGCTGAGCAGGCGTTCGAGAAGGCAAAAACCCAACTGGCCTCCAGCGTGCGGCAGACTCGCCAGCTGATGATCAACAGCAAGCAGTATCAGGCCAATATCGAACTGCAGAAAACGGCTCTGGCGCAGGCGCAAAGCGACCTGAACCGCCGTATTCCGCTGGGCAGCGCCAACCTGATTGGCCGCGAAGAACTGCAGCACGCCCGGGATGCCGTCACCAGCGCTCAGGCTCAGTTGGATGTGGCCGTGCAGCAATACAATGCTAACCAGGCCATGATTCTCGGCACCAAACTGGAAGAGCAGCCTGCGGTTCAACAGGCGGCGACCGAAGTGCGTAACAGCTGGATGGCGCTGCAGCGTACCACCATCGTCAGCCCAATGACCGGCTATGTTTCCCGCCGTGCCGTGCAGGTTGGCGCCCAAATTAGCCCGTCCACGGCGCTGATGGCCATCGTACCGGCCAGCGGTATGTGGGTTGACGCTAACTTTAAAGAAACCCAGCTGGCGCATATGCGCATTGGCCAGTCGGCCACCATCGTCAGCGATATCTACGGCGACGACGTGAAGTACACCGGGAAAGTTGTCGGCCTGGATATGGGCACCGGCAGCGCCTTCTCGCTGCTGCCAGCGCAGAACGCCACCGGGAACTGGATCAAAGTGGTTCAGCGCCTGCCGGTTCGTATTGAACTGGACGCCAAACAGGTTGAACAGCATCCGCTGCGGATCGGCCTGTCCACGCTGGTGAATGTGGATACCAGCAACCGCGACGGGAGCGTACTGTCCTCTCAGACCCGCACCACGCCGGTTTACGAAAGTAACGCGCGTGAGCTGAATCTGACGCCGGCTAACCAGCTTATTGACCAGATTATTCAGGCCAATGCGGGTTAATAAAGCGGAGGGTGTATGGCACAACAAAAACCGCTAGAAGGCGCCCAGCTGGTCATTATGACCATCGCCCTGTCGCTGGCGACCTTTATGCAGGTGCTGGACTCCACCATCGCTAACGTGGCTATCCCGACGATTGCCGGTAACCTGGGCTCATCCCTGAGCCAGGGGACGTGGGTTATCACCTCATTTGGGGTGGCAAACGCCATCTCAATCCCGATCACCGGCTGGCTGGCAAAACGCTTCGGGGAAGTGAGGCTTTTCCTGTGGTCGACCGTGCTGTTTGCTATCGCCTCCTGGGCGTGCGGCATGTCGAACAGCCTGACGATGCTGATCTTCTTCCGCGTTATCCAGGGGATCGTTGCCGGGCCGCTGATTCCGCTGTCCCAGAGCCTGTTGCTGAGCAACTACCCGCCCGCCAAGCGCAGCATTGCGCTGGCGCTGTGGTCGATGACGGTGATCGTGGCGCCGATTTGCGGCCCGATTCTGGGCGGCTATATTAGCGACAACTATCACTGGGGCTGGATCTTCTTCATCAACGTGCCGATTGGTATCGTCGTGGTGCTGATGGGCCTGCAGGCCCTGCGAGGCCGCGAAACTCGTACCGAGCAGCGCCGCATCGATGGCGTAGGGCTGGCCTTGCTGGTGCTGGGGATCGGTAGTCTGCAGATTATGCTCGACCGGGGTAAAGAGCTGGACTGGTTTAACTCGACGGAAATCATCGTGTTGACGGTAATTGCGGTGGTCACCATCAGCTTCCTGATTGTCTGGGAGCTGACCGATGATAATCCGATAGTCGACCTGTCGCTGTTTAAGTCGCGAAACTTTACCATCGGCTGCCTGTGTATCAGTCTCGCCTACATGCTTTACTTCGGCGCGATTGTCCTGCTGCCTCAGCTGTTGCAGGAAGTGTATGGCTATACCGCGACCTGGGCCGGGCTTGCGTCCGCGCCGGTGGGGGTCATCCCGGTGCTGCTGTCGCCGATTATCGGCCGCTTCGCGCACAAGCTCGATATGCGCCGTCTGGTCACCTTCAGCTTCATTATGTATGCGGTGTGCTTCTACTGGCGCGCGTATACCTTTGAGCCGGGGATGGACTTCGCCGCGTCGGCCTGGCCGCAGTTTATTCAGGGCTTTGCGGTGGCGTGTTTCTTCATGCCGCTGACCACGATTACCCTGTCTGGCCTGCCGCCGGAGCGCCTTGCCGCGGCGTCGAGCCTGTCGAACTTTACCCGTACGCTGGCGGGTTCGATTGGGACGTCGATAACCACCACGCTGTGGACGAACCGCGAGTCGCTGCACCATGCGCAGCTAACGGAGTCTGTCACGCCGTATAACCCGAACTCGGTTGAAACCTACAACCAGCTTCAGGGCTTGGGCATGTCGCACCAACAGGCTTCCGGCTACATCGCCCAGCAGATCACCAACCAGGGGCTGATCATCTCCGCCAACGAGATTTTCTGGTTCTCGGCAGGGGTATTTATTCTGCTTCTCGGGCTGGTATGGTTTGCCAAACCGCCTTTCGGGGCGGGCGGTGGCGGCGGTGGCGCACACTGACATTCCTCCCTAAAGGAGCCTTCGGGCTCCTCAGACAGCGGACAAACCTCTGGCGAGAGAAGAAATACCAGACTGCTCGTTAAAAAAAACAGGAAAATCAATTTATTGATTTTCGGCTGATAACCACAGAGAGGGAAAAACCACGCTTTTTCCTTCTTTGTCAGCAGCCTTAGGAGCCTTCGGGCTCCTTTTTCTTTGCCTGAATCTGGCGGTTTCACCACACAGGTTGTCAGCTTTGCGCCAGCCCCTGCAGAAATTATTCGCCAGGATAAACAGACCACCTGACCTGGAGAAACCTGATGCTGACCAACCCATCGCAAAAATACCTCGCCCATGCGCCGATTCAGTTGCCCGATCGCCAGTGGCCGGATAAAACCCTGACGCACGCTCCACGCTGGCTTTCCACTGACCTGCGCGACGGCAATCAGGCGCTGGCTGAACCGATGGACGTTGCCCGCAAGCTGCGCTTCTGGGATTTACTGCTTAAGTGCGGCTTCAAAGAGATCGAGGTCGCCTTCCCTGCCGCCTCAGAAACGGATTTTCAGTTTGTGCGCCAGCTGATTGAAGAAAATCGGATTCCTGAAGATGTCACCATTCAGGTCCTCACCCAGGCACGTAGCGACCTGATTGAACGCACCTTTGCATCCCTGGCAGGCGTACACAGCGCCACGGTGCATCTGTACAACGCCACCGCCCCGCTGTTCCGCAGGCTGGTTTTCCGCCAGAGCAAAGAAGAGATCGTTCAGCTGGCGGTCAACGCCACCCGCCAGGTGCGGGCGCTGTGCAAGGCTAACCCACAGACGCAATGGCGCTATGAATACTCCCCGGAAACTTTTTGCTTCACCGAACCGGAATTCGCCCTGCAAATTTGCGAGGCGGTGGCGGATGTCTGGGAGCCGTCTCCCGAGCGGCCAATGATTATCAATTTGCCCGCCACCGTGGAGGTGAACACGCCCAACGTTTATGCCGATCAGATTGAGTATTTCTGCCGCCACTTCTCCCGCCGCGATGCGGTGTGCATCAGCGTACATCCCCATAACGATCGCGGTAGCGGCGTGGCCAGCGCCGAACTCGCCATCCTCGCCGGTGCGGATCGGGTGGAAGGCTGCCTGTTTGGCAACGGGGAGCGCACCGGGAACGTCTGCCTGGTCACGCTGGCGATGAATCTTTATAGCCAGGGGATTTCGCCGCAGCTGGACTTCAGCGATATGAAGCAGGTGGTGGAACTGGTCGAGCAATGCAATCAGTTACCGGTGCATCCTCGCCATCCTTACGCCGGGAAGCTCGCTTTTACCGCTTTTTCCGGATCGCATCAGGATGCCATTAAGAAAGGTTTTACCGCGCGGGGCGAGTCCAGCTCAGCGCGGTGGGAAATGCCCTATCTGCCCGTTGATCCGAACGACATTGGCTGCAGCTATGAAGCGGTGATCCGCGTCAACAGCCAGTCCGGGAAAAGCGGTGCCGCCTGGATGCTGGAGCAAAACCACGGCCTGGTGCTGCCGCGCGGTTTACAGCAGGACTTTAGTCGCCACGTCCAGGCGCAAACCGACAGGGAGGGCAACGAGATGACGCTGAGCGCCCTGTGGCAGCTGTTCCGCACACTTTACGGCCCGCATCAATCCGCCCCGCGTCAGCTGCTGGATTACCGGACGGAGAGCCAGGCCGATGGTTCACTCCGTCTGTGGGCCCACGTTCAGACGCACGGCGGCGTTATCGCTCTGCAGGGCAAAGGCAACGGTTTACTTTCCGCCGCAGCCGATGCCCTGAAATCTCGTTTTAACCTGGTATTTTCTATTGAGGATTATCATGAGCATACGCTCGGCAGGCACAGCGAAAGCCGCTCGGCCGCTTATATCCGCTGCACCTTCAGGGAAGGCGTGAGCCGCTGGGGAACCGGCATTGATAATGATGTCTCGCGCGCGTCGCTCCAGGCGCTGTTAAACGCGCTGCCCGAGGGTTAATCAGAGAAGAAGTATTCGCTCGGTGAAACGCCGAGCGTTCGCCGAAACATAGCGCTGAAGGCGCTGTGGCTTTCATACCCCAGATCCAGCGCAACGCGCAGCACGGACTGCCCCTGGGCAAGGCGCTCAAGCGCCGCCATCAGCCTTGCCCTGCGCAGCCATTCGCTAAACGCCAGACCCGTTTGCTGACGAAAATGGCGCAGCAAGGTTCTCTCACTGACGTTAAGCCGTTCAGCGGCCAGCGCGTTTGTCCAGGGCTGACCGGGTTCCGCCTGAATCTGGCGACACAGCGCCAGTAGCCCCGGTGACTGCGGCTCGGGAAGATTAAACGGCAGCGCGGCGGTGCCCCGAATCTCATCGAGGATAAGCTCGTAAATTCGCTCTGCCCGACTTCCCGCCGGGTAAGCTTCCGGTAACTGGAGCGAGCAGATAATCAGCTCGCGCAGTAAAGTGGATATCTGCACGACCTGGCAAACCGACGGTAAGTCAGCCCGGGCAAACGGATCAATAAACAATGTGCGCGCCGCTACGTGGCCGATGATTTGCAGGCGGTGCTGAGTGCCAGCGGGTAACCAGACGCCGCGCCCCGGCGGAACCACCCAAATCCCCTGCCCGGTTTCGACGCGCACAACGCCGCTCAGCGTATGCAGCAGCTGCGCGCAGTCGTGACTGTGCCAGGGCTCCGAGGCACCATGGCTGTAATCATGGGCAAAAGGAACCAGCGGCCGCGTGGCAAAACTGAATTTCAGGCTGGTGGACATAGTTCGTTTCGTGAGCAAAAAGATGACGATAGCATACCGCAGGCGTAAAAAAAGGAGCCATATGGCTCCTTTTTACTGTGTGCACAAAACTAGATGTGCAGCTCCTGCAGCTTCTCTTTCGGCAGAGCCAGCTCATCATTGCTGTTGACGCTGACGCCATGCTCAATGATGTGGCGCGCGATATCCTGCGCTTCCTGCAGAGAGTGCATCTGATACGTCCCGCACTGGTAAACGTTCAGCTCTGGGATCTGGTTTTGCTCTTTCACTTTCAGCACGTCCTGCATCGCCGCTTTCCAGGCATCCGCCACGCGCTGCTCTGCCGGGACACCGATCAGGCTCATGTAGAACCCTGTGCGGCAGCCCATTGGGGAGATATCGATGATCTCTACCCCGTTCCCGTTCAGGTGGTCACGCATAAAACCGGCGAACAGGTGCTCCAGAGTATGGATCCCTTTTTCCGGCATCACTTCCTTGTTTGGGACACAAAAGCGCAGGTCAAACACCGTAATGGTGTCACCGTGTGGCGTGTGCATAGTTTTGGCTACACGGACTGCAGGCGCACCCATACGAGTATGGTCGACTGTGAAGCTATCCAACAACGGCATCTGGTCACCTCCGATAAAATGATTTTTTTTAAAAATAATTGAAACTATTTTTACGCACGCGAGTCTGAGTATATGAAAGACGCGCATTTGTTATCATCATCCCTGTTATTCAGAGATGAATATTTGGCCACAAGTATGTGGCCTTTTTCTTTTCTGTCAGGCCTTCTTCGCCAGAAAGCTATCGAACGACTCCGTATCCGCCGCCTCAATATCCCGCTGACGCTGCCATGAAGCATCATGCTCTTTCTGCAGGGCATCCGCAGTTAAAATTTCCAACGGCTCCTGAATCAGCATCTGACGATATTGTTCGGCCAGCGCAAGGCCGGTGCCGCCAATCCCGTTATCAATCATAGAACGTAAAATACGGGCTGAATACGTTAACTCCGGATCGTCAAAGCTGGCGACCAGCTGGTCACATACTTGCTGGTATTCCTGGCTGTCGGTCATACCGTCCAGCGTTTCCGCCACGCGGCGTAAATCGGTGAACAGATCTTTGCCTACTTTTGACAGCGGGTGCTGAGCCGTTTCACAGCCCATACCCAGGGTAAGCCCAGGCTTACGACCTTCCAGAATCACGCGGTTCCAGTTGGTACGGGTGCACAGCAGTTCGTCGCTGCTCATCTCCGGCGCATCCGCCAGTACGCACCAAATCATAAACAGGTCGAGGAAGCGAACCTGCTGCTCATCCACGCCGATTGGCGAGAACGGGTTGATATCCAGCGAACGCACTTCGATATACTCGATGCCGCCGCGCAGCAGCGCATCCGACGGCGATTCTCCATCACGCGTCACGCGCTTTGGACGAATCGGCGCATAGAGTTCGTTTTCAATTTGCAGCACGTTGGTGTTGAGTTGCAGGTGTTTGCCGTCCTTCATCAAACCAATCTGAGCGTACTCTTCTGACGGGGTTTTAATCGCCCGCTTCAGCGCATCGACATAGGTGTTCAGATCGTTGAAGGTAATGCCCAGATTGCTCTGCGACTTGTTGGTGTAACCCAGATCGCTCAGGCGTAATGACGTGGCATACGGCAGGTAATACATGCCGCATTCGGTTTTCTCAAACGGCAACGCGCTCTCTTTGCCCTGCAGGAATGAAGAGCAAATAGCCGGAGAAGCACCGAACAAATAAGGGATAACCCAACCAAAGCGGTAATAGTTGCGGATCAGGCGGAAATAACCGGCAGAAATGGCCTCTTTACCACTTTCTGCATCCTGTACGCCGCATTTTGCCTGCCAGAAAGCCATCGGCAGGGAGAAATTGTAATGCACGCCGGAGATGGTCTGCATCAGCGCGCCATAACGATTTTTCAGCCCTTCACGGTACAGCGTTTTAAAGCGCCCCGCATTAGAAGAACCGTACTGGGCCAGCTCGATGTTCTGACCGTCGTCGATGTAACACGGCATACTTAGCGGCCACATACGTTCCTCGCCCAGTTCACGCGCCGTGTGGCGATGAATGTCACGCAGGAAGGTCAGCATATGGTCAATGTCACCATCAACCGGGGTAATAAATTCCAGGAGGGCTTCGGCGAAGTCCGTGGTAATCCATTTATGTGTAAACGCTGAGCCAAGGCTTTCAGGATGCCCGGTGGTGGCTAAATCGCCTTCTGGCGTCACGCGCAGCGTTTCACGCTCAAGACCACGGCAAATGCCTTTTACTGCTTCAGGGTGTTTTTCCAGCCAGGCCAAAGCCTGTGATACGTCCGGGATCAAATTGACCTCCCGCCTGTCGAATTTATTTTAATAAGCATAATTGTTTTCGCCGGTGATGAAGACTCATCCCACGCAATTAGTGCCACCACGCCATGCCTTGTACCGTTGCAGCCGCGACAACGATGTAGCGTAGCGCTTTGCCAAGGCATAAAAAGAATATCACCGGCCCCCAGCTCAGGCGTAACCACCCGGCCAGCAGGCATAACAGATCGCCTATCAGCGGCATCCAGCTCAGTAACAACGTCGCTGGGCCAAAACGAGTCAACCAGTCGGTCGCTTTTCCCTGCCAGCGCGATTGTATACGCTGCGGGAAAAAGCGCCCCAGAATAACGTTAGTCATACCGCCAAGGCTATTACCGATTGTTGCTATTATCACAAGAACCGATACCGGGCCGCTACCGGCAACCAGAAGCGCCACAAGTACCGCTTCTGAGCTCCCCGGCAGCAGCGTCGCGCTCAGGAAACTGCTGGTGAACAATGAAAGGAGCGATAGCGTGTCGCTCACAGTAGGCGCACGTCCACAACATCCATTCCCGCGCTGCGCGCCGCCTGAAGACCAAAATCAGCATCTTCAAATACCACACATTTTCCCGGCGCCACGCCCATCAGTTCGGCGCAGCGTAAGAAGGTATCAGGTGCTGGCTTATGGTGTTTAACATGATCTGCTGCCACGACCGCTGCAAAATACTGACGTAAACCAAGATGCTTAAGCAGCGCTTCTGCAATATCGCTTTCGCTACCTGTACCGACCGACATCGGACGGCGGCCATGCCAGGCTTTCACCACTTCAATCAGCGGCAGCGGACGCACGGTATCAAGTAGCATGGCTCGAACGGCAACAGTTTTTTCAGCCGCCAGACTGTGGGGATCGAGATCGGCATTGTGGCTTTCGATAATTGCAGCAGCAATTTTCCAGCTTGGCGCGCCATTCAGGGCAACCATCGCCTGCTCGTCGAAGCTCATGCCATAGCGGCCAAGGGTTTCATGCCAGGCTTTACGGTGAGTCGGCTCCGTATCAAGGATCGTGCCGTCCATATCAAAGATTAAACCGTCATAGCGATCGTACATCTCACCCTCACTTCACTGAATGTCGAGGCGGTACTTTAGCGTAAATGGCTGAAATTGTCGCTGTCTGCGGGTAGTGGCGGTATTGCGAATAAGGAGTATGAAAAGCTGAACGGTATGTTTGTAACAGGGGAATTTAAACGAAGTTTGAAGGGGTGAGTCGTGCTGGTGGGAAATTAACTTTCTCTTTCACACCGTCATCGCTAATGATGAGGAAGAATATGGTGCATCCGGGAGGATGACTCACCGAAGGCTCGCCCTAAAGGGCCGTTGCTGAAGCAACGTTATCCTCCCTGGTGCTGGCGGAGAAATTGACTTTCTCTTTCACACCGTCATTGCTAATGATGAGGAAGAATATGGTGCATCCGGGAGGATTCGAACCTCCGACCGCTCGGTTCGTAGCCGAGTACTCTATCCAGCTGAGCTACGGATGCATCGGGATTACTGCTTTTACTGCTGACTCAGTACTACCTACACTCTCAGGCAATACCGGAGAAGAATGGTGCATCCGGGAGGATGACTCACCGAAGGCTCGCCCTAAAGGGCCGTTGCTGAAGCAACGTTATCCTCCCTTGTGTTGGCGGAGAAAGTAACTTTCTCTTTCACACCGTCATCGCTAATGATGAGGAAGAATATGGTGCATCCGGGAGGATTCGAACCTCCGACCGCTCGGTTCGTAGCCGAGTACTCTATCCAGCTGAGCTACGGATGCATCGGGATTACTGCTTTTACTGCTGACTCA
>NZ_VWWU01000006.1:0-400837 GCF_011752835.1 Enterobacter sp. Ap-1006 | reverse complement strand
TTTCGCTTTCGTCTGACTGACTACCGGGTTGTGAAGCCGCTTTCGAAGCCGCTTCGCCGTGTCAGTGGAGGCGCATTATAGGGAGTTCTCAGAGTCTGACAACCCCTAATTTGAAAAAACTTTCTGACCGCATTCTTTTTCACCAATGGCGCGCAGAAAGCCAGCAAACCCGGGATATTTGCTGCATAAATCACCGCAAAATCACCGCCGGTGGCATACTAGGGTAAGAAATACAGCTAAAGGAATTGCGTCATGTCTTTATCCACTCAACAACTCGCCGCCCAAAAAAACCTTTCTTATGTGCTGGCAGAGAAAATAGCCCAGCGAATTCTCAAGGGCGAATATGCGGCAGGCAGCATTCTTCCGGGCGAGATGGAACTGGGTGATCTCTTTGGCGTCAGCCGGACAGCCGTTCGTGAAGCCGTCAAGACGCTAGCAGCTAAAGGCATGCTGTTGCCTCGCCCAAGGATTGGCACTCGCGTCATGCCCCGCAGTCACTGGAACTTCCTTGATAAAGAACTGATAGCCTGGTGGATGACCAAAGATAACTTCAGCCATGTAGTAGAAGAGTTTTTGATTATGCGTAATAGCCTGGAGCCACAGGCCTGCGCATTAGCCGCTATTAATAGTAATGAGCAGCAGCGAACCAGGCTTACTCAACTGATGGCACAAATGACAGAACTGCAGACGGCCTTTGACCGTCAGCGGTGGATTGAAGTGGATATGGCCTACCACGAACTCATCTATGAAATGAGTGGTAACCCTTTCATGACATCTTTCGCGAACTTATTCAGATCGATTTATTACAATTACTTCACCGCGATTACCGATAACGAAGTCATTAAGCTCGATTTGCATCAGGCGATTGTGGATGCCATTGCTAAGGGAGAGGGTCAGGCCGCTTTTAACGCCTGCCTGGCGCTGTTAAAGGAACCCGTCACTCATCGGTAGTCTAAAGCGCACATAAACTTCAGGATAATAATGACGAAAACAGCACGCAGCATGGCCGGCCTGCCTTGGATAGCCGCAATGGCTTTCTTTATGCAGGCTTTGGATGCCACCATCCTTAACACCGCGCTACCGGCAATAGCCCATAGCCTGAATCGCTCCCCGCTGGCCATGCAGGCAGCCATTATTAGCTACACCTTAACCGTCGCCATGCTTATCCCGGTAAGCGGCTGGTTAGCAGACCGCTTCGGCACACGCCGCGTATTTATGCTGGCCGTTAGCCTGTTCACTCTCGGCTCCTTTGCCTGCGCCATGTCAGGGTCTTTAACCGAGCTGGTCATCTTTCGCGTGATTCAGGGAATTGGCGGCGCAATGATGATGCCGGTTGCGCGTCTGGCATTACTTCGGGCTTACCCACGCAGCGAGCTGTTGCCTGTACTCAACTTTGTCACTATGCCCGGCCTCGTCGGCCCCATTATCGGCCCACTACTCGGCGGCGTTCTGGTCACCTGGGCAAGCTGGCACTGGATATTTTTAATCAATATTCCGATTGGCATTCTGGGCCTGCTGTATGCCCGCAAGTACATGCCCAACTTCACCACGCCGAAGCGCGGGTTTGATATGAGCGGCTTTCTGTTGTTTGGCGCGGGGCTGGTGCTGATCTCCAGCGGCGTTGAGCTGTTTGGCGAACGAATTGTCGCCAGCTATATAGGCATGTTAGTGATTCTGGGCGGTATTTTATTGCTGCTGGCGTATGTCTGGCATGCCCGCCGCGTTCCAACACCGCTTATTCCCCTGCCTCTCTTTAAGACGCGGACTTTTTCCGTGGGCATCGTCGGCAATATAGCCTCACGCCTCGGTACCGGCTGCGTGCCTTTTTTAATGCCACTTATGCTGCAGGTGGGTTTTGGTTATTCGGCGCTGCTGGCGGGTTGCATGATGGCGCCGACCGCTGTAGGTTCGCTGCTGGCTAAATCGACGGTGACTCAAGTACTGAGGTGGATGGGTTACCGTAAAACGCTGGTCGGGATCACTTTGGTCATCGGCCTGCTGATTGCCCAGTTCTCGCTGCAGTCACCGGGCATGGAAGTCTGGCTGCTGATCCTGCCCCTCTTTATATTAGGGATGGCAATGTCGACGCAGTTTACGGCCATGAATACCATCACCCTTGCGGACCTGACGGATGAAAACGCCAGCAGCGGCAACAGCGTGCTGGCCGTGACTCAGCAGCTTTCAATTAGCCTTGGGGTTGCCGTTAGTGCCGCGGTGCTACGTGCATGGGAAGGAATAGACAGCGTCAATACCATCGAACAGTTCCATTACACGCTGCTGACGATGGGCGCGATAACGCTGGTCTCTTCGGTGGTATTTCTGCTGCTGCGCCCCAAAGACGGGCGCAACTTAATAAAAGAGCGCCACAAGCCTTAAACTGAGCTTCTTTCCACCAGCTCTGGCGTCAGCAGTAACCGTTGCTGCGCCAGATCGGGTTGCCCCATTCGGTGGATCAGCACATCCACGGCCAATTCGCCGAGCTCATCTTTGGGCTGGTGAATCGTCGTCAGCGGCGGCGTCATGTAGCGTGCAAGCTCAATATCATCGTAGCCAATCACCGCCATATCCTGCGGAATGCTAAGACCAGCCTGATATAAAGCATGGTAGGCCCCAACGGCCATAGCGTCATTCCCCATGAATACAGCGTCCGGCCTGTCCGCCAGGGTAAGCAGTTCGCTCATGGCGCTAAACCCGCCCTGAAACTCGAAGTCGCCAATAATTTCATAGCCCGGATGAATAGCCAGCCCGGCCTGAGCCATAGCTTTGCGGTAGCCTTCAAGGCGCAGTCTGGCAGGCGTTTTATCCTGCGGCCCGGCGATGCAGGCAATACGGGTATAGCCATTGTCGATCAGGTGCTGTGTCGCCATTTCTCCGCCGAGCAGCGAGTTATCCTGAATTACATCGCTCTGCCCCTCAAACGGAGCCCAGTCCATCATTACTGTCGGGATAGTCGGGTAGCGGTTGATGATTTCAGGCGAAGGCTGATGCGTTTCGGTGCACAACAACAGTAATCCATCGACGCGCTTTTGCAGCAGCGTTTCCAGATTTCGGTTCATGCGGTGCTCATCGCCTTCGGTGTTACACAGCACCAGGCTGTAGCCGCGCTCAAAGCAGCTGCGCTCCACGCCTCGAACCAGCTCGGAATAGAAGGGGTTGCTACTCGCGGTGATCAGCATACCGATGGTATGCGTTTGATTCAGCTTGAGGCTGCGAGCCAACGCAGAAGGCGCATAGTTCAGCGTTTTTACCGCGGCCTCAACCTTCTGACGAATGGCATCGCTAACAAAGCGATCGTTATTAATGACGTGGGAAACGGTAGAAGTAGAAACGCCCGCCAGGCGGGCGACGTCTTTCATGGTAGCCATGACTTACCTCTGCTGCTGCAGGAACTCATCTATTTCCTTGCGCCACGGCACGGACGGCTGAGCACCTTTTCGCGTCACGGCAATTGCAGCGGCAGCGTGAGCAAATCGCACGGCATCTTCCATCGGCTTATCTTCCAGCAATGCCGTCACCAGCGCACCGTTAAAAGTGTCACCAGCGGCGATAGTATCGACAGCTTTTACCTTAAAGCCCGGCACTCGTTTGCCGTGACCTTTTTCACTTAGCCATACACCGCGGCTGCCGAGCGTGATAATCACCGTTTCGATTCCCTTACCGTGCAGCGCTTCAGCAGCTTTGGCAGCATCTGCATCATTCTCAACCCGCACGCCAGTCAACTTTTCTGCTTCCGTTTCGTTCGGAGTGATCATATCTAACAGAGACAGAAGCTCATCAGGGAGTTCACAGGCCGGGGCCGGGTTTAGAATCACTTTGGTCTGGTGCTGATGGGCAATTTTCGCCGCAGCCAGAACGCTCTCAAGCGGGGATTCCAGCTGCATTAATAGCGCCGAAGCATCAGTAATTTTCTGCTGCTGTGCTTCCACCAGCCCGGGAGTCAAAGCGGCGTTCGCGCCAGCGTGAATGCCGATCACGTTTTCACCTGCGCCGTTGACAAAAATCAGTGCCACGCCGGTCGCTTCATCTTTAATGGTGCTGATTGACGAAGTATCAATATTATCGCTGGCAAGCTGCTTACAAACGCGGCCACCGGTATCGTCATCGCCCACACAGGCAATAAACGCAATGTCTGCTCCACTGCGCCCTGCCGCAACGGCCTGGTTCGCACCTTTACCGCCGAACGCCACCTGATACCCCTGCCCGGTGACGGTTTCACCCGGCGTTGGGAAATGTTCGAGGTTGAGGATATGGTCAGCATTGATGCTGCCAAGAACGACGAGTTTGCCTGTGCTTTTCATATCTTAATATCCAGTTTGAGTGCGCCGCTCATGCCTGAGCGGCGCGTTGCCCTGCTTTTCTTTAATTCTTATTTGGTGATCAGTTTCAAATCAACCGGGATTTTCGCATCCACTTTCTCACCTTTCAGCACTTTATCAGCGGTTTCCACACCGATAACGCCGATCTGGTCAGCCATCTGAGCCACTGTCGCGCCCAGTTTGCCGCCTTCAACCGCTTTCACGCCGTCAGCCGTACCATCGAAACCGACGACCAGCACATCAGATTTACCCGCGGTTTGCAGCGCACGCAGGGCACCCAATGCCATTTCGTCGTTCTGAGCAAACACAGCCTGAACGTTAGGGTGTGCAGTCAGCAGGTTCTGCATAACGTTCAGACCTTTAGTACGATCAAAGTCAGCTGGCTGGCTGGCCAGCACGTCAAATTTATGTGCCGCAACAGCCTGTTTGAAACCTTCACCACGTTCACGGGCTGCGGAAGCACCAGCAATACCCTGAAGTTCAATAACTTTCGCGCCGTCGCCCAGTTTCTTAGCGATGAAATCACCGGCCATTTTGCCGCCAGCAACGTTATCAGAAGCAATGTGGCTCACCACGGTACCCTGGTTGGCCATACGGTCGAGGGTGATCACCGGGATTTTAGCCTGGTTTGCCATCTTAACGGCATTGCCCACCGCGTCGGAATCCGTTGGGTTAATCAGCATTAATTTGGTGCCGCGAACCGTTAAGTCCTGCACGTTGGCCAGCTCTTTTGCCGGGTTGTTTTGTGAATCCAGCACCACCAGGTTGTAGCCCAGTTTGTCAGCTTCTTTCTGCGCGCCATCTTTCAGCGACACGAAGAACGGGTTATTCAGGGTAGACACTACCAGCGCGATGGTGTCTTTTGCCATGGCGTTTGCGCTTACGGTGGCGCTCAGGGCGACAGCGGAAACCAGGGTAGCCAGTTTTTTCATGTTCATAGTCAGATGTCCTGTAGGGTTATGGTTTTACTGCTTTTTATTGTCCACCAGCACCGCCAGCAAAATTACCACCGCTTTGACGATCATCTGGTAATAAGAAGAAACACCTAATAAATTCAGACCGTTGTTCAGGAAGCCGAGGATCAATGCCCCGATCAGCGTGCCGACAATCCGGCCTTTGCCGCCCGCCAGGCTGGTACCGCCCAGCACAACCGCCGCGATAGCATCCAGTTCATATCCCGCACCCGCCGTTGGCTGCGCAGAGGAAAGACGTGCTACTTCGATGATCCCAGCCAGCGACGCCAGCAGACCACACAGAGAGTAGACGATGATTTTCACTTTGTTGACGCTAATGCCTGACAGGCGCGTTGCCGCTTCGTTGCCGCCGAGCGCATAGATGTAACGCCCCAGGCGAGTATGGTGCAGCATGTACCACGCGGCCAGGAAGACAATCGCCATGATCCAGACCGGCGTTGGGATCCCCAGCGGGCGGCCAATACCGAACCAACCAAACAGATCAGCATTGTCCGAGAAGCCGGTATTCATCGGGCTGCCGTTGGTGTAAACCAGCGTCACCCCGCGCAGCAACAGCATCATCACCAGGGTGGCAATAAAGGCCTGAACCCGCCCTTTCGCTACAATCACACCCGTTACGGCACCAATGGCAGCCCCAAGAGCCAGCGCAGCGGCAACGGCCACCAGCGCATTGACCTCAAAGCCCACAATCGAGGCCGCCACCGCCCCGGTCAACGCCAGAAGAGAACCGACGGACAGGTCGATCCCGGAGGTCAGAATGACCAGCGTCATCCCCACCGCCATAATGGCGTTCACCGACGTTTGCTGCAGGATGTTGAACAGGTTATTCACGGTAAAGAAGTTCGGGCTCAGGGCCGAGACAATCGCAATCAGCACCAGCAGAGCGATCAGCGATTTTTGCTCCATCAGCCACGCTTTGGTGAACCAGCGACGGGTGGACACGGTCTGGGTACTCATTTATCTAACTCCTGATTCACTCGATTAAGCTTACCAACGGCCGCGGCCATCAGCGCCTCTTGGGTGGCTTCTTCACGGGAGAACTCCCCGCTCAGTCGCCCTTCGTGAATAACCATAATGCGGTCGCTCATGCCCAGCACTTCCGGCATCTCGGACGACACAAGGATGATGCTCAACCCTTCGGCTTTAAACTGGTTAATTAACTGATAAATTTCTTTTTTCGCCCCAACGTCGACGCCACGAGTTGGCTCGTCGAGGATCAGCACTTTCGGGCGGGTCATCAGGCCGCGCGCGATGGCAACTTTCTGTTGATTACCGCCTGACAGCAGGCCAATTGGCTGTTCCATGGAAGGCGTTTTGACGTTGAACAGGCGAATAAAGTCCTGCACCGCCTGCTGCTCATCTTTGTGCTTCAGGCTGCCAGCCCCACGACTGAAATAACGCAGCGCGGTCAACGACATGTTCTCCTTCACCGACATCCCCAGAACCAGCCCATCACGCTTGCGGTCTTCAGAGATATAAACGATGCCATTAGCCAACCCATCCTGCGGAGAACGAGTCACTACTTCACGGCCATCCAGCGCCACATAGCCACCGCTTCTCGGCAGCGCGCCATAAAGCACTTTCATCAATTCGGTACGCCCGGCACCCATCAGCCCGGCAACGCCGAGGATTTCGCCTTTACACAGCGTGAAAGAAACCGCCTTCACGCCGGGGCCAGATACGTTATCGACCCGCAGGCGAATATCGCCGGGCTGTTTGTCCAGATGCGGATACTGGTCTTCCAGCTTGCGGCCAACCATCATTTCGATCAGGGTATCTTCGGTAAGCGTGGAGACTTCGCGCTCGGCAATAAACTGCCCGTCACGCAGCACTGTCACGTCGTCGCACACCTCAAAAATCTCTTTCATGCGGTGGGAGATATACACGATGCCGCAACCCTGAGCCTTCAGCTCACGGATAACGCGGAACAGCGACTCGGTTTCCGTGTCGGTCAGCGCATCGGTCGGTTCATCCATGATGATGACTTTGGACTCAAAGCTCAGCACCTTGGCAATCTCAACCATTTGCTGATCGCCAATCGACAGCTCGCCCACCAGACGCTCGCTGGTGTAGCGTAAATTCAGCTTCGCCAGCAGCTTGTCGGCTTCACGGTACATCTTCTTCCAGTCAATGTTGCCAAAATGCCCGACAAACTCGCGGCCAAGGAAGATGTTCTCCGCAATGCTGAGCTGCGGGATCAGGTTGAGTTCCTGGTGGATAATCCCGATACCGGCTTCCTGAGACGCTTTTGGCCCGCTAAAGGCGGTTTCTTTTCCCTGCCACAGCAGCGAACCGGCATCTTTGGTGTAGATCCCGGTCAGGACTTTCATCATCGTGGATTTGCCGGCGCCGTTCTCACCCACCAGCGCCATGGCGCGGCCCGGGTAAACGTTCAACGCCGCGCCAGACAGGGCTTTCACCCCTGGGAACGATTTATCGATCCCTTTAAGTTGCAGTAAGGGTTCCATGCTGGCCTCCTCAGAAGGTTACGCCGGCACAGAGAATGATATTCGCATACGGGGAACACTCCCCGCTGCGAATAACCGCATGTGCATCCGCGGTGTGCTGCTTGAACTGCTCATGGCTGATGTAACGAATAGTTATGGTGTTTCCCTGGTGTTTTTGCAGTTGCTCAATATGGCTGAGCAACGTTTCGTGAAGTGCGGGATTATGTTGTTTGATTTCAGAAGCAATGATTGCCGCCTCAACCTGCATTTCCTGCGTTACCACATCCACGACCTGCATAAAGCCTGGAACGCCGTGAGTTAATGCCAAATCAATGCGCTGGGTATGGCGCGGAATTGGCAGCCCGGCATCGGCAATAACCAGTGAATCGGTGTGCCCCAGACGGGAGATAACGGCCGAAATATCAGCGTTAAGAACGGTACCTTTCTTCATTTTCCTGCTCCACTAGCGAAACGTTTCGCTGATAATGAGTGTAGGAAAAGAGGTGGCGGTTAAACAACCACCAGGTTAAAGAAGTGTGATCAACATCGAAACGTTTCGCTAATAAATGCAAAACGGTACCTGAGTACCGTTTTTTAGTCTTTGCGCCCTCTCCCTGTGGAAGAGGGTCGGGGTGAGGGCATCAGGCCAGTAAAGACTGGCTGACTTAAATCTCGACCTGGGTACCCAGCTCGATAACCCTGTTCGGCGGGATCTCAAACTGGTCAGGCGCGCGTAACGCATTTCGCTGCAGGGCGAGGAACAGCTTGCCGCGCAGGCGAAGGTACCAAGGACGCTTACCGATAATCAGCGACTCATGCGACATGAAGAACGAGGTTTCCATCATCCGGCAGCTCAGGCCTTCCAGACCGCAGCGGTGGAAAATCTCTTCCACGTTCGGCGTTTCACGCCAGCCGTAGCTGGCCACTACGCGCCAGAAGGTGGGCGACAGCTGCTCAATAGAAACACGCTTAACGTTGTGAACGTATGGGGCGTCTTCGGTGCGCAGCGTAAGCAATACGACTCGCTCATGCAGCACTTTGTTGTGCTTGAGGTTATGCAGCATAGCAAACGGGATCACGTTCAACGCGCGGGACATATAAACCGCGGTGCCCGGCACGCGAACCGGCGGAGACTTCTCAAGGGACGCAATCATCGCTTCCAGCGAGTTACCGTGCTCGTGCATACGGCGCAGCAGGCGGAAACGCTCGCTCTTCCACGTCGTCATGATGGTAAACATGACAAGCCCCAGCGTGAGCGGCAGCCAGCCGCCAGAGACGATTTTCTCGAGGTTAGCAGAGAACAGCGGCACGTCGATAAACAGGAAGCCCACGCACATCAGGAGCACGGCAATTTTATTCCAGTGCCAGTTTTTGCGCGCAACTGTACAGCAGAGAATCGAGGTCAGCACCATCGTGCCGGTTACTGCGATCCCGTATGCCGCCGCCAGGTTACTTGAATGTTCGAAGCTAACGATGACGATCACCACGGCGATATACAGAATCCAGTTAATCGCTGGAATGTAAATCTGCCCGGATTCCATTTCCGAGGTATGGATGATACGCATTGGCGAGAGGTAACCCAGGCGAACCGCCTGACGCGTCAGCGAGAATACGCCGGAAATCACGGCCTGAGAGGCGATAACCGTTGCCAGCGTTGCCAGAACCAGGAGCGGGATCAGCGCCCAGTCAGGAGCCAGCAGGAAGAACGGGTTTTTAATCGCTTCCGGGTTCTTTAACAGCAGCGCGCCCTGACCAAAATAGTTCAGAACTAATGAAGGCAGAACTGCGATAAACCATGCGATGCGAATCGGGAGCTTACCAAAGTGCCCCATATCGGCATATAGCGCTTCAACCCCGGTTATAGCCAGCACAACAGCGCCGAGAGCAACGAACGACACGGCTTTGTACTGCACGAAGAAATTCACTGCCCAGGCCGGGTTAAGCGCCTGCAGAACTTCCGGGTTGCCGATGATACTGCGCGCGCCCAGAACAGCGAGCGTCAGGAACCACAGCAGCATCACCGGAGCAAACAGCTTGCCCACCATCCCGGTGCCGTGCTTCTGAATCATAAACAGCAGCGTCAGAACAATAATAGAAAGGGGAACAATGTACTGATCGAGCTGCGGCGCGGCTATCTCAAGACCCTCTATGGCCGACATCACCGATATCGCCGGTGTGATAACCACCTCACCGTAGAAGAAGCTGCCGCCAATCAACCCCATGATCACCAGTACAGAGGTCATTCGCGCCGTCGTATTACGCCCGGCAAGCGACATTAGCGTTAAGATCCCGCCTTCCCCGGCGTTATCCGCCCGCATCACGAAGGTGAGATATTTGATGGAGACGACCAGTACCAACAGCCAAAAAATTAACGACAAAAAGCCAAACACGGCGTCGCGTTCAACGCCAAACCCAAACTGCCCGGACAGACATTCACGAAGGGTATAAAGCGGGCTGGTACCTATATCACCGTACACAACCCCGATAGCAGCCAGCGTAACGGCCGGCAACGATTGTTTATTATCAGCGCTCATAGACTAATCTTTTGTTGGAATCCCGAAAACGTGTGCTTAGTCCCTTGGCCCACAAAACGGCGCACAGTATGCACGATAATTGTGTAAATCGTACTCCTAAATGCATTTGACTTATCTCAGCTCAAACGTTGCATGCGGCATAATCAGCACATTAACTGGCTAAAAATAAACGCTATACTCGCGTTTCTCCACAGGGTTAACCGCGTAAGGATGCAAAGCTAATTATGGCTCAATCACATTTGCTGGCTGAAAGAATTTCTCGTCTCAGCCAGGCGCTGGAAAAGGGACTTTTTGAACGTCAGCACGCCGTTCGTCTCTGTTTGCTGGCGGCGCTGAGCGGCGAAAGCGTCTTTTTACTTGGTCCGCCAGGCATTGCAAAAAGCCTGATCGCCCGCCGCCTGAAATTCGCCTTTCGCGAAGCGCGCGCCTTTGAATATCTAATGACTCGCTTCTCAACGCCAGAAGAAGTTTTTGGCCCGCTTTCTATTCAGGCGCTGAAAGATGAAGGCCGCTATGAGCGCCTGACCGCCGGCTACCTGCCGGAAGCCGAAATAGTGTTTCTGGATGAGATCTGGAAAGCTGGCCCGGCAATTTTAAACACCCTGCTGACCGCCATTAACGAACGCCGCTTCCGCAACGGCGCCAGCGAAGACAAAATCCCCATGCGCCTGCTGGTGGCCGCCTCCAACGAATTGCCCGAAGCGGACAGCAGCCTGGAAGCGCTGTATGACCGCATGCTGATCCGCCTGTGGCTCGACAAAGTGCAGGACAAAGCGAATTTCCGCTCAATGCTCATCAGCCAGCACGACGAAAACTTTAATCCGGTCACCGAAAATCTGCAGGTTACCGATGAAGAATATTTCACCTGGCAGCAGCAAATTGGCGGCGTCGCGCTGCCGGACGACGTTTTTGAACTGATCTTTACCCTGAGGCAGCTGCTTGAGGCCACGCCGGGGGCACCTTATGTATCCGATCGCCGCTGGAAAAAAGCCATTCGTCTGCTGCAGGCCAGCGCCTTCTTTAACGGCCGCGATGCCGTGGCGCCTATCGATCTTATCCTGCTCAAAGACTGTCTGTGGCACGACACGGCAACCATGAATTTGATGCAGCAGCAGATTGAAGTTTTGATGACCGGCCACGCGTGGCAGCAGCAGGCCATTCTGAGCAAACTCAGCGGCATCGTCCAGCGCCGCCTCCAGCTTCAGCAGCAAAGCAGCGATCGGGACGCTTTCACCGTGCTCAAGCAGACCGGTATGTTCAGCCGCAAGCCGCAGTACCAGCTCCCGGATGAGATAACAGGCGAAACGCTGACGCTTTTACTGCAAAAGCCGCTGAAACTGCACGATATCGAAGTGATTCATATCACCCTGGCGCGTGAGGCGCTGGCGCAGTGGCTTAATAAAGGAGGCGAGATCCGCGGCAAGTTGAACGGCATTGGTTTTGCGCAGTTGCTTAACCTTGAAGTGGACAACAGCCAGCACCTGACCATTCGCGATGTTAGCCTTCAGGCCACACGGCTGGCGCTGCCGGGCCACCAGCAACAGGGCGTACCGGATGAGATCAAAAAGCAGTTTGACGATCTCGACGCCGCGTTACACCAGCAGCACGAGCGCTTTAACGATCAGCAAAAATGCCTGTTTATTGAAAGCGACTGGCTGGGAAAAATTGAAGCCAGCCTGCAGGACGTTGCGGCACAGCTGAAACAGGCCCGGCAATGATAAGCGTTGAAACGCTGGATATGATCCTGGCTATTGGTGAAGGCGAACTGATAGAAGAGATCATTATTACCCTGCTGGCTGCCCCGCAGCTGGCGGTGTTTTTCGAAAAATTCCCGCGTTTGAAAAAAGCAGTTAGTGAAGACTTACCTCGCTGGCGAGACCAGCTCAAAGGCCGCCTGAAGGACGGACACGTCCCGGATGAGCTGGCGCAGGAAGTCCTTTGCTACCAGCAGAGTCAGTTACTCACCACCGGGCAGCTCATCATGCGGCTGCCGGAAATTATTCAACTGCTGCATAAGCTAGGCTCACCGTTCTATGAACAGGCCAAAACGCTGGTGGCCGATAACCCGCACTTCACCCCGGCGCAGCATACGCTGTTTCTGCAGCGCTGGCGCTTGAGCCTGGTTGTACAGGCCACATCGCTTAACCAACAGCTGTTAGAAGACGAGCGCGACAAGCTGCTGGCGGAGATTCAGGAGCGGCTGGCGCTAAGCGGGCAACTGGATCCAGCTCTTGCCGAAAACGACAAAGCGGCCGGTAAACTGTGGGATATGAGCGGCGGCACGCTCAAGCGCGGGGACTATCAGCTGATTGTGCAATACGGCGATTTTCTCACCGGCCAGCCCGAGCTGATGCAGCTTGCCGAACAGCTGGGCCGCTCCCGCGAGGCAAAATCCGTCCCGCGGAAAGATTCCCCCACGGAGCCCTGGCGTATGCTGGTTCGGGAACCTGCCACCGTGCCCGAACAGGTTGACGGCCTACAGCGCAGCGACGATATCCTGCGCCTGCTACCGCCCGAACTGGCAACCCTGGGGATTACAGAACTGGAATTTGAGTTCTACCGCCGCCTGGTGGAGAAGCAACTGCTCACTTACCGTCTGCACGGTGACGCATGGCGTGAAAAAATCATCGAACGCCCGGTCGCCCATCAGGATTTTGACGAACAACCTCGCGGGCCATTTATTGTCTGCGTGGATACTTCCGGCTCCATGGGCGGGTTCAACGAGCAATGCGCAAAGGCTTTTTGCCTGGCGCTGATGCGCATTGCCCTCGCCGACAACCGGCGCTGCTTTATTATGCTGTTTTCCAGCGAAGTGGTGCGCTATGAGGTCAGCGGGCGGGACGGCATCGATCAGGCGATCCGTTTTTTAAGCCAGCACTTCAGCGGCGGGACGGATCTTGCCAGCTGTTTCCGCTCGATCCTGGAAAAAATGCAAACCGGAGACTGGCACGATGCCGATGCGGTGGTGATCTCAGATTTTATCGCCCAGCGGCTACCGGACGATGTCGTCAGCAGCGTGAAGGCGCTGCAGCGGCAGTATCAGAACCGCTTTCACGCGGTCGCCATGTCGGGGCATGGAAAACCCGGCATCATGCGCATCTTTGACCATATCTGGCGCTTTGACACCGGGATGAGAAGCCGCCTGGTGCGTCGCTGGCGGCGCTAAGACTCACAGCAGGTCGCTAACCTTAGCCTGCACTTCTGGCGACCAGACGCCGCACTGAACCTGGCCAATATGCGGCAGCTGAAGCAGCAGCATCGTCAGACGAGACTGGCCAATGCCGCCGCCGATGGTTTGCGGCATTTCACCTTTCACCAGCGACTGGTGCCATTCGAGCTGGAGCCTGTCTTCATCTCCGGTGATCGCCAGCTGGCGCTTCAGGGTGCCCGCATCCACGCGGATCCCCATAGAAGAAAGCTCCAGCGCATCTTCCAGCACCGGGTTCCAGACCAGGATATCGCCGTTCAGCCCCGGTAAACCTGCTTCCCCGCCGGTTGACCAGTCATCATAATCCGGGGCGCGGACGTCGTGACGTTTCCCGTCCGACAGCTTGCCCCCGATACCGATTAAGAAGACCGCACCAAGTTCTTTAGCGATAGCCCGCTCGCGGCCTTTTGCGTCCAGACCAGGGAAGCGCTGTAATAACGTTTCGCTGTGAACAAAATGGATTTTCTCCGGCAGCAAGGCGGCAAGGCCAAACCGTTCACTC
This sequence comes from Enterobacter sp. Ap-1006, assembly GCF_011752835.1. Classification (NCBI taxonomy): domain Bacteria; kingdom Pseudomonadati; phylum Pseudomonadota; class Gammaproteobacteria; order Enterobacterales; family Enterobacteriaceae; genus Enterobacter; species Enterobacter sp. Ap-1006. The sequence goes on along the minus strand of NZ_VWWU01000006.1, from coordinate 386,856 downwards.
ACTTCAGCCTCGGTAGCCTTAATTGCCGCCCAGATGCTCTCTACGGTTTGTTTTAGCGTGCCGGTGTGGCGTTCGCCGTCACCCATCACGCGTTCCCAGTCCCACTGATCGACATAGACCGAGTGAATCGGGGATAAACGGTCTTCATCGGGGCGAAGGGCCTTCATGTGCGTGTAAAGCCCTTCGCCCGCGCTGAAGTCGTGCTGGCCGAGCGTTTTTCTTTTCCATTTGGCCAGCGAATGCACCACTTCAAACTGCGCCTGCGGCAAGGTTTTCACCTTCACCTGCACTGCTTTCTCGCTGCCAGAAAGGTTGTCCTGTGTGCCATCCCCTACGCGGCTGAGGATCGGTGCCTGTACTTCTATCAGGCCCAGCTTCTCTTCCAGCTGACGGGAAAAATGGGTTTTCACAAAACTGATCTGACGTTGTTTAGCAATCCAGGCGGTTTTCATGGCTTTTCTCTTTGTTGTGGTGTTTCTGTCATCGATTAAGCAACAGAAACGTCACCGTATTCAATAATCAACAATAAAAAAGGCCAGCCTCTTTTTAATCAACGAATTTAAGGCTATAAAAAATGGAAAATCGGCATTTATCATAGGAAAAAGTGATGGATAATTATCAGATCGACAATCTCGATCGCGGCATACTCGAAGCATTAATGGCCAATGCCCGCACCGCATATGCAGAACTGGCCAAACAGTTTGGCGTCAGCCCGGGCACCATTCACGTCCGCGTCGAAAAGATGAAGCAGGCGGGGATCATTACCGGGGCGCGTATCGACATCAGCCCGAAGCAGCTCGGCTACGATGTCTGCTGCTTTATTGGCATCATTCTGAAAAGCGCCAAAGATTATCCCTCCGCTCTGACCAAGCTGGAAAACCTGGATGAGGTGACTGAGGCTTACTACACCACCGGCCACTACAGCATCTTTATTAAGGTGATGTGCCGATCCATTGATGCCCTCCAGCAGGTACTTATCAACAAGATCCAAACAATCGATGAAATTCAGTCCACTGAAACGCTGATCTCGCTGCAGAACCCGATCATGCGCACTATCCGGCCCTGATCGTTAATTTTAATACCCATATTATCCACAGGTAGATCCCCGCTCTTTCACAGCGTACAATACGCGACGATTTGAAAAGGCGGGACACAATGGCTGATATCACTCTGATTAGCGGCAGTACTCTGGGTAGTGCCGAATATGTAGCAGAACATCTGGCAGAGAAGCTTGAAGAAGCGGGGCACGGCACTGAAATGCTGCATGGCCCTCTTTTAGAAGATCTTAAAGCCAGCGGTATCTGGCTGGTGGTCTCTTCCACACATGGTGCTGGCGATCTGCCTGATAACCTGCAGCCTTTCTATGACGCTATAAATGAACAGCGCCCGGATCTGAGCGACGTAAGCTATGGCGCGATCGGGATCGGCAGCCGTGAATACGACACGTTTTGCGGTGCTATAGAGAAGATCGATCTGCTTTTGACCGAATGTGGTGCAACCCGCATAGGATCATTGCTCAAAATTAACATCCTCGATCACGACATTCCTGAGGATCCAGCCGAAATTTGGGTTGGGTCCTGGATTAATTTACTCCCTGAAGTGTAAAGATTGCGCGATCAGATGTGGATAACTCTGGTTAAAAGCTTGGATTAACCCGTAGTTATCCCAATAACAACCGCTGTTCACTTTTTGAGTTGTGCATAAACCTCAATTCTGATCCCAGCTTATACGGTCTGGGATCACCGGTAGTACACAGCAAACGATCCTTTCCAGGTTGTTGATCCTAAAATGGATAAATGGCTTATCCACAGAGGTGGTCGATCCTAATAAGAGATCACAATAAAGAGATCTTTAAATAAAAAAGATCTTCTTTTAATAACCGAAGATCCCGATGCTTTCTCGAAAGACTAAAGTTGAGTAGAATCCCCAGCCCGGGAAGTCACAAACCCTCATTCGCGAAACCGAGGCAGTTACCATGTTTTATCCAGATCCTTTTGACGTCATTATCATCGGCGGGGGTCATGCAGGCACAGAGGCGGCCATGGCCGCAGCTCGTATGGGTCAGCAGACCCTGCTTCTGACACACAATATCGACACGCTGGGACAGATGTCCTGTAACCCGGCTATTGGCGGTATTGGCAAGGGACATTTGGTTAAGGAAGTGGATGCTCTCGGTGGCCTGATGGCTACCGCGATCGATCATGCAGGTATTCAGTTTAGAATACTAAACGCCAGCAAAGGCCCGGCAGTCCGCGCCACTCGTGCTCAGGCAGACCGCGTGCTTTACCGGCAGGCCGTGCGCACCGCGCTGGAGAACCAGCCAAACCTGATGATTTTCCAGCAGGCGGTTGAAGATCTTATCGTTGAGAACGATCGTGTCGTCGGCGCAGTCACCCAGATGGGGCTTAAATTCCGCGCGAAAGCCGTTGTGCTGACGGTAGGCACCTTCCTGGATGGCAAGATCCACATTGGTCTGGATAACTACAGCGGTGGCCGTGCAGGCGATCCTCCGTCGATCCCGCTCTCACGTCGCTTACGTGAACTGCCTTTGCGCGTCAGCCGCCTGAAAACCGGGACACCTCCGCGCATTGACGCCCGCACCATTGATTTCAGCGTACTTGCTCCGCAGCACGGAGATAACCCGATGCCGGTCTTCTCCTTCATGGGGAACGTGAACCAGCACCCGGAGCAGGTACCTTGCTACATCACGCATACCAATGAGCAAACTCACGAGGTCATTCGTAATAACCTCGACCGCAGTCCAATGTATGCAGGGATTATCGAAGGCATTGGCCCTCGCTACTGCCCGTCTATCGAAGACAAAGTGATGCGTTTTGCCGATCGCAACGCGCACCAAATCTTCCTGGAGCCTGAAGGGCTGACCAGCAACGAAATTTACCCGAACGGGATCTCCACCAGCCTGCCGTTTGACGTTCAGATGCAAATCGTCCGTTCGATGAAGGGAATGGAGAATGCGAAGATCGTTCGCCCAGGCTACGCGATTGAGTATGACTTTTTCGATCCGCGCGATCTGAAACCAACGCTGGAAAGCAAGTTTATCCAGGGGCTGTTCTTTGCTGGTCAGATCAACGGCACCACCGGTTACGAAGAAGCCGCTGCTCAGGGTTTGCTTGCCGGCCTCAATGCCGCACGCTTCTCTGCCGAGAAAGAGGGTTGGGCACCGCGTCGCGATCAGGCTTACCTTGGCGTGCTGGTTGATGACCTGTGCACTCTGGGGACCAAAGAACCTTACCGTATGTTTACTTCTCGGGCCGAATATCGCTTGATGCTGCGTGAAGACAACGCCGATCTGCGTCTCACCGAAGCCGGTCGTGAGCTGGGTCTGGTGGATGATGTTCGCTGGGCTCGTTTCAACGATAAGCTGGAAATGATCGAACGTGAGCGCCAGCGCCTGAAAGATATCTGGCTGCACCCGAACTCTGAGCAGGTAGCAGAGGTGAACGCGCAGCTCAGTGCCCCACTTTCCAAAGAAGCTAACGGCGAAGATCTGCTGCGTCGCCCAGAAATGACCTACGCTGCGATGACGCAGCTGTCGACCTTTGCGCCAGGACTTCAAGATCCTCAGGCTGCAGAGCAGGTCGAGATCCAGGTTAAATACGAAGGCTATATCGCGCGCCAGCAGGATGAGATTGAAAAACAGCAGCGCAATGAGAATACTGTGTTGCCAGCCACGCTCGACTATAGTCAGGTGAGCGGGCTGTCTAACGAAGTGATCGCCAAACTTAACGATCACAAACCGGTTTCCATTGGCCAGGCCTCGCGCATCTCGGGTATTACCCCTGCGGCAATCTCTATTTTGCTTGTCTGGCTTAAAAAACAAGGGCTGCTGCGACGCAGCGCTTAAAAACAGACGACAACAGGCCAGGCAATCCTGGCCTCTTTTTTTGATGGGTTTATGACGTGCTGACTAAATTATCTCGCCTGCTGAAAGAAGCGGGCATAACTCTCCCTGAAAATCAGCAGCAGCAACTGGTGGGCTATGTTTCGCTGCTCGACAAATGGAACAAGGCATACAACCTGACTTCGGTGCGTAATCCTGATGAAATGCTGGTGCGGCATATTCTGGATAGCATTGTGGTCGAACCGCATTTGCAGGGCAGCCGGTTTATCGACGTTGGCACGGGCCCTGGTCTTCCTGGGATCCCGCTGGCAATCGTGCGCCCTGATTCGCATTTCACTCTGCTGGACAGCCTCGGCAAGCGTGTGCGATTCCTGCGGCAAGTACAGCACGAGCTGAAGCTGGAAAACATTACTCCGGTACAAAGCCGCGTGGAGGATTTCCCGGCGGAACCTCCGTTTGACGGCGTTATCAGCCGGGCTTTTGCCTCGCTAAGCGACATGGTGAACTGGTGTCACCATCTGCCTGCTGTGCACGGGAAGTTCTATGCGCTGAAAGGGGTGCGTCCGGACGAAGAAATTACCCAACTGCCTGCCGGATTCACCGTTGAAAATATCGTCAAACTCAACGTGCCGAGCCTGGAAGGGGAGAGGCATTTGGTGCTGATTAAGGCAAACAAAACTTAATATTTATCAAAAAACGACGCGATAGAGATGTTTCACTGAGGTTAAAAAGCGACGGGGCGAACGATGTAATGGTTGGTTACATTTAACCAATCTTTAACTCGGATTTATCCTGCTTTTAACTTAAAAGTGATTAGTTACCAGGGTAATAATTTTATTCGAAAATATCATTCGGCTAAAATTATGCCGAAAAACGGCCTTTGCCGGATGTTAAAAGTTTAACTGGAATGTCAATGAAAGGTTTTTATGATGTTTCAGCTTGTTTTAAACAGAGTGCACATTAATCAGGTTAATTATCAATCATATATAATTGGTTCTTTCTTTGGCGGCAAAATAAGGCATAGCGATAAGATGTTTAATTTGTGATCGTGTGCACGCTTTGCTGTCAGGGATTTCGGCTTATTTGCACTTTTTGAGGAAGCCGATGCGATTTATCAAAAGTCAGAAAATGGCTGTGCGGAAAATTAATTAAACATTTGTTCACCTTTTCGCTACTTATTGTTTGAAATCACTGGGCCGCACCGTATAATTTGCTCGCTTTTTGAGGCTTGACTCAGCGTCGCAAAGACAGTTTTATACGACACGCGACATACCTCATAGGTAGCAGGAGTTAGGAAACGCCATGTCTGTGTCGCTCTTGAGTAAGAACGTAGCCCGCAAGCTTCTGTTCATCCAACTTCTGGCTGTGGTAGCAATTGGACTGCTGTTTTGCCTTAAAGCGCCTTCTTGGGGCGCTTCCGCTCTCGGTGGAGGCCTGGCGGTTTGGTTGCCAAACGCGCTGTTTATGATTTTTGCCTGGCGTCATCAGGCGCATACACCCGCAAAAGGCCGCGTGGCCTGGACATTCGCTTTCGGCGAAGTGCTAAAGGTGATTGCGACCTTCATCATTTTAGTGGTGGCGCTGGCGTACTTTAAGGCGGTGGTATTGCCGCTAATAGTGACGTGGGTTTCGGTGCTGGTTGTGCAGATACTCGCACCAGCTGTAATTAACAACAAAGGGTAAGAGGCATCATGTCTGCAGGAGAAATCTCTACACCGCAGGAGTATATAGGTCACCACCTGAATAACCTTCAGTTGGACCTGCGTACTTTCTCGCTGGTGGATCCGCATAACCCCCCGGCTACCTTCTGGACGCTCAACATCGACTCCATGTTCTTCTCAGTATTTCTGGGTCTGGTGTTCCTGGTGTTGTTCCGTAAAGTGGCGAAAACCGCAACCAGCGGCGTCCCGGGTAAATTCCAGACTTTTGTAGAGCTGATCATCGGCTTTGTACATGGCAGCGTGAAAGACATGTACCATGGCAAAAGCAAGGTTATCGCTCCACTCGCCCTGACGATTTTCGTCTGGGTCTTCCTGATGAACTTGATGGATCTGTTGCCTATCGATCTGCTGCCATACATTGGTGAGCATATCTTTGGCCTGCCAGCCCTGCGCGTGGTGCCGTCTGCGGACGTGAATATCACCCTGTCTATGGCGCTAGGCGTGTTTATCCTCATTCTGTTCTACAGCATCAAAATGAAAGGCATTGGCGGCTTCACGAAAGAGCTGACGCTGCAGCCGTTCAATCACTGGGCATTTATTCCTGTCAACTTAATCCTTGAAGGGGTAAGCCTGCTGTCCAAACCTGTATCACTGGGTCTGCGACTGTTCGGCAACATGTATGCCGGTGAGCTGATTTTCATTCTGATTGCAGGTCTGTTGCCGTGGTGGTCACAGTGGATTCTGAATGTGCCGTGGGCCATTTTCCACATCCTGATTATTACGCTGCAAGCCTTCATCTTCATGGTTCTGACGATCGTCTATCTGTCGATGGCGTCTGAAGAACATTAATTTACTTACCACTACTGCGTTTAACTGAAACAAACTTGGAGACTGTCATGGAAAACCTGAATATGGATCTGCTGTACATGGCTGCCGCTGTGATGATGGGTCTGGCGGCAATCGGTGCTGCGATCGGTATCGGCATCCTCGGGGGCAAATTCCTGGAAGGCGCTGCACGCCAACCAGATCTGATTCCACTGCTGCGTACTCAGTTCTTTATCGTTATGGGTCTGGTGGATGCAATCCCAATGATCGCTGTTGGTCTGGGTCTGTACGTGATGTTCGCCGTCGCCTAGTGAGCGATGTTTGAGTCATCTAGTAATATCAGAACGTTAACTAACAAAGAGGCATTGTGCTGTGAACATTAACGCAACAATCCTCGGCCAGGCCATCGCGTTTGTCCTGTTTGTTCTGTTCTGCATGAAGTACGTATGGCCGCCATTAATGGCAGCCATCGAGAAGCGTCAGAAAGAAATTGCTGACGGTCTTGCTTCTGCAGAACGTGCTCAAAAGGACCTTGACCTTGCACAGGCCAACGCGACCGACCAGCTGAAAAAAGCCAAAGCGGAAGCTCAGGTGATCATTGAGCAGGCGAACAAACGCCGTGCCCAGATCCTTGATGAAGCGAAAACTGAGGCAGAGCAGGAACGTAATAAAATCGTTGGGCAGGCTCAGGCAGAAATCGACGCTGAGCGTAAACGCGCTCGTGAAGAGCTGCGTAAGCAGGTCGCTCTGCTGGCAATTGCCGGTGCCGAGAAGATAATCGAACGTTCCGTAGATGAAGCTGCTAACAGCGACATCGTCGATAAACTGGTCGCTGAACTGTAAGGAGGGAGGGGCTGATGTCTGAATTTGTTACTGTAGCTCGCCCCTACGCCAAAGCAGCTTTTGACTTTGCCGTCGAACACCAGAGCGTAGACCGCTGGCAGAATATGCTGGCGTTTGCTGCCGAGGTAACGAAAAACGAACAAATGGAAGAGCTTCTTTCCGGTGCCCTGGCACCAGAAACGCTCGCAGATTCGTTCATCGCCATTTGCGGCGAGCAGCTGGACGCCAACGGCCAGAACCTGATTAAGGTGATGGCTGATAACGGTCGTTTAAAAGCGCTCCCGGATGTTCTTGAGCAGTTCGCGCATTTACGCGCGCTGAGTGAAGCGATTGCAGAGGTTCAGGTAACCTCCGCGGCCGAACTTAGCCATGAACAGCTTGCAAACATTACGTCCGCAATGGAAAAACGTCTGTCACGCAAAGTTAAGCTGAATTGCAAAATCGATAAGTCTGTTATGGCGGGCGTTATCATCCAGTCGGGTGATATGGTCATTGACGGTAGCGTACGCGGCCGTCTTGAACGCCTTGCAGACGTCTTGCAGTCTTAAGGGGACTGGAGCATGCAACTGAATTCCACCGAAATCAGCGAACTGATCAAGCAGCGCATTGCTCAGTTCAATGTTGTGAGCGAAGCTCATAACGAAGGTACAATTGTTTCTGTAAGTGACGGTATTATCCGCGTTCACGGCCTGGCCGATTGTATGCAGGGTGAGATGATTTCCCTGCCGGGTAACCGTTACGCTATCGCACTGAACCTGGAGCGCGACTCCGTAGGTGCTGTAGTTATGGGTCCATACGCTGACCTCGCCGAAGGCATGAAGGTTAAGTGTACTGGCCGTATTCTGGAAGTTCCGGTTGGCCGTGGCCTGTTGGGCCGCGTGGTGAACACCCTGGGTGCACCAATCGACGGTAAAGGTCCGGTTGATAACGATGGCTTCTCGCCAATCGAAGTTATCGCGCCAGGCGTAATCGAACGTCAGTCCGTCGACCAGCCGGTGCAGACCGGTTATAAATCCGTCGATGCGATGATTCCAATCGGCCGTGGCCAGCGTGAGCTGATCATCGGTGACCGTCAGACCGGTAAAACCGCGATGGCAATCGATGCCATCATCAACCAGCGTGACTCCGGTATTAAATGTGTGTACGTGGCTATCGGCCAGAAAGCGTCCACCATTTCTAACGTGGTTCGTAAACTGGAAGAGCACGGCGCACTGTCCAACACCATCGTTGTTGTGGCAACTGCTTCTGAATCCGCTGCACTGCAATACCTGGCACCATATGCTGGTTGCGCAATGGGCGAATACTTCCGTGACCGCGGTGAAGATGCGCTGATCGTATACGATGACCTGTCTAAACAGGCTGTTGCATATCGTCAGGTTTCCCTGCTGCTTCGTCGTCCACCTGGTCGTGAAGCGTTCCCGGGCGACGTGTTCTACCTCCACTCCCGTCTGCTGGAGCGCGCATCCCGCGTTAACGCGGAATACGTGGAAGCTTTCACCAAAGGTGAAGTTAAAGGTAAAACCGGCTCCCTGACCGCTCTGCCGATCATCGAAACCCAGGCGGGTGACGTTTCTGCGTTCGTTCCAACCAACGTAATTTCGATTACCGATGGTCAGATCTTCCTGGAAACCAACCTGTTTAACTCCGGTATTCGTCCGGCAGTTAACCCAGGTATTTCGGTATCTCGTGTTGGTGGTGCTGCTCAGACCAAGATCATCAAGAAACTGTCCGGTGGTATTCGTACCGCGCTGGCACAGTATCGCGAACTGGCTGCGTTCTCTCAGTTCGCATCCGATCTGGATGAAGCCACCCGTAAACAGCTGAGCCACGGTCAGAAAGTGACCGAGCTGCTGAAACAGAAACAGTATGCCCCAATGTCTGTTGCACAACAGGGCCTGGTGCTGTTCGCGGCTGAACGCGGTTACCTCGAAGACGTGGAACTGGCGAAAATCGGTAGCTTCGAAGCCGCTCTGCTGGCTTACGCTGACCGTGATCACGCTCCGCTGATGCAAGAAATTAACCAGACCGGTGGCTATAACGACGAGATCGAAGGCAAGCTGAAAGGCATCCTCGACTCCTTTAAAGCAACCCAGTCCTGGTAACGTCTGGCGGCTTGCTCTAGGGCAAGCCGCAAGGCATTGAGGAGAAGCTCATGGCCGGCGCAAAAGAGATACGTAGTAAGATCGCAAGCGTCCAGAACACGCAGAAGATCACCAAAGCGATGGAGATGGTCGCCGCTTCCAAAATGCGTAAATCGCAGGATCGCATGGCGGCCAGCCGTCCTTATGCAGATACCATGCGCAAAGTGATTGGTCACCTTGCGAACGGTAATCTGGAATATAAGCACCCATACCTGGAAGAACGCGACGTTAAGCGCGTGGGCTACCTGGTGGTGTCGACCGATCGTGGTTTGTGCGGCGGTTTGAACATTAACTTGTTCAAAAAAGTGCTGGCGGATATGAAAGAGTGGTCCGATAAGGGCGTTCAGAGCGAACTCGCGATGATCGGCTCTAAAGGCGTTTCTTTCTTCAACTCCGTTGGCGGCAACGTGGTTGCTCAGGTTACCGGCATGGGAGATACCCCTTCCCTGTCTGAACTGATCGGCCCGGTGAAAGTGATGCTGCAAGCCTACGACGAAGGTCGTCTGGACAAGCTGTACGTTGTCAGCAACAAATTTGTTAACACCATGTCTCAGGTTCCGACCATCACTCAGCTGCTGCCGTTACCGGCATCAGAAGATGAGGATCTGAAGCGTAAATCCTGGGACTACCTGTACGAACCGGACCCGAAAGCGCTGCTGGACACCCTGCTGCGTCGTTATGTTGAGTCTCAGGTTTATCAGGGCGTCGTAGAAAACCTGGCCAGCGAGCAGGCCGCACGTATGGTGGCGATGAAAGCCGCAACCGATAACGGCGGCAGCCTGATTAAAGAGCTGCGGTTGGTATACAACAAAGCTCGTCAGGCCAGCATTACTCAGGAACTTACCGAAATCGTCGGTGGTGCGTCCGCGGTTTAAACCAGGTTTATTACCCTAAATAGTTCGGTTTGCAGAAAGACGCCAACTGAGCAAATCCTCAAGAGCTTACTTCAGTAAGTGACTGAGGTGAGGGAAGGCAGTCAACGCATCTGCAAATTGAAATATGACGGGTAAACGAATTACGTAGAGGATTCAAGATGGCTACTGGAAAGATTGTCCAGGTAATCGGCGCCGTGGTGGACGTCGAGTTCCCTCAGGACGGCGTACCGCGCGTTTATGACGCGCTTGAGGTACAGAACAACAATGAGAAGCTGGTGCTGGAAGTTCAGCAGCAGCTCGGCGGCGGTATCGTGCGTACCATCGCAATGGGTTCCTCCGACGGTCTGCGTCGCGGTCTGCAAGTCAATGACCTCGAGCACCCGATCGAAGTCCCGGTAGGTAAAGCGACCCTGGGCCGTATCATGAACGTACTGGGTCAGCCAATCGACATGAAAGGTGACATCGGCGAAGAAGACCGTTGGGCTATTCACCGTGCAGCACCTTCCTACGAAGAGCTGTCCAGCTCTCAGGAACTGCTGGAAACCGGCATCAAAGTTATCGACCTGATTTGTCCGTTCGCTAAGGGCGGTAAAGTTGGTCTGTTCGGTGGTGCGGGCGTAGGTAAAACCGTAAACATGATGGAGCTGATCCGTAACATCGCGATCGAGCACTCCGGTTATTCCGTGTTTGCGGGCGTGGGTGAACGTACTCGTGAGGGTAACGACTTCTACCACGAAATGACCGACTCCAACGTTCTGGATAAAGTAGCACTGGTTTACGGTCAGATGAACGAGCCACCAGGTAACCGTCTGCGCGTAGCGCTGACCGGTCTGACCATCGCGGAAAAATTCCGTGACGAAGGCCGCGACGTTCTGCTGTTCGTTGATAACATCTACCGTTATACCCTGGCCGGTACAGAAGTATCTGCACTGCTGGGTCGTATGCCTTCTGCGGTAGGTTATCAGCCAACTCTGGCAGAAGAGATGGGTGTTCTTCAGGAGCGTATTACCTCCACCAAGACCGGTTCTATCACCTCCGTACAGGCCGTTTACGTTCCTGCGGATGACTTGACTGACCCGTCTCCGGCGACCACCTTTGCGCACCTGGACTCAACCGTTACGCTGAGCCGTCAGATCGCATCTCTGGGTATTTACCCGGCAGTTGACCCGCTGGACTCCACCAGCCGTCAGCTGGATCCACTGGTTGTTGGTCAGGAGCACTACGATACCGCGCGTGGCGTTCAGTCTATCCTGCAGCGTTACCAGGAACTGAAAGACATCATCGCGATTCTGGGTATGGACGAACTGTCCGAAGAAGACAAACTGGTTGTAGCACGTGCGCGTAAGATCCAGCGCTTCCTGTCTCAGCCATTCTTCGTAGCAGAAGTCTTTACCGGTTCTCCAGGCAAATACGTTTCGCTGAAAGATACCATCCGTGGCTTTAAAGGCATCATGGACGGCGAATACGACCATCTGCCAGAGCAGGCGTTCTACATGGTTGGCTCCATCGACGAAGCCGTTGAGAAAGCGAAAAAACTTTAACGCCTAATCGGAGGGTGACATGGCTATGACTTACCACCTGGACGTCGTCAGCGCGGAGCAGCAAATGTTCTCCGGTCTGGTCGAGAAGATCCAGGTAACGGGTAGCGAAGGTGAGCTGGGTATCTACCCTGGCCACGCCCCGCTGCTCACCGCCATTAAGCCTGGTATGATTCGCATCGTTAAACAGCACGGACATGAAGAGTTTATCTACCTGTCCGGCGGTGTTCTGGAAGTTCAGCCGGGTAACGTAACCGTCCTGGCTGACACCGCGATTCGCGGTCAGGATCTCGACGAAGCGCGTGCCCTGGAAGCGAAACGCAAAGCTGAAGAGCACATGCACAGCTCCCACGGTGACGTGGATTACGCTCAGGCTTCTGCTGAACTGGCTAAAGCGATCGCCAAACTGCGCGTTATCGAGTTAACCAAAAAAGCGATGTAACTACCTGCTTGAAAAGACAAATGCCAGTCCGGGAAACCTGACTGGCATTTTTTTATTCCTCAGCTTTATTCCATGCTCAAAATAACCATAAAACCAGCTAGATAGCGGTTTTCTCGGGGGGGTTAGCCCCTGTTTCGGCCTTAATTCTCATGGATTCTGCCGCGATTACTGCTATAAAAGACGCAGATAATCTCAAGGCGGTGAAATTAGCAGCAGCGTATTTTTTGGTGCAAAATATGTAGAATTTTCAAGGCTAAATCGCTTTACTTCACACACTAAACAGATTCAGGACACGTATGTCAAACAGCGCAATGAGCGTGGTTATCCTTGCCGCCGGCAAAGGAACCCGCATGTACTCAGATCTTCCAAAGGTGCTGCACACGCTGGCTGGGAAGCCAATGGTTCAGCATGTCATTGACGCCGCTAATAAATTAGGTGCTCAGCGGGTGAACCTGGTGTATGGCCACGGCGGGGATCTGCTAAAGCAAACCCTGAACGACGGCTCGCTTAACTGGGTACTGCAGGCGGAGCAGATGGGAACCGGCCACGCGATGCAGATGGCGGCGCCGTTCTTTGCCGATGACGAAGACATTCTGATGCTGTACGGCGATGTGCCGCTGATCTCCGTCGAAACTTTACAGCGCCTGCGTGAAGCTAAACCGCAGGGCGGCATTGGTTTGCTGACCGTTAAGCTTGATGATCCGACCGGCTATGGCCGTATTGCGCGGGAAAATGGCAAGGTCGTTGGCATCGTTGAGCATAAAGACGCCAGCGAAGAACAGCGCAAAATCAAGGAAATCAACACCGGGATTCTGGTGGCTAACGGCGCAGATCTGAAGCGCTGGCTCGGCAAGCTGGATAACAACAACGCCCAGGGCGAGTTTTACATCACGGACATTATTGCCCTGGCTCATGGTGAAGGCCGTGAAATTGCCGCCGTTCATCCGGATCGACTGAGTGAAGTCGAAGGCGTGAATAACCGCCTGCAGCTTTCTCGCCTGGAACGCGTTTACCAGACGGAGCAGGCCGATAAGCTGCTGCTGGCGGGCGTTATGCTCCGCGATCCGGCTCGGTTCGATCTACGCGGTGAATTTACGCACGGGCGCGATGTTGAAATAGATACTAATGTCATTGTGGAAGGTCGCGTTACGCTGGGTAACCGCGTGAAGATTGGGACCGGCTGCGTGATTAAAAATGCCGTCATCGGTGATGACTGCGAAATCAGTCCGTATACGGTTATTGAAGATGCGACGCTTGAAGCCGCCTGCACCATCGGGCCATTTGCCCGCCTGCGCCCTGGCGCGGAACTGGCGGAAGGCGCTCACGTGGGCAACTTCGTTGAAATGAAGAAAGCTCGTCTGGGGAAAGGTTCTAAAGCGGGCCATTTGAGCTACCTCGGTGATGCCGAAATTGGCGACAATGTGAACATCGGTGCAGGCACAATTACCTGCAATTACGACGGCGCGAACAAACATAAAACGATCATTGGTGATGACGTGTTTGTTGGCTCAGATACTCAACTGGTGGCCCCGGTCACCGTGGCCAGCGGTGTCACAATTGGCGCCGGGACGACAGTGACGCGCGATATTGCTGAAAATGAACTGGTGATCAGCCGCGTAAAACAGAAACACATTCAGGGCTGGCAGCGTCCGGTTAAGAAAAAGTAATTTCCCCTCACCCTAACCCTCTCCCCAAAGGGAGAGGGAACTGGACTGAGATGGCTTTCCCTTCCTCTCTAAGGGCTTGGGAGCTGAACAAAACACAGATTTTCTCCCTCTCCCTAAAGGGGCCTGGGAACTGAATAAAACGCGGATTTTCTCCCTCTCCCCAAAGGGGACTGGGAGCCGAATAAAACACAGATTTCCTCCCTCTCCCCAAAGGGGCTTGGGAGCTGAACAAAACACGGATTTTCTCCCTCTCCCCAAAGGGGGCTGGGAGCTGAATAAAACACAGATTTCCGCCCTCTCCCTTCCAGGGAGAGGGCTGGGGTGAGGGTCGTTCTTGAAAACGCCCCACCCAAAAGCAGTAACCATAAAAATAACCCCACTCTCTACAAGGCTCGGGGCTCCGGAAATACCGGAATAAACAGGTCAGCGACAACACATGGCTAACGCCATTATCAGGACTTAAAAATTATGTGTGGAATTGTTGGCGCAGTGGCGCAACGTGATATCGCTGAAATCCTTCTTGAAGGACTCCGTCGTCTGGAATACCGCGGGTACGACTCTGCGGGCCTGGCGGTTGTGGACAATAAAGGTCACATGACCCGTCTGCGTCGTTTGGGCAAAGTACAGAAACTGGCGGAAGCTGCGGAAGAAACCGCTCTGCATGGCGGCACCGGGATTGCCCATACCCGTTGGGCAACGCACGGCGAACCTTCAGAAACTAATGCTCACCCACATGTATCCGACCATATTGTGGTCGTACACAACGGCATTATCGAAAACCACGAACCGCTGCGTGAATTGCTTCAGTCTCGTGGCTACACGTTTGTCTCCCAGACGGATACCGAAGTTATTGCTCATCTGGTGCATTGGGAACTGGAGCAGGGTGGCACGCTGCGCGACGCTGTCCTTCGCACTATTCCTCAGCTTCGCGGCGCCTATGGCACCGTAATCATGGATACCCGTAACCCGGATGTGCTGCTGGCCGCGCGTTCCGGTAGCCCGATGGTTATCGGCCTGGGCATGGGTGAAAACTTTATCGCCTCCGATCAGCTGGCGCTGTTGCCGGTAACCCGCCGCTTCATCTTCCTTGAAGAGGGCGATATCGCCGAAGTGACCCGTCGCGCGGTGACCGTTTTTGATACCAAAGGCGAGCAGGTTAAGCGCCCGGACATCGAATCCAATCTGCAGTATGACGCTGGCGACAAAGGCATTTATCGCCATTACATGCAGAAAGAGATCTACGAGCAGCCGAACGCCATCAAAAACACCCTGGCCGGGCGCATCAGCCACGGTGAAGTGGATTTGACGGAGCTGGGGCCAAAAGCCAATGAAATGCTCTCTCAAGTTGAGCATATTCAAATCGTAGCCTGCGGTACGTCCTATAACTCAGGCATGGTTTCCCGCTACTGGTTTGAAGCGCTGGCCGGCGTGCCTTGCGATGTCGAAATCGCCTCTGAATTCCGCTACCGCAAATCTGCGGTGCGCCGCAACAGCCTGATGATCACCCTTTCCCAGTCTGGCGAAACGGCGGACACCCTCGCGGCGCTGCGCCTTTCCAAAGAGCTGGGCTATCTCGGTTCGCTGGCGATTTGTAACGTGGCAGGCTCTTCTCTGGTGCGTGAATCAGACCTGGCGCTGATGACCAATGCCGGAACGGAAATCGGCGTAGCCTCAACCAAAGCGTTTACTACTCAACTGACCGTACTGTTGATGCTGGTGGCTAAGCTGAGTCGCCTGAAAGGCGCTGACGCACAGGTTGAGCAAGATATCGTACATGGCCTGCAGGCGCTGCCAAGCCGTATCGAGCAGATGCTGTCCCAGGACAAACGCATTGAGCAGCTGGCGGAAGATTTCTCTGACAAACATCATGCGCTGTTCCTTGGCCGTGGCGATCAGTACCCGATCGCCATGGAAGGTGCGCTGAAGCTGAAAGAGATCTCCTATATTCACGCTGAAGCCTATGCGGCAGGCGAGCTGAAGCACGGCCCGCTGGCGCTGATCGATGCCGATATGCCGGTTATCGTTGTGGCTCCAAACAACGAGCTGTTGGAGAAACTGAAATCCAACATCGAAGAAGTTCGCGCCCGCGGCGGCCAGCTGTATGTGTTCGCCGACCGTGACGCTGGCTTTACCAGCAGCGACAACATGCACATCATCGAGATGCCGCATGTGGAAGAGGTGATTGCGCCTATCTTCTACACTGTCCCGCTGCAGCTGCTGTCCTACCACGTGGCGCTGATCAAAGGCACCGACGTCGACCAGCCGCGTAACCTGGCGAAATCGGTAACGGTTGAGTAATTTTTTGTCACTAATCAGTCGCGATTAGCGGATGGAAAAGCCGTTTCTCACCAGATCAATAATGCTATAAACGAAGCTAACCTCGGGCGAGATACCGGGTTAGCTTTCGCATCCACCCTGCGAACGGCGAGTTTGCAGGGTGTTTTTATTTCTGATTGGGAAACAACAAATGTCGGCAAACAAACCTCACTGTCGGCTGGTCAAGCCGCAGCCAGTATTTATAGGCAAGCAGGGGCTTTCTTATCAGGTAGGTGTTTCAAAGGAGGCCGTCGATTCGCAGCATATCCATATGCAGCTGGCGACCATTCCTCCTCGTTCGCAGGCTAAAGCCCACAAGCACGAACACCATGAAACCGCAATTTATGCCCTGAGCGGAACTTCGTCGGTGCTTTATGGCGATGCGCTGGAGCATTTTCTTGAGCTTCCCGCCGGCAGTTTTCTTTATATCCCGATGGATACCCCGCACCTGCCTTACAACAATACCGATGAGCCTGCGGTGGTGATTATTTCGCGGACCGATCCTAACGAGCAGGAGAGCGTGGTGATGATGCCCGAGCTGGACAGAGACGTCCTCTAGCGTCGCCGGATAAATTGTCGCAGAGTTATAGATAAGCCCTTTACGCAGTTGAGGGCTTTTTTGTTATTTAATTTTCTGGGCGAGTTCATCAATCTTGCGGGAAAGCTGCTCGTTATCCCGCTTCAGGCTGTCCATTTTGGATTGCTGCTCATTGGCTTTACTTTCCATTTGAGACAGTTTGTTTTTCATCTCATCCAGCCTGCTTTCCTGCTCATCTATTTTCCTGACGCTACCGTCGTAATTTGACTGCAACTTTTCCAGGCGATTCTTCATCTCGACAATTGTACTTTCCTTAATCGATGTAGGGACGAGGGTATTACTTCCTGAAAAGGTGGCGAGCGTTGAGCTGAAACTATCCGTATTACGTGCTTCAACGGCATCAGCGTAAACGGTAGAGGCTGTCATAATGAGTGATATCGTACATAATACAGACAGATAGGCTTTCATTTTTAAACACCTTTTTAAATAAACTGAATTTAATGATGCTTTAAAAAACATGGGGTTGTGTGTTTTTTTATGACACTGAGCGGATTGTCATAAAACTGTCATAATTCGTACATTTAACTGTCACCAAACTGTCCTATTTTCTACCCTGTATTCAATTAAACAACAATTTACGAACATCTGGCAGGAGACATTATGAACGTTATGCGTACCACTGTCGCAACTGTTGTCGCCGCGACCTTATCTCTGAGCGCTTCTACTGCGTTTGCAGCTGCAAGCCTGACTGGCGCTGGTGCAACCTTCCCTGCGCCGGTGTATGCCAAGTGGGCAGATACCTACCAGAAAGAAACTGGTAACAAGGTGAACTACCAGGGTATCGGTTCCTCCGGCGGCGTGAAGCAAATCATTGCTAACACCGTTGACTTCGGCGCTTCTGACGCCCCTCTGGCGGATGACAAATTACAGCAAGAAGGCCTGTTCCAGTTCCCTACCGTAATCGGTGGCGTAGTGCTGGCGGTTAACCTGCCTGGCTTCAAGTCTGGCGAGCTGGTTCTGGACGGCAAAACCCTGGGTGACATCTACCTGGGCACCATCAAAAAATGGAACGACCCGGCGATTGCTAAGCTGAACCCAGGCCACAAACTGCCGGATCAGAACATCGCGGTTGTTCGTCGTGCTGACGGCTCCGGTACTTCCTTCGTGTTCACCAGCTACCTGTCTAAAGTGAACGAAGAGTGGAAATCCAAAATTGGCGCAGGCTCTACCGTTAACTGGCCAACTGGTCTGGGCGGTAAAGGCAACGACGGCATCGCAGCCTTCGTACAGCGTCTGCCAGGCTCCATTGGCTACGTTGAATACGCTTACGCTAAGCAGAACAACCTGACTTACACCAAGCTGCTGTCCGCTGACGGTAAGCCAGTAAGCCCGACCGAAGCAAACTTTGCTAACGCGGCTAAAGGCGCTGACTGGAGCAAATCCTTCGCACAGGATCTGACCAACCAGAAAGGTGACGAAGCGTGGCCAATCACCTCCACCACCTTCATCCTGGTCCACAAAGAGCAGAAAAACCCTGAGCAGGGTGCAGAAGTGCTGAAGTTCTTTGACTGGGCATACAAATCTGGCGCGAAAGAAGCTAACGCCCTGGATTACGCAACGCTGCCAGCCTCTGTGGTTGAGCAAGTTCGCGCTGCATGGAAGACCAATGTAAAAGACAGTTCCGGTAAGGCGCTGTACTAAGTGCAAAAATCTGGGGTAACAGGTATGTTACCCCGGTTTATTCAGCAACTACGAAGAGTACGCTATGGCTGTGACTAAGCCGACGTTTAAAGCCCCTGGCAAACAAGGCGATGTAATTTTCAGTGCGCTGGTAAGACTGGCTGCGCTGATTGTGCTATTTCTGCTGGGTGGGATTATCATCTCGCTGTTTATCTCCTCGCTGCCGAGCATTGAGAAGTTTGGCTTCTCTTTCCTCTGGTCCAAAGAGTGGGATGCCCCTAATGAAGTCTTCGGCGCACTGGTGCCGATTTACGGAACCCTCGTAACCTCGTTTATCGCACTGCTGATTGCGGTCCCGGTGAGCTTTGGTATCGCGCTGTTCCTGACAGAACTTGCGCCCGGCTGGCTGAAGCGCCCGCTGGGTATCGCCATTGAACTGCTGGCGGCTATTCCAAGTATCGTGTACGGCATGTGGGGCCTGTTTATCTTTGCTCCCCTGTTCGCGACTTACTTCCAGGAACCCGTAGGCAACGTGCTCTCTGCCGTGCCTATCGTTGGCGCGCTGTTCTCTGGCCCTGCGTTTGGGATCGGCATTCTTGCCGCCGGCGTGATCCTCGCCATTATGATCATCCCTTACATTGCCTCCGTGATGCGCGATGTCTTCGAACAAACGCCAGTGATGATGAAAGAATCGGCCTACGGCATCGGCTGTACCACCTGGGAAGTTATCTGGCGCATTGTTTTGCCGTTCACCAAAAACGGCGTTATCGGCGGCGTGATGCTTGGCCTTGGCCGTGCGCTGGGTGAAACCATGGCGGTGACCTTTATCATCGGTAACACCTACCAGCTCGACAGCGCTTCGCTTTATATGCCGGGTAACAGCATTACCTCCGCGCTGGCGAACGAATTTGCCGAAGCAGAATCCGGCCTGCATACCGCCGCGCTGATGGAGCTTGGCTTAATTCTGTTTGTGATTACCTTTATCGTACTGGCTATCTCTAAGTTCATGATTATGCGCCTGGCGAAAAACGAAGGGGCTCGCTCATGACCACGATGGAAATGCAAAGCAGCGCGGCACTGGCTGAGTCGCGCCGCAAAATGCAGGCGCGTCGCCGCATGAAGAACCGTATCGCCCTGACGCTCTCTATGGCGACCATGGTGTTCGGTCTGTTTTGGCTGGTCTGGATCCTGTTTTCCACGGTAACCCGCGGCATCGACGGCATGTCGCTGGCGCTGTTTACCGAAATGACGCCTCCGCCTAATACCGCGGGCGGTGGCCTGGCTAACGCCCTGGCGGGCAGCGGCCTGCTGATCCTGTGGGCGACCGTTATCGGTACGCCGCTGGGCATCATGGCCGGGATTTATCTGGCCGAATATGGCCGTAAATCCGCCCTGGCCGAAGTGATTCGTTTTATTAACGACATTCTTCTGTCGGCCCCATCGATTGTGGTCGGTCTGTTCGTGTACACCATTGTGGTGGCGAAAATGGAACACTTCTCCGGCTGGGCGGGCGTGATTGCGCTGGCGCTGCTGCAGGTGCCTATCGTCATTCGTACCACTGAAAACATGCTGAAACTGGTGCCGGACAGCCTGCGCGAAGCAGCTTACGCACTGGGCACACCAAAATGGAAGATGATCTCCGCGATTACGCTTAAGGCGTCCGTCTCCGGGATTATCACCGGCGTGCTGCTGGCCATTGCCCGTATCGCTGGCGAAACCGCTCCGCTGCTCTTCACCTCCCTCTCCAACCAGTTCTGGAGCACGGACATGATGCAGCCTATCGCCAACCTGCCGGTGACCATTTTCAAATTTGCGATGAGCCCGTTTGCCGAGTGGCAACAGCTGGCCTGGGCAGGGGTGCTGATTATTACCCTCTGCGTGCTGCTGCTGAACATTCTGGCGCGCGTGATTTTCTCGAAGAGTAAACACGGTTAAATTTTACGGCGCGGCCCTCGCGGCGCCGGACGGAGATTAAGACACAGATGAGTAAGGTTGATTTAGCCCCAGGCAAAATCCAGGTTCGCGATCTGAACTTCTATTACGGTAAGTTCCACGCCCTGAAGAACATCAATCTGGATATCGCGAAGAACCAGGTTACCGCCTTCATTGGGCCGTCAGGCTGTGGTAAATCCACCCTGCTGCGTACCTTTAACAAAATGTACTCGCTCTACCCTGAGCAGCGTGCAGAAGGTGAAATCCTGCTGGATGGGGAAAATATTCTCACCCAGAGCCAGGACATCGCCCTGCTGCGTGCCAAAGTTGGCATGGTCTTCCAGAAGCCGACGCCGTTCCCGATGTCTATTTACGACAACATCGCTTTTGGCGTGCGTCTGTTTGAAAAGCTGTCCCGCAGCGACATGGATGAACGCGTGCAGTGGGCATTGACCAAAGCCGCGCTGTGGAACGAAACTAAAGATAAACTGCACCAGAGCGGCTACAGCCTCTCCGGTGGTCAGCAGCAGCGTCTGTGCATCGCTCGCGGCATCGCGATTCGCCCGGAAGTTCTGCTGCTGGATGAGCCGTGTTCCGCGCTTGACCCGATCTCCACCGGGCGTATCGAAGAGCTGATCACCGAGCTAAAAGAAGACTATACCGTAGTGATCGTGACCCACAACATGCAGCAGGCGGCGCGTTGTTCTGACCACACGGCGTTTATGTACCTCGGCGAGCTGATCGAATTCAGCGAAACCGATACGCTGTTTACTACGCCAGCGAAGAAACAAACCGAAGATTACATTACTGGCCGCTACGGTTGATTTGGAGAGCGCGATGGATAACCTCAACTTAAACAAACACATTTCTGGCCAGTTCAACGCCGAGCTGGAGTACATCCGTACTCAGGTGATGACGATGGGCGGGCTGGTGGAACAACAGCTCTCCGACGCGATCACCGCGATGCACAACCAGGACAGCGAGCTGGCGAAGCGCGTTATCGCCGGTGACCAGAAGGTCAACATGATGGAAGTGGCGATCGATGAAGCCTGCGTGCGCATCATTGCCAAACGCCAGCCTACCGCCAGCGACCTGCGCCTGGTGATGGCGATCATCAAAACCATCGCCGAGCTGGAACGTATTGGCGACGTAGCGGACAAAATTTGCCGCACCGCGCTGGAGAAGTTCTCCCAGCAGCACCAGCCGCTGCTGGTCAGCCTGGAATCGCTGGGGCGCCACACCGTGCAGATGCTGCACGACGTGCTGGACGCTTTCGCGCGTATGGATCTGGATGAAGCGGTGCGTATCTACCGTGAAGACAAGAAAGTTGATCAGGAATATGAAGGCATCGTGCGTCAGCTGATGACCTACATGATGGAAGACTCCCGTACGATCCCAAGCGTGCTGACCGCGCTGTTCTGCGCCCGTTCTATCGAGCGTATCGGTGACCGCTGCCAGAACATCTGTGAATACATCTTCTACTTCGTGAAGGGGCAGGATTTCCGTCACGTGGGCGGGGATGAGCTGGACAAGCTGCTGGCGGGTAAAGATCCGAAAGAGTAAGCATTTCCGTTCCCTCTCCTTTTAGGAGAGGGGTCGACGCTTCTTTCCCCCCTCTCCCCTTTGGGGAGAGGGCTGGGGTGAGGGGCCGTTATTTCCCGAACAAACGCCGCGAATTATCCTCGATCTTCCCTGAAATTCTGCGCTTCTGCATCGTTCTGCTCCAGCTTACCGACAACCCAGCCGCTGACAAAAGCCGATGATATTGTGAATCATCAAACGGCATATGCCAGGCAATGGCGATAGCTTCTGCCACCGTCACGTCGCTAACGCGAGAGGCCAGTTCCAGCGGTGCATCGGCGGAAACATTCCCCGCCAGAATCACGCGATAAAGCCAGCCGCAGTAGCCCGCTTCCTGCATCCGCGTTGCCATATCCTCTACGCCAAAATGGTAGTTCAGCTTAAAGCAGGGCGAACGAGGCTGAGTCACCTGAATCAGCGCTTCACCCCAGCGGTAAATATCCCCCATACAGACGTTCTTTTCCGTCATCCCTTCCGTGGACAGGTTTTCGCCGAAGGCCGGGGCGTTAAACAAATCGATTTTATCCGGGAAGAGTTGTGCCCAGTGCTGATAATGCTCGCGCGGATAGTGGCACAGCGCCCTGTCTGGCCCGCCGTGAATCACCTTCTCCGCCTGCTCGTCGCCCTCCAGCCCAAGCTCGGTCAGGCGAAGTTCGCCGTCCACCTGCACTTTGGCGATGGCGCTGGGCCGACTCCCTTCGTAAGCACGGATCTGGCCAACGTAAACCTGAAGCGGATAGCGATGCATAAGCGACTCCCTGCGAAATAGACATAAAAAAAGCGAGCCATCAGGCTCGCTTCTCTAAGGTCGGATTGCAACCTTATTTTTTAGCGGCGAAACGTGCTGCTGCTTCGTCCCAGTTAACCACGTTCCAGAACTCTTTCGCGTAGTCCGGGCGACGGTTCTGGAATTTCAGGTAGTAAGCGTGTTCCCAAACGTCCAGGCCCACAATCGGGAAGCCGGAAGCGCCGGAGATAGCTTCGCCCATCAGCGGGCTGTCCTGGTTTGCAGTAGAGACTACAGCCAGTTTGTCGCCTTTCAGTACCAGCCACGCCCAGCCGGAGCCGAAACGGGTAGCGGCTGCTTTTTCGAACTCAGCTTTGAACGCGTCAACGCTGCCGAAATCGCGCTCGATAGCGGCTTTCAGGTCACCTTTCAGCTCGGTGCCTTTTTTCAGGCCTTTCCAGAAGAAGCTGTGGTTAGCGTGGCCACCGGCGTTGTTACGCAGTACGGTTTTTTTATCCGCAGGCAGCTGATCCAGTTTAGCGATCAGTTCTTCAGCAGACAGGCTGGCAAACTCAGGCAGGGATTCCAGCGCGGCGTTCGCGTTGTTGACATAAGCCTGGTGGTGTTTGCTGTGGTGGATTTCCATGGTTTCTTTGTCGAAATGCGGTTCCAGCGCGTCGTAAGCGTAAGGCAGGGATGGCAGTGTATAGCTCATATTCATCGTCTCCATTAACGTAGAGCGGCTGTAATGCTGTTAACGCCGCGTAATCAGTCGGTTCATTATAGTTAATTAAATGATATTGAAAATGTTTATCAATGCCGTACTTAGCGTGTGGTTATAACTTTTCTTCATGAAACCACGGCTTACGGCTATAACGCAGCGGGTAAAAAGCCATTTTCCCAGAGTAACGGCGAATTGTTACCCGATAGTGACGCGAAGATACGAAGAGGGGGTAACTGGCGGTGATGGCTATCGTGGGGACTCGCTCAAAGAAGTGTTCTGGCTCGAATAAAAAAACAAGGCCCGGTTTCCGGGCCTTTTCTTATCTCTTAGCGAGTGGCGGCGTCTTCCAGCGCTTTGTGGATGACGGAAGACAGCTCGGCGACGTCAAACTTGGCGACATAGCCGTTGGCGCCGACTTTACGAACGTGATCTTCGTTGGCGCTGCCGGAAAGGGAGGAGTGGATCACCACCGGAATGTGCTTCAGCGAAGGTTCGGTCTTAATGTTGCGGGTCAGGGTAAAACCGTCCATCTCCGGCATCTCGATATCGGTCAGCACCAGGCCGATTTTGTCGGTAATAGGCGTGCCGGACGCTTTGGCATCGGCAGCAATAAGTTTGATTTTTTCCCAGGCTTCCAGGCCGGTCGCGTGCATGATGGCCGGAATGCCCATCCCCTTCAGGCCCTGCTCCAGCATCGAACGCGCAACTTTGGAATCTTCGGCAACGATAGCCACCGCGCCAGGCTTCAGGGTATAAGTTTTCTCTTCGATCGCGGCAATATTCACATCTCTCCCGGATGGGATAATGTCATAGAGGATCTGCTCCACGTCCAGCACCAGCGCCAGGTCTTTGCCGGTTAGCGGGTCGTCAATATTGGCGATGCTGGTGATATTGCGGCTGCTGACCCCGGCCTCGGCGGCGTGCACCTGGCTCCAGTCGAGGCGAATAATGTTCTCCACGGACTCCACGGCAAACGCCTGGGTGCTGCGGGCATATTCGGTGATCAGTAATAAATTCAGGCCGGTGGTCGGCGTGCAGCCGGTGACCGCAGGTAGATCGATAACCGGGATAATCTGGTCGCGAATATTAGCCATGCCCAGCAGCGGTGATTCCATGCCTGCGGCACGGTTAATCTTTGGCATCGGCACAATTTCACGCAGCTTAAAAACGTTGATGCCGTACAGCTCGGACTTGCTGTCGTGCTGGCTGGTGCCTAAGCGGAACAGCAGCAGCTCGAATTTGTTGGATAACGCCAGGTTGGCCCTTTCATCAATATCTTTCTGAAAACTATCCATTTTAACCTCAAGTGATAACCCGGCCTCAGAACCCAACCGTACGGAGTGAATGCTTGTCTAAGTTATCGGCAGCGTCTGGAAAAAATGAAGGGAAAAGGCGAAATGATTTCGCTTAGAGGGACGTGATATCCCTCTAAGTGGAGGGCGCTTACTTTTTCTTGTTCAGCATCGCTTTGAGGTCGGCAAACGGATTATAGGTTGCTTCGCCTACATCCTTTTGCGCGTCCTCTCCGGCAATCACCGTGGAGCCGTACTGGTCGGCCTCGGTGTATTTAGAATGTTCATGATCGTGGCAATACAGGCATAAAAGCTCCCAATTGCTGCCATCTTCCGGGTTGTTGGTGTGATCGTGATCCATATGGTGAACGGTCAGTTCACGCAGATTGGAATAGACAAACTCGCGTGAGCAGCGCCCGCACACCCAAGGGAAAAGCTTCAGCGCCTTTTCGCGGTAGCCGCTTTCCAGCCGCGTATAGTTTTTGGGGATAATTGCCATGATTCAGTTTCCAGACAAAAAATGTAGGGTTATGCCCAGTTTCCGGCTAAAGCGCGTCTTTATCAATCCCCAGGCGCTTCATCCGGGAAAGTAACGTGGTGCGCTTCAGCCCTAATCGCTGGGCAGCGCCGCGAGGCCCGGCCACCACGCCGTTAGCTTCTTTCAACACGCGCAGAATGCGCTCGCACTCGTCCTCATCTTCACGCCTCTCTTCTTCCACACCCGGAGAAAGATGGCGTTCCAGAGGAGGGCGGTGATCCATTTCGGGCAGGGAAAGGTGCAGCACGCTGCCCCGGGTTAACAGCACCGCCCGCTCAATCACGTTTTCCAGCTCCCGCACGTTGCCTGGCCACTCCATGCGGCTCAGGGCGCGCAGCGTTTCCGCCGGAATACTGTCGATGTTGCGGTTCAGGCGGCGGGCGATTTTGAAGGTGAAGGATTTCACCAGCAGCGGGATATCCTCCGGGCGTTCGCGCAGCGGCGGCAGCGTGATAGGAAACACGTTCAGCCGGTAATAAAGATCGCTGCGGAACTCCCGGTCGGCAACCATCTCTTTCAGGTTGCGGTTAGTGGCGGCGATCAGACGCACATCCACTTCCTGAACCTTATTGCTGCCGAGGCGCTCGAACTCCTGTTCCTGCAGCACGCGCAGCAGCTTGGGCTGCAGCTCAAGCGGCATATCACCCACTTCGTCGAGGAACAGCGAGCTTTTATCGGCCAGCTCAAAGCGGCCAATGCGCTGATTGTTCGCCCCGGTAAACGCCCCGCGCTCGTGGCCGAACAGGTCGCTCTCCAGCAGCCCGGCGGGCATCGCGGCGCAGTTGATCTTCACCATCCGGCGGCTGTTGCGCTCGCTCAGGTTATGGATCGCCCGGGCAATCAGCTCTTTACCGGTGCCGGTCTCGCCGAGGATCAGCACGGTGCTGTCGCTGCTGGCCACCATCTCCACCTGCTTAAGCACGATAGACATCGCCTCGCCGCGCCCGATAATTTCGCCAAAATCGCTGTCGACGTTATTAATCTGCTCGGTGAGGTAGAGGTTTTCATCCACCAGATTCTCTTTCAGGCGGTTGATTTCCTGGTAGGCGAGGGCATTATCCACCGCGATGGCAATACGTTCGGCAATCTGGCGCAGCAGCTTGAGGTTGGCTGGCGTAAAGCCCTGCTCGCTGCATTTGGCGAGCTTCAGGACGCCCAGCATATTGGGGCCGAACTTCAGCGGCAGCAGGCAAAGCGTCTGCGGTTTGTTGTCCCACATCTCCAGCAGCATCCGCTCATACGGCGCCAGTTTGTCGCCAGGGCAAAGGTTGAGCAGCAGCATTTCGCCACTTTTAAAGACGCGTTCTGACAGCGTGCCTTCCTCAAGCACATCGCTTTGATCGTGAATCGGCGAAGCTTCATCCACAAAGTGAGTAGAGTAGAGCGTGAGCCGCGACTTGCGGCTGCTTTTCAGCACGATGCTGATGGAATCAATGGCGAAGTGATAGTGAATTTCCCGGGCAATCTCGCTGATCAGTTCGTCCAGGTCCAGCTTCGACAATACCGCATTGGTGACGGCCACCAGAATGCGAAAATCGTCGCGCTCCCGGCACAATAACTGGTGATCGTGGCTCGAATTGAGCCGGGTCTGGATTTGCTCGGTCACCAGGCCGACAATTTGCGCCAGGGTATAAAGCCGGTTCAGCTCTTTTTCCGTCCAGCCATCCGCCCGGTTGCGGATAAATTCGCAGCCGCCGAAAATTTTGCCTTCGGAGGCCAGCGGTAAAAGGCAGTAGCGGCCAAAAGGAGCATACAGATCCAGGCTTGCCATTTGCGGCCAGGTTTCATCGAACTCTTGCTGGCTGCAAATCAGCGCCTCCGGGCGCGACAATATGCGGCGCACCGGGCCGCTGGCCAGAGCCATTTCATCTTCGTAGTGCAGTTCCTTGCCGTGTTTATCCTTGCCATAAAAACTCACCCGCTGATGCTGGGGATGGTAAAGCAGAATGTTAACGCGATCGGCCAGCGCGCCCTGTTTCACCAGCTGCGTCAGGCTGCTGGCGAGTTCGTTGAGATCGGGCTGCTGGAGCAGCATGCGGGTGATATCAAACAACCCCTGCTGCCCGAGATCGCTCATCGGCGTGTATGACATTTTTGCTTTCCATTGAAATGCCCTGCGGCTGGCACAGGACTAAAAAATATAATTAATATAAATATTGTTTAAGTTTAGTCAGCGTTGCGTGAATGCATACTGGTGCAGGTCAACAAATGCGCGGTAAGGGTTCAAAATGCGGCAGATCGAGCGTGCGTTTTACGCCATAAAGCCCCGTGACGCGCACGCCTTTTCGCTCCACAACCTCACCCACGACAGCCGCCTGTTTGCCGCAGGAGTGCTGCTGTAACGCCTGAATAACGGCCGGGGTAGACTCGGGAGACGCGGCGATAACCAGCTTGCCTTCATTAGCAAAATTTAACGCATCCAGCCCCAGCAGTTCACAGACGCCGCGCACCGCCGGGTTCAGCGGCAGCTTATTTTCGCTGATTTCCATTCCGCAGCCGCTGGTGTCGGCAAACTCGTGCAGAACGGCGTTTACCCCGCCGCGCGTGGCGTCCCGCAGCGCTTTTACGCCGGGAATCTGCAGCAGCGGGGCGATCATCGGCGCCAGCACCGCGCAATCGCTTTGCAGATCGCCGTCCAGCCCCAGCTTCTCGCGCAGGTTGAGGATGGTTGCGCCGTGGTCGCCGAGCGTGCCGCTCACAATCAGCAGATCCCCTGCTTTGATCTGAGCCGCGCCCCAGTTAACGCCCGCAGGAATAGCGCCTATCCCGGCGGTATTGATAAACAGCTTGTCCGCCGCGCCGCGCGGTACGACTTTGGTGTCGCCGGTCACGATGGCGATATTCGCCGAGCGTGCTGCATTCGCCATGCTGGTGACCACGCGCTCCAGCGTTTCAAACGGCAGGCCTTCTTCAAGGATAAAACCGCACGACAGCCAGCGTGGCGTAGCGCCGCTCACCGCGACGTCGTTGGCCGTGCCGCACACGGCCAGCTTGCCGATATCCCCGCCGGGGAAAAACAGCGGATCGATAACGTAGCTGTCTGTAGAAAATGCCAGCCGGTCACCGCTGGCGGTTAACTCTGTCAACGAAATCCTCGCCTGATCTTCCTGCTCGGCCAGCCACGGATTATCAAAAGCCCGCATAAACAGGTCGGCGATCAACTGCTGCATCGCCTGGCCGCCGCTGCCGTGGGCCAGCTCAACGGTTTTCATACTTCACACTCCTGAGAACGGTACTGATACCACGCCGCGCAGGCTCCTTCGGAGGAGACCATCAGCGCGCCGAAGGCGTTTTGAGGATTACAGTCGCGACCAAACAGCGGGCATTGCTGCGGCTTGCAGCGCCCGGTAAGCACGTCGCCGCAGCGGGCTTTCGGGTCGTCGTAAACCCGCTGAGGTTTGGGCTGGAAATGGTCTTCGGCATCAAACTGACAGTAGGCTTCGGTGAGCTGCACGCCGGAATCGCCGATTACGCCCAGGCCGCGCCATTCCGCTTCGCCGCGCACCGTAAACACGTCGCTTATCGCCTTCTGTGCAAGCAAATTGCCTTCTTCCGGCACGACCCGGCGGTACTGGTTTTCTACCTGGCTGCGCTGCCTGATTTTTTGCTCGACCAGCATCAGCACGCCCTGCAGCAGATCGAGCGGCTCAAAGCCGGCCACCACCAGCGGGCGCTGGTGCTCAGAGGCAATAAAGTCATAGGCTTCGGTGCCAATCACCATGCTGACATGCCCCGGCGCCAGGAAAGCGCCGATGCCGTTGTCGGGCTGGGAAAGCAGGCTGCGCAGCGTCGGGATCAGCGTGATGTGCTGGCAGAAGAAATAGAAATTATCGATGCCCTGCGACTTTGCCTGTTGAAGCGTGATTGCCGTGGCGGGCATGGTGGTTTCAAAGCCGAGGCCAAAGAACACCACTTTGCGCTCCGGGTTCTGACGAGCCAGCGTCAGCGCGTCCATGGGCGAGTAAATCACCCTGACGTCCGCGCCTCGCGCCTTCGCCTGCATCAGCGAGCCGTTTTTACCCGGCACGCGCATCGCATCCCCAAAGGTACAGAAAATCACTTCCTGGTGGCTGGCTATCTCAATACAGGTGTCGATTCTCCCCATCGGCAGCACGCAAACCGGGCAGCCGGGGCCGTGAATAAACTCGATATTTTCCGGCAGCAGCCGATCGAGGCCGAATTTAAAAATAGCGTGGGTATGGCCGCCGCAAACTTCCATGATGCGCAGCGGGTGGCTTGCCGTGTAGTTCAGCAGCGTGGCGTGGGATTTCAGCGTTTCAATCAGCTGCATCACGCGATCTGGATCGCGGTATTCATCGACGTAGCGCATCAGCGACGCTCCTCGCCGTAAAGCAGCGCGCCGACGTCCGGCTCGACCTCAAACATGTTTTGCAGGGCATCCAGCGTGTCCCGCGCCTCGGCTTCATCAATAATGCTCATGGCGAAACCGACGTGAACCAAAACCCATTGCCCCACGGCGGCGTCGCCCACCAGCGTTAAATTCACGTCGCGCTGCACGCCGCAGACGTCCACTTTCGCGCTGCCGTCGGCCTGGCGCTCAACAATTTGCCCCGGGATGCCTATGCACATCGCTCCGCCTCCAGCCAGCTAAGCCACTCGTCCATCCCTTCGCCGCTGGTCGCGGAAACCAGAATAATTTTGATGTCCGGGTTGACCTCTCGGGCAAAAGCCAGGCACTTGCTGATGTCGAACTGCAGGTACGGCAGCAGGTCGATTTTGTTCAGCAGCATCAGTGACGCCGCGGCGAACATATGCGGGTATTTCAGCGGTTTATCCTCGCCTTCCGTCACCGACAGCACCGCGACCTTATGGCGCTCACCTAAATCAAAGCTCGCCGGGCAAACCAGGTTGCCGACGTTTTCGATAAACAGCACGCCGTCACGCTCAAGCGGCAGGCGCAGCATGGCATCGCGGATCATCTGGGCATCAAGGTGGCAGCCTTTCCCGGTATTCACCTGAATGGCTGGCGTGCCGGTTTCGCGGATGCGCGCGGCGTCGTTCACCGTTTGCTGATCGCCTTCGATAACCGCGCACGGCACTTTGGCATTCAGGCGCTTCAGCGTTTCGGTGAGCAGGGTGGTTTTACCGGAACCGGGGCTTGAGACCAGGTTCAGCACCAGCTGATTGTGGCTGGCAAAGCGGTCGCGGTTATGGGCGGCGAGCTGGTTATTTTTGTCGAGCACGTCCAGCTCGATCTCCAGCATCTTACGCTGAGTCATCCCCGGCGCGTGGGTGCCTGCCGCGCCGTGACCGTAATGCAGGTCGCCCTGTTCGTCAGCCGTAGGGGCAAACTTGACGCCGGTTATCTGTTGCAGCGGGCGTGCCGCCGGGGCAAACGGGGCACTGCGAAAGCCAGAGTGGGGATTACGTTCGTCCCCTTCAATGTACAGGTTGCCTTCACCGCAACCGCAAGTGCTACACATGAGCTATCTCCTGATCGATTTCCAGACGCTTAATCTGCATGCCGTCATCCGCCACGATGCGCAGGTTGTTGCCGTTACAGTTGGGGCAGCACTTCACGCGCTGGGTCAGCAGAGTGACGAACTGCTGGCAGTCATGGCACCAGCATTCGGCTTCCTGCTGGTGGATATGCAGCTCGCTGCCTTCCGCCAGGGTGCCGCGGCAGACCAGATCAAAGCAAAACTCCAGGGCGCTGGTTTCCACGCACGAGAAGGCGCCGACCTCCAGCCAGACGCCGGTCACGCGACGGGCATTGTTCTGGCGGGCGTGGTTTTCGATAAGTTCGACTGCGCGCTGGCAAAGGGTGATTTCGTGCATGGGGCCTCCGGGGTTAACTGGGGCAGGTAATGCAAGGACGGTGCCAGGCTTTTTCTTTGCCCCCTCACCCCGGCCCTCTCCCCGAAGGGGCGAGGGAGAATTCTTTTAAGAAAAGGGAACGTTTATCCCCCCTTCCTTCCGGGAGTAGCCTGGCCTGCTTTTATCCCCTCTCCCTTCCGGGAGTAACCTGGCCTGCTTTTATCCCCTCTCCCTTCCGGGAGTAACCTGGCCTGCTTTTATCCCCTCTCCCTTCCGGGAGTAGCCTGGCCTGCTTTTTATCCCCTCTCCCTTCCAGGGAGAGGGTCAGGGTGAGGGTAAAAAAGTGCCGTCAGCCAAAGTCAAAGATGACGAAATGACATGTCATTCTGCTCGCTAAAGATACTTTTATCTGTTAAATGCATTTAAAAACAATAAATTAAAAACATGGCACGAAACGTGCCTTACGGAGGGACAAGCACTAACAGAGCGAACAAAACATGAACATTTGGGAACTGAGCGAAAAAGCCGAGTACATCGCCGACAAGCACCAGCGGCTGCTTTCGCAGTGGCATCTGTACGGCAACACCCTGATTCAGGGGATCACCTTATCCAAAGCGAAGCTGCATCACGCCGTGGGCTGCAACCCGGACGAAAGCCTGCGCTTCTTCTTATTTGACCACTTCGTCATTCAAATCAATCTCGCCGAAGGCTTTAACAGCCACACCATCGAGTACAGCATCGAACTGCGCGACGGCAGCGATAACGTGCTGATTGCCAAGGCGACTATCGACGATGACGGACTGATTGATAACGCCGTCAGCAACCGCGATCGCGAGAAAGTGCTGGAACACTACCTCGAGCTGATCCGCCCGGTGTACGACAGCCTTTATCTGGCCGTGCAGCAAAACACCCCGTTATCCATGGCGCTGCTGCAAAAGTCCGCCGTGGCATGAAGATATCTGGGGTGTCGAGAACTGTCGAACCGGCAGCTTTTCGGCATGTTTTCGTCAAAAATGACGATTGTCACCTGAGGAAGAACTGGTGAACCGTTTTGTAATCGCTGACTCAAAATTGTGTATGGGTTGCCATACCTGTGAAGCGGCCTGCGCCGAGACGCACCGCCTGCACGGCCTGCAGTCCATGCCGCGCCTGAAAGTCATGCGCAACCTGAATGAATCTGCGCCGCAGATG
Organism: Enterobacter sp. Ap-1006; assembly: GCF_011752835.1. NCBI lineage: Bacteria > Pseudomonadati > Pseudomonadota > Gammaproteobacteria > Enterobacterales > Enterobacteriaceae > Enterobacter > Enterobacter sp. Ap-1006. Next base: position 354,705 of record NZ_VWWU01000006.1, on the reverse strand, counting down.
TGCCACCACTGTGAAGACGCCCCCTGCGCCGGGGTTTGCCCGGTCAACGCGATAACCCGCGTGGACGGCGCCGTGCAGCTGAATGAAAGCCTGTGCGTAAGCTGCAAACTTTGCGGTATCGCCTGCCCGTTCGGCGCCATTGAATTTTCCGGCAGCCGCCCGCTGCATATTCCCGCCAACGTGAACAGCCCGAAAGCGCCACCTGCGCCTCCGGCCCCGGCTCGCGTTAGCCCGCTGCTGGACTGGGTTCCCGGCGTTCGCGCTATCGCGGTCAAATGCGACCTGTGCAGCTTCGACGAAAGCGGCCCGGCCTGCGTTCGCACCTGCCCGACCAAGGCGCTGCGGCTGATCGACAACAACGACATCGCCCAGGCCAGCAAGCGCAAACGTGAACTGACGCTTGGCGCGACGCTTGGCGACCTGACCCTGTTTACCCAGCCAGAGGCGAGAAAATGAATGCTTTTTTACTGATTCACTGGGCGCTTTTGGGATTTGTCACCAGCGCTGTGTTAGCCGGCATTCTGGCATTTTCAAAGCCCGTTAGCGGCTTTATCGGCGGCGTTGGCGGCGCAATCAGCGCCGTGCTTTTGCTGATCGCGGGCGTTCAGGCGCTGTTGGGCTTCAGCGGCGATGCGCAAATCTGGCACTGGCACCTGCAGCTCAACGCTTTCAACGGCGTCTGGCTGGTAACGGTGGCGTTAAGCGGCCTGTTTATTTCCGTCTATAACTGCGCCTGGCATCTCCATCCGGCGATAAAAGCCGACGGCCTGCTGATTAACTTGATCCTGGCGGCAAGCGTTGCGGCGCTGGTAGCCGACAACTTTGTCACCCTGGTAGCGATGGCGGAAATCATCTCCCTGGCGGGTTATTTCCTCACCGGCTGCCAGCAGTCCGGGCAGCTGTGGTTTGCCCTTGGTCGTCTGGGTACCGTGCTGCTGGCGATGGCCTGCTGGCTGCTGTGGCAGCGCTACGGCACGCTGGGCTATGGCGATCTGCGTCATCTCCTTGACGGCGCGCCGCTGCCGGCCCCGGTACTGATCCTCGCGCTACTCGGCTTTGGGCTGCTTGCCGGGATTATTCCGCTGCACGGCTGGGTGCCGCAGGCGCATGCGAATGCCTCCGCGCCTGCCGCCGCGCTGTTCTCCGCCGTGGTGTTGAAGATTGGCCTCTACGGCATTATGAGCTTCTCGCTGATCGGTAATACGCTGCCGCTGTGGTGGGGCGTGCTGGTCGTGGTGATCGGCATGATCACCGCGTTTATCGGCGGGCTTTACGCACTGATGGAGCACAACATCAACCGCCTGCTGGCTTATCACTCCCTTGAAAACATCGGCATTATTTTGCTGGGCCTGGGCTGCGGCCTGATCGGTATCGCACTGCATGAGCCGGTGCTGGTGGCGCTGGGCATGACCGGCGGCCTTTATCATTTGTTCAACCATAGCCTGTTCAAAACCACGCTGTTCCTCGGCGCAGGTGCCGTCTGGTTCCGCACCGGACATCGCGACATCGAGAAGCTGGGCGGGATCGGCAAACGCATGCCGGTTATTTCGCTGGCGATGCTGGTTGGGCTGATGGCGATGGCCGCGCTGCCGCCGCTGAACGGCTTTGCCGGGGAGTGGGTTATCTATCAGTCGTTCTTCCGCCTCGGCAGCCTGCCGCTGTTTGTGGGCCGTTTTATCGGGCCGCTGCTGGCCGTGGGGCTGGCAATCACTGGCGCACTGGCGGTTATGTGCATGGCGAAAGTCTATGGCGTCACCTTCCTGGGTGCGCCGCGTACTAAAGAAGCGGAAAACGCGACCTCTGCGCCGTGGCTAATGAACGTCTCAGTCGCCCTGCTTGCCGCATGCTGCGTAGTTGCCGGGGTTGCTGCCCCGTGGCTGCTGCCTCTGCTTCAGCACGCCGTGCCGCTGCCGCTTCAACCGGCGCATACCGCCGTGTCTCAGCCGATGATAACGCTGCTGCTGATTGCCTCTCCGCTGCTGCCGTTTATTTTGATGATCGTTTTCCGCGGCGACCGCTTGCCAAACCGCTCTCGCGGCTCGGCGTGGGTCTGCGGCTACGACCACGAACAGGCGATGGTGATCACCGCGACGGGCTTTGCCCAGCCGGTAAAAGCGGCGTTTGCGCCTTTGCTTAAGCTGCGCCAAACCCTGAATCCGGTGAAGTGGATCCCTGGCTGGCAGTGCGAGCGTCTGTCCGGCACGTTCCGCCGCCTGGCGATGGTTGAGCTGGCGGTCTTACTGGTGGCGATGGTTGCCTGAGGAACTGATATGACTACGTTTTTATTCGCTCTTATCCAGGCGCTGGCGCTGTTTTTTGCCGCGCCTCTGCTGGCAGGGATTACCCGCGTGACGCGCGCCCGCCTGCATAATCGCCGTGGCCCCGGCGTGCTGCAGGAATACCGGGATCTGTTCAAGCTGCTGGGCCGGCAGAGCGTGGCCCCCGCCGCCTCTGGCTGGGTTTTCCGCCTGATGCCGTTCGTGATGGTGGGCGTGATGCTCACCATCGCCACCGCGCTGCCGGTGGTGACAATTGCCTCGCCGCTGCCGTCATTAGGCGACCTGATAACCTTAATTTACCTGTTCGCCATCGCCCGCTTCTTCTTCGCCATCGCCGGGCTGGACACCGGCAGCCCGTTCACCGGGATTGGTGCCAGCCGTGAAGCCATGCTTGGTGTGCTGGTCGAGCCGATTCTGCTGCTTGGTTTGTGGGTTGCCGCGAAGGTTGCCGGCAGCACGCACATCAGCAATATCGCCGGGGCTATTCACGCCTGGCCGACGGCGCAAAGCCTGACGCTGGTTCTGGCCTTCGCGGCCTGCGCCTTCGCCACCTTTATTGAAATGGGCAAGCTGCCGTTTGACCTCGCCGAAGCCGAGCAGGAGCTGCAGGAAGGGCCGTTGTCCGAATACAGCGGCGCGGGCTTTGCGGTGCTGAAGTGGGGCATTTCGCTGAAGCAACTGGTTGTGCTGCAAATGTTTGTCGGCGTGTTCCTGCCCTGGGGGCAAATGAGCGCCTTTAGCTGGGGCGGGCTTGTCCTTGCCCTGGTGCTGGCCGTTGTGAAGCTGGTGGCGGGCGTGCTGATTATCGCGCTGTTCGAAAACAGCATGGCGCGCCTGCGGATGCTGGAAACCTCAGCGGTTACCTGGGCCGGTTTTGGTTTTGCCTTTTTAGCCTTCGTCTCCTTGCTGGCGGCGTGATTTAAGAGAACCTATCGATGTCTGAAGAAAAAATTGGTCAACACTATCTCGCCGCGCTGCATCAGCAATTCCCGAATGCGGTGATCGACGAAGCCTGGCAGACCAAAGACCAAATCACCGTCACCGTGAAGCTCACCATGTTGCCGGAGGTGGTGGAGTGGCTTTACTACCAGCAGGGCGGCTGGCTTTCGGTGCTGTTTGGCAACGATGAACGCCAGCTGTGCGGCAGCTATGCGGTGTATTACGTGCTGTCGATGGAAAGCGGCGTGAAGTGCTGGATCACCGTGCGTGTGGAAGTGGATGCCGACAAACCAGAGTTCCCGTCCGTCACGCCTCGCGTTCCTGCCGCCGTTTGGGGCGAGCGCGAAGTCCGCGATATGTACGGCCTGCAGCCGGTTGGCCTGCCCGATGAGCGCCGTCTGGTGCTGCCGGACGACTGGCCGGACGATCTCTATCCGCTGCGTAAAGACAGCATGGATTACCGCCAGCGCCCGGCGCCGACCACCGACAAAGAGACCTACGAGTTCATTAACGAACTGGGCACGAAAAAGAACAACGTGGTGCCGATTGGCCCGCTGCACGTCACTTCTGATGAACCCGGCCACTTCCGCCTGTTCGTTGATGGCGAAAACATTATCGACGCCGACTACCGCCTGTTCTACGTCCATCGCGGCATGGAAAAGCTGGCGGAAACCCGCATGGGCTATAACGAAGTTACCTTCCTGTCCGATCGCGTGTGCGGCATCTGCGGCTTCGCCCACAGCACCGCCTATACCACCTCGGTGGAAAACGCGATGGGGATTGTGGTGCCGGAGCGCGCGCAGATGATTCGCGCCATTCTGCTGGAGGTTGAGCGTTTGCACAGCCACCTGCTGAACCTCGGCCTGGCCTGCCACTTTGTCGGCTTCGACTCCGGTTTTATGCAGTTCTTCCGCGTGCGTGAAATGTCGATGAAGATGGCGGAGATCCTGACCGGGGCGCGGAAAACCTACGGCCTGAACCTGATCGGCGGCATCCGCCGCGACCTGCTGAAAGACGACATGATCCAGACCCGCCAGCTCGCCCAGCAGATGCGCCGGGAAGTGCAAGATCTGGTGGATATCCTGCTGAGCACGCCGAACATTGAGCAGCGCACCGTCGGCATTGGTCGCCTTGACCCACAAATCGCCCGTGATTTCAGCAATGTCGGCCCAATGGTGCGTGCCAGCGGTCACGCCCGTGATACCCGCGCCGATCACCCGTTTGTCGGTTACGGCCTGCTGCCGATGGAAGTACACAGCCTCGACGGCTGCGACGTGCTTTCCCGCCTGAAAGTGCGGATCAACGAAGTCTTTACCGCGCTGAACATGATTGATTTCGGTCTGGATAACCTGCCGGGCGGCCCGCTCGCCGTGGAAGGCTTTACCTACATTCCAAACCGCTTTGCCCTGGGCTTCTCAGAGGCGCCGCGCGGGGACGACATTCACTGGAGCATGACCGGCGACAACCAGAAGCTGTACCGCTGGCGCTGCCGTGCGGCGACGTACGCCAACTGGCCAACCCTGCGCTACATGCTGCGCGGCAACACGGTGTCCGACGCCCCACTGATTATCGGCAGCCTTGATCCTTGCTACTCCTGCACCGACCGCATGACGGTGGTGGACGTGCGCAAGAAGAAAAGCCAGGTGGTGCCTTACAAAGAGCTGGAGCGCTATAGCATTGAGCGCACGAATTCGCCGCTGAAATGATTTTGATGCCTTGTCGGTGACTGACCCTCACCCCGGCCCTCTCCCTGGAAGGGAGAGGGGGAAAACCGGCTTCGTTCTGTCTCTTGCCTCTTATGGGCGTAGGTGGAATCGCACTCGAACTGTCCCCTCGCCCCTCAGGGGAGAGGGTTAGGGTGAGGGGTTGTTTTCAGGCCAGGCAAACAAGGAAAACGCATGTTTAACTTCATCAAAAAAGCCATCAAGGGCGGCGTGGCAACCGAGTCTTACCCGCTCCAGCCCATTGCCGTCGACCCGAATTTTCGCGGCAAGCCCGAGCACAATTCGCAGCAATGCATCGGCTGTGCGGCCTGCGTGAACGCCTGCCCGTCCAACGCCCTGAGCGTTGAGACCGATCTTGCCGCCGGGCAACTGCAGTGGAGCTTTAACCTCGGGCGCTGCATCTTCTGCGGGCGCTGCGAAGAGGTTTGCCCGACGGCTGCGATCAAACTCTCACAGCAGTACGAGCTGGCGGTGTGGAACAAAGCCGACTTCCTGCAGCAGGCCTGCTTCCCGCTGTGTAACTGTCGCGAATGTGGTCGCCCGTTTGCCGTGCAAAAAGAGATCGACTACGCCATTGCGCTGCTTGAGCACAACGGCGATTCCCGCGCGGAAAGCCGCCGTGGGGCATTTGAAACCTGCCCGGACTGCAAGCGCCAGCAAAGCCTGGTGTCGTCCGACCGGATCGACTTTAGCCGTCAGATGAGAGAGGCCAGCTAATGAGTAACCTACTGGGGCCGCGCGACCACAACGGCATTCCGGTGCCGATGACGGTGGACGAATCTATCGCCAGCATGAAGGCGTCGCTGCTGAAAAACATTAAACGATCCGCCTACGTTTACCGCGTGGACTGTGGCGGCTGTAACGGCTGCGAAATCGAGATTTTTGCTACACTTTCGCCACTTTTCGATGCAGAACGCTTTGGGATCAAAGTGGTTCCTTCCCCGCGCCATGCCGATATTCTGCTGTTTACCGGGGCGGTAACCCGCGCGATGCGTTCCCCGGCGCTGCGTGCCTGGGAGTCGGCGCCTGACCCTAAAATCTGTATCTCCTACGGCGCCTGCGGCAACAGCGGCGGGATCTTCCACGACCTTTACTGCGTCTGGGGCGGGACCGACAAAATCGTGCCGGTCGATGTTTATATTCCCGGCTGCCCGCCAACGCCCGCCGCCACGCTGTACGGGTTTGCGATGGCGCTTGGCCTGCTGGAACAAAAAATCCATGCGCGCCCGGCAAGCGAGCTGGACGTTGAGCCGGCAAAAATCCTCCACCCGGATATGGTTCAGCCGCTGCGGGTGCGCATTGACCGCGCCGCTCGTCGCCTGGCCGGTTACCGCTATGGCCGCCAGATTGCCGACAGCTACATGACTAACCTGACAACCGGGGGCGATGCCGTTCAGCAGTGGCTGAGCGCGGAAAACGACCCACGCCTGACGGAAATCGTCACTAACCTTGAGCAACTGGTTCATCAGGAGCGCGTGTAATGAGCGAGTCGGTGGTGTTCTGTCAGCTCAGCCGCAAGTTTGTCGATGAGAACGACAACACCCCGGCTGACGCTCAGCAGGTGGTCTACTACAGCCTGGCGATTGGCCACCATTTGGGGGTAATCGACTGCCTGAAAGAGAGCCTGGTTTGCCCGCTGGAAGCCTATCAAGCGTGGATTGCCACGCTTGAAGCTGACGGCGAAGCCCGGCGCAAAATGAACGGCGTGCCGCGCTACGGCGAGATTGTTATCGACCAGAATCACGTGGTGATGCTGGCCCGGGCGCTGGATGCCGCTAAGCCGACGCAGACCCCGGAACAGCAGGCCTGGAGCCAGGCGCTGCTCGACATGCTGCAGGCCATTCAACAAGAACCCGCCATCTACCTGATGGTAAGGAGACGCTATGACTAAGGTACTGCTTTGCGTAGGCAACAGCATGATGGGCGACGACGGGGCTGGCCCGCTGCTGGCCGAGAAGTGTCAGGCTTCTCCGCAGGGTGACTGGGTGGTGATCGACGGCGGCAGTGCGCCTGAAAACGACGTGGTTGCCATCCGCGAACTGCATCCGGAATTGCTGCTGATTGTGGATGCCACCGACATGATGCTCAACCCTGGCGAGATCCGCGTCATTGACCCGGACGACATCGCCGAGATGTTTATGATGACCACCCACAATATGCCGCTTAATTATCTGGTCGATCAGCTGAAAGAGGACGTGGGGGAAGTGGTGTTCCTCGGCATTCAGCCGGATATCGTCGGCTTCTACTATCCGATGACGGAGGCGGTGAAAGCGGCGGTGGAGCAAGTTTATCAGCGGCTGGCGACGTGGACGGGTTTTGGCGGGTATGAGCCCCTCACTATTTCAGAGAGCGAAACGCCTTTCTAGTTTTTCCCCTCACCCTAACCCTCTCCCCATGGGGGAGAGGGGATCAGAACGGCAGTACTTCTTTTCCCCTGCTTACATGGGAGAAAGGGCACGATTCTTTTCCCTTATTTACATGGAAGAAGGGCGCGACTCTTTTCCCCCTCTCCCTTCCAGGGAGAGGGCCGGGGTGAGGGTCATTAATGACTACTGTTACCAAAATGACATCGTCAAAAGTGTCGAACATCCCCCTTACCTCTCGTCAAACCCTCTAACCGCGCGGCCTGCAAACCTGGCACGCTTTATGAATAACCCCACGCAATAACACACTTATTGCAGGAGTTCATGATGAACCGCTTCATCATTGCCGATTCGAGCAAATGCATCGGCTGCCGCACTTGTGAGGTGGCGTGCGTGGTCTCTCACCAGGAGAACCAGGACTGTTCGGCGCTGACCCCCCAAACCTTCTTACCGCGTATTCACGTTATCAAAGGCGTGAATGTGTCTACCGCCACCATGTGCCGCCAGTGCGAGGACGCGCCCTGTGCCAACGTCTGCCCTAACGGCGCCATCAGCCGGGACCAAGGCTTTGTCCACGTCATGCAGGAACGCTGCATCGGCTGCAAAACCTGCGTCGTTGCCTGCCCTTATGGCGCGATGGAGGTCGTCGTGCGGCCAGTGATCCGCAACAGCGGTGCCGGGCTGAACGTGATGGCGGAAAAAGCTGAGGCCAACAAATGTGACCTTTGCTACCACCGCGAGGCTGGCCCGGCCTGCCTGGAAGCCTGCCCGACCAACGCCATCCTGTGCGTGGACCGTAACCGGCTGGAACAAATGAGCGCGGAAAAACGTCGCCGTGCCGCGTTAGATGCCCCTGCGGCGCTGACGTTCTAATCCCTTTGCATTTCAACTTTTAACAGGTCTGTTACTGATGAAAAAAATTACCAGCGTCTGCCCTTACTGCGGGGCCGGCTGCAAACTGAAACTGGTCGTTGAGAACAACAAAATTATTCGCGCCGAAGCGGCCGGGGGCGTGACTAACCAAAACGAACTCTGCCTGAAAGGCTACTACGGCTGGGATTTTCTTAACGATACCAAACTGCTGACGCCACGCCTGACGCAGCCGATGATCCGCTACGAGAAGGGCGGCAAACTGCAGCCGGTAAGCTGGGAAGAAGCGATTAGCTATACCGCTGCGCGCCTGAAGGCGATCAAAGAGCAGTTCGGCCCTCGCGCCATTATGACCACCGGTTCTTCGCGCGGAACGGGGAACGAAACCAACTTTGTGATGCAGAAATTCGCCCGCGCGGTGCTGAACACCAACAACGTCGACTGCTGCGCCCGCGTTTGCCACGGCCCAAGCGTGGCCGGGCTGCAGGCAACGCTTGGGAACGGGGCGATGAGCAACTCCATCGGTGATATCGAAAACTCCAAATGCCTGCTGGTAGTGGGCTACAACTGCGCCGATTCTCACCCTATCGTGGCTCGTCGGGTGATTAAAGCCAAAAGCAACGGCGCGAAAATCATTGTCTGCGACCCGCGCCGCATCGAAACCGCCCGCATTGCCGATCAGCATCTGCAAATCAAAAACGGCTGCAACATGGCGCTGGTGAACGCCTTTGGCTATGTCCTGCTGGAAGAGCAGCTGTACGACAAAGAGTACGTCGCCAAATATGCCGAAGGGCTGGAGGCTTACCGCGAAACCGTGAAGGGCTACGCGCCGGAGGACGTCGAGCATTTAACCGGCGTACCGGCTCAGCTGGTTCGCCAGGCGATGCGCACCTTCGCCGCAGCGCCATCCGCCACCATCATGTGGGGCATGGGCGTAACCCAGTTCGGCCAGGCGGTGGACGTGGTCAAAGGGCTGTCCAGCCTGGCGCTGCTCACCGGCAACCTGGGGCGTGAAAACGTTGGCGTTGGCCCAGTACGCGGGCAGAACAACGTACAGGGAGCCTGCGATATGGGCGTGTTGCCTAACCAGTTCCCCGGCTACCAGGATGTGGTTGATCCTGAAGTGCGCGCGAAGTTTGCTAAAGCCTGGGGGATTGACCCGGCGGTGATGGATGACAAAGTTGGCGTGCGCATTACCGAAGTGCCGCACCTGGCGATAGAGGGCAAAGTCAAAGCCTACTACATCATGGGTGAAGATCCGCTCCAGACCGAAGCGGACCTGGGCTTGGTGCGCAAAGGATTTGAGGCGCTCGACTTTGTGGTGGTGCAGGACATCTTTATGACCAAAACCGCCGAAGTCGCTGATGTGCTGCTGCCCGCCACGTCCTGGGGCGAGCACGGCGGCGTCTTTACCTGTGCCGACCGGGGCTTCCAGCGCTTCGAGAAAGCCATCGAGGCGAAATACAACGTGAAGCGCGACTGGGAAATCATCAGCCTGCTTTCGACGGCGATGGGCTACCCAATGCACTATGAAAATAACCAGCAAATCTGGGATGAGCTGCGTGAGCTGTGCCCGCTGTTTTACGGCGTCACCTACGAAAAAATGGGCGATATGGGACACGTGCAGTGGCCTTGCCCGACGCTGGACCACCCCGGTACGCCATATCTCTACAAAGACAGCAAATTCGACACGCCAAGCGGCAAAGGGCAACTGTTTGCCGCCGCCTGGCGTGCGCCCGCCGAAGTGCCTGACGATACTTACCCGCTGGTGCTTTGCACCGTCCGCGAAGTCGGGCACTACTCCTGCCGCTCGATGACCGGCAACTGCGCGGCGCTGCAAACCCTCGCGGATGAGCCCGGCTTTGTGCAAATCAACCCGCTGGATGCGGACGCGCTAGGTATCAAAGATCGGCAACTGGTCTGGGTAAGTTCGCGTCGCGGCAAGGTTATCAGCCGCGCGGACGTGAACGAGCGCATTAACAAAGGCTCCGTCTATATGACCTATCAATGGTGGATTGGCGCCTGTAACGAGCTGACGCAGGACAATCTCGACCCGATCTCCAAAACGCCGGAAACCAAATATTGCGCGGTGAACGTTAGCGCAATTGAGGATCAGGCGTGGGCGGAGAGCTATGCGCAAACGACCTATAACAGCATGAAGGCGCGTCTGCGCGAGGCGGTGGAAGCGTGATTTTTACCCTCACCCCGGATGGAGGAATCGTGGAGTCTGAACCCGATTTGTCCCCTCTCACCTCTGGGGAGAGGGCCAGGGTGAGGGGCACCGAACTCCGCATTCGCGGCAAAGTCCAGGGCGTTGGCTTCCGCCCCTTTGTCTGGCAAATTGCACAGCGGCTGAAGCTGATGGGCGATGTCTGCAACGATGGCGAAGGCGTTGTGGTTCGTCTGACCGTCAGCCCGGAAGCGTTCTTGAGCGAGCTGTACCAACATTGCCCGCCGCTGGCGCGCATCGACAGCGTGGCGCAGCAGCCAATTTTCTGGGACGTTTTGCCCCAGGACTTTAGCATTCGTCACAGCGGCCATGGCGCGATGGACACCCAAATCGTGCCGGATGCCGCCACCTGCCCGGAATGCCTGCGCGAGCTTAACGATTCGACCGACCGCCGCTACCGCTACCCGTTTATCAACTGCACCCACTGTGGGCCACGTTTCACCATCATCCGGGCGATGCCTTATGACCGCCCGTCCACGGTGATGGCGGCGTTTCCGCTCTGTGCCGCCTGCGAGGAAGAATATCGCAACCCGATGGACAGGCGTTTTCACGCTCAGCCGGTAGCCTGCCCGGACTGCGGGCCGCAGATCTACTGGCAGCAGGGCGCGCAGCGACTGGACGGCGAGCAGGCGGTCGCCCTGGCCGTTGCCGCGCTGCGTGAGGGAAAAATCGTGGCGGTTAAAGGTTTGGGCGGTTTTCACCTTGCCGTGGATGCCCGTAACAACGCCGCCGTTGAACGCCTCCGGGCGCGTAAGCAGCGGCCCGCCAAACCGCTGGCGGTGATGATTGCTACGCCCGAAGGGTTGCCTGATGAGGCCAGGGCGCTGCTTGCCACGCCTGCAGCACCGGTGGTGCTGGTGGCGAGTGATGTTTTGCCTGAGCTGAGCGCTGCCGTGGCGCCGGGGCGAAACGAAACCGGCGTAATGCTGCCCGCTAACCCGCTCCAGCACCTGCTGGTTCAGGACTTTGGTGGCCCGCTGGTGATGACCTCCGGGAACCTCAACGGCAGGCCACCGGCCACCGACAATGCTCAGGCGCTTCAGGATTTGGACGGTATTGCCGACGGTTTTCTGCTGCATAACCGGGACATTCTTCAGCGCATGGACGACTCGGTGATGCGAGCCAGCGGCGAAATGCTGCGCCGTGCGCGAGGTTTTGTGCCGGATGCGCTTCCTTTGCCCGCTGGCTTTAAAGACCTGCCGCCGATTCTGGCGTTGGGGGGCGATCTCAAAAATACCTTCTGCCTGGTTCGCGACGGGCAGGCGGTGCTGAGTCAGCATTTTGGCGATTTGGCTCAGGAGGGCGTGGAGGCCCAATGGCAAAGCTCGCTGGCGCTGATGAGCGAGATCTACGGCTTTAAGGCAGAGCATGTCGCGCTCGACGCACATCCTTGCTACCGCAGCACGCAGGTTGGGCATGACATGGCGCTTCCTGTTACTGAAGTACTGCATCACCACGCCCACACGGCGGCCTGCCTGGCCGAACACGGCTGGCCGCTGAACGGCGGCAACGTCATTGCCCTTGCGCTGGACGGCATTGGCTATGGCGAAGCTGGCCAGCTTTGGGGCGGCGAATGCCTGCTGGTGAATTACCGGCGCTGTGTCTCTCTCGGCGGATTGCCGGCCGTGGCGTTGCCGGGGGGAGATCTGGCCGCCGTGCAGCCGTGGCGTAACCTTCTCGCCCAGTGCGAGGCGTTTGTGCCCGGCTGGCAGCGTTATCCCGAAACAGAAGCTGTGCGGGCGCAGGCGTGGCGACCTCTGGCAAAAGCGGTGGCTCGCGGAGTTAATGCCCCGCTAGCCTCATCCTGCGGGCGGCTGTTTGATGCCGTTGCCACCGCGCTCAACTGTGCGCCTTACCAACAAAGCTATGAAGGCGAAGCCGCCTGTCGCCTTGAAGCCCTGGCGCTGGACGCTGGCCCCTGTTCGCACCCTGTCACGCTGCCGTTGGTGAACGGTCATCTCGATCTGGCGGCCTTCTGGCGGCAATGGTTTGGCTGGCAGGGCGAGGCCGGAGCGCGGGCCTGGGCGTTTCACGATGCCCTGGCGAAAGGCCTGTCGGCGCTGGTTCGCCATCATGCCTTGCTCACCGGCGTGACCACCGTGGCCTGCTGCGGTGGCGTGCTGCACAACCGGCTGCTGCGCGAGCGCCTGGCGTTCTATCTCTCCGATTTCACCCCTCTCTTCCCGACGCGGCTTCCAGCCGGTGACGGGGCGCTTTCCCTGGGGCAGGCAGTGGTTGCCGCTGCCCGCTATTTGAATCACCACAAGGATAAAAAAGATGTTAATGCGTGTTCTTCGTGACAACCCGCGCGCCGGCCTGCTGCTGGCGGTTTTAGTGGCGGCTAACTTTGCCGCCTGGGCCTGGGCGCTGGCGGCGTTTAACCACAGCTCGGCGCTGATGGCGGCCAGCCTGTTGGCCTGGTGCTACGGCCTGCGCCACGCGGTAGACGCCGACCATATCGCCGCGATTGATAACGTCACCCGCAAAATGATGCAGCAGGGCAAACGCCCGTTTGGCGTGGGAGCCTGGTTCTCGTTGGGTCACTCCAGCATTGTGATTCTGGCTTCTGTCGCCATTGCAGCTACTGCTGCGGCTTTCCAGCAAAAAATGGACTGGTTCCATGACGTTGGCGGCGTGATCGGCACCGCCGTGTCGGCCTGCTTCCTGCTGGCGATGGCGCTGGTTAACTTGGTAATCCTGCGTGGCGTGTGGCGCAACTTCCGCCAGCTTAAACGCGGTGAACCGCTGGCTGCAGATGCGACGGAAATGACCGGCGGCGGCATGATGAGCTGGCTGTTTAACTCTGTTTTTCGCCTGATCGGCAAAAGCTGGCACATGTACCTGGTCGGCTTCCTGTTCGGCCTCGGCTTTGACACCGCCACCGAAATTGGTGTGTTGGGCATTTCTGCCGCCAGCGCCTCCAGCGGCATGTCCATCTGGTCGATTCTGGTGTTCCCGGCGCTGTTTGCCAGCGGCATGGCGCTGGTGGATACCCTCGACAACGTGATTATGGTGGGTGCCTACGGCTGGGCGTTTAACAAACCGCAGCGCAAGCTCTACTACAACATGACGATTACCGGCACTTCTGTGGTGGTGGCGTTGTTTATCGGTGGGCTTGAAGCGCTGGGCCTGCTGGCTGATAAATTCCAGTTAGAGGACGGGATCTGGCAGTGGGTTGGCGCGCTCAACGACAACCTCGGCAACGCCGGATTTGTTGTGGTCGGGCTGTTTATCGCCTGCTGGGGGATTTCGATGCTGAACTACCGCTGGAAAGGCTATGACGCTTTAGTGGTGAGATAAGAAAACGGGGCATTAAGCCCCGTTTTACATTGTTACTTGTTATTCGGCTTCCGCCCAGGCTCGCTCAATCTCTTCAGCCAGGATTTTCACCCCTGCCTCGATCTTTTCCGGCTCCGGGACATAGTTCATGCGCATGCACTGGTGTGTGTGCGGCCACGGCTTGTCCAGCCCCGGGAAGAAGTAATCGCCCGGCACCATCAGCACGCCGCGCTTTTTCAGGCGCTGGTACAGCAGCTCGGTGGTGATCGGCAGGTCTTTAAACCACAGCCACAGGAAGATAGCGCCTTCCGGCTTGTGGATCAGGCAGCGTTCCGGCGACAGATAGCGTCGGAGCACGGCGATAGTCTCCTGCACGCGCTGGTAGTAAAACGGCTTGATAACAGTTTCAGACAGGCGCAGCAGATCGTTCCGCTTAATCATTTCGCAGGCCATGGCTGGGCCAATGCCGCCCGGCGCCAGGCTGATAATGCCGTTCATGTTGCTGATGGCGGAGATGATTTTCTCGTTAGCGATAATGATCCCACAGCGGCTGCCCGGTAGGCCGAGCTTGGACAGACTCATGCACAGGATGATGTTCGGGTTCCACAGCGGGCGGGCTTCGCTAAAGATGATGCCGGGGAAAGGCACGCCGTAGGCGTTATCGATCACCAGCGGAATGCCGTGCTGGTTCGCCAGCGCGTCCAGCTTCATCAGTTCTTCGTCGGTGATTACGTTGCCGGTCGGGTTCGTCGGACGAGATACGCAGATCATGCCGGTATCTTCGCCGATATGCAGGTGTTCGAAGTCAACGTGGTACTTAAACTGGCCTTCCGGCAACAGTTCGATGTTCGGACGGGTGGAGACAAACAGCTCTTCTTCCAGTCCGGCATCCGCGTAGCCAATGTACTCCGGCGCCAGCGGGAAGAGCACCTTTTTGGTGCGACCATCCGCATGACGTCCGGCGAAAAGGTTAAACAAGTAGAAAAACGCGCTCTGACTGCCGTTTGTTAGTGCAATATTCTGTGGTTCGATGTCCCAACCCAGTTCATCGCGCAGCATACCGGCAAGCAATTTTAGCAGTTCACTTTTCCCCTGCGGACCGTCGTAGTTGCATAGCGTGTCGGTCAGTTTACCGCTGGCCAGCATCTCGGAAAGCAGCTGCTGGAAGTAGTCGTTCATCGCCGGGATCTGCGCAGGGTTGCCACCGCCAAGCATGATGGCGCCTGGCGTGCGCAGGCCGTCGTTGAGATCCTCCATCAGGCGTGTGATGCCTGCATGGCGGGTGAATTTATCGCCGAAAAGTGAAAACGTCATAACGTGGGTCTGCTGAATACTTTTGAAAAGAGGCTAACCATAGCGCTACAAATAACGCCGTGCAAACCCGGTAAGCATAGCCACTGTTGGCGAATATGCTGTGTGATTTGTGCTGTGCAGCAGGATATGTTGAAGCCTGGGCTTATTTTCTCCCTTGCTGAGGGGCTTTAACGCCTACGGATTGCCCGCCCACACCACCATCACCTTGTCATCGCCACTGACCCGGCTAAAGGCATAGCCCTGTTTTACGCTCAACGTGGTTTGTTTTCCTGCGCCGATGGCCTGGTGGCGGGCGCGGAACTGGCTCAGCTTCTGCCAGTGGGCAAGCGTTGTGGCCTGCGGGCCGGTGGCATCCTGCCAGTTCATGTCTGAGCGGGTGCCCTGTAGCGGGTCAGAGCCCGTCGGGCCAAACGGCCTCTGGGTTTCATCCCCGTAGAAGATTTGCACCGCGCCTGGCGTGAGCAGCAACAGCTCCGCCGCTTTTTGTCCACCTTCCCGGAACAGGCGGGTGTCGTGGGAGGAGAGGTAGCTCAGCACGTTGAATTGCTGAAGTTTGTCAGACATTTGCTGCCAGGTCGGGCCAATCGTTGCCAGGCAATCTACGGCTTTGGCCGCCTGTTCCTGATAGTCGAAGTTGATCATCGCGTCGAAGCCGCTGGCGTAGTAGTCGCTTTTCATCACGCCGTGTCCCCAGGCTTCGCCCGTCATCCAGAACGGCGCATCGTCGATTTTTTTGTCCGGGTTGGCCCGCTTCCATTCAGCCAATGCCGCGCTGGACTGCGTTTTTAATTGCTGCCAGGCCGCTTTTTCGACGTGTTTTGCCGTATCGACCCTGAAGCCATCAATGCCGTAGTCACGCACCCACTGACTTAGCCAGTGAGTCAGGTAATCGCGAACCGTGTAGCCCGGTATCGCCTTTGCGGCGGTATCCGACTTGTGGCTGTAAAACGCCGGTAATTCTGCTGGAGCGGTCACTTCGGTTTTTAAATCGGGCAGGAAGGCGAGCGACATGGTTAAGTCGTCAAAGCCGGGATTGTCGTAATCGCCAATATCCGTTCTGATCCAGGCTTTGCCCCACCACTTATCCCACGCGGCCTTGTCGCTGAAGTTGATGTAATCGTTAAAGCTGTGCCAGCTTTGGCCCGGCGCTGGCTTCCAGTCAGTCCAGCGCTCGCCGAGGGTTTTTTTAAGTTCATCACCTTTGAGATAGAGGGCGCCAAACTGGTATGCCTGCATGTCGGCGAGCGTCGCGTATCCGGTGTGATTCATCACGACGTCAAACAGAATGCGGATCCCGCGCTGATGGGCTTCATCCACCAGTCGGCGGAGATCGGCTTCGTTGCCCATGTTGGCATCAAGTTTCGTCCAGTCCTGGGTGTAATAGCCGTGGTAGGCGTAATGCGGGAAATCACCTTTGGTGCCGCCGCCCACCCAGCCGTGAATTTGCTCCAGCGGGGAGCTTATCCAGAGCGCGTTAACGCCAAGCTGCTGCAGGTAATCCAGTTTGCTGGTCAGCCCGGCAAGGTCGCCGCCGTGGAAGGTGCCTATTTCCTGCATGCCGTCTTTATGGCGGCCATAGCTGTGGTCGTTCGTCGGGTTGCCGTTTTCAAAACGGTCGGTGAGAACGAAATAGACCGTCGCATTCTGCCAGCTAAACGGGGCAGGTTCCGCCACAGTGGCAGATTCCAGCAGCAATAAAGCGCCGCTTCCGGCTGCGGGCATCAGCGTGATGTGGCCTTGCTCAACCTGGGCCGTATTCCCGCTGTAGAAATCCCGCACAACCGACCCTTCAGCAAAAGTGCTGCTGACATCGACGTTGAGCGGCTTTCCATCCCATTTCGGGCACTGCGCCATCGCTTGCAGGGGCTGACTGCTGGCCTCCGGCTGAAGGCTCAGCATCAGCGTTGGCGTCCCGCTGCGAGTATCTATTTGCGCCTGGTACTCTCCGGCGCGGAAAACTCGCCACGTCGGGGCATCCCCGGCGCAAAGCGTCAGGGACAGAACCTGATTAAGTTTGATGGCCTCTGAGGGCTGCCAGCATTGATTATCCTGCGTCAGCCTGAGGGGAAGGGTGCTTTTATCGAGGTGTGTTGCGCTGGTAAACAAGCCCGGATGTGTGGCCTGAAAAGCAGAAAGCCCAGGCGCGTTCCAGCCCGCGAATGCAAGGCAGGGCGTGAACAACAGGCAGAGAGAGAGTCGTGTCATACGCATCATCCAGTGAGGATTTATTGCGCAGTTTGCCATGCCCCTGGAAACATGCGCTCATCCTGCCCGTGTGTTTTGCAGGGTGTAGCCGCCGGGGTGAGTGACGGCGTTAACGTTTTTATTTGTTCGTTAACCAGTGGCCGAAGTGGGCGCTCAGCGTGTTGCGGGTGGCGAGCAGCTCATCGATTGTTTTGGTGAGTCTGGCGTTCAGGGTTTCACACTGCTCAAAGCTGTAATGGTTATCGGCGCGCAGATTCTCGAGTTTTTCCTGCAGGATCGCCACTTCCGCTTCCGCTTTGTAGCGCGCTTCCTGCTGGGTTTTAATCAGTTCGTCGGCGGCTTCCAGGCGCTGATGAAGCTCGGCCTTTTCCCGCTGATGTGTTTCCAGCAGCCCGGAGCCGGACTCTTTCTGGCGGTTCAGAAGGCTTTTCAGCTCGTCGATTTCCCGCTGCATCACGCTGCGCACCAGGGCAGATTCTTTCAGGTGCATTTCCTGACTGATATTCAGCGCTTTCTGGAGCTCCGTGACCTGTTTTTCATATCGTTGCAGGCGGGCGGTTGTTTCTACGGTGTCGCCCTGAGCGGAGCGCAACTGGGCTTCTCGCAGCTGGGCAAGCAGGCTGGTGGAGAGTGACTCTGCTTCTCTCAGGCGACGGAGGGTTTCCGGCGAGTCCTGGTAAACCGTTTTGGTTTGCGGCGGTTTTTCACTGATGCGAACAAGATTAACGTTGACTAATGCTGCGCTAACCTCGGCCTGAATTTGCTCTTTATTATGCGCTTTCATACGGTTGCACGCGCTGGCAAGGAAGCTTGCGGCTTCGTTAGCGTTCGCCGTTGCAAAGGCTTTTTTTATCAGGTTCTGCACCAGGCTCATGTTGCCAGTTTTCCTGTATCAAATGTTATTTGAGCGCCTTAACCCCGGTCGTTCCGCCGTCAGGCTATTGCCGCCGCCACCTTAAAAATATAACCAATAATCTCACTCTCTAAATGCGGGAATCATCCTCCGCAGTGCATTTTTTTACTGTGCCGCGAAGTGTGATTAAGCCCCGAATTTTACAATACTTTTTATCACCATAAGAAGTTCCCAGGTGACATTGTTTCGGAATAGTACTATTTCTAAAGGTGCTCTGAGCGGTTAATTTTGATATAATTCGCCTCTATTTTTCTAAAACCTTTTAAAAAATAAGGCACTGGAAACGATCGATCCGACCAGGAGAGCTAATGATATCACCCCCATTTCGACGATTCGGGGCCGCGATACTCATGCTGCTGACCGTGGGCTTTTCAAGTCACGCGCTCGCCAGTAAACATGAGCCTAAATCGCACAGCAAGGCCCATATAACGAAAGTAAGCAGCAAGAAAGCGGTAAGCAGTAAACTGGCAAGTAGTAAAAAAGAGTATTCTCGCAATAGTGAAAATGGTTCGCTTCCTGATTTGCGAAAATACCCTTCCGGGACACCAAGGAAAAAAGCGTTTCTCCGGACGGTCATGCCATATATTACCCGCCAAAATGCAGCGATAACTGCCGACCGTAACTGGTTGATTTCAAAGCAGTACGAAAAGCGCTGGTCGCCGACTGAGCGTGCACGTCTGAAAGAAATTACCCAGCGTTACAAGGTGGCGTGGCGCGGCAATACCAACCGTGTGCCGTGGAACAGTCTGCTGGAAAAAGTCGATATCATTCCTACCAATATGGTGGCGACAATGGCCGCGGCGGAAAGCGGCTGGGGCACATCTAAACTTGCCCGCAGCAACAACAATCTGTTTGGCATGAAGTGCACCAAGCGCCATTGCAACAGCGAGCCCGGTAAAGTGAAAGGTTACCTGCATTACGGCTCTGTGAATGAAGGCGTGAATGCTTACGTCGCTAACCTGAATACCCACCCGGCCTATTCTTCGTTCCGTAAAGAGCGTGCCAAGCTGCGCAAAGCGGATCAGGAAGTGACGGCTAATAATATGATTCACAAGCTGAAAGGGTATTCGGCGAAAGGCTCAAGCTATAATAACTTCCTGTTCGCGATGTATCAGAGCAACCAGCGTTTAATGCTGCCGAATTAATTTTCATTGCCTGAATGAAATAAACAATGCCCTCTTCGGAGGGCATTGTTATTTATACTCGTCATACTTCAAGCCGCAGGCGCGTTTGCTGCACCCGCTCACCTCAGTCACATAGTTAGCTATGCTCCTGAGGATTCCCGGCCTTGCCGCCTTCCTGCAACTCGAATTATCTAGAGTATGGTTTTAAACTAAAATTTCGCTAAAGCGATCGCGGTGCTCTTTAGGCGTGGCGTCATACTCTTTTTTAAATACCGAATAGAAATATTGCAAAGATGGGTAGCCGCACATCTGTGATATTTCATTGATAGATAAAGAAGTTGAAATCAGTAGGCTGCGCGCTTTTTCCAGTTTTTCGGCGTGGATCACCGCGTGAATCGTCTCGCCGACCTCTTCTTTGAAACGTTTCTCCAGGTTCGAACGTGAGATCCCGACCGCATCCAGTACTTGTTCGACCTTGATCCCTTTGCAGGCGTGATTGCGGATGTAGTGCATTGCCTGGATTACCGCCGGGTCATGCAGCGAGCGATAATCCGTGGAGCGGCGTTCCACAACCCTCACCGGCGGCACTAGCACACGCTGGAGCGGCAGAATTTCGCTGTCCAGCAGGCGGTGTAGCAGTTTGGCGGCCTGGTAGCCCATCTGACGCGTACCCTGCGCTACTGACGAAAGCGCGACCCGCGATAAATAACGGGTCAGTTCCTCGTTATCGATGCCGATAACGCAAAGCTTTTCCGGGACGGGGATATGCAGGTGCTCGCAGACCTGCAGCAGGTGTCGGGCTCGGGCGTCCGTGACCGCAATAATGCCGGTTTGCGGCGGCAGCGTTTGTACCCAGTCCGCCAGGCGGTTTTGGGCGTGCTGCCAGTTTTCTGGTGCCGTTTCTATGCCCTGATAAACCACGCCCCGGTACTTTTCCTTCGCAACCAATTGACGAAAAGCGTGCTCGCGTTCGGCCGCCCAACGTTTGCCGCTCGAGCCGGGCAACCCATAAAACGCAAAACGCTGCACGCCTTTCTCTTTCAGGTGCAGGAAAGCGCTTTCCACCAGCGCGTGGTTGTCAGTCGCGATGTAATGCACTGCGGGATAGTGCTCCGGCGTGTGGTAGGAGCCACCGACGCCGACAATCGGGACTTCGGCGCCTTCCAGCAAGTGTTCAATCTCCCGATCGTCAAAATCGGCAATCACGCCGTCGCCCAGCCACTCTTTGATATTATCGATCCGGGCGCGAAAGTCCTCTTCGATAAAAATGTCCCATTCTGACTGAGAGGCCTGCAAATATTCCCCCACGCCTTCGACTACCTGACGGTCATAGACTTTATTGGCGTTGAACAGCAGCGTAATGCGATGACGTTTCTCAAACATGCCGATAGTTTCCCGTAGCTAACCAGATGTCTGCATATCACAGCCGCGAGCGAGCCGGGGAACGCCACCCCGGCAGTGTGATCGTTTGCACGTTTTGCCCGGCAGGCATATTACGCCCGGCGTTTGGTCGCAGAATCCATCCACACCGCGAGCAGCAAAATGGCACCTTTGACGATGTACTGCCAGAAGGTCGGGACGTCCATCATGCTCATGCCGTTGTCGAGCGAAGCCATAATAAATGCCCCCATCACCGCCCCGGCAACGCTGCCGATACCACCCGCCAGGCTGGTTCCACCAATAACACAGGCGGCAATGGCATCCAGTTCGGCGATGTTCCCGGCAGAAGGTGAGCCTGCTCCGAGGCGCGAGCTAAGAATCAGTCCGGCAATCGCTACCATCAGGCCGTTTATAGCAAACACCGCTAGCTTGGTACGCTCGACGTTGATTCCCGAAAGGCGCGCAGCATCAATATTGCCGCCGATGGCGTAGATGCGGCGGCCAAACGCAGTTCGGGTAGCCATAAACATCCCGGCGAGCAGCAGCAGCGCAAGGAGCAGTACCGGCGTGGGAACGCCGCGATAGTCGTTCAACAGCCAGATGGCGCCGAGTATGATCACGGCGGTGATTGCCTGGCGGCCAACAACGCCACCCGACGCGGGCGCGGCAAGGCCCAGAGCCTGACGGCGAATGCGTAGCCGCCATTGCCAGGCAATAAAGCCCATCAAACCGATAACGCCAACGGTAAAGCCAATGCCGTCTGACAGGTAGCTTTGCCCGATTTGCGACATGGCTCCGCTGGTAGGCGACACGGTGGTGCCATTGGTGATGCCGATTAAAATTCCCCGAAACGCCAGCATGCCCGCGAGCGTGACGATAAACGACGGCACTTTGCGATAGGCAATCCACCATCCGTTCCATGCCCCGAGAACCAGGCCCAGGGCCAGCGTGACAACAATCGTGAGTGGCAGAGGCCAGCCGAGCCAGACGTCAAAAATGGCCGCTACGCCGCCCAGAAGACCCATCATTGAGCCAACCGAGAGGTCGATTTCAGCCGAAATAATGACGAACACCATGCCCACCGCGAGGATGCCGGTAATGGCCGTTTGCCGAAGGAGGTTGGAGACGTTGCGGGCGCTCAGGTAAGCGCCGTCCGTTTGCCACGTAAAGAACAGCATGATGACCAGGATGGCGGCAATCATGACAAAAACCTGCAAATTCAGCGATTTTAATGCCCCAACGGAGGCGCGGCCTGGTGCTGTCAGTTTCATTTCAGACAAATTGCTTTTCGACATGGGGGTCACTCCTCAGGGCGGCTTCCATGACCTTTTCCTGGGTCAGATTATGGTTAATCAAATCGGCTTTAATGCGGCCTTCGTGCATCACCAGTACGCGATCGCTCAGGCCGAGCACTTCGGGGAGTTCAGAGGAGATGACAATGACGGCGATCCCCTGCTGCACCAGTTGATTGATAAGTTTGTAGATCTCGTATTTCGCGCCAATGTCGATGCCTCGAGTGGGTTCATCGAGTATCAGGATGCGCGGGTTGAGCAGCAGGCAGCGGGCAAGAATTGCTTTTTGCTGGTTCCCACCGCTCAGGCGGCCAATCGCCAGGCTGGGCGATGACGTTTTGACTTTCAGGCGTGCCAGCGACTGCAGCATGCAGTGCTGCTCTTGCGCTTCATCCAGGCTGCTCAGTGCGCCAGTAAACTGACTCAATGCGGCAAGCGTGATGTTTTGCCCCACGGCCATGACCGGCACGATGCCGTCCTTCTTACGATCTTCCGGCACCATGGCGATGCCGTGAGCGATAGCCTGCTGACAGTTATTGATACGAACCTGCTGCCCGTCGATGTAGATCTTTCCTTCCCAGCGCCCCTGCCAAACGCCAAACAGACACTGCACCGCCTCGGTTCTTCCGGCCCCGACCAAACCGGCAATCCCCAGGATTTCCCCTTTTCGCAGAGAAAAAGAGGCATCGTTGACCCGCTTGATGTGCCGGTTGACCGGGTGCCATGCGGTCAGGTGTTCGACGCGCAGGATCTCATCGCCGGTTTGGTGAGGTTCGCTGGGGTACAGCGCGGTCAGTTCCCGGCCAACCATCATGGTGATGATATCGTCCTCGCTCATCTGCCTGGCTTCACGGGTGCCGATGGGCTGCCCGTCGCGAATCACGCAGATGGTGTCGGAAATGGCTTTTACTTCATTGAGCTTGTGGGAGATATAAATACAGGCGATGCCGTGCGCCTGCAGATCGCGAATTATCCCGAGCAGTACGGCGGTTTCCTGCTCGGTGAGCGAAGCGGTGGGTTCGTCCAGAATCAGCAACCGGACCTGCTTGTTCAGCGCCTTCGCGATCTCAACCAATTGCTGCTGCCCGAGCCCCAAATCCCCCACGCGTGTTTCCGGGGAGAGCGTAAGGTTCACCTGGGCAAGCAGCTTCTGGCAGCGTAACGTCATGGCATCGAAGTCGAGCAGGCCGTGGCGCGTAATTTCTACGCCGAGGAAGATGTTTTCCAGCACCGTAAGATGCTTCACCAGCGCCAGTTCCTGATGAATGATGGCGATGCCTTTGCGCTCAGTGTCGCGAATATGACTCGCCTGCAGCGGCTCACCGGCAAACCAGATCTCACCTTCATAGCTGCCGTGAGGGTAAATACCACACAGCACTTTCATCAGCGTGGATTTGCCCGAGCCATTTTCACCGCACAGCGACATCACTTCTCCAGCTTCCAGGGCCAGACTCACGTTATCCACGGCTTTTACTGGCCCAAAGGATTTGGTGATGTTTTTCATTTCCAACAAATGAGGCATAAGGCTCCTCCTGGTGAAAGAGAAGGCCCGCGTATGTGCAGGCCCAGTGGCTACAGATCGCTCTTTTTGTGGAAACCGTCGGCAATGACGGTGCTGTCGATATTGGTTTTTTCCACCTCAATAGGCGTCAGGAGGCGGGAGGGAACATCTTTCAGGCCATTATTTAATGTGGCATCTGCGGCTGGTTGTTTACCTGCCCCCAGCTCGACGGCAATTTCGGCGGCGGTATCTGCCAGTTTGGTAATCGGTTTATAGACGGTCATTGTTTGGGTGCCGGCAATAATGCGCTTAATGCCCGCGAGATCGGCATCCTGACCTGAAATAGCCACTTTCCCTGCCAGCCCCTGCGCGCTAAGCGCCTGAATTGCGCCGCCCGCAGTGGCATCGTTGGAGGCGACAACGGCATCAATCTTGTTATTGTTCGCCGTCAGGGCATTTTCCATTATTTTCAGCGCGTTTTCCGGCAGCCAGCCGTCAACCCACTGATCGCCGACGACTTTAATTTTTCCACCGTCGATATAAGGCTTTAATACTTTCATCTGCCCGGCGCGGAATAATTTCGCATTATTATCCACCGGGGAACCGCCCATTAAGAAGTAATTCCCCTGCGGCACTTTACTCACAATGCTTTTTGCTTGTAATTCACCGACTTTTTCATTGTCGAAAGAAATATAAAAGTCAATTTCAGCATTATTAATCATGCGGTCGTAGGCGAGCACTTTAATGCCTTCGCGTTTAGCTTCTGCAACCACGTTACTTAATACCTGGCCGTTGTAGGGGATAATCACTAATACATCAACACCGCGGTTAATCATATTTTCAATTTGCGACATCTGGGTTTCTTCGTTGCCATTGGCGGACTGGACAAAAACTTTCGCCCCCAATGATTCCGATTTTTTCACAAAAATATCGCGATCTTTTTGCCAGCGCTCCAGGCGAAGGTCGTCAATCGCCATACCGATTTTCACTTCTTTTGCGATGCCGCTTACGCTGGTCAGGATAAGTGAGGCGCATAGCGTGACTAAGAGGTTCTTTATCTTCATGTTATTTACCTGTAGGGGAAAGTGGCTTATCGGAATAAAGAGTGATTCATATCAGCAGACGGTTTGAATTGTTATCGTTCATGGAGAAAGCATCAATTACTGATTTTTATCTTTGCATTATGTTTTTTTGTTTAATCGTAAAATTATGATGGCGATCTGATTTTATATTGAATGGCTAGTCTGTTGCACTAATTTATGGAAGCAGTTACGTGATGTTTATTTATTATTTTATTCGTTTTTTGCGAGGTGACGCACATTTGAGTATTCTCTCAATCCCAGAGTGAAATAACGTAATTGAGCAACCGCCAGGGAAAATTCAGGATGAGCTGACCAGCTATCCAGCCGCAGTTTTCTGATGACGGAGTTAACTATGCAAGCTTATTTCGACCAACTCGATCGCGTGCGTTTTGAAGGCCCTAAAACCACCAACCCACTGGCGTTTCGTCACTACAATCCGGATGCATTAATTCTTGGAAAACGCATGGAAGAACATCTGCGTTTTGCGGCCTGCTACTGGCACACATTCTGCTGGACGGGCGCGGATATGTTCGGCGTAGGCGCTTTCGAACGTCCGTGGCAGCAGGCCGGAGACGCGATGGCGCTTGCGAAGCGCAAAGCCGACGTGGCGTTTGAGTTTTTCCAGAAACTGGGCGTGCCGTATTACTGTTTTCATGATGTTGATGTGTCGCCGGAAGGCTCGTCGCTTAAGGAATACCTGAACAATTTTGCACAGATGACGGAAGTTCTTGCGCAAAAACAGCAGGACAGCGGCGTGAAGCTGCTGTGGGGTACGGCTAACTGCTTTACCCACCCTCGCTATGGCGCTGGGGCAGCAACGAATCCCGACCCCGAAGTGTTTACCAGGGCGGCGACGCAAGTCGTGACGGCAATGAACGCCACGCATCAACTGGGCGGGGAAAACTATGTGCTATGGGGCGGGCGTGAAGGATATGAAACCCTGCTGAATACCGACCTACGGCAGGAGCGTGAGCAAATCGGGCGCTTCATGCAAATGGTCGTTGAGCACAAGCATAAAATTGGCTTCCGCGGCACGTTGCTTATCGAACCGAAGCCGCAGGAACCGACCAAGCATCAGTACGATTACGACGTGGCGACGGTCTACGGCTTCCTGAAGCAGTTTGGTCTCGAAAAAGAGATAAAGGTAAACATTGAGGCTAACCACGCGACGCTCGCCGGTCACTCATTCCACCACGAAATCGCCAGCGCGATTGCACTGGGTATTTTTGGCTCGGTGGATGCTAACCGGGGCGATCCGCAGCTGGGCTGGGATACCGATCAGTTCCCGAACAGCGTCGAGGAAAATGCGCTGGTGATGTACGAGATCCTGAAAGCTGGCGGGTTCACGACCGGTGGCCTGAACTTCGACGCCAAAGTGCGCCGCCAGAGCACTGACAAATATGACCTGTTCTATGGTCATATCGGCGCCATGGATACGATGGCGCTGGCGCTGAAAGTGGCTGCCCGCATGGTTGAAGACGGTGAGCTTGATAAACGTGTCGCCAAACGCTACGCCGGGTGGAATAGTGAGCTGGGCCAGCAAATTCTTAAAGGGCAGATATCGCTCACGCAGCTGGCGCAGTACGCTGAGCAGCACAAGCTGGCCCCGCAGCATCAAAGTGGGCATCAGGAGCGGCTGGAAAACCTGATTAACCACTATTTGTTCGATAACTAAACTTGCCTGCGCCGCTGAAAAGCGGCGCGATATTAAGGAGCTACCATGTATATCGGCATCGATCTTGGCACCTCAGGCGTGAAGGCGATCCTGCTCAGTGAAGCAGGTGAGGTGATGGCTACATGCAGCGAGCCGCTGACCGTCTCCCGGCCTCATTCCCTGTGGTCCGAGCAAGATCCCGAACACTGGTGGCAGGCAACAGACCGTGCAATGCGGGCGCTAGGCGTGAAACATGCACTCAGCGGTGTAAAGGCGATCGGGCTTGCGGGTCAGATGCATGGGGCAACGTTGCTGGACAGCAAACAGCGCGTACTCCGCCCGGCTATCCTTTGGAACGATGGCCGCAGCGGCGAGGAATGTGCGTTGCTGGAGAGCAACGTAGAAGAGGCAAGAGCGATAACCGGCAACCTGATGATGCCCGGCTTTACCGCGCCTAAGCTTTTGTGGGTCGAGCGTCATGAGCCTGAGATCTTTGCGCAAATTAATAACGTGCTGCTGCCGAAGGATTATCTGCGTCTGAGAATGACCGGAGAATTCGCCAGCGACATGTCCGATGCGGCAGGCACTATGTGGCTGGATGTCGCTAAGCGCGACTGGAGTGACACGATGCTCGACGCCTGCCGTCTTTCCCGGCGGCACATGCCTGAATTGTTTGAGGGCAGTGAAATAACCGGTGTACTAACGCGAGAAGTTGCAGAGGCCTGGAAAATGCCTGCTGTGCCCGTTGTGGCTGGCGGGGGCGACAATGCCGCAGGGGCTATTGGCGTCGGCATGGTTGATGCCGGACAGGCAATGCTATCGCTCGGCACATCCGGGGTTTACTTTGCCGTCAGCGACGGTTTCCGTAGCAGGCCGGAAAGTGCAGTACACAGTTTTTGCCATGCGTTACCCAACCGCTGGCATTTGATGTCGGTGATGCTCAGTGCGGCCTCCTGCCTTGACTGGGCGGCTAAACTCACTGGCCTCGGCAGCGTACCGGCTCTACTGGCGGCGGCGGAACAGGCAAATCAGGACGCCGGCGTGGTTTGGTTCCTGCCTTATCTTTCCGGGGAGCGTACTCCGCATAATAACCCGCAAGCTAAAGGTACCTTTTTTGGTCTGACCCATCAGCACGGCCCCGCCGAGCTTGCCCGCGCGGTGCTGGAAGGCGTGGGCTACGCGCTGGCGGACGGCATGGACGTTGTGCACGAATGCGGCATTACGCCGGACAGCGTCACGCTGATTGGCGGCGGCGCACGTAGCCCGTACTGGCGGCAAATGCTGGCGGATATCAGCGGCCAGGTGCTGGATTACCGCACCGGCGGCGACGTTGGGCCCGCGCTTGGGGCGGCGCGCCTGGCGCAAATCGCGCTCTCACCGGGCCAGCCTTTACAGACTCTGTTACCTCAGCCGCCGCTGGAACAAAGGCATCAGCCTGATTTGGCTCGCCACCAGCGCTATGCCGGGCGGCGCCAGGTCTTTAACCAGATTTATCAGCAGCTGCTGCCGCTGATGTCCTGAGCGTCGTCATTTACCTTAGAGCGTGGGGCTCCAGCAAATATTTAGTGCCGGTGGAGCCGGAGGAATAGGCCGTTATGATGATCGGATCCAGTGCTTCGTTCAGGGATATGTGTGCCGCATAAGTACTGGCAAAGGTGGTTGTCAGTTCAGCGGCAACCTTTTCACGGAGCCGGTGCGTGACGCTCGCCCCGGCTTTAGTGAGGAAGTGGGTCATCAGCCAGCCGCCAACGCCCCAGGCTGCGCCATAATCACCCTGCAGAAGACGAGGTGAAGGATCCAGCACGCCATAGATATAAACTTGTTTATGCACGGGTGAACCGTATCGGCTGAACGGAAGTGAGCGCCGCTGGGCCTGTTCCATACAGGCCAGTAGTGTGCTGGCCATAGTGCCTCCGCCAATGGCGTCAAAAGCGAGTGTCGCCCCTGTTTCCGCCAGGGCCTGCGTCAGGCATAACTCAAAGTCCGGGCGTGAACTGTCGATGATATTGCGGGCCCCCATGCCGGACAGAATATCGACCTGCTCCTGGCGGCGAACAATATTAACCAGTTCAATGCCTTCCTGTTGGCACAGCCGAAGGAGCATTTGCCCGAGGCTTGACGCTGCGGCGGTATGTACCAGCGCGGTGTGCCCTTCCCGCCTCATGGTTTCCACTATCCCCAGCGCCGTCATCGGGTTGATCGACGCGGCCGCACCTTCCACGGCGGTGATGCCTGCCGGCAGCAAAAGGCACTCTGCGGCTTTTGCCAGCCGATATTGGGCATACATACCATCACGCAAAGCTACCACCCGCCCCAGGTACTGCTGCACGTCGCGACCCGCTGCAACGACTGTGCCTGCGCCTTCATTGCCGACGGCAAGCGCCTGGCCAATACGTGCAGACATTCCTTTTATCGCTCCCGGTGAGAGAGTCCCCCGAACGCCAGGAAAGCCGTTGACTGTTATTGCCTCCAGCGCGTCTGGTTTCAGTCCCGGGAACATCATCAGGCGGTCGGCAGGGTTGACAGGCGCGGCTTCAACCCGAATCACAATTTCGTCATTGGCCGGGGTCGGTACTTTCTCTGATGTTGCCTGCAGCGTTAGCGTACCGTCCGGCATCAGGCTTGAACGGAGTACCAGGCCTTCGAAGTTGTCAGTCATGGGGAGTGTCCTGCATTGCTGAATTAAGGCGTTATGCCGTCAAAAACGACGCGGCGGGTATGTTCAACAAAAGCAGCATCCAGCGGGAAGATGCCGGTCAGCATTCGGTAAATAATGGGGCCATAAAGCGAGTCAACCAGTGCTTCTGGATCCAGCCCTGAACGAAACTGGCCCAGTTCAATACCTCGCCGGAAAGCGGTCTTGGCAGCTTCACGCCTGGGCTTCAGGTAGCCAGTGTAAAATGCGGTACGCATCTCTGCGTCAGCCTGACTGGCACCAATCATTTCACCAAAAAGCGCACCAGCGCGGCCGCGGTAAACCTGAACGAGATTATCCAATTGCTGCTCGATATCACGACGGGCGAAGGTCGTTTCAGGAAATGCGAGCGTGGGGTTGATGGCTGTCAAAAAAGCGTCCACGGCTAAAACCCCTTTGCTGGCCCACCAGCGGTAAATTGTCGCTTTTCCGACGCCAGCCTGAGCGGCAACACCCTCAATAGACATGCCCTGAAAGCCAAGGGTATTGAGTTGTTCCCAGGTCGCCTCAAGGATGGCCTGGCGTGAAGCTTCGCTACGTTTGCGCCCGGGACTGGCGGTGACCTCGTTGTGCATTGGGCTTCATTCCTTTTAATCGACTGGCAATATTAATTACGATACGATACGTTTCATAATTAAGCGAGTGATTTCTGCGTCCACCCCACAAAAAGAAAAGAGTCCCTTTTGGTAAAGGGATGAAACCGTCGCAGGTGTTTTTTTAATCCCGGACTTGCCGCGAGAAAAACATCGTCTCAAACCAACCCCATCCTGTCCGTTTTTGGTCTTATCATCCGCTACTTCCCTTGTCAGAATGGTTTTAACCTCACTAACAAGGAGTCCGAAAATGTCACGTACAGCGCTGATCAATATTGATACCCAGCAGTCTTTCTTTCACCGGGATTATTGGCGGGAAGATGATGTCCCGGCGTTCCAACAGGCGATGCTGGCACTCATTGCAGGCTGCCAGCAGAAAGGCGTGCCGGTGGTGGATATCTTCCATGTGGATGAAGACGATGTCTTTTCGCTGGCCTCCGGGTTTGTTACGCCGATGCCATTTTTACGCCATCAGCCTGCGGTCAGTTTCCAGAAACACGTCCACAACGCGTTTACCGGTACCGGGCTGGATCATTGGCTCCGTGCCCGAGACATCAACCACCTGATTATCTGTGGGATCCGCACCGAACAATGCTGCGAAACCACTGCGCGGGTGGCCTCCGACCTGGGCTACCGGGTTTCTTTTGTTAGCGAGGCGATGCTGACCTTCCCGATGACCTGGAAAGGCGTTACGCTGGACGCCGCCACCCTGCGCCACCGCACAGAAACCGTGCTGGCAGGGCGGTTCGCCGAAATTCAAACCGTAGCCGAGTGCCTGGAGTCGCTGGAATGAGTGTAGGGGTCTGGTTTGTGGTGCTGCCGGGGGTTTTGTCCCTCGATCTGAGCGGCCCGGCGGAAACGCTGGTGCTGGCGAGGCACGCGTTTGATCTGCACTACATTGGCCCGGACCCAGAGGTCGAAACCTCTATCGGCCTGACGTTCAGTGGTATTCAGCCGTTACCTGAGACCCTTCCCGCCGGGAGTCTGCTGGTGCTGCCCGGTGTATGCGATTCAAACCGCTTTTTTTCCACGCCGCAGGCGGAAGAAGTCCGGCGTTGGTTAACCCGGCTGCAGCCGCAAATCCACAGCCAGCAGCTTAATCTGATGTGCGTTTGTTCCGGGGCGCTGCTGGCAGCCCGTGCGGGTTTGATGCACGGCATTCAGTGCACAACGCACCATGACGTGCTTGAAAGACTGAAAGCCGCTGCGCCAGGCGCGCTGGTTAAAGATAACCGCATTTTTGTGGAAGATCGCGGTATATGGACCAGCGCAGGGATTACATCGGGGATCGATCTCGCTTTGCATTTGATTAACCGCTACTGCGGCCCACGGATGGCACTCGATGTTGCCAGAGAGATGGTGGTCTGGTTTCGCCGTTCGGGAGACGACCCGCAGCTTTCGCCCTGGCTTCGCTACCGGAACCATATTCACCCGGCGGTGCATCGCGCGCAGGATCTGCTTTCGGCTGCACCTGAGGCTGCCTGGCCGATCCCGGAAATTGCTAACCGGGTTCACGTCAGCCCCCGACATTTATCCCGCCTTTTTCAGCATCACCTGGGCATTTCCGTGCGCGACTACCTGGAACAGCTCCGGCTGGCGGTGGCGGAACAGCGGCTGCAGCAGGGGCAGCGTATGGAACAGGCCGCCAGCGCCGCCGGGTTTTCCTCTCCGCGCCAGCTTCATCGGGCCAGAGGCCGGAGCCGCGACGCTTAGCTCACCAGCTTTTTGCGGTCGAGTTTTCCCAGCCCAACGGCCAGCAGCAGGCTGCCCGCCAGCGTCGCGCCGAAGATCCACAGAATATCCAGCACTGGCCAGTGGGTCAGCTCGATATTATGGGTACGCAGGTAATGGATAATCAGCGCATGAAACCCATAAATACCCAGCGAGTAGCGTGAGATAAACGTCAGGCCGGGCAGCGGGCGCTGGTTCAGGCAGTTTTTGGCGACGACCAGCAGGCTGATGGCGGCGATAAACACTAGCGGGCCGCAGTAGACGTAAAAGGTTTCGGCGAAGTTTTTGTTGATTTCCAACTGCCGATGAGTGCCCAGCGCAATGGAGATGACGCAAATCACAAACAGGCCGCCTGCCAGGCCGCTGACGCCTTTTCTTTGGGTTTCGAGCATCCCAATCGCCCGGCCAAGCAGCCCATAAAGCACGTAATAGAAGGTGTCGCCGTTGATGTAGAGGTTAACGGGCAGCCAGCGCATATTGCCTAACGTCTGCGGCACGGTGTTGGGGTTGGCGACCACGCCGAGCAGCACCATCAGCCCCAGAATTGTCACGGCACTGACTTTCTTCACCTGTATCAGCGGTGAAAGCAGGTAAATCACCATAATCGCGAAGAAAAACCACAGGTGGTAGAACACCGGCTTGACCAGGATGTAGCGTAGCGCAAGGCCGGTGCTGATGGGGGTAAACAGCCAGATATACAGCAGCGAAATGGCGCTATAAAACAGCAGGCAGCTGGCTATCCGTAGAAAGTGGCGCTGCTGCGCGCTGCGTTCACCAAAAAACAGGTAGCCGGAAATCATGAAAAACAGCGGGACGCTGACGCGAGAAGCCGAGTTCAGAACGTTTGAAAAGTCCCAGCTAAACGCGGTGACGGTGTGTGGATTCGTGATGTACCAGGTTGTGGTGTGGATCATGACCACCATCAGGCAGGCGATGCCCCGAAGGTTATCTATCCAGTTTATTTTTTGCTGCATTCGTCCCTCTGAACCCGCTTGCTTACCCGTGTCCGGAAATGTCTGAGTTTGCCCGGCGCATCTTGCTATCCCCGTGGCGGCTTCGCAAAATGCCTGCTGCACGAGGAGTTGATATAAGAAACCGAGTTTAACGTACTGGTAGCGAATGATGATGGCAGAAAGAAAAAATAGGCTCCTCTTAACCGCTTTTCTGGCGTTAATGCTCAGCGCCTGCAGTTCTACGCCGCAGGAAGGCCAGGCCGCGCAGAAGTTGCGCCCGGTGGTTCACACCGAAGCAATGGAGCTTGCCTGTAAAAATCAGGCCGCTTATCGCTACAACACCCAGCCGCAGCGTATTAATCTGTCAGATTTTAAACAGTATCAGGCCAGCTACGAAATGATGGGCAGCACCGCCCGCAAAGAGGGTTTTACCTGTTCGTTTGACGAAAGCGGTCAATTTTCACACCTTTCCAGCCGCGAAAACCTCAACCAACGCGCAACAACCTGACGCCTTTCTCCCTCACGGCCGTTCCGTTGCCGTGTTGATACAACTCGACCGCGTTTGCGTATATACTGGCCGCTTCTCTTAAATCCACCGAACGCGTGCGAATTCAACATGCAAAAGTTTGATACCAAGACCTTTCAAGGCCTGATCCTGACTTTACAGGACTACTGGGCTCGCCAGGGCTGCACCATTGTTCAACCTTTGGACATGGAAGTGGGCGCAGGCACCTCTCACCCGATGACCTGCCTGCGTGCCTTAGGGCCGGAGCCAATGGCCACCGCTTATGTGCAGCCGTCCCGCCGTCCTACCGATGGCCGCTACGGCGAAAACCCGAACCGTTTACAGCACTACTACCAGTTCCAGGTAGTGATTAAGCCTTCTCCGGACAACATTCAGGAGCTGTACCTCGGGTCGCTGAAAGAGCTGGGTATGGATCCGGAGATCCATGACATTCGTTTCGTGGAAGATAACTGGGAAAACCCAACGCTTGGCGCGTGGGGCCTGGGCTGGGAAGTCTGGCTCAACGGCATGGAAGTAACGCAGTTCACCTACTTCCAGCAGGTTGGCGGCCTGGAGTGCAAGCCGGTAACCGGCGAAATCACCTACGGTTTAGAGCGCCTGGCCATGTACATTCAGGGCGTAGACAGCGTTTACGACCTCGTGTGGAGCGACGGCCCGCTGGGGAAAACCACCTACGGCGACGTGTTCCACCAGAACGAAGTGGAGCAGTCCACCTATAACTTCGAATACGCCGACGTGGACTTCCTGTTCACCTGCTTCGAGCAGTACGAGAAAGAAGCGCAGCAGCTGCTGGCGCTGGAAACTCCGCTGCCGCTCCCGGCCTACGAACGTATTCTGAAAGCCGCTCACAGCTTTAACCTGCTGGATGCGCGCAAGGCCATTTCCGTGACCGAGCGCCAGCGCTACATTCTGCGCATTCGCACCCTGACCAAAGCCGTGGCCGAAGCCTACTACGCTTCTCGTGAAGCGCTTGGCTTCCCGATGTGCAATAAGAAAAACTAAGAGGCCGCCATGTCTGAAAAAACTTTTCTGGTGGAGATCGGCACTGAAGAGCTGCCACCAAAAGCCCTACGCAGCCTGGCTGAATCCTTCGCTGCCAACGTTACCGCCGAGCTGGATGCGGCCAACATCGCCCACGGCGAAGTAAAATGGTTTGCTGCCCCGCGTCGCCTGGCGCTGAAAATTGCTAATCTGGCGGCTTCACAGCCGGATCGCGAAGTCGAAAAACGCGGCCCTGCGGTGTCTGCGGCGTTCGACGCTGAAGGTAAACCAAGCAAAGCCGCCGAAGGCTGGGCTCGTGGCTGTGGGATCACCGTTGACCAGGCCGAGCGTCTGGCTACCGACAAAGGCGAGTGGCTGATGTACCGCGCCCACGTGAAGGGCGAAAGCGTGCAGGCTCTGCTGCCAAACATGATCGCCACTTCTCTGGCGAAGCTGCCGATTCCTAAGCTGATGCGCTGGGGCGCGTCCGATATCCAGTTCGTGCGTCCGATTCATACCGTGACGCTGCTGCTGGGTGACGAACTGATCCCTGCCACTATTCTGGGCATTCAGTCCGCCCGCGTCATTCGCGGCCATCGCTTTATGGGCGAGCCGGAGTTCACCATCGACAATGCCGACCAGTACCCGCAGATCCTGCTGGAGCGCGGGAAGGTCATTGCCGATTACGAAGCGCGTAAAGCCGTCATCAAACGTGATGCCGAAGAAGCCGCCCGTAAAATCGGCGGTCAGGCTGACCTGAGCGAAAGCCTGCTGGAAGAAGTCACCTCGCTGGTGGAATGGCCGGTGGTGCTGACCGCGAAGTTCGAAGAGAAATTCCTGGCCGTGCCTGCTGAAGCGCTGGTTTACACCATGAAGGGTGACCAGAAGTACTTCCCGGTCTACGCGGCCGACGGCAAACTGCTGCCGAACTTCATCTTCGTGGCGAACATCGAGTCCAAAGACCCGGTGCAGATCATCTCCGGTAACGAGAAGGTGGTTCGCCCGCGCCTGGCAGATGCCGAGTTCTTCTTCAATACCGACCGCAAAAAGCGTCTGGAAGACAATCTGCCGCGTCTGGAAACCGTGCTGTTCCAGAAAGAGCTGGGCACCCTGCGCGACAAAACCAACCGTATCGAAGCCCTTTCCGGCTGGATTGCGGGCCAGATTGGTGCCGACGTGAACCACGCGACCCGTGCAGGGCTGCTGTCCAAGTGCGACCTGATGACCAACATGGTGTTCGAGTTTACCGACACCCAGGGCGTGATGGGCATGCACTACGCGCGCCACGACGGCGAAGCGGAAGACGTGGCGGTTGCGCTGAACGAGCAGTACCAGCCACGCTTTGCGGGCGATGCTCTGCCGTCTAACCTTGTAGCCTGTGCGGTAGCGATTGCCGACAAGATGGACACCCTTGCGGGCATCTTCGGCATCGGCCAGCATCCGAAAGGCGACAAAGATCCGTTCGCACTGCGCCGTGCCGCGCTGGGCGTGCTGCGTATTATCGTCGAGAAAAACCTGCCGCTGGATCTGCAGACCCTGACCGAAGAAGCAGTTCGCCTCTACGGCAGCAAGCTGACCAACACCAACGTGGTGGATGAGGTTATCGACTTTATGCTGGGTCGCTTCCGTACCTGGTATCAGGAAGAAGGCCACGCGGTTGACACCATCCAGGCGGTACTGGCGCGTCGTCCTACCAAACCGGCTGATTTCGATGCTCGCATGAAGGCGGTTTCCCACTTCCGTACTCTGGAAGCGGCGGCGTCTCTGGCGGCGGCTAACAAGCGTGTTTCCAACATTCTTGCCAAGTCTGACGAAGTGCTGAACGACACCGTACAGGCCACCGTGCTGAAAGAAGCCGAAGAAATTCGCCTGGCGACCAACGTTGTCGTGCTGCGCGATAAGCTACAGCCGTACTTCGCCGAAGGCCGTTACCAGGAAGCCCTGGAAGAGCTGGCGAACCTGCGCGAGCCGGTGGATGAGTTCTTCGACAAAGTGATGGTAAACGCAGAAGATAAAGATCTGCGTATTAACCGACTGACGCTGCTGACCAGGCTGCGCGAGCTGTTCCTGCAGGTGGCGGACATCTCTCTGCTGCAGTAATTGCCTTGTGTTGTGACGAAATCCCAAAACCCGCTTCGGCGGGTTTTTTTATTAATTTTTTTACTTTCAAATATCAATGGATTAACAAATAGTCGCGTCAGAGGCGGTAAGGGAAATCTGTGCCGAACCGATATATCTCATATCGGCCATTACCTCAGGAACGTTGGGCGCTATGAAAAATATCAAAGTTATCACCGGAATTGTCACTACGCTGGGGATCTTCAGCGTGCTCTTGCTGGTGACCGGGGCTCTGTACTACTCCTCCGTCAGCAGCGATCGCCTTAACTTCCAGAATACCGGCCTGCTGAACTACCAGCAGCAGCAGCTGGGCGGCAGTTTCCAGACGCTGGTTGAAACTCGCGTCACCATCAACCGCGTGGCGATTCGCGTGCTGAAAAATCAGCGCGATCCTGCCTCGCTGGAGGCGATGAACAAGCTACTAACGAATGCCGGTGTGCTGCTGGCGGATGCGCAAAAGCAGTTTTCCAGCTACATGGATTCCGACGATGTGCCGGGTCAGGATAAAGCCCTCGACGACAAAGCGGCGGCCAGCTTCAAGCAAATGCACGACGTCATGGCCCAGTCTATTCAGTTCCTGAAGGCCGATAACTACCAGGCTTATGGCAACCTCGACGCCCAGCAGGCTCAGGACGATTTCAAAGCCGTTTACGGCCAGTGGCTGACTCAGAACACCCGGCTGTTGAAGGCCGCCAGCGCGGAGAACCAAAGCAGCTATACCGGTATGCTCTGGACGCTGGGCACCATTTTACTGATTGTCATCGCGGCGCTGGTGGTTATCTGGCTGGGGTTGCAGCGCGTGCTGCTGCGCCCGCTGAAAAACGTAATGGGGCATATCCAGGCGATCTCTGAGGGGGATTTAACTCGTACGATCGACGCCGAAGGGCGCAGCGAAATGAGCCGCCTGTCTGCCGGGCTTAAATCCATGCAGCAATCGCTGGCAAAGACCGTGAGCGTGGTGCGCGACAATGCGGATTCTATTTACACCGGTGCCAGCGAAATCTCTGCCGGCAGCAGCGATCTTTCCTCCCGCACCGAGCAGCAGGCGGCGGCGCTGGAGGAGACTGCGGCCAGCATGGAGCAACTGACCGCGACCGTGAAGCAGAACACCGATAACGCTCGTCAGGCCACCGGTCTGGCGAAAAACGCCTCCGAAACCGCGCAAAAAGGCGGGCGCGTGGTGGATAGCGTGGTCAGCACCATGAACGAAATCGCCGAAAGCTCTGGCAAAATCGTGGATATCACCAGCGTTATCGACAGCATTGCTTTCCAGACCAACATTCTGGCGCTGAACGCCGCGGTAGAAGCTGCGCGTGCGGGTGAGCAAGGGCGTGGATTTGCCGTGGTTGCGGGAGAAGTCAGAACGCTGGCCAGCCGCAGCGCACAGGCGGCGAAAGAGATTAAAGTGCTGATTGAAAACTCGGTGTCGCGCATTGATACCGGCTCCAGCCAGGTGCGTGAAGCCGGGGCCACCATGAAGGAGATCGTTTCGGCGGTCACCCGCGTGACTGACATCATGGGCGAAATTGCGTCGGCCTCTGAAGAGCAAAGTAAAGGCATTGAACAGGTGGCGCAGGCGGTATCTGAGATGGACAGCGTGACCCAGCAGAACGCCTCGCTGGTGGAAGAGTCCGCTTCTGCCGCTGCGGCTTTGGAAGACCAGGCGAGCGAGCTACGCCTGGCGGTTGCGGTTTTCCAGCTCCAGCAATCCGGCGGACGCCGTGTGGAGGCGGTGCAGGAAAAACTTCGCCCGCAGCCAGCGACGTTGAAACCGCAAACGGCCTCAGCCTCTGATGCAAACTGGGAAACGTTCTGATTTTTTCATTGCCAGTGCTGAGCGAAGAGACTCGGGGGGGGGGGGGGCCGAAGATACAGGACTTCCGATTCCACCCTACGCGAACAGGCATGATTCATCCTGCTGACGGCTGGCAGGATGACGCTTTAAATTGCCCGGGCGTCTTGCCAAATCTCAACCGAAACGCCTCTATGTAAGCGCTGATATTGCTGTAGCCGCTTCGCTCGGCGACTTCACTGATGGGTAAACCCGAAGTTATCCACTGGAGTGAGGACACTATTTTCGCCTGTTGCCGCCACTGGCTGAAACTTAACCCGGTTTGCTGATTGAACAAACGGCTGAGATTTCTGACGCTTAGTCCCCATTGCTGAGCAAGCTGCGCCTGATCGAGCCTGGTGGCGGGATGTCTCAATAATTCCTCTGCAACGTTACGCGCCCGGCGATCCGAAGGCAAAGTGAGCCCGAGAGGCCATTGTGGGAGCTGCTTTATTTCATGGCTCAGGAGCGTGAGAAGGCTACATAAATAATCAGATGACAGGGGCTGGTTAGCATTAAGTTCTAAACGCGCCAGCAGCGCAAACACAAAATGGTCAGCCCCATAAATCCCCGGTTCAGGTGGGAATAAGGAGCAGGAGGCTGCAGAGAGATAAAGGCTGCTTCCTTTGACGTTGCCCGGAAACCAGGCCCGGTGCTCTATTCCGGTGGGAAACCAACCCAGCGTGCCGGCGGTAACGTGCCACTGCGCCTGTAGCGTTTCAATCACCATCACGCCCTGCTCAAGCCAATAAAGCTGTCCCGAGGTATGTTTGTGCCAGGGCGTTGAGTGTTGACGCAAATAATCAATTTTTTGTGTTTTTATCATATGGCTGATTAACCGTAAAAGTTGTCTTGATACGGATATTATCCAGTTATTAATGCTTTGTAGACTGGGGGCTCCAACAAAAGGAGTTTTCTATGAAATCGCAAAGCCAGAGCGTCATTGACGCATTACAGGAAATTATTTGTAGCCCCGAGCATGATGAACAAAAAATTGCACAGTACTTTGCTGCGGATTACCGGCAAATCGTCGATGGCAAATCACTGAGCTATGATGACTTCATTAATCATATGCGCGCGCTAAAGGTGCAGACCCAAAAGATGCATCTGATAGTTAAGGCAGCCGTTGGGGAAGGCGACACCGTATTTACGCAGCACTATGTAAAGGTCGAGAAAAATGAGGCTGAATGGAGTGAATTCGAAGTGTTTGCCCGATTTACCTTACTGGCTGGAAAAATTCATCGTTGCGAAGAGGTAACCCGGATGATTCACGGGGTGAGCGAGGACAGTGATTTTGGCAGCAGGCGCTGATTTTCTTTAGTACCCACCACGATGTTGCCAGAGACAGGAGCTAAGACGGTGGCTTCTTAATGACAAACCCCGCGTCATGGCGGGGTTGTTTTCTTGCGGTACAGCGGTTTTCTAACTGATTAACTGTTTACTTAGGCCTGGGTTGGCCTGAATCAGACGCATTAATTTCAGTTCGGTGATGGAAG
Organism: Enterobacter sp. Ap-1006; assembly: GCF_011752835.1. Classification (NCBI taxonomy): domain Bacteria; kingdom Pseudomonadati; phylum Pseudomonadota; class Gammaproteobacteria; order Enterobacterales; family Enterobacteriaceae; genus Enterobacter; species Enterobacter sp. Ap-1006. The sequence goes on along the minus strand of NZ_VWWU01000006.1, from coordinate 315,632 downwards.
GCTTGAGTCGTCTGGACTCCCATTCCTGCACCATCGTTACGCTAACCCCCATCACCTGAGCAAAATCATCGATTTTTAGTCCGGTACTTTTACGTAGCTGCTCAAACTCCGAGAAGGCGCTGGGTTTCTGACTCAGGCTAACGGCCTGATTATCTTTAAAAACAATCTGCTCAAGACTGCTAAGCAGCTCAATCATTGGATCTTTATATTCCATTGAGAACTCCTCATAAATCACACAGCGAGAACGTGAACGCAAAGAAGCCTATTAACTGTAGCTGGATTTAAAGCGTGCGTGGGATCACGCTAGTGGCTAAACGTGCTGCAAAAAATGCTTATGCGTTTCAGCTGAATACGCAGTCGAAGTAAGCGCTTGAAAAGCCATAGATGCGGGCTTTTAGTATAAATATGTAAATAGTTATGCGGTTTATGACATCATGCCCAGGGCAGAGGTGTTGGCCGCAGCGGGCAAAGATAAAATTTTGCTGGACTGTCTAATGTACTCACATTAAAAAATAACTCATCCGCTGATGCGGTACAAAACCAAATAAAATTAGATTGGCCGTTATTAATTAGATGTCTAATGAATTAATTGTGTATTTTGTTTTGCTGTCGTTTATTTATCCTGCGTTTCACTGTCAGTGCTATACGTTGTATTTTGCGGTATCTGAATATAAAAAGATGTGTTTTTAACATTTACCATTAATCCAATGATTTCAATTCCTTAATACCTAATCGTGGTTTTAAATAAAGGAACTTAATTTTGAAAAAATCTCTGGCAATCTCGGCATTTTCTTTATCCCTTTTATTTCCTGTATTAGCCCAGGCTGAAGATGGAAAAGCTTATTTAACCGTTGGCGGCGGCGTCGCGTTTGCGCCGGCTTATCAGGGGGCGGATAAATACCGGCCAACGGCGCTTTACGATTTGAGCATCGGCTACAGTCACGGAAGCTGGGGCAGCGTGAGTCTTGGGAATAATGGCCTTAGTTGGGCGCTGCCGCTGGATGAGCCTTTTGGCGTGGCGCTCTTGCTTGATTATGACTCAGGCCGGGATGAAGTTATTAATACGCTCGATGGCAAAGACAGAACGCTTAAGGGCATGGGCGACCTGGGGGGCGCTTTGCAGGCGGGCGTGGAGCTAAGCTATCTGTTGGATCCCTTCCGCAGCTATGTAAAGGTGCTACAGGCGACGAAGAAAAGGCATTATGGCGGAGAGGATTTAGGCCGCACTTTACTGGCTGAACTGGGGGTTGGCACCGTAACGCCTCTTAACGATCGGTTCTCTCTGCAAACAAATCTCTCCACAACGTGGGCAAACAGCGGCTATCAACGCGGCTATTTTGGCGTGACTCCCGAGCAGGCGCAGCGCACGGCCTTTTCTACCTGGCGACCAGGCAGCGGTTTTAAGGATGTCACGCTGACCGCAGCGCTAAATTATGAATGGACCCAAAATATTGCGCTACAGGCGGGGGCGGGAGTCACCGCCTTAGTGGGTGATGCCGCCGACAGCCCAATTGTTGCAAAGAAAGTGGCCACGCTGAGTTTTGTCAGCGCCAGCTACAGTTTCTGATAGTGGTCCTGGACGAGGATGTGTTTGCATAAGCGGCCAGATTAGCGGCCGCTTTATTATTTACTCTGCATGACTAAACCTGGCTAAGTAGAAGGTCTTTGTTATTCCTCAGCCAGTGCCTTGCCAAAGTTCAGGCAGAGAGGCAAAGCTTGCTCAGAGCGGAAAGAGATTGTTGCGAAAGGGTATCTTGCGAAGGGCGGTTGGACTATTCTTAGCATCGTTATTGGGTGGCAATTTGCCAGGTAGTGCATTGGTGACAGGAGTAGAAATGATGGCGACAGGTAAGTCCTGGTCTCGCTGGTTTGCGCCGCTGGCGGCGTTATTAATGGTGGTGAGCCTGAGTGGTTGCTTCGATAAAGAAGGCGATCAGCGTAAGGCGTTCATCGATTTTCTGCAAAACACGGCTATGCGTAGCGGCGACCGCCTGCCGACGCTGACGTCCGATCAGAAAAAACAGTTTGGCCCGCTGGTCTCTGACTACGCCATTCTGTACGGTTTTTCCCAGCAGGTTAGCCAGGCCATGGACGAAGGCATGAAGCCGGTTGTGGATAGCGTGAACAGCATCCGCGCTCCGCAGGATTACATGACCCAGCGCGACGCGCTGCGCCAGGCTAACGGTTCGCTGAACGTTTTGGGTCAGCAGGTTCAGAATGCCAAGATGCAGGCCGACGGTGCGCTTGCAGCGCTGAAGCAGCCTGACGATCTGAAAACCGTTTACTATCAGGTTTACCAGAAAGTCGTCACCGGCCCGGCGAACGCCATGGCGCCGCTGATCCCAGCCGCGCAGACCCTGACCCAGCAGCTGGTGCAGGTGGGTGATTTTATCGCCCAGCAGGGAACGCAGGTTGGCTTTGCTAACGGCGGGATTCAGTTCCCGACTTCCCAGCAGGCAAGTCAGTACAACTCTCTGATTGGCCCGCTGTCCGCTCAGCACCAGGCATTTACTCAGGCCTGGGCCGCAGCGCAGACTGCTACGCAGTAAGTTTTATGCTCTAAGAAAAAGCGGAGCGCTTCACGGCGACTCCGCTTTTTTTATGGCTGATATTCTCGATAAAAGTATGGCCGGCTGGGTTATTTAATAAACGCTTTTTATTTACTTGCCGGATTTTAAAATATACCCTTTTAAAACGGACTTAATAATTAGCACGGAGCGGCTATGTATGTTTTACAGAAATGACGTTATTAGTTATCTGCAGTCAAATAAAATTCTTGCTCAAAAGCTTGATCGTGCAGTCATTGGGGTTCGGAAAGCAGTCTCACATCAGATTGAAACCATTGGTGCGGGTGCAACGCGGGCTTTGTATTACACATCCTGCTTTACTGAAGAGTACCAGGATGTGTGCCAGCAGCAAAAAACTGAAGATATCAGATTTACTAAGGGTGTTATTTATCTGTTAAAGAATGGTGGCGTCATTGGTGATATGTTGGAAATTTATTTTGTTAATCTTATTAAATTTAGGACATCTGAGCAATTACAATACATCCAGAAAAAACTGATGGCTGTAAATGCCCGTATTGCGTCCAACACACTTACCAGCCACGGACTCGCATTAATGGTTGCGAGCACAGTTGCTTTTGGAATGGGCGCAAGACAAGGTGTGAGTATATTTGCTGGGCATACAGCAAATAGAGTGGCGATGGGTGCGACTATGTATGGTGTCGTCCAGAGAGCAGCAGAAAGCGCCCATCGGCTTCGTGCCGCTTATCCAGGTTACTATTCAGCGCTATACGCGCAAGATCTGGAGATGATGTACTTTCTGATTGAGCCATTGTTTCAATATTCTCGTGCACGAGATGTAGTTTGGACATCAGATGACGAAATTATCGACATTATCACTAGCATGGTTCGATAACTATGATGAATATTATAAAAAGACTTCTTAAGCGATTTTTAAAATCTTTATTCTCTCCGTACATCCCAACAGCGGCAACATTCTTGTTTGCCGTGGTTCTTGTCTATTTTTTTCCTGATGGCCCCATCTGGCCTGTTGGTGTTTTCTTTATACTTATGGTTTATATAACTGTTCGTTACTTGAAATGGTAAATTATATTGTATTTTACCTTGCTATTCGATAACTATGATGAATGTGATTAAACGATTTTTTAAACGACTTTTTAGATCTTTATTTTTTCCCTGTATTCCAACAGCATCAACGGCCTTGTTCGCTATTCTCTGGGTCTATTTTTTCCCTGATGGCCCCATCTGGCCTGTTGGTGCTTTCGCCATGTTTATGATTTATATCGTTGCCAGATACTTAAGATGGTGATGTGCAGGGCAATCTATCGTGGCTTATTGATAAAATAATTATATTTATATGCGCGTAAATATAAATACAGGAAATGATTATGCGGTATAAGACTTAGGCTGAGTCCGTCTTATACCGGCATAACGTCATTTATTCGACGGGCTAGCTTTTTTCTGGCCCGCCGAAAAAACTATTTCAGCACCTGCGGATTGACGCAGTTCACTTCCACCTTGCCGGTTAGCGCGGTAATCAGGTTTTCCACCGCGCATTCCGCCATGCCGTAGCGGGTTTCATGGGTGGCGGAACCGATGTGCGGCAGGGCGACTACGTTCGGCATGCCGAGCAGCGGGGAATCCAGCGGCAGCGGCTCCTGTTCGAACACATCCAGCCCGGCGGCGTGAATTTTTCCCTCTTCCAGCGCCTGAATCAGCGCTTTCTCGTCCACCACCGGGCCGCGGCCGACGTTGATTAAAATGGCGGAAGACTTCATTTTCGCGATTTGTTCTGCGCCAATCAGGTGGCGGGTTTCGTCGCTCAGCGGCAGCAGAATACAAACGAAGTCAGACTCGGCCAGCAGAGTATCGAGGTCACAGTAGCGGGCGTTAAAGCGCTCTTCCGCTTCTTTATGCTGGCGGCGGGCGTTGTACAGAATCGGCATGCTGAAGCCGAAATGCGCCCGCTGCGCCAGCGCCAGACCGATGCGCCCCATTCCCAGAATGCCGAGCGTTTTATGATGCACGTCGATACCAAACCAGTCAGCGCCAATACTGCTTTGCCATTCGCCCACCTTCACGCGCTCGGCCACTTCCACCACGCGGCGTGCGCTGGAGAGGATCAGCGCCATGGCGGTGTCGGCGACGGTTTCGGTCAGCACCGTTGGGGTGTGCATCAGCACAACGCCGCGTTCGTTCAGGGCGTCCACATTGAAGTTATCGTAGCCGACTGAAACGGTAGAAGCCGCCCGCAGCTTTGGTGTATTAGCGAGAAACCCAGCGTCGACTTTGCCCCCAGATCCTAAAATCCCTTCTGCATTGGCGAACAGCGCTGCGTTCGCTTGCACGGTTTCCGGGCTGATGTCGTCCAGTTGAGTGACGGTAAAGTGGCTTTCAAGGCGGGACAGCAGGTTGTCAGGCAGCGCCTTGTAGAGGATGACGGACGGCTTCATGAGATTCTCCGTTTTCGGTTAAACGCGAACCGGGCGACAGAGCGCCCGGTGCGGAGTCAGGCGTGATGTGCGCCGGACGGGATTTGTTGATGATTAGCAGGCTTCACAATCAGAGTAAGCCATACCGAGGCGAGCAGCGCCAGCCCCATAAAGACATAGGACGCTGCCGGGCTGCCGGTGGCACCGTTCAGGTAGCCCACAAACCAGGAGCCGACGAAGGAGCCCAGCGCGCCCATGCTGTTGATTAAGGCCATCGCGCCGCCGGCAACGTTCTTCGGCAGCATCTCCGGGATAATGGCGAAGAAGGGGCCATAAGGGGCGTACATCGCGGCCCCGGCAATCACCAGCAGCGTATAGGACACCCAGAAATGGTTGGCACCGACCAGCCACGAGCCGAGGAACGCCAGGGCACCAATCAGCAGCAGTGGCCAGACGAACAGCTTCCGATTTTGCATTTTGTCCGACGCCCATGAGACGGCGATCATCGCGATGGTCGCGGCCAGATAAGGCACGGAAGAAAGCCAGCCGACCTCCACCATTCCCATGCCTGACGCGCCCGCGCTGCGAATAATCGACGGCAGCCACAGCACGAAACCGTATACCCCGATGCTCCAGGCAAAATACTGCATACACAGAATAACCACGTTACGTGACCGGAAGGCTTCACTGTAGTTACGCACGGCTTTGATGCCTTCCTGCTCTTTCTGTAACTGCGCCTGCAGGGCCGATTTTTCACTGTCGGACAGCCAGCCCACCTGGGCAGGTTTATCTTTTACCAGCATCCACCAGGCAAACGCCCAGATAACCGCCGGGATCCCTTCGATGATAAACATCTCACGCCAGCCGAAAGCCTGAATCAGGTAGCCGGAAACGACCGACATCCACAGCACGGTGACCGGGTTGCCGAGGATCAGGAAGGTATTGGCGCGGGAGCGTTCGGATTTGGTAAACCAGTTGCTGATGTAAATCAGCATCGCTGGCATCACCGCCGCTTCCACCACGCCGAGGACAAAGCGGATGGCGGCCAGCATTGGAATGTTGCTCACCACGCCGGTCAGCGAGGCGCAGCCGCCCCACAGAATCAGGCAGACGAAGATAAGCTTACGCACGCTGCGGCGCTCGGCGTACATCGCCCCGGGGATCTGGAAGAAGAAGTAGCCGAGGAAAAACAGCGCCCCCAGCAGCGATGAAATGCCTTTGGTTATGCCGAGATCGTCGTTGATGCCTGCGGCGGAAGCGAAGCTGAAATTGGCGCGGTCGAGGTAAGCCAGGCTATACGTGATAAACACGATAGGCATGATATACCACCAGCGCTTTGGCGCGATTGTCTGGTTTTTCATGAGAGTGCCTCTATCTTGAGGTTAACCGTATCGCTTTGTTTGTAGGGGACAGAGCGATGGATTTGGCGTTATTCGCCCAGTGCGCTTCGGGTCGGTAGCCCTTCGCTGTCACCGATGACCTGTATCGCCAGTGAGCCGATTTTGTTGCCCCGGCTGACTGCCTGATGCAAAGATTTCCCTTCCAGCAGGGCGCTGATCACCCCGACCGCAAAGCCGTCTCCGGCCCCCACGGTGTCCACTACGTTTTCCACTTTTACCGCCGCCACGGCGCCTTTTTCGCCGTCTGCGGTTTTATACCAGGCGCCGTCTGCGCCGGTTTTTAGCACCACGACCTTCACGCCCTGATGCAGATAAAAATCGGCGATCCCTTCAGGTGTGTTTTGACCTGTCAGCACAATGCCTTCTTTTACGCCGGGCAGCACCCAGTCGGCCTGGAATGCCAGCTGATTAAGCTGTTTCACCATTGCGGCTTCGCTGCGCCACAGCACCGGGCGCAGATTCGGATCGAAGGAAAGCGTTTTGCCCTGCTGTTTCATCGTGTTGGCCGCGTGGTTCAGCAGCGCAAGAGACGTGTCAGAGAGTGCCGCCGCCACGCCGCTCAGGTGCAGATGGCGAGCCGAGAGGAAGTACTCCTCGTTGAAATCGGCCACAGATAAGTGGCTTGCGGCGGAGTCTTTACGGAAATACTCCACAATGGGATCGGTTCCATCTTCGACTTTGGATTTGAGCTGAAAACCGGTGCGGTACTGCTCATCGACCGTCACTCCGCGGCTGTCGATGTTTTCTTTCGCCAGCTGTTGCAGCACGTAGCGGCCAAAAGAGTCGTTGCCTACGCGGCTTACCCAGCCCACCTTCAGGCCCAGGCGAGCCAGCCCCGTGGCGACATTTAACTCCGCGCCAGCCGCGCGTTTCACAAAATGTTCGGCGGCGGCAAGGTCGCCGGTTTCGCTGGCGACAAACATCGCCATCGCTTCACCTATCGTGATGACATCCAGCTGATGCATGGTTATTCCTCGCGTAAAAGATTGACGTAATGCCGGGTAACCGCGACCAGGTCTCGCCCTTCCAGCGGAAACTCAATGCCGCGTGGGGCATCTGGCGGCAGCATATTCAGCAGCCCTTTCCAGTCTGAACTGGCGTCATCCAGCGCCACAGCGCGGTAGCGGTTATGCTGGGCGACCGCTGTTTTGACGTGGATATAGCTCACGGAAGGTGCCAGCGTGCGGGCGGCCTGCTGTGGAGAGTCGTCTACCCACAGCCAGTTGGCCATATCGAAGGTGAGCGTCACCGGCAGGCTGTGAACGCCACAGGCGGCCTGGAAGCGCTGCATTGGCGCAAGTTTGCCGCTGTCGGTTTGGTCGTTTTCCACCACCAGTGCCACGGGGCTTTCGCTGAGCCACTGTTTTAGCGTGTCGAATGCCCGGGCGGTGTTGAACTGCCCGAGAGAGAGCTTCAGCCAGTGGGCATTTAGCTGGTGGGCTTCCTGCAGAAGTGAAGGGATCAGCGAGTTTAGCTTGCCGTCGCCCGTGAACAGCGGCTCCGGCGCGGAATAGCAAGCCTCAAGCCCGTGCTGGGTAATTTCTCCGGCCACGGTCGACAGAAAATCCAGCTGTGTGGCGGTGAACAGTTCGCGGCGGATTTCTACGCCGTCGGCCCCCGCTTCAGCAATGATCGGCAGCACCGCCTGCTGGCCACCGAGGGCGGCAAGGCGGTCGTGGCCGTAGGCGGTGGTGACGACAATAATTTTTCGCGGCATGGTGGTCTCCAGGCGATAACAACGAACGGCTAATGTTATTTACGCTAGATGGAACCGGTTCCAAAGAAAAGACCCTGCTTGCCAATTTTTGAACGCCATCACGAACAAAATATTTAGCGGGAGGTGGAGCCGCGCACGATAAGCTCGCCGGAGAATAGCTGTTCACGTACGGTTTCAGCGGCGCCCTCAATGCGCCTCACAACTTGCTCCAGCGCGGCGTAGCCTATCTGCCAGGTGGGTTGCTTCAGGGTGGTAATACCGACCCCGGCAAGCTCCGCCCACTCCAGCTCGTCAAACCCCAGCAGGCCGATATCGCTGCCCCAGCTCAGGCCGAGGCGGCGCATTGCGCGGGCAACCTGCAGCGTTAGCGCGCCGTTGGCGGAGATCACCGCTTTGCGCATCCCCCGGTGGCGGGAGTGGAACTCGCGAAGCGTGTTGTCGATCAGTTCGGCTTCATGCAGCGGTGTTTCTGCATTTTCGGCCATTATGCCGGAATGGCGGTCTAATGTGCTGCGAAATGCTCGCAAACGTTCATGACGGGTATTCACCATGCCAAGCGGTTCGCTCAGAAAAAGGAGAGCTTCGAAGCCCTGCTCGATGAGGTGTTCGGTGGCGGTTGTCGCGGCCTGAATGTTATCCAGCCCGACCATGTCACAGGCAAAGTCCGGGATTTTGCGGTCGATAAGCACCATCGGCAGGGCGGACTGTTGCAGGCGGTTGAGCCCCTCTTCACGCATTCCAACCGCATTGACCACAATCCCCTCAACCTGGTAGCTGCGCAGCAGGTCGAGGTAGTGCAGTTCCTGATCGACTTCGTTGTTGGTGTTACACACCAGCGGCGTAAAGCCTTTCTCGCGGCAGGCGGCTTCTATACCGCTCAGCACGTCGACGGAATAAGGATTGGTGATGTCGGCAATGATCAGCCCGATAAGGCGGGTGCGGCCTCTTTTCAGGCCTCGCGCCATCTGGCTTGGGCGGTAGTCGAGTTCGGCAATGGCGCGCTCAATGCGCCCACGAAGGTCATCAGACAGCGCGTTCTGCTCACCGTTAAGGTAGCGGGAAACGCTGGTCTTCCCGGTCTTCGCCGCTTTCGCGACATCGCTTATCGTAGGGCGCGCTGCCTTGCCGTTCATAGCCGTCTCCAGAGGGTTAACCCTGCGGAGAGTAACATATTTTTATGCGGGGAAAAGTGAGGTGGCGTCTTTACACCTGTCAGGCAAACCGCGCCACGGCCCATTCAATAAATACCCGCAGCCTGGCGCTAAGGTGGCGGTTGGAAGGATAAACCAGGTACATCTGTTCCGGCGGCGGTGGGTAAGCCTCAAGCACGCTGACCAGCCTCCCGCTGTCGAGATACGGCTGGGCGGCAAAGCGAACGACCTGGGTTAAGGCCGCCCCGGAAAGCGCGATGGCGAGATGGGCGTTACTTTCGTTGACGCTTATCTGATAGCGGTGCTGCATCTCGATGGTTTTTCCCCGATCGACAAAGCGCAGCGGAGAGATGCGGTCATTGCGCGCGTGGCGGTAATGCGCCAGCGGGTATCCCTGTTCAAGTTCTTCGGGCCGGGAAGGCGTGCCGTAGCGCTGAAAGTAGTCCGGCGTGGCGCAGGTAACCCAGTCCATAGTAAACAGGCGGCGGGCAATCAGCGAGGAATCAACCAGTGGGCCGCTGCGTATCACGCAGTCCGCATTGTCGTTGATTAAATCGACCAGTCGGTCGCTGACGCCAAGATCTATGGAGATACCCGGGTAGCGTTCAAGAAATTCCGGCAGCGCGGGAATCAGTATCTGGCGAGAGAAAGATCCGCCGACGTCCACGCGCAGCACGCCCTGAGGCTCGGTTTGTGATTCGGTCATGCTGCCTTCCATCTGCTCCAGGTCGGCCAGCCATTTTACGGTGCGGCGGTAGTAGCATTCGCCCTCTTTGGTGACCGATACGCTGCGGGTTGTGCGCTGAAACAGCTTGGTCTGCAGGTGGTTTTCAAGATTTTGAATCAGTTTAGTGACGGTCGCTTTCGGCATACTCAGAGAGTCGGCGGCACGGGTAAACCCGCCGGTTTCCACCACGCGATTAAACACCCGAATAGCCAGTAAATGATGATCCATAGCCGTCCTCAACGAAAAACCCTGCCTGCGGCAGGGTTTTGTTTATCCACGTAAACAATCATCCACATTGTTTAGCGCTAATCATCCGGCTGTGCAAGGAGAGGCCGAAAACCAGCGTGGCTGAGAGCATCAGCGCCCCGCCAAACAGCATGGCGCTGCTTACGCCGTGCCAGTCCACAACTTCACCGCCGATCAGCGCACCTGATGCCAGGGCAACCTGAATCACGGTGACCATCAGCGCCTGACCTGCTTCCGGCGCGTCCGGCACCGCTTCAAACATCCAGTTTGTCGCGCAGACCGGCACGGCCCCAAAGGCCAGGCCCCACACCAGCACCATTACCGTGGCGCCCGCAAGGCCGCTAAGCAGTGGGGAAACGAGCAGGATAATGGCCAGCATCGCCGTCGCCAGAATGAAGGTCCCGCGCAGGCTGCGCTCCGCCAGGCGTTCCCCGATAAAGGTACCCAGCAGGCCAACTGCGCCGTAGGCCAGCAGCTGGAAAGTGATCGCCGACGGGCTGAGCACAAAGACCTGCTGCAGCAGCGGACGCAGATAGGTGTAAGCCGAGAAATGGCCCACAAACAGCAGCACAATGGCGATAAGCCCAATGCGGGCCATAGGCAGGCGCAGCGGAGACAGCAAATCCTGAACGGTGAGCGCCCGGCCAGCTGGAACGGAAGTCAGCAGGCGAAACTGGGCCAGCAGCGTGATGGCGGCTAAACAGGCGCTGGCAAAGAATGCCGTACGCCAGCCGAACAGGTCGCCGATTAATGCTCCGGCGGGGACGCCGCACACCGCGCCGACGGACACGCCGCTAATGATCAGTGCCACGGCGCGCCCCTGGCTCGCTTCCGGCACAAGGTGACGGCCATAGTTTATCGAGAAGGACCAGAACCCGCCGACGGAGATCCCCAGCAGTACGCGGCCCAGCAGCATCATCGGGAAGTTAACGGCCAGGGCGGACACCAGATTTGAGACAACCAACAGCAGCGACAGGCCAAGCATCAGCAGACGACGGTCGAGGCTGCCGGAAGCCAGACTCAGGACCGGGGCCGCGACGGCGGCAACAATGCCTGGCATGGTCACCATCAGCCCGGCGGTGCCGGTGGAAATATTCAGGGAAGGTGCGATGTTGGTCAGCAAACCGATGGGGAGAAACTCGGTGGTAACCATGACAAAGCAGGCCACGGTCAGGGAAAAGACCGCGATCCACGGGGATGTTGCAGGTTTATCTTTATTATTCGACATAGTATTGCGCTTCCGCAGAGACATGCATGAGTGACAGGGATCACAATTTACTCAGTCAGCGGCGGTGGATAAATGCAGGATTTATGATTTCACTGTTTCTGTGGGGGAATAATACGGGAGTCTGCCTGGTTTTCTTGGAAAAAATAAATTAATCAATGTGTTGTGAAAAAACCCTCTCCTTTTAAGGAGAGGGTGAAAACGATTAACGCAGTTCCCCATTAATATCCTGATCAACCGCGAAACACGCCACCAGCTGGCTATTGCCGTAGTCTTTCAACTGCGGCTGAAGCTGGGTGCATGGCCCGAAGCGACGGCTGCAGCGGGCGTTAAAGGCGCAGCCCGGCGGCGGGTTCAGCGGGCTTGGCAGCTCGCCGGTCAGCTTGATGCGTTCGCGACGTTCGTCCGGGTTCAGGCGCGGCGTGGCGGACAGCAGCGCCTGGGTGTACGGGTGGCGCGGGTTAGAGAAGATCTGCTCTTTGCTGCCTTTCTCCACGCAGCGGCCCAGGTACATCACCATCACTTCATCGGCGATGTGTTCCACTACCGACAGGTCGTGGGAGATGAACACGTAGGACAGCCCCAGATCCTGCTGCAGATCCATCATCAGGTTCAGTACCTGAGCACGCACCGACACGTCGAGTGCGGAGACCGGCTCATCGGCAATCACCACGTCCGGGTCTAGCATCAGGCCGCGAGCGATAGCGATACGCTGGCGCTGGCCGCCGGAGAACATGTGCGGATAGCGGTCGTAGTGCTCGGTTTTCAGACCCACTTTCGCCATCATCTCCAGCGCTTTTTCGCGGCGCTCGGCTTTGCTCAGGCTGGTGTTGATTTGCAGCGGTTCTTCCAGGATCTGCCCCACTTTTTTACGCGGGTTCAGCGAGCCATATGGGTTCTGGAAGACGATCTGGATTTTCTGCCGGCGCAGCTTTTCCGCCGAGGCGTCCGGGATCAGCAGATCCTGGCCCTGGTAGTAAAGCTCCCCGCCGGTCGGCACTTCGATCATGGTCAGCAGGCGGCCGAGGGTGGATTTCCCGCAGCCGGATTCACCGACGACCGCCAGCGTTTTGCCGCGTTCGAGGGTAAAACTCACGCCGTCCAGCGCTTTTACCAGGCGTTCAGGAGCGAAAAAGCCCTTCTTCACCGGGTAATGTTTTTTCAGGTCGATGGCCTGCAACAGCGGTTGCGTGGTGGCCTGTGGGGTACTCATAGGGTTGGCCTCCCGGCATCATCGAGTGGGTAGTGGCATTTGGACTGACGCCCGTCTGCCAGCAGGGTTAACGCTGGCTCTTCGCTGCGGCATTTGTCGGTCGCATACGGGCAGCGTGGGTTCAGCAGGCAGCCGTTCGGGCGATCGTATTTGCCCGGTACTACGCCCGGCAGCGAGGCCAGACGGGCTTTATCCTGAGCAAATTCCGGCAGCGCACGGAGCAGAGCCTGGGTGTACGGGTGGCGCGGCGCGCGGAAGATATCGTGGGACGAACCCGCTTCCACAACCTGGCCTGCGTACATCACGATGATTTTATGGGCGGCTTCGGCAACCAGCGCGAGATCATGAGTGATCAGGATCAGCGCCATGTTCTCTTTTTGCTGCAGCTCCAGCAGCAGTTCGATGATCTGCGCCTGAATAGTTACGTCGAGCGCGGTGGTTGGCTCATCGGCGATCAGCAGCTTAGGACGACAGGCGATCGCCATGGCGATCATCACGCGCTGGCTCATCCCGCCGGAAAGCTGGTGCGGGTAAACGTCGAGACGTGAAGCCGGGTCAGGAATACCCACCTGGGTCAGCAGGTCGATTGCGCGCTGGCGGCGGGTTTTCTTGTTACCACCCTGGTGCACCTTAATGGCTTCCATAATCTGGAAACCGACGGTGTAGCACGGGTTCAGGCTGGTCATCGGGTCCTGGAAGATCATCGCCACTTCGGCGCCCACCAGGTTGCGGCGCTCTTTCTCAGAAATGCGCTTCAGATCCCGGCCGTTGAATTCCAGTTTTTCCGGCATCACCCGGCCAGGGAAGTCAATAAGCCCCATAATCGCCAGCGAGCTGACGGATTTACCGGAGCCGGACTCGCCCACGATACCGACAACCTGCCCCTGATCCACGCTATAGCTGATGCGGTCCACGGCACGGAACGGTGCGTCTTCGTCGCCGAAATGCACCGATAATTTATCTACATTTAATAACGCCATCTCGAACCTCTTACTGCTTCAGTTTGGGATCGAGCGCGTCACGCAGACCGTCACCCATCAGGTTAAATGCCAGCACCGTTAGCAGAATCGCAACCCCTGGGAAGGTCACAACCCACCAGGCACTCTGTGCGAACTGCAACACGTCGGCGAGCATGGTGCCCCACTCCGGTGTCGGCGGCTGCGCACCCATGCCGAGGAAGCCAAGGGCGGCCATATCGAGAATGGCGTTCGAGAAGCCGAGCGACGCCTGAACGATCAGCGGCGCAAGGGTATTCGGGAAGATATTCACAAACATCTGGCGAACCGGGCCAGCCCCCGCCACTCGGGAGGCGGTCACGTAGTCGCGGTTAACTTCCACCAGCACCGCAGCACGCGTTAAACGCACATAGTGCGGCAGCGCGACGAAGGTTAGCGCCAGCGCGGCGTTACCGATGGACGGGCCGAAGATAGCCACCAGCACCAGTGCCAGCAGCAGGCTTGGCAGTGCCAGCATGATATCGACCACGCGCATGATGATGTTGTCGACCACGCCGCCGAAGTAACCGGCGACCAGGCCCAGCACAATCCCCATCACCAGCGACAGGACAACCACCAGGCAGCCGACCAGCAGCGACAGGCGAGCGCCGTACATCAGGCGGGAAAGCACATCGCGACCGACGTCGTCGGTGCCGAGGATGTAGCTCCAGCTCCCGCCTTCCTGCCATACCGGTGGGTGTAACAGCGCGTCGCGGAACTGCTCCGCTGGCGCATGGGGCGCGAGGAAGTTAGCGAAGGCGGCGATGAAGATCATTATGGCGACGTACACCAGGCCGATCACCGCCCCTTTATTGCGTTTGAAGTAGTGCCAGAACTCCTGGAAAGGCGTCATCGGCTTGGGTGCTGCCACCACTTTGTTTTCTGTCAGTTGCGTCATGATGGCCCCTTATTTCTTATGGCGTATACGCGGGTTCACCACGCCGTACAGCAGGTCTACCAGCAGGTTGACGAGGATAATCATCGTCGCCACCAGCAGCACGCCGCCCTGGACTACCGGGTAGTCACGACGCTGCAGAGCGTCAATGAGCCAGCGGCCAAGACCCGGCCAGGAGAAGATAGTTTCCGTCAGGATGGCGCCCGCCAGCAGAGTACCGACCTGCAGGCCGATAACCGTGACGACCGGCAGCATCGCGTTGCGCAGGGCATGAACCACGATCACGCGCATGCGGGTCAGACCCTTGGCGCGAGCGGTACGGATGTAGTCTTCGCCCAGCACTTCCAGCATGGAAGAGCGGGTCATACGCACGATAACCGCCAGCGGAATAGTGCCCAGCACAATGGCAGGCAAAATCATGTGGGCGACGGCGTCAATAAAATCACCCGGCTGGCCCCAGATAGCGGTATCTATCAGCGCAAACCCGGTGAGCGGCAGGGAGTCATCCAGGAACACGGTGTCGCTGATGCGCCCGGACACCGGCGTCAGGTTCCAGTGCACCGATACCAGCATGATGAGCATCATGCCCCACCAGAAAATTGGCATGGAATAGCCGGTCAGCGCGAGGCCAACGGCGGTGTGGTCAAAGATTGAACCACGCTTCACGGCGGCCAGAACGCCCACCGGAATGCCGACGGCAACGGCGAAAATCATCGCGCAGATGCCGAGTTCCAGCGTCGCTTTAAAGCGCGGCACGAACTCGTCCCAAACCGGGAGGCGGCTCTTTAATGAAATGCCCAGATCGCCGTGCATTACGCCCCAGATGTAATGGAGGTACTGCTGCCACATTGGCTTGTCGAGACCCATCTCGGCCAGCAGTTGGGCATGACGCTCAGGAGAAATACCGCGCTCTCCGGCCATAATCATCACCGGGTCTCCGGGGATCATATGCACGAAAGCGAAGGTGAGTAGGGTAATACCTATAAACGTGGGGATGACTAACCCCAGTCGTCGGAGGATGAACTGCAGCATATCCCGGATTCTCTGTAGTGACGGAAAGCCTGGTAACTGTTCCGTCTGTATTGCTCACAAATGTTTCCCCCTCTCCCTTTGAGGGAGAGGGTCGGGGTGAGGATGGACAACGCCAATACCCCTCACCCTAACCCTCTCCCCATGGGGGAGAGGGAATAAAGCACGTTACTTTTATTATTCGACGGACACGTTTTCGAAGTGGTGTTTGCCCAGTGGATCAACCACGTAGCCTTTAACTTCTTTACGTACTGGCTCGAACACGGTGGAGTGAGCGATGATCAGCGCTGGTGCCTGATCGTGCATCACAACCTGAGCCTGTTTGTACAGTTCAACACGCTTGTTGTGGTCGTCGGTGGCGCGAGCCGGCTGAATCAGATCTTCAAACGGCTTGTAGCACCAGCGAGAGTAGTTGGAACCGTCTTTCGCTGCGGCACAGCTGAACAGGGTGGCGAAGAAGTTATCCGGATCCCCATTGTCGCCGGTCCAGCCCATCATGACGGCCTGGTGTTCACCGGCTTTAGCACGCTTCAGGTACTCGCCCCACTCGTAGGTCACGATTTTGGCGGTCACGCCAACTTTCGCCCAGTCAGCCTGAATCATCTCAGCCATGCGGCGAGCGTTCGGGTTGTATGGACGCTGAACTGGCATCGCCCACAGGTCAACGGTGAAGCCTTTGTCCTGACCCGCTTCTTTCAGCAGCGCTTTCGCTTTTTCAGGATCGTAGGTGTAGTCCTTCACGTCATTGTTGTAGCCCCACATGGTTGGTGGGATCAGGTTTTTAGCCGCGGTGCCCGCGCCCTGATAAACGGCTTTGATGATCGCTTCTTTGTTCACCGCGTAGGTCAGCGCCTGACGTACTTTCACGTCGTCAAACGGCTTCTTCTCGGTGTTGAAGGAGAGATAGCCCACGTTCAGGCCAGCCTGTTCCATCAGATTGATGTTCTTGTCTTCTTTCATGCGGGCGATGTCGGCCGGGTTCGGGAACGGCATCACCTGACATTCGTTTTTCTGCAGTTTGGCGTAACGCACGGAAGCGTCTGGTGTGATGGAGAAGACCAGGCGATCGATCTGCGGCTTGGTACCCCAGTAGCCCGGGAAGGCTTTATACAGAATACGGGAGTCTTTCTGGTACTGCAGCAGCTGGAATGGACCGGTACCGATTGGGTTCAGGTCTGTTTTTTCCGGAGTGCCGGCTTTCATCATGTTGTCCGCATATTCTTTAGAAAGAATAGAGGCGAAGTCCATGGCCATGTCCGCGAGGAACGGTGCTTCTGGACGCGCCAGCACGAACTGCACGGTGTTATCGTCGACTTTCTTGATCTCGGTGATCAGGTCAGGCAGGCCCATACCTTCGAAGTATTCGTAGCTGCCGCCAGAGACTTTGTGATACGGGTTGTCTTTGTTTTTCTGACGGTCAAAGGAGAATACAACGTCGTCGGCGTTGAAATCGCGAGTCGGTTTGAAGTCTTTATTGTCCTGCCACTTCACGCCTTTACGCAGGTGGAAGGTGTAGGTTTTACCGTCCGGGCTAACGTCCCATTTTTCAGCCAGGCCTGGGATGATTTCGGTGGTGCCGGTTTTAAATTCCACCAGACGGTTATAAATCGGTACGGAGCTGGCATCGTAAGTCGTGCCGGAAGTGAACAGCTGTGGGTTAAAGCCCTCTGGGGAACCTTCTGAACAGTAAACCAGGGTTTTGGCTTGTACGCTTGCTGCAACGGTCATGGCAACCAGGCTCAGACCAAATTTCAGCATCCCTGACTTCTTCAAGGAAATACTCATTATTCTGCTCCAATTATGTGTCGTGTTGTGTTTTGTAACCGTCTGACCATTGTTATTTGTGGGTGGTCGGTACGGTGTGCCCGGAGGCGGTGGTGAGGCTAGCAGTTCCTTTCGCGAGTCATGCATGGAGGTAGCACAGACGGTCCGTAAATAGCCCCTCTCGTCCTACAATCTGTCAACAGATTAAGGAAACGTCAATACAGGTCACGGGGATTTACAAGCAAGGTGGGATTCGGCGGGCAAAGATTAAAAAAACCTTCCGGGGACATTTCCAGCAGAGAAATTTATGCTACAGGCTTGTTACCAGAATATTGCACTGCTTAATTTGCAACCTATAGCGCGAACCGATTGTCCGGAATAGGTAAAATTTTGTGTTAAACGATGAATTGTTGCACGATTTATTTTGTGATCTGCATCGCTCACAGCGGAAAATGCTGTCTGCCATCATAAGCGGCGGCGCAAAAAACCACGCTTTTCCATAACCAAATACGATGAATTAATCGGGCCTGGCAGAGGCAAAACTGGCAGAAACTGAGGCTAATAAACGGCGAGGTTCAAAATATAAAAACACTCCGTAGCACGGAGTGTTTTATTTAATTGTTGGATGCGGCGTGGATATTAATTCACGGCTTTATCCGGCACGTGGCACCAGTTGTTATTCTGATTAATCCCGCCGTTAGGCGAGGTGTAGCCCAGGCAACCGAGAATGGTGTCGAACAACTCAACGTGGCGATGCGGTACCTTCATTGCTGCCTGGTCTTGCAGATGTTTAAAGGCGTCGGCAGCCGTTGGATTGGCCAGGTATTTATCCGAGGCCCAAACCAGCAGCGGGACGCGGAATTGTTCCGGCGGTGCCATTTTACGTGGCGTGCCGTGCAGGTGCATGGAGTCGCTGATGGATTCGCCGTGGTCGGCGGCGTAGAAGACTATCGCTTTCTTATCGCGAAGCTGGTCGAGCACGCTGTCTATCATCGTATCGACATACAGGACCGAATTATCAAAGGCGTTAATCAGCATCTCCTTTGAACAGCCTTTGCCAATATCAATGCATTCTGGCGTCCATTTCGCAAAGCTGCGCGGGTAGCGCTGGGCATAGGAGAAGTGGGAACCTTTGGTATGCAGAATGATCAGATGTTTGCCGTCAGGATTCTGCTCGAGGGATTGCTTCATCTCATCCACCAGCAACATGTCGTCCACGGTTTTACCGCGATTGCGGGGCTCGGCGGCGATTTGTTCGCGGAAGGCAAGGGTGTCCGGCATGGCGTTTTTGTAGAACCAAATTTCGCTCTGCATGGCATAAAGGTCGGCGCTAAACCCCAGCTGTTTTAAGACCGCGAAGATGTTTTGCTCTTTCAGCGTACGCTGAGGGTTATCTTCCGCCCCACCTTCGCGGACGAACATGCAGCGCAGCGAGAGTTTGGTGGCGGTATCGCAGGACTCCCCGCGGAAAGCGACCAGGTTTTTCTCTTTGGCGAGGTTTGGCGTGGTGTCACGGCCATAGCCCAATATTCCCATATGATCCCAGCGCGTGGTTTCGCCAATAATAAACACCACATAAGCGTCGTCCAGCCCGGGCGGCGTGACGTAGGTGAACTTTTTCGTCGGGTTCATCAGCGAACCGTTGCCGGTGGATTCGTCGGCATTCGCCCAGGCAAAAAGCCCCAGGGAAGAGACCCAGTTGACCGGTACATAGGAGCTTGCCACCACGCCGCCGTAGCTTGCCATATCCGTCGTTGACCCATGCTCATCGTCGGACTGCATTTCACCCAGCATACGCAACGGGGCCCAGACCAGCAGGCCCGCACAAAGCAGGATAGCGATGTTTTTGATGCGCTGGCCGGGGGTTTTCAACTGCTGAAGCAGCGTGTCCTGGGCGCTGTTGATCCAGATAAGGAACAGCGGGATAGCGCTGACCAGCGTCATCCAGATGGCAAAGTGGTAGCCGACAACTTCTTTAGAAAGATCGATATCGGTGGTCATTACCGAGGCAATAATGCCGTAGCCAATCACCACGTTGAAGAAGGTCATGTAGTAGCTGGCGGCCACGGAACATAGCACCACGAAGGAGGCCAGTACCCGCCAGAGATTGCGGCCAAAGAGCGACAGCAGGCGTAACAGGAAAAACGTCACCAGCAGGCAGGCGAAAAACTCTGCGGCGGCGGCCAGGCCCTTCCAGGCGATGAAGAGCTGGGCACGGCTATCAAAACGTTGGTAGAAAACAGAGATATTCAAAAACCAGCCAATGTATACCCCCAGCAAGAGACACAGTTTTTGCTGGGATAATGTTTTTATGTAATTCATGCAGGGCATCCAGGCGATATGAAAATATAAGCGCTATTCAGACCGTGGAGTCGCCAGCTAGTTCTGAAAAGCTTGTGAAACGAAGAGGATTCCTGGCGAGAGGGCAAAATTCGAAGGAAATGGCCGGTTTTTAACATAAAAAGACCCCAGTTTTAGGCCGGGGTCTTTTTGCCGTCTGCTTAGCAAAGAGAATCAGGGCTTCGAGGCCGCATGCAGTTCATCGTAGACATAATGCCTGTAGCTATTAAACAGCGTTGTGTCCGGGCAATCATTCAGCCTGCCCTGGCACAAATGGCGCATGTCAATATTGGCCTGATAGAACGGCGACACTTTTAGCTGGGCCTGTTCGAGCAATATGCCCCCAAGGAAAGCGATGTCGGTGATGGCGCCCAGGTCAGCCACCGGCGGGGCATTAAAATTATCCCGCAGGCTGAATTGTGAAAGATGGACCGGATCATCCTGTTCCGTGGTGTAGCCATTGGCCCAGTCTATGGCTGGCTGGTGGTCGCCAAAGTACATAAACATGGTCGGACGCGGGCGTTGGTCAACAAACTGGAAGAAGTCAGCCAGCGCGGTTTCTGAGTTTTTAATCTTTTCAACGTAATGGCTGAATTTCCCGGCGGCATCCTTATTCTTCATCGCCGACGTGAGCTGGTAATCATCGGTATGCCCTGCGTCATAAGGGCCGTGTTCATACATCGTTAAGGCATAAACAAACACGGGTTTATCGGTGTGACTGGCAAGGAGCTTTTTAACATAGCTCAGGACATCTGCGGTGGGAATGTGCCACAGGTTATCTGCCAAATCCCCCGGGTAGCCCAACTCCTGCGGCTGGATAATTTTATCCACGCCCATCATGGTGTAGGCGTGACCGGCGTTATAGGCCGATTTGTTGAATGGCGTCAGAACCACGGTGTAATAACCGTTGTCTTTCATCTGCTTAAACAGGCTGTCGTTGACGTGATCGACCGCGGAATAAAACACCGAATTTTTCAACGCCCCGAAATCATCGCTGCGCATTCCGGTTAAGGCTGCGAACTCTGACAGCCAGGTGCCGCCCCCGAAGGTTTGCACGCGCATCAGCGTGTGGGCTTTCACCTTACTGTCCTGCTCAAACATAGAGAAGTGCGGCAGTAATTGAGGATCAGGCACTTTATACAGGCGCGGATCCACCGTTGATTCCTGCAGCAGCAGAACGATATCAGGCTTCACGCTGGCTGAGGCGGTTGTCTTGTTATTCAGCGCCGCCGCGCGGGAAATAAATTCCTGAGACGTTGCCTGAGGGAACGTTGGCGCGTCATAGCTGGCCTGGATGCCTGACAGCGCCAGGTTTGACAGCACGCCGGTTCCGCCAGGCAGTTTGGTGGCCCAGTCGTGCTGATTCTTCAGTACGCTGTGGCTAAGCGTCGACGCCGAGCCCAGCATCACGCCGAGGGCAATCAGCGGGGCTAGCATCCCTTTCCGGCGAGGTACGGCGCGCCAGCTGATAATAATCGTCAGGATAAGCAGCGCTATCATTGCCGCAACGGCGATGCCGGCGGAAGGATAATGCAGCAGCGTGCCCGCATTGGCCGGATCGGCCATCAGGTAAAAATCGCTAAACAGCAGCTGGTCTTTGTAATAGTGGACCTTAAGCTGGTTACAAAATTGCAGCAGGATCACCAGCAGGCTGCTGGTCCCGACGGCAAAAATGACTCTGGCGGAGAGTAAATAAAACAGCCCGCAGGTAAAAATGAAGGCACTTGCCGCGATAACAAGAGGGTAGATATCGCGCGGAGAGTTACCCGCAATGATGATCAGGGCTGCAATAAGAAGCAATGTGACATAAAGATATGTCCAGAGCGATTTTCGGCTGGTTTTTTGTACCATGATGCTCGTTTCTCTGTGGGACTGTTCTGGATAGCAAATGTTGTCTTAGGAGAGACATCCCTCTGCTGGCCTGACGCGTGAAAAGAGGATAAGGCGGTTAGAAGGGGATTTATCCTGGCCGGGATAATACAGCTTGTGGTGAAAAAGTCTCCCCAAAGACGGTTATTTCATTGCTGTGGTTGTGTTTTTGTTTGAAGAGGGCAAACGAGGCGGGGATGAACTGCGTTAAGGCCGCCCTATTCGGCGGCCTTAATATGGGTGTGACGAGGCTATCAGGCGTGGGCATGCTTGTGATTGAGTACGGCGCGTACCGGCTGGCGAATCGTGGTGGAAATTGCCAGCGACAGAATCAACAGCGCGAAGATAACGCAGAAGGTTACGTAGAAGCCGCCGAACAGCGAGGCGATGATAGAGCCGCAGATACTGCCGATGCCGAAGCCCAGGTAAATCACGCCGTAGTTTTTGGTCAGATTGTTCAGGCCAAAGAATTCGCTGACCAGCGAAGGGTAAACGGTGATGGTGCCGCCAAAGTTAAAGGCAACGCAGGCGATGGCCGCAAAGAAGGTGGCTTCGTTGAGTGGGGCAAACAGCAGGGCCGCCATACCGACCAGAGAAATCACCTGACCAATAGTTATCACGCGGATACGGGCAATTTTATCGGACAGGATACCGAGCACCAGGCGGCCGCTAAGGTTAGCAATGGAGATAACGGTGACCGCGTTGGCGGCGGACATTGCATCCAGGTGAACCATGCCCTGAGCGATATCTTTTGCAACGCCGATAACGTACAGGCCGCTCATGCAGGCGGTGAGGAACATCAGAGCCAGCATCCAGTATTGCGGCTGGCGCATAGATTCAGCGAGAGTGAAATCGGTTTTTGCCGCGCCGTTTGCGGATTTAGTTTCCTGCAGCGGAGCATCTTTCATCATGGTGGCGCCGAACAGCACCATCACCATCGCCAGGCCACCCCAAATCATAAAGGTGTTTTCCAGGCCGTAGGCCGCCAGCAGGTGGGTATCAATGTATTTAAAACCGAGGCTGCCGAGGCCATAGGCGCCGATGGAGAAGGCAGAAATCAGGCCTTTACGTTCCGGGAACCACTTCACGCAGTTCGACAGCGTCAGCAGGTAGCCAGCGCCGTCCGCCAGGCCAACCAGCACGCCCGCCGTGAGCCAGAGCATCATCAGGTTGTTGGCATGTGCGGTGAAGAACAATCCGGCTCCGAGCAGCACACCCGCCGCCATGGTGACTTTACGCACGCCAAAGCGGTCCTGCAGTTTGCCCGCCACGGAAGAAGAGATGGCGAGGCCAAGGCTCAGCAGGCCGAAGGAGAAGGCGACCTGGCTGATTGGCGCGTCCAGTTTCTGGGACAGCGCGCTGTTGAACAGGCTCCAGGTATAAACGGAACCCAGCGCGAACTGAGTAATGATGGTTCCGATGAGGGTTAACCAGCGAGTACGGTTGTAGGTGGCAGTGTTCATGACAGATGTCCTGCGAATCTAAGGGAAGTTATCTGCCGCCTACGATAGCGAAGCGCCGTTTATTCCAGGAAAAAACGGCATGAAATGCATGAAGAACGGAATGAAGTGCCTCTGAAACGGTATGAACGGCCTTCCCGTTGCACTTTATGTTTTGTTGGTTAGTGCTCGCTATCGTTGTGATGCGCGTATTTGCTGTATATCAAATGTTAAATCATAAATGAGATATAGTTAACATTTTGCAAAATTACCTGTGTTAAGTGCCCTTTCTTTGATCTCATTCAGGGTTGCGAAATATCCCGGATTCACTATTGTCAGAAAGTAAAATTTACCCGCGCTCGGCAGGTTACAGGGAGAGCTAAATGGAACGTTGTGGCTGGGTCACTCAGGATCCGCTGTATCTGGAGTATCACGACACAGAGTGGGGCGTGCCGGTTACCGACGGGCAGAAGCTCTTTGAGATGATTTGCCTGGAAGGCCAGCAGGCCGGGCTGTCGTGGATCACCGTGTTGAAAAAACGCGAAAATTACCGACAGCGTTTCAGGCATTTTGACCCCTATGCCGTGGCGTTGATTCAGCCGGAAGAGGTGGATGTGCTGATGCAGGATGCCGGCATTATTCGCCACCGAGGGAAAATCGAGGCGATCATCACCAACGCCAAAGCTTTCCTCGCGATGGAAGCTAACGGCGAGAGTTTCCCGGATTTTGTCTGGGGATTTGTCGACCATACACCTCAGGTGTCGCATGCCGCTTCACTCAGCGAGGTCCCGGCCTTTACACCGACATCAGATGCGCTGTCTAAAGCGCTAAAAAAACGTGGGTTTAAGTTTGTGGGGTCGACAATCTGCTATTCGTTTATGCAAGCCTGCGGCCTGGTCAATGACCATGTGACGGGCTGCTTCTGCCACCCTGATTTTCGCCAATGATCCAGCTGTTTAACATTGGGGAAATGGATGCACTCATGGCGCTCTGGCTGGAAAGTACTATCGACGGCCATCCGTTTATCCCGGAAAGTTACTGGTACGAAAGCCTCAACCTGGTACGCAATGTCTATATTCCTCAGTCAAAAACGTGGGTTTATCTGCACCAGCAGCAGATGGTGGGGTTTATCAGCGTGATGGATCGGCAGTTTATCGGCGCGCTGTTCGTGGCGCCTTCTTTTGCCGGGCAGGGGATCGGCGGCGAATTGCTGGCGAAGGTGAAGGCGGAATACCCGGCCTTAAGTCTCGAGGTGTATCAAAAAAATCGCCGGGCGGTGCATTTCTACCACCGCCACGGCTTTCATATTGAAGAGAGCGCCTGGCAGGAAGAAACGCAGCACCCGACGTGGATTATGAACTGGCAGGCGGATCAAACGCCGTCACGACAGGGGCAGGACCAGTAAATTTCTCCGCCCAGACAAGGGAGTTATTTGCCGCGCAGCCGTTGGCCAGCCGCGAAGACGGAATATCCATGGTGAGGACGTTAACCGCGCCGTTTTTACACAGCCGATCTTCATCCAGATCGGGCCATGCGCCCTGGTGGATACACACCACGCCGGGCCTGATGCCATCGGTTACCTGAGCGCCAACCAGCACCTGCCCGCGAGCGTTCCATACCCGCACTAAATCTCCGTGAGCGATGCCGCGCGCTTTAGCGTCAATCGGGTGCAGCGTGATAGGCTCTCGCCCGGCGATGGCGTACCGGTCGCGCAGTCCGGCATAGTTCAGCTGGCTGTGCAGGCGGTGAGCCGGATGGGATGAAAGTAGCTGTAGCTGGCCGGAGGAGGCATTGCCCTGCCATTCGTCTGGCGCCAGCCAGCTTGGGTGCGGCGGGCAGTCGGCATAGCCAAAGCTGGCGATGCGCTCAGAGTAGATCTCAATTTTACCGCTCGGCGTTTTGAGTGGGTTTGCCTCAGGATCGTCCCGAAAAGCGGCAAAGCGAATAAATTCGGCATTTTTCGCATTTTCTGGCATTTCTATCAGTTGGTTAGCTGCCCAGAATTCACTGAAATCCGGGAGCTCGATCTGCTGCGTAGCGCCACGCTGACGGGCGATATCATAGAATGACGCCAGCCATTCAAGCTCACTTTTCCCTTCGCTGAACCGTGCTTCACCGCCGGATTCCCATCGTTCGCTTAGCTCGGCAAAAATATCAAAGTCATTTCTCGCTTCTCCCTGCGGGGCGACGACCTGTTTCATGGGGACCAGATGCTGATTGCTGTAATCACCGGTCATCGTCATGTCGTTCCGCTCGAACGAAGTGGTCACCGGCAGAACGATATCGGCGTGTTTTGCCGCTGCGGTCCAGAAGCATTCGGAGATAACGATCAGCTCAGGCTTTTGCCAGGCTGCGGCAAGGCGGTTGGTGTCCTGATGATGGGTGAAGTTACTGCCGCCGGCCCACCACAGCATACGAATGTCCGGGAAGGTGTGCCGTTGCCCGTTGTGCTGGTAATCCCTGCCGGGGTTTTCCAGCGCTTCGACGATGCGCGCCACGGGGATTTTCTCCACGGCATCGGTGCCGCCCTTAAGCGATCCCTGCAGGGAACCGAGAACCGCCGCGCTGCGGGTTGGGTTGCCGCCGTTGGCGAAGTGGTAGGAAAGGCCAAAGCCGCCTCCCGGGGTGCCAATCTGGCCCAGCATGGCGGCCAGCGTGACCAGCATCCAGTGTTTCTGTTCGCCATATTGCTGGCGCTGCATACCCCAGCCCGCCATCAGCATGGTGCGCTTGCGGCTGAAAAGATCGGCCAGTTTTTCGATGGTTGTCGCGGGGATGCCGCAGATCTCAGCCGCCCAGGCCGTGCTTTTAGGCGTCCCGTCCGTGTTGCCGAGCAGGTAAGCTTCAAATTTGTCATAGCCATAAGTGCAGCGGGCAAGGAAGGTAGTGTCGTGCCTGCCGCGAATGACCAGCGTGTGGGCAATGCCGAGCATCAGCGCTACGTCGGTCCCCATATGGGGGGCGATCCATTCGGCTCGTTCCCCGAAGAAATCCACCGTTTCAGAGCGCATCGGGTCGATGGCGACGATCGTTTTGCCGCTGTTTTTTAGCTGTTCGAAGAACTTCACGCCCTGTTCGTCGCTGGCATTCCAGGCAATCTTCAGCGTGTTGAGCGGGTTCGCGCTCCACAGCACCACGACTTCGCTGTTCTCAAGCAGCAGCGGCCAGCTGGTCTGTTGCTGGTAAACCTCGTTAGAGCCCACCACGTAGGGCATGATCACCTGCGCAGCACCGGTGGAGTAGTCGCCGGAATGCCCGGTATAGCCGCCCGCGAGGCTCATGTAGCGCTGAAGCAGCGTGGAGGCTTTGTGCAGCACGCCGTTGGATCGCCAGCCGTAGGAACCAGAGAAAATGGCCGCCGGACCGTGGCTCTCGCGAATGCGCTTGTGCTGCTGGTGAATCAACGTCAGGGCATCATCCCAACTGATGCGGACATAGTCATCTTTACCGCGAACTCCCTGCGGCTTATCCGGGGAGGCCAGAAACCCTTTCCGGGCCATAGGAAACGCCACGCGAGCTTTGCTGTGAACCTGGTCGGGCACGGCACTTTGTAGCGAGTTTTGATGACCGGTTTCAAGCGCGCCGCGAGAGTGGTAAACCCGTTGCCCGTCGGTTTCGACCAGCATGGGGCCCCAATGTGCGGCGGTGAGGATCTGTTTACGTGCAGGCGATGTATAGGCCAATTTGGGCTCCGCGATGGCAGGTGCTGGGCTGTACGCCCGCGTATTTATGTTCATTATTCAGAATTCTTACCGGAATTTTCTACACGATTTGCCGTCATAATCAATCGCCGGGCGCATATCCGGCAAAGGATGAATAAGGATAGAAGGAAATAAGATGAAAAAACGCGTCATGATTATCGCCGCCGTCGTGTGTGGCACCTTCGCGGTTTCCGGCTGCACCACCAATCCGTACACCGGCGAAAGCCAGGCCGGAAAATCTGGCATAGGTGCCGGGATTGGCTCGCTGGTTGGGGCGGGCGTGGGGGCACTTTCGTCATCGAAGAAAGATCGCGGCAAGGGCGCGCTGATTGGCGCCGCGGCTGGTGCAGCCCTCGGAGGCGGCGTCGGTTACTACATGGATGTGCAGGAAGCTAAGCTGCGCGACAAAATGCGCGGAACCGGCGTGAGCGTGACCCGCAGCGGCGATAACATCGTGCTGAATATGCCGAACAATGTCACCTTCGACAGCAGCAGCGCCACCCTGAAACCGGCGGGTGCCAATACACTGACCGGCGTGGCGATGGTGCTGAAAGAGTACCCCAAAACGGCGGTTAACGTGGTCGGTTACACCGACAGCACCGGCAGTAACGAGCTGAATATGCGCCTGTCACAGCAGCGTGCAGACGGCGTAGGAAGCGCGTTGATTACCCAGGGCGTTGAGGCCAGCCGTATTCGCACCACCGGTGCAGGCCCGGCGAACCCGATCGCCAGCAACAGCACCGCGGATGGTAAAGCTCAAAATCGCCGCGTAGAAATTACCCTGAGTCCTTTGGGCTAACGTAATGTCCGGCAGTGGGCCTGGCAGCATCTCGATATGACGTCTTTTTCTTTCAGGAATCCATCTCGCTGAAGATTTAGACTTATTGCAGTTGTTGCACAGTATTTTCGATTTTCGCCATAAAAAAACCGGCGCACCAGGCACCGGTTTTTGATCTTCTAAACACAAACATTATTGCGGATACGGTACCCAGTCACCCCCGCTCAGGCGGACATAAGGCTTATCCTGATACTTCAGTACCACTGCCGTTGAGTTTTCCGAAACCGGGGCAGTTTGTGGCAGATTGCTGGTGAGCGCGCTCCAGTCCACCTGGTCGGCAACAAAGTTTTTACCGTCCACCGAGCGGGAAACCAGTTCTGAAATCGCCAGATAGCTGCTTGGCTGGTTGATTTCAATGGCATCGCCGCTGTGCGGTGCTTTCATGCCGATGAATTTCACGCCTGCCGGCACGTGGGTGATGTCAGGACTCGGGATGTCACGCAGCCCGGAAACCTGCATTTTATCGCCTTTCAACGCCGCGCCGTGCTCCGGCACAACCACCACCATTACTTTGCGGTTCGACTTCTCAAGCTCGGTCAGGAAAGAATCCAGCTCATCGAACAGCTTCTGCGCTCGCGCTTTATAGTCGGCTGTTTTGCTGTTGCCTGGGTAATGGTTACCGTCGTGCAGCGGCACCAGGTTGTAGAAGGTGGCCGTGCGCGGGTTCGCGCCGTCATTTTGCTCACCCTGCAGCCAGCGCTGCAGTACGGCGGTGTCGTCGTAGATTGGCGAATTATCAAATGCCAGCAGATTGCTCGGCAGCCCGCTTTGATCCATCAGTGGGACCTGAATCCCGCCGTTTTCCCGCACTTCTTTCAGGAAGTTACCGAATACGCCGTTGTGGTCCATCATCAATTGCTGCTTGAAGCCGAGACGGGCCAGGTCGTCAAACAGATAGCATTGATTGCCAGCGGGTTCATAAAGCCCTTTGTGAGACGACTGCCCGCAGCTCGCGCGGAGCAGGCGGATAGCCGCCGGGCCGCTGTAGGAGGTCGCCGAGTTGAAGTTCTTGAACAGAATATCGAAGTGTTTCCACAGCGGGTGTGAGCTGAGGCCTACCGCCTCGATGTCGGACCATGAGAGGGAACAAATATTGATGATCAGCAGCTCAAAAGGCTGTGCGTCAGCGGGCAGTGCGTCCGGGAATTTGGTCTGCCGTTTGGCTTCGCTGGCGTAGAAGTTGTTCAGCCAGGCGGTAATATTGTCGCTTGTCGGCGGGGCCGTTTGTGCCGGAATATCACCGGAAGAAGGTGCTGCAGTATTGGCGGCGGCCGTTGACCCGGCGGTACCGCTGGCGTTAACGGAGGCCGTTGTTTGTGATGCGGAGGGCAGTAAAGAGATAGCCGGGCCGGCCACCGTCAACACGTTGAGCCAGACCAGGATAGCCACGACAAACACCGTGACGCGAAGCCACTGGGAAACAAAAAGCCAGGCAACCAGCAGGACAAACGCCGCGCCGATCATTTGCCAGTTAATAAAGCGGGTTACCAGGTCGAGAAGATAGTCCGCACTGAAGCCAATGACCTGGCTCCCCTGGCTCATCATGCTGTCGAAGCCGGGCAGCCAGGTATCGTGCCAGAAAAGGCCGATCCCTACGGGAAGGGCTATCCAGTTACGCAGTTTGTGCAGCTTCAGCGGCGGCAGCGGGAATAACAAAAAGGCAAGAAAGACCAGGTTCGCCAGCGGGTGAAAATTCAGGTAACCGGTCCATAGCAAACCGAACTTCAACAGGAAGTAGTAGTTCCAGCCGCCCAGACCACGCCAGTACTGCAGAAAATGAGCCGGCGATTTTGCCGTTTGAGAGTGATTAGTCATGTTGATGGTCTGCCCTGGCGGAAGGTCGGCGTAGCGTCCCGGCCGGTTTAACATAGCGTGGTTTTAAAAACATCAGCCGCACCGTGGCGATAAAGCGAGGAAGCCAGCGGTGAGCGGTATAGCCCAGCGGAAAAAAAACTATCGCGCATAGCACGACGAGCTGAATGATGTCGGTGATGTTCATCATTGTGTCTGTTCCCTCGGGGTGTCATCCAGCAGCGTGACAGGCGTGGGCTGTCTGCGCCAGCTATGCCCTTCATGGCTGGCATGGCGAACGCTGTTCAGGTCGAGCGTGGCGGCCAGCGGTTTTACCCATTTTTCCGGGCGCATGGCCTGCATTTGGAGTATTTCGGCGGCGATTTGGCTGTCTTCAAACCACACCATGCGGTTGGTGAAAAGGTCGTTCACCGGCAGCGGGAAAATATGGTTCAACGCGGTATCGAGATCGTTAATACGGCAGAAGGAGAGGAACAGCATCAGCCGGTTTTCTCCGATGGTCACGATATCGCCCATGCGGTTTGGACGGCATAACGTCAGCACCTGCTCAACGCGCAGGCCCGGTACCGGGCGCAGTGCGACCATCACGCCTTTGCCATCCTCTGGCAGCAGGGCGTTGTTCATCAGCGCCCCGATACCGTTGCAGAAAACGTCCCATTTCTGATAACCGCGCAGTTTTAGCGGCTGCATCTGGTCGATCAGCACGGTAATGTCTTCCGGGACATGGCGAGTGAATTTCACACCCTGCACGCTTTCGATCATTGTCAGGCAGCGTGAAAGCGGCGCATTCCACGGAATGATTAGCGTGGCCCCGCAGCCCAGCAGAAGTCGTTCATCGGTGGCTCGCAGGCTGGCCTGGTTTTCCCGCACGATCAGTTTCAGCGCGCTGCCGCGCTGGCGGCGGAGGGCGTGAATCTGGCGGGCGATACTGTTGATTTGGCTATTCTGGGTGAGCGAGAAAATAATTGTGGCGGCCTGTGCAGTTCGCGCGGCGTCAAACAGTTGCTCATTGTTTTCGAAGAGCTGCCAGTTTTCCGACAGGGCAGGAGCACCTTCCAGAACAGCAATGTGGCTGAGGACGCTTTTTTCATCGCTGCGCGGCTGTGGCGCACTTTCGGCATCCTCTACAACCTGCCATGCCCCGTTTTGCCAGTGGACGTTGAGCTGCTGATCGGCAGTAACGCCTTTTTCATTACACCAAAAGGCGATGTCATAGCGATGGATATCGCTTTGCGCCCGCAGGCTGGCAAGCCCGGAAAGACTGCGATGCTCGCTGACTAATAATGAGAATTGTTTGTCATTGTTATTTCCAACATTAACAAAAAGCAGACTGCACTTATTGCGTTTAGTCCATTTTCCCATTACGGCGAGCCAATGACGTAAGTCCTCTGGGGAAATATTTTCCCAGACGTTATCCGAGCTTAAGAGTATAAAAAAGTAGTGTTCAGGATTAATACTGCACATGAGATCGCGGCGCAGCGCGTTTAGCCCATTGATGGATGAGGGCATGGTAAAAAGGCGTACTTTTTCTGGCCCTTTAGTCGGATCGAGCTTTATGGCTTGCCCAGACTTTGCTGACATCGAAATGACGGCAACCTTTGCCGTCGATTGTTGGGAGGCAACTGTCTGATTAACAATACTTATTGCATCATCCTGACTTTCTGCGTTCAGCCACCACACGCCCCCTGCGGGCATATGATTCAATTCGTTCCATAATGAACGGATGCCAAGCGAAAATATGGGTTCCATGGCGTCCCCTGGAGATAAATTAGTATGTATGTCAGTTTACTAGCGTAAGCTGAGAAAGAAACCTACCATTGAAAATAAACAGCATCAGTTTTAGCATTGTAAAACATTTTTCGTTTTCCAGGCATTTGCCGTTATCACTGCTGACGAAATCTGACCAAGAGATGACAACTAAAATGCAAGATGAAGAAACTGGCAATGCTCAGGAAAACAAGCTTGTTTATGCCTTCCAAAATGATTTTCTGGCGCTGAGTAAAGCATTTTCATTGCCCGAAATAGATTACACCGATATATCGCAGCAGGAACAACTGGCGGCGGCAATTAAACGTTGGCCGCTGCTGGCTGAATTAACGCAACAATAGGGAGTAGGCCTGATGGCTGTCATTGGGTTGCAAGGGCTGCGTGGTGGCGTAGGGACGACGTCTATTACCGCGGCGCTTGGTTGGTCGTTGCAGCAACTTGGGGAATCGGTGCTGGTGGTGGATATCTCGCCAGATAACCTGCTGCGTCTGTTTTATAATATTGATTTCGCAGAGCCAAAGGGCTGGGCGCGGGCCATGCTGGATAACGAAGACTGGCGCAAATGCGCATGGCGCTATACCAGCCATCTCGACGTGCTGCCGTTTGGCCAGCTCAGCCCGGCTGAGCATGAAACGTTCGACACGGTGGAAAAAGCCCTTGGTAACTTCAGCCATTTTCTTGCTGACCTGAAAGCGAGCCAGCGATACCAGTGGATATTACTGGACTTGCCCCACGGCTTTAACGCCCTGACCCGCCAGATTTTGGCGCAAACCGACAGCGTGGTGACGGTGGTTAAACCGGACACCAACTGCCATATTCGTTTGCACCAGCAGGCTTTGCCTCAAGGGGCGCATATTCTGGTGAACTATCTGCAGGTGGCCAGTCAGCTGCAGGATGATATCTACCAAATTTGGCTGCAAAGTCAGCGCACGATGATCCCCATTATTCTTCACCGGGATGAGGCGATGGCCGAAAGTGCGGCGGTAAAACAGCCTCTGGGCGAATACCGTCCGGATTCATTGATTGCCGAGGAAATCATGACGCTCGCCAACTGGTGCCTGTTGAACCTTGCAGGGAAGAAGGCATGAGTCATCTGGCCTCCTGGCTGTTACTCCCCGCTGCCAGCCAGCGGTTGGGTGAGCGTTATCGTACTTTTCGCCGCAACGGTGCCCCGATGTTCAGTGCGATGCTGGGCTGCATCGTCTTGATTCTTGCCTGGGTTTTTCTGCCGCTTGAAGGCCCCCGCTGGCAGCGCATACGCGCCGGGCATGATCGGTTCTACCCGCATATCAATCCAGACAGGCCGCGCCCGCTGGACGTGGTGCGTTACGGTATCCAAAGCCTGTGGCTGTTGCTCCGCGCCAGTAAGCAAGCCGGGCGTCCGCGGATACGCTCTTTTGGCCGGATGCAGGCCTGGCGTGATAGCTGGCACGGCTGGCTTGATAAGCTGCCGGAAAACATTAGCAACCGGACGCAGCATCTCGATGAAAAGAAAGAATTAAGCCATATCAACCACACAACCCGGCGGATCATTCTGGGCGTGATAGTTGTGTTTTCGGCCATTCTTGCTCTGCTTTGTATTACTCAGCCGTTTAACCCGCTGTCACAGTTTATTTTCCTGATGCTGTTATGGGGCGTGGCCCTGATCGTTCGGCGTTTACCGGGGCGTTTCTCTGCCTTGATGCTGATTGTGCTGTCGCTCACCGTTTCCTGCCGCTACATCTGGTGGCGCTACACTTCGACCCTGAACTGGAACGATCCGCTCAGCCTTGTCTTCGGTCTGGGGCTGCTGTTTGCCGAGACCTACGCCTGGCTGGTGCTGGTGATGGGGTATTTCCAGGTGGTGTGGCCGCTTAACCGCCAGCCGGTGCCGATGCCAAAAGACATAAGCACCTGGCCGGTGGTGGATATTTTTGTGCCGACCTACAACGAAGAGTTGCACGTCGTGAAGGGGACGATTTATGCCTCACTGGGCATTGACTGGCCGAAGGACAAGCTGAATATCTGGATTCTGGATGACGGCGGGCGCGACGAGTTTAAGCAGTTTGCCGATATGGTCGGGGTTAACTATATCGCCCGTCCGACGCACGAGCACGCAAAGGCGGGGAACATCAACAACGCGCTGAAGCACGCGAAGGGCGATTTTGTCGCTATCTTCGACTGCGACCACGTGCCCACACGCTCCTTCCTGCAGCTAACCATGGGCTGGTTCTTCAAAGAACAATCGCTGGCGATGATGCAGACTCCGCACCATTTCTTCTCGCCTGACCCGTTCGAGCGCAACCTGGGGCGTTTCCGTAAAACGCCTAACGAAGGGACGCTGTTCTACGGGCTGGTGCAGGACGGGAATGATATGTGGGATGCCACATTCTTCTGCGGCTCTTGTGCTGTGATTCGACGCGGGCCGCTGGATGAAATTGGCGGTATTGCCGTTGAAACCGTGACCGAAGATGCCCACACATCGCTGCGTTTGCACCGCCGGGGTTACACTTCGGCGTATCTGCGTATTCCGCAGGCTGCAGGACTGGCAACGGAAAGCCTTTCCGCGCACATTGGGCAGCGTATTCGCTGGGCGCGAGGGATGACGCAGATATTCCGTCTCGATAACCCGTTCTTCGGCAAGGGGCTGAAGTTTGCCCAGCGGCTCTGTTATGCCAACGCCATGTTCCATTTCCTGTCGGGGATCCCGCGGCTTATCTTCCTGACGGCGCCTCTGGCATTCCTGTTGTTACACGCCTATATCATTTACGCCCCGGCCATCATGATTGCGCTGTTTGTTTTGCCGCACATGATCCACGCCAGCCTGACCAACTCCAAAATTCAGGGCAAATATCGCCACTCTTTCTGGAGTGAGATTTACGAAACGGTACTGGCCTGGTACATCGCTCAGCCTACGCTGGTGGCCTTGTTTAATCCGCACAAAGGGAAGTTCAACGTGACCGCCAAGGGCGGGCTGGTTGAAAACGAATATGTGGATTGGGTCATCACGCGTCCGTACCTGATTTTAGTCCTGATTAACCTGCTGGGGGTTGCCTTTGGGGCATGGCGCTTCTTCTACGGCCCGGAAAACGAAGCGCTAACGGTGGTGGTGAGTCTGCTGTGGGTGTTCTACAACTTGATAATACTGGGCGGCGCGGTGGCCGTTTCCGTGGAGAGTAAGCAGGTCCGGCGAGCGCACCGCGTTGAAATCGCCATGCCGGCCGCGCTGGCGCGTGAAGATGGTCACCTCTTCCCGTGCACCGTGCATGACTACTCAGACGGCGGGGTAGGGATCAAGATTCATGGTCCGACTCAGGTGCTGGAAGGGCAGAAAGTGAACCTGCTGTTGAAGCGTGGGGCACAGGAGTTCTTCTTCCCGGCTCAGGTGATGCGTGTCTTTGGCGATGAAGTCGGCCTGCAGCTGGCGCAGATGACCACCAAACAGCATATCGATTTTATTCAGTGTACTTTTGCCCGCGCCGATACCTGGGCGCTGTGGCAGGACAGTTTCCCTGAGGATAAGCCGCTGGAAAGTCTGGTGGATATTCTCAAGCTTGGATTCCGGGGTTACCGGCACCTTGCGGAGTTCGCTCCACCGTCATTGAAGTTTGTTTTCCACGCGATCACCACGCTGGTGGACTGGATTGTGTCGTTTATTCCGCACAGCCCGACGGTCGAACCAGCAAAACGGCGGACTTTGTCTGCCCTGGCTTAACGAAATTGCTCACCAAAAGGGAAAAAGCGTGGTTTTTCCCTCTTTGTAGCCGGCAACTGAAATCACGAATTGATGTTCTCTGGTGTTTCTTCTTTCGCCTGAGGTTTGTCAACAGCTTGATTAATTTGATGATAACGCGATGAAAAGAAAAATATCCTGGTTTTATGCAGCGGCGGTAGGCATCAGCGCCCTGCCTGTTACAGTGGCAAATTCGGCTGATTCGACGCCGGCTCCGACGGTTCCCGCCGTGGCGACGGCAAATCAGGCGGTGGTTACGCCTGCGCCGGGTTCAACCGAGGCGATCGTTCCCGCGACTCCCGCTGGCAGCGCCCCGACGGTTGGGCAAGTCTTACCGGGCGTACCTGGCGCAAATGCGCCCATCGTCGCCGAAAATGTGCCTTCCCGCGATGTGAAACTGAATTTTGCGCAAATTGCGCCGCCGCCGGGCAGCATGGTGTTGACCGGCGTGAACCCGAATGGCGGGGTAGAGTTTGGGATGCGTCGGGATGAAATCGTCTCGAAAGCGCTGCTGAACCTGGAATATACCCCTTCACCTTCGCTGCTGCCGGTGCAGTCGCAGCTTAAAGTCTATCTTAACGACGAGCTGATGGGCGTCCTGCCGGTGACCAAAGAGCAACTGGGCAAAAAGACCTTTGCACAGGTGCCGGTTGACCCGCTGTATATCACCGACTTTAACCGCGTGAGGCTGGAGTTTGTCGGCCACTACCGCGACATCTGCGAGAATCCGGCCAGCACCACGCTGTGGATGGATGTCGGTCGCAGCAGCTCGCTGGCGCTGACCTACCAGCGCCTGCCGGTTCAAAACGATCTGTCGCATTTCCCGGTGCCTTTCTTCGACTCGCGAGACGATCGCCCGCTGACGCTGCCTGTCGTTTTTGCTGCCAGCCCGGATATTGAACAGCAGCGTGCCGCCGGGATTGTCGCCTCGTGGTTTGGTTCCCGTACCGCATGGCGTGGGCAGAGCTTCCCGGTGCTCTTCAATCAGTTGCCGGCCAGCAACGGGATCGTTTTTGCGACCAACGATAAGCGCCCGGACTTCCTGCGCGACCATCCTGCCGTGCAGGCGCCAACCGTTGAGATGATGACCCACCCGGATAATCCGTACGTCAAACTGCTGGTGGTGATGGGCCGTGATGATAAAGACCTCGTGCAGGCGGCAAAAGGCATTGCCCAGGGGAATATCCTGTTCCGCGGCAGCAGCGTCACCGTGGATGACGTGAAGCCCTTGCAGCCACGCGAACCTTACGATGCACCAAACTGGGTGAGAACTGACCGGCCGGTAACGCTGGGCGAGATGAAAACTTACCAGGAGCAGCTGCAGTCCAGTGGCCAGGAGCCGAGCGCCATTAGCGTGACGATGAATCTGCCGCCCGATCTCTATCTGCTGCGCAGTAACGGCATCGATCTCAACCTGAAGTATCGCTACACCGCACCGGCGATGAAAGACAGCTCGCGCATGGACATTAGCCTGAACAACCAGTTCCTGCAGTCGTTCAACCTGACGCCGAGCGAAGAGAACAATAAGCTGCTGCTGCGCCTGCCGGTGCTGCAGGGCCTGCTGGACGGCAAAACGGATGTGTCGATTCCCGCGCTGCGTCTGGGCGCCGCCAACCAGCTGCGCTTTGACTTCTCGTATATGAACCCGATGCCTGGCGGCTCGATAGAGAACTGTATTACGTTCCAGCCGGTCCAAAACCACGTCGTGGTGGAAGATGAGTCAACCATCGACTTCTCTAACTACCACCACTTTATTGCCATGCCGGATCTGCGCACCTTTGCGAATGCGGGCTTCCCGTTCAGCCGCATGGCCGATCTCTCGCAAACTATCGTGGTGATCAGCAAAGAACCTAACCCGGCTCAGGTGACTGCGCTGCTGGACGCGCTTGGCACCATTGGTTCACAAACCGGCTTCCCTGCCGTAAACGTGGGCCTGACGGATGATGGCAGCACCATTCAGGGCAAAGATGCGGATATCATGATCATCGGCACTATTCCGCCAACGATGAAAGATGACAAACGTATCGATCTGCTGGTTGAAGCCACGCAAAGCTGGGTGAAAACTCCGGTTCGCCAGACTCCGCTGCTGAACGGCGTTTCCGATCCAAAAGATCGCGCGGCGGATACGCAAACGGAGGTCACCTCCAAAGGCGCCATGGCCGCGATCGTCGGCTTCCAGTCGCCGTATAACGACCAGCGCAGCGTCCTTGCTTTACTGGCCGACAGCCCGCGAGGTTACGAGCTGCTGAACAATGCGCTCAACGACAGCGGCAAACGGGCGGCGATTTCCGGGTCGGTAGCGGTGATTCGTGAATCCGGCGTGGATAGCCTGCGCGTCGGCGATATTTACTATGTGGGCCACCTGCCGTGGTTCGAGCGCATCTGGTACGCGCTGTCGAACCATCCGGTGCTGCTGGCTATCTTCGCCGCGATAAGCGTCGTGCTGTTGGCCTGGGTGCTGTGGTGTATCCTGCGCATCCTTAGCCGCCGCCGTATCGATCCAGAAGACGAGTAATTACGATGAAAATCAGCGCCGTACTGCTGATGGTCGGGCTGATGCTGACAACCGTTTCCGGGCAGGCCGCCTGTAGCTGGCCTGCCTGGGAGCAGTTTAAAGCCAGCTATGTCAGCGACCAGGGCCGGGTGATCGATCCCAGCGATGAGCGCAAAATCACCACTTCTGAAGGGCAGAGCTACGCGCTTTTCTTTGCGCTGGTGGCCAACGATCGGGCGATGTTCGACAAGCTGCTGCTCTGGACGGAAAACAACCTCGCTCAGGGGGCGCTGAAAGACAATCTTCCCGCCTGGCTGTGGGGCAAAAACGACAAAGATGCGTGGACGGTTTTAGACAGCAACTCCGCCTCCGATGCCGATATGTGGATTGTCTGGAGCCTGCTTGAAGCGGGGCGTCTGTGGCATGAGCCTGCCTATAGCCGCCTCGGTGAAAAGCTGCTGAAGCGCGTGGCGAAAGAGGAAGTGATTAAAATCCCGGGGCTGGGATTTTCACTGTTGCCGGGGCGAGTGGGGTTTAATCATTCTCCTGACTGGCGGCTGAATCCAAGCTACCTCCCGCCGCAGGTACTGCAGCGAATGGTGCGTTACCGCGGCCCCTGGTCGGCCATGCAGGTGGCAAACCAAAGATTACTGCTTGAAACCGCACCCAAAGGATTTTCACCCAACTGGGCCGACTGGCGTGAAGGCAAAGGCTGGCAGTTCCAGACCGACGACGCCCGCAGCGGCAGCTATGACTCAATCCGCGTCTACATGTGGATTGGCATGATGGCCGACGACGCGCCGCATAAAGCCGCGCTGCTGAAGGCCTTCCAGCCCATGGCAGATATCACCATCAAACAAGGTTTGCCGCCGGAAAAAGTCGATGTGCAAACCGGCAGCGTTCAGGGCAATGGCCCGGTGGGATTCTCCGCCGCCATGCTGCCTTTTTTACAGGATAGCGAAGCACGGGACGTGCAGCGTCAGCGGGTGAAAGATAATTTCCCCCAGGCTGATGCCTATTACAGCTATGTTTTAACGCTCTTTGGTCAGGGATGGGATCAAAATCGTTTTCGCTTCAATTCTCGGGGTGAATTAATCCCTAGCTGGGGTCAGGTATGCGCAAGTTCTCATTAAGTTTCGTCACTCTCTCATTGGGCATGGCGCTGATGCCGATGGCTCAGGCCGCGTTGACGCCCCACCAGCAGTTGCTGGAGCAAGTGAAGATGGGTGAGGCCAGCAAACGCGAAGATATTGTGCGGCAGTCGCTGTCCAGGCTGGAGCTGATGGCACCGGACGATCCGGACGTGATTGCGGCCCGAATGCGCTACCTGCTGCGCCAGGGGGATAACGCCGGGGCGAAAGCACAGCTTGAGCGTCTGGCAAAACTGGCCCCCGGCTCCGCCGAATATAAACAGTCGCAGGTCACGATGATGCTGACCGGCGCGGATGGCCGCCAGCAGCTGCAGCAGGCCCGTTTATTAGCGACGAGCGGGCATACCGAACAGGCTATTGCCGCCTATGAAAAGCTGTTTGACGGCAATCCGCCCGAAGGGGATTTAGCGATTGAATACTGGATGCTGATGGCGAAGCGCCCGGCAACCACCAACCAGGCGATCGATAAACTGAAAGCGCTGGATGCCGCTGCGCCGGGGAACGGCGAACTGCGTGGCAATCTGGCGCGGCTGATGTTTGCCAACGGCCGCAGCGCCGAGGCTTATCAGGTGCTTGAGCAAATGGCGAAATCCAACGGCAGCCGGGAAGACGCGGCGGCTTTATGGTATGGCCAAATCAGCAACTTACCGACAGGGCCACAAAGCGTCGCGGCCCTGCAGCGTTTTCTTAATGTCTTCACCGAAGGCGATACGGTGGCCACTGCGCGTGACAGGCTCGCGCAGCAGCAAAAACAGTTGTCTGACCCGGCTTTCCTCGCCCGGGCAAAAGGGCTGGAAGACGTGGGCGGTGGTCGCGGGAACCAGGCCATTCCGCAGCTGAAAGAGGCGTTAAGCTCGAAGCAAAACGATAGCGAAGTGGTTGGCGCCCTGGGGCAGGCTTATTCTCAGCAGGGAAAACGCGCCCTCGCGGTACAGCAGTTTGAGAAAGCCATTCAGATGGACCCGCAAAGCGACAACCGGGGCAAGTGGGACAGCTTGTTAAAAACCAACCGCTACTGGCTGTTGATTGAACAAGGTGATGCTCAGCTCAAAGCCAATAACCCGGACGCCGCGCTGCAGAAGTACCAGCAGGCGCAGAGGGTGGATAACACCGACAGCTACGCGGTGCTGGGCTTTGGCGATGTGGCCGTTGCCAAAAAAGATGATGCCAGCGCGGAGCGTTATTATCAGCAGGCGCTGCGCATGGATCGCGGGAATAGCAATGCGATTCGTGGCCTGGCGAACGTCTATCGCCGCCAGTCGCCGGCGCGTGCAACGGCGTATATTCAGAGCCTTTCGGCCAGCCAACGCAAAAGTATTGATGATATTGAACGTAGCCTGGCCGGCGAGCGGCTGGAGCAGCAGGCCACCGCGCTGGAAAGCCAGGGGCAGTGGGCAAAAGCGGCAGAGATCCAGCGCCAGCGGCTCAAACTCGACCCGGACAGCGTGTGGATAACCTACCGCCTGTCGAACGATCTCTATGCCGCCGGAAAACACAGCGAGGCAGACAGCCTGATGCGCGGCCTGGCCCAGCGTAAGCCCGGCGACCCGGAGCAGGTCTTCGCTTACGGCCTTTATCTCTCAGGCAATAATCACGATGCGGCGGCGCTAAGCCACCTCAATACGCTGCCCAAAGCGCAGTGGACCAACAATATTCATGAGCTTGCTGACCGGCTGCAGTTTAACGAAGTGATGCAAACGGCTAACCGGCTGCGGGACAGCGGCAAAGAAAAAGACGCCATTGCGCTGCTTCAGCAGCAGACGCCGTCCGATCGCGTCGACTTAACGCTGGCCGACTGGGCCGCCGAACGTGGCGATCGCCCCACGGCGAAAGCGCAGTATCAGAAAGTCCTGCAGCGTTCACCCGGCAACGAAGATGCGCTGTTAGGGTTAACCGAGGTGCTGATTGCCGAGGGGGATAAACCTCAGGCCCGCGATCTGCTAGCGAAGCTGCAGAAAGCACCTGTGGGTGAAACACCGTCCATCAATACGCAACGCCGCGTGGCGAACGCCTGGGCTGCCCTGGGCGACAACGAAAAAGCCGCGCAAACCTACGCGCCAATTCTGGTTGCGGCGAAAAGCCAGCCGCCGTCGATGGAAAGCGCGCTGGTGATGCGTGATGCCGCGCGTTTCCAGGCCGCCAGCGGCCAGCCGCAGCAGGCGCTGGAGACTTACAAAGACGCTATGGTCTCCTCGGGGGTTACCCAGCAGCGCCCGCAGGATAACGACACCTTCACTCGCCTGACCCGCAACGATGAGAAAGACGACTGGCTGAAGCGGGGCGTGCGCAGCGATGCCGCCGATCTTTACCGCCAGCAGGATGTAAACGTGACGCTTGACCACGAATACTGGGGCTCAAGCGGCACGCCGGGTTACTCCGATCTGAAAGCGCATACCACGATGCTGCAGGTGGACGCTCCGCTTAGCGACGGGCGGATGTGGTTCCGTACCGATCTGGTGAATATGAGTGCTGGCTCGTTCAAAGATAACGGCGGGGGTTACAACGAG
Organism: Enterobacter sp. Ap-1006; assembly: GCF_011752835.1. Classification (NCBI taxonomy): domain Bacteria; kingdom Pseudomonadati; phylum Pseudomonadota; class Gammaproteobacteria; order Enterobacterales; family Enterobacteriaceae; genus Enterobacter; species Enterobacter sp. Ap-1006. The sequence goes on along the minus strand of NZ_VWWU01000006.1, from coordinate 274,683 downwards.
CGCTGGGGCACCTGTGCGCAGCACAACTGTTTCGGCAACACAAATCAGAGTGGCAACGGCGCAAGCGTGGCCGTTGGCTGGAAAAACAATACCTGGCAAACGGACATTGGCACCACGCCGATGGGCTTTGACGTCGTGGATGTCGTGGGTGGCGTAAGCTACAGCAACGACCTCGGGCCAATTGGCTATACCGTCAATGCGCATCGTCGGCCTATCTCCAGCTCGCTGCTCTCCTTCGGCGGGCAGCGGGATCCGAATACCAATAAAGTGTGGGGTGGCGTTCGCGCTAACGGCGGCGGTATCAGCCTGAGCTACGACAAGGGCGAAGCTAACGGCGTCTGGTCCAGCCTGAGCGCGGACACGCTGACCGGTAAAAACGTGGCCGATAACTGGCGCGTGCGCTGGATGACGGGCTACTACTACAAGCTGATTAACGAGAATAATCAGCGGCTAACCGTGGGCCTGACCAATATGGTCTGGCACTACGAAAAAGACCTCAGCGACTACTTCCTCGGCCAGGGCGGCTATTACAGCCCGCAAAAATACGTGTCGTTTGCCGTGCCGGTCATCTGGCGTAAACGCACCGAAAACTGGTCCTGGGAACTGGGTGCTTCCGGCTCCTGGTCTTACTCCCACAGCAATGCGGGCCAGCGCTATCCGCTGCGTAACCTCGTGCCAAATAACACGAACCCCTACCCGGAAGATCCCTATGCTTACCCGGACCGCAATGACACCTTCTCGGGCAGCAGCAGCAATGGTTTCGGTTATACGGCCAGAGCGCTGGTTGAACGGCGGATCAACTCGCACTGGTCAATCGGTGCCGGGATTGATATTCAGCAGGCCAAGGACTACACCCCAAGCCACGCGTTGATTTTCGTGCGCTACTCCATGGCGGGCTGGCAGGGCGATATGGATATGCCGCCGCAGCCGCTGGTGCCTTACGCGGACTTCTGATTAGCGGTGACGCAGAGCGGCGGGTTAGCCCGCCGTTTGTGTTTTTTTACTCAGAATTCGGCGCAAAGTTGCCCATAAATGCAGAATTACCCGATTCTCCTGAGGTCAGGATTAAAAAGAGCGGCAATGCAGTATACTCTGCGGGCATAAGAATATCCTGATGCCGGGCGTGGCGCAGGTTAAGCAAAAGCGGAGAGTCAGCTTGCGAGTCAGTCGTTCCCTAACGATAAAACAGATGGCGATGGTGTCAGCCGTGGCCCTGGCGTTTATTTTCATTTTTATCGTCATTCAGCTGTTCCATTTTGTGCAGCAAAACCGCTACGACACCGCCACGCAAATGGAGAAAATCGCCCACTCCGTGCGTCTTCCGCTGTCTGAGGCCATTTTGCGGGCGGATATTCCGCAGGCCGAGGCTATTCTTCAGCAGATCCAACCTTCGGGCATCATCAGCCGAGCCGACGTCGTGCTGCCCAATCAGTTCCAGGCGCTTCGCATTAGCTTTATGCCGGAGCACCAAATCCCGATGCTCATTACCCGCGTGTTTGAGCTGCCGGTGCAGATTTCCCTGCCGCTTTATTCCCTCGAACGCCCGGCAAACCCACAGCCGCTGGCTTACCTGGTGCTACAGGCTGATTCCTGGCGCATGTACCGCATTATCATCAGCACGATTTCCACTCTGCTGACCACCTATTTGCTGCTGGCGCTGATTTTGACCGTGGCGATCAGCTGGTGCATTAACCGGCTGGTGGTGCATCCGATCCGCAAGATTAGCCGCGAGCTGGATAACCTGAATCCTCAGCAAGCGGGTGAGCACCAGCTCACGCTGCCGCCGCTGCACCATGACGATGAGATTGGCATGCTGGTACGCAGCTATAACCGCAATCAGCAGGTTGCCCAACGTCTTCAGAAGCAAATGAACGCGTTGAGTACCCATCATCCGGTCACGGAGCTGCCAAATAAGGCGCTGCTGATGGCGCTGATTGAGCAGATGGTGGCGAACGAGAAACGCGGTGCGTTGATGTTAATCGGGAGCGAAACGCTCCAGGATGCGGCCGGCGTGCTGAACGAAGAGCAGCGCGAGATGCTGCTGTTGACGCTGGTCGAGAAAATTAAACCCGTGTTGCCGACCAACGCGGTGCTGGCCCAGCTCAGTCAGAATGATTTTGGGCTGCTGCTCTATGGCGTCAGCGACCCGTGGAATGCCATGACGCTGGCACAGAAAATCATGGAAACGCTCAACGCCCGTTTGCCCGTTCAGGCATTGCAACTGAAACCGACCGCCAGCATTGGCATTGCGATGTTCAGAGGGGGCCTCGATGCAGAACAGCTTTATCGCCGGGCGGCTTCGGCAACGCTTGCGGCTCGCCGCTTCGGGAAAAACCAAATTCAGTTCTTCGACCCCGATCAGATGGAGATAGCCCAGCAGCGCCTGACCGAAGAGCACGATATTTTGAATGCGCTTGAGAAGCATCATTTTGCTATCTGGCTACAGCCGCAGGTGGATATGCGTGACGGGAGCGTGGTCAGTGCCGAAGTCCTGCTGCGCCAGCGCCAGGCTGACGGTAGCTGGAGCCTGCCGGAAGGGCTGATTGAGCGTATTGAAGCCTGCGGGCTGATGATTACCGTCGGTAGCTGGATCCTCGAGGAGTCCTGTCGCACGCTGTCTGCCTGGCAAAGCCGGGGCGTTACGCTGCCGCTGTGCGTCAACCTCTCCGCGCTCCAGCTGCTGCATGAAGCCATGGTGCCTTCGCTCCTGGAGCTGCTCAGACGTTACCGAATCCAGCCCGGCACGCTGATTCTTGAAGTTACCGAGAGCCGCCGCATTGATGATCCACAGGCGGCGGTCAATATCCTGCGGCCGCTCCGCCAGGCCGGGGTGCGTATTGCGCTGGATGATTTTGGTATGGGTTACGCCAGCCTGCACCATCTGCACCACATGAAAGCGCTGCCGATTGACGTGCTGAAGATAGACAAAAGCTTCATCGAAGGGCTGCCGGAAGATAACGCGATGGTGGGCGTGATTATCGCGATGGCCAAAGCCCTGGATCTGAAAGTGGTGGCGGAAGGCGTGGAACAAGAAGCGCAGCGCGAGTGGCTGGTGCAGCAGGGAGTTATCTACGCCCAGGGGTTCCTGTATGCCAAAGCGCGCACCCTCGAGCAGTTTGAACGTGAATTTCTTACTGCGTAAATGAAAAACAATAGTTACAAATGTTAAGAGCTGGATCGGTTCAGTTCAAGTTTTTAACAGTTCCATTAACAAAATCGATCCAGGCCACTTCTGCGTTTTTTTTAGGGTGATATGTTGAGTGCCGCAGTCATACCGGTTCCTGAGCCGGGGCTGCGGTTACTCTCCGTCCAAGGATACTCTAATGAAAACCTCACTCTTCAAAAGTCTGTATTTTCAGGTGCTGACCGCAATTGCCATCGGCATTTTGCTGGGTCACTTTTACCCGGAATTGGGTGCCCAAATGAAACCGTTTGGCGACGCGTTCGTTAAACTGATTAAAATGATTATCGCGCCCGTCATCTTCTGCACCGTGGTGACCGGGATCGCTGGCATGGAAAGCATGAAAGCCGTAGGCCGTACAGGCGCGGTAGCGTTACTTTATTTTGAAATTGTCAGCACGATTGCGCTGATTATCGGGCTGGTTGTGGTTAACGTGCTGCAGCCAGGCGCCGGCATGAACGTGGACCCGGCGACGCTGGATGCCAAAGCGGTTGCGGTTTACGCTGAACAAGCTCAGCAGCAGGGCGTTATTGCCTTCTTGCTGGACGTGATCCCAGGTAGCGTGATTGGTGCGTTTGCCAGCGGGAATATCCTGCAGGTGCTGCTGTTTGCCGTTCTGTTTGGCTTTGCCCTGCATCGCCTGGGCCACAAGGGGCAGATGATCTTTAACGTCATCGAAAGCTTCTCTCAGGTTATCTTCGGCATCATCAATATGATCATGCGCCTGGCGCCTATCGGGGCGTTTGGGGCCATGGCGTTCACCATCGGTAAGTACGGCGTAGGTTCTCTGGTGCAGCTGGGCCAGTTGATCGTCTGTTTCTACATCACCTGCCTGCTGTTTGTGATTCTGGTCCTGGGCTCCATCGCCCGCGCAACGGGTTTTAGCATCTTCAAGTTCATTCGCTATATCAAAGAAGAGCTGCTGATTGTACTGGGGACATCGTCTTCCGAGTCCGTTCTGCCGCGTATGCTCGATAAGATGGAGAAGCTGGGCTGCCGTAAATCCGTTGTGGGCCTGGTCATTCCAACCGGCTACTCCTTCAACCTGGACGGCACCTCGATTTACCTGACAATGGCGGCGGTGTTTATCGCTCAGGCGACCAACAGCCACATGGATATCTTCCATCAGATCACGCTGTTGGTTGTGCTGCTGCTCTCTTCTAAAGGGGCTGCAGGCGTGACGGGAAGCGGCTTTATCGTGCTGGCGGCAACCATTTCTGCGGTAGGCCATCTGCCGGTTGCCGGTCTGGCGCTGATTCTGGGTATCGACCGTTTCATGTCCGAAGCGCGCGCGCTGACCAACCTGGTCGGTAACGGCGTGGCGACCGTCGTTGTCGCGAAATGGGTAAAACAGCTGGATGAAAAGCAACTTCATCAGCAGCTGGATAATCCAAAATCTGACAAAAAAGTGACCGAAGTCTCCCACTAATCCGACCAATTGCCCGCAGCGACTTGCCCTCGCTGCGGGCGACTCTGCATAATTACCTTCCTAAACATTCAACATTCTCTATTTTTCACTTTCTTACGTGACGTTTTCGCAGAAATGCGGTCAAACGGATTGGTGAAACGTCACCTATGTCGGTCTGCGGACGTCGAATGCCGCGCCGATGTGCTACTTTTAACCAGGATTGTTTTTAGGGGTTCACATGCAGGGCACCAAGATTCGACTTTTAGCTGGCGGGTTGCTATTAGCCGCAACGGCCAGCAACGTGCAGGCAGAAGCGCTCCAGCCGGACCCGGCCTGGCAACAGGGAACGCTTTCTAACGGCTTCCAGTGGCAGGTTTTGGCCACCCCCCAGCGCCCAAGTGATCGCGTTGAAATTCGCCTGATGGTGAATAGCGGTTCACTCACAGAGACCGCCCAACAAAGCGGTTACAGCCACTTTTTACCGCGCATGCTGTTGACGCAGACCGGCGGTCTGCCGACGAGCCAGGCGCGTTCGTTATGGCACCAAAGCAGCGACCCGGAGCGTCCACTTCCTCCGGCTATTGTCTCCTATGACTTCACGCTGTTTAACTTAAGCTTGCCTAATAACCGCAATGATTTGCTGAAAGAAGCGCTGACGTTTATGTCGACCAATATTGGGTCGCTGGCCGTGACACCGGCAACCGTCACCGCGGCACTGCATGTGCCGGATATGGTCGCGACCTGGCCGATGAACACCAAAGACAGCTGGTGGCGCTACCGCCTGAAAGGCTCCACGCTGCTTGGCCACGATCCGGCTGATAATCTCAAGCGCCCGGTTGATGCCGCGCAGCTGAAAGCGTTTTACGACAAGTGGTACACCCCGGATGCCATGACCCTCATCGTGGTGGGTAACGTGGATAGCCGCAGCGTGGCGGAGCAAATCAACAAAACCTTCGGTGAGCTAAAAGGCAAGCGCGACACGCCTGCGCCTGTGCCAACGCTTTCCCCGCTTAACCCTGAGCCGGTGAGCCTGATGACCGACAGCGTGCGTCAGGACAGGTTGTCCCTGATGTGGGACAACAGCTGGCAGCCGATTCGTGAGTCTGCGGCGCTGCTGCGCTACTGGCGTGCCGACCTGGCCCGTGAAGCGCTGTTCTGGAATGTGCAGCAAAGCCTGAGCAAAAATGGCGTTAAAGACCTCAATCTGAGCTTTGATTGCCGCGTGCTTTATCTGCGCGCTCAGTGCGGGATCAACATTGAATCCCCGAACGATAAGCTGAACACCAGCCTTACCAGTGTCGGGCGTGAACTGTTGAGAGTGCGCGATAAGGGGTTGTCTCAGGAAGAATTCGACGCGTTGATAGCGCAGAAAAAGAATGAGCTGACGAAGCTGTTTGCTACCTACGCGCGTACCGACACCGACGTGCTGATCAGCCAGCGTTTGCGTTCGCTGCAGAATCAGGTAGTTGATATTGCACCTGAGCAGTATCAGAAGCTCCGGCAGGACTTCCTCGACAGCCTGACCGTGTCGATGCTCAATCAGGATCTGCGTCAGCAGCTGTCTCAGGAGATGTCGATGGTGCTGCTGCAGCCTAAAGGCGAGCCTGAGTACAACATGAAGGAGCTGAAAGAGACGTGGGATAAGGTGATGGTGCCGGCTGCGCCGCCGCCGGTGACCGACGATCCTAAGCCGGAAGTTTCGGATATTCCACCGGCTTCTTAGCGGTGGGATTGCCCCTCACACCGGCCCTCTCCCCACAAGGGAGAGGAGGAACTTGCGCAGACATTTTCTTCTCGTCCCCTCTCCCTTCCAGGGAGAGGGTTAGGGTGAGGGTCATCTTATTTGGGCATTGCATCCAGCGGGATAATCGCCCCGCGATATTGAATCACCGTGCCCGCGGTCAAATGGCCGCGTTTCGCGGCTTCTTCTGCTGTACCCCCGATTAAACGCACCGCCAGATAACCCGCGCTAAAGGAATCTCCTGCCGCGGTGGTGTCCACGATTTTTTCTTTTGCCAGACGAAGCGCCGGGACGTCGAGTAGATCCTCGCCGCTGACCGAGACCAGGCAAGACTCAGCGCCTCGTTTGATAACCACTTCTTCTACGCCAGCAGCATGCGTCCGGCGAATCACTTCCTCTGCCGGGACTACGCCCCATAGCGCGTCTTCGTCGTCCAGCGTCAGAAACGCAATATCCGTGCAGGCCAGCATTTGCCGGTAAACACGCTGTGTCTCTTCCGGGCTGGTCCATAAGCGTGGCCGATAGTTATTGTCGAAAATGACTTTGCAGCCGTTCGCTCTGGCCTGCTTCAGCATCGCGAAAAGCTTCTCCCGGCTGGCGTTATTGAGGATGGCCAGGCTAATGCCGCTCAGGTAGAGATAATCAAACCGGGCCAGTTCCGCACATATTTCGTCTGAACGCTCGCTTTCCAGCCAGAACCGCGCCGCTGCTTCGTTACGCCAGTAGTAGAACGTTCGCTCACCGTGGCTATCGGTCTCGATGTAATACAGGCCCGGAAGGCGGTGCTCCAGGCGCTGAATCAATGCCGTGTGCAGGTGTTCCCGTTGCCAGGTGTCCAGCATTTGCTGGCTAAAACTGTCCTCGCCGAGTGCGGTGACATAATGCACTTCCAGCGCGCCTTCGCTGACCTGGCGGGCGAGGTAAACCGAGGTATTTAAGGTATCGCCTCCGAAGCCGCGATGCAGCTGGGCCCCACTTTGAGACAGTTCGATCATGCATTCGCCGATCACGGCAATTTTCTGAGTGAGCATAAGAGACCTGGCGGTTAAATGAACAAAAACGCTGTTTTTCGCATTCTCCGCCGTGGCGAAAAGTGAGTCAAACATTTTAAAACGGCGTTTTGAAAATATTTGATGTACGCCAGGTTATTGTGATTGTGACAAAAATCGCTTCGGCGCATTTTGCTGCGAAAGCGAGCATAAAGTTCTCTATTACGACGCCGATAACCTTTCGACGAGCCATGTAGCGTTATCAGGGCAAACAGGATGTACAGATGAAGTTGAAGCAGATCACTCACCGGCTGCATACGCTTGAGGCGAGCGTTGAAAGTTTGCAGGAGCGACGATTCTGGCTGCAATGCCAGCGCCGCTACACCTTTCAGCCGATTTACAAAACAGACGGAAAATTGATGGCAGTTGAACTGCTGACGGTGGTCACGCATCCTGCTGAGGCTGACGTACGTATCCCGCCTGACCGCTATTTCTCTGCGATCCCCAGCCGCCAGCGTCTTGCGGTGGTGGAAGAGCAACTGCGTCTGCTGGAAGACTGGGCGCAGATCTTCATCGGTCACGGCATACTGGCCTCGGTGAACGTCGATGGCCCCACTTTAATTGCCATGAAGCAGCATCAGCCGATTCTTGATCTGATCGCCAAACTGCCGTGGGTACGTTTTGAACTTGTGGAGCACATTAACCTGCCGCAGGCGGCAACGCTGGCCGGCATGCACGAGTTTGGCCCGCTCTGGCTTGATGATTTTGGTACCGGCCTGGCTAACTTCTCCGCGCTGAGCGAAGTCCGCTACGACTATATCAAAGTGGCGCGCGAGCTTTTCATCATGCTACGAAAAAGCGATGAAGGGCGGAATTTATTTACCATGCTGCTGCAATTAATGAACCGCTACTGCAAGGGTGTGATTGTAGAAGGCATTGAAACGGTTGAAGAATGGCGAGATGTTCAATCTTCACCTGCTTATGCGGCACAAGGTTATTTTCTGTCGCGCCCTGTCCCCTTCGAAAACCTGGAAAACGTTCTGATTCGCCTCCCCTGATGTCGTTTCGGTCACGCTGAACTATCTTTTAGTCAGGTAGACCAGCATCAGGAGAGGTAAGAAGGATGACAAAAACGGGTAAAATTAGCAGCACAGTCGCCGGGATTTTCTTGTTGTTGGTTGTCGTAGCGATCGTGGCGATCGCCACGTTTGACTGGAACCGGCTGAAACCAACCATCAACCAAAAAGTCTCGACAGAGCTGAACCGCCCCTTTGCCATTCGCGGCGATTTAGGGGTGGTTTGGGCACGAAATAAAGACGAGCCCGGCTGGCGCAGCTGGGTGCCGTGGCCACACGTTCATGCCGAAGATATCCTGCTTGGTAACCCACCTGACATCCCCGAAGTCACCATGGTTCATCTGCCCAGCGTCGAGGCAACGCTCGCCCCGCTTTCGCTGTTAACCAAAACGGTTTATATCCCCTGGCTTCGCCTGGTTGAGCCGGATGTCCGTATTATCCGGCTGTCGGACAAAAACAATAACTGGACCTTTAACCTTTCCAGTGCAGGCGGCAGCGATCCCAATCAAAAACCCTCCGGCTGGTCCTTCCGACTCGACAATATCCTGTTCGATAAAGGGCGGATCGCCGTGGACGATAAAGTGACCAGGGCGGCGCTAACGATCCTGGTTGATCCTTTGGGTAAACCGCTGCCGTTTAGCGAAGTGTCCGGCCAAAAGCCACAGGGCAAAGATGCGGTGAAAGCGGCAGATTACGTTTTCGGCCTGAAAGTGAATGGCCGCTACAACGGCCAGCCGGTGGAGGGCAGCGGTAAAATTGGCGGTATGCTGGCGCTGCGTAGCGAAGGCGATAGCGCATTCCCGGTGCAGGCAGACGTGCGTTCGGGGACATCGCGAGTGGCCTTCGTTGGCACAGTTAACGACCCGATGAAAATGGGAGGCGTCGATCTCAGGCTCAAGTTCTCCGGCGATTCCCTCGGGAATCTTTACGCGCTGACCGGCGTGCTGCTGCCGGATACGCCTCCGTTTGAAACGGACGGTCATCTGCTGGCAAAAATCGACACGGATAAAGGCTCGGTCTTCCGCTATCAGGATTTTAACGGGCGCATTGGCGACAGCGATATCCACGGTTCCCTGACCTACAGCCAGGGTAAACCGCGGCCTAAACTTGAGGGCGATTTAGTCTCTAAACAGCTGCGGCTGGCCGATTTAGGGCCGCTGATTGGCGTTGATTCCGGAAAGGATGCCGAAAAGACGAAAAAAGCCAGACAGCAGCGTGGCGACAGGACGGTGCAGCCAGCCGATAAAGTGCTGCCTTACGATCGCTTTGAAACGGACAAATGGAACGTGATGGACGCCGATGTGCGCTTTAAAGGGCAGCGCATTGAACACAGCGGCACACTGCCGCTGAGCGACCTCACCACCCACGTGATCCTGAATAACGCTGACCTGCGCCTGCAGCCGCTGAAATTCGGCATGGCGGGCGGCTCCATCAATGCCAACATCCACCTTGAGGGCGATAAAAAGCCGATGCAGGGGAAAGCGGATATTCAGGCGCGTCGTCTGCAGCTGAAGCAGCTTATGCCGAAGGTTGAGTCGATGCAGAAAACGCTGGGCGAACTGAACGGCGACGCCAATCTGAGCGGACGCGGTAACTCAGTCGCGGCGCTGATGGGCACCAGTAACGGCAGCCTGAAGCTGTTGATGAACGACGGGCTTATCAGTCGTAACCTGATGGAAATCGTTGGCCTTAACGTGGGCAACTACATTGTCGGCAAGATTTTTGGCGATGATGAGGTGCGGATCAACTGCGCCGCTGCGAACCTGGATTTACGCAACGGAATTGCGACGCCGAGAATTTTTGCCTTTGATACTGAAAACGCGCTTATTAACGTCACCGGCAGCACAAATTTTGCCAGCGAACGTCTGGATCTGACCATCGATCCGGAGAGCAAAGGGATTCGTATTATCACTCTGCGTTCTCCGCTCTATGTGCGCGGCACGTTCAAGAGCCCGGATGCGGGCGTGAAGCCGGGGCCATTGATTATTCGTGGCGCAGTGGCTGCGGCGCTTGCCACGCTGGTCACTCCGGCGGCGGCGCTGGCCGCGCTGATCTCGCCTTCTGAAGGAAGTGATAATCAGTGCCGGACGATTTTGGGGCAGATGAAGAAGTAAGGCTGCCCCTCACCTCGGCCCTTTCCCCGGAGGGACGAGGGGGAAAAGAGAAAGCAAAACTGACATTTCCTCTCCCTTTTAGCCAGATTTCTCATTTTGTCCCCTCTCCCTTTTAGGGAGAGGGTTAGGGTGAGGGTAGAAATTACAGCGACTGGTGGCGGGTCTCTTTACTCAGCAACAGCGCAATCAGCGTCAGCGCAGACATCGCCGCCAGATAAACCCCGACATAGAACAGGCCATAATTAGCCTGCAGCCAGGTGGCGATATACGGTGCGACGGACGCGCCAAGAATGGACGCGACGTTGTAAGAGAATGACGCGCCGGTATAGCGGACTTCCGTCGGGAACATCTCCGGCAGCAGCGCACCCATCGGGCCAAAGGTCAGCCCCATCAGGCTCAGGCCAATCAGCAGGTAGGCCATCACCAGCGCCTGGTTCCCGGAACCCAGCAGCGGCGGGAAGACGAACAGCGCAAACAGAATCATCAGGCTGGTGATCACAATCATGCTCTTGCGGCGGCCAAAAGCATCCGCCAGATAGCCCGCAATCGGCACCATCACGCCAAAGCCAATCACCGCCATCATCAGCATCCACAGCACCTCATTGCGCGAGAAGCCCAGTCCCGCCGGAACGGGCGCGGTGCTGAAGGTCATGGAATAGACCGTCATGATATAGAACAGCGTATAAGTCGCCAGCATGATGAAGGTGCCGAGGATCGTCGCCTTCAAATGTTTGGTCAGCAGCGTGCCCAGCGGGACTTTAACCTGCTTCCCGGCTTTGGCAATCTTCGCGAATACTGGCGTTTCATGCAGCGAAACGCGGACATAAAGCCCGATAATGACCAGAACCGCAGAGAGAATGAACGGCACGCGCCAGCCCCAGGACATGAACTGTTCGTCGGTCAACAGCCATGAAAGCAGCAGGAAGGTGCCGTTGGCGAAGAAGAAGCCTATCGGCGCGCCCAACTGCGGGAATGAGCCGTACAGCGCGCGTTTGCGCGGCGGGGCGTTCTCCGTGGCCAGCAATGCCGCGCCACCCCATTCACCGCCCAGGCCAAGACCCTGGCCAAAACGGGCCAGCGCCAGCAGAAGCGGGGCGAAGATACCGATGCTGGCATAGCCCGGCAGCAGGCCGATGACGACGGTCGAGATCCCCATCGTGAGCAGGGAAGCGACCAGCGTGACTTTGCGACCGACGCGGTCACCGAAGTGGCCGAATAGCGCTGAACCAATCGGACGAGCCACAAAGGCGATGGCAAAAGTGGCGAGAGACTGTAGCGTGGCAGCCGTCGGGTCACCCTGCGGGAAGAAGATGTGCGGGAAGACAATCACCGCCGCGGTGGCATAGATATAGAAGTCGAAGAATTCGATGGCCGTGCCGACCAGCGAAGCAACAACGACTTTTCCGCGTGAGTTTACGGGCGTAGCGTCAGCCCCGGTATCGAGAGTTGTGGCAACGGATGCTTGCATAGATTTTTCTTATTTATGGCGAACGAAAGTCCATTTACGCATAGCAAAAGAAGCATTTCAACGCGCCGCACCGGGCGAAATGGCTCAAAAAACGCGCATTAAGTGGATAATTTTTAAGCCTGCTCGTAACCTTCTATGAAATGCTTCACAAAATTTTCAAAATAGAGAATAAAACTGGTTTTAGGTTAAATAAAAGTTACCAGTTAGATTTATCTGCTGAGTTGGTCGGCTTGTCCCAGCGAGCGCAAAAACTGGCTATCTCACCGGACTGAAATTCCGGCAGGTGCGCCATTAATTTCTCCAGCGGCCAGTCCCACCAGGCGATGCGCCCCAGGCTTTCAGCCACCTCCTGCGGGAAACGGCTGCGAATAGGTTTCGCTGGCACGCCGCCAACGATGGTGTACGGCGGCACATCTTTGCTGACCACCGCGCCCGCGGCCAGTACAGCGCCGTCACCTACTGTCACGCCGGGCAGGACGATAACACCGTGGCCAATCCACACGTCGTTACCAATTATCACCCGGTCCTCGCGGCGATGCGCAAAGAATGAGGTATCCCGGCCAACATCAGTGGCGTAGTACTCGGGGCAGTAGGTAAAGCGGTGCTGTGACGGGCGATCCATCGGGTGATTGGGGGCGCCAAGTCGAACGTGGTTGGCAATGGCGGTGAATTTACCGATCTCGCTGTCGGCCACGCAGCAGTGTTCCCCGAGGTAGGAGAAGTCGCCGAGGGTGCTGTATTCCAGTACGCTGTTGGCGAGTACTTCACACTGTTCGCCGATGTGTGTTTCGCGCAGGCGAACGCTGGGGTCGATAACGGTTTTCTGGAGTTTGGGTACGGAGGCAGTTGTCATGGCATGTTCTCTGGTCGGAGGTTTAGACAAGTGGACCTGCTAACCTGAAGGTCGGCAGGCCACCTATCCTGACCGGAAATCATGACAGGATTATTTATGCGTTTTTCCCGGCATCCTCGGGTCGTCTTTGTATTCTGCGGTGGCAATCCAGGCCGCGCAGAACAGCGTCAGGCGGGCGAAGAAGTAGAAGAAGGCCATCAGCCCCAGCACCGAGCCAAAAGCGGCCCCGGAAGGCGAGCTGACGAGCTTTGGCAGGCTATAGGTCATGATGATTTTAATCACCTCAAAGCCGATGGCCGCAATCAGCGTGCCGCGAATCAGCGCCTTGCGGCGTGGGCGATGGCGCGGCAGACGCCAGAAGATCCAGAAGAACAGCAGATAGTTGGCAAAAATAGAAATCGCCAGGCCGACCAGATGCCAGACCGGCTTCAGCCATTCGATATCGCCCAGGTGCAGCAGGCCGATCAGCAGCGTCTGGGCCGAGCCGGAAATCGAAGTGATCGACAGCGTCACGATAAGTGCAATCAGTAAGCCAATTAATGAGATAAAGTCACGCAGGTATTTTACCCAGAATTTTTCCTGATCCTGCGGGCTGCGTTCCCACTTATCCCGCGACTGAGCGCGCACCGCTTCACGCAGGTTGCCCATCCAGTTAATGCCGGAGTAGAGCGCAATCAGCAGCCCGACCAGGCCAACGGTGGTGCGCTGCTGAACCGCGGTATTGATGGTATTTTTCAGCGTGGCGGCAAGCGTCGGGTCGCTGACGTTCTCAAGGATTTTGGCAAAAATGTCTTCGAGCAGCGTCGGGTGCGAGGCGAGCACGTAGCCGCCTGCCGCGAAGGCCACCATCATGATGGGGATCAGTGACAGAAACGAGAAGTAGGTAATGGCGGCGCCAAACTGATTCCCCAGCCGGTCGTTAAAGCGTTCTGCGGCGCGGAGCAGGTGGGCAACCATCGGCTGCCTGACCGTTTTGTTGACCGCGGATATGGTGCTGTTCACCGCGGCGTTACTGGTTTTAAGTTTCACCAGCGGTTCATTCTCTGCGGGCTCGCCTGGGGCTTCATCCTGCTGGGTTTCGATAGGGACAACAGGCTCATACTCGAGCTCGTGGGTTGGGCGTTTTTCGCGGTTATCCGGCGTCGTCATCGGGTCAATTTTCCTTTTGCTGTGGCAGGATCTTAAGGAAATTATAGCCATAACGCTAATCAACATAGGCTTTGAGTACGTCAGTGAGCCATTCCATAAATAAATGCACTCGCCGGGAGAGGTTGCGGCGATGCGGATAAAGCAGCGAAATCGGCATCGGCTCGGCGCGGTACTGAGGCAAAATTTCCACCAGAGTGCCCTCTTTGAGCTGGGTTTTCACGCCCACGCGAGGTACCTGAATGATCCCCAACCCGGCGACACAGGCGGCCTGGTAAGTTTCCGTGCTGTTGACGGTGATTAGGCCACCGGTTTTCACCCACTGCGTTGTTTTATCCAGCCAGACTTCAAAGCCTTGTGGGCGGGTGCCGAGATTTTGGGCGTAATGCACCAGGGCATGCGAAGCCAGGTCGTCCAGGCTTTCGGGATAGCCAAAGCGGCTGAGGTAGTCGGGGCTGGCGCAGTTGATCATGGTGAATTTCCCCAGCGGCCTGGCTACCAGACCTGAGTCTTTGAGGTGACCCACGCGCACCACGCAGTCAAACCCTTCCCGGACGACATCCACCATTCTGTCGCTGCTGCTAAGCTCTAGCTCTATGCCTGGATATTGCTGCAGAAATCCCGGCAGTTTCGGGATGATCAAGCCGCGCGCCAGCGTAACGGGCATATCGACCCTGATGCGCCCGCTGACGCTGGCGGGATCGGTCTGGAACAGGCCGTCGAGTTCATCGAGGTTAGTTAACAGGTCGCGGCAGCGTTCGTAATAGACCATGCCGTCCTGGGTGAGCTGAACCCGGCGAGTGGTGCGGTGCAGCAGGCGTGTGCCGAGTGAGGTTTCCAGCGCCTGGACCTGACGAGAAACGCTGCCCTTCGGCAGCCCAAGCGTGTCCGCGGCGCGGGTAAAGCTCTCCAGCTCCGCAACCCGCACGAAAAGCTGCATTGCGTGTATTTTATCCATCTTATCACCACATTGTTGCTGAAGATGAAACAGTGAGGCGCATTTGGCCATATTTATTGATTTTGTATCAGCTAATAAGCTGTATCTCAATGTCCTGACAGCCAAATAAGGGGTTTATCATGAGTCAACGTATCGCTTTAGTGACCGGCGGCAGCCGTGGTTTAGGCAAAAACGCAGCGCTGAAGCTGGCTGCACGCGGAATCGGTATTCTGCTGACCTATAATAGCCAGCGCCAGGAAGCCGAAGATGTTGTGCGCGAAATTGAGCAAAAAGGCGTGAAAGCGGCGGCAATCCAGCTCAACGTCGGCGATTCTTCTACCTTCGCTGGATTTGTTGAGCAGGTGAAAGAAACGTTGCGCAAGGTCTGGCAGCGGGACACGTTTGATTATTTATTGAACAATGCCGGGATAGGTCTTGAAGCATCGTTTGCCGAGACCACCGAAGCGCAGTTCGATGAAATAATGAACATCCATCTTAAAGGGCCTTTTTTCCTGACTCAGGGCCTGCTGCCACTGATTAAAGACGGCGGCCGCATTCTGAATGTTTCCACCGGCCTGACCCGCTTCTCGCTGCCGGGTAAAGCCGCCTACGCCACGATGAAAGGGGCGATGGAAGTGCTGACCAAGTACCAGGCCAAAGAGCTGGGATCGCGTGGGATTGCGGTGAATATTATTGCACCAGGCGCTATTGTCACCGATTTCAGCGGCGGTATTGTGCGCGACAACGAACATGTTTCGAAGGCGATTGCAGCACAAACCGCATTAGGGCGTGTAGGTCAGCCGGACGATATCGGCGATGCGATTGCGGCGATTCTTAGTGATGAAACGGGCTGGATGAACGCGCAGCGGATTGAGGTTTCCGGCGGGATGTTCCTTTAGTTTTTTGACCGCTCCCGGTAGGTGACCCTCACCCTAACCCTCTCCCTAAAAGGGAGAGGAGATCGACCGCCGTCTGCTTTCGTGCAATCGAGCAGCCAGAAGGAAGGGGGTATTTCCCCCTCGCCCCTTGGGGCAGAGGGCCGGGGTGAGGGGCAACTTCTACGCCGTAATTTCCCAGCCGCGCGCTTTCCACAAGCCCGGTAACTCAGCCAAATCGGTAAACGTCGTCACCTTCGGATGGTCGATCGGCTTGTTATGCGGATCGGCACAGAAGTAAAACACCTCCATGCCTGCCGCAATGCCCGACTGCGCACCTGCCATAGAATCATCCACCAGAATGCAGCGCTCTACGTCCATGTTCATCTGTTCCGCCGCGTGGAACATCAGGGCCGGGTCCGGCTTCCAGCGCTGAATGTCGTAGCTGCTGTACAGGGCATCCGGGAAGTAGCCGAGCATTCCGGTCTTGCCGAGAGAGTGCTGCATTTTGCTGACCGGGCCGTTGGATACCACGCACATCGGCTTATTGATTTGCGCCAGCAGCGTGTTCGCCCCGGCGATGGCCTGAAGTTCGCTGTCAAACAGGCGGGCAACTTCGGCGCGGTAGATCACTTCCAGCTCGAGCTTAGGCAGGCTGGTGCCGTACTCAGCGTTGATGGTGTCGATAATTTCGTAGAGTTTGACGCCTTTGAAAGTCTTGAAGACATCTTCGAGCGCAAGTTGAATGCCATATTGCGCAAACATATGTACGTAGGCTTTGGAGCAGATGACCTCGCTGTCGACCAGCGTTCCATCGCAGTCAAAAAACACCGCTTCTATCCGGGACATGCCGTTTCCTTTCTCTTTGGTTTAACGTTTACTCTATGCTTTTTGCGCAACGCAATCGATCCCGTTGCGGTAATTTCAGCGAAAAAAGTGGATGATTTGCGTTATCCCCCGCCAATTTTGGTATAGGATAGCGGCGTATTTTTTCCTCTTTTAGTTCGGAAACCGATAATGAGCCAACCACAGTCCACTCCGGAAACAACCCCGGGGCTGCTCGAACGCGCGTTCAAATTACGCGAACACGGTACTAACGCCCGCACCGAGGTGATCGCCGGGTTCACCACCTTCCTGACGATGGTGTACATTGTTTTTGTTAACCCGCAGATCCTTGGCGCTGCCGGGATGGATACCCAGGCGGTATTCGTCACCACCTGCCTGATAGCCGCCTTTGGCAGCATCCTGATGGGGATTTTTGCCAACCTGCCGGTGGCACTGGCACCGGCTATGGGCCTGAATGCCTTTTTCGCCTTCGTGGTAGTCGGCGCGATGGGCCTGTCCTGGCAAGTCGGCATGGGCGCGATTTTCTGGGGCGCCGTGGGCCTGCTGCTGCTGACCATCTTCCGCGTTCGCTACTGGATGATTGCGAATATCCCGCTTGGCCTGCGCGTCGGCATTACCAGCGGTATCGGCCTGTTTATCGGCATGATGGGGCTGAAAAATGCCGGGATCATCGTGGCCAACAAAGAGACGCTGGTCAGTATCGGGAACCTGACTTCCCACAGCGTGCTGCTGGGGGCGTTGGGCTTCTTTATCATTGCGATTCTCGCTTCCCGTAATATTCACGCGGCAGTGCTGGTTTCTATCGTGGTAACCACGCTGCTGGGCTGGCTGCTGGGCGACGTGCAGTACCACGGCATCGTGTCTGCGCCGCCGAGTGTGAGCAGCGTTGTCGGGCAGGTGGATTTAGCCGGGTCTCTGAATTTGGGCCTTGCGGGCGTCATCTTCTCCTTCATGCTGGTGAACCTGTTTGACTCCTCCGGCACCCTGATTGGCGTCACGGATAAAGCCGGGTTAACCGACGAGAAGGGCAAGTTCCCGCGCATGAAGCAGGCGCTGTTCGTGGACAGTATCTCTTCCGTGACCGGCTCGTTCTTCGGGACTTCTTCCGTTACTGCCTACATCGAAAGCTCATCCGGCGTTTCCGTCGGGGGCCGCACCGGCCTGACCGCGATTGTGGTTGGCCTGCTGTTCCTGCTGGTTATCTTCCTGTCACCGCTGGCGGGCATGGTGCCTGCGTATGCGGCCGCCGGGGCGCTGATTTACGTTGGCGTGCTGATGACCTCCAGCCTGGCCCGCGTGAAGTGGGATGACCTGACCGAAGCGGTACCGGCGTTTGTTACCGCGGTGATGATGCCGTTCAGCTTCTCGATTACTGAAGGTATTGCGCTGGGCTTTATTTCCTACTGTGTCATGAAGTTGGGCACCGGCCGCTGGCGCGAGCTGAGCCCGTGCGTGATCATCGTGGCGCTGCTGTTTGTGCTGAAAATTGTGTTCGTTGATTAAAGCCAGACGCTAAAAACAACAACGCCAGTCATGTGACTGGCGTTTTTTTTGGCCTGGAATCAGGCTTTAACGCGCTTGATATAATCGCCAAAGGCGGTGAGCTGCCCGGTCAGATGGTCAAGCGTGCTTTGATCGACCACTTCGCCGCTCTGCGGGTCAACTTTGTTCTGAATCACGCCGCCCATAAACTCAGGCTTGTTCATCACCATCGCGTCCAGGAAAACGAGGATCTGGCGCAGGTGATACTGGCAGCGCGCGCCGCCGATAGCGCCCATGGAGCTGGTTTGAATCAGCACTGGCTTGCCGGCGAGCGGCTGTTCAGGCAGGCGAGAAAGCCAGTCGATGGCGTTTTTCAGGCCACCCGGCACGGAATAGTTGTATTCCGGCGTCACAATCACCACGCCATCAGCCTGGCGGATTTGTGCGGCAATGGCTTCCACGCTCTGCGGGAAACCGTCTTCTTGCTGGATGTCGGCATCGTACAGCGGGATATCGCCGATGGAAGGCAGGGCATCTATCTGCATGCCTGCCGGGGCGATGTTCGGCAGCGTACGGGCGACCATCGCGTTAAATGAACCCTTACGCAGGCTCCCCAGTAAAGTCACTATCTTCAACGAATCAGACATTGGTACTCCTTTATGTGTCAGGACGTTCGGGAAAATGTGTTATGCGGCGTTGCTGCCTCTGATGATATACCCGTCAGGCGAATGATGCGCGCCTGAACGCTTCGGCTGCGAGCTTCGGCATCCGGCAGGGCGTTCCAGCCCTGTTGGCCGTCGAATTCCCACAGCTTCAGGCGCTCCACGCCTGGCGCCACGGCACAGCCCCAGATGAGGATATCTTCCGCATCGCTGATAGCTTCAATATGCGGCTCGTTTATGACGCGCAGACGACCAGAGCCTGGCAATAATTGTAGTGTGCTGAGGCTGGTCTGGGGATTGTCCGTTAGTTTCAGGACGCTGCGCCGCAGCGTATGCAGCTGGGTTCTGGCTTCGTTGGGATCGTTTTGGTTATTGATCCAGGTCATTTCGCTGCTGCTGGACTGAGACGGTGGCACAACCGGGGACGGGGCCTGGAAACTGCGGCGAAGCTCCATGTCCAGCCCGCAGCGCCCTTCGGTTGCCAGCAGCACGCCCACCATGTTACCGGCGTAGGCGATGCTGAAATCCGGCAGTTCTGCGTCGGCAAAGTGCGGGCGACCTGCGGTAGACGTAATGATTTGCGGCAGGCGCTGGGTGCCGTACAGCATAAACATCATCTCTGCGACCAGCGTACGCGACGCGAGATAGCGCGTGCGGCGATGTTCTGGCATCAGGCTGGCGGCGTTAAGAATTTCGTCGTTCAGTCGGGGTGAAGTGAGGTTGGGAGGGTTCAGAGCCCATCTTGCAAAATGCGTCGCCATTTGTCGCTCCTTGATAATGGTCAGTCGATGTCATGCTGTTTCGGGTGGCTGAAACAGCGCTCCGCGTCCGATCCTGAATCTTGTCAGGGATCGAAGAGTAGTCTCTGGCTCACTGCGCTGTCATTGATGCTCTTCAATAGCATGAACTATTTTTTGAGCAATATATTATATATTCAATCCTGGGAAAATTCTTAGTGGTTTGCGTAAGTGGAGCACTTAAAAATGTCGTTCTGAAGACATCGTCTTGAAATGATGAAGTATTTTAAATATGAGGAAAATGCCCCGCATTCTGAAGTGTGACGCGGGGCGGCGGTAAGGGGTTATTTCCCGATACAGAAGCTCGAGAAGATGCGCCCTAACAGGTCGTCAGAGCTAAATTCGCCGGTGATTTCACTTAAGTTCTGCTGCGCCAGGCGCAGCTCTTCTGCCAGCAATTCTCCGGCCCAGGCACCCAGCAGCTGGGCTTTGCCCTGTTGCAGGTGTTCAGCCGCTTGCTCAAGCGCCTGCAGGTGACGGCGGCGGGCGAGGAAGCCGCCTTCCATATTCGTTTCGAAGCCCATGCTCTCTTTCAGATGCGCGCGCAGCACGTCGACACCTTCCCCGGTTCGGGCGGAAAGACGAACAAGTGAGTGACCATTTACTTCGCTCAGGCCAAGCGTTTCGCTGGTGACGTCCGCTTTATTGCGCACCACGGTAATCGGCAAACGCTCCGGCAGACGAGCGATGAAATCAGGCCAAATCGCCGCCGGGTCAACGGCGTCGGTGGTGGTGCCGTCCACCATGAACAACACGCGATCCGCCTGCTCAATCTCTTTCCAGGCGCGTTCAATCCCGATGCGTTCAACTTCATCGCTGGCTTCGCGCAGGCCCGCGGTATCGATGATATGCAGCGGCATCCCGTCGATGTGGATATGTTCGCGCAGGACGTCACGCGTGGTGCCGGCGATATCGGTGACGATAGCCGCTTCACGCCCGGCCAGCGCATTCAACAGGCTGGATTTACCGGCGTTTGGACGCCCGGCAATAACCACTTTCATGCCTTCACGCAGCAGGCTGCCCTGGCGGGCTTCGGCGCGTACCGCGTCAAGATCGCCAATGACCCGATGCAGCTGGGCTTCGATTTTACCGTCGGAGAGGAAGTCGATCTCTTCATCCGGGAAATCGATAGCCGCTTCCACGTATATACGCAGGTGAGTCAGCGCTTCTACCAGATGGTTAATACGCGCGGAGAAAGCCCCCTGCAGCGAATTAAGCGCTGAGCGAGCGGCCTGCTCGGAACTGGCATCGATCAGGTCGGCAATCGCCTCTGCCTGCGCCAGGTCGAGCTTATCGTTCAGGAAAGCGCGTTCTGAAAACTCACCGGGGTTGGCGATGCGTAAACCCGGCAGCGCCAGAATGCGTTTTAGCAGCAGGTCGAGGATGACCGGGCCGCCGTGCCCCTGCAGTTCGAGAACATCTTCACCGGTAAAGGAATTCGGGCCAGGAAACCACAGCGCAATGCCCTGATCCAGCGCGCTGCCGTCGGCATCGCGAAAGGGAAGGTAATCCGCGTAGCGCGGCTTCGGCAGCTTACCGAGCACCGCCTCTGCGACCTCGCGCGCCTGTCGGCCGGAAATACGCAGGATGCCTACGCCGCCACGCCCCGGCGGAGTAGCCTGGGCAATGATAGTGTCATGATTGCTCATCGTTTATCTCAGACCTTGAATCAAAAAGAAAAAGGCGGTCAATCGACCGCCTTTCGTAAGCTTAACGCCAAATATTATCAGGTCTTTTTCTTGTCGCGGCTATGCAGGCCACGCTTTTCCAGACCGCGATAAATCAGCTGCTGCTGAAGGATGGTCACCAGGTTGCTGACGATATAGTACAGCACCAGACCTGACGGGAACCACAGGAAGAACACGGTGAAGATGACCGGCATAAAGGTCATGATCTTCTGCTGCATCGGGTCGGTTACGGTGGTCGGCGACATCTTCTGGATGAAGAACATCGTGGCGCCCATCAGAATCGGCAGGATGTAGTACGGGTCCTGTGCAGACAGGTCGTGGATCCACAGTGCAAACGGCGCGTGGCGCAGTTCAACGGAGCCCATCAGCATGTAGTACAGCGCCAGGAAGATTGGCATCTGGATAATCAGCGGGAAGCAGCCGCCCAGCGGGTTAACCTTCTCAGCTTTGTACAGCGCCATCATTTCCTGACTCATACGCTGCTTGTCGTCACCGATACGCTCACGCATGGCCGCCAGTTTTGGCTGCAGCATACGCATTTTGGCCATCGAGGTGTACTGCGCTTTGGTCAGCGGGTACATGATGCCACGAACGATAAAGGTGATAACGATAATTGAGAAGCCCCAGTTACCGATGAAGCTGTGGATAAATTTCAGCAGCTTAAACAGTGGCTGGGAGATGAACCACAGCCAGCCGTAATCTACGGTCAGGTCAAGGTGTGGCGCAACGGCTGCCATTTTGTCCTGAATCTCTGGACCTACCCATAGGGTGCTGCCCATCTGAGCGGTCTGGCCTGGCTGGACTACCTGCGAAGCAGATTTATAGCCAATCGCCGCAATATCGTTGTTCAGCTTGGTGGTGTAGAAGTTGTTCGCGCCCTGAGTATGTGGCACCCATGCGGTAGCAAAGTACTGCTGCAGCATCGCCACCCAACCGCTGTTGGCGCTAACGTTCAGGTTTTCACCATCAGCGATGTTGTCGAACTTAACTTTTTCGTATTTCGCGTCCGGGGTGGAGTAAGCCGCACCGCGGAAGGTATGCAGCGCAAAGTTGCTGCTGCCGGTATCACGATGAGAAGGCAGGTTGATGGACTGCTTCAGCTGACCAAAGGTCGCCAGCTCCAGCGGTTTCTCGCCCACGTTCTTCACGTTGTAGTCCACACCGACAGAGAACTCACCGCGTTTCAGGGTGAAGGTCTTGGTGAAGGTGTTGCCTGCCGCGTCGGTAAACGTCATCGGCACAACCAGTTCGTTCTGGCCATCCGCCAGCGCGAAGGTATCGGCAGTGACGTTATACAGTGGACGATCGCCGTTCGCCGGGTTATCCGGGCCATCACGACCGGTCAGGCCGCTCTGCGCCTGGTAGATAAATTCAGGCGTGGTTTCCAGCAGTTGGAACGGCTCTGAGGATTTCAGCTCTTTCGGGTAGGTTGGCAACAGCGCTTGTTCTACATCACCACCGCGGGTGTTGATGGTCAGTTCAAGAACGTCAGTTTTAACCGTAATGAGTTTTCCCTGGCCACTGGCCGGCACACCCTGGTTAGCGGCGTTACCCTGGCTGTTCGTGGTCTGCGTGGTCTGCTGCACCTGAGGTTGAGGAGCGTGGTCCTGCTCCCAGGCTTGCCAGATCATGAAAGACACGAACAACAAAGCGATGAGAAAAAGATTGCGTTGCGAATCCATCGTTAGTGTTCTCTGGTATCAAAAGGTCCGGGCGGAACGGGATCGTCTCCACCAGGGTTCAAAGGGTGGCATTTTAGTACGCGTTTCATCGTTAACCAACTGCCTTTTAACACTCCAAACCTGCGCAAGGCCTCAATTCCGTAGTGAGAACAGGTTGGGGTGAAACGGCAATGCGGCCCGAGAAGCGGACTAATCAGGCGTTGATAGACCCTGATAAGGGCTATCAGGACCCGCGAGCCTGGCGACAATGGCGGCGCCATAACTTTTCCAATGCTTCCGTTAAAGCCTGGTTATCCAGATCGGCAACCCCTTTCTTCGCTACTACCACGAAATCCATTGCTGGCAGTTCGTGCTGACGCAGACGGAAGCTTTCACGCGTCAGACGTTTAATCCGATTGCGTTCGTGGGCGCGTTTTACGTTTTTTTTAGCGACGGTGAGACCGATGCGGGGATGCCCCAGCGAATTAAGGCGGCCGAGAATGGTGATTTGCGGCGTGCCAGCCCGTTGTGGCTGCTGGAAGACGAATGTGAAATGATGGGGAGTTAACAAGCGTAACTCCCTGGGAAAAGCTAGCTTAACCACGCAGGGGTTAGCTTTTATTACTTAGAAACGGTCAGACGAGAACGGCCTTTAGCACGACGACGTGCCAGAACCTGACGACCATTTTTAGTAGCCATACGAGCACGGAAGCCGTGAGAACGGTTGCGCTTCAGTACAGACGGTTGAAAAGTGCGTTTCATGGCGATTTCTACCTAAACTATTAAATTTCACTGGATTTGCGTAATGCCCAACAGGGTCTGCGAACGACTTACGCTTCAGTGTGGCTGATTAAAGAGGCCGGATTGTAATAATTGTACACTCCGGAGTCAATTCAATTCCCTTACTGCTGCGCCCTTTTTGACCCCGAAAGAGGCCCGGATCTCCGCTGAATGACAGCGGCATTACGCGACGGGTTGAGAATTATACGGGCTTACCGTGAAAGCGCAAGGATCCACGAGGATCTTCATCAGATCTCTTTAGCGATATTTGTGCGCTAGTCATTAAATTTTCCAATATGAGACGGTTATACGCTGCACGTGTGGCAGGATCGATTACACTTAACCCGCTCAAAACTTCCCTGTGGATAATTCGTGAAGAATCTGTGAGAAACAGAAGATCTCTGCCGCGCTTTAGGCTATGATCCGCGGTCCCGATCGTGATCCAGCCTTCACCGGGGAAACCGCAAATAGCGGTTCGCGCGCCTCCCACAGCCTGAGAGCGCGTGTCAACAATCATGAATGTATAACTTTCAGTCTTCGTCTTTTTATCGACTTTGTTCGAGTGGAGTCCGCCGTGTCACTTTCGCTTTGGCAGCAGTGTCTTGCCCGATTGCAGGATGAGTTACCAGCCACAGAATTCAGTATGTGGATACGCCCCCTACAGGCGGAACTGAGCGATAACACGCTGGCTTTGTACGCGCCTAATCGTTTCGTGCTCGACTGGGTGAGAGATAAATATTTAAATAATATCAATGGTTTGCTCAACGATTTTTGCGGCAGCGATGCACCTTTATTACGCTTCGAAGTTGGCAGCAAACCCGTGACTCAGCCCGTTGCCGCTATGGCAACCGCGGCGGCCCCTGCCCAGGTTGCACGCGCTGCAGCGCCGATGCGCCCAAGCTGGGATAACATGCCTGCGCCTGCTGAGCCGTCCTACCGTTCTAACGTTAACCTGAAACACACCTTCGATAACTTCGTTGAAGGTAAATCGAACCAGCTGGCTCGCGCGGCAGCACGCCAGGTGGCCGATAACCCAGGCGGCGCGTATAACCCGCTCTTCCTTTATGGCGGTACCGGTTTAGGTAAAACGCACCTTTTACATGCGGTGGGTAACGGCATCATGGCCCGCAAGCCGAATGCCAAAGTGGTGTACATGCACTCTGAGCGTTTTGTTCAGGACATGGTTAAAGCGCTGCAGAATAACGCCATCGAAGAGTTCAAACGCTACTACCGTTCGGTGGATGCGCTGCTTATCGATGACATCCAGTTTTTTGCCAATAAAGAACGTTCACAGGAAGAATTTTTCCACACCTTTAATGCCCTGCTGGAAGGGAATCAACAGATCATTCTGACGTCGGATCGCTATCCAAAAGAGATCAACGGCGTGGAGGATCGTTTGAAATCCCGTTTCGGCTGGGGGCTGACGGTGGCGATCGAGCCGCCGGAGCTTGAAACCCGTGTGGCGATCCTGATGAAAAAGGCCGACGAGAACGATATCCGTCTGCCGGGCGAAGTGGCCTTCTTTATTGCCAAGCGACTGCGCTCCAACGTCCGCGAGCTGGAAGGGGCGCTGAACCGCGTGATTGCCAATGCCAACTTCACCGGGCGGGCGATTACCATCGACTTCGTGCGTGAAGCGCTGCGCGATCTGCTTGCGCTTCAGGAGAAGCTGGTCACCATCGATAATATTCAGAAAACAGTGGCCGAGTATTATAAAATTAAGGTCGCTGACTTGCTGTCCAAGCGTCGCTCCCGTTCCGTTGCCCGTCCGCGCCAGATGGCGATGGCGCTGGCAAAAGAGCTGACCAACCATAGCCTGCCGGAAATTGGCGATGCTTTTGGTGGACGCGACCACACCACGGTTTTACATGCCTGCCGCAAGATTGAGCAGCTGCGTGAAGAAAGCCACGATATTAAAGAAGATTTCTCCAATTTAATCAGAACATTATCTTCGTGACGCTATGAAATTTACCGTTGAACGTGAACATTTATTAAAACCGCTGCAGCAGGTAAGTGGCCCCCTCGGAGGCCGCCCGACTCTGCCTATCCTGGGCAACCTGCTGCTGCAGGTGGCTGAAGGTGCACTCTCTTTAACCGGTACCGATCTGGAAATGGAGATGGTGGCGCGCGTGGCGCTGGTACAGCCTCATGAACCTGGGGCTACGACCGTACCGGCACGTAAATTCTTCGATATCTGCCGTGGCCTGCCGGAAGGGGCTGAAATTGCGGTACAGCTGGAGGGCGACCGCATGCTGGTTCGCTCCGGGCGTAGCCGCTTTTCGCTTTCCACGCTGCCGGCGGCAGACTTCCCGAACCTGGACGACTGGCAGAGCGAGGTAGAGTTTACCCTGCCGCAGGCGACCATGAAGCGCCTGATCGAAGCCACCCAGTTCTCTATGGCGCATCAGGACGTTCGTTATTACCTGAACGGCATGCTGTTCGAAACCGAAGGCGAAGACCTGCGTACCGTCGCAACGGACGGCCACCGCCTGGCGGTTTGTTCGATGCCGGTTGGCCAACCTTTGCCTAATCATTCGGTTATCGTGCCCCGTAAAGGTGTGATTGAGCTGATGCGTATGCTCGACGGCGGTGAGACCCCGCTGCACGTACAAATCGGCAGCAATAACATTCGCGCTCACGTCGGCGACTTCATCTTTACCTCCAAGCTGGTGGATGGCCGCTTCCCGGACTACCGTCGCGTGCTGCCGAAGAACCCGGATAAACACCTCGATGCAGGCTGCGACCTGTTGAAGCAGGCGTTTGCCCGTGCGGCGATTCTGTCGAACGAGAAATTCCGCGGCGTGCGCCTGTTCGTCAGCGAGAACCAGCTGAAAATCACGGCAAACAACCCCGAGCAGGAAGAAGCAGAAGAGATTCTGGACGTTTCCTACGACGGTACCGAGATGGAAATCGGCTTCAACGTCAGCTATGTGCTGGACGTGCTGAACGCCCTGAAGTGTGAGAACGTCCGCATTTTGCTGACCGACTCCGTTTCCAGCGTGCAGATTGAAGACGCGGCCAGCCAGGCGGCGGCCTATGTTGTTATGCCAATGAGACTGTAGATGTCACTTACGCGTTTGCTGATTAAAGACTTTCGCAACATCGAAAACGCGGATCTCGCTCTTTCTCCTGGCTTTAATTTTCTGGTCGGTGCTAACGGCAGCGGCAAAACCAGCGTGCTTGAGGCGATTTATACCCTCGGGCACGGTCGTGCTTTTCGCAGCCTGAAAATTGAACGCGTGATCCGCCATGAGCAGGACGCTTTTGTTTTGCACGGGCGGCTTCAGGACGGTGAAAGGGAAACCTCAATCGGCCTGACCAAAGACCGCACCGGCGACAGCAAAGTACGTATTGACGGCAGCGACGGCCACAAAATCGCCGAACTGGCGATGATGATGCCGATGCAGCTGATTACCCCCGAGGGGTTTACTTTGCTGGGCGGCGGCCCCAAATACCGTAGAGCTTTCCTTGATTGGGGCTGCTTTCACAATGAACCTGGCTTTTTTGTGGCCTGGAGTAACCTCAAACGCCTGCTGAAGCAACGTAACGCCGCGTTGCGCCAGGTGACACGCTACGCGCAGCTGCGCCCGTGGGATCAGGAGCTGATTCCGCTGGCCGAGCAAATCAGCCGCTGGCGCGCCGACTACAGCGCCGCCATTGCGGAAGATATGGCCGATACCTGCGCACAGTTTTTACCGGAATTTGCCCTGAGCTTCTCTTTCCAGCGCGGCTGGGAGAAAGAGAGCGACTATAGCGAAGTGCTGGAGCGCAATTTCGAACGCGACAGGATGCTGACCTATACCGCGCACGGCCCACATAAAGCGGATTTTCGTATTCGTGCCGACGGGGCGCCGGTGGAAGACACGCTCTCGCGCGGACAGCTTAAATTACTGATGTGCGCCTTACGACTGGCGCAGGGTGAGTTTCTCACCCGGCAGAACGGGCGGCGTTGCCTGTATCTGATAGATGATTTTGCCTCTGAACTGGATGACGCCAGGCGCGGCCTGTTGGCCAGCCGGTTAAAGGCCACGGAGTCACAAGTTTTTGTTAGCGCGATCAGCGCCGAACATGTGATGGATATGGCGGACAAAAATTCAAAGATGTTCGCCGTGGATCAGGGTAAAATAGCGGATTAACCCAAGATTAAATGAGCGAGAAACGTTGATGTCGAATTCTTATGACTCCTCCAGTATCAAAGTCCTTAAGGGGCTGGATGCGGTACGTAAGCGCCCGGGCATGTATATCGGCGATACGGATGACGGCACCGGTCTGCACCACATGGTATTTGAGGTCGTGGATAACGCTATCGACGAAGCGCTCGCGGGCCACTGTAAAGACATCGTGGTCACTATCCACGCGGATAACTCCGTCTCGGTAACCGATGATGGCCGTGGTATTCCTACCGGTATTCACCCGGAAGAGGGTGTTTCTGCCGCGCAGGTTATCATGACCGTACTGCACGCTGGCGGTAAGTTTGATGACAACTCCTATAAGGTGTCCGGCGGCCTGCACGGCGTAGGCGTCTCGGTGGTTAACGCCCTGTCCCAGAAGCTTGAGCTGGTCATTCGCCGCGAAGGTAAAGTGCATCAGCAAACCTACATCCACGGTGAGCCTCAGGCTCCGCTGGCAGTAACCGGTGACGCCGATGTGACCGGGACTCAGGTGCGTTTCTGGCCGAGCCATGAAACCTTCACCAACGTAACCGAATTCGAATACGAAATCCTGGCTAAGCGCCTGCGCGAGCTGTCGTTCCTGAACTCTGGCGTGTCTATCCGCCTGATCGACAAGCGCGACGGCAAGCAGGATCACTTCCACTACGAAGGCGGTATCAAGGCGTTTGTTGAGTATCTCAACAAGAACAAAACCCCGATTCACCCGAACGTGTTCTATTTCAGCACTGAAAAAGACGGTATCGGCGTGGAAGTGGCGCTGCAGTGGAACGACGGTTTCCAGGAAAACATCTACTGCTTTACCAACAACATTCCTCAGCGCGACGGTGGGACTCACCTTGCGGGCTTCCGCGCGGCGATGACCCGTACCCTGAACGCCTACATGGACAAAGAAGGCTACAGCAAAAAAGCCAAAGTCAGCGCCACCGGTGACGATGCGCGTGAAGGCCTGATTGCCGTAGTTTCCGTGAAAGTGCCGGATCCAAAATTCTCTTCCCAGACCAAAGACAAGCTGGTTTCTTCGGAAGTGAAATCCGCAGTTGAGCAGCAGATGAACGAACTGCTGGCCGAATACCTGCTGGAAAACCCGTCTGACGCGAAAATCGTTGTCGGCAAAATTATTGATGCGGCGCGCGCTCGTGAAGCTGCACGTCGCGCACGTGAAATGACCCGCCGTAAAGGCGCGCTCGACCTGGCTGGCCTGCCTGGTAAGCTGGCGGACTGCCAGGAGCGCGACCCGGCGCTGTCTGAACTGTACCTTGTGGAAGGGGACTCTGCGGGCGGCTCTGCAAAACAGGGGCGTAACCGTAAGAACCAGGCGATCCTGCCTCTGAAAGGTAAAATCCTTAACGTTGAGAAGGCGCGCTTCGACAAGATGCTCTCTTCTCAGGAAGTGGCGACGCTTATCACCGCGCTGGGCTGCGGCATTGGCCGTGACGAATACAACCCGGACAAGCTGCGCTACCACAGCATCATCATCATGACCGATGCGGACGTCGATGGTTCCCACATTCGTACGCTGCTGCTGACCTTCTTCTACCGTCAGATGCCTGAAATTGTTGAGCGCGGCCACGTCTATATTGCACAGCCGCCGCTGTACAAAGTGAAGAAAGGCAAGCAAGAACAGTACATCAAAGACGATGAAGCGATGGACCAGTACCAAATCGCTATCGCCCTTGACGGTGCGACTCTGCACACCAACGCAAGTGCACCTGCGCTGGCCGGTGAACCACTCGAGAAGCTGGTGGCGGAATACAACACCGCGCAGAAAATGATTGGCCGCATGGAGCGCCGTTATCCACGCAACCTGCTGAACAACCTGGTTTATCACCCAACGCTGCAGGTGGCCGACCTGGCCGACGAAGCGAAAGTGACGCAGTGGATTTCTGCGCTGACCGTGACGCTGAACGAAAAAGAGCAGCACGGCAGCACCTGGAAATACGATATTCACCATAACAGCGAGCTGAACGTGTTTGAGCCGATTGTACGCGTGCGTACTCACGGCGTGGACACTGACTACGTGCTGGAAAAAGAGTTTGTGGAAGGGGGCGAATATGGCCGTCTTTGCGCTCTCGGTGAGAAGCTGCGTGGCCTGATTGAAGAAGATGCGTTTATCGAACGCGGCGAACGCCGTCAGCCGGTAACCAGCTTCGAGCAGGCGCTGGAGTGGCTGCAGAAAGAGTCCCGCCGTGGTCTGGCAATCCAGCGCTATAAAGGCCTGGGCGAGATGAACCCGGATCAGCTGTGGGAAACCACCATGGATCCTGACAGCCGTCGCATGCTGCGCGTGACCGTTAAAGACGCGATTGCTGCGGACCAGCTGTTCACCACCCTGATGGGCGATGCGGTTGAACCACGTCGTGCGTTTATCGAAGAGAACGCCCTGAAAGCGGCGAACATCGATATCTAAGGTAAATCCGTTCTAATCCAGGAGCCGTGCTTTTAGCACGGCTTTTTTTATGGGCGCTATACTTTCCGGTGTCGAATTTCTACATCACAGAGGCAAATCCCATGGGACTTTTTGATCAGGTTGCGGGCTCGCTGCTGAACGGCGACGCCGGTAAATATCAGGCCATTCTAAGCTGGGTAGAACAGCAGGGCGGGATTCAGGCACTGCTGGACAAGCTGCGTCAGGGCGGCTTAGGCGAAATCGTCTCCTCGTGGCTCAGCAGCAACAGTACAAATCAGCCGCTGAGCGGCGATCAGATTACCCAGGCGCTGGGTTCACCGTCCGTTGCGGCGCTGGGGGAAAAACTGGGCGTGGATACCGGCTCGGCTTCCGCTTTACTGGCGGAATATTTGCCGAAGGTGATCGACGCACTGTCGCCAAACGGTGAAGTGACGCCGGAAGCCCATAACGACCTGCTAAGCGCGGGCGTTAACCTGTTGAAAGGTAAGTTGTTCAGCTGACCTTTTTGTTGGCCCCGGCTGTATGTCCGGGGCTTTTAAAAGAGGAGTTTGCCTGCCGCCTCTCATCCCCCTTTTCCCCGGAGTTTGCTGCTGTTTTTTGAGCGGAATCGCGTTAGCATGAGGTAAATCCATTACCTCTGAAGATCTCATGACCATAAAACTGATTGCAATTGATATGGATGGCACGCTGCTGCTGCCAGACCACACTATCTCTCCGGCGGTAAAACAGGCCGTTGCGGCGGCGCGGGAGCGCGGCGTGAACGTCGTGATCTGTACCGGTCGTCCGTTTGCTGGCGTTGAAAGCTACCTGCGTGAGCTGCAGATGGATAAGCCCGGCGACTACTGCATCACTTACAACGGCGCGCTGGTGCAGAAGGCAAGCGACGGCAGCACCGTCGCCCAGACGGCGCTGAACTATGACGATTATCGTTTCCTGGAAAACCTGTCCCGCGAAGTGGGCTCACACTTCCATGCGCTGGATCGTCATACCCTGTACACCGCGAACCGCGATATCAGCTACTACACGGTGCATGAGTCCTTTATCGCCAGTATTCCTTTGGTGTTCTGCGAAGCGGAAAACATGGATAAAAACGGCGAGTTCCTGAAAGTCATGATGATTGATGAACCGGCTATTCTCGATGAGGCCATCACCCGAATCCCGGCCGACGTCTTTGAGCGCTATACGCTGCTGAAAAGCTCGCCTTACTTCCTGGAAATCCTCGACAAGCGCGTCAACAAAGGCACCGGCGT
The DNA here is from genome assembly GCF_011752835.1 of Enterobacter sp. Ap-1006. Lineage (NCBI taxonomy): Bacteria > Pseudomonadati > Pseudomonadota > Gammaproteobacteria > Enterobacterales > Enterobacteriaceae > Enterobacter > Enterobacter sp. Ap-1006. The sequence goes on along the minus strand of NZ_VWWU01000006.1, from coordinate 243,150 downwards.
GAAGTCACTGGCGGAGAAGCTGGGCATTAAGCCGGAAGAAGTGATGACCATTGGCGACCAGGAAAACGACATCGCAATGCTGGAATACGCCGGAATGGGCGTGGCGATGGACAACGCGACCGACAAAGTGAAAGCCGTCAGCAACTTCGTCACCAAATCCAACCTGGAAGACGGCGTGGCCTACGCTATCGAGAAGTTTGTGCTGAATTAACGACCGCTTCTCGCGCTTGCTGCCCTGGCTCTGCCGGGGCTTTTTTTTATCTTTTCGTTTATCGGTTGTCTATTATGTGATCCATATTGTAGTACAACATGAATATATTGTACTACATTGAGCGCCATGAAACGGCGGCTGGTTTCACATTTGTACTTCAAAAATGCGGTGAAATTCGGCGGGAGCGGTAAAGTAGCGGGTAAGACTTTGTAAACAAGGAACCCGTCATGACCCTCAATAAAACCGACCGCATCATCGTCACGCTGGGCCAGCAAATCGTTAGTGGTAAATACGCGCCGGGAGCGGCATTACCGGCCGAAGCCGATCTGTGCGAAGAGTTTGAAACTTCGCGCAACATCATTCGGGAAGTGTTTCGCTCGTTGATGGCAAAGCGGTTGATTGAAATGAAGCGTTATCGTGGCGCGTTCGTTCAGCCCCGTAACCAGTGGAACTATCTCGATACCGAGGTGCTGCAGTGGGTGCTGGCGAACGACTACGACCCGCGCCTCATCGCCGCGATGAGTGAAGTGCGAAATCTGGTTGAACCCGCCATTGCTCGCTGGGCGGCGGAGCGCGCGACATCGAATGATCTGGCCCGGATAGAAGGTGCTTTGAACGACATGGTGGCGAATAACCAGAATCGTGACGCGTTTAACGAGGCGGATATCCGCTACCACGAAGCGGTGCTGGAGTCCGTACATAACCCGGTTTTGCAGCAGTTGAGTATTGCTATCAGCTCCCTGCAGAGGGCCGTTTTTGAGCGAACCTGGATGGGCGATGAGGCCAACATGCCGAGAACCCTTCAGGAACATAAAGCGCTGTATGACGCGATCCGTCATCAAGACAGCGCAGCAGCGGAGCAGGCGGCACTCACCATGATCGCCAGCTCCACTAAACGACTAAAGGACATTACATGACATCTCGCTACATCGCCATTGACTGGGGGTCGACCAACCTTCGCGCCTGGCTCTACCAGAACGGGGAATGCATCGACAGCCGCAAAAGTACTTCAGGCGTGACGCGCCTGGGCGGCAAGTCCCCGGAGGCGGTGTTTAGCGAGATTGTTTCAGGCTGGCGAGATACGCCTACGCCGGTGCTGATGGCCGGTATGGTTGGTAGTAATGCGGGCTGGAAAATTGCTCCATACCTGCCTTGCCCCGCTCGCTTTGCTACTTTCGGCGAGAAAATGACCGCTGTGGCAGAGCAGGTGTGGATTATCCCTGGCCTATGCGTGCAGCGTGAAGATAACCAAAACGTGATGCGTGGCGAAGAAACCCAGCTGCTGGGTGCCCGCTCGTTGCAGCCTGCTCCGCTTTATATTATGCCCGGCACCCACTGCAAATGGGTGCAAACGGATGAAGAATCGGTACTCGATTTCCGCACCGTATTAACCGGTGAACTGCATCATCTGCTGCTTCAGCACTCCCTGATTGGCACCGGCCTGCCAGAACAACAGGTCAGCCCTGAGGCGTTTAACGCCGGGCTTGAGCACGGGATCAATGATGGCGACCTGCTGCCTCAGCTCTTTGAGGTACGCGCCGCGCACGTGCTGGGGCAGCTACCCCGAGAGCAGGTAAGCGATTTCCTTTCCGGGCTGTTGATTGGCAGCGAAGTGGCGACGATGACGCGCCGTTTCGCCTGTCCGGTCGGGCAGCCTGTCACCATTGTGGCCAATCCCGCGCTTAGCGCTCGCTATCAGGCAGCCTTATCCCTGCTCGGTTTTAGCAGCCAGGTGGTGGATGGCGACAATGCTTTCCAGGCAGGAATAAGGAGTATTGCAAATGCAGTGGCAAACTAAGCTTCCGCTGATCGCGATTTTACGCGGCATCACCCCGCAGGAGGTTCAGGCGCACGTAATCGCGCTGTTGGACGCCGGGTTTGATGCGGTGGAAATTCCCCTCAACTCACCGCAGTGGCAGCAAAGCATCGCCTCTATGGTCACTGAATTCGGCGATAAAGCGCTGATCGGGGCGGGCACGGTGCTGAAAACGGAGCAGGTAGACGAGCTGGCGGCAATGGGCAGCAAGTTGATGGTTACGCCGAACACACAACCCGACGTGATCCGCCGCGCCGTGGCAAGCGGTATGACGGTTTGTGCGGGCTGTGCGACGGCCTCTGAAGCCTTTTCCGCGCTGGATGCGGGCGCGCAGACGCTGAAAATTTTCCCTTCTTCTGCCTTCGGGCCGGACTACATCAAGGCGCTGAAAGCCGTGCTTCCGCCGGAGGTGCCGGTGTTTGCCGTCGGGGGTGTCACGCCGGAAAACCTGCACATCTGGTTGCAGGCTGGCTGCGCCGGAGCTGGGTTAGGCAGTGATTTATACCGCGCTGGGCAGCCGGTTAGCCGCACCAGAGAAAGGGCAAAAGCATTTGTTAAAGCGTATCAAGAGGCCGTGCAATGAAAATTACCAAACTGACGACGTACCGTTTACCGCCCCGCTGGATGTTCCTGAAAATTGAGACTGATGAGGGCGTAGTGGGCTGGGGGGAACCGGTTATCGAGGGGCGCGCCCGCAGCGTTGAGGCGGCGGTGCATGAACTAAGCGAATACCTGATTGGCCAGGATCCGGCCCGCATTAACGACCTGTGGCAGGTGATGTATCGCGGCGGGTTCTATCGCGGTGGCCCGATTCTGATGAGCGCTATTGCCGGGATCGATCAGGCTCTCTGGGATATTAAAGGTAAGGTGCTCAATGCGCCGGTATGGCAGCTAATGGGCGGCCTGGTGCGCGATAAAATTAAAGCCTACAGCTGGGTAGGCGGCGACCGTCCGGCGGAAGTGATCGACGGGATTAAGTCTTTACGCAAAATTGGCTTTGATACTTTTAAGTTAAATGGCTGCGAGGAAATGGGCATTATTGATAATTCCCGCGCCGTTGACGCCGCCGTCAATACCGTGGCTCAAATTCGTGAAGCCTTCGGCAATGAAATTGAATTTGGCCTCGATTTTCATGGGCGGGTTAGCGCCCCGATGGCGAAAGTATTAATTAAAGAGCTGGAGCCATATCGCCCTCTGTTTATTGAAGAGCCCGTTCTGGCGGAACAGGCAGAATATTACCCACGTCTGGCGGCACAAACGCATATTCCTATTGCGGCTGGGGAACGTATGTTCTCTCGCTTTGAATTTAAGCGCGTGCTGGAAGCTGGCGGGATCGCCATTCTACAGCCGGATCTCTCTCACGCGGGCGGTATCACGGAATGCTACAAAATTGCCGGTATGGCAGAGGCTTATGATGTTTCTCTGGCACCGCATTGCCCGCTGGGGCCGATTGCACTGGCAGCCTGTTTGCACATCGACTTTGTTTCTCGTAACGCGGTATTCCAGGAGCAAAGTATGGGCATTCACTATAACAAAGGTGCCGAGCTACTCGATTTCGTGAAAAATAAAGATGACTTTAAAATGGATGGGGGTTATTTCCTGCCGCTGATGAAACCGGGTCTTGGGGTTGAAATTGACGAAGAACAGGTGATTGCCCGCAGTAAAAACGTTACCGACTGGCGAAACCCTTTATGGCGTCACGCCGACGGTTCCGTGGCTGAATGGTAAAGAAATAACGCCAGAAGTCAGCAGTAAAAAATAAAACATTATAAACACCCTCTGTATAACAGGGCATGGTGATCAGCTTCACTATGCCATTTTTTGGAGACGAAATATCATGGATATTTCTGCAACTGCGGCGAAACCTACGCGCCGCCGTTATTTAACGCTGGTGATGATCTTTATTACGGTGGTGATTTGCTACGTTGACCGTGCCAACCTCGCGGTCGCGTCGGCCCATATTCAGGAAGAGTTTGGCATCACCAAAACGGAAATGGGCTATATCTTCTCGGCCTTTGCCTGGCTTTATACCCTGTGCCAGATCCCGGGCGGCTGGTTTCTCGACCGCGTAGGCTCTCGTCTGACCTACTTCATTGCGATTTTCGGCTGGTCCGCCGCGACGCTTTTTCAGGGATTCGCCACCGGGCTGATGTCGCTGATTGGTTTGCGTGCGATTACCGGCATTTTTGAGGCTCCGGCGTTCCCGACCAATAACCGCATGGTGACAAGCTGGTTCCCGGAGCACGAGCGTGCGTCTGCAGTAGGCTTTTACACCTCCGGGCAGTTTGTTGGCCTGGCGTTTTTAACGCCGCTGTTGATCTGGATTCAGGAGCTTTTAAGCTGGCACTGGGTGTTTATCGTGACCGGTGGCATCGGCATCATCTGGTCGATTATCTGGTTTAAGGTTTATCAGCCGCCGCGTAAGAGTAAAGGGATTAACGCCGCCGAGCTGGACTATATCCGCGAAGGCGGTGGCCTTGTGGACGGCGATGCTCCTGTAGAAAAGAAAGCGCGTAAGCCGCTGAGCGCCGCCGACTGGAAATTAGTGTTCCACCGTAAGCTGGTGGGGGTGTATTTGGGCCAGTTCGCGGTAGCTTCCACGCTCTGGTTCTTCCTGACGTGGTTCCCGAACTATCTGACACAGGAAAAGGGAATTACCGCCCTGAAAGCGGGTTTTATGACGACAGTGCCGTTCCTGGCAGCCTTCTTTGGCGTACTGCTGTCCGGATGGGTTGCCGACCGCCTGGTGCGGAAAGGGTATTCGCTGGGGATTGCGCGTAAAACACCCATCATTTGCGGCTTGTTGCTCTCAACCTGCATCATGGGGGCTAACTACACGGAAGATCCGGTGTGGATTATGACGCTGATGGCAATCGCCTTCTTCGGTAACGGCTTTGCGTCTATCACCTGGTCACTGGTGTCGTCCCTGGCGCCGATGCGTCTGATTGGCCTGACGGGTGGGGTGTTTAACTTCGTCGGTGGGCTGGGCGGGATCACCGTGCCGCTGGTGATTGGCTATCTCGCCCAAAGCTACGGTTTTGCTCCGGCGCTGGTGTATATCGCGGCGGTTGCTTTGCTGGGCGCACTTTCCTACATCCTGCTGGTGGGGAAAGTGGAAAGGGTAGGTTAAATAAGAGGGAGCGCCAGGTGCGCTCCCTTTTGTTATTTCACTGCGGGTAACTGATTTGTTACACAGTGAATCCCTCCGCCTCCGGCGGCAATTGCGTCGATGTTAAGCTGCACAACCTCACGCTCAGGGTAAAGCGTCGACAGCAAACTAAGCGCCGCCTCATCCGTCTCTTCATCGCCAAACTCCGGGGCGATAATCGCGCCGTTAATCACGAAGTAATTGATGTACCCGGCGGCAAAATCCGGGTTTCCTTCGCTGAAGCGGCTTGCGCGTGGGACCTGCGGTGGTGTGACGGTGTGAACTTGTAGCCTGCGGCCCTCGGCGTCAGTGGCCTGCCTGAGGATGTCCAGGTGCGTCTGCGTCACTTTGTGGTCCCAGGAATCCGGGTCGGGATCGAGGTTGGCGATCACTACGCCGGGCTCAACAAAGCGGGCGTAAAAATCGACATGGGCATCGGTAATATCTTTGCCTTTGATGCCCGGCAGCCAGATGATCTTTTTCAGGCCAAGCTGTGTTTTCAGCTCCTGCTCTACCCGGTCGCGGCTCCAGTCCGGATTGCGGTTGGCGTTTACCCAACTGCTTTCGGTCATGATGCCGGTGCCGTGCCCGTCCACTTCAATCCCGCCACCTTCGCCCGTCAGCGCGCTGGGGATGAACGGCGCTGCACCGTATTTTTCGGCCATAAATGCCGCCAGCTTCGTGTCTTTGCTGTGCCGCTGCTTATTGCCCCAGCCGTTGAAGTTAAAGCCCACGGCGGCGAGTTTGTCTGCCGAAGAAGTGACAAAGCACGCGCCGGTGTCCCGCATCCAGATGTCGTCCAGCTCGGTCACCACGTAAGTGACGTTGTGGCTGCCGCATTTTTCCTCCGCCAGCGTGCGTTCGTGCTCCCGGCAAAATACCGTCAGCGGCTGGTAACCGGCGATGGCGTGCGCGATGCGCCCCAGGGCATCCTGTACGTCAGGGGTAAAATCTTTCCAGATGGCGCGTTGAGCGCCAAACGCGATAAATGCACGCTGCTGCGGTTCTCCTTCGTCAGGCATACGCCAGCCCGGGCTAGCGGCCGCGAAGGCAGAAACAGGCAGTCCGAAAGAACCCGCCATACCCATCCCGGCCAGCACCGAGGCACATTTAATAAATTCACGACGCGTTGACATACCGGACTCCCGTATAGCTGTTTTAACGTAAGAAATTCTGCTCAGTATTACAGGTGGATATTTCATCACTGGCTGAATTCGGCTTCCAACGATATATTTAGCGGACATCTGATTAGCCTGGCTTATCGACATGTTAAAACACTGGCCACCGTTAAATGCCCTGCGTGGGTTTGAAGCCGCCGCGCGTCTGGGAAGCTTTCACCAGGCTGCGTCTGAACTGCACCTGACCCAGTCGGCCATCAGCCAGCAAATCCGCAGCCTGGAGGATTACCTGGAGCAGCCGCTGTTCTTTCGCAGCGGGCGCAGCGTCAGTCTGACGGACGCCGGGCAGGATCTCTACAGCACCGCGCAGGTCATGCTGCAACAGCTGGCGGTGGGTATTCGTCGGCTCGATCAGTACCGCAAGCCGAATCAGCTTATCGTGAACACCACGCCCGCTTTCGCCAGGCACTGGCTGTTGCCTAATCTGGCGGACTTTAATCGCCAGTATCCGCAGACCGATCTTTGGCTGTTCACCAGCTTCGACCCGCCGGATATGGCCAGCGAAACCGTCGATGTGGCTATCCGGGATGACCTCAGCCAGCAGGCGGAATGTCTTTTCGAGGTGTTGTACAAGGATAGACTTTATCCGGCCAGCCATCCCACCGTGCAGGATTTGCCGGTAGAGCAGCGACTAACGCTGCACGGCGAACGCGAGATGAGCTGGGAGCACTGGAGCGTGGCTGGCGGGGTGGACGTCGGCCAGCAAAGCCAGGGGGTGAATTTCTCCGATCCTGGATTGTTGCTTGACGCCGCAGCAGACGGGCTGGGTATTGCGCTTGTCAGCCAGCTGCTGGCAGAAAGAAAAAGGGAAAGTGAGCAACTTAGCCCGCTGGTGGAGCAAACCGTGCGCGGTGCTGACTGGGCGTGGCTTATCCATCGTGAAAGCGAAAATGACCCGTTAGCCCGCCAGTTTTGCGCGTGGCTCCGGGGCAGGTTGCCTGGCAAAGTGGAAAGGCCTGGCTAATTCTTTTACCCTGAGGCGTACTCAGCGCTTCAGGGCAAAACCGTGATCAAACAACTCACCTTCGCACCGCGTCATCATCAGCTTACCAACATCAATACCTGGACGCCGGACAGCCAGTGGCTGGCCTTCGACGTTCGGCCTTCGGGAGCCTCTTTTACCGGCACAACCATCGAGCGAGTTAATATCCAGAACGGTGACGTCGAGGTGGTTTATCGCGCCCCTGAAGGCGCCCACGTTGGCGTGGTGACCGTGAACCCACGGCAGCCGGAGCGCTACGTTTTCATCCATGGCCCGGAAAACCCGGACGTCGACTGGCACTATGACTTCCACCACCGCCGTGGCGTGGTTGTGGCGCAGGGTGAGGCCAGCAATCTTGATGCAATGGACATTACCTCGCCCTATACCCCAGGCGCGCTGCGCGGCGGCAGCCATGTTCACGTCTGGAGCCCGGACGGCAGCCGCTTGAGCTTCACCTATAACGACCACGTTATGCACGAGCTTGATGCGCGCCTCGACCTGCGTAACGTCGGCGTCGCGCTGCCGTTTGGCCCCGTGACGCCGGCTAAACAGCATCCACGAGAATACGGCGGGAGCCATTATTGCGTGCTGGTGAGCCGCACGACGGCAGAGCCACAGCCCGGCAGCGATGAGATTAACCGTGCCTACGAAGAAGGCTGGGTCGGGGAACATGGCTACCGGAAGCCAGACGGCAGCGTTCAACGCTGGGCGCTGGCGTTTATCGGTGATACCCGGTTGGCAAACGGTGAGAAGGGGCCCGAGCTGTTTATCGTGGACCTTCCCAATGAGCCGCAGGCTTACCAGCAGGCCGGAAGTGAACCGCTGTGTGGCACCGCCACGACGCTGCCAGCGCCGCCAAAAAGCGTGATGCAACGTCGGCTGACCTTTACCCATCAGCGCCGTTATCCGGGTCTGGTGAATCAGCCCCGGCACTGGATCCGCAGCAGCCCGGACGGCAGCCAGCTTGCCTTCCTGATGCGCGACGACAGCGGCGTGGTGCAGCTTTGGGTGATTTCCCCGAACGGCGGCGAGCCACGGCAGGTTACCCACGGTGAGCACGACATTCAGTCGGCCTTTAACTGGCATCCTTCAGGTAAAGCTCTTGGGTTTGTGCAGCAGGGGCGTGTGGTGCTGTGTGACGCGCAAAGCGGGGTCATTACGGCATTAAGTTCGGCAGAGGGCGAAGCACCTTCTGGCGATGCCATCGTCTTCTCCCCGAACGGCAAGCAGGTTGCCTGGATGCAGGACGTCGAGGGTTTCCGCCAGTTATGGAGCGCGGAAACCGGCCTGTAAATGATTCAGTGAGGCAGTTCTGCCGGTGGGATAACGGAGTTAGTGGCCAGATTCTGTTGCTCGCTGGCTTCCACACGCGATCTCACCGAATTGTCCTTGCGGAACATATCCCACGGCAGCAGCACCGTGTCGAGCACGGCGGTAAACGGCAGATCCAGCGCAACCAGCGGCTTGATTGCCCAACTGGTGTCGTCGTCGCCAAGCGTTGCCGCACTGGCTCGGGTACCAGGGTACACGCCTTCTTTGCCGCCGCTGTGTGACATCATACTTGAGCAGCCGGTCAGTAATAACAGCCCGCTGCTAATCACCAGAGTTGGAAACCAGTTTCTCATTATCATTTTGCTGTCATCTTCAATGGTTGGCGGAGTACCAGCCCCAGCGGAGTTATAACACCCGCCCGTGATTTAAAAATGTCCATCGTTCCGCTCTGCGGCGGCTATCGCATATTTTTAACCTTTTATGCTGTTTGCCAGTCTAAGTAAGGAAAGCCATTCACGCAAAAAATTTGCGTTCAGGCGCCTTGAAAAATTTTAAGCAAGCCACACTTTAGTAGGGTAACCAGAGAGAGTACGCCGATTGGGTACTCAGGTTCATGGCCTGTCCAAAGGGAAGGCTTTTACATCTTACTCGCTGATTTCAGGAGCTTTTTATTATGCGTAACTTCGATCTTTCTCCGCTGTACCGTTCCGCCATTGGTTTTGACCGTCTGTTTAATCTGCTGGAAAGCAACCAGAGCCAAAGTAACGGCGGCTACCCTCCGTACAACGTTGAATTAGTGGACGAAAACCACTATCGCATTGCTATCGCCGTCGCCGGTTTCGCAGAAAGCGAACTTGAGATCACTGCCCAGGATAACTTGCTTATCGTCAAAGGGGCGCACGCGGGCGAGCAGCAAGAGCGGACTTACCTCTACCAGGGCATTGCCGAACGCAACTTCGAGCGCAAATTCCAGCTGGCGGAAAACATCCACGTTCGTGGCGCGAACCTGATCAACGGCCTGCTGTACATCAGCCTGGAACGTGAAATTCCAGAATCGATGAAGCCTCGCCGCATCGAAATCAACTAATTCATGGGGTCGCGCCGCGCGCGGCCCGTCATCAAGCTGGCTTGCCGTCAGGGAGCCAATGCCCGTTCGCATGCGGGCAGGTTATTTCTTGCTTCAAAGAAGGAGAAAACACTATGCGTAACTACGATTTATCCCCACTTCTGCGTCAATGGATCGGCTTCGATAAACTGGCCAACGCGCTGCAGTCCAGCGGTGAAAGCCAGGGCTTCCCGCCGTACAACATCGAAAAAAGCGACGATAACCATTACCGCATCACGCTGGCTTTGGCCGGTTTCCGCCAGGAAGATCTTGATATCGAGCTGGAAGGCACCCGCCTGAGCGTGAAGGGCACCCCGGTTAAACCGGAAAAAGAGACCAACTGGCTGCATCAGGGGCTGGTGACTCAGCCGTTCAGCCTGAGCTTTACCCTGGCCGAGCATATGCAGGTTTCAGGGGCAACGTTCACCAACGGCTTGCTGCACATTGACCTGGTGCGGGACATCCCGGAAGCGGTTGCTCCGCAGCGGATCGCCATTAGCGAACGCCCGGCGCTGAATAGCTAAATAATTTTCCCATATGAAGTATTAAGGCCCCTGAAAATGGGGCCTTTTTTGTGCTCCGCACCCCATTATCCTCCCCGTAGCTCTGCCAGAATCCTTAGTAACAATAATGTTATTCACAGGGATTATATATGAGTGGAATAGCGTTAACCGTCAGCATGCTGGCGCTGGTTGCCGTCGTGGGATTGTGGATCGGTAATATCAAGATCCGCGGGGTGGGCTTCGGGATCGGAGGTGTGCTGTTTGGCGGCATTATTGTCGGCCACTTTGTCAATCAGGCCGGGATTGGCCTGAACGGCGACATGCTGCACTTTATCCAGGAATTTGGGCTGATCCTGTTTGTTTACACGATAGGCATCCAGGTCGGCCCCGGTTTCTTCTCATCCCTGCGCGTTTCCGGCCTGCGTCTGAATTTGTTCGCTATTCTTATCGTTGTGCTCGGTGCGTTGGTCACTGCCGTGGTCTACAAGCTGTTTGATGTGCCGCTGCCAGTGGTATTGGGGATCTTCTCCGGTGCCGTCACGAATACGCCGGCGCTGGGTGCCGGGCAGCAGATCCTGACCGATCTCGGCACGCCGGGGCAATTGGTTGACCAAATGGGGATGAGCTACGCGATGGCCTATCCGTTTGGGATTTGCGGCATCCTGCTGACCATGTGGCTGTTACGCATGGCCTTTCGCGTCAGCGTTGACAAAGAAGCTCAGCAGTTTGAAGCCAACAGCGGCCAAAATCACGCCCAGCTGCACACCATGAATATCTGCGTCGCCAACCCAAACCTGAACGGTCTGGCGATTCAGGACATCCCTATTCTTAACAGCGACGAGATAATTTGCTCCCGCCTCAAGCGCGGCGAACTGCTGATGGTGCCTTCTCCAGGCACCCTCGTTCAGACTGGCGACCTGCTGCACCTCGTTGGGGCAGAAAAAGATCTGCACAAAGCGCTGCTGGTGATCGGCAACGAAGTGGATACTTCGCTTTCCACGCGAGGCACGGATCTGCGGGTTGAGCGCGTCGTGGTGACCAACGAAAAGGTTCTGGGCAAGAAGATCCGCGATCTGCATCTGAAGCAGAAATATGACGTGGTGATATCTCGCCTTAACCGCGCCGGGGTCGAGCTGGTGGCCAGCAGCAACGCCAGCCTGCAGTTCGGCGACATCCTCAACCTGGTCGGACGCTCTCAATCGATAGACGCGGTGGCCGCAGAAGTTGGTAACGCGCAGCATAAGCTGCAGCAGGTGCAAATGCTGCCGGTGTTTATCGGCATTGGGCTTGGCGTGCTGCTGGGCTCCATTCCGCTGTTTATCCCCGGTTTCCCGGCGGCGCTGCGCCTTGGCCTGGCAGGCGGGCCGCTGATTATGGCGCTGATCCTCGGGCGCATCGGCAGCATCGGCAAGCTTTACTGGTTTATGCCGCCGAGCGCGAACCTGGCGCTGCGTGAGCTGGGTATCGTCCTGTTTCTGGCGGTAGTCGGGCTCAAGTCCGGCGGGGATTTTATCGACACGCTGCTGGTGGGCGACGGCGTAAGCTGGATTGGCTACGGCATTCTGATCACCGCGGTGCCGCTGATTACCGTCGGCCTGCTTGCTCGCCTGCTGGTGAAGATGAACTACCTGACGCTGTGCGGCATGCTGGCGGGCTCGATGACAGACCCGCCTGCGCTGGCCTTTGCCAACGGGCTGCATGCGACCAGTGGAGCCGCCGCGCTTTCTTACGCTACGGTTTACCCGCTGGTGATGTTCCTGCGCATTATTACTCCCCAACTGCTGGCGCTGCTGTTCTGGGGACTATAGCTCTCCGCCGCCCGACTGGCCGGGCGGCACTCTCGAATGATCCCGGCGTAAGTGGTAATCCACCTGATATTCGCTGGCATTTCTGAACATCACCGAATAGTTAAGAAATTCGCCTTTGTCGCTGTAGGAGAGCGAGGTGATGCGCAAAATCGGTGTCGCCTCCGCGATGTTCAGCAGTCTTGCCGTTTTGGCGTCGGCGAGTACCGGCGTCAGCGTTTCATAGTTGCCGCTGATGACTATCTGGCATTCATCTTCGATATAGCTGAATTTTGACCCCTCAAGGTGGGCCAGGGACAGGTTGCGAAAAAGTTTGACCGGCATATAGCTGTCTTCCACCATCAGCGGCTTGCCGCCCACGGCTCGCACGCGGCGGGAGTAATAGATTTTTTCGTCGATCTTAATGCGCAGCAGGCTGGCTATCGCCGGGGGCGCGGGCATCACACTAAACTCCAGCACTTCGCTCAGCACCTCTTTGCCCTGGCTGCGCATCACTTCCACAAAACCCGTCAGGTTAGTGGTTTCGTGGTGAACGTCTTTTTTTGTCACCCAGGTGCCGCTGCCCTGGCGGCGATTAACCAGACCCCAGCCCACAAGCAAATCCACCGCTTTACGAATCGTCATGCGCGACACGCCAAATTCTTCAGCCAGCTTCTTTTCCCCAGGCAGAGGGCTGCCTATGGTGTAGTCGGCAGAATTAAGCCGCATCCGTAGCCTGTCGGCAATTGATTTGTAGATCATAGCTGGACATCTCCAGGCGTTATCACGCCGTTATATGTCGGTTAATTGTCTAGTTTTAACTCTAAAAGTAGACAACTTTGGCCAAATAAAAACCATGAATACGATCACGAATCGCTGCGCCTGACGCGGCGAGCCACCGCGCGCGCTCATATCCTCAGCCTCAGGCCAACTAAAAAAATAAGGCCGCCTCTTACTCTACGAAGTTGTTACATGAGGATTTAAAAATGCTCAGTCAAATACAACGCTTTGGTGGTGCAATGTTTACCCCGGTTCTGCTGTTCCCCTTTGCCGGGATCGTGGTCGGGCTTGCCATCATGCTGCGCAACCCGCTGTTTGTTGGCGAAGCGCTCACCGCACCAGACACTCTGTTTGCACAAATTGTTCATATCATCGAGGAAGGCGGCTGGACGGTGTTCCGGAATATGCCGCTGATTTTTGCTGTGGGTCTGCCCATCGGCCTGGCAAAACAGGCCCAGGGGCGAGCTTGCCTGGCGGTGCTGGTGAGCTTCTTAACCTGGAACTACTTCATCAATGCGATGGGGATGACGTGGGGGCACTACTTCGGCGTCGACTTTAGCCTCGACCCTACGGCAGGCAGCGGCCTGACGATGATGGCCGGGATTAAAACGCTCGACACCAGCATCATCGGGGCGATTGTTATCTCCGGCATCGTCACCGCGATTCACAACCGTTATTTCGATAAGCCGCTGCCGGTATTCCTGGGTATTTTCCAGGGCAGCTCTTTTGTGGTGATTGTGGCCTTCCTGGTGATGATCCCCTGCGCCTGGCTGACGCTGCTCGGCTGGCCAAAAGTGCAGCTCGGCATCGAATCGCTGCAGGCATTTTTACGCAGTGCCGGGGCGCTGGGGGTCTGGGTATACACCTTCCTTGAACGCATTCTGATCCCTACCGGGCTGCACCACTTCGTCTATGGCCCGTTCATCTTCGGCCCGGCGGCGGTTGAAGGCGGCATTCAGGTTTACTGGGCGCAGCATTTGCAGGAGTTCAGCCAGAGCACTGCATCGCTGAAATCTCTGTTCCCGGAAGGCGGCTTCGCCCTGCACGGCAACTCGAAGGTGTTTGGCTCGGTGGGTATCGCGCTGGCGCTCTACTACACCGCCTCGCCGCAAAACCGCGTGAAGGTTGCCGGGCTGCTGATACCCGCGACGCTGACAGCCATGCTGGTCGGCATCACTGAACCGCTGGAATTTACCTTCCTGTTTATCTCTCCGCTGCTGTTCGCTGTTCACGCCTTCCTGGCCGCCTCAATGGCAACGGTGATGTACATGGCGGGCGTGGTGGGCAACATGGGCGGCGGCCTGCTGGACCAGTTCCTGCCGCAAAACTGGATCCCCATGTTCCATAACCACGCCTCGATGGTCTTTACCCAGATAGGTATCGGTATCGCCTTTACCGGCGTCTACTTCGTGGTTTTCCGCGCCCTGATTCTGCGTTTCAACCTGAAAACGCCGGGCCGGGAAGACAGCGAGATCAAACTCTACAGCAAGGCCGACTACCAGGCGGCACGGCAGCAAACCAGTGCGGCAGTCAGTCAGGATGCAAAGCACGGGCAGGCGCATGGCTTCCTGCAGGCGCTCGGCGGCGCGGCGAATATCGCCAGCCTGAACAACTGCGCGACTCGTCTGCGTATCACGCTCGGTGACATGGCTCTGACCGAAGCCGACGAAGTGTTCAAAGCCCTTGGCGCCCACGGCGTGGTGCGCAGCGGCAATGGCATTCAGGTGATTGTCGGGCTGCATGTCCCGCAAATTCGCGACCAGATTGAAACCCTTATCAAAGAGCAAACTTCAGACGAACACCCATCCATGACGGAGGCAGTATCATGAAAAAATTCTCGGTAGTTGTAGCAGGTGGCGGCAGTACTTTTACTCCAGGCATCGTGCTGATGCTGTTGGCTAACCAGACCCGTTTCCCGCTGCGGGCGCTGAAGTTCTACGATAACGACGGCGCACGCCAGGAAACTATCGCCGAAGCCTGCAAAATCATCCTGAAAGAGCAGGCCCCGGATATCGACTTCAGCTATACCACCGACCCGCAGGAAGCGTTCAGTGACGTGGATTTTGTGATGGCGCACATTCGCGTGGGCAAATATCCGATGCGTGAAAAAGACGAGAAAATCCCGCTTCGCCACGGCGTACTCGGCCAGGAAACCTGCGGCCCGGGCGGAATAGCCTACGGCATGCGCTCCATCGGCGGCGTGCTGGAGCTGGTGGATTATATGGAAAAATATTCGCCGAACGCCTGGATGTTGAACTACTCCAACCCGGCAGCCATTGTGGCGGAAGCGACCCGCCGCCTGCGTCCAGACTCAAGAATCCTGAATATCTGCGATATGCCTATCGGCATCGAGAGCCGCATGGCGCAGATTGTGGGCCTGAAGGATCGCAAAGAGATGAAGGTGCGTTACTACGGCCTGAACCACTTTGGCTGGTGGACCCACGTAGAAGATAAAGACGGCAATGATTTGATGCCGAAAATTCGCGAACATGTGGCTAAATATGGCTATGTGCCGCCAAAAGATGAGCATGGTACCGAAGCAAGCTGGAACGACACTTTTGCCAAAGCAAAAGATGTCTGGGCGCTTGATCCGGACACGCTGCCGAATACCTACCTGAAATACTATTTGTATCCGGATTACGTGGTGCAGCACTCCAACCCGGAGCGCACCAGGGCGAATGAGGTAATGGATCACCGCGAGAAGCACGTGTTTGGTTCCTGCAACGCCATTATTAGCGCCGGGAAATCCTCTGCAGGTGAGCTGGAAATTGACGAGCATGCCTCTTACATCGTCGATCTGGCAACGGCCATTGCCTTTAACACCCAGGAGCGGATGCTGCTGATTGTGCCGAATAACGGGGCAATCAATAACTTCGACCCGGAAGCCATGGTGGAAATCCCTTGTCTGGTGGGCAAAGACGGGCCGGAGCCGCTGGTCGTGGGGAACATCCCTCAGTTCCAGAAAGGATTGATGAGCCAGCAGGTTGCCGTTGAAAAACTGGTCGTGGATGCCTGGGAGCACCGCTCTTATCAGAAACTGTGGCAGGCGATCACCCTGTCGAAAACCGTGCCGAGCGCCTCCGTTGCCAAAGCGATTCTTGATGATTTGATTGAAGCGAACAAAGACTACTGGCCTGAATTGAAATAAATTTTCTTGGGCTATTATCAAGCGCGGCGGAGACGTCGCGCTTTTTTTATGGCGATGCTTCCCAGATTGCCTTCTCCAGTCTGGACATTTTTTGTACCCGGCGATAAAGTTGTTAGGGTTATTAAGGTTAGATTGGTTAGTTGGGTTACTTTGGAGGACGCAATGGTTTCAAGGCAAACCGGACGTATTGAGAAGAAAAAAGACCGGGTGCTGTTTGACAGCGAGAGCGTGAAACTCACGCTTGCAAGAGGCGTTCGCGAGCCAAACAGCAAGCGCGAAGCCGGGCTGACCCTGCAGCTTGCGCTTCGCGGTGGCGTTTCCGGGCTGGAAGCGCTGCATACCCAACTCACTCATCTGCTAGAGGCAACCGAAGAGCTACAAACGCAGCAGCAGGTGCTGGAGCTTAATGACGGTTATGAAAAGCTGGTGGAACTCTATGGCGAGAAGCTTATCGGTGAGGGCGTGCTTGTCGCCCATGAACCTGCAGCCAGCTACACTGCAGATTCATCAAAGCGTTACGCGGCACAAAGCAGTTTTCTTCCTCCGGCCCAGCAGTGCGAGGTGATTAACCAGGCCCGCCTGGCACAGGCGCGAGACAGGTTAACGGACGAAGGCTGGCTGACCACCCATGAAATCGCCATGCTGGGCGGCTACTCGACAAAAAATGTCTCGGCTCAGCCAACGCGCTGGAAGGCGGCTGGAAAAATTTTCTCTGTCATTAAACGCGGCGTCGGGAACGTCTATCCGCGCTATGGTCTGGATGAAAACTACCGTCCTCTGCCAGTGATGAAAGTCATTCTGGAGACCTTCGCTCAGAACAAAACGGCCTGGGGGCTGGCAGAATGGTTTGCGACCTCTAACGGCCTGCTGGCGGGAAAAACGCCTGCCGAAATGGTATCTGCTTATCCGGCGAACGTGCTACAGGCCGCTGAATACGAGGTCAGGAGGCTACAGGATGGCGCCGAAGGATGAGGCCAAAACGAGAGTACTTTTTGGCGAGCCTGTGTTGCTTGCTCCTGAACTTCCTGAGCCGGGAGACGCGATCCCGATTTTTAAAGAAACTTTACCGGCGGGAAAGGTCCTTTATCGCTGTCATGCCCTTACCTGGCCTGGAAACAGTTTTAATCCAGGGCGTGAACTAACCGGCAACGATTACGGTGCCAGGTTCAGCCCTTTTAAAGATATACAGGGGCGGCTGGTGCCGAGCCTGTATGCGGCAGACAGCATCGCAGGGGCGCTGGCCGAAACGCTTTTTCACGACCTGATTGGCGGCGAGCGGCGGGGGTTTTTATCCATCAGGCCGTGGCGGCACTGGGGAATGAGTCAACTGGTGCTCAGGCGAGAGCTGACGCTGGTGACGCTTAAAACAGCAGACCTCTACCGGATGGGGTTATCAAAGCAGTTTTTTCTGTTAAGCGATCGCCTGGTTTACCCGCAAACGCAGCGCTGGGCGCGCGCGATTCACGATCAAAATCCCACCATTGACGGCATGGTCTGGAAATCCCGACAGCATGATGACAGCAGTGCTTTCCTTTTTTATGGCGGCAGAACTCGTCCTGAGGATTTAGCGTTGCAGCGTGAAGCTTGTGGGATATTTTCAACGCCAGAAGTGGTTGAAGAGATTGTGAAGATGGCGGACAGGCTCGGCATTGTGCTCAGCGACGAGTAGTTCGCTTTGGCTATCCTTCACACTCGGCATCACGATTAATTTTTTATTGCAATCCTCACTCCCCGCAAACGGGAAAAGCATGCTAAATATTAGTTTTCCTTCGCTAAGTAACGTGCCGCCGATGTTAAAGCCAACTCTTATTCTGGTTGCCCTCTCTTTCTGTGCCAGTTCGTTTGCGCAGCAGCAGGATGTTTTGCCGCCCACCTGGACCAGCCAGCTTGGGGTGGGAATGAACGTTGACTGGGCGTTAACAGAGCGAGGCATCCGCGAATTTGACCCTCTGACGGTGCGTGACTTTCAGCAGCGAGGCTTTGGCCATGTCCGCATTCGCGTTGCCGGGCCGATAACCCATCAGAAACTGGTGCATTTACGGCGCATCGTTGATGCCTGCGAGCAGTACCATATCGTGCCGGTGATCAGCTACCGGGCTGCGGAGCTGAAAGCGAAGCCGACCGCTGAAAATGCGGAAGATATCGTGGAGTGGTGGACGACCGTGGCGCGCTTTTTTGCCAAAAATGACGACTCGCTGGTGTTCGATATTATCGGGCAGCCGGAGGAGAAACTCAGTGCCAACCCTCAGTTACTCAACCAGATTTACGACAAGACCGTGAAGGCGATTCATAAAATCAGCCCTCAGCGCCATATCTTTGTTGCGCCACGTAGCCACGCCTCCCCGGAAGCGCTGGCCACGCTTAAAATTCCTGAATCCCGCCACGGACTGGTCATGGCTGACTGGCACCTGATGCCGGGCGGCCCAAAAAACTGGAACGGCAAAACATGGAACGGAAAAAACCAGTGGACGACGGGGACGGATGCGGAAAAAGCGGCTATCCACGCCCGCATCGAAACTGCCGTGCACTGGCAGCAGAAAACCGGCCATCTTTCCTGGGTCGGGAACTGGTCTCCTGGCAGTAAATTACCGATCGATCAGCAGGTTGCGATGGCGACGTTTGTTGCCTGTGAATTACAAAAAGCGCAGATTCCGTATGCAGTCAACGGCGATGAAAAATTCTACGATGGGGAAGAGGGCGCCTGGCGGCCTGATATGGCGCCATTGCTGGACGCTATTCTGAAGCCTCAGTGTCAGTAATTATCACTCAGCGTGAATTATCTGTTGCTGCATTTCGGGTAATTATGTATTTTTATGCAAATTAACTGCATAAAAACATCATATATCCAGGGGCTTCTATGTTTACTAAAGCGATGAAATCAGTAGTGGCTGGCGGGTGTTTGCTCGCGGCATTGTTCAGTTCTGCTCAGGCGCTGGCGCAGACCTACGTTGTGGGTTCCGGCGGCACCTACCGCCCGTTTGAATACGAAAACAGCCAGAAACAGCTGGAAGGTTTCGATATCGACATCATCAAAGCCATCGCTAAAGCCGAAGGGTTTGATATCAAGCTGGTTAACACGCCGTGGGAAGGTATCTTCGCCACGCTGAACTCCGGCGATCGCGACATCATCATTTCCGGTATCACCATCACCGACAAGCGTAAAGCGATGGTTGATTTCTCCACGCCGTACTTCCCGGCAGAGCAATCCATCGTGGTGCCGACCGACTCTAAAGTAGATTCTGTTACCTCGCTGAAAGGCAAAAAAGTGGGCGTGGTTAACTCCAGCACCGGCGACATTGTGGTGTCCGACGTTCTGGGTAAAAACAGCACCGACATCAAGCGCTTTGACAACACGCCGCTGATGCTGCAGGAACTGACTGAAGACGGTATCGACGCCGCCGTGGGCGACGTGGGCGTGGTGAAGTACTACATCAAATCCCACCCGGAAAAACCGCTGAAGCTGGTGCCGGACAGCAAGTTTGAGCGTCAGTACTTCGGCATCGCGGTTGCCAAAGGTAATACCGAGCTGAAAGGCAAAATCGACGCCGGCCTGAAGAAAATCATCGCCGACGGCACCTACGCTAAAATTTACGCCACCTGGTTCGACAACAACGTTCCAACCCTCCCGGCAGAGTAATTATCAATCGGGGCCGCTCCGGCCCCAAAAAGGACAGGTATGACCGGATTTCGCTGGGAGATAATCTCAGAATACGCGCCGTTGTTTATGCAGGGCGCACTGATGACCATCAAGTGCACCATTATCTGCGTGATTTTAGGCACGACCTGGGGGCTGCTGCTGGGGCTTGGGCGCATGGCTCACGCCGATGACGGCCCGTGGAAGCACGTGCTGCGTTATGCCGTGCAGTGGCCAGTGCGCGTTTATGTCAGCGCGTTTCGCGGCACGCCTCTGTTCGTGCAGATCATGGTGGTTCACTTTGCGCTGGTGCCGCTGTTTATTAACCCGCGCGACGGGATCATGATCACCAGTGGGATGATGTCCGTGGACTTCGCCCGCGACCTTCGCTCCGAATACGGCGCGTTTCTCTCCTGCGTGGTGGCGATCACCCTTAACGCCGGGGCCTATGTGTCCGAGATTTTCCGCGCCGGTATTCAGTCCATCGACAAAGGGCAGATGGAAGCGTCACGTGCGCTGGGTATGGGCTGGGGCAAAACGATGCGTAAGGTTATCCTGCCGCAGGCGTTCCGCCGCATCCTGCCGCCGCTGGGCAACAACGCGATTGCCATTGTGAAAGACTCGTCGCTGGCATCCGCCATCGGTCTCGCCGACTTGGCCTACGCGGCGCGTACCGTTTCCGGTGCTTATGCGACTTACTGGGAACCGTACCTGACGATCTCCGTGGTGTACTGGGTGCTGACGTTCCTGCTTTCGCTGCTGGTGCAACATATGGAAAAGAGGTTTGGCAAAAGTGATTCACGTTAAGGATTTACAGAAACAGTTTGGCAAAACTCACGTGCTGCGCGGTATCTCCTGCGATATCGCGCCTCAGGAAGTGGTTTGCGTGATTGGCCCTTCCGGCTCCGGCAAAAGTACGTTTCTGCGCTGCCTGAACGCGCTGGAAAAACCGGACGGCGGCGAAGTCGTAGTCAACGGTTTTGCGGTACACGACCCTAAAACTAATCTCAACACGCTGCGCGAAGGCGTGGGCATGGTGTTCCAGCGTTTTAACCTGTTCCCACACATGACGGTGCTGGAAAACCTGATCATGGCGCCCATGTCGCTGAAAGGGCTGTCCAAAGCGGAAGCGGTAAACCGCGCCGAAAAGCTGCTGCAAAAGGTCGGCCTGCTGGACAAAATCGACGCCTGGCCTTCGAGCCTCTCCGGTGGCCAGCAGCAGCGCGTGGCGATTGCCCGTGCGCTGGCGATGGAGCCGTCGATAATTCTGTTCGACGAGCCAACTTCAGCGCTGGATCCTGAGCTTGTTGGTGAAGTGCTGGCGGTGATGAAACAGCTGGCGCAGGAAGGGATGACGATGATTATCGTGACCCACGAAATGGGCTTTGCCCGCGAAGTGGCGGACCGGGTGATCTTCATTGACCAGGGCGTGATTCAGGAACAGGGCGTGCCGGCGCAGATCTTTAGCGCGCCGCAAAACCCGCGAACTCAGGCCTTCCTCAGCAAGGTTCTGTAAAAAAGGGCGCTTATGCGCCCTTTAACGTTGCTGACAAAGAGGGAAAAAGCGTGGTTTTTCCCTCTTTGTGGTTATCAGCCGAAAATCAAAAAATTGATTTTCCTGTTTTTTTAACGAGTCGTCTGGTGTTTCTTCTATCACCAGAGTTTTTTAGCAGTAAAAAGGCCGCTTATGCGCCCTTTCTCTTTTCTATGCAAACTGGCGGATATGCCGGTCGATAAGCGCCAGCAGCTTCTGGTTATCCACGGTTTGCAGCAGCTTCACCGGTTTACCCTGCGGCGCGTCAACGTTCACCGCCAGCCGCAAATGTTCCGGGCCATACCGCAAGGTTCTGCCGCGGCTCAGCCCGCTCAGCGACACATCCACATAATCCTCCGCCCAGCTCACCAGCGCGGGCTCAAGCAGCCAGGCGACGGTTAGTACATCGTGGATCCAGCAGCCCGGTAAGTGGCGGGTCTGCATGGAAAAATCCATCCACGGGCCAATGGTGTCCACGAGAAAACGGCTCAGGCGGTTATCGCAGGTGGCCAGCGCATCTAAATCCTGGTGAGTCATCATGGTTTGGGTGGTGACGTCCATCGGTACCAGAACGATGTTTGCGCCGCTGGTCAGCACGGCGTGTGCGGCCTCCGGGTCAACGCCAAAATTAGTGTCCTTCAGGTAGCCGTCAACGTTAAACACGCCGCCCATAATCACAATCTCTTTTACCGCGCTCGCCATCTGCGGATAAAGCTGCAAAGCCAGCGCCACGTTGGTCAGCGGGCCGATGGCAATCAGCGTGATTTCACCGGGAGTCGCGCAGATAAGCTCACCCATCTTATGCACCGCCAGCGGGGCCACTTCGGCCAGCATTTTTGGGGCAGTAACGTCCTTCCATAGATGGCGCAGACCCACTTTATCGACTTTGTGATCCAGGTGCTCGCGCCACGGGGCGGAAGGCTCAATCAGCGCACGTGAAGCGCCGCGGGCGACCTCAACGGCCATACCCAGGCGAGCGACTAAATCAGAGGCGACGGCGTAGCCCACTTCGCTTGGCGTATTGCCGGACACGGTGGTAATAAGCTCCAGAGAAATCTCCGGCGCCGCCAGCGCCAGGGCAAGGGCCAGACCGTCGTCTACGTTAGCCCCGGCAACGCCGTTACCCGGATCGCAATCGATAATTAAACGCTTCATGTTACTTATAACTTCCTGCTGTGGTGAGGGAGTGACAGCCGCAGGACTCGCCAATCTCCAGCTCAAAATCAAATTCGTGTTTATGCGGCTGCCCGTCCCACTTTTTCAGCATTTCGATGGCCTTTTTTGCCATTTTCGTGACGGGCTGGCGAACCGTTGTCAAAGAGGGAACGTTGAAGGCCGATTCCAGGGTGCCGTTGAAGCACACCAGGGCGAGGTCTTTCGGCGCGGAAAGACCGTGTTCAGACAGCGCTCTCAGGCAGCCAAAGGCCTGTTGTTCATTGGTGGCAAACAGCGCGCGAGGCAATTCGCCAGCCAGCATTTGCTTTGTGGCATCGTAGCCGCCCTGGCGAGTGTAATCCGTTGAAAAAATCCAGTCAGGGCGCACGGCAAGGCCCGCTTCTTCCAGCGCCAGCCGCCAGCCGCTGATGCGATCCTGAGTGTTTAGCATCTCCTGTGGCCCGCAAATGATGGCGATATCGCGATAGCCGTGATCAATCAGATGGCGGGTTGCGCGCCGTGCGGCGTGCTGCTCGTTAACCTGAATCGAGCAAACGTTCAGCTCCGGCTCAACCCTGTCCAGCATCACGCAAGGCGTACCGCTGGCCTGGATAAGATCGATGTAAGGGTGCCTGTCGACGCTGGTATAAATCAGCCCGTCCACCTGGCGATGCAGCAGGTTATTGATAAGCTCCAGCTCGCGGGCGCGGTCATCGCCGGAATCCCCCAGCAAGAGCACCCGGCCATCGGCAAAAGCCTCCTGCTGGAGCGCGTGCGCCATGGACGAGATAAAAGGGTTGGCGATATTGGGCACGACTAAGCCATAGGTGCGCGTGGTGCCGCTGGCCAAGGCCCTGGCAATGCCGTTAGGGCGGTAGCCGGTTTTCTTGATGGCGGCGAGCACGCGCTCACGCGTTGCCTGCGCGACCGGACGCGGGCCGTTGTTAATCACGTAGCTGACGACCGCGACGGAAGTCCCTGCTTCTTTGGCGACTTCAGCGCGGGTAACGCGGTGTACTTGAGGCTTAGTCACTGAATACCTGCTTTATTTGGCTGGCGGGCGATAAACGGAGCCACAGCATAAAGCTTTGCTCCGTAAAAATCGCCGTCAACTCTGTGACAAATCAAATAGCGTCTTCCGGCAGATTAAGGTCGCGCCCCCGGGTTTCCGGCGCGAAGAAGGTGGTCACCAGCCCGATGCCCGCCATCACTGCAAAGTAGAGCGCGATAGGCCACCAGTGCCCGGTCCAGGAGAGCAGCGCGGCGGCAATCAGCGGTGCAGTTCCGCCGGAAAGCATCGACCCCAGCTCTTTGGCAAACGCCATCTTGGTATAGCGGTTTGTCACGCCGAAAAGCTCCACGCCCCAGGCGGCCTGCACACCGAAAATGCCCAGCGAAGCCAGCCCCATGCCGACAACGATGGTTGGAATAACGATCATCGGCTCGCGAGAGTCCAGCAGCATAAAGGCCGGGAAAGCGTAGATAATCAGCAGCAGGCAGAACCAGCGGTAAACGATCCGGCGGCCAAAGCGGTCGGAGAGCCAGCCGGCAAAAGGAATAATAGCGAAGCCCAGCACCGAGGCGATCAGCACCGCCAGCGTGGGGACGGACTTATCTACCGCCAGCACTTTGGCGACGTAGCCAATGATAAAACCCTGGGCGAGATAAGAAGGGCCGTTTTCACCAATGCGTAGCCCGACCATGGTCCAGAAGGCGCGGGTCCGCTGCCAGAAGCTGCGTGGATCTTTCTGCTGCTCGGCCAGCCCCTTTTCCCGCACCTGTTTACGCTCTGCTTCCAGCAGCGCTTTTTGGCGCTCAAACACCGGGGTTTCACGCAGATGCTGGCGAATAATCAGGGCAACAGCGGCAATCAACATGCTGCACAGGAACGGAATACGCCAGCCCCAGGCAAGCAGCGTCTCTTTATCCATCTGCAGCACCAGTAGCCAGGTCAGAGAAGCCAGCAGCGTGCCGCTGTTGGAGCCCAGCCCGATAATGGATGACACCAGGCCACGGCGTTTCACTGGCGCATATTCACCCAGCATGACGGTACCGCCGGACAGCTCCGCACCCGCGCCAAGCCCCTGGGCAAAACGCAGAATCACAAGGCAGGTTGGCGCCCAGACGCCAATTTGCGCGTAGCTTGGGATCAGGCCAATAAGCGTAGTGGAGCAGCCCATCAGCGCAATGGTAATGACCATCACCATTTTTCTGCCGTAGCGGTCGCCCAGCCAGCCAAACAGCAGGGCGCCTATTGGCCGGGCAACAAAGCCTACGGAGTAAGCGGCAAAGCTGGAGAGCAGCGCCATGACGGGCGTGGCATCCGGGAAGAACACATCGCCAAAGATGATCCCGGCCGCCAGGCCATAAAGCGCGAAGTCCGCGTATTCCATCGTGGTGCCGAGCCAGCAGGAGAAGGTGGCGCGAATAAAATCACGTTTACCTTCCGGCGTGGCCAGACGCTCTTCTGCCGCGTGTTGCGCCGAGGCCGGAGGAGGGGAGAAAGTGCTTTTCGTCATTAGAGTTCTCACAGAGATCGAACGTTATCTGTTGGCGAAGATGCCATTTTTAATCATTTCTCGCAGTGTATCTACGCGCGTAGATTGATCAAATAATTAAACCGGAAGTGAGAGTAAGGTAACTAAATGACAAAAATATGACGGGGAAGGTGACCCTCACCCTAACCCTCTCCCTGGAAGGGAGAGGGGACAGAACAGCGTGCGGGCGAAAGTGAGGTGCTAATCAGGAATGAAACATACCGTATTTTCTCCCTCTCCCCTTTGGGGAGAGGGCTGGGGTGAGGGGCTAATCAGCGAGCCTTCGCTAAATACTGCGCCATCTCAGCCTCTGGAACCATACCGCCGCCAGTGGCCCAGACCAGATGCGTCGCGTTATCAAGCTGTTGGGCGCTAAAACCCTGCATCTTGAGGTAAGAAGCGGTGGCACAAATTCGCTGTGGGCCGGCCATTCCTGCCAGGGCCGAGGGTTCCAGGCGAATATTTTCCTCTTCTGCCAGCCAGCCGAGCATGTTGTACAGCGTTTGATCGTCCACGGTATAGAAGCCGTCGAGCAGCCTTTGCATTGCTCTGCCGACAAAGCCGGAAGCCCGCCCCACGGCCAGGCCATCGGCGGCAGTCAGGTTATCGATGCCGATATCCTGCACGGAAAGCGCATCATGCAGGCCGGTGTAAACCCCCAACAGCATGCAGGGGGAGTGGGTTGGCTCGGCAAAAATACAATGAACGTGGTCGCCGAAGGCCAGTTTCAGCCCAAACGCCACGCCACCGGGGCCGCCGCCGACGCCGCAGGGCAGATAGACAAACAAAGGGTGCTGCTCATCGACGGTAATAGCTTGTTGCGAGAATTGATCTTTTAGCCGTTGCCCGGCGACGGCGTAGCCAAGGAACAGCGTGCGGGAATTTTCATCATCGATAAAGAAGCAGTTGGCGTCCGCCTCGGCGGCTTTTCTCCCTTGCTCAACGGCAACCCCGTAATCTTCGGCGTATTCAACCACCTCCACGCCGTGGCTGCGCAGTTTAGCTTTTTTCCATTCGCGGGCGTCGGCGGACATATGCACCGTGACGCGGAAGCCAATTCGGGCGCTGATGATCCCAATCGACAGACCCAGGTTGCCGGTAGAGCCAACGGCGATGCTATAGCGGCTGAAAAACTCGCGTAATTCAGGAGAAAGCAGCTGGCTGTAGTCATCTTCAGGACTCAGTAGCCCTGCCTCTGTAGCCAGTTTTTCCGCGTGAGTCAGGACTTCATAAATGCCCCCGCGAGCCTTAATCGAGCCAGAAATAGGCAGATGGCTGTCTTTTTTCAGCCACAGTTTACCGAAGAGCCGCTGCCCATTTTCTTTTTCCAGGCGCTTTTGCATCGCCGGAATGGCGGCCAGCTCTGACTCGATAATCCCACCGGTTGCGGCGGTTTCCGGGAATGCTTTGGCCAGATAAGGCGCAAAACGAGCCAGCCTGGCGTGCGCCTCTTTCACGTCCTGCTCAGTCAGGCCAACATGCGGTAAGCCTTCGGCAAGGGAGGTTGCTCCCGGATTAAACCAGGTCGTTTCGTTCAGGGCGGTAAGCTCGCTGAGCAGCGGAAATTTTTCGGTTAACGCGTGTAATTCTGTCGATTTCATAACGAGCCTCCTGGCGCTCAGATGATAAAGGAAAGCAGGAATGTGCCGGCCAGTGCAACTAAAGAAGCGATGAATGTCGCCGTGGTGTAGTACTTAAAGGTTTCATGGAGCGTCGCGCCGCAGTACTGCTTCACCAGCCAGAACAGCGAATCCGTTACAATAGTGCAGCCGATAGCGCCGGAGCCGATGGCGAGCGTCACAATTTCGGGGCTGACGTTGGGATAGAGCGGCAGCAGAGGAGCAACGATAGCGGTGGCTCCCATCATCGCCACGGTAGCGGAGCCCACGGCGGCGTGAAGGATAAGGGCAACCAGCCAGGCCAGCAGAATCGGATGCATATGCAGGCTGGAAAGGCTCAGCGCCAGGCTGTCTGCCATGCCGCTGGCCTTGAGAATGGCGTTAAACGCGCCGCCTGCCCCGATGATCATCAGGATATTCGCGATGGAGCCAAAGCCAGTTTCGGTGTGGCTCAGCAGCGTAGCGATACCCATGTTCTGACGCAGGCCCAGCAGATAATAGGCCACGAAAACGGCGATAAACATGGCGGTAATCGGGTTGCCGATAAACTCCAGCGCGGTATAAGCCTTGCTGCCCGGGGTCATGTTCAGCTCAGCGAGCGTCTTCGCCAGCATCAGGCCAATGGGTAGCAGCACGGTAAACAGCGTGGTGCTCAAGGACGGCAGAGAAGCCGCATCGCGTGTTTGCAAATCTGAGAATTCAGCGGGAACGGATTTAAACGGCAGACGCTTGCCCAGGCATTTCAGAAAGAGCGGGCCACCCACCAGAGATGCCAGCAGACCAACCGCTAAGCCATACACAATCACGGTGCCTACATCGGCGCCGAGTTTATTGGTCACAAACAGCGCCGCCGGATGTGGGGGCACCACGCAGTGAACGGCCATCAGCGCGGTACACAGCGGGATCGCCAGTTTTAGCAGCGAAGTGTGGGTCTTTTTGGCGATGGAAAAGGCCAGCGGGATGAGCAGCACCACGCCAACCTCAACGAACAGCGTAATGCCGCAAATCAGGCCGACCAGTACCATAATCACGTCGGCGGAAAGCCAGCGGCAGCGCTGCAGCGCCAGGCCAATGCGTTCGGCGGCGCCGGAGACTTCCATCATTTTTCCCAGAATGGTCCCCAGCCCGATGACCGCGGCTAAAAAGCCGAGCGTGCCGCCGATGCCGCTTTCCACTGCGTTGACCATCTCCAGCGGGCCCATGCCCATCATCACGCCGACGAAAAAGCTCGCCAGCAGTAGCGCGAGGAAAGGATGAAGCTTCAGTTTTATGATGGTCAACACGATTAACACTATGCTGGCAAGCAGCGTACCCACCACCCAGATTTGCGATCCCATTAGCCCTTCTCCTGTGCATCATTTGCGGGCTATTGGATAAAAATCCATCCGGGCTGACAAACGATAAAACTGGCCTTTCACATGAGGTAAATTGAATCAAGAGGGTGATTTGAGTCGAAATCAGGCGATGAAATGCGTTTCAGGTTCGCTTTTCTTCAACTAAATGCTGCTGGTTAGCCGCGGATTTTTTAAACTTGGCCGCTGGAATTGAGAGAGAGGTCACGATGGAAACGTCACGCGAGGGGCGAAATCGGTTATTAAACGGCTGGCAGCTGTCGAAGCTGTACACTTTTGAGGTGGCGGCGCGCCATCAATCTTTTGCACTGGCGGCGGATGAACTGTCACTCAGCCCCAGCGCGGTTAGCCACCGGATAAACCAGCTGGAAGAGGAGCTGGGGATCCAGCTTTTTGTTCGCTCGCATCGTAAAGTGGAACTGACGCACGAAGGCAAGCGGGTGTTCTGGGCGCTGAAATCGTCTCTGGACACGTTGAACCAGGAGATTCTGGATATCAAAAACCAGGAACTCTCGGGGGTGCTGACCGTGTACTCCAGGCCGTCGATCGCCCAGTGCTGGCTGGTGCCCGCGCTGGGGGATTTTACCCAGCGCTACCCTGCTATCTCGTTAACTATTCTGACCGGGAACGACAACCTCAATTTACAGCGTGCGGGTATCGATCTGGCGCTCTATTTTGACGATGCGCCTTCCTCGCAGCTGAGCCACCATTTTCTGATGGATGAGGCGATTCTGCCGGTTTGCAGCCCGGAATATGCCCGCCGCTTTGAACTCCATTCCCGGCCTTCTCAACTGCGCCACTGTACTTTGCTGCATGACCGGCAGGCGTGGAGCAATGATTCCGGCACCGACGAGTGGTACAGCTGGGCGCAGCAGTTTGGCATTGAACTCCCGGCCTCGACGGGCATAGGCTTCGATCGCTCTGACCTGGCGGTGATTGCCGCGATGAACCACGTTGGTGTAGCGATGGGGAGAAAAAGGCTGGTGCAAAAGCGGCTGGAGCGGGGCGAGCTCATCGCCCCGTTTGGGGAGAAAACGTTAAAATGCCATCAGCATTACTACATTTCGACCCTTACTGGCCGACAATGGCCGAAGATTGACGCTTTTGTTAGCTGGCTGAAAAACCTTGCCGAAGAGGCTAAATAACTAAACTGTCTCGCCATGATGCTGGAACCGCTGCGCCAGCGGCAGCCAGCAGCACAGGATCAGCACGCCCATCGCGGTCATCAGCATTCCGATGCTGTATTGCCCGGTTTGCGGCATCAGCGCGGAGAACCAGGCCATCACGCCGGAGCCGATGTTTTGCAGGCCGCCAACCAGCGCCCCTGCGGTACCGGCGAGGAACGGGAACGGCTCCATCGCGCCGCTGGTCGCCAGCGGGAACAGCATGCCTGCGCCGAAGAAGAACAGCGCCGCAGGTACCAGCAGTGTCCAGATATTCATGATGCCGAACCAGCCTGGGATCCACATCAGAATACCGGCGAACAGGCAGCTCAATACCGCCTGCCACATCAGGCTGGAGAAACGCACGTTCTGGCGGCCCGCGTACCAGGAGCCAAAAAACGCCGCCGGAATGGGCAGAATAAACAGAATGCTGACCACCACCCCGTTCAGGCCAAGTACGCCGCCCATCAGCACGCCGGAGCAGGCTTCAAACACCGCCACGCCCGCCAGGCCACCGACCAGCATCAGCAGATAGCAGTTGAAGGAGATATTGCCGAGCAGCATTTTGTAGCTGCGCATCAGGCGAGGCGGCGTGGCGTCTGCCGGGCGGGTTTCGGGCAGCCAGCGCCACATAGAAAACGCGACAATGGCACACAGCAGCAGCAGGAAACCGTAACAGGCCCGCCAGCCCCAGACGCTGTCCAGCATCCCGCCAATAACCGGTGCCAGCAGCGGACTCACCAGAATGCCCATGTTCAGCAGGCTGTTGGCCTGGCGTAAATCACCGCCTTCGTAGAGATCGCGCGGCATGGTTCTCGCCATCACGCCCGCGACCCCGGTGCCCATGCCCTGCAGGGCGCTGGCCAGCACCAGAATATGCAAATTAGTGGTAAACAGCGCGCCGAGCGTTGCCAGCATGAAAATCACCATGCCGGCGAGGATCACCGGGCGGCGGCCAATGCGATCGGAAAGCGGGCCATAAAACAGCTGAGACACACCGTAGGTAAACAAATAGGCCGCCATCACGCGCTGAATCGCGCCGCTGCGCACGCCCATTTCATGAGCCATATCGGGAATAGAAGGAATATAAATCGTCTGTGTCATCTGCCCGACAGCAACCAGCAGAATCAACATCATCAGCAGGTGGATATTGGCTAACTTTCTCATGGCGTCCGATCGTTTACCTGAAAAAAGAGAGAGGCTTCGCAGCGTATTTTGCTGTGTATGTTTTGAAAGCGAGAGGAATCTATCACAACCTATGCAATAAGCCAGATGATGAGGCTGTTTTAACAGCAGAATTACGTGTTAGTTTGTAAAGCGAAAGCGGCAATTTTTATTGCCACTCGATACCCTTTTTTGCCCCGCAACGGTGCAATCTTCGTTAACCCTCAGAGAATTACATTTGTTTACAGGTTAAATACAAATGCGTATATTTCTCATCCGCATTTAATCGTGCGCGTCTTTATAAAAATCAAAAAAAGGTGCCGGCCACGGAAAACGCCGCAGCACTGCAAAAATGAGGGTTTAACATGGCATTTGTTAACTTCTCCAGGGATCGGTTCACGTTACGGGCAGGCGGCCCATCACTCCTGGCGGCGGCTATAGCGCTGGCGCTGCTGCCTTCTGCGCAGGCAGAAGACACCATCACGGTGAATACTCAGGCGGACAATCCGCTGGCGGGACAGGAACAGGATTACAGCGTCAAAACCACCACCACCGGCACCAAGCTGCTGCTGGTTCCGCGCGATATCCCGCAATCCGTCAGCGTCATCAGCCAGCAGCGTATTCAGGATCAGAACCTGCAAACCATCGGTGAGGTGCTGGATAACACCACCGGCATCAGCACCAGGCTGGTGGACAGCAGCCGTGCCACCTACTTTGCGCGCGGATTCTTTATCAGCAACTATGCCTACGACGACATGCCCACGCAGGTTAGCGACGTCTGGGACTTCGGTGATACCGGATCGGATACCGCCGTGTTTGAAAATATTGAAGTAGTGCGCGGCGCGGCGGGGCTGATGAGCGGCAGCGGCAATCCATCGGCGTACATCAACATGGTGCGCAAGCACGCCGACAGCCGCGAATTTAAAGGCAACGTGTCCGCCAGCTACGGTAGCTGGGACAAGCAGCGCTATGTGGCCGATCTCTCCGCGCCGCTGAGCGAGTCCGGCAACGTGCGGGGCCGCGTGGTTACCGGCTACCAGGACAACGACACCTGGCTGGACAAAAGCCATTACCGCAAGAAATTTATCTACGGCGTGGTGGATGCCGATTTGACCGATTCCACCACGCTTTCCGTCGGCTACGACTACCAGGAAAGCAATGACGACAGCCCGACCTGGGGCGGCCTGCCCACCTGGTATGCCGACGGCAGCCGGACGCACTTCAGCCGCAGCGCCACCACCGCGCCGGACTGGGCTTACTCCAACAAAGACGCCACCAAAGTGTTCGCCAACCTGGTCCAGCGCTTTGATAACGGCTGGGAAGCGCGTATCAACACGCTGCACGCCGAAACCAACTTCGACTCTAAGCTGATGTATGTGACCGGCTTCCCGGATAAAGTCACCGGCGCGGGCACCAGCGCCTACGGCGGCTGGAACCGGGGCGAGCGTAAACAGGATTCGGTGGATGCGTTTGTGCGCGGCGGCTTTGACCTGTTTGGCCGCCAGCACGAGCTGATGTTCGGCGGCAGCTACAGCCGCCAGCGTAACCACTACGACAACGCCATGCCGAACACCGGCTTGCCTTACGGCGGCATCGCGATGGACAGCTTCTACAGCAGCGTCGCAGACCCAAGCTGGTCAGCCTTCTCGCTCTACAGCAAAGATGTGGTGCGCCAGCAGGCCGTCTACACCGCAGCGCGTTTCTCGCTGGCTGACCCGCTGCACCTGATTGTGGGCGCCCGCTATACCGAATGGGACGCGGACTACAATCCATCCACTGCGCCGCAAACCAGCCTGAGCAGCAAAAAACACGACGTGACGCCGTACGCGGGGCTGGTTTACGACATCAATGACACCTGGTCGGCCTACACCAGCTACACCTCCATCTTCCAGCCGACCGACAAGCGCGACGTCAACGGCGATTACCTCGACCCAACCACCGGGAAGAGCTACGAAGCAGGCGTGAAAGCAGACTGGTTTAATACGCGCCTGACGACCTCGCTGGCGGTGTTCCGCATCGAACAGGACAAAGTTGCCCAGTCGCTCGGCACGCCGGTTAACGGCAACCCTGGCGAAACGGCGTATAAATCCGTGGATGGCACTGTGAGCCGTGGCGTGGAGTTTGAGCTGAACGGCGCGCTGACGGATAACTGGCAGCTCACCTTCGGGGCTTCCCGCTATGTAGCGGACGACAATAACGGCGACGCTGTGAACCCGGACCAGCCGCGCACCACGATGAAGCTGTTCACTCGCTATCAGCTGCCGATGCTGCCGGAAGTGACCGTGGGCGGCGGCGTGAACTGGCAGAGTAAAACCTGGCAGGATGCCTACGGCCCGAACGGCAACACCCGCATCAAACAGGGCAGCTACGCGCTGGTGGATCTCTTCACCCGTTACCAGGTAACGAAAAACTTCGCCGTGCAGGGCAACATCAATAACCTGTTCGACAAAGAATATGAATCCTGGCTTTCCGACTATGTGGTTTATGGTGCCCCGCGCAGCTTCTCGCTGACGGCAAACTACAGCTTCTAAGCGTGACAGGGAGGTCGGTGACCTCCCTGACTGTTTTCCCGCGCCAGTGCCAGGAAAGCGGCCAGCCCGGCAGAAGGATACCGCCTGCCGGAATAGTAAAGGCAAAGTCCCGGGAAGGGCGGGGTCCAGGCTTCCAGCAGGCGCACCAGTTTGCCGGCGCGAATTTCATCGGCGACGTTTTGTTCCATGAAAAAACCAATTCCGACACCTTCCAGCACCGCCTCCCGCGCTAGAGAGGCTTCGTCCAGCGTCAGCGGGCCGCGCACATCGACTTGCGCGACTTCACCCTGCTTTTCCAGATGCCAGCGGTAGAGAGAACCGTCCGGCAGCCGGACGCGAATACAGGCGTGATTCAGCAAGTCGCCCGGCGTTAACGGCGCGCCGTGCTCCGCCAGGTAAACCGGAGATGCGACTACGGCGAAGCGCTGCGGCTGGCCGAGAGAAAGCGCAATCATATCGGCAGGCACCAGCCCGGCCACTCGCACGCCAAGATCGAACCCTTCCGCAACGATATCAACCAGCTTTCCTTCGGTCACAATATCGACCTGCATCTCCGGATAGCGGCGTAAAAACTCAAACACCAGCGACGAAAGCACCTGGCGAGCGGCAAAAGGCGGCGCGTTGATGCGCAGCAGGCCGGACGGCGTATCGCGGTGCGCCCGCACGCTTTCAAGAGCGTCGTTCAGCCCCTGAAGAGACGGGCTAACTCTCTCAATAAACAGCCTCCCGGCCTCCGTCAGCGACACGCTACGGGTGGTGCGGTTAAACAGGCGCACGCCAATCTCGGCCTCAAATTTTGCCAACGTATGGCTGAGCGCCGTGGTTGAAATACCCAGGTCGATAGCCGCCGCGCGGAAAGATCCCCGGCGGGCGATGGCCTGCACGGCTTCGATATCGCCGAGCGCTATGCGCGACATTGTCCCGATTCCTTCATCATTTCATCCCGGTTTGTCCCAATTGTTTAAATTATACCGCGTTCTTAGAGTAGTGATCCGACAGGTAAATCGACTTTCTGGAGAACGTAAAATGACTGACTTTTTGACACTGAAGGGAAAAAGAGCGCTGGTGACGTCCGGCACCAAAGGTGCAGGCGCGGCGACCGTAGAGTTGTTCCGCGAGCTGGGCGCGCAGGTGATGACCGTGGCTCGCCATGCGCCTGAAAACGTGCACGATGTTGACTTTGTGGCGGCGGATCTCGCCACGCCTGAGGGCTGCGAGCAACTGGTAAAAGCCGTGCTGGCGCGTCTCGGTGGCGTGGATATCATTGTGCATATGCTCGGCGGCTCATCCTCTCCGGCTGGAGGCTACGCGGTGCTGGACGAAGAACAGTGGCAGCGCGAGCTGGCGCTTAATCTTTTCCCGGCGGTGCGGCTGGACAGGGCGCTGTTGCCTGGCATGACGGCGCAGGGATCAGGCGTGATTATCCACGTCTCTTCCATTCAGCGGATTTTACCGCTGCCGGAGGCGACAACGGCCTATGCGGCGGCCAAGGCAGCGCTTTCCGCTTACAGCAAAAGTCTGTCGAAAGAGGTTTCCCCGCAGGGCGTGCGGGTGCTGCGCGTGGCGCCGGGCTGGATTGAAACTGAGGCTTCTGTTCGCCTTGCGGAGCGGCTGGCCCTGCAGGCAGGCACGGATTACGAGGGTGGGAAGCAAATCATTATGGATTCGCTGGGCGGGATCCCGCTGGGTCGCCCGGCTAAGCCAGAAGAAGTGGCTAATCTGATAGCCTTCCTGGCCTCAGACCGTGCCGCCGCGATTACCGGCACGGAGTACATCATTGACGGCGGAACGGTGCCAACCGTTTAGAAATGTACCGGCTGGCCGAAACCGTCGCCGCTGTCGGTACTGTTATCCCTGCGCCCTCTGGCTTCGAGCTGGTCGGCGCGGATGCGGTCGCGAATGTCCTGGCGCTGTTCCGGCGTCAGATAGCGGCTGTTGTAGTAGGGATCGGGCCACGGCGAGCGCATAAAGCTGTCGTCCAGCCGCTGCCTGTCCTGGCGATCCATCCCTGAATTGTCCGATGACGAACAGGCGGCCAGCAGCAGCGGAGCCAGCAGAACGAGTGCATATTTAGAGGCCATTTTTCTTCCTGAAGCGGCAAGCAATGAAAGTGAGGCAGTATCGCGCATCCACCTGGTGATGTGCGTTATCTGTCGCCAATATTGCACAGCTTATCACGAAATAGTGAGCCGCTCAGAATGCCGACAGCGCTCGCGAACAGGCCATACCGTGCTGATAAAGCTCGTCTGCGTAAAAGTCAGGTACGGGGCTGTCTTTAATCGCCTGGGCCACGGCGGCGACGTCATAATTTACCGTTTGGATAGCCAGTTTTAGCTTCCCGTGATGGTAATGTCCCATCAGCCAGGTGGCCTGCGGTTCGCCGGGTTTTATTCGCCCGATCGCGCCGGTGTTGGCGACGGTAAACCTGCGGCCATCGCTGCGGACCAGCTCGCGAACATCCGCGTAGTGCGTATGCCCGGAAACCATCACGTCGAACTGATGTGCGGTTTGCCACTTCATCAGTTGGCTGCAGGAGAACTGGCGATGCACGTACTCGGACAGCGAATCCGGGCTGGCGTGGACCAGCAGAATTCTGAGCGGCCCGGCGTGAAACGCTCTCGACCGTGGCAGGGCTCTGAGCCAGCGGCGATTCTCCTCAGTCAGCGTGCGTTTGCTCAAGGCAATGGCCTGTTCACGAGCCTGTTGCTCTGTCGCGGAGTGCTTAGCCAGCGGTGTGACCGGCTCGTCCATTGCCACGCGGCGGTCGTGGTTGCCCATGACTACCGGAATCGCGCGGTGGCGAAGCAGCGTTATCACTTCGTTGGGCCATGGCGCGAAATCAACCAGATCGCCCAGGCACCAGATTTGCTTGATGTGGTGACGGTCAATGTCCTGCAAAACGGCCTCAAGTGCCGGTAAGTTGGCATGAACATCGCTGAAAAGTGCAAAACGGAAATCAACATCTTTAGCGTTCATTGGGCTGACTCCCGGTGCGGTCCCGCACGGTGAGAACGACAATTAGCGCAACAAAGAAAGCGAACAGCGCGGCGCAAACCAGCATCAGCGAGAAGCCGCTGGCGTAGCTGTGGCGGATCAGCGTGCTTAGCGTCTGAGCCTGTTGCTCCGGCCATAGCGCAAGGGCGCGCTGCACATCTCCGGCCACGACCTGAGTCAAAAAATCGTCCCGTACCGGCAGGTTGTTTGCCTGCATTACGGAGGTCAGCGTATGGCGCGTATGCCCGGCCAGAATCGCCCCCAGCAGCGCAAAACCTTGCAAAATGCCGGAGAACCGCGCCGTGGTGCTGATCCCCGAAGCCATCCCCGCCCGTTCGTGAGGCACGGTGCCCATAATCGCCTTCTGCGTTTCGCCGTTGAGGATGCCGCCACCGCTGCCCAGCACGGCCATACCGGCGATAACCAGCCAGGGCCACTGCGCCAGCACGCCGCCGGCGATAATCAGGTTGCCGACGCCAACCAGCGCTAATCCGGCGGCTAAGATCCAGCGGGCAGCCATACGATGTGCCATCCAGCGAGCCACCATCGGGAAGAACAACATGGCGAGAGCGAACGGTAGCATGCCGATCCCGGACGCCAGCGCGGTTTTCCCCTCGACGTTTTGCAGCATCAGCGGCAGCAGGGAGGTCATCACCTGTGCCGTCGCCGCGTAGGTGAACATCGCCAGCACCGCACCAATAAACGGCAGTGAACGGAACAGGCGGAGATCGAGCATCGGCTGGGCTTTGTAACGTTCGACCAGCGCAAAGAACAGAAAGAACCAGGCTGAGGCGATAAAGCGCCCCATCACTTCGGGGCTGCCCCAGCCGTGCTCTGGGGCGAGGATCAGCGCCCAGGTGAGCGAAAACATAGCGGCGATAAACAGCGAAATGCCGTGTACGTCCGGCTTACCGGCGGCTGGATTACGGGACTCTTCAATGGTGCGCAGCACCGCCATTGCCAGCAGCAGGCAAATGGGGATGTTGATGTAGAACGCCCAGCGCCAGCCGAAATACGCGCTGATGATGCCGCCGGCCAAGGGCGCGAGCACCATGGTGATGCCCATCATGCCGCCCCAGATGGCCCAGGCGCGGCCTCTGGCCTGCGGTTCGCGGAAGGTGTGGCCGATGATCGCCAGCGCCGGAGCCAGTAAAAAGGCCGAGCCTACTCCCTGCAGTGCGCGGG
Source organism: Enterobacter sp. Ap-1006 (assembly GCF_011752835.1). Taxonomy (NCBI): domain Bacteria; kingdom Pseudomonadati; phylum Pseudomonadota; class Gammaproteobacteria; order Enterobacterales; family Enterobacteriaceae; genus Enterobacter; species Enterobacter sp. Ap-1006. The sequence goes on along the minus strand of NZ_VWWU01000006.1, from coordinate 206,355 downwards.
CAATATTCAGCATCAGGATGGTGGTGGCCGCCCCGCAGGCGAAAGATGCCAGGGCAAACAGGGCGATACCGAATAAAAAAATCCGCCGCCTGCCGAAACGGTCCGCCAGTGAACCGGCGGGCAGCAAAAGGGAAGAGAAGCACAGCACGTAGGCGCCGATCACCCACTCCATATCGGCAAACGTGGCGTCCAGCCCGCGGGCGATGGTCGGCAGCACGACGCCAACGATATTCGTGTCGATGACCGTCATCGCGCAGCCCATGGAGGCAACCAGCAGCACGGTGGTGTCGTTTTTGGCCACGGGCGCGGCCAGCACAGTAGACATAAAAGCTCCGAAAACGCGGGAAGAACACGCCTTAAGCTTCGCCATCCTGGGCGCGGTATTCAATTTCTACGTTCGGCATTATTATTAGTTAATACCTAATAATCAGGAGCAAGCATGGAGCTTCGCCATCTGCGTTATTTCCTCGAAGTTGCCCGAACGCTCCATTTTGGCGCGGCGGCGGAAACGCTGAACATCTCCACGCCGACGCTGTCGGTGCAAATCAGTCAGCTTGAGCGGGAGTTTGGCACCCCGCTGTTTTTACGTACCAAAAGGCACGTACAGCTGACCCAAGCCGGAGAAATTTTTCGCGAAGAAGCCGAAGCCACGCTGCGGCAGGCTGAATTGACGCGTGAGCGGGTGCTTAGCGCCGCACGCGGCGAGCAGGGCTACATTCGCGTCGGCTACGTGGCGTCTTCACTGTGGTCGGGGACGCTTAGCTCGGTGATGGGGGCGTTTCGGGGGAGATATCCGGACATCTCGCTTGGCGCGCGAGAAGTGCTGATGGACAGCATGGCGGCGGCGCTGGTGGAGGGCAAAATCGACGTTGGGTTTGTGCGCGCCCCGGTCGCGCTGCCGTCGGAAATCGGGCACCTGTTGGTGCAAAGCGACTGTTTTTGCCTGGCGCTCCCCGCTTGTCATCGTCTGGCTTCCGGCACGGAAGCTATCGACCCTGCCGCTCTGGCCGGGGAAAGCTTTATTCTGCCGGAGCAGACTTCTGGCTCACATGAAGTCGCCCGCCGCGGCGGGTTTGTGCTCAACGATGCCATCCGCTCCAGCACGCTGACCGAAGTGCTGGCGCATATCGCACTGGGCAACGGCATCGCAGTAATCCCCGAGATCATGGCGAAAACTATCGGCGTGCCGGACGTGGTCTATCGCCCGATTGCCGGAGCAGAAATCCCTTCGGCTATCTGGATGCTGTACCGCAAGCGGGAGCGCACACCGCTGATTAAACGCCTTATTCGCTTCGCAAAAGAGCACGTTTCGGGTGGGTCAGGAAACGTTTGAACACACTCTTTCACCCCCGGGATTCATTTGGCGGTTAATCTTGATCCAGAGCAGTCCTTACCCTGACCTGAATCCTGGAGAAAGCATGATCAAGCCTCGTTTGTTTATCCCGGCCCTAAGCCTACTGCTGCTGAGCGTGGGCGCAGCGGCAGCGGACAATGTCATTACCCCGGTGCGCGGCACCATTGACGCGGTCAATGATTCGTCGTTGCAAATCACCACCCGGCAGGGGGAAAAGCTCTCCGTTGGCCTGACGGACAAAACCCGAATCAACGGCGTGAGCGAAGCGAAGATGAGCGACATCAAGCCCGACAGCTTCATCGGCACCGCCGCCGTGCCGCAGGCGGACGGCACGCTGAAGGCGCTGGAAGTGCACGTTTTTGCCCCGAGCCTGCGCGGTTCCGGGGAAGGGTTTAATCCGTTTGAGTCCGCCAACGGCCAGGTGAACACCATGACTAACGGCACCGTCGGCACCCTCGTGAACAGCCACGGACGCACGATGACGGTGAAATTCCACGGCCAGCAGAAAACCGTGCAGGTGCCGGACGACGTGCCGGTGGTGCTGATTAGCCCCGCCGACAAATCCGTGCTGAAGCCGGGCGTGAAAGTGGTGCTGTTTGCCACCAAAGATGACAAAGGCCAGGCCGTCGCGCGCGGGATTTCCGCCGGGGTTAACGGACTGACGCCGCCGATGTAATTTGTGGTGATTATCAGAACAGTGGCGACATCTATACAGAGAACCTGTCAGTAAGCTTTACAGGTTGAATCGTTGATTGGTATTTCCCTTCTCCCTTTTAGGGAGAAGGTGGTTGCCCTGGTGAACAATAAATAACGCCCATGTATGATGCTCCGCAGACCATCAGACTCCTGTGGAGAGCACTTCATTGACAGCACAGACGGGCGATATACTTTTTAACGGCCAGCGCTTTGCGGCCTTCTTCTTTGATATGGACGGCACCATTCTGACCTCCATCCGCGTGGCGGAACGCATCTGGGGTGAGTGGGCCGTGCGTCACGGCATCGATCCGGTCGCTTTCCTGCCCACCATTCACGGCGTGCGCGCGGTGGAGACGATTGCCCGCCAGAATCTACCGGGCGTGGATGCCGAAGCCGAAGCACAGCGGATTACCGAAGCTGAAATCGCCGATGTGGATGGCGTGGAAGCTATCGGCGGCGCGCGAGAGTTTTTGCAGGCGCTGCCGATGGATCGCTGGGCCATTGTTACTTCCGCCCCAAAAGCGCTGGCGCTGCGCCGCATTCAGGCCGCCGGTTTGCCTGAACCCAAAGTCATTATTGCGGCGGAAGACGTCAGCCGCGGTAAACCCGCCCCGGAGGGCTACCTGCTGGCGGCGGAAAAATTGGGCGTAAACGTGGCCGACTGCCTGGTGTTTGAGGATGCCCTGGCGGGTGTACAAGCCGGTGAGGCGGCAGGCGCAAAGATCTTTGTCATTTCCGGCACCAACGCTCACCACGCCGGAGAACTCTCTCGTTATACCGGCGCAGAAAATTACGATGCCCTGCGAGTTGAGGCCGACGGCTCGGGTATTTTCTTGCAGTTAAGCTAATTATTCAGGCTCTCTTTTTTTGGCAGAGCCTAATCAAGGTATTGACAGATTCCCGGCCGATGAGTGCCGGGTTATCTCTTTCATTCTCATGGCTAATTAAAAATATTATTCTACTTTGTAAATAAATAATTCATGATTTTCATGATGGGTTATATTTGATTTGCAGAACGTTCATGTATTTTTCTTTTAAAGGTTTTTGATGTTTTTTATTTATTTACCAGAATTCTCAGAAGCTATTTTTTTATTTTCCGCATTACATCACCCCATCCCTCGCGCCAACCGTTAAGAACTAAAAGGTGCGTCACGTTATGCGTAACATCCTTCTGTAACAGCCTTTAAGTGTGACTTTCATCACAATTATGAGCAGGTAAAAGCCTTTAAATAGCGCTGAGTTTTACCCGCTGACTATTGAGGTATTGATGAAAATTAACACTGAATCCTGTGTGATCTCAGGCAAGCAAACCGTTTCCGTTAGCCATCAGGAAATTGAGTGGAATAATAAAGGAACGTTGCTGAAGATTTCCCGGGGAGGCATTTGCGGGTCCGATTTGCATTATTATCAGGAAGGGAAGGTCGGCAACTTTGCCGTAAAAGCCCCAATGATTTTAGGCCATGAAGTTATTGGCACGGTAGTGCATACCGATTCTCCTGAATTACATGAAGGGCAGACGGTCGCTATTAATCCATCCAAACCTTGTGGCCATTGTAAATATTGCCTTAGCCAGGAAGAAAATCAATGCACAACCATGCGCTTCTTCGGCAGCGCAATGTACTTCCCACACGTTGACGGCGGCTTTACCCGCTTTAAAACCGTCGACAGCGCGCAGTGCGTTCCCTATCCCGCTGAAGCGGATGAAAAAGTGATGGTGTTTGCCGAGCCGCTGGCAGTGGCCATTCACGCCGCGCACGAGGCGGGCGATCTGCAGGGCAAGCGCGTGTTTATCTCCGGCGTAGGGCCGATTGGCTGCCTGATCGCCAGCGCGGTAAAAACGCTGGGGGCGGCAGAAATTGTCTGCGCCGATGTCAGCCCGCGCTCGCTTTCGCTGGCCGCGCAGATGGGCGCCGACACGCTGGTGAACCCGCTGCACGACAGCCTGGACGGCTGGAAAGAGGAAAAAGGCTACTTCGATATCAGCTTTGAAGCCTCCGGCCACCCTTCGTCAGTAACCACCTGCCTGGAAGTGACCCGCGCCAAAGGCACCATGGTGCAGGTGGGAATGGGCGGCGCAGTGCCGGAATTCCCCATGATGATGCTCATCGCCAAAGAGATTTCGCTGAAAGGCTCTTTCCGCTTCACCACGGAGTTCAATACGGCCGTTTCCTGGCTGGCTAACAAGGTGATTAACCCGCTGCCGTTGCTGAGCGCAGAGTATGCCTTTACCGACCTGGAGCAGGCGCTGATCTTTGCCGGGGATAAAACCCAGGCCGCGAAAGTCCAGCTGGTTTTCTGAGGCCTGTTAATAAGGATTAAGGCAATGAACGATCTTTTTTCACTGAAAGGCAAGAACATCCTGATTACCGGCTCTGCGCAGGGGCTCGGCTACCTGATGGCGACCGGGCTGGGTCAGTACGGGGCGCAGATTGTCGTCAACGCCAGCACGGCGGCTAAGGTCGAGGCTGCGGTGCAAAAGCTGCGGGACGAAGGGATCTGCGCCGTGGGCGCCCCGTTCGACGTGACGCAGAAACAAGATGTCGATGCGGCTGTGGAGCGCATTGAGCAGGAAGTGGGCCCGATTGATGTGCTGGTGAACAACGCCGGAATTCAGCGCCGCCATCCCTTTACCGAGTTCCCCGAGCAGGACTGGAATGATGTGATTGCGGTGAACCAGACCGGCGTTTTCCTGGTTTCGCAGGCGGTTACCCGCCGGATGGTGGCGCGCCAGGCCGGGAAGGTGATCAATATCTGCTCCATGCAGAGTGAGCTGGGGCGCGACACGATCACGCCTTACGCCGCCTCGAAAGGCGCGGTGAAGATGCTGACCCGGGGCATGTGCGTTGAGCTGGCCCGCCACAACATTCAGGTCAATGGCATCGCTCCCGGCTACTTCAAAACGGAAATGACTCAGGCGCTGGTGAATGACGAAGCGTTCAGCGGCTGGCTGTGCAAACGGACGCCCGCCGCTCGCTGGGGTGACCCGCAGGAGCTGATTGGCGCCGCGGTGTTTCTCTCTTCAAAAGCTTCAGATTTCGTTAACGGGCACCTGTTGTTTGTTGATGGCGGCATGCTGGCTGCCGTTTAGCGGCGCGAGTGCCTGCCGAAAAGTGAAGGCGGGTAGACCGAATAAAAGGTGGAGAGTAGGGGCCTTCTCTCGCCGCAGAAAGCTGAAAATCAAGGGATTGGTTTTCAGCTTTTTTAAACGCGCTGACTGCCCGACCTGACCACTAACCTGCAGCGCTGCGCGCTGTTTTTTTTGCACTGATAAGAGATAAGCATATGCCATTACTTATTATTGCCGCAGGCGTCGCCCTGCTGCTGGTCCTGATGATCGGTTTTAAAGTGAACGGCTTTATCGCGCTGGTTCTGGTGGCTGCGGTGGTTGGGTTTGCGGAAGGGATGGATCCCCAGGCCGTTCTGCATTCTATTCAAAACGGGATTGGCGGCACCCTGGGCGGGCTGGCGATGATCCTTGGCTTTGGGGCGATGCTCGGGAAGCTGATCTCTGACACCGGGGCGGCGCAGCGCATCGCCACCACCCTGATCGAGGCCTTCGGCGCGAAGCGCGTACAGTGGGCGCTGATGATTGCCGGGCTGGTGGTTGGTATGGCGATGTTCTTTGAGGTCGGCTTTGTGCTGCTTTTGCCGCTGGTGTTCACCGTTGTCGCCTCGTCCGGCCTGCCGCTGCTGTATGTGGGGGTACCGATGGTGGCCGCGCTGTCGGTCACGCACTGCTTCCTGCCGCCGCACCCGGGGCCGACCGCGATTGCCACCATGTATAACGCCAATCTCGGTACCACCCTACTATACGGGCTGATTATCAGCCTGCCGACGATTATTGTTGCCGGACCGCTGTTCTCCCGTTTGTTAACCCGGTTTGAAAAGCAGCCGCCGGAAGGTCTGTTCAGCTCGCGGGTGTTCAGCGAGGCGGAAATGCCTTCGTTCTGGAACAGCCTGCTGGTGTCCATCACGCCCGTGCTGCTGATGGCCATTGCCGCGCTTTGTAACGTGGTGCTGCCTGAAAAAAGTGGGCTCAGATCTTTCCTCGACTTTATTGGTAACCCGGCGGTCGCGCTGTTTATTGCCCTGGCTATCGCCACCTTTACCCTCGGCTGGCGTAAGGGACGCAGCATGGAGCAGGTGATGAACATCGCCGGAGATTCCATCGGCGCTATCGCGATGATCGTGTTTATCATCGCCGGTGGCGGCGCCTTTAAGCAGGTGCTGGTCGACAGCGGCGTAGGGCAGTATATCGCGCACCTGATGAACGGCGCGCCGCTCTCGCCGCTGCTGATGTGCTGGACGGTGGCGGCACTGCTGCGTATTGCGCTGGGTTCGGCGACCGTGGCGGCGATCACTACCGCAGGCGTGGTGCTGCCTATCATCAGCGTGACCCACGCCGACCCGGCCCTGATGGTGCTGGCGACCGGGGCGGGGAGCGTGATCGCCTCTCACGTTAATGACCCGGGATTCTGGCTGTTTAAGGGCTACTTTAACCTCAGCGTGGGGGAAACGCTGCGCACCTGGACCGTGATGGAAACGCTGATCTCAGTCATGGGGCTGCTGGGCGTATTGACGATAAATGCCGTTTTGCATTAAATCGTTGTATGACTCGCCGACAGGCCACCGGGTGCGCGCTGCGCCCCGGTATAGAGAGGGCCGATGAGAAACCACCGCATTTCTTTGCAGGATATCGCCACGCTGGCTGGCGTAACGAAGATGACCGTCAGCCGCTACATCCGTTCGCCTAAAAAGGTTGCAAAGGAAACCGGGCTGCGCATCGCCCGAATCATGGAAGAGATTGATTACGTGCCCAATCGTGCCCCCGGTATGCTGCTGAATGCCCGCAGCTATACGCTGGGAGTGCTGATCCCTTCTTTTCAAAACCAGCTCTTCGCCGACATTCTCGCCGGCATTGAGTCCGTCACGTCCGGGCAGAATTACCAGACGCTGATCGCCAACTATAACTACAACCGCGAGTCGGAAGAGGAGTCGGTGATTAACCTGCTCTCCTACAACATTGACGGCATTATTCTCTGTGAGAAGTACCACACCTTCCGCACCGTGAAGTTTTTGCGGTCCGCTGCCATCCCGGTTGTGGAACTGATGGATATACAGGGCGACCGGCTGGACATGGAAGTGGGGTTTGATAACCGCCAGGCCGCGTTAGATATGGTTGGCACCATGCTGGACAAGCGGCAGCGGCGCAGGATCGTCTACCTCGGTTCAAAAGATGACGTGCGCGACGAGCAGCGCTTCCGGGGTTACTGCGAAGCGATGACGCTGCGCGGCCTGGAGCCCCAGCGCATCAACCCGAAAGCCATTTCATCCATCCATCTGGGTATGCAGCTGATGCGCGACGCTCTGGCCGCTTACCCTGACCTGGACGGAGTCTTCTGCACTAACGACGATATTGCCATGGGGGCACTGCTGCTATGCCGGGAGCGCGGCCTGCCCGTGCCTGAACAAATCTCGATCGCCGGTTTTCACGGGCTGGAAATGGGCCGACAGATGATCCCCAGCCTGGCAAGTGTGATCACCCCCCGCTTCGACATTGGCCGGGTGGCAGCCAGAATGCTGCTGGATAAGATCGGCAATGAAGACCTGAACCACAACACCATTGATTTGGGCTACCAGATTTACCACGGGCAGACGCTGTGAATGGTGTTCGCGGATGTTGAGGGGGAAAGCGCAACGTGCTGAAGATAAGAGCGGGTTATCACATTTTTTTAGCCAGATGCCGCTCGGGGGCACGGCTTTGATGAATCACTGCAACTATTTCTATGCCTTGTGCTTTGTTGAGGTAATAGACCATATGGCTGGAATAGGGAAAGCTACTGATATCTAAGCCGAGTTCTGCCGTTCGACATTGCCCTATTCCGGGAGATTCAGCCAGTCGGGTGAATAGCTTGCGCAGCCCCTGAAGGTAACATTTGGATTGCGAGGTTCCCCAATGAGTGATGGTGTAATCACGAATTTCAATGATGTCGCGTTGCGCCTCTTCCGTTAGCCTGTATGCCACCCACTATTCCTTGTATTGCTCCATGAGATCGTTGAAAAATGTATCCCCGTCTACGGTCAGACCTGCGTCACTTTCACTGCGTCCTCGCTGGATTTTGGCTTGCAGAAGCTGGAGCTTCATTGCTTCCAGCTGTTGATAATCCTTAACGGAGACGACAACTGCCACAGGTTTGCCATTTCGGTTTATCTGGACGGGTTCTCTCTGAACTTTCAGTAACATATCACCAAATTGGGTTTTTGCTTCGTTAGCCGTGAGCGTATGCATTTCTTCACCATATCGTATGAATCGTTCGATTCGTTCATTATAGTGATCACTCAAAAATTAACCATTTTTTATTCGCCATCTAGTCTCAACAATTGCTTTGTTTGTTAAAAATAGTGATTCGAAAAAACTGGGCAACTGAGCTGCTATTGATAACTATTTTCGCCGTAGTCATCAGTATTCTGTGAGACTGTTAAATATGCCTGGTGTCGATTGTAAAATCTCAAAGCTGTTTATCTGTTGCGTAATGGCTCGCAAATAACAAGCAAGTACGCTGGCGCGTACCCGCTTAAACATGGGTTTAGTGAAGTGAAATCTCAGAACTACCACCAATCATCGCCAACCCCGAAGGCGTTCTCACAAAGCGGGGCGCCCGCAGGCTGTCGACTAAGAGGTTAATCAGCTCGAATAGCAGGCCGGTAATTGTTTTCTGTTGCTCTGCGGACTCCTGCTGATTCAACAGCACAAGCGTGAGGGCGCTGCAATATTCCCGCAGCAGGTCTGACTCTGCGGTAAGTGGGCAGTCATCATCCTCAGTATCGCTATTTTCAGCGGTGAGATATTCAATCAGATGTTCCGGCAGCGGTTTATCCAGCACGACTCGCAACACTTCCAGCCCGGCATACAGGCGGCCACACAGCGCCATACGCTCGGCGATATCGTTATTTTCAATCAGGGCGTCAGTGTATCGCTCGCAAATATCCAGCACCTGAAAAAGATCGTTGGAGTTTTGTTTGTAAAACGAGAAGGTTCAATAAATATTATTTTGAACTTCAGGCATTCTTTTTGATGAAAGATATATGCTCAATATCTTTTTTATTGAGTAAGGATTTGATTCATTGTTGCAATGATATTTTTATTTTTCGTGAAGTGAGTGTTGGTAATAATATATGCAGTCAAATAAACTTTGGCGGAAAGTCACAGGAGTCGAACCTGCCCGGCGCCGCTGGCGGCACCAACTGGAGTTGAAGTCCAGCCGCCTCACCGGAGACGACGACCTTCCGCGCCTTCATTGCTACATGGAGGCGGGCGCAGTATACCGGGTTTCATGCTGCTGCCCAATGGGTCAGTAAGAATATATCCTGCGCCTAAAGTGAAATTATTCATCAAATCAATCTAACGGCTCATAAGCTGGCCGTCCCGGCAGGATTTGCCGGGTTTCATTCTGCGCAACTCACATCAGAAACACACCCGGCAAATACGGGAGCGAGCAACGCCGCTTCAGCTAAAAAAGAACCACGCCGTTTTTATCAGGCCGTCTTCTACTTCGAAAACCGCCATGCTTTCAATCGGTTCATCACTCAGACCGTGGATCTTCTCGTGATCGAACACCTTGTTGCCCAGCGCAGTGCGGGAAATGAGTTCTGCTCGCAGGGCTGGGTTATTGAAGCGGTGCTCTTTATAGAAGGCATAGAGAGCGTCTCGCCCTTGCAGAGCAGGCGCCACGGCTGGCGGGCGGTAAGCGGTGAAGTCTTCGCTAAAGCAGGCGGCAAAGGCCTCGAGGTCGTGAGCATTGTACGCCTCGAACTGACGGATAACGGGGTCTGTGACTGACATAAAGGCATCCTGATAAGAGAAAATGGCGGACTGTCAAAGTGTTGTCGTGTGCCGGGACAGAGTCTCTTGCCGAGTGGAAAATGTCTAATGAAAGGAGAGGGCAGATTGTGCGGTGGCATTACCTGTGATTGAACACCTCGTTTACTGCCAGCTCAAACTGCTCCCCTGACTCCCTTAGCAATACTCGTTAACAACAGGTTGCATTTCCGCCAGCTACAATCCAGCGTCTAAAAACAACAAAGGGTTAGCAAACATGAAAAAACTGTTCGGGATGATGTTGGTGGGTGCGGTGGCGTTCTCGGTTGTGGCCTGCTCCAGCAGCTACGTAATGGCGACCAAAAATGGGGAAATGATCGTCACCAAAGGTAAACCAGAGGTGGATAAGCAAACCGGACTGACGCGCTACTATGACGCGCAGGGCGTGGAGCATCAGATCCAAAACGATCAAATTACCCAGCTGATTAAGCGCGGCTGATCGTTAGAAAAGAAAACTACCGGCCAGCGCAAGCTGGCCGGTAGGGCAGTTTTATTCCCCTTCGCCAGGGAATAAGAACGGATTGATGCTGCTGCGGGCGAAGCCTTCCTGCTCCATGCGGGCGTCAAGCACCAGCGAGGCCAGGTCGTCGGCGACGGCTTCCACTTTCGGGTCCTTTTCCTGATAGAGAATTTTCAGGTAGGTGCCGCAGTCGCCGCAGCTTTCGGCTTTGATCGCCGCCTGTTCGCTGTCCAGCGACCAGTAGTTTAAGTCGCGGGTCTGCTCGCAGTTGCTGCACTTCACGCGCACCACGTGCCATTCAGTTTCGCACAGGTTGCAGTGCAGATAACGCAGGCCGTTCGTGGTGCCGATGTGCACCATGCTGGAGACCGGAATCGAGCCGCAAACCGGGCAGAACTGGCGCTGTTCGCCATATTCGGCTTTGGCTTTGCCGGGGATAAGCGTCGCCATTTGCGCCCAGTAGAGCGACAGCGCAGCCCAGATAAACGGTGCCTTGTCGCTGCTGACGAGCGCGAAGTCGGCGTTGAACAGCGCGGTGGCCATCTCTTCCAGCTCCTGGGAAGAAGCCTTTTCAAGATTTTCAATCACCGCTAACGCCGGGCCGTCCATCTCAGGCTTCAGCTCGGCAATCAGCGACTGCAGCAGGCGCTGCCAGTGCGGGTCGCGCGGCAGGACGTGAATATCCAGCGGCGGCTTGCCGGTTTTAGCTGCTTCGGCAATCAGGGCGGTTAAATCCATCTCCAGCGGGTGGTCGTACAGCACCACTTCCTGCGCGTGGGCAATCAGCGCGGCAAAGCGCAGATAGTCGCCCAGCGGGTTGCTGGCAGCCAGCTCGCGCAGGCGTTCAGCACGGCGGTTGTAGAGATTTTTGAGCCTGGGGAATAATAACGGCGGAATCACTTCCGCCGTGCGTTTCTCGCTCTTCTCCAGCTGATCTTGCGGGATTATGCGAATACTCATTCAGATGACTTTTCCTGTTTCCGGCGGACTTCGCGATACCATTTCGGGTGATGTTTCTTCGCCCACGTCGTGGTAACCCAGCCCTCCACCATCGCGGTGATGGTGCCTTTTACCCAAAGGGCGGCGTAAATATGCACCATGATAACCACAATTAACGCTACCGCGGCAAATGAATGCAGCATTAACGCAAATCGAATAACCGGAATTGGGAAGGCTGGCGCAAAGTAAGGACGCCAGATAATCACGCCGCTCGCCAGCAACAGCACCAGGAAAATAATCGCCGCCCAGAACACGCATTTCTGGCCGAAGTTATAGCGCCCGGTGTCTCCCACTTCCTCGTTGACGACGATCTTACGAATATTCTTCGCCCAAAAGATATCATCCCGATTGATTAGGTTGTGGTGCCAGTAACGGAAGAACATGATGATGAAGGAGGCGAACATCACCACCCCAACGAACGGGTGGAGGATGCGCGCCAGCTGCGGCGTGCCGAGAATGCCCATCAGCCAGTTGAAGGACGGGAAGAAAAAGCCCAGTCCGCTCACCGCCGCCAGCACGAAGCAGAAGGCGGTGAGCCAGTGGTTGATGCGCTCCGGCGCGCTATAGCGCTGAATGGTCGGTTGCTTTTTCATTTACGCACCTCGTCGTCGTCATGGCGCAGATTATCGTCCTCTTCATCGGCACGGTTCGGGCCGACCCCAACGTAGTGGAAGACGCTGGCGGCGAAGGTTGCCGCAAAGCCGATGGCGGCCAGCGGTTTCCAGACGCCTTTCCAGAACTTCACGGTTGGGCTGATGGACGGGTTCTCCGGCAGGCCGTGATACAGCGTCGGCTTGTCCGCATGGTGCAGCACGTACATCACGTGCGTCCCGCCAACGCCTGCCGGATCGTACAAACCTGCGTTGTCATAACCACGGGTTTTCAGTTCCGCCACGCGCTCGCCGGCGAGGGTCTTCATATCCTCTTTCGAGCCGAAATGAATCGCCCCGGTCGGACAGGTTTTCACGCATGCAGGCTCCTGGCCCACGGTGACGCGGTCTACGCACAGGGTGCATTTGTAGACGCGGTTGTCCTCCGGGTTCAGGCGCGGCACGTCGAACGGGCAGCCGGCGATGCAGTAGCCACAGCCGATGCACTGTTCGGACTGGAAGTCGACGATGCCGTTGGCATACTGAATAATAGCCCCTTCCGACGGGCACGCCTTCAGGCAGCCCGGATCCGCGCAGTGCATACAGCCGTCTTTGCGGATCAGCCATTCCAGTTTGTCGTTCTGCTCCACTTCCGAGAAGCGCATCACCGTCCAGGATTTGGCGGTCAGGTCCGCCGGGTTGTCGTACACCCCGACGTTGTGCCCCACTTCATCACGGATGTCGTTCCACTCCGAGCACGCCACCTGGCAGGCCTTACAGCCGATGCAGGTGGTGACGTCGATAAGCTTGGCGACCTCTTGCTGGTGATCCCGCGCCTGAGGCGCGGGCGTGAAGCCATTAGTGGCGGAACGACGGATAATGTCCTGAGATTGATAAGCCATAATTCGTCTCCGTTACACCTTTTCCACGTTGACCAGGAACGCCTTGAACTCCGGCGTTTGCGTGTTGGCATCCCCGACAAACGGCGTCAGGGTGTTGGCGATAAAGCCTTTCTTCGCCACGCCCTCGTAACCCCAGTGAATCGGGATCCCGATGGTGTCCACTTTCTGGCCGTGAACGTCCAGCGTGCGGATACGCTTGGTCACCACCGCCTTGGCCTTGATATAGCCGCGGTTGGAGGAGACCTTCACCGTGTCGCCGTGGGCGATGCCGAGCTTGTTGGCAAGCTTTTCGCCAATCTCGACAAACTGCTCCGGCTGCGCGATGGCGTTCAGCAGCGCGTGCTTGGTCCAGTAGTGGAAGTGCTCCGTCAGACGATAGGTGGTGCCGACATACGGGAACTTGTCGTGCGTGCCCATCGCTTCCAGGTCATCTTTAAACACGCGTGCCGCCGGGTTGGAGACCACGTTCGGGTGCAGCGGGTTGGTGCCCAGCGGCGTTTCAAACGGCTCGTAGTGTTCCGGGAACGGCCCTTCTGCCATCTTGTCGAGGGCAAACAGGCGACCCAGTCCTTCCGGCTGCATGATAAACGGCCCGACGCCGCTGTCCGGCGCAGCGGTGCTGTAGTCCGGCACGTCGATGCCGCCCCATTTCGCGCCATCCCAGGAGATCAGGCGGCGTTTTTCATCCCACGGTTTACCCGACGGATCGGCGGAGGCACGGTTATACAGAATGCGGCGGTTAAGCGGCCACGCCCATGCCCAGCCGAGCGTATTGCCCAGGCCTGACGGGTCGGCGTTGTCGCGGCGTGCCATCTGGTTGCCGTCCGGCGTCCAGCTCCCGGCGAAGATCCAGCAGCCGCTGGACGTTGTCCCGTCGTCGCGCAGCTGAGCAAAGGAGCTGAGCTGCTGCCCTTTTTTCACCAGCACCGCGCCGGTGGCCGGGTCAATCAGGTCTGCCAGCGCCTTGCCGTTGCTTTCCATGGCCACTTCTTCCGGCGCCGGGTTATCCGGGGTCAGGTACTGCCAGGTCATGTTCAGCACCTGCTCAGGCACTTTGCCGCCGTCGCGCTCGTACATACTGCGCAGGCGGGTGAAGATGCCGGAGAGGATTTCGCCGTCGTTCAGCGCTTCCCCTGGCGCATCCGCCCCCTTCCAGTGCCACTGCAGCCAGCGCCCGGAGTTGACGATGGAGCCGTTCTCTTCCGCGAAGCAGGTGGATGGCAGGCGGAACACCTCGGTCTGGATTTGCGACGGATCAACGTCGTTCATCTCGCCGTGGTTCTGCCAGAAGTTGGAGGTTTCGGTGTTCAGCGGGTCAATGGTGACCAGGAACTTCAGCTTCGAAAGCGAGGCCACGACCTTGTTCTTGTTAGGGAACGAGGCCACCGGGTTAAAGCCCTGGCACAGATAGCCGTTGACCTTGCCCTGGCTCATCATCTCGAAGTACTGCAGCACGTCGTAGCCTTTGTCCCACTTCGGCAACCAGTCGTAGCCCCAGCCGTTTTCTTTCGTCGCTTTGTCGCCAAAGAAGGCTTTCATCATCGAGACGAAGAATTTCGGGTAGTTGCCCCAGTAGTTCACCTGGCCTTTCAGCAGCGGTTTCGGCGTGTTGGCCGCCAGATAGCTGTCGATATCCACCTGTTTTTCGCTCGGCAGGTTCATGTAACCCGGCAGGCTGGTGGAAAGCAGGCCGAGGTCGGTCAGACCCTGAATGTTAGAGTGGCCACGCAGGGCGTTAACGCCGCCGCCCGCCATCCCCATGTTGCCGAGCAGCAGCTGGATCATCGCCATGGTGCGGATGTTCTGCGCGCCGATGGAGTGCTGTGTCCAGCCCAGGGCGTACAGGAACGACGCGGTTTTGTCCGCCACGCTGGTTTCGGCGATGTACTCGCACACCTTCAGGAAGTCTTCCTTCGGCGTACCGCAGATGCTGGTGACCACGTCCGGCGTGTAGCGGGAAATATGCTCTTTCAGCAGGTTCCACACGCAGCGCGGGTGCTGAAGCGTCAGGTCGCGTTTGGCGAAGCCTTCTTCATCCAGCTCGTAATTCCAGGTGGTTTTGTCGTACTTACGGTTTGCCGCGTCGTAGCCGGTGAACAGGCCGTCGTCGAAGCCGAAGTCCTCACGTACAATCAGGTTGGCGTTGGTGTAAGACTCGACGTACTCGCGGTTGAATTTGTTGTTGTTTATCAGGTACAGCAGGACGCCCGACAGGAATGCAATGTCGGTCCCGGAACGGATAGGCGTGTAGAAATCCGCCACCGAAGCGGTTCGCGTAAAGCGGGGATCGATCACAATCAGCTTCGCGCCGTTGTGAATTTTAGCTTCCATCGCCCAGCGGAATCCCACCGGATGCGCTTCTGCCGCGTTCCCACCCATTACCACGACGAGGTTGGCGTTTTTGATATCAACCCAGTGGTTGGTCATCGCACCGCGACCAAATGTTGGAGCAAGACTTGCTACCGTTGGTCCGTGTCAGACACGCGCCTGGTTATCCACGGCAAGCATTCCGAGGGCGCGGGTAAATTTCTGGGTTAAATAGCCGGTTTCGTTGCTGGACGCGGAGGCGCAAAGCATCCCCGTGGAGAGCCAGCGGTTGACCGTGGTGCCCTGGTCGTTCTTTTCGATGAAGTTGGCGTCGCGGTCTTCTTTCATCAGCTTCGCGATGCGGTTAAAGGCATCGTCCCAGCTGATTGGCTGCCACTTATCGGAGCCTGGCGCGCGGTAAGAAGGCGTTTTCAGGCGGCTTTCGGAGTGGATGAAGTCCACCAGACCGGCCCCTTTCGGGCACAGCGCGCCGCGGTTTACCGGGTGGTCCGGGTCACCTTCGATATGGAAAATTGAGGCTTTTGCGTTTTTTGCGCCGTCGCCGAGGCTATACATCAATAGCCCACAGCCCACGGAGCAGTATGTGCAGGTGTTACGGGTTTCACGGGTGCGCAGCAGCTTGTACTGCCGGGTTTCCGCGAGCGCAGCGCCGGGGGCAAAACCCAGTGCTGCTGCCGTGGTGCCTGCCATACCGCCAGCGCAGATCTTAAAGAACTGCCTTCTGCTGACCTGCATGGATCGCTCCTTACATTTCGACATTTCACATTGCTTAGGATTTATTTTGCGGGGTAACCCGCAAAGGTTCACAATTAGAACCAGTATAGATTTTGATGGCTTACTTCCCTTCATCCGGAAGGGATATTAAGTAGAATACCACAATGGTCCTGAGGGTGTTCTCGAATGGTTAAAACTAAGTGAACAAATTTCGCTACTCTGAAAAAGAAACCGTGGCGCAGATCACCGGCGCGCGCACGATTGATCTTTGGCACCGGGGCAATCTCACCGTGGCAGAAACCGACTGGCTGGCGGAGGAAGTGCCCGTGGCGCTGGTTTACAACGGCATTTCACACGTTGTGATGATGGCATCGCCTAAAGACCTCGAAGCGTTTGCCCTCGGGTTTTCGCTGTCCGAAGGCATTATTGAAAGCCCCGCGGAGATTTATGGGATGGATGTGTCTCCGTCCTGTAACGGTATTGAAGTGCAAATTGAGCTGTCCAGCCGCCGCTTTATGGGGCTGAAAGAGCGCCGGCGGGCGCTGGCCGGGCGAACCGGCTGCGGCGTTTGCGGCGTCGAGCAGTTAAACGACATTGGCCGCCCGGTTACCCCGCTGCCATTTACCCAGACGTTTGCTCTGGAAAACCTGGATGCGGCGCTGAATAAAATGCGTGACTACCAGCCCGTCGGCGAGCTGACCGGCTGCACCCATGCGGCGCTATGGCTCGATCCTGACGGGCAGATCCTCGACGGACGCGAAGATATTGGCCGCCATGTGGCGCTGGATAAAATGCTCGGCGTTCGCAGCCGTAACCCGTGGCACAACGGCGCTGCGCTGGTGTCGAGCCGTGCGAGCTATGAAATGGTGCAGAAGGCCGCGATGTGCGGCATTGAAATCCTGTTCGCAGTGTCTGCGGCGACCTCATTAGCGGTTGAAGTTGCGCAGCGGACAAATCTCACGCTGGTGGGCTTTAACCGGCCTGGGCGGGCGACGGTTTATACGCATCCTGAGCGGCTGCGCTAGATTTTCCCCTCACCCCGGCCCTCTCCCCAAAGGGGAGAGGGAGGAAAGAAGTGAAAGGTGGAGCAATCCTCTCTCCATAGGAGCGAGGGAGGAAAGAAGTGGAAGGTGGAGCAATCCTCTCTCCATAGGAGCGAGGAAGGAAAGAAGTGGAAGGTGGAGCAATCCTCTCTCCATAGGAGCGAGGAAGGAAAGAAGTGGAAGGTGAAGCAATCCTCTCCCCAGGCGAGCCAGGAGAAAATATCTAACAGGCAACGCTAACTCGTCCCCTCTCCCTTCCAGGGAGAGGGAGAGGGTGAGGGTCAATCCTCAGAACAGGCCCAGCGGCTTATCGGAATAGCTCACCAGCAGGCACTTTGTCTGCTGATAATGCTCCAGCATCATCTTGTGGGTCTCGCGCCCAATCCCGGACTGTTTGTAGCCCCCGAACGCCGCGTGCGCCGGGTAGGCGTGGTAACAGTTGGTCCACACGCGCCCGGCCTGAATGCCGCGCCCCATTTTATACGCCAGGCTGCCGTTGCGGCTCCACACGCCCGCGCCCAGGCCGTATTCGGTGTCGTTCGCCAGCTCCAGCGCCTCCTCCACGGTTTTAAACGTGGTGACGGCGAGCACCGGCCCGAAAATTTCCTCCTGGAACACACGCATGTTGTTTTTACCGAACAAGATGGTCGGCTCAAGGTAGTAGCCCGCCTGCAGGTCGCCCGTCAGCGCTTTTCTGCGCCCGCCAGTAAGTACATCCGCGCCTTCTTTCTTGCCGATGTCGATGTAGTTGAGGATGGTTTCCATCTGCCCCTGAGACACCTGCGCGCCCATCTGGGTGCGGCTGTCCAGCGGGTTGCCGGAGCGAATGGCTTCTACGCGGCGGATCGCGCGTTCAATGAAACGTTCGTAGATGGACTCCTGCACCAGCGCGCGGCTCGGGCAGGTGCAGACCTCGCCCTGGTTGAAGGCGAACAGCGCAAAGCCTTCCAGCGCCTTGTCGAAGAAGGCGTCTTCCTCTTCCATTACGTCGGCGAAGAAGATGTTCGGGGATTTGCCGCCCAGCTCCAGCGTGACCGGGATAATGTTCTGGGTGGCGTACTGCATGATCTGCTGGCCGACTTCGGTGGAGCCGGTAAACGCCACTTTAGCGATGCGTTTGGATGTCGCCAGGTATTCACCAATTTCGCCGCCCGCGCCGTTCACCACGTTAACCACGCCCGGCGGCAGCAGGTCGCCAACCAGCTCCATCAGCAGCAGCACGGAGAGCGGGGTCAGTCGCGCAGGCTTCAGTACGATGCAGTTGCCCGCCGCCAGCGCCGGGGCCATTTTCCAGCTCGCCATCAGCAGTGGGAAGTTCCACGGGATAATCTGTGCCACCACGCCCAGCGGTTCGTGGAAGTGATAGGCCACGGTGTCTTTATCCACCTCGCTGATGCCGCCTTCCTGGGCACGAATGCAGGAGGCGAAGTAGCGAAAGTGGTCGATAGCCAGCGGCACGTCGGCGGCGCTGGTTTCGCGAATCGGTTTGCCGTTGTCCCAGGTTTCCGCCGTCGCCAGCAGCTCAATGTTTTGCTCCATGCGGTCGGCAATTTTTAGCAGGATAGACGCGCGCTCCTGCACGGACATCTGTCCCCAGCCCTTTTTAGCCGCGTGGGCGGCATCCAGCGCCAGGTCGATGTCGGCCTTGCCGGAGCTGGCGATTTCGCAAAGCGGCTGGCCGGTTACCGGGGTGAGGTTTGCATAGTACTGGCCGCCAACCGGGGCAACCCACTGGCCGCCGATGTAGTTGTCGTAACGGGGTTTAAGTTTGAGCGGGAAACCATACTCGCCGGGAATAATACGGGTATCGGGAGGATTGTTTGTCATGGCCGTCTCCTTGTGATGGTTCACTCACAAGGGTAGTTCGGGCTGCCTGTTTCTTCGCCATTTCACGCCGGCTTTACGACATGCTTCACGGATTCCTTACGGAGAAGAGGCAAAACCTCTTCTCGCTCAAAGGGGAATTACGCAGCTAAAAACAGGGCCCTGTCGCGCAGCAGATGGTCGTTGCCGCGCCGCCGGGTGAAGCCAATTTTGTCGAAATACTCCAGAATCTGAATCGCCAGTTTGCGGCCCACAGCCAACCTGTCGCGGAAGTCGGCGGCATTGGTCGCGCCGTGGGTTTGATCAAGCTCGCGGATCAGATCGGCAAACGCCTGCAGGCGATCGTTGCGGTAATAACGATCTTTCAGAATCGCGGTGACCAGCCCTTGTTGAGCGGCGGATCTTAGCAACTGGCGCATGGCCTGTTCTTCTTCACCGGTTTCTTTGGCCAGGTCACGAACCCACCACGGCTCGTCGCCAAACAGGGCATCGACTTTATCCCACAAGGCCTGCTGTGCTGCGGAAAACCCTGGCTCATGCCCCGGCAGATGCAGCCAGCCCTGGCGGCTCATTAGCAGGCCTTCACCGCGCATTTTTTCGATGAGCGACAGTACCAGACCTTCATCCTCTGCGGGCAACGCCATACGGCGCAGGCGTTCTCGCCCCGGCCCCGGCTGATCGTCGTGTTGCTGGTGGTAGCGAGCCAGCGCGTCGAGCAGTTTTTGCTGCCAGAGAGCGGCCACGTCTGGGCTTAACAGCGCGTTGCCCGCCTGCAAGTATCCCGGCTTCGCAAGTAAGGCTTGAAGCCCTTGCGTTGTTAACTGACGCGCCCAGCTAAATTCGTTGAGCAAAACGGCGCCTCGCGCCAGGTGAGATCCCAGCGCCTGCTGGTCATCGGTGGTTTCTGCCAGCTCACCCAGCCAGCTCAGGAAGGCAGGCTGGCGTTTACCACGGCGTGGCGCATGAAGCAGCACGGCACGAGCTCCGGCGAGCGTGATGCGCGCGCTGATATCGCGCAGCACCAGGCGGTCGTTATCCGCCAGCCACAGCGAGACATCCAGCACCAGCTCGGCCAAATTACCTTCGAGCAGCGAAACTCGCCCGGTCACGTGGCGGGCAGAATGGTGAATATGCAGCGGCTGCCATTGCTGGAGCGGCTGCAGCGTTTGCAGCTCGACGATGACGCGCTCAACCGGCTGCAGCGGTTTGTCGCTCAGCAGCCAGTCGCCCCGGCTGATGTCGGTTTTTTCCGCGTCACCGCTGATGTTCAGCGCAATGCGCTGCCCGGCTATCGCGCGGGTTACCGGCTGGTTTTGAGCGTGGAGGCCGCGAACGCGCATCGGTTTTTCAGCGCCCGTCAGCCAGAGTGAATCGCCGATATTGACTTCGCCGCTCAGCGCCGTGCCGGTCACAACCAGCCCTGCGCCCTTGACCGTAAAGGCGCGGTCGATGGCGAGGCGGAAGCGATGTGCCGTGGCATGAGGACGTTCGCCCAGCCCTTTGAGATGCTGCTGTAGCGCCTCGACGCCTTCCCCGCTGGTGGCGGCGGTCACAAAGATTGCGGCCTGGGTATCACCCAGTAATGCAGTAACTTCATCGCGGACTTCCGCAATGCGGCTGTCGCTCACGCGGTCGGCTTTAGTCAGCGCGACTGTGATCTGCGGGTTGCCGGTCAGCTGTAAAATCGCCAGATGTTCGCGGGTTTGCGCCATCACGCCATCATCACAGGCGATAACCAGCAGGGCATGATCGATGCCGCCGACGCCAGCCAGCATGTTGGCCAGAAACTTTTCATGCCCGGGCACGTCGATAAAGCCGATAACCCGGCCATCCGGCTGCGGCCAGTAGGCGTAGCCGAGGTCGATGGTCATGCCGCGTTTTTTCTCTTCCGGCAGGCGGTCTGCGTTCACGCCGGTCAGCGCCTGAAGCAGGGTGGTTTTGCCGTGGTCGACGTGCCCGGCGGTGGCGATAATCACTGGGTGAGTCCCTCCAGCAGCAGCGCTTCGTTTTCGAGGCAGCGTAAATCCAGCCACAGGCGGCCCTCGGCCAGGCGGCCAATCACCGGCCTTTCCAGCTCGCGCAGAGTTTGCGTCAGCGAGGCGAGCGTTGTGCCACGTCCGTCTTTTGGCGTGAAGGTCAGAGCGGCACCGGGCAGACGATCAACGGGTAAAGAGCCGCTGCCGATTTGCGACATGCACGCTTCAACGCGCACGTCGAACTGCTCGCCAAAGCGCTCTTCAAATGCGGGCAGCAGGCGGCTGGCCTGCTGGTGGATATCTTCGGCGCTGCGGGTCAGCAGGCGCAGGGTTGGCAGGCGTTCAACCAGCGTTTCCGGGTGCTGGTACAGCCGCAGTGTGGCTTCCAGTGCCGCCAGCGTCATTTTGTCGGCCCGCAGCGCACGCTTCAGCGGGTGGCTCTGAATGCGCTCGATCAGCGCCTTTTTGCCGACGATGATCCCGGCCTGCGGGCCGCCGAGCAGTTTATCGCCGGAGAAGCTGACCAGGCTCACGCCGTCGGCAATTAGCTGCTGCGGCATCGGCTCCGGCGGCAGGCCCCACTGGCTTAAATCCACCAGCGAGCCGCTGCCCAGATCGGTGACGACCGGCAGGCCGAGTTCGTTGCCCAGCGTAACCAGCTCGGCCTCGCTAACGGCTTTGGTGAAGCCTTCAATGTGGTAATTGCTGGTGTGGACCTTCATCAGCAGTGAGGTGTTTTCCCCCGCTGCCGCGCGGTAATCTTTAAGGTGTGTACGGTTGGTGGTGCCGACTTCAACCAGCCCGCAGCCCGCCTGACGCATGACGTCGGGGATGCGAAACGCGCCGCCAATCTCCACCAGTTCGCCGCGCGAAACCACCACTTCACCGCCGTCTGCGCAGGCCGCCAGCATCAACAGAACCGCCGCTGCATTGTTATTGACGATGCAGGCGTCTTCCGCCCCGGTCACCTCACAAAGCAGGTCGGCTATGGCGCGATCCCGGTGGCCGCGCCCGGCATCGTCCAGGGAATATTCCAGCGTGACGGCGGAGCGCATGGATTCCGTCACTGCCGCAATAGCTTCTTCAGCCTGTAATGCCCGGCCAAGATTGGTGTGCAGCACGGTGCCAGTCAGGTTGAACACGGGCTGGAGAGCGCTGCGCTGGCTGGCCTCGAGCACGCTCCGCGTTTTCTTCGCCCAGTCCTCGCTCCAGTCCGGCAGCTTGCTTGCCGAGCGGATGTGCTCGCGCGCTTCGTTTTGCAGCGTTCTCAGCGTGGCAACCACGCGGGTATGGCCGAACTCGGCAAGCAGGGCGTTAAAGGCGGCATCGCGCAGCAGGCGGTCGGTCGCCGGAAGATGGCTAAAAAGTGTTTGAGCTGTCGTCATGGCAAGGACTGAATTAAGAAATTTGTGGGCGATATTACAGGGGACAGCGTCCCCTGTCCTGGCCGCAGATCATGCCGCGGGCGGTTCGGTACGGGCAAAACTCTCGCGCTGGAACAGCTGTTCTACCAGCTTGACCAGGTGAGGGCGATTCACGCACCAGCCCGGTGAAACGCGGCGGAAATTAAGATAGCCCACTGCGCAGGCCGCGGAAATACTGGCCAGATCGAGCGGCTCGGCGGCCAGGGTGCCGTCGGCGGCGTATTCTTCCAGCAGGTCGAGGGCGCGGCCAATCTTCTCTCGCTGGCGAATCAGGACTTCTTCAGACTGCTGTTCCGCCGGGCGCAGTTTCTCACGCACCGACGTTAACGCCGCGTCCAGAATGCCGTCGGAAAGCGCCTCAAGCTGGCGCACTTTCAGCGCCGCTTTTGGGTCGTGCGGAATGAGCTCTGGCGCAATGTTTAGCAGCTCAAGGTATTGGGCGATTATCGGCGAATCAAACCAGCGCTCGCCTTCATCAGTGATAAGCGTAGGGACTTTGCCTAGCGGGTTGTACTGCGGAGCCGGGCTGTCGCCAACCCACGGGTTGACGTTAATAAATTCAAAACTGAGGCCTTTTTCAAGCAGGATGACCGAGATCTTTCGCACGTAGGGGCTGGTGTAATTACCGATCAGTTTCATGACATTATCCGTTTTTGCCAACTTGAGGTAAGTATGAAACAGATACCCAACATTGGTGAAAAAGTCTACGCTTGCGGCGCTTTTATATAATCGACAAAGGCACGCAGCGCGCTGGGCATGTATTGCCGATTTGGGTAATAGAACTGGAACGGCGGCAGCGCAGGCAGCCAGTCTTCGAGCATTGAAACCAACCTGCCGCTTGCCAGGTGTTCTTCTACCTGCTGCTGATAGAGATAGCCGATGCCTGCGCCACACAGCACCGCTCCCAGCTCAGAGTCGAGATCGTCCACGATGATGTTGCCGCACGGCGTCACTTCCAGCTTGCCCTCCGGCCCGTAAAACTCCCAGCAATAGGGGCGGCCGCTGTGAAAACGAAAGATGACGCTGCAGTGATTAACCAGCTCGCGAGGGTGCATTGGCGCAGGGTTTTGCGCCAGGTATTCCGGCGTGGCGACGACGCAAATCCTCGCTTTTGGGCCGATGGGAACGGCAATCATGTCTTTTTCCACCGTGGTGCTCAGCCGTATCCCGGCGTCGTACTCCTGCTTCACGATGTCCACCAGCCTGTCGTCGGTGGTCACTTCGACTTTGATGTCGGGATAGCGGGCGGTAAACCCGGCGACCAGCGGCATCAGCACAAGGCGCGATGCCAGCCGCGAACTGTTGATTTTGAGGGTGCCCATCGGCGTGTCCCGAAACGAGTTCACCTCATCGAGAATAGTATGAATCTCGTCGCAGGCCGGGCGCAGGCGCTCGTAGAGGTTGTTGCCAGCCTCAGTCAGCGAGACGCTGCGGGTGGTGCGGTTGAACAGCCGAATTTTCAGGCGCTGCTCGAGCTGTTTGATGCCGTGGCTGATCGCCGAAGGAGACAGCCCCAGCTCGTCCCCGGCGGCGCGAAAGCTTTTGTGCCGCGCCACGGCGATAAAGGTCGCGAAGTCGGTAAAATTCAACGCCATTAGTGAAAATCCTTCATTAACCCATCTCAAATACTACGTTTTACAGAATTATCCAGCGGTCGTAAAGTGAACGCACATCCCCACTGGCTGAGATAACTCCATGAAATCAGAGAATATGTATATTGTTTGGGCGCACCCGCGCAGCGAGTCGCTAACCGCGCAGGTGGTGCAGGAAATTCAGGGCGAGGCGGCCGAACGCGGCATTAACGTCTCCTCCCTCGATCTGTACCGCAGCGGCTTTAACCCGGCGCTGGGCATGGAAGATGAGCCGGACTGGAACAACCCGCAGAAACAGTATTCCCCGGAAGTTCATCGCTTGTTTGGCGAACTGGCAGACAAAGACACCGTGGTCGTGGTGTTCCCGGTGTGGTGGTACAGCTTCCCGGCCATGCTCAAAGGCTATCTGGATCGCGTGTGGAACTTCGGCCTGGGCTACGGGCCAGGCAGCACGCTGGGCAATAAGAAAATCCGCTGGGTGGCGCTGGTCGGCGGCTCACAGGCCGGGTTTGTGAAATATGGCTGGGAAAAAAACATGGCCGATTATATTCACGGCTCAATGGGGTATCTGGGCGTGGAAGATGCAAAAATTGAGTTCCTCTATAACACCATTGGCGTGGAAGAGGGGATTGGCGACAGCGACGCCCATTACCAGCAGCTGTTTGCTCAGGCGCGCGGCATTGTCGCGGACTTAGATAACTAACTTTTCATTCCAGCGCGGCATTCAACGTCGCGCTTTCTGCCAGCCGCTTCGCTGTAATTTACTTTCATCCCTTTCTTGCCCGCCGTTTGTTGTCAACGCCCAGATTTTAACTGGATCACATTAGGATTAATCTGCCCCAAAATACTTTGTGAAGCAGATCACAAATGAATAACAAAGACGTCATAGCAAAATGTGATTTTAGTCACATTAAAAGGTCAGTCAGGGTTAAAAATTCTACGGTGTACTTTTTTTACACTGCAATTATGTGATCGCCATCACTCAATGTGGAAGGTGGATCCCTGAGTATTAGTGATCTAAATCACATAATTGGGCGGTTGCTGGACAGATTAACGATTCAGTGCCAGATTCGCGTCACTTTACTGCATAAGGCCGGCGACCCTGCCGCTACGTTAACAATAAACCTCGGGCTGCTTTTCAGCGCGGAACACCAACAAGGGGTATGTGTATGTCATCCGATATCAAGATCAAAGTGCAAAGCTTTGGTCGTTTCCTCAGCAATATGGTTATGCCAAATATCGGGGCGTTTATCGCCTGGGGTATTATCACGGCCTTATTTATTCCTACCGGATGGTTGCCAAACGAAACGCTGGCGAAGCTGGTAGGCCCGATGATTACTTACCTGCTGCCGCTGCTGATCGGCTTTACCGGTGGTCGCCTGATTGGCGGTGACCGCGGCGGCGTGGTGGGTGCGATTACTACCATGGGCGTTATCGTCGGGGCAGATATGCCAATGTTCCTCGGCGCAATGATTGCGGGTCCTCTGGGCGGCTGGGCAATCAAGCACTTCGACAAATGGGTCGACGGTAAAATCAAATCCGGCTTTGAAATGCTGGTGAACAACTTCTCTGCCGGTATCATCGGGATGATCCTGGCGATTCTGGCATTCCTCGGCATCGGCCCGGCGGTTGAAGTCCTGTCCAAAGTTCTGGCGGCAGGCGTTAACTTCATGGTTGTGCACGACATGCTGCCGCTGGCGTCTATCTTTGTAGAACCAGCTAAAATCCTGTTCCTGAACAACGCCATCAACCACGGTATCTTCTCGCCGCTGGGTATTCAGCAGTCCCACGAGCTGGGCAAATCCATCTTCTTCCTGATTGAAGCGAACCCGGGTCCGGGTATGGGTGTTCTGCTGGCGTATATGTTCTTCGGGCGCGGTAACGCTAAGCAGTCTGCGGGCGGCGCGGCAATCATCCACTTCCTGGGCGGTATCCACGAAATTTACTTCCCGTACGTGCTGATGAACCCACGTCTGATCCTGGCCGTTATCCTCGGCGGTATGACCGGCGTGTTCACCCTGACCGTGCTGAACGGCGGCCTGGTGTCTCCGGCTTCCCCTGGTTCTATCCTGGCGGTACTGGCAATGACGCCGAAAGGCGCGTACTTCGCTAACATCGCGGCTATCTGTGCGGCAATGGTTGTCTCCTTCGTGGTCTCCGCCATCCTGCTGAAAACCAGCAAAGTGAAAGAAGAAGACGACATCGAAGCTGCGGCTCGCCGTATGCAGGAAATGAAAGCCGAATCCAAAGGTGGCGCAGCGCCGCTGGCGGTAGGTGCTGGCCTGTCTAACGACCTGAGCCACGTGCGTAAAATCATCGTTGCCTGCGACGCAGGGATGGGCTCCAGCGCCATGGGCGCAGGCGTGTTGCGTAAGAAAGTGAACGACGCTGGCCTGAAAAATATCTCCGTGACCAACTGCGCGATCAACAGCCTGCCGGACGACGTTGACCTGGTGATTACCCACCGCGACCTGACCGAGCGTGCGATGCGCCAGGTGCCGCAGGCGCAGCATATCTCCCTGACCAACTTCCTCGACAGCAGCCTGTACGCCAACCTCGTTGAGCGTCTGGTGGCTTCCCAGAATCTGAGTCAGAAAGAAGAAAAAGTCATGCACAGCCTGGAAGACAGCTTTGTTTCCAGCGAAGACGCGGTGTTCAAGCTGGGCGCGGGTAACGTGTTCCTCGGCCTGAAAGCCAGCAACAAAGAAGAAGCGATTCGCTTCGCTGGTGAACAGCTGGTGAACGGCGGCTACGTGCAGCCGGAATACGTGGACGCGATGTTTGAGCGCGAGAAACTGACCCCGACCTACCTAGGTGAAGGTATCGCGGTTCCTCACGGCACCGTGGAAGCAAAAGACCGCGTGCTGAAAACCGGCGTGGTGTTCTGCCAGTACCCGGAAGGCGTTCACTTCGGTGAAGAGCCGGAAGACGTGGCCCGCCTGGTGATCGGTATTGCAGCCCGCAATAACGAACACATCCAGGTCATCACCAGCCTGACCAACGCGCTGGATGATGAGTCGGTGATTGAGCGCCTGGCGCACACCACCAGCGTCCAGGAAGTACTGGATTTGCTGGCCGGTAAGAAATAAGACCCTGCCCCTCGCCCCGGAGGGGCAGCAGGTGCAAAGCATTACCCCCTCTCCCCTTTGGGGAGAGGGCTAGGGTGAGGGGATTCGCATACAGTATCCTTACCCCAGCCCTCACGGGTGAAATAATCAGGAAGGTTAACGCAATGAAAGCATTACATTTTGGTGCAGGTAATATCGGTCGTGGCTTTATCGGTAAACTGCTGGCGGACGCCGGTCTGCAGCTGACTTTTGCCGACGTAAACCAGGTGGTTCTGGATGCCCTGAACGCGCGTCACAGCTACCAGGTTCACGTAGTCGGCGAGCAGCAGCAGATTGATACCGTCTCCAACGTGAATGCCGTCAGCAGCATCGGCGACGACGTTGTGGCCCTTATCGCTCAGGTTGATCTGATCACCACCGCCGTCGGCCCGGTTGTGCTGGAGCGCATCGCGCCAACGCTTGCCAAAGGCCTGGAGCTGCGCCGCGCGAACGGCAACGAAACGCCGCTGAACATCATCGCCTGTGAAAACATGGTGCGTGGCACCAGCCAGCTGAAAGAGCACGTCAAGAAAGCGCTGTCTGCTGAAGCGTGGGCGTGGGTAGACCAGCACGTTGGTTTTGTTGATTCTGCGGTTGACCGCATCGTTCCGCCGTCTGAATCCGCCACTAACGATCCGCTGGAAGTGACCGTGGAGACCTTTAGCGAGTGGATTGTCGATAAAACCCAGTTTAAAGGTGACCTGCCGAACATTCCTGGCATGGAACTTACTGATAATCTTATGGCGTTTGTCGAGCGCAAGCTCTTCACGCTGAATACCGGGCATGCTATAACCGCGTACCTCGGTCAGCTGGCCGGGCACCAGACTATCCGCGATGCCATTCTTGATGAGAAAGTGCGCGCCGTAGTGAAAGGGGCGATGGAAGAGAGCGGTGCGGTGCTGATTAAGCGCTACGGCTTTGAAGCCGACAAACATGCCGCGTACATCAAGAAAATCCTCGGTCGTTTCGAAAATCCGTATCTGAAGGATGACGTGGAACGCGTTGGCCGCCAGCCACTGCGTAAACTCAGCGCGGGTGACCGCCTGGTTAAGCCGCTGCTGGGGACGATTGAGTACGGTTTGCCTCACGCTAACCTGATTAAAGGGATTGCGGCGGCAATGCACTACCACAGCGAGCAGGACCCGCAGGCGCAGGAGCTGAAGCAGCTACTGGCAGATAAAGGCCCACAGGCGGCGCTGGCGGAAGTGTCCGGTCTGGATGTAAACAGCGAAGCCGTGACTGAGGCGGTGAAGGCGTATAACGCCATAGCGTAACCCTATGCAGGCGCGGTGGATACCGCGCCTGAAACATGTTTAGTGATGCAGGCAAAAATGGAAGAAACCCAGGCCTTTGAAAACCGCGTGCTTGAGCGACTGAATGCCGGCAAAACCGTACGAAGCCTGCTGATTGCTGCCGTCGAGCTGTTAACCGAAGCGGTGAATATCCTGGTGCTGCAGGTGTTCCGCAAGGACGACTACGCGGTGAAATATGCGGTTGAGCCACTGCTGGACGGCGACGGCCCGCTGGGCGACCTTTCGGTACGCCTGAAGCTTATCTACGGGCTGGGCGTGCTAAATCGCGCCGAGTACGAAGACTGCGAGCTGCTCATGGCGCTCCGGGAAGAGCTGAACCACGACGGCAACGAATACAGCTTCACCGATGATGAAATGCTTGGCCCGTTTGGCGAACTGCACTGCGTGACGGCGCTGCCGCCGACGCCGACCTTCGTGGACGGCAGCGATCCTGAACTGCTGGCGATGCAGCGTCAGCGCTACATGCAAATAGTCCGGTCCACGATGGTACTTTCTCTGACAGAGCTGATCTCAAGGATCAGCTTAAAAAAAGCCTTCCAAAAATAGCCGCCTTTCGCCCTGTCCCTCAGGATCGTGTATCCTTGCCAGCAAGCCATCTTTATTCACGGTAAGTCAAAATGAAAGAAATCGAAAAAGCAGAAATTAAACGCCTTAGCGACCGTCTGGACGCTATCCGCCACGAAATGCCAGGCCTGCACCTGATCAACGAAGCGGAAAAATATGCCGAGCTGGAAAAAGAGCGGCAGAAGCTGGAAATCGAAATCGCTCGCCTGCAGGCGGTGCGTAACCAGAAGCTGAGCAAAGAAGCGCAGAAGCTGGTAGCGCTGCCGTACAAGCGTGCGATTACCAAAAAAGAGCAGGCAGATATGGGCAAGCTCAAGAAAAGCGTGCGTGGCCTTGTTATTGTCCACCCGATGACCGCCCTGGGTCGCGAGATGGAACTGACCGAAATGACCGGTTTTTCCCACACGGAATTCTGACCGCGCTCTCTTTTCGGTGAAATAAGCCGATAAAATCCGCCTCATCAGCCTCTTAAATCCACACCTGGCTCTATAGTTAAGTGCCGGGTGTAGATTTCTTCTGCCCCAGACCCACCACTGGACAATTTGCCCGTCTCACCGCGAGGCCGCAGGGAACGCCCACCTGTTGTTTATCTTTCTTGCTGCGAGAGTAAACATGAAAAATAAGGCTTTGACTCTGGTTCCTGTCTGTCTGGCCGGTTTAACCGGTGCGCTCCCCTTTTCCGCCATTGCCGCCTGTTCGTCGCCAGCGCCGAATAGCGGAGACACCGTGACCTGTAGCGGCTCGGGTATTCCGCCAGTGGTAGCCACCACCGGCAGCAATAACGTCACGATTAACCTCGACTCAACCACCGCTGGAAGCTATTCGCTGCCCGCTCAGGCGACGCCGTTTTCGGTGGACAGCGGCAGCACGATTACTAACGGTGGGGCGCTCACTCTGTCTGGGAACGGTACTGGCGTGGCGAACCGTGGGGCGCTGCTGCTTGGCGTGAACAACGGTAACACGCTGACCAACGGCGTGACGGGCACGCTGACCACTACCGGGGCCTATAACGACGGTATGGCGGCCAACGGCAATAACAACACGCTGATCAACAACGGCACCATCACCACCAGCGGCAGCAATTCATACGGCATGACCGCGGCCTGGGGGCAAAGCAATCCAGGGGCGGCGGGGAATACCATCACGAATACCGGGACGGTCTCGACGTCGGGGAATAACGCCAGGGCTATTTCGCTGCTGGGCGGCAGCGGCACGGTGAACAACAGCGGGACGCTGACCACGTCCGGGCGGGACGCACCCACGGTGTTTTTGCAGGGCAACAACGCCACGCTAAATAACAGCGGCCTGATTCAGACCACGGGAACCGCGTCCTCCAGCGGCAGCGTGGACGGAGTGGTGGCCAATACGCTCGGCAGCAGCTTTAACACCACGATCAATAACCTGGCCGGCGGGCAGATCGTCAGCAATAACGGGATCGGTATTCGCTCAACTAACGGCAACATCACCATCACCAACGCCGGGTTGATTCAGGGGGGAAGCGGCACGGCAATCCTGAGCGGCAACGGCAGCATTTCGCTGATCCTCCAGACCGGCTCACAAATTGTTGGCCTGGCGGACGGCGGACGGGGAAACAACAGCGTGACGCTGGAAGGATCGGGAACGGCCTCCAATGCCTTCACCAACTTCCAGACGCTGACCATGACCGGCAGCGACTGGACCTGGGCGGGTTCCGGCGCGTTTACCACTGCCCTGGTGCAGAGCGGTACGCTGGATCTTACCGGCACGCTCGGCACCAGCCTCGCTTCAGTGACGGCCTCGGTCAGCAACGGCGCGACGCTGCAGGCGAACTCAGCCAACCTGCCGCTGTCGGTCACTAACGACGGGCTGGTGCGTTTCCTGCAAAACAGCGACGGCAGCTATTCCGGGGCGATGACCGGCAGCGGAGCCGTTGAGAAAAGCGGCAGCGGCCTGCTGCAGGTGACGGGCACTAACAGCTACAGCGGTGGAACGACGCTGAGCGGCGGCACGCTGCAGGCCGCCGCAGACAGTGCGCTCGGTGCGGCTGCTGGTGGGCTTATCTTTAACGGGGGCACGCTTCAGCTCGGCAGTTCGTTCGATCTTGCGTCATCCCGGGCGGTATCAGTCACCGTCAGTAATGGGACGTTCGATACTCAGGGGTTCACCTCCGTTGTCGGGCAGGGCATTACGGGGGCCGGGGCGTTAACCAAACTGGGCAGCGGGACGCTGGTGCTCAACGGCCTTAATAGCTATGCGGGCGGCACGGCAATTAATGCGGGTACGCTGGTCGTGGGTGACAGTCCTCAAGCTTCTGCGGCAGCGGCAGGCGGAGCAAAGGTCGCCGCAGGCGCCACGCTGGGTGGCTACGGCACGGTAAACGGAGACGTGACGAACAGCGGCACGCTGGCAGTGGCCAATGCGCTACCGCTTCTCTCCGCTGGCCCACAGGGCAATTTCCAGATCAACGGCAATCTGACCAACGCGGGGCTTGTGCAGCTCGGTGGCAGCGGGGTGGGGAACAGCCTGACCGTCGCGGGCAACTACAGCGGCCAGAATGGCGTGATTGCGCTGAATACGGTGCTGGCAGGCGATGGAGCCGCGTCTGACAAGCTTATCCTTAGCGGCGGCAGCGCTTCGGGCAACAGCACGCTGAAAGTCACCAATATCGGCGGCGCCGGGGCGCAAACTCTGTCCGATGGTATTCAGGTCGTTCAGGCCACTAACGGCGCGACCAGCACGGTGAATGCCTTCAGTCTCTCGGGGGGCACCGTCAGCGCCGGAGCATATTCCTATTATCTCGCCAAAGGCGGCGTCTCTGACGGCAGCGGCGGGAGCTGGTATCTGCGCAACACGGTTGTGCCGGACTCGATAACGTCGGTCACTCCGGCGGAAGAAACGCCTGAGTCCATCGTGGATGCCTCTCACGGTGACGAGACGCTGAACGTTTACCGGCCAGAGGTTGCGCTGTATGCCGAAGCGCCAGCCGTTGCCCGCCAGCTTAACCTGCAGCAGATCGACACCTTCCACGATCGTCAGGGCGAGCAGAGTTTGCTGAGCGGTAATAACAAAGCGTCAGCTTTCTGGGCCAGAAGCTGGGGCAGCCACGCGGATATTCATCAAAGTGGAGAGGTGAACCCGTCCTTCAACGGCACATTGTGGGGGCTCCAGCTGGGGCAGGATTTGTATACCGCCACTGAAGATAGCGGGGCGACGCATCACTTCGGTATCCTGTTCGGATTCTCCAGAGCGACCGGGGATGTCGACGGCTTTGCGCTGGCAAAACAGGGCATGCGCGTTGGTAAACTACAGCTGAATAACTACACCTACGGCGGCTACTGGACACGGGTTGCAGCCTCCGGCTGGTATACGGACGCAGTATTGATGGGTAGTGCGCTGCGGCTGACGACTAACTCGGTCAACGAGGTGAATGCTTCTTCCAGCGGCAAGGCGGTGACCGGCTCTGTTGAGACGGGGCTGCCCGTTTCCCTCGGCGAAGGGGTGACGCTTGAACCTCAGGCACAGCTGGTCTGGCAAAGGACCTCCCTGGATTCGCTGAATGACGGCGTCTCCGATGTTCGCTGGAACAAGGGTAATACCTGGCAGGGGCGGGTTGGGGCCCGGCTGCAGTGGGCGTTTGAGGCGAGCGGCGTGAGCTGGAAGCCTTATCTGCGCGCTAACGTACTGCGGTCATTCGGCCAGGATGATGAAACAGCTTTCGATAGCAGCACAACGATCGCCAGCAATGTCGGGCAAACGGCCGGGCAGATTGGCGCGGGACTGGTGGCACAGGTTAGCCAGAACGGCAGCCTTTATGCCACGACGGGCTACCTGACTAACTTTGGCGGCGAGCGTCAGCGCGTAGTGACCGGCAATGTCGGCGTGCGCTGGAATTGGTGACTACCCGGCGGTGCCCGGGCTTTGCCGGCGCCGCTTTTAATAGAGTTACTTTGTTTTCAGTTTTTTTGAAAGAGATAAGCGAATTGTTCCGCTAACAAACAAAGCACGGCGGCGCTATTCTTATCTCATCGAAGGCAGTCAGCCTTCCAACTAAACAAAATGCAAAGGTAACCATCATGAAAAGCATCAAATATTTTGCCGTAGTTATGACTCTCGCTGCTTCCTTCTCCGGCTTCGCTGCGGAAACTCAGCCAGCTGTCAGCCAGAAAATGGGCACCGTATCGGTCAGCGGCGCGTCTAACCTCGACAGCCTGCAACACCAGCTGCAGCAGAAAGCCGAGCAGGCAGGCGCGAAGTCTATCCGCATTGTTTCCGCCGGCGGTGATAACAAAATGTACGGCGTGGCTGAAATCTACAACTAAGTCTTGAATCACGCAGTATGGGCCGCCTTGTGCGGCCCGTGTTTTATCTGAACTCCCGGGCCAGCAGGCCAAAAATCCAGTCATCCTGCCAGCGTTCGTTCAGCCAGTAGTTCTCCCGCAGCGTTCCTTCCGGCTGAAACCCGACTTTCTCCAGCACTTTCTTCGACGGAAAATTTCCGGCGGTGACCGTGGCCACAAGCTTGCGGATGCCTACCTCCGCAAATGCAAAGGCGCACACCTCGTACAGCGATTCATACCCGTAGCCCTGGCCGTGAAACGACGGGTCGAGTAAAAATCCGACTTCCGCGATATCGTCCTCACGCAGAATGAAGCCGGTGACGCCAATTGGCACGCCGGTTTTGCGGTGGCGCATCACCATACAGAGCCAGTGGCGGCTGCCCTGCTGCCAGTCGGGAAGACGGGCGTCAAAAGCCTGGCGGATCTCTGTCTCCGGTCGGTTATCGGCCACGTAGCGCATGACGTCCGGCTGCTGCTGCAGGTAGCGGAAAAGTGGCCAGTCGGCTTCGGTGATTTGGCTGAGCGCCAGGCGTGGCGTTAAAAGCGTCGGCATGGCGTTAATCCACAATAAACAGGACGGCACCTGATGCCGTTGAGGAACGGTGAGGCTCGGCGCCGTCGGCCACCTGGTAACTCATACCCGGGGTTAACGTAAACTGGCGGCCATCTTCCAGCTCAGTTTGCAGTTCGCCCTGCAGGCACAGCAAAACGTGCCCTTTTTGGCACCAGTGATCGGCCAGATAGCCGGCGGTGTATTCCACCATACGCACGCGGATCGGCCCAAACCGCTGAGTGCGCCAGAACGCTTTGCCGGTAATGCCGGGATGTTCGGTAGGGGGGAGAGTTGCCCAGTCGGTGGTAGTAAAAGGCAGGTCGGTGATGTTCATACGGCTCCTGAGTATCGTTGTTGTTGTCTTATCCTCCTTTTGATAGCAGCAAATAAAAAGCGGTGCCAGCGTGTGGCACCGCTTAAGCGTTAATCCCAGCGCGATAAATCATCCCTCGTCAGCCCCATATCCCTGAGTTGTTCCGGACTCAGCTCGCGCAGCGCCCGCAAAGCCTGGCGGCGCTGGCGGCTGCGGCGAAAATACTGGTAAAGCATCACCAGTCCATAAAACGGTCTGCGATGGTGGTTCTCTTCAAAGCCCATGCTGTGACTCCTCGCGGTTTGCCTGGGGTTATCATGGGGCCAGCGGGAAAAAGCAGACAGATTCAAAAATTACTTTTCTTTAACATACAGAAGGACTAAAACAGGAGCTGAATGGTATTTATTGCGCCATTCTGTATCGGTTTTTCCTTCTGTATGGTTTCCGGTGAGGATACAGCATGACGCGTTACCAACATCTTGCCACGCTGCTGGCTGAGCGTATTGAGCAGGGGCTATACCAAAGCGGGGAGCGTCTGCCCTCGGTGCGGAGCCTGAGCAGCGAACACGGTGTCAGTATCAGCACCGTGCAACAGGCGTATCACGTCCTGGAGGACCAGCAGCTGATTTCCCCTCAGCCACGTTCCGGCTACTTTGTTTCGCCGCGCAAAGCCGTGCCGCCGCTTCCACGCCTTTCGCGTCCCGCGCGTTGGCCCGTGGAAGTTAAGCAATGGAGTGAAGTGCTGGAGATGATTAATCTCCGCTACAGCGGCGAAGCGCCGGGATTTTTCAGTGGAGCACCTGATTTCACGCAATCGACCGTCAAGCCGCTATTGCGGGAGATGGGCAGATTGAGCCAGCACCAGGCCGCTGAAGTACTGGGTTATGACGAAATTCAGGGCACCAAAGTGCTGCGTGAACAAATTGCTCGTCTGTTGCTGGACAGTAACTGTGTGGTGAACGCTGACGATATTGTGGTGACCAACGGTTGCCACGAAGCGCTGTCGATCGCCATTCGAGCGGTCTGTGAACCGGGGGATATTGTGGCGGTTGAGTCACCGTCATTCCACGGCACCATGCAGATGCTGCGCGGCTATGGCCTGAAAGTGGTGGAGATCCCAACCGACTCAGTGACCGGGATGAGCCTGGAGGCGCTGGAGCTGGTGCTGGAACAGTGGCCGATTAAAGCGATTTTTCTGGTGCCGAACTGCAATAACCCTCAGGGGTTTATTATGCCAGACGCGCGTAAAAAGGCCGTACTCAGCCTGGCGAAACGCTACGACATTGCCATTATCGAAGATGACGTTTACGGCGAGCTTACCTTCGAGTACCCACGCCCGATGACAATTAAATCTCTGGACGTCGGTGATTGTGTTTTACTCTGCGGCTCATTTTCTAAAACACTGGCACCGGGCCTGCGTATTGGCTGGATTGTTCCCGGCCGCTATCTCGACCGCGTCCTGCACATGAAGTATATCGGCACCGGCAGCACATCGGTCTTTACTCAACATGCGATTGCCGGGTTTATCCGCGAAGGCCACTATCACCGCCACCTGAGACGTATGAGGCAACAATACCAGCGGAATCTCGATCACTTTTCCTGCCGCGTGAGGCAGTACTTCCCCTGTGGCATTTGCGTTAGCCGACCGCAAGGCGGTTTTCTGCTTTGGATTGAGCTGCCGGAAAACGTTGATGTGGAACGTTTTAACCTCCTGCTACGGGAAGAGAAAATATACGTCGCCAGTGGGTCACTCTTTTCTGCTTCCGGAAAATATCGCAATTGCCTGCGTCTTAACTATGCTTTGCCTCTCGATGCCGTCACCGAGGCGGCGCTAAAGAGAGTGGGTGAAATCGCCGAGCAAGCGCTAGAAAATACCTGACAAAATCGCTCTTTTTATCGCCATTGATTCCCGGCGGGTTGCTTTACACTCGGCTGTAATGGCGAAGTTTGGCCTTGGCATTAATAACCATAAAAAAATAGCCGCCTGGGGCGGAAAAAAGCCGTTTTTTCTGCGTTCGGCAACATAAGGCCGGACATCGACAAAGGACTATCATGAGCAGCGCAACATTGCAGATGCGGGAGCACTTTGAGACGTGTCTGGGGATTATTCGGCAGGCTTCACTTCAGATCCTGCCGCTATTGAATATTCGTGCCGCCGAAGGCAAAGATCCGCAGTGGTTTTTCCAGCAGCTGGAGCAGGCCCGTATGGCGCTGGGCAGTTGGGGAGCGGTGGCAAAGCGGCTGAACCTTAACGACTCTGAGATTTCACAATTCACGCTGTTGCTGCGCCATTTGCAGCAGCTGGTGCCGCAGTATGAAAGCGGGCAGGAGGTTAGCCAGAACCAGCTCCTCGCCGCCTTGCGCTTCACCAGTTATCTGGAGCATGTGCGCTTCAAACAGCCCTTGCTGGGCTACTCCACCGAGCTTTCCTCCGACGTTGACGGGCTACAGAAAGGCGCCCAGCAGCAGATGCGCGCCATTGAACTGATGCTGAAAGGCCTGGTCAATCAGGCGTGGGAAAACCAGGCGGAGCTGGTTAATCAGCTAAAAAGCCAGTTTGGGGCTGACAAAGTTCGCCGCTGGCTGAAGCGAGGCGAGCGGGGCGATGTGCTGAGCGGCATGAAGTTCAGCGAGCTGGCGCTGATGCTGGTGGATAAGAAAGAGTTTGCCCATCACTACGCTAAAGTTTACCAAAACTCGCCTCAGCTGGGTTTTCTTATCGACCAACGTAAAACCCTGCAAATCTTCCTCGATGGCACCCGTCAAATCCGCAACGACCTGATGCACAAGCAGCCGCTGACGAGCGTGCAGGTGGCTTTGCTGGATAGCTATTTCGGTGAAATCAGCGGCCCGGTACAAAAAGCCTTTAGCGAAGGCCGCACTAAAGTGAATCCCTCCTCGCTGCTGGACGCGGATGATGCGGCACTGCAAAGCTACCTTGAACAGGCGCGTAAAAATCATGCGGCCCAGGGCGGCGATCCGGCAGAGATCAGAGAATCCATCGAGCGTTATGACCCGCGCACGGCCAAAAAACAGCATGATACTACCGACATGATCTCCACCGCGCTGTGGGCATCGGTAGGGATTGTGGTGGTGGCAGTGGCGGTGATTGGTCTCTATCTGTTAAGTGATGCCACTTCAAAACCTGAGGTGACGGCGGCTCCGCCAATAGTGAGTACGCCGGTGCAGCAGAAAGAGCGGCCGGAATCCAACAGCCCGCGGGATATGCTTGCCAATATGGGCATCACCTGGGACGAAAATAACCTGCGGGCGGCGATTAACCGTAATGACGCGCGTATTGTGCGCCTGTTTATGCAGGGCGGGATGAACTGGAAAGTCTATTTTGCCGAGCAGGCGCTGGCGGCGGATGACCGCGATGTGCTGACCATTTTGCTGCAATACCGCCCGCAAATGGACGAAACCCGGCCCTGCCGCAGGCTGATTGGCTCCACCGAGTTAGGGATGAAGAAAGGGCAAAAGCTGACTTCGCTGCGAAAGCAATTCCTCGCCAGCTTCTGCAGCTCAGCCCCGGCAGTACAGCGCCAGAAGGAGGAAGTCGAGCGCGCTCAGCTGCGCCTGGCGGCGCAGAAGCAGCGCTATGAAGATGCAACTGCGCAGGGGCTGGAGACAGAGCCGGTGGATGAGCAGACCGTCAAAATTCAGCAGGCGATATACAACGCGATGCGCTAGTCGTGCCGGGCAGTCTTCGGGCAGCCCAATGCATTACAGCAGCCCTTTATCACGGAACGTCGCGGCGGTGGCTTCATTCAGATCGTAGCTCGCCAGATCCTGTGGGCTGACCCACGCGTACTGCTCAAATTCGTCGTTAAGGGTTATCTCGCGGTTTTCGCTGATGCAGTCGAACATCAGGTAAATCATGTACACCTGCTCCTGGCTGCCGTCGGCGTAGGTTTTCACCCGCACGTCATCTCGGAAGGTCCACGGCTCAATGTGCGAGATAATCAGCGCTTCACCCAACTCTTCCCGGATCTCACGCCGTAGCCCTTCTGCCATGGTTTCACCCGGCTCAATGCCGCCGCCGGAGAGCGCCCACTGGCCGGGAAACACCCCGCGATCTTGTGGCATTTTGCACAGCAAATATTGGCCCTGGTTCTGGATAATCGGACAGGCAATCACTCTTTGTCGCATGGTCATCTCCCTGAAAATAAGCGGCTGAGTTATAGCACAGATACGAAAGAGGGTCTGTGCCGTGACAGACACCTGGGGGAGAATTTTATCCGTTAATACAATAATATTTTTATAAAAATTTCATTCAATATATTAATTAGATGAATGCATAAAGATAAATAAAGTAATTTTGTTTTATGTTGTGAGTGAAAATAATGACTGAGGTCTAAGTTTTACTGCAAATATAAAAAATATGACGCGCCACATGTATTTGCTGCTTATCATAAGCGACGCTCAAGATGAGCCTCGTTAATAATATACCAGGAAGGTCTTTATGCCGGCACTTCAGTTCCCCTGTAAGATATTCAAAACCCAGAAAAAGATGGATGACTATACCGCCAGCGATATGAAATGCGGCGATCTGTCTGACATCGTTTTGAGGGCGCGGTTTCATTTGGTGGATATTTCCACCAGAGTGAACCCTTACACGTTGACGGCAATCAGCCCCTTCAGCCAGCCGCAGTCAATGTTCCACGGATCCCGAGGGGAAGGTGATAAACTGACCCAGAGGGAGTGCGCAGAGGTCCTTTTTGATGAGTTTCGGCACCTATCCCGTCCGTTTGCGTGCCACCCCCCTTACAACGTGCTGATTAAGCTGATGATTTCCCATATGCAGAAAAATAGCGACAAATCGTTCTGCCATCCATTACTGGATAGCGCGTTGAAGGCACATATTTTAAGTGATAGTTCGTCTGAAAACAGTACAAGACTCCGTTTGCAAGAAGCTTTCAGTAGCTATATTGACTGGGATAGAGGCAGTTATCCTGCAGAGAAGCTGGGGCAGCTAACTGACGCGATTATGTTGGGACGACTACCAAAATTTGACCGCTTCCAGGATAACTTTAACGGGCTGGGCATCACCGTGCACGATACCTGGGCAACTCATATCACGATTAAGTCTCTGGTAGTTGGTAAAGAGCGCTATCGTGCCGTTGTGCATTATAAAGTCCAGGACCACTTTGGGCTGGATGATGAGGACATTTCAAAGGTGAAATTTAACCAGTTCCGGTTTTTCAGGATCTGGTTTGTCCTTCAGCGATACAGCGAGTTTGCCTTTAAACCCTTTATGACCAATATGCAAGCTACTATTGAAATTACCGGGGGGCGCAATGACATTCAAAAATAAGAAAACACGTTTTATGTTACTTGGGGTGGGCTGTGTGTTGGCGGGTTACCTGCTATGGCAGTCATTTCGTCCGGTGGAGATTGTCGCTGTTCATCAGAGAAATACCTATAGCAGTGTTCTGGTTAAAAACTTCCCTTTTACGAAAAAAGGAAAAATAAACTGGTGGCTGGAAAACAAGGATATGCTGAAAGCCAGATATGATATTCCAAGGCCTGCATCTTACGGTGGCTACACGATTATTTTTTGGATTTTCGGTGAGGGCTATAAAGAAGAAGGGAAGTATGACCGACTCTGTTTCGATGATATGAAAACAAAAATCAACTGCATTGATAAAGATTCAGTTTTTAGAATCAGTAACAGTAAAAATAGAGGGCTTACGTTCACGTTTGATGATGGCATTTATAGGCTGGAAGGAAATGGAAGTATTAAAAAGATAGATTGAGATGTTTTGTTTTT
Source organism: Enterobacter sp. Ap-1006 (assembly GCF_011752835.1). NCBI lineage: Bacteria > Pseudomonadati > Pseudomonadota > Gammaproteobacteria > Enterobacterales > Enterobacteriaceae > Enterobacter > Enterobacter sp. Ap-1006. The sequence goes on along the minus strand of NZ_VWWU01000006.1, from coordinate 166,638 downwards.
TTGATGTTCAATGTGATCGCTACCATTGAAATTACCGGGGGGCGCAATGACATTCAAAAATAAGAAAGCAGTTTCCTTGCTAGTTTTTGTGAGCTGTGTGTTAGCAGGTTACCTGCTATGGGAGTCACTTCGCCCGGTGGAGATTGTCGCCGTGCATCAGAGAAATACCTATAGCGATGTTTTAGTTAAAAATTTCCCTTTGACGAGTAGAGGTAAAATAAACTGGTGGCTGGAAAATCAAGAGATGCTGAAAGCGAAGTATGATATTCCAGGGCCTGAATCCTACAGTGGCTACACTATTACGATTTGGCTTTTCGGTGAGGGCTATAAAGAAGAGGGGAAGTATGACCGACTCTGTTTCGATGATATGAAAACAAAAGTTAACTGCATTGATAAGGATGTGGTTTTCATTGTTGACTACAGTAAAAATACGGGGTTAGAGCTCACTGTTAATGGCAGTGTCTACAGGCTGGAAGAAAATGGAAATCTTATAAAGATATATTGAGGGTATGTTTTTTATTGATGATTACTGTGGTGGGGGCATTAACAATACAGCACTTTCTCTGCTATTCAAGCATAAGAACATCTCTCAGCCCGGCTGGTGAAAATCACACAATCCGGGCTGAGTTTCCTCAACTTGATATGCAAAACCCTTTAGAAGCGATACTGAATCCCGACGCCGTAGGTATAGCTGTCGTTACTCAGGCCCGCGGAACCGCTGCCCTGAGACCAGGTTTCCCCGGTATTATTATTACGGGTTTTTGTTGAAGCTTTTGCTTCGGAAAAACGCGTCCACGTTAATTCCGTGTACAGTCGGGTATTTGGCGTAACGTAATAACCGGCGGAGACGGTTGCGGCATAATAATTGGAATGACTACTTTTCTCGCTAAAGCTCAGCTGACGCATATAGTGCTCGTCATTATCCTGAGCATTAACCAGCGGGCTGAATTTAAATTGCCCTGCAATATCAAAGTCCTGATAGCGGTAGCTACTGGTCAGCCCAATATACGGCACGCTGAATTTCTGACTATACCCAATTCCTGGTTTCCCGGCGGGGAATTCACCGATAAGTGCACCGTTGAAATAATTGTATGAGCCGCCTCTCGCCGTCCAGCTATAGCGAGTTTCCTGGTAGCCGGTTACCACGCCGAGATTGTATGTTGGCTCCTTCAGCAGCCAGCCGGTAAGGTTGAAATCGAACTGGTTGGCATAATTCAGGCTGGTATCCGGGTGGGTAGATTTGTCGCTCCAGTGGCTCTGGCCAGGCGTTTGCCAGTCATAGTCGGACATATGCGAGCCGCGAGAGGCGAAGGTTGTCCAGCCGTTAGCATTGAGGGTGATGTAGCGCTGTGCGTCCCAGCTAATACCTCCTTTAATAATAGGGGTATTTTTGATTTTCCATTTCAGTTCACTTAATTTACTGCCATCGCCTTGATTATAAACGAGCTCTTTAGATTCTCCGTTTAAAACGCTGGTGGAAATATTCGTGCTAACTGCATCGGGTGAAAAATTAAAGCTGGTAGAAGCGAGCAGCGCCGGGCTAAACAGCAATGCGGCGGCTACAGGCAGGTATTTTTGCTTGTGCATGATGTATCGTTCTGTTTTCTATCACATTGGTTTGGTGTTGCAAAAAATAAACCTGTACGGACAGGTTAAGGGCCGTAAAGGGTTATTGTTGCGCGATAAATTATGTTGTTGAAAATTATTATTAGTTTGTCTTGCCAGGCAAAACGGGAGCTATTTTATGGACCGTTGCTTGACAGGGGAAAGATTATTTTCTACTGGTGAATATTTGAGCGGTGAATCGTTTGATTTTAAAGAAAATTAAAATTGTAGCTTTTTGTTACAAGGATATATCATAACTATTCATATGTATTTATTGAGAAAATTTAGCTTAAGTCGTGCTTGGTGAATTTAAATATGTAAGCGAACTAATAATTATTTGGCGACGGAAGCTCTGCTGCTCGTAGCATATTCATTTCATTCTCTTTTTTACATAATGCGTGCCACCGCGCCGCTGAGCACTCGGCGTAATATCGAAAAAACGTAAAGCTGCTACCCTGCATGCCGACACTATACCCAGACACTTTGACCAGGAATGACTTATGGAGCCGTTACTGACCACCCCGCGCCTGACGCTGCGCAAGTTTACTCGTGCCGATTTGCCTGCTTTTATTGAATACCGTAACCAGCCGGAAGTTGCTCGCTACCAGAGCTGGGATGGCTACAGCGATGCCGATGCCGAGGCGTTTTATTCCCAGCAGGCGTCGCTGGACTTTAATACCGATGAAAGCTGGTTTCAGATTGCGGTGGTGCGCAGCGAAGACCAGCGTTTATTGGGTGACGTGGCCGTTCACTTCTTCGATGAAGGCCAGCAGGCAGAGTTGGGCATGACCTTTGATGAGAGGCATCAGCGTCAGGGCTTTGCTTTTGAAGCTTTGCGCGGCGCGATTGATCTGTTGTTCACCACCTTCAACAAGCATCGCCTGGTGGCGACGGTTGATGCCAGGAATGACGCCGCCGCTGGCCTGCTGGAAAAGCTGGGTTTTCGTCGGGAAGCACACTTTCACAAGAATATTTTCTTTAAAGGTGAGTGGGGGGATGAATATGCTTATGCGCTATTGCGCAGCGAGTGGAAATAAACAATGGCCTGCTTAGCGGGCCATTGTTTATTTAGCCGTGGCGAATAGCGAATAATATCAGTGGGCCAGTGCAATATTCACTTAGCGTTATTTTATGATTTTGTGCGTTTTAATTTAGCGCCTAAGGCGATGTTTAGCTTTTGTTTAACCTTTAATTTACATTCTTACTATACTCGTTCGAATCCCTTTCAGGTATGCATTCGCTGTCTTCCGGCGGCGAGCTTCTATTCGTCTTTCAAAAAATAAAATGTTCCGGAAATTCATCTGTTAAAGACATTGTCCGGAGCAGTGGCAAGGACACCAATATGTCAGATTTAAACATCACTCTTGATACCGCAGCCCTGACGCATCCGCTTTCTCAATGGGGCAATACGGCTGCTGAATCGGCTGTGAGCGAGCTGGAACAGGGCAAAGTTGTTTTTCTGCCGCAGCTGGCGTTTGCGCTGACCGAACAGGAAACCGCGCTGCTTAACCCAGCGGTCGTGGATCCGAAACGTAAAAACATCAGCTATCAGCCCCTGAAGGATAAATTGACCGGCGTGGCTGTAGCCGATCAGGAGCCAGAAGTTCGCGCCCTGCTAAAACGGCATTACGAATCTTGCCTGCAGCTGATTGCCACTCTTCTGCCGGAATACCAGCAGGTGCTACATTCGCCGACCAACAGCCTGCGCCTGCACCCCGTTAAGCAGTGGACGCAGAACACTTCCTGGCGTAAAGACGACAGCCGCCTGCACGTGGACGCGTTCCCGTCCCGGCCCAACTATGGCGAGCGTATTTTGCGTATTTTCACCAACATTAATCCGGCCGGTGAAAGCCGCAGCTGGCGTGTGGGTGAAGCCTTCCCGACGCTGGCCGAGCGCTTCCTGCCGCGCCTGAAAAGCTATTCCCCGGTAAGCAGCTGGCTGCAGAACGCCGTCGGCATCACCAAAAGCCGCCGCAGCCATTACGACCACCTGATGCTGCAGATGCACGACGCGATGAAGGCCGATGCGGATTATCAAAAGCGGGGGCCTCAGGTGGCCATCGATTTCCCTCCGGGCAGCAGCTGGATTTGTTTCTCCGACCAGACGCCGCATGCCGCAATGGGCGGGCAGTTTATGCTGGAGCAGACGTTTTTGTTGCCGGTGGACGCCATGCAGAACCCGCAGCATTCCCCGCTGAAGGTGCTGGAAGGGCTGCTAAGAAAGGGGCTGGTTTAGCCATAATGAGCGCGTGTAAAAAGCCGCTGGTGCGGCTTTTTTATTGGTAATCCGTAGAGGCAAGACTGCGCTATTTATTTTCTGAAGTAAGTAATGATTTTCTTTAGAAATGACGGTGATACTTCTTTCTTTGCCCATGATGGATTAAGTAAATCATCGGGCGATAAGTATAAGTTGCCGTCATCGTCCCGGACTTTTGCATTGAGCGCGGCGGCGATATCCAGCATTTTGCAATACAATGCCTGAGCAGGCGATTTTGCAGAAATATTCCCTGTATGCCAGTCCAGCCAGTTAATTTCATTCCCTCGCCAGATGACATGATAGGGTCCATTCATGGGAGAGAAACTGAGCTCAGGATCGTTATTTACATACTGAATCCATTCTTCTGCAAGAATAGGATTACTCTCCCCATCCCATGCATGTTCCGTCCTGGTGATATGCATTTCCCAGCCCATAATATATCTCCACTTTGTACATTATTTTTGACATCAGTTTATGCAGAGATAAATATCATGGCTGGATGTTTTTCCACAGATATAAAAAAGGCCAGAGCGATCTCTGACCTTTTAGGCGTCTCCCTGGGGGAATTAACGCATGGTGACAAACTCTTCCGCTGCGGTTGGGTGGATCGCCACGGTGTTGTCGAAGTCTTTCTTGGTCGCGCCCATTTTCAGCGCCACGGCGAAGCCCTGCAGGATTTCATCCATGCCGAAGCCGATGCCGTGGATCCCGACGATTTTCTCGTCCGGGCCAGCACAGACCAGCTTCATGCGGCACGGCTGGCGGTGAGAGGTCACGGCGGTGTACATGGCGGTGAAGGAGGATTTGTAGACCTTCACGTTATCGTCGCCGTACTGCTCGCGCGCCTGCGGTTCGGTCAGGCCCACGGTGCCGATTGGTGGGTGGCTGAACACCACGGTCGGCACGTTGCTGTAGTCCAGATGCTCGTCCGGCTTGTTGTTAAACAGGCGCTCGGACAGGCGGCGACCGGCGGCAACCGCCACCGGGGTCAGCTCAACCGCACCGGTGTTATCGCCCACGGCATAAATCCCCGGCACGTTGGTGTTCTGGAACTTATCTACCTTGATGTAGCCTTTAGCGTCCAGCTCAACGCCGGTTACCTGCAGGTTGAAGTTGTCGTTAGCCGGTTCGCGGCCGATCGCCCAAATCAGGGTGTCGACGGTTTCCGCCCGGCCATCTTCCAGCTCAAGCGTCAGGCTGCCGTCTGCATTTTTCACAACCGCTTTCGGAATCGCGTTGGTGTGCAGGGTTGGGCCTTCTGCTTCGATGACTTCCAGCAGCGTTTCAACGATCAGCGGGTCGAAGGTGCGCAGCGGCGCATGTTTGCGCACGAACAGGTGCGTTTCTGAACCCAGAGCGTTAATCACGCCCGCGATTTCCACCGCGATGTAGCCCGCACCAACAACCGCCACGCGTTTTGGCAGGCCCGGCAGCTCGAAGAAGCCGTCTGAGTCGATGCCGTACTCAGCGCCAGGGATGTTCGGGTGGCTTGGGCGGCCGCCGGTGGCGATCAGAATATGGTCTGCGGTGATGGTTTCGCCGTTAACTTCCACGGTGTGGGCATCAACGAACTTCGCAAAGCCGCGGATCACGTCCACTTTATTCTTACCCAGTACGTTGTCGTAAGAGGTATGAATACGGTCGATATAGGCGGTGCGGCTGGCGATCAGCTTGTCCCAGTCGAAGTGGTTCAGCGTAGTATCAAAGCCGTAGTCCGGGCCGTAGTTGTGGATCGCTTCGGCGATCTGCGCCGCATGCCACATCACTTTTTTAGGTACGCAGCCGACGTTCACACAGGTGCCACCCAGATCCTTCGCCTCAATCAGTGCGCATTTCTGCCCATACATTGCCGCACGGTTAATCGAGGCGATACCGCCGCTGCCGCCGCCAATGGCGAGGTAGTCATAATGTTTGGTCATGATGTTTCCCTTTTGAGTCGAAAATTAGGCGCGATTGTAGCGCGCCGGGATAAAGGTTCTACCGATTACTGTGATAGCCACGTCATACTTCAAGCTGCAGCGGCATTGGCTAGCTTTCTTATTCAGGCACAATCCAGCTCAGCGTGGTGGAGCCGGTCCCCGTTGGCACCAGCTTTTTGTGCAGCCACGGCAGCACGTTCGCCATTTGCTGTTCCAGCTTCCACGGTGGGTTAATCACAATCATGCCGGAAGCCGTCATGCCGCGCTGGTCGCTGTCCGGGCGAACCGCCAGTTCGATCTGCAGGATGCGGCGGATGCCGGTCTCTTCCAGGTCGCGGATCATGCGTTTGATTTGCTGACGCAGCACCACCGGGTACCACAGCGCGTAGGTGCCTGTGGCAAAACGCTTATAGCCTTCGGCAATCCCTTTCACCACGTCCTGGTAGTCGGTTTTGATCTCATACGGTGGGTCGATGAGGATCAGGCCGCGACGGGAAACCGGCGGCAGCTTGGCTTTCAACTGCTGGTAGCCGTCGGCGCGCTCCACGCGGGCGCGGTTGTCTTTCTGGAACTCAGAGCGCAGCAGCGGGAAGTCGGACGGGTGCAGCTCGGTCAGCTGCAGGCTGTCCTGCTCGCGCAGCAGGTGGCGGGCAATCAGCGGAGAGCCAGGGTAATAACGCAGGTTGCCGCTGCGGTTCAGATGCTTCACCGCGCCAATATAGGCCTCCAGCTCGGCAGGCAAATCGTCCTGCTGCCAGATGCGGGAGATACCTTCCAGATACTCGCCGGTGCGCTCCGCATGTTCGCTGCTCAGCTGGTAACGCCCGGCGCCTGCGTGAGTGTCGAGATAGAGAAACGGTTTCTCCTTCTCTTTAAGCGATTCAATAATCAGGCTTTGAACGGTGTGTTTTAGTACGTCGGCATGGTTACCGGCGTGAAAGCTGTGGCGATAGCTGAGCATGAGGGATGGTGTTCCGCAAATAAGAAAACAAATTTCCCACAGTTTACCGCAGATTGCGGCGGATTACCGCCCGGGCGCGGCGCTGTTTCAGTTGGGGAGAAAGCGTTTCAAAACATAACGGTGTCATAAAAATGTCAAATCACCAGGATAGCGTCGCTGCCAGGCAAGGTAATCGTTTGAATAAAAGGAAAAATAATGAAACTTCGTATTTCTGTGCTGGCCGCCGCGTTAGCCGTCTCTCTGCCCGCGCTGGCGAAAGATGTGTCTCTTCCTCAGGCCGCGGCGATAGCCAATAGTGTGACCCCGGCCAACAGCAGCCAGGCGTTTGATGAGATTGAAATGCAGTCTCTGGCGGCGTTGCGCGCTGCCCTGAAAGGCGATGCGGATAAACTGACCCGCGACCAGCTGGATAAAGCGAAGCAAAGCAAAAAGCTGGCGGATACCGCCTGGCTGAAGGCGAGCGGCTATGACTTCCAGACCAAAGCTAACCAGAAGGCGGGCATCGAGCTGCTTTCTGCCTTCAGCAAGTTGCCGGACTCGGTGATTAAGCAGAACCTTGAAACCGTCACCAACATCAACCTGAACGCCGTGCAGACTTCGCGCCATCAGGCGCTGGCGGATGCCGAGGGCATCAACCACCTTTACTTCCTGAGCGATGCCATGGGGCCGCGTCTGGGGAAAGCCTTCCTGGCCGCCTACGATAAAGGCGAGCTGAGCAAAGCCGCGGCGCTGATTAAAGCCTCCGAAGTCAGCACCAGCGCAGCGAAGAAGCACTTCAATAACCCGCGTCCGTTCCTGATCCAGGGCAACACCATTCACCTCGTGCCGGACGATGTGGTGATTAAAGACAACAAACCGTACACCGCAGACGGTGGCTCCTTCCCAAGCGGCCACACCAACACCGGCTACACCGACGCGCTGCTGATGGCCGAAATGGTGCCAGAGCGCTTTGAAGCCTTGGTTGAGCGCGGTGCGCGCTACGGTTACTCGCGCATTGTGCTGGGCGTGCATTACCCGCTGGACGTGATGGGCTCCCGCATGGTGGCGCAGCGCAATGTCGCCAACTACCTGAACGACCCGAAATACCGCGCGTTGTTTAACGAAGCTCGCGATCAGCTGCGTACCGCGCTGGAAAAAGAGTGCGGCACCACTTTGGCTGAATGTGCGAAATCTTCCGCGAAAGACGATCCGTACCGTGCCCCGGCGATGAAAGAACTTTACCGCTTCACCATGACTTACGACCTGCCGCAGCAGAAGGGTGAGAAGCAAGCCCTGAAAGTACCGCAAGGGGCGGAAGTTCTGCTGGAAGCCGCGCTGCCTAAGCTTTCCGCCTCCCAGCGCCGCGATCTGATGGTGAAAACTGCGCTGCCTGCGGGCTACCCGCTGTCCGGCACGACGGCAGATCAGCAGTTCTGGCAGCGTCTGAACCTGCCAGCGGCCTACGCAATGGCCGCGAAATCCCACTGATTGACCGCCCGGGGCAGCGTCTGCTGCCCCATTTCCCGGCGACCGCAGCGCAACGCCCGGGATTGAAATTCGCTACACTTAACCCCATGCTAGACTCCATGCACAAAGCGCCGCTTGAGCGCTTCTCTCTCCCTTTTAATCAGGAACGCGCTTATGACCAATCCTTTACTGACCTCTTTTGAGCTGCCGCCGTTTTCCGCCATCAAACCGGAGCATGTTGTTCCGGCCGTGACTAAAGCGCTGGACGACTGCCGTGCGGCGGTGGAAAGCGTGGTTGCGCAGGGCGCGCCTTATAGCTGGCAGAATCTGGTTCAGCCGCTGGCAGAAGTGGACGATCGCCTGGGGCGCCTGTTCTCCCCGGTCAGCCATCTGAACTCGGTACAGAACAGCCCGGAGCTGCGCGAAGCCTATGAGCAGACGCTGCCGCTGCTGTCCGAATACAGCACCTGGGTTGGCCAGCACGAAGGCCTGTATAACGCCTACCGCGACCTGCGTGACGGGGCGAACTACGCCAGCCTGAGCGTCGCCGAGAAGAAAGCGGTGGATAACGCGCTGCGCGACTTCGAGCTGTCCGGGATTGGTCTGCCAAAAGACAAACAGCAGCGCTACGGGGAGATCTCCGCTCGCCTGTCCGAGCTGGGATCTACCTACAGCAACAACGTGCTTGATGCCACTATGGGCTGGAGCAAACTGATTACCGACGAAGCCGAGCTTGCCGGGATGCCGGAAAGCGCCTTAGCCGCAGCGCGCGCTCAGGCGGAAGCCAAAGAGCAAGACGGATGGCTGCTGACGCTGGATATTCCGAGCTACCTGCCGGTGCTGACCTACTGCGACAACCGTGCGCTGCGCGAAGAGATGTACCGCGCCTATTCCACACGCGCTTCTGACCAGGGCCCGAATGCCGGGAAGTGGGATAACACCCCGGTGATGGAAGAGATTTTGGCGCTGCGCCACGAGTTGGCTCAGCTCCTGGGCTTTGGCAACTACGCGGAAAAATCCCTGGCCACCAAAATGGCGGAAAACCCGCAGCAGGTACTGGAGTTCCTGTCAGACCTGGCCAAACGCGCCCGTCCGCAGGGTGAAGCCGAGCTGGCTCAGCTGCGCGCCTATGCGAAAGAGCATTACGGCGTGGAAGAGCTGGAGCCGTGGGACATCACGTGGTACAGCGAAAAACAGAAACAGCATCTCTACAGCATCAGCGACGAACAGCTGCGCCCGTACTTCCCGGAAGAGCGCGCGGTAAATGGCCTGTTCGAAGTCGTGAAGCGCATCTACGGCATCACCGCCAAAGAGCGGAAAGATATCGACGTCTGGCACCCGGATGTGCGCTTCTTCGAGCTGTATGACGACCAGGGCGAGCTGCGCGGCAGCTTCTATCTCGACCTCTACGCTCGCGAGCACAAGCGCGGCGGGGCGTGGATGGATGACTGCGTGGGCAAAATGCGCCGCGCCGATGGCTCACTGCAAAAACCGGTGGCTTATCTGACCTGTAACTTCAACCGCCCGGTGAACGGCAAACCTGCGCTGTTTACCCACGATGAAGTGATCACCCTGTTCCATGAGTTCGGTCACGGCCTGCACCACATGCTGACCAAAATCGAAACCGCGGGCGTGTCCGGTATTAACGGTGTGCCGTGGGATGCGGTCGAGCTGCCGAGCCAGTTTATGGAAAACTGGTGCTGGGAGCCTGAAGCGCTGGCGTTTATCTCCGGCCACTATGAAACCGGTGATTCTCTGCCTGTTGAGCTGCTGGAAAAAATGCTGGCGGCGAAAAACTACCAGGCGGCGCTGTTTATCCTGCGCCAGCTGGAGTTCGGCCTGTTCGACTTCCGCCTGCATGCGGAATTCAACCCTGAGCAGGGGGCGAAAGTGCTGCAGACGCTGGCCGAAATTAAGAAACAGGTTGCCGTGGTGCCGGGGCCGAGCTGGGGCCGCTTCCCGCACGCCTTCAGCCATATATTTGCCGGCGGTTACGCGGCGGGTTACTACAGCTACCTGTGGGCCGACGTGCTGGCGGCGGACGCGTTCTCTCGCTTCGAAGAAGAGGGCATTTTCAACCGCGAAACCGGCCAGTCGTTCCTCGACAACATCCTGACCCGTGGCGGTTCGGAAGAGCCGATGGAGCTGTTCAAACGCTTCCGCGGTCGCGAGCCGCAGCTGGATGCGATGCTGGATCACTACGGTATTCAGGGCTAAGCCATCACGTGAAAATCTGTTTACTGACTGAAGCAGGCGCCGACTCCGGCGCCTTATCTGTTTTGAGCGAGCGCTGGCAGCTCGAGCATGATGAAGAGGCGCTAATGGCGCTGGTGCTGACGCCTGAAAGGCTGGAGTTACGCAAACGCGACGAGCCAAAGCTAGGCGGCATTTTTGTTGATTTTGCCTCCGGTGCGATGGCGCACCGCCGTAAGTTTGGCGGCGGGCGTGGCGAAGCCGTGGCAAAAGCCGTGGGCGTGAAGGGCAGCTATCTGCCGGACGTGGTTGACGCGACGGCTGGGTTAGGGCGCGATGCTTTTGTGCTGGCGTCCGTCGGTTGCCGCGTGCGGATGCTGGAGCGCAATCCGGTGGTTGCCGCGTTGCTGGATGACGGCCTGCGCCGTGGCTACGAAGATCCTGAAATCGGTGGTTGGCTGCAGGAACGATTACAGCTGATTCATGCCTCAAGCCTGACGGCACTCAGCGATATCACGCCGAGACCGGATGTGGTGTATCTCGACCCGATGTTCCCCCACAAGCAGAAAAGCGCGCTGGTGAAGAAAGAGATGCGCGTTTTCCAGTCTTTGGTGGGGCCGGATGAAGATGCAGACGGGCTGCTTGCCCCAGCCAGAGCGCTCGCGAAGAAAAGAGTCGTTGTGAAGCGTCCGGATTACGCGCCGCCGCTGGCCGACGTCGCCACGCAGAATGCTGTGGTGACCAAAGGGCACCGGTTTGATATTTATGCCGGGACGCCGGAGTAATTACTAAAACGCTGGAAAGTGCCTCGCAGAAGATATTGCTTCCCCTCGCAACTTTACGGCTGCATTGGCATGTTGGATGCCATGCAGCCGATCCGACGTTATGCCCGCCAGCTCAGGTACCAGATGACTCCCGAAGAGAACTTGCTGTGGTATCAACTCCGCAGCAGGCGTTTTGCTACGTTTAAGTTTCGTCGCCAGCATCCCGTTGGGCTTTATATCGTGGACTTTGCCTGCTGCGCTGCTCGCCTGGTGATCGAGCTGGACGGTGGGCAGCATGAGATGCAAAAGGGCTATGATGAACGAAGAACGAAGTATTTGAATGAGCAAGGGTGGCGGGTGAGGCGGTTCTGGAATAACGAACTGCGGGAAAATCTGGAGGGAGTGTTGACGGTGATTCTGCAGGATTTGAGTGAGCTGTGACCCTCACCCCGGCCCTCTCCCTGGAAGGGAGAGGGGGGAAAATCAAAGAATTGCGCTCTATCGAGTCCCCTCTCCCCTTTGGGGAGAGGGTCAGGGCGAAGGGGCAATACTTGTCTCAAATCAATCCCCTCTCCCCTTTGGGGAGAGGGTTAGGGTGAGGGGTCAACACTTATCTCAATTCAATCCCCTCTCCCCTTTGGGGAGAGGGTTAGGGTGAGGGGCAATAAAGACGGTTACTCGTCTTCGTCATCACGCAGCGGAACAATCAGCATATCCACATGCACGGTATTGATCAGCTGGCGTGCAGAGGACATCAGCTTGCTCCAGAAATCCTGGTGGTGACCACAAACCACTAAATCCATATCGTATTTTTTAATGGCATCGACCAGCACCTGGCCCAGATCGCCGCTGCCGCTCAGGGTTTCGGTAATCGGGTAACCTGCCCCGGTAGACAGCTCGGTGAGCGCGTGGTGAGTCTCTTCGGAAATGCGTTTCTGCATATCGCCCAGATTGACATCAATCAGCCCGGTATACAGATCGGAGTAATTCACATCGACATGAATCAGGGAAACTTTCGCGTTGTAAGGCCGAGCCATGGAGACGGCTTTTTCTACCAGGACTTTACTCTCAGGGGAGAGGTCAACCGCGATCAGAATGTGTTTGTAAGCCATAATGTTACTCCTTCCATAAGTTATCGATGACTCTCGCCGTCATCTTTTAAACCGTAGCGGCATGAGCTACGGTCACCCGATCTAAAGACTTCAATTGTAGATGGTATTTCGCTTTTATCTAACCTTCTTCAGCCCGACAATGCGCCATCCCTCAATCACATTCAAGCGAAAAATGAATGCGGCCACTTTGATAAAGATTAACGCGGTGGTAAAAAAATTAAGGGATCTCCTACACTATTAAATGAGCCGGGCGGGAAGAGATCTGTGACCTGTATCGGTTATTCGTTGCAGGATTGTCTGACAGGGTTTTCGGGGAGAGCGGTCGTCCCGAAGCAAAGGCTTCGAGGGCTTCGCCGGGAGGGGTACATGATCAGCACCGTCGCGCTGTTCTGGGCGCTTTGTGTAGTTTGTGTGGTGAATATGGCGCGCTATTACTCTTCACTGCGCGCGTTACTGGTGGTGCTGCGCGGGTGCGATCCGCTGCTGTATCAATACGTTGATGGCGGCGGTTTTTTCACCTCACATGGTCAACCCAGCAAGCAGGTCAGGCTGGTGCGCTATATCTACGGCCAGCGCTATGTCGATCACCATGATGAAGAGTTTATTCGCCGCTGTGAGCGCCTGCGCCGCCAGTTTCTTCTGACGAGTTCGCTGTGTGGTCTGGTGGTGATTAGCCTGATTGGATTAATTATCTGGCACTAGTTTGTAGGGCAGTGTTATGGACAAGCATAAAAAAAGCGGGCCAGTTTCCTGACCCGCTTTTTCTTTGGCTACGGCTTACACTAAGCGCAGCGCAATCCAGTACAGCCCGCCGGAGAGCAGAATCGAAGCCGGTAAGGTGAATATCCAGGCCATCAGGATATTGGTTACCGTCTTACGCTGCAGGCCGCCGCCGTCCACGATCATGGTCCCTGCCACGGAGGAAGAGAGCACGTGGGTAGTGGAAACCGGCATCCCGGTGTAGCTTGCCAGACCGATAGAAACGGCTGCCGTCATCTGCGCGGACATCCCTTGCGCATAGGTCATGCCTTTCTTACCGATCTTCTCGCCGATGGTGGTCGCCACGCGACGCCAGCCGATCATTGTACCCAGACCAAGAGCCAGAGCCACCGCCAGAATAATCCAGACCGGCGCGTACTCGATGGTGCTAAGCATGTCGCCTTTCAGTTTCTTCAGCAGGCGCTGGTCGTCGGCGCTCACTTCCGGCAGCTTCGCCACTTTATCGGTGGTGTCGGAGATGCACAGCATAATGCGACGCAGCTGGCTACGCTGCTCAATGCTGAGCTTGTCGTAGCTTTCGATATCCGTCAGCATCAGCTTCGCGCGATCCAGCGCGTTAATCGCGTTGGCCGGGTGACAGTGGAACTGAGCCGGTTCAGTTGCGCCCGCTTCCGGAGAAGGGATCAGCTGTTCCGAGCCGGTGGCTTTCTTCAGCAGGTCAGGACGTTGCTGGAAGAACGTTTCGACGTTGTTCACCGCATCGCGAGTACGGGTGATTTCGTAGCCGGAAGCATTCATGTTAACCACGAAGCCCGCCGGTGCGACGCCAATCAGTACCAGCATAATCAGACCGATGCCTTTCTGGCCGTCGTTAGCGCCGTGAGAGAAACTCACGCCGATAGCGGACAGGATCAGCGCGATACGCGTCCAGAAAGGCGGCTTTTTCTTGCCGTCTTGCTTTTCACGTTCCGCAGGCGTCAGGTGAATACGCTGCTTTTTCTTGGTGTTACTCCAGTAACGGCGCAGCAGGAAAATCAACCCACCGGCAATCACCAGCCCGACAATCGGGGACAGAATTAAGGAAGCGAAGATCCCAATGACTTTCGGGATATTCAGCGCGTCGACAACCGAGGTGCCGGTCAGCAGCGCGTTGGTCAAACCGATACCGATGATGGCACCGATAAGCGTATGGGAGCTGGAGGCCGGCAGACCAAAATACCAGGTGCCGAGGTTCCAGATAATAGCGGCCAGTAACATAGAGAACACCATGGCGAGACCATGAGAAGACCCTACGTTTAACAGCAGATCTGTAGGCAGCATATGCACAATGGCATAGGCCACGCTCAGCCCACCGAGCAGAACGCCGAAGAAGTTAAACAACGCAGCCATTGCCACCGCAAGTTGCGATCGCATAGCGCGGGTATAAATTACCGTTGCTACTGCGTTGGCCGTATCGTGGAAACCATTAATGGCTTCGTAGAACAGCACAAATGCCAGAGCAAGCAAAAGTAAAAGCCCGGTGTGAAGATCCAGGCCGGCAAACAAATGTAGCATAGACGTTACGCCATTTTGAGGACATGAACGCGGCGCATTATGTAAGACAACCTCCACCGCGGCAAAGTGAAATCTGGACTTTTTTTGATTTTAGTCGCCATCAGGCGCACAGGTGGAATGATTTACATTTTGTTTATCAATCACCTGCATTTGTTATGCACCTTAAAGCTGGTGCGACCAGCCTCAGGTCTTTACAATCCGTTGCCTTAAGCATAGTCGGGAGTCGGTCGTGGAAAAGTTTGATGCCATTATTATAGGTGCGGGTGCAGCAGGAATGTTTTGTGCGGCGGTTGCCGGGCAGGCGGGCAGCCGCGTATTGCTGATTGATAATGGGAAAAAACCGGGCCGTAAAATCCTGATGTCCGGCGGCGGACGCTGCAACTTTACCAACCTTTATGTCGAGCCTGCGGCGTATCTGAGCCAAAACCCGCATTTCTGCAAATCTGCGCTGGCCCGCTACACCCAATGGGACTTTATCGACATGGTGGGCAAGCACGGCATCGCCTGGCATGAGAAAACCCTCGGGCAGCTGTTCTGCGACGATTCTGCCCAGCAGGTAGTCGATATGCTGGTGGCCGAATGCGAGAAAGGCAAAGTAACAATGCGCCTGCGCAGCGAAGTGCTGAGTATTGAACGCGACGAGCAGGGGTACACCCTGCAGCTAAACGGCGGCAGCGTGCAGGGCGCGAAGCTGGTAATCGCCAGCGGCGGTCTGTCGATGCCGGGGCTGGGGGCGACGCCGTTCGGCTATAAAGTCGCCGAACAGTTTGGCCTGAAGGTGCTGCCGACCCGCGCGGGCCTGGTGCCGTTCACGCTGCATAAACCTTTGCTTGAACAGTTGCAGGTGCTGTCCGGTGTCTCGGTGCCGTCCGTCATCACCGCAGAAAACGGCGTCAGCTTCCGTGAAAGCCTGTTGTTTACCCATCGCGGCCTGTCCGGCCCTGCCGTTCTGCAGCTGTCCAGCTATTGGCAGCCGGGAGAATTCGTCAGCGTCAACCTGCTGCCCGACACCGATCTGGACGGCTTTATTCACGAGCAGCGTAACGCGCACCCGAATCAGAGCCTGAAAAATACGCTGGCGATGGTGCTGCCCAAACGTCTGGTGGAATGCCTGCAGCAGCTGCAGCAAATCCCGGATGTGACGCTGAAGCAGCTTAACAGCCGCCAGCAAAGCGAGCTGATTGACACCCTGCAAGCCTGGCGCGTTCAGCCCAACGGCACCGAAGGTTATCGCACTGCGGAAGTGACCCTCGGCGGCGTGGACACCAACGAGCTCTCTTCCCGCACCATGGAAGCGAAAAAATCCCCTGGCCTCTATTTTATCGGCGAAGTGATGGACGTCAGCGGCTGGCTGGGTGGCTATAACTTCCAGTGGGCGTGGAGCTCCGCCTGGGCGTGCGCACAGGCGCTGGTGGAAGGCTAACGCTCTGCTTTTCGAGTGCCGATGATAGATTGTGATATGTTATGCACTATTGCAGCTATTTAAGGGCTAAACGTGACAGATTATGACGCATTGCCTGAACAGCGCCAGGCGATGATCCACCAGATCCTGACCGAAACGGGCAGGGTGATCGGGGCTGATGTGGCGCGGAAGCTGGGCGTGTCCGAGCACACCATCCGCCGGGATCTGCAGGAGCTGGCGCGTCGCGGCCTGTGCAAAAAGGTTTATGGCGGGGCCATCAGTCAGTTCCAGCAGTCTGCCAGCTTCGAAACCCGCGTGTCCCAGGATGTGGGTGAGAAATCCCAGGTGGCGCGGAAGTGCGCCGGGATGATCCAGGCTAACACCTGCGTGTTTCTCGACGCCGGTTCAACCTATCTGGCGATGGTGGAGTTTATCCCCGAAGAGCTGGATCTCACCATTGTCACCAATTCTCCGCAGATTGCAGCGGCGCTGAGCGGGCGCACGCGGGGCGAACTGATTTTGTTGGGCGGCAAAGTTAACCCGCTGACCGGCAGCACGCTGGGTTCCGACACGGTCAATCAGCTGCGCGGCATGGTTTTCGACCAGACCTTTATCGGCGTGTGCGGGCTTGATCCGCAGGCTGGCCTGAGTGCGGTTTATTACGAAGACGCCTGTTTTAAGCGCGAAGTGCTGAGTCAGAGTAATGAGGTGATTGCCGCCGTAACGGCCAATAAGATGTCCCAGGTGGCTCGCTATAAAGTGGCACCCTGCGAAGACATTGATATTGTGGTGGTCAGCGCCGAAACCAAAATTGCCGATTTCGGCGGCGTTAACCTACGGATTGAAATCGCGGGCTAGCGGAACGGGCGGTTAAGAACCCGCCCTTCTTCAGACTTTGCTTTGCAGCGCCAGCAGGCTTTTTATCGTGTGCTGGACCGCGCTTTCATCATTGCTGCCGGTAATAAATCGGGCCGCGGCCTTGGTCTCTTCAAACGCATTACGCATCGCGAAGCTGTATTCCGCCTGGGCCAGCAGCTCCAGGTCGTTATAGCCGTCGCCAAAGGCGAGAGTCTCCGCCGGGCTGACGTTCAGTAACTGCTGGAGCCTTTGCACCGTTGTTCCTTTGTGAACGCCGTAATCCGCAATATCTATCCACGCCGCTTCGGACACCACGATGTAGACATCCTGTTCAAACGGCCTGAGTACCGGGCGAGTCTGCGGGCAGTTTCCGGCTTCGTCATAGACGCTTATCTTCACGAAATCACAATTGAGTTCGGCAAAAGAGTCCACCAGCGCCAGGCTGGCGTAGGACTGGCGCATTTTGTCCTGCAGCCGCTGCGGCACGTCTTTGCGAATAAACGCGCTTTCGCTGCCGCAGGCAACAATCACGTGGCTGTCACTGGCTGCTTCCAGCGTGTCGATAATGCGTAATCCCAGCGCATTGTTGATAAGCGATTCGTAGACATATTCGCCGTTCCTTTTAATGCGCGTGGCGCTGTCGCCGATGATCCATAAATCCTCGCGGTAATCGGCGAACAGCTCTTCTACCCGGTGGCACTGCTTGCCGGTACAGGCGGCGAAATGGACGCCTTGCTCGGCCATTAAGCGGTGGGTCTGGGCAAATAATTTACGGTCATAGTCGCCGTGGCTATTGAGAAAAGTGCCGTCCAGGTCGGTAATAATTAGCTTTATCATGTTGTTATCCCATCGGTAAGTGTTCTGTAGGCGTTTATATTTTTAGTTTTGAAACGAAGGGCAGGTTGCGGTACTTGTTTTGCCACGGCATGCCGTAGCCAATGAGCAAATCGTCATTGTCCATGATCCAGGCATAACATTGCTCGACGGGGATCTCTACGCGGCCAGGTTTCACAAATAAGGTGGCGATGGAGAGCGATTTCGGAGCGTAATGTTCGATTAAATGCTCGACCAGACGCTTCATGGTCCCGCCGGACTCAATGGCGTCATCCACCAGGATAACGTCCTTCCCCCTGATGCCAATATTGTCGTGGTAAACGATGGTAGAGCTGTTGTTTCTGTCGCCGGGCGTGTGCGGGCAGGAAATATAGTCCATTGAAATATCGAAGGTGAGCTGCCTGACCAGATCGGCGGTAAACAGAATCCCACCGGGCACGACCGTGATCACTACCGCTTCGTGATAGCGACTGTTCAGCAGCCGGGCGACTTTGGTGACGCCATCGGCAATCGTCGACTCATTCATCACGATCTGTCCTACATGATTGTTTCTCACAGCTGCATCCTCGCTAAAGTGTCATTGCTCGTTGTTGCTCGATTAAAATAAGATCGAATGCTCGATTGTGCAATATTAGCGTGAGATTAGCGTATTTTTTGTGATCAAAAACGATCGTGCAGGAAGAAGGTGCTCAATGCTGCATTACCGAGCATTGAGCAAAAGGATTTACTGGCGGAGATCGAAGCGGATCGGCAGCGTGAGGGTGATTTGCGACTGGCCTGGAGCGATATCGTCCGTGGGAGCGGGTAGCGGTACCGCGCGAGCCGGTAGGGCAAGGGCTTCCCGATCCAGCGCTGACGTGCCGCTGCTTCTTTCCAGCGTCACGCTGAGGACCTGGCCCTCTCTGTTCAGCGTCAGGCTCAGATAAACCACGCCCTGGGCCTGCTGACGCAAAGCCTGAGTCGGGTAACGTTTGAAGCGGTCGAGCCGCT
Organism: Enterobacter sp. Ap-1006; assembly: GCF_011752835.1. Classification (NCBI taxonomy): domain Bacteria; kingdom Pseudomonadati; phylum Pseudomonadota; class Gammaproteobacteria; order Enterobacterales; family Enterobacteriaceae; genus Enterobacter; species Enterobacter sp. Ap-1006. The sequence goes on along the minus strand of NZ_VWWU01000006.1, from coordinate 148,023 downwards.
GGCGCAACAGGCCGACCCAGTTCACTTCGCCTGGGCTGGGGGCGCTCACCGCGCTGCTTCCTGCCCTGCCGGCGCTTTGCTGCGGGTGGCTGGCGGGCGCATGCGTTTCAGGTGCAGGAGGTGTAGGGGCCGGCGGCACTTCCGCATCGTGCGGCGTAACCGGCTGAGGTTTGGCGATGATTTTAGGGTGCATTTTTTTAGCCACAACGAGCTCCGGGTTCGGGGCCTCCACGCTCTTCACCGCTTCTTTTGACTCGGCCTTTTCCTGAGGTGCGGCCGACTGGATCTGTTTGATCTTATCGGGCTGCTTTGCTGGCGTGGCGACAGAGGCCGGATCGTCTGTCGGGAGGATCATCAGCGCAATAGGCGGTGGCGCGGTGGCCGGTTGCTCCTGCGTGGGCCGGTTGGTTAGCCAGAGAAAAACGCCCGCGTGCAGCAAGAGCGCCAGCACCAGCCCGATGCTGCGGCGTGTGGGAGGCAGGCCGTCGGACCAGGCAGGAAAGGGCTGTCTTATCGGCAGGGTAGAAGGCATGACAAAATACTCCGCAGCCGAGCTAAAGGCTGCTGTTTCAGTGGGGATAAGAGAGAGGACACGCGAAACGCCCAAACGGGCAGGCTGACATGAATAACGAGACAACTGACATGGATTACTCCGTCTCGAAGCATTATTCACTGCGTGAAAGGCTGACCCAGTAACGAGATAGCGTATTTATTCTGACGGGCAGGACGCGGGGTAGCGCAGCCAGAATCTGGTCAGTATCCGCCAGCGGGAAAACGCCGGATAGCCGCAGGGCCGCAATATCCTCGTCGCAGCGCAGGACGCCGGGGCGGTAGCGGTTAACTTCCCGCAGGAAATCGCTCAGTGGCATATTGTCGGCCAGCAGTTTGCCGTGCGCCCAGCCAGGCTCTTTTTCACCGCCGTGCAGGCCCCCGGATTCAGCCCCGCGGAGCCATGCGCCCTGGCCCGCCGCGAGCTGTAGCCCGGCGAGGCCGGAGCTGCGCGGATAAAGCCGGACTGCGCCGTGGTAAACCGCCACGCGGGTAAGCCCCGGTTCCAGCTTTACCCGGAATTGGGTGCCCAGCGCGAGCACTTTGCCCTGTGGCGTCGTCACGCTAAAAGGCCGGGGCCATGCCGCCAGCTTTTCCTTCTGCCCGGTCGTAATCAGCAGGTCGCCGCCGAGCAGCTCAATCTGGCGCTGTTGCCCGGTAAAATGCACGTTTAGCGCGGTTTGGGTGTCCAGTAATAGGCGGCTACCTTCGCTGAGTTCAACCTGCCGCTGCTCCCCCGTCCCGGTGCGGTAATCGGCAATGAACGCTTCCCAGCCGTGCTGCTGTCGCCCCCATTCCAGCGAACCACCGATCAGCAGCAGAGCGCCTAATCCTTTTAGCGCCCGACGCCTGCCACTGTTTTTTAACGAGGAGAGGCTCTGCCGCGCCAGTTTGCCGTCAACCTGCCGGAAGCTGGCGCAAACCGCCTCGACGTGCTGCCAGGCACGCTGATTCTCGGCGCTGGACGCCAGCCATTTTTGCCAGTCGGCTTTATCCTGCTCGCTAACGTCGTCCGACATCATCAGCGTCAGCCATGAGGCGGCGGCCCAGGCGCTGTCCCGGTCGATGGCTTGCCCGTTTTGGTCAATAAAAGGATGGGAGGTCATGAGCTGAGCGCGAAGAAACAGTGCAGGTTGGCGCGCTGGAGATACTGCTTCACGGAGCTGCTGGAAACGCGCAGGCGCTCGGCGATATCGCAATAGCGCATTCCCTGCAGGTGGGCCAGCAAAAAGGCTTCCCGCACCTGCGGCGGCAGGCCGTCCAGCGCCGCATCAATCTGTTCCAGCACTTCCAGAATCAGCAGTCGGGTTTCAGGGGAAGGGTGTTCCATTTCCGGCTGAGTCGCCAGCGCCTCCAGCCAGGCTTCTTCGATTTTCTTGCGGCGATAATGGTTGGCAATCAGCCGTCTGGCGACCGTGGCAAGAAAAGGACGTGGCTGGCGAATGGAGGCCAGATCGGGGCTGACCAGAATATTAATAAAGGTGTCCTGAGTCAGATCCTGCGCCTGTTCCGGGCAGCCGACTTTGTTGCGAAGCCAGTGGTAAAGCCAGCGCTGATGATCGCAGTAAAGCTGCTGCGCAACCTGTTGGGAACGGGACATGATGTGACTCACCATTGATCGGTATCAGGGTGTGATAAATATTTAAATGATAATCATTATTATTTTCATTTCTCTATTTTTATGTCAAGAGATTGCGAAGTATTAATGTATTTTTGCGGGCGACGAGAACGCAGCGCCAGCACTGGCGCTGCGGGTAACACATTAGAATTTCTGCGAAATGCTCAGCTTAACGTTGCGGCCGATACCGGACACGGATTCACCCAAGTACGGGTAGTAGTCGGTGTTAAACAGGTTGTCGACGGCAATACGGGCTTCCATGCCTTTCACCTGCTCCGGCTGCCAGGACGCAAACAGGCCCTGCAGCGCGTAGCCGCTGGTTTTTGGCAGCGCCCAGATGCCCGCTAACGGGTCGCCATCCTGCGGGGAGCGATCCTGTTTACGCACCATGTCCATGGTCCAGCCAAAGGTCATGTTCCACTCCGGGGCTTTTACGCCCAGCGTGGTGTGGGCGGTGACCGGCGGAATTTCTGCGATCCAGGTTTGGTTGCCCCACGGGTCGCGCGGGGAAGCGTCACGCTGCCCACGAATGGTGGAGAAGGAGAAGCTGCCGAAGATACGGCGGCTGTCGTAAAACGATTCAATCTCCAGGCCCTGGATGGTGTAGCCCGGCAGGTTACGATAGTTCGACAGCGGAGAACCGCAGTTAGCGCCACTTTTCACCGACTGCGCCTCGCACAGCACGCCGCGGCGGTAGAAGATTTCATCTTTGCCGCGGTTGCGGAATAGCGTGGTACGAATCTGTACGCTGTCGTCGTCCGCCAGCAAATTATTGAAGTTCAGGATCATCCCGCCGCGAACGCTGTTAATGGTTTCCACTTTCAGGTCGCGGCTGGTGCCGGACACGTTAGACAGCGCGTACTGCACGGTGTACTGCTCATCAATGGTCGGCGCTCGCCACGTGCGGGTCACATCGGCAAACAGCGACACATTCGGCGTGGCTTTCCAGACCAGCCCAAGCGCAGGCGTAAAGCCGTGATAACTTTTGCTGCTGTAGTCGTGGCCGACTTTAGGATTACTGCTGTTGTACATTGAGGCGATGTTTGGCTCGCCGGTATTGGTGACGCTGTCGTAGCGCACGCCCGGCGTTACGGTGACGCTGCCGAGCGTCATGCTGTCCTGCAGATACAGGCCGCGCGTTTGCTGTTCCCCGGCGGGCATGTAGTACGGCTGGAAGTAGCCGTAGTTGTAGGCGGCATTTTTCTTGTAGCCTGGGTAGTACATCAGCGCATCGCGTTGGTTTTTATGCCAGCTTGCGCCGATTTCCAGCAGGTGATCCACCGGCCCGGTGCTGAAGCGGCTCTTGTTGCTGATCTCCACCAGGTTGTCTTTGTAATCCACCCAGCTCTCATTGCCGAGCGAGCCCAGGAAGCTGGACGCTCCGGCGGAGTCGGGGCGGGTATCATGCTGTTTGGTTTTGGAGTAAGCGTAGTTCAGCGTCAGATCCAGCCAGGGCTTGTCCGCCGGGGCCAGGTTCCACTTCACGGAGTAGTTTTCGTCGGTCTGGTTGCGGTACACCAGCTTCCTGCGCCAGGCTTCGTCTAACCCGTATTTGTCGACATCCGCCTGACTCGGGGCGGCAATTTCGTCCCGCTTGGCGGCGAAGGGCTGCCAGCCGGTGGATTCGGAATGCATGGCCGAAAGCGTCAGCGTCTGCGCGTCGGTCAGGTAGAGATTGGTTTTGGCAAGCCAGGTCCCCTGGCGGTTAGCGGAATAGTCGAAATGCGTGCCGTCCGGGCGGGTAATATTGCCGCCATCGCGTTTGCTGGCGTAGAGCATGCCGTCGGCAAAGCCTTCTGACGTTCTGCCATACAGTGCGCCGCTGTAGATATTCTGGTTGTCGTTGGTGTGGAAACCGTACTTCAGCATACCGCCAAAGTTTTCGCCGGGTTGTAAGAGGTCGGCCGCGTCTTTGGTGACGATTTTGATGCTGCCGCCAAAGCCGCCGTTGCCGTTGGCGAGGTTAAACGGACCCTTATCGACGTCGATTTGTTTGATTAGCTCTGGTTCGATAAACACTGACCCCTGGCGGTACTTCTCAAACCCTTTGGGCGCGCCGTCCAGCGTCACTTTGATGTCCTCCATGCCGCCCATGCCCCAGATATTCAGGCTTTGCCCGCCCGGGCGCGGTGAACCTGCGGAAGAGACACCCGGCAGCTTATCCAGCAGGGCGGCGACGTTATCAGCCTGAATGCGCTCGATATTCTCTTTTTTCAGCGTTGAGCGCCCGGCCACGACGCTGTCATCCAGGCCGCTGAGCACGGAAAGCTCTGGCACGATAATCGGCGCGTTCTCGCCAGAGGCTGCCGGAAGAGAAACAAGCCGATAGCTATTGCCGTCGCGCACGGCTTTCAGGCCGCTGCCCGTCAGCAGATGATCAAACGCGCTTTGTACGGAATAAGTCCCTTTGAGGCCTGAAGTCGTTTTGTTTGACGTCTGATCCGGGGTGAAGACCAGCAGCACGTTGGCGTCATTCGCCAGCGTTTGCAGGGCGCCGCTCAAAGGCCCGGCAGGCACGGAAAATGCCTGGCTGGCGGCTGAGGAGGCTTCTGCCGCCCAGGATAATGTCGGTAAACCAGTTGCCAGCGCCAGCAGGCCGGATAGGGCGATGCCGGACGCAAGCGGGGCGCGAGGGAGCTGTGCAGGTTGGCTCGCGTCGGAAATGGCCGTAGCCTTTCCGTTATTTTTTATCGTCATGATGTATCCCTGAAGGTGAGTCACAAGAAGTACTGCTTCAGAGAGGTCACGCGAGACTGAAAATCAGGCAGAAAATTTTTAAATTAAAAACGGCCGCCGGGTTCTACATCGTCAGCACTATGCGAAATCGTGCCTTGCCGGACTTCATTTTTTGCCACGCTTCGTTGGCCTGCGCCAGCGGGAATATTTCCGTCATCGGCTGCACGTTGTTCAGCAGGCTAAAACGCAGAGCGCTTTCGGTTTCATTCGGGGTGCCGGTCAGCGAGCCTTCGATTGACAGCTCCCGGCCAACCAGCATACCCGGAGAAAGCACGAGCGGCTGCTGGCCGACCCCGAGCACCATCAGCTTGCCTTTGGGCTGCAGGGCAGGCAGCAGAGAGGATGCGATAGCGTTGTCCGTGACCGTGGTGACGATCGCCTTTACACCGCCGAGTTTTCTCAGCGCTTCGGCAGGATTATCCAGGCTGCTGTCGAGATAATCGCGGGCACCCAGCGCCAGCGCAGCTGGTGCTTTATCGCTCCCACGCCCGATGGCGATAACCCGTAATCCCATTTTAGCGGCATACTGCACGGCAAGGTGGCCCAGGCCGCCAATGCCGAGGACTGCGATGCTGTCTCCCGGCTGAGCACCTGATTTACGCACCGCGTTAAAGGTGGCTATTCCGGCGCAAAGCAGCGGCGCGGCGGCGACTGCGCTTAGCGCATCCGGGATCGCCACAAGGCCGGTCGCCTTCGCCAGCATCATTTCGGCATAGCCGCCGTCCCGTGAACTGCCGACGACCGGCTGGTGGCTGCAAAGCGTGAACTCGCCGCGGCGGCAGGCATCGCATTCATTGCAGTGCCCGCCAAGCCTGCCCACGCCAACCCGCTGCCCAACACGCAGGCCAGAAGGTACGCCACTGCCAAGTTTCAGCAGCGTGCCGACAACTTCATGCCCCGGCACGCGCGGGTAAGCCACGTTCTTTTCCGTGCCGTCGATAACGCCGCCGTCAGCGCCACAGATGCCGCAGGCTTCTATTGTTATCAGCACTTCGCCTGCGCCAGGCTCAGGTATGGGGCGTTCAACAAGCTCCAGGCTGCCGTTGCCGCTGGCCTGCATCGCTTTGTAGGTCATTTGCTTTCTCCGGTGAAAAAAAACGGCACCCTCAGGAAGGATGCCGCTTAGGCTCAGGCTTTTGGCAGCGCGTCGAACGCGTCCAGGGCGTGAGCGGTGTAGGTCAGCGCCGCCCCGGTGTTCAGCGAAATGGCGACCGCCAGCGCCTCGGCAATCTCTTCCCGGGTTGCGCCGTGTTTTGCGGCGGCTTTAACGTGTACCGACAGGCAGCCGTCGCAGCGGGTGGTGATCGCCACCGCCAGCGCAATCAGCTCGTGGGTTTTGGCGTCCAGGTGGCCCATGGCGGAAGCACCCGCGTCCATCTTCATCAGCCCTTTCATAAACTCCGGCTGCAGCTTCGCGTAATCGCCCACCACACACAGTAATTCTTCGCGATGTTCATTCCAGTTCAGCAACATACAAACCTCTTCAGTTAATTTCAGGCGACGCTATAAATGCGGACTTCCGGGGCGGCGTTCAGGAACGGTTTCAGGGCTTCAACCACGTCGCGGGTGAACAGGTCAGAACCCAGATAGGCTTCGGCCTGGGCGGCGGTGTTAAAGCCGTGCAGTACCTGGACGTCCTGCTCGCGGATCAGCAGTTCCTTGGAGACTGCACCGTCGATGGTGGTCAGGAAGGCCGTTTTGTACTGCTGGTAAACGCCCGCGGCTGCGGCGCGATTCTGCGCGCTGATATCAAGGGTGATTTGCAAATAAGCCATGGTTCACTGCCTCTTGTTGTGTGGCTCATGCCGTTGCACGAGCGGAGATGAGGGAGAAAAAAGCGGCAGAGCGAAGAAGAAAAAGGCTGCCGCTTGCCTCTCCGTGTTGGCGCATTATGTGAATCAGCGTGAGGGTTAACAAATGACTTAATCTTGACTGGCAAGATAGATTTTCTTCTTTGGTGGGTGGTTTTTTTGCTGGCCTGGTGATTCTTGTTCATTGTGGATCTGTCTGTCGTGGCGGCTTTGCGCAGAATAGGAAGCCAATCTGAGTATCTGGAGCCACCATGCAAAATAGAAGCGCGTTGCCGCTCAGTCAGCCGACTGCTCACCCGCAAACCCGAGGCTGGATCAGCGGCTTTTTGGGGATGCTTATTTTTAGCGGCTCGCTGCCGGCCACGCGCGTTGCGGTGCTGGAGCTTGATCCTCTTTTTCTGACGGCGATACGGGCCACTCTTGCGGCGCTGCTGGCGGCCGGCACGCTGCTGATTTTGCGGCAGCCGCGGCCGCAGCGGGGAGACTGGTTGCCGCTTTGCCTGGTTGCCGTCGGCGTGGTGCTGGGTTTCCCGCTGCTGACGGCTTTAGCACTGCAGCACACAACCTCGGCACACTCGCTGGTCTACATCGGCCTGCTGCCGCTGGCGACCGCCTGTTTTGGCGTGCTGCGTGGAGGAGAAAGGCCAAAAGCGGCTTTCTGGCTGTTTTCTCTGGCGGGGGCTGCGCTGGTGGCAGGTTTTGCTTTGAGCCACGGAACAGCAAGTAGCTGGCAGGGCGATGTGCTGATGCTGGGCGCCATTGCGCTGTGTGGGCTGGGTTATGCCGAAGGTGCGGTGCTGACCCGGCGGTTGGGCGACTGGCAGGTGATTTCGTGGGCATTGGTAATTTCTCTGCCGCTTAGTGCCGCGGCTACTGCTTTTACCGTTCCGTCGGCGGGAGACGCTATCAGCGCTCAGGCATGGCTCTCGCTGGGCTACGTGTCGCTGTTCAGCATGTGGATAGGGTTTATTTTCTGGTATCGCGGCCTGGCGCTGGGCGGGATTGCCGCCGTCGGGCAACTGCAATTGTTACAGCCCTTTTTTGGTCTGTTGCTTGCCGGACTGTTGCTTCATGAAGAAGTACATACATCGATGATCGCCGTGATGCTTGGCGTGCTGGTTTGCGTGTTCGGCGCGAAGCGCTTTTCCCGCTAAAAAGAAAAACCGCCGGGGAAGGCGGTTTCTCAGAGGTTAGTCGATATTCAGCTCGGAGAAGCTGGTAATGACTTTGCCAACAATCCCGTAGTCGATAGCTTCTTTCGGCGACATCCAGTAGTTGCGATCGGTGTCCTGCTTCACCTTCTCCAGCGGTTGACCGGTGGCTTCTGAGATCATCTTGTTCACGCGGTCGTGCATGCGAATAATCTCTCTGGCTTCGATCTCAATGTCCGTGGCCTGGCCGCGCACGCCGCCCAGCGGCTGGTGGATCATAAAGCGCGTGTTTGGCAGCGAATAGCGGTGCTTTTTGTCAGCCGCGAGGAAGATGGTGATCCCGGCGCTGGCAACCCAGCCGGTGCCGATGATATGGACTTCCGGCTTGATAAATTTGATCACGTCATGAATGGTGTCCGCCGCCTCAACGTGGCCGCCCTGGCTGTTGAGGTACAGCTTGATGGGTTTGTCGTTGATGCTTTGCAGCAGCAAAAGCTGGGCAACCACCTCTTTGGTGATCGCCTGAGTGATTTCGCCGGAGATAATAATCGAGCGGGAATCCAGCATTTTTTGCTGCATCAGTCCTGACGCATTGGCGGGGGTGGCGCTTTCTTCAGGTTCATCTTTTTCTAAATAGGTCAGCATAATCAGGCTCCTGCCAGGTTTATGGCGTAATCAGGGATGCACTTGAGCATAGCACTTCATCCAGACGCTGCACGGCGCGAACGATCTCTTCGTCGCTGTAACCACCGAGGCCCAGCAGAATGCCGGACTTCTGTTTTTCTGGGGTAAACATGTGCGACACCGCGCGAACGGCGATTCCGGCCTGCATTGCCCGCTCCACAACCTGATGGTCGTCCAGGCCCTGGCGCAGCCAAAGCACCATGTGCATGCCCTGGTCGCAGGGCTGAAGCCAGGCCACGTCCGGGGAAATGTATTGTTCTACCGCCGCCATTAACACGCGGCGTTTTTCGGCATAAACACCGCGCATTTTGCGCAGATGGCGGTCGAGGTGCCCCTCCGAAATAAAGCTCGCCAGCACGTGCTGGTCTGCTCCCGGCGGCTGCCTGTCCATCAGAATTCGTGCCCCGCAGAAGGCGGAAACCAGCTGCTTGGGCACTACGGCGTAGCCCAGACGCAGCGACGGGAAGAGGATTTTGCTGAAGGTGCCGAGGTAGATAACGTTCTCCGGCCCCAGGCCCTGCAGCGCCGGGAACGGGTGGCCCGAGTAGCGCATCTCGCTATCGTAGTCGTCTTCAATGATCCAGGCCTGGTTGGCCTGCGCCCATTCCAGCAATGCGGCGCGGCGCGACATGCTGAGCGGCATGCCCAGCGGGTACTGGTGCGAGGGCGTGACAAACGCAGCGCGGGCGTTGGGGGCCAGCTTTTTCCCCAGCTCAACGTCCAGCCCTTCGTCGTCCACGGCGACTCTGACCATGCTGCGGTCGCGGAACATCGTCTCAAACAGCGAGGTCGCACCCGGGTAGCCTGGCTCTTCCATCCAGACGGCATCGCCCGCCTCCAGCAGGATTTGCAGGGTCAGGTACAGGCCGTGCTGGTTGCCGGAGGTGATGATGACCTGCTCCGGGGTGCAGCGCACCGAGCGCGACTTTCTGACGTATTCACAGATAGCCTCGCGCAGAACCAGAACGCCTTGCGGGTCGGCATAGCCCGACGGGGCACCGGCGCCCCGCGCCCGAATGCGGTTGCCTAGCCTGCGCCACACGTCGTCCGGGGCCGTGTCGCCAACCGGAACGGAAACGGCAAACGGCTTCGGCGCCAGCGTTTTTAGCTGCTCGCCTACTCTGGCAAAAGCCTGAGCCTGGGCAGACAGCGGGATGGCTGCCGCTGTACGAGCCGCCGGTTCGGGCTGCGGGCTTTCCGGGGCGTAGGCCACGCGGGTGCCGGAGCCGTGTTTCGACTCCAGAAACCCTTCCGCAACCAGCTGCTCGAACGCCTCCAGCACGGTGCCGCGCGCCACGTTAAGGGCGCCCGACAAGACGCGGGTGGAGGGCAGCAGGTCGCCGCTCTTCAGTTCGCCTTTGTGAATGGCGTTTTTCAGCGCTTTGGCTAGCTGCAAACTAAGCTGCCCGCTGCGGCGGTCAAGCTCGCCAATGGCGGGGATATCTACGGCTCGGGCTTTACGTGACATGAATTGTGGCTCGGTCATATAGCTGTAATCTGGTTCTTTATCATAAACCACTTTGAACATAAGCTGGGCAAAATTACCGCAAATGAAGGTCTGCCCATGTATATTCCTCGCCCTTTTCAGGAGCCCGATATTGCTGTGCTGCAGCGGCTGATTCAGGCCAATCCCCTGGGCCTGCTGGTTGTACAAATCGAAGGTGTGCTGGAAGCGTTTGATATTCCCTTTGAGCTTTGTCCTGATGAGGGGGAATTCGGCGCGCTCCGTGCGCATATTGCCCGTGCGAACCCGTTGTGGCGCGGCCTTCAGCCCGAGCAGGATGTGCTGGTGGTGTTCCGTGGTGCACAAGGTTATATCTCCCCGAGCTGGTATCCAGGCAAGCAGGAGCACCACAAGGAGGTGCCGACCTGGAACTACCAGACCGTGCAGGCGCGGGGGAGGATTGCGGTGCGGGACGATGCGGATTTTGTCCTGCGGCAGATAACCAGCCTGACGCGGCAGCAGGAAGCGCAGATGAACCTCCCGTGGCAGGTAAGCGATGCGCCTCCTGAGTTTATCGGCTCAATGCTTAAAGCGATTGTCGGGATTGAGATCCCTCTGGCTTCGCTGGTCGGCAAGACCAAGCTCGGCCAGAACAAGAAGTCTGAGGATCAGGCCGGGGCCGCGCAGGGACTAATGGCAAAGGGAGAAGTGGCCATCGGCGAGGCGATGTTAAGCAGCCTCGCCGGGCGTGATAAAACGTAACCGGATTATCCCGGCAGGCGTTTTTTCGGCCTGCCAGGGCCCAGAAGAATCGCCAGTTTCGCCCCGCCCTGGGTAGATTCCATGAGGATTTTACAAACGCTGGTGAGCGGCACCGAGAGCAACATGCCCACCGGGCCGAGCAGCCAGCCCCAGAAGAGCAGGGAGAGAAATACGACGAAAGTCGACATCCCTAGCCCACGCCCCATCATGCGGGGCTCCAGAATATTCCCCAGTACCATGTGCACCACCAGGAACAGCGCCCCGACCATCAGCATCTCATAGGTGCCGTTGAGCAGCAGAGCCTGAATCATCGGCGGCACGGCGGAGATCACCGACCCAATATTGGGAATATAGTTGAGCAAGAAGCCCAGCACGCCCCACATCAGCGCAAACTGCACGCCCAGCAGCTTTAGCCCCAGCCAGATAACGATGCCGGTCAGTAAACTGATAAAGGTCTTCAGCGCCAGATAGTGGGTGACGCCTTTCAGCGCTCGGTGCATGCCGGCGATATGCAGCTTAGGGTTTGCCAGCGCAAAACGGAGTTTATAAGGTACATGGCGCACCTCAAACAGCATAAAAATCACCGTCATCGCCAGTAAAAGAACGCTGGCCATCGCCCCGGAAAGCCCGGTCATCAGCGTTGTGGCAAAGGTCATCAGCTTGTCGGAGTCCAGCTTTTGCAGCAGGCGTTCCGGCGACAGCGGCAGGTGCAAAAACGGCATCGCTTGCTCGATTTCACGCACTTTCTGCGTCAGCAGTTTGTTGAACTGCGGCATTTGTTCCATGAAGTCATTCATCGACGTTGCCAGCACGCCAACCAGCAAAGTGAGCATCACCAGCATGACCAGCACCACGATGGCAATCGCCAGCGGGCGGCTAAGACCGCGGCGCATAAACCAGGTCACCAGCGGGTTGAGAACAATGGCGAAAAATACCGCCAGCAATAGCTGAACGATGATGTCGGCTGCGGCGTGAATACCGGCGAGAATAATCACCAGGGCCGCGAGTTTGAGCAATATATGCAGGCCGGTCTTATCAGGTTGTGGGGCTGTCATGCAGACGTCCGATCGGGAAAATGTGCTTTTAGTGTAGTACTTCCCGGCAGGGCGACGGCGGCAGTCTGTCTGAAAATGAAGGAAAAAAATGGCCCCGCGGAGGCGGAGCCATTGATGTATCGCGCGGCGATTACTTGATGACGATGGTGTTGATGATGTTTTCCGCGTTGGTCTGCGCCAGCTGCTGGTTATCCGCAGGCAGCGTGATTTGCATGGTCAGCAGTTTATCGTCCACTTTGCCAATGATGATGGAGGAGTACGCGGTCTGTCCTTTGGCGGAGATCACGCTGTCCAGCTGCTGCAGGGTGTGGCCTTTAATCTCGATGGATTTGTTGGTTACCACCTGAAGCTGCGGGTCGCGTGCGCGCTGCTGCTCTTCCAGGCCTTTTGCCAGCGTGGCAAGGTCGCTCGTCGGGTTGTCGCTGACAATCACGATCACCGCTTTCTGGCCGGTTGCGTCAGAATAAACGTGCATGTTGTTGGACTGGGTGCCCACCTTGCCGCTTTGATCGCTCATATCCGCTGGCAGGGCAAAGCTCAGCTTGCCGTCCAGCAGTTCAACTGGCTGACCGCTGGCGCTGCTGGCTTCCGGCGCGCCGGTGGTGGCGGTTTTGCTGTCGTTGTTATCACAGGCGGCAAGACCCACTACCAGCAGGCCAATACCGACATATTTTACCAGTTTGCGCATCGCGTTCTTCCTTTCCGTTAGCAAGCCAAAAGGCCAATCCCTGCATCTTAACACAAGATATTCAGCCCGCGTTTAACCAGGCTGTAGTGCGGAGATTTCAGATTTATCTGCGAGGCGTTTCAACAGCATATTCAGCAGAACGCCGTACATCGGCAGGAAGAAAATCAGGCTAATAAGCACTTTGAAGCAGTAATCGACCACGGCGATTTCTACCCAGTGCTGGGCCATAAAGGCGTCCGGGCTGCGCCAGAAGGCGATAAAGAAGAACGACAGCGTATCGCTCACGTTACCGAACAGTGTGGACACCGTTGGGGCCAGCCACCAGCAGTGATTCTGGCGCAGGCGGTTAAAGACGTGCACGTCCAGAATCTGGCCGAGCGCGTAAGCCATGAAGCTGGCAACCGCGATACGGGCAACAAACAGGTTGAAGTGGGTTAGCGCTTCAAAGCCCTGCCAGCTTCCCATGTAAAACAGCGAGGAGATGCCGTAGGAAATCACCAGCGCCGGGATCATCACCGCGAAAATAATCCGCCGCGCCAGCGGAGCGCCGAAAATACGCACCGTGAGGTCGGTCGCGAGGAAGATAAACGGGAAGCTGAAGGCGCCCCAGGTGGTATGAAACCCAAATACGGAGACCGGAAGCTGAACCAGATAGTTGCTGGAGGTGATCACCAGCAAATGAAAAAGCGATAGCCAAAACAGCGCATTAGTACGCTGGCGAGTGCTGAACTGCATCATGTTGTAGCCTTTTTAGTAGTGGGGTGAGGGAACCCAGTCAAAAATGTAAAGCGCGGGGATGATACTGCTTTAGTTTCTCAATGCAATGGTTAATTTTAACGCAATCGTTCACGCGGCTTGCGCCAGATTTTACCCGGCGTAAACTAGCGCGGTTTTTGACGACCTGAGAGTGCTATGACCGATTTGTTCGCAACCCCTGACCACACGCTGGATGCTCTTGGCCTGCGCTGCCCGGAGCCGGTGATGATGGTGCGCAAAACTGTGCGCAATATGCCCGTCGGCGAAACGCTACTGGTGATAGCCGATGATCCGGCCACCACGCGCGATATCCCCGGTTTTTGCCGCTTTATGGAGCACGAGCTGGTCGCCAGCGAAACCGATGCGCTGCCTTACCGCTATTTGCTGCGTAAGAGTCACTAAGTCCCTCCCCAGGCTAATCCGCTGCTCAGAAAAAAAGGGCGGGTGATATGCCAAATCGCCGGGACAGTTTGCGTATGTGGTCGGTGGTTAGCTGGCGTTCACCGCTGAGAATGCGGGAGACCATCGACTTGCTGCCAATCTCTTGTTGAAAATCGCTCTGTTTTAAATGGTGATGCTCCATCAGGGTTTTCAGTATGGCTATCCCGGCAGGTATGGCCTGCATTTCCTCGCGGAATGTCTGCACTTCCGGCTGCGCGTTTTCCCAGGCCCGGATCTTACTACTGAGAATCTCAACCAGCGGATTTTCTGGATCATTGATGAGCAGATATTCGACCAGCTCCAGCGCAGCTAGGTAATCTTTTTCGCAGGTGCTGCCTGCCAGCAGTGGAACCGCTGTTTTTAATGCTTCGGCGGCCTTCAGTGCATCCGCAATCATCGCTTTTTTCCCCGGTGTTTTTCAGTAAATCGTTGGTATTCGCTGTGCGTCATGACGTGGCGGATGTAGAACTTCTGGCTGGTAAAAAAGATAAGCGCAATAAGCCTGAGTTCATTTCCGGCTATGTTGATGACGTAATGTTTATCAAGATATTTAAAATTATCCAGCGTGGGATAAACCCGCTTAAGTGAGTCCGGCGTTGGAAAGAAGCCTTTTTCCAGCACTTTGCCAAGGATTTGCAGCTCCTGCTTATGTCTGGGAAATTTTTGGCCGGCTTCCACAAGCGCCTTAAGCGTAATCAGAAGCATCACTTCGTCCTGAAGTTGACTGATTGGCAATTAAAATACCCACAAGTTGCCAATCAGTCAACTTGTGGGCGGATATTCATTTTTACACGGGAGCATCCTTGCCCCTGCTTGTGGAGTAAAAAACCGGAAGCTGTCTCGAAAACTATTTCTTCCGCAGCAGGCGAATGGCGTTCGCCGTGACCAGCGCGGTAGCGCCTGAGTCTGCCAGCACCGCCAGCCACAGGCCGGTCAGGCCGAGCAGGGTGGTGACCAGGAAAATTCCCTTCAGCCCCAGCGCAATCGTCACGTTCTGGCGAATGTTGTTATGGGTGGCTCTGGCGAGCCGTACCATACCTGCCAGTTCGGTCAGACGGTTGTGGGTTAGCGCGGCATCTGCCGTTTCCAGCGCGACGTCGGTGCCGCTGCCCATCGCGATGCCGATGGTCGCCGCTTTCATCGCCGGAGCATCGTTGATGCCGTCGCCGACCATTGCCAGTGGCGCGGTGGCATTGAGTTTATTCACCGCTGCCACTTTGTCTGCCGGTAGCAGGCTGGCGCGGTAATCAATGCCAAGCTCGCGGGCGATTGCCGCCGCCGCACGTGGGTTATCCCCGGTCAGCATTACGCCCTGAATCCCGAGCTGGTGGAGTGCCGTAACCGCTTCGCGGGCATCGCTGCGCAGCGTATCGCGCATGGCGATGGTGCCCAGCAGTTGCCCCGCACGCAGCACCACGATCACCGTCTGGCCCTCTTCTTCCTGCTTCGCGATACGCCTTTGCCAGGTTTCGCTGAGTGTCTGGCCGTCAAGTTTGGACGGTGAACTGAGCAGCAGCGTTTCGCCCTGAATGCTGGCTTCTACGCCAACCCCGGCGAGAGCGCGGTGATTTTCTGCGGCGACAGGAGGCAAGTTGCGCTGCTGCGCCGCGTTGACAATGGCCTGCGCCAGTGGGTGGGTGGAGCCTTGTTCAACCGCCGCGGCGAGCGCCAGAAGCTGGTCTTCTTCTGTCCCTTCTTCCACCGCTACGGCCGTAACCTGAGGTTTACCTGCCGTCAGGGTGCCGGTTTTGTCGAACGCGACCTGCTGGATTTGACCGAGACGTTCCAGCGCAGCCCCGCCTTTAATCAACGCGCCTCGACGAGCCGCCGCGGCAAGACCTGAAGTAATGGCTGCAGGCGTGGAGATAACCAGCGCGCATGGACAGCCGATCAGCAGCAGCGTCAGGCCTTTATAGATCCACGGTTCCCAGCCCTGGCCGAAGAACAGTGGTGGGATGACGGCGGTCAGCAGCGCGAGCAGCATGATGATCGGCGTGTAAATCCGGCTAAAACGATCGATAAAGCGTTCGATAGGCGCGCGGCGCTCCTCGGCTTCTTCAATCAGCCGCAAAATGCGGTCGATGGCGCTGTCGCCGGGCTCGGAAATGACCTCCAGCTGAACAAGGCGATCTACGCTGGTGCTGCCTGCGGCGACTTTTTCGCCCTGCTGGCGCTCTACCGGCACGGATTCCCCGGTTAGGGCACTTTCGTCAAAGCTGGCAAAACCGCTGAGCAGGCGGCCGTCGGCGGGCAGTCTGCCTCCGGCGGCAACTTCAATCACGTCACCTGGGCGAAGATCGGCCTGCGCGACGGTTTCGCGCTCGCCGTCCCGGAGGCGAATAGCGACGTCCGGCTTTAGCGCCATCAAGGCGCTTACCCCGCGGCGTGCTCGGCTGGCGGCATAGGATTCGAGGCGTTCGCCGATGAGGAACAGCAGCAGAACCATCGCCGCCTCGGCGGTTGCGCCGATAAACAGCGCGCCGATTGCGGCGACGCTCATCAGCGTTTCAATGGCGAACCAATTGCCGCTGCGAATCAGGCGCACGGCCTGGCGCGCGATCGGCCACAGGCCAACCAGCGTGGTGGCGATAAACGCCATGTTGCCGAGCGGATGGTTGAATTGCTCGAGCCCCCAGCTGATCGCCATCAGGACGATGAGCAGGATCAGCGGCAGGTTCTCTTGCAGGCTGCTGCTTTTTTCCTGCTTCGGGGCGCTGGCGTCGTTCAGCGTGTAGCCTGCGGCCTTGACCGCTTTTTCTACGTCGTCGCGAATGTCTCTTGAGGCGCTGACCAGCAGTTTTTCGGTAGAAAACACCACCTGAACTTGCTGCACATCACTCACCTGTTTCACCGCATTTTCCACTTTGCGTGCGCAGGCCGCGCAGTCCATCCCCGCGACGTGCCAGCTGTAGCGGCTGCCGTTGTCGGCAATTTCTGGCTCTGATTTTTGTGCAGAGCAGGCGTCATCGGCGCAGCAGGAGGGGCCTTCCGCCTGCAGCGGGCTTAGTTTGGCAAACGCAAACTGCGGTGGCTTTTTGCCGTCTTGAGGTGTGTTGAGCATGGCGCCCTCCGGTAATGATAATTTTCTCATTACCGATGTTACTCTCTGGAGTTGACTCCAGAGTCAAGCGTCTTTTTTTACCGCCGGATATTTCTGGCTGGCCGTCGGCAGTTTTCAGGATTGGCCTTTGCTTCCCCACGGCGCTTCCCCTAGTATTATCCGCAGGTCGGGATGAGAATGAATCGATGAAAAAACCACTGACAATCAAGGATATTGCGGAGCTGGCGCAGGTGTCTATCGCCACGGTCTCCCGGGTGCTGAACAATAACAGCTGGGTGGCGGACAAAACGCGTAGCCGGGTTGAAAAAGTGATTCAGGAGCATAACTTCAGCCCGAATCTGCTGGCGCGAGGGATGATTTCCAAGAAAACCCAGACGCTGGCGATTGTCGTTTCCGATATCAGTAACCCCTACTTTGTGATGCTGGTGGCGCAGATTGAGCACGAAAGTTTGCGGCTGGGCTACAAGGTCACGCTGTACGATACGCAATCGGCAAACAGAACCTCCCGCGAAGCACCGGTGGTGCCCGAAGAGCATATTTTTAATTCCATTACCGACAGCCAGATAGACGGCGTGATCATTCTCGGCGGTAATATCGACTACAACGACATTGCCGCGACTTATCTGCAGGAACTGAAAAAGCTGATCGCCACCGTGCCGGTCGTGGTCGTGGGGCGTAACCTGCCGGGCGTGGAATATGCCTGCGTTGAACGCGATCAGGCGGGATGTGTGCGCTTAGCCACTCGTCACCTGATTGAGAAAGGTTACCGGCGCATTGGTTTTATCGGCGGGTCAAAGAATGTATATATTACTCGCGAGCGCGAGGCGGTATTTCGGGCCGAGCTGGAAGCTGCCAAATTGCCGGTAGAAAATAGTTTTATTGTGCTGAATAACTTTTATTTACAGCATGGCTATGAGGCAATTGAAACGCTGATTTCAACGAATACAAGCTTGCCGGATGCCATTGTGGCAATTAACGATCATGTCGCCAAGGGCGCGATCCGTGCGCTAAAGGATCACAATCTGTCTGTGCCAGATAATATCGCCATAGTGAGCTGTGAATATTTCCCAGGTAGCGAGTATTTTATTCCCCGCATTGCCACCGTTGACCACCAGAATGCTTTGATTGGCAAAGAGGTGATGGCAAGGTTAATGGCGATATTGAATGAAAATGCTGCCGGTATCGCAGTCGAAAAAATACCTCTTACGCTATTGAACGGCGAATCCTGTTAGTTTTCAACGGCGGATCTCTTTTTCAGGCATCCGCTCGTTTCTCCCCTTCACGTTATTTTTTGATCTCGCTAACAGTTGCGCGATCTGGCGTTGACAAGCCTTGCCTGACTCCTCTAGCCTAAAACCTGAAAACGTTTTCAGGTTTTGATTACAGGAGAGCCGATGAAACCGACAATGATGACTTACATCCATGAAGAGCAGGCGACGTTAAGCGCCATGTTGTCTCGCTATCCGTCCGATCTTCCGGTGCTCGGTGGGCAGAAAGAGTGGCTGGTACTGGCCACGGGCTCCAGCATTAATGCGATCAATAGCGCGAAATACTACGTGGAAAATCTGGCGGACGTTCGTATCTCCGTCGAAGAGCCGTTCCACTTTCAGCATTACGAAAAATTCAGTGAAGCCACCGATCTGGTCATCGGCGTTTCCCAGAGCGGGGAAAGCACCTCGACCCTCAACGCGATTCAGCATATTCGCCAGACTCACCCGGTCAAAACGGTGGGCATCACCAGCAAAGCCGGGAGCGAGCTTGCCCGCGCCGTGGACCACGTGATTGATATCGAGATCGGCGAGGAACGCGTGGGCTACGTCACCAAAGGGTACGTTGCTACGATTCTGAAATTTATGCTGCTGGGCGTGTTTGTCGCTCGCCGCAACGGGAAGATCGACGCTGAGCAGGAAGCGGCTGAGCTGCATAAGCTGGACGTTGCGGTGAAATCTATTCCGGACGTGATTGCCGGTACTGAAGCTTTCTTCACCCAATGGCAGGCCGAACTGGCCGCTTCCCCGCGCTTCACCTCAATTGGCTACGGGCCGAGTGTAGGCGTGATCAAAGAGATGGAAACCAAGTTTGCCGAGACGATTCGCGTGCCGTCCCAGGGCATTGAGCTGGAAGCGTTTATGCACGGGCCTTATTTCGAAGTGAATGGCAGCCACCGGATGTTCTTTATTGATACGCCGGGCGTGGCTCGCGAGCGTTTATTACTGCTGAAAGCCTATGAGCAAAAATATACCGACTACGTGTACACCATCAAACTAGGTGAGGATAACGATCCGCGTACGCTGTCGATTACAGCTGATGTTGATGAATTTATTGCTCCGCTGATCGTGGTTATTCCTTTCCAGATATTGGCTCACCATATTGCTGAGGCAAAGGGCAATAATCTGCCGCAGCGGATCTTTACCGATTTTGGCGTGTCCGTAAAAAGTAAAACGAAGCCAGGCGATTACGCCTGAGGCACAGTGTTCCCTACACAATAATAACGTCCCTACCTTGCTACTGAGGAATGATTATGGCTACCTTCAGTCAACTTGCCCGACAGATAATTCAGCATGTCGGCGAGGCAGAAAATATAGAGCATCTTACCCACTGCGCAACCCGTTTGCGTTTTACTATCAAAGATAAAAGTAAGATTAATAAAGATGAGCTTTATAAGTTGCCAGAGGTAGTCAAACTGGTTGAGAACCCAGGGCAATTCCAGATTGTTATTGGGCCAAAAGTTGAAAAAGTCTTTCTGGCTATCACGGCGCAGATGGGGGAACCATCCTCAGAAGAAGCCTCTGCGCCGCAGGGCTCGATGATTAACCGCCTGCTGGCCACGCTGTCCGCTATTTTCACGCCTTACATCGGCGTGCTGGCGGGCGTGGGGGTGGTGAAAGGGATTGTGGTGCTGCTGCAAACAATGAACCTGGTGGATACCCATTCGTATGTGTTCACCGTGTTCAATGCGCTTTCCAGCGGCGTTTTCGTCATGCTGCCGCTGTTTATCGCGGTAACGGCTGCGGAGCGCTTTAAGGCCAATAAATTTAGCGCCCTGGCGCTGACGGCGGCGATGATTTTCCCGCTGACGGATGCCAGCGTGCCCGGGGCCTTCCACGTTATGGGCCTGGCGCTGAACGTGAAAATCTACGGAGGGGCGGTGATCCCGGCGGTCTTTGCCGTGCTCTTCCTGAGCCACGTCGAACGCTGGCTGAAAAAGGTGATCCCGGAGATCGCCGCGCTGGTATTCGTGCCTTGTTTGTCGCTGATCGTCAGCGGCTTTGTGGTGTTCACCGTGATTGGCCCGGTGGCTGACTATGTTGGCGTCGGCATCGCCAACGGCTATGCGTGGCTGTACAACCTCAGCCCGGTGATTTCCGGTGCGCTGTTAGCGGGGATTGGGCAGCTGTTCGTGGTGTTTGGCGTGCACTGGGGCATTATCCCGCTGGCGTTAATTAACATTCAGGTCAACGGCTATGACACCATTATGGCGATGTTTATGTCGGCGGTAATGGGGCAGTTTGGGGCGGTATTTGGTGCCATCTTTATTGCCCGTAACCTGAAAGATAAGCAGATTGCGATTTCCGCTTCGCTCTCCGCCTTCTTCGGCATTACCGAACCGGCGCTGTACGGCGTGAACCTGAAATACCGCATGTTATTTGTTTTCGGCTGCATTGGCGCAGCGCTGGGCGGCGGGATTACCGGCCTCCTGGGCGTGAAAACCTACAGCTTCCTGCCGGTGCTGAACGTGTTCGAGCTGGGGCTGTTTAGCGGGCCGGAATCGAAGATGATTTACGAGGTGATTGCTATCGCGGTGGCGTTTACGGTGCCTGCGGTGTTGACCATTATCTACGGCAAAACCCGCAGGCTGGAACCTGCCTCCCTGGTGGAAGACAGGCGTTAACCTCAGATATACAGGGCGCGAACAATCATAAAGTGCCCGGCAAAGTAGCAGGCGGCGGCAATGGCGCTGTCGCCTCTGAAGCGGTGACGATAGTGGCTGACCAGCCAGACAATATTGCCCAGCAGCAGCAGGCTAGCCCCTACAAACCCGGAGAAGTTCGGGGCCGTCGGGCGGAAGAAATAAAGCTCGGCGGCAAGCCAAACCATCACCAGCGTCATACCGATAAACGTCAGAATAGGCACGCGCAGCGCTTCCAGCCGCGTCCAGATAGTCGCGACCAGCAGTGCGCCAATAATCAGCAGAGCCAGCGGTAGCGGCCAGAAAATGGCCAAGCTCATCTGGCTGGCAAAATAGATGGTGTACAGCAGATGCGAAAGGAAGAATGCCCCCACGGCGTAAAGCAGACGTTGAGTGGGCAGTAGCGTGAGCGCATCGCCGACCAGCGTTGCCAGAAGACCCGCCACAATCAGGTAGCCGGCCGCTTCAAACATCGGTGCCTGCCAGGCCAGCAGCAGCAGGAGCAGCAGGGTCAGCGGCTTGAAAAGCCAGCGCTGCCAGGTGGAGCCGCGCCAGGAAGCATCAATGTAAATCCAGGCCGATAACGCAACAGCAATAAATGACCAAAGCATGGCATATCCTTATTTTAATTGTTGGCGTAACACCGTTCAGTCTAGTGGCTAAGCGGCGCAGATGACAACGGCGCGGCGCCAGGGTTATGCTGAAAAGTGTCTGACAATTAGAGAAAAAGCCATGAGCAAGCCCCCAGCTTTCATTATCGCCATCGTTGTGGTCATCGTCGTAGCTGCCTCTTTTCGCTATTTTCAGCAGCGCCGCCAGAATATCGAAAACGACGCGGCGCCGCTGAGCGTAAAAAAAGTGGTAGTGGCGACCAAGCGTGAAAAACCGTCCAACGACCGACGTTCGCGCCAGCGTGAAGTCACTCCGCCGGAAGACTCGATTCGCTATGAGGTTTGGTTTGCGCCACAGAGCGGCGGGATGGAAATGAAAATGCGCGTTGAAGCGGCGGAATACCATGCGGTATCGGTGGGAGATAAAGGTACGCTGAGTTACAAGGGGACGCGCTTTGTCAGCTTCGTCCCCGAAGAGACTCACTTGCCCTGACGCAGCTTTTTCTGCCAGACCAGCAGCTCAAACACGCCAAAAACGAAAATCTTAATCTGTTCACCGCGGGCAAGCGCCGGGCCGTCTTTCGGCTGTGTGGCTTTCAGCAGGCTTAGCTGCAGGCCGTGCATAATCACCATGAAGATCAGCGCGACGTTAACGAAAATGTTCAGCGGGCGCGGATAAGGGTGAACCAGGTTAAAGATCAGAAAGCCCCAGACGCAAAGCATCAGCAGGCGGCCAAAGTTAATCAGAATCGGCATTATGCGGCTCCTTGAGCTTCACGAATAAACAGGCGATAAGCCACCTGACCGGCGACTTTTTCACGGTGCAGCGCCCAACTGGCAGGCACCGCTGGCAGACCATTTTCCACTTCACTTTCTACGTAGATTAGCGCGTCATCCGCCAGCCAGCCGTTTTTCTCGAGCAGGCTGAGCGTTTCATCCAGCAACCCCTTACGGAACGGCGGGTCGACAAAGACGACGTTGTGCTGCGTGCCGGGCTGCGCGAGCACATTCAGCGTATTGGCGTTGAGCACTTTGCCATTGCTGGCTTTTAAGGTCGCGAGGTTCTTTTGCAACTGCTGGGAGACTGCGCGATCCATTTCAATCAGCGTCGCGCTGGCGGCATAGCGAGAGAGCGCCTCCAGTCCGAGCGCGCCGCTGCCGGCAAAACAGTCGAGGCAATGGGCATCTACCATTGACGGGGCCAGCCAGTTGAAAAGCGTTTCGCGCACGCGGTCTGTCGTCGGGCGCAGGCCGGGGCTGTCCGGAACCGGGAGTTTTCGACCGCGCCATTGGCCGCCGATGATGCGAATCTGGCCGGAACCAGAGGATTGGGGTTTCTTCATTGCTCTCACTGCGATGCTAAATTTTGCGGTTATTCTAGCGGCGCTCGCCCGGCCAGGAAACCTTAATCCACTGGCGTGATGCCGCGCCGGGAAAGTGATAGACTAACGCACTATTTTTTATGCCCGTGGCAAGCAGAATCGGGTCTGTGCCATGAATTAACAGCGAGGAGTGTAGTCGCAAATGGCGAAAGAGAAAAAACGTGGCTTTTTTTCCTGGCTGGGATTTGGCCAGAAAGAGCAGCAGCCGGACGTCGAAGCAGAACAAAAAGTAATAGAAGAACAACCGGTTACTGAGCAGGCTCCCGCGCAGGATGAACCTCAACAGCCTCAGGCTGCCGAGCAAGAACAGCAGGACTTAGTTAGTGAGCACTCACTGGAGGAGTCCGAAAAGTTTGCTGAGCAGGTCGTGGAGGTTAACGCCCAGCTTGCAGAAGAAGCGGAAGAAAAAGCGCTGGCGGCCGAGCCGGAAATGATTCCTGAGCCGGAAGTGACCGTTGAGCCCGAGATCGTGGCTGAACCAGAGCCTGTGGCGGTTATCGAGCCAGAACCCGCTGTTGAACCTGAGGCCGTTGTCGAGCCTGAGGTGATTGAACCTGCGGCTGTTGTTGCAGAGCCGGAAGTCATTGAGCAGCCTGTTGCGGCCGTGGAGCACGAAACGCTGCCGTTGCCGGAAGAGATTGCCGAAAATGTAGATCAGCCTGACGAGTGGCAGGCCGAGCAGGACGAAATCGTCAACGAAGAAGTGGCTGAAGCCGAGGCGCTGTTCGCGCACGAAGCTGCCGTTGAAGATGAAGCCGTGGCTGAAGAAGCTGTTGATGAAGAGCCGGAAGAAGAGGCTGCTCCGGTTGCCGTGCAGCAAGAGCAGGAAAAGCCGACCAAAGAGGGCTTCTTCGCCCGCCTGAAGCGTAGCCTGGTCAAAACTAAACAAAACCTCGGTTCCGGATTTATCAGTCTGTTCCGCGGCAAGAAAATCGATGATGATCTGTTTGAAGAGCTGGAAGAGCAGCTACTCATTGCCGACGTTGGAGTTGAGACAACCCGGAAAATCATCACCAACCTGACCGAAGGTGCAAGCCGTAAGCAGCTTCGTGATGCGGAAGCGCTGTACGGTCTGCTGAAAGAAGAGATGAGCGAAATCCTCGCCAAAGTGGACGAGCCGCTTAGCGTGGAAGGCAAAACGCCGTTTGTTATCCTTATGGTTGGCGTTAACGGCGTGGGTAAAACCACCACCATCGGTAAGCTGGCACGTCAGTTCGAGCAGCAGGGTAAATCCGTGATGCTGGCGGCAGGTGATACCTTCCGTGCGGCAGCGGTTGAGCAGCTTCAGGTTTGGGGCCAGCGCAACAATATTCCTGTTGTCGCCCAGCATACCGGCGCGGACTCCGCTTCAGTTATCTTCGATGCTATTCAGGCGGCGAAGGCGCGTAACATTGATGTGTTGATTGCCGATACCGCAGGGCGTTTGCAGAATAAATCGCACCTGATGGAAGAATTGAAGAAAATTGTCAGGGTTATGAAAAAGCTGGACGAAGATGCCCCGCATGAGGTTATGCTCACCCTCGACGCCAGCACCGGTCAGAATGCCATAAGCCAGGCTAAACTGTTCCACGAAGCGGTGGGGCTAACGGGCATCACCCTGACCAAACTGGATGGTACCGCCAAGGGTGGCGTAATCTTCTCTGTGGCAGACCAGTTCGGCATTCCGATTCGCTACATTGGCGTCGGCGAACAAATTTCTGATTTACGACCGTTTAATGCGGGCGACTTTATAGAGGCACTTTTTGCCCGAGAGGATTAACAATGATTCGCTTTGAACACGTCAGTAAAGCCTATCTCGGTGGGAGACAAGCGTTGCAGGGAGTGACCTTCCATATGCAACCGGGCGAGATGGCCTTTCTGACCGGCCATTCTGGCGCAGGGAAGAGTACTCTGCTCAAGCTTATCTGCGGTATCGAACGGCCCAGCGATGGGAAGATTTTTTTCAGCGGCCATGACATAAGTCGCCTGAAGAGCCGTGAAGTGCCGTTCCTGCGTCGTCAGATTGGGATGATCTTCCAGGATCACCACCTGCTGATGGACAGAACCGTGTACGACAACGTGGCCATCCCGCTGATCATCGCGGGCGCCAGCGGCGAAGATATTCGCCGCCGCGTGTCTGCGGCATTAGATAAGGTTGGCCTGCTGGACAAAGCGAAGAACTTTCCTATCCAGCTTTCCGGCGGTGAACAGCAGCGCGTGGGCATCGCTCGCGCCGTGGTAAACAAGCCGGCTGTGCTGCTGGCGGATGAACCGACCGGGAACCTTGATGATGCGCTGTCGGAAGGTATTCTGCGCCTGTTCGAAGAGTTTAACCGCGTGGGCGTAACGGTGCTGATGGCGACTCACGATATAGGGCTTATCTCACGTCGCAATTACCGTATGTTGACCCTCAGCGACGGCCATTTGCATGGAGGCCTGGCAGGTGAATAAACACAGTGCGCTCAACCATATCAAGCGCTTCAGCAACAAGCTGGATAAAATCAACCAACTGAATAAGTTAGGCGACCTTGGCCGTTCGGTGAAAAAACGTGGCAAAGGGCCGCAGTCTAAAAGTAAAGCCCTGAAAGGCGGCGTGAATGAGCAGTTCCGCTACGCCTGGGAAGGGGCGCTTCAGGATCTGAAGAGCAAGCCGCTGGCGACCTTCCTGACGGTAATGGTGATTGCCATCTCCCTGACGCTGCCTAGCGTTTGCTATATGGTTTACAAGAACGTAAACCAGGCGGCGACCCAATATTATCCGTCCCCGCAAATCACCGTTTACCTCGATAAGGCGCTGGACGATAACGCCGCGCAGCAGGTGGTGGGCGCGATTCAGGCGGAGGAGGGCGTGGATAAAGTTAACTACCTCTCCCGCGAAGAAGCGCTGGGCGAGTTCCGTAACTGGTCGGGCTTTGGCGGCGCGCTGGATATGCTGGAAGAGAACCCGCTGCCCGCCGTGGCCGTGGTGAACCCTAAACTGGATTTCCAGAGCACGGATCACCTGAATACGCTGCGTGACCGCGTGGCGAAGATTCATGGCGTTGATGAAGTGCGCATGGACGACAGCTGGTTTGCCCGCCTCGCGGCGCTGACCGGGCTGGTCGGGCGAGTGGCGGCGATGATCGGTATTCTGATGGTCGCCGCGGTGTTTCTCGTCATCGGTAACTCGGTGCGTTTGAGCATCTTTGCCCGCCGCGATACCATCAACGTGCAGAAGCTTATTGGGGCAACCGACGGCTTTATTTTGCGTCCGTTCCTGTATGGCGGTGCGCTGCTGGGCTTTAGCGGTGCGTTCCTGTCGCTGATCCTGTCTGAGATTCTGGTGATGCGCCTCTCTTCGGCGGTGACGGAAGTGGCGCAGGTGTTCGGAACTAAGTTCGATATCAGCGGCCTGGGCTTTGACGAATGCCTGCTGCTGTTGCTGGTCTCGTCGATGATCGGCTGGCTGGCAGCCTGGCTTGCCACTGTTCAACATTTACGCCGTTTTACGCCGGAGTAAAAAGTTTTTGATATACTCATTCCCTGCTACGATAACGTCGTCCGCAGGGAGTGCGTTTTACACCGTAGTGACCCCTGCGATGCTGCAATAACCGTCACACTTTGTGTGTAATCTATTCACAGCTTTACATTGAACTTGTGGATAACATCACTGTCTGAGAGTACAGTGAAGGGTACGGTCTGGGCCTGACGTGTTGTCGGTGCGCCTCAGCCACTTGAATGGCAAGCCGTACTTAGTCTCTAAGAGAGGGTTTGAATGACCAAAGAAATGCAAAATTTAGCTTTAGCCCCTGTTGGTAACCTGGAGTCGTATATCCGGGCTGCAAACGCCTGGCCGATGTTAACGGCTGAGGAAGAGAAGGAGCTGGCTGAAAAGCTGCATTACCAGGGCGATCTGGAAGCAGCGAAAAAGCTGATCCTGTCTCACCTGCGCTTTGTTGTTCATGTTGCGCGTAACTATTCCGGCTACGGCCTGCCGCAGGCAGACCTTATCCAGGAAGGCAACATCGGCCTGATGAAAGCAGTACGCCGTTTTAACCCAGAAGTGGGTGTTCGCCTGGTCTCCTTTGCGGTGCACTGGATCAAGGCTGAAATTCATGAATACGTGCTGCGTAACTGGCGTATTGTGAAAGTCGCGACCACCAAAGCACAGCGTAAGCTGTTCTTTAACCTGCGTAAAACCAAGCAGCGCCTGGGCTGGTTTAATCAGGACGAAGTCGAAATGGTGGCTAACGAGCTTGGCGTGTCCAGCAAAGACGTGCTTGAGATGGAGTCACGCATGGCGGCGCAGGATATGACTTTCGACATGTCGAATGACGACGACGCTGACGGTCAGCCGATGGCGCCGGTGCTCTTCCTGCAGGATAAGTCTTCCAACTTTGCCGACGGCATTGAAGACGACAACTGGGAATCTCACGCCGCAGACAAACTGAGCGATGCGATGCAGGGCCTGGATGAACGCAGCCAGCAGATCATTCGCGCGCGCTGGTTAGATGAAGACAACAAAAGCACGCTGCAGGAACTTGCAGACCGCTATGGCGTTTCCGCCGAGCGCGTTCGTCAGCTTGAAAAGAACGCGATGAAAAAACTGCGCGCCGCTATCGAAGCTTAACGCCGATACACACGTCGCACTAAGAGCGCCCCACTTTATGTTGGGGCGTTTTGCTTTTTATGCTCCGGCATACATGCCAGCAGCACGGTAAACGCCGCTTCCATTTCGCTCTCCGGCAGGCTGGCGAACCCCATCAGTAATCCCTTCTTGCGCCGTTCGGTCAGGTAGTAACGCGACAAGGGCCGCACCAGAATATTGCGGGCGTTCGCGTGCTCAGCAATCGCCACATCATCGGCCTCATCAGGCAGGTTCAAAATCAAATGCAGCCCGGCGTTATCGCTAAAATCTGACAGCGCCTGTGGCCCGCAGTGGCGGGAGATCAGGTCGGTCAGGAAGGCGCGACGGCGGCCGTAGAGCAGGCGCATCCGGCGAATATGGGCCGAATAATGCCCGGCGGTAATAAACTCTGCCAGCGCCTGCTGAATAAGCGAATGCCCGCCGCGATACAGTTCCGCATGGGCGGTTTTCAGGTCATTGACCAGCGGGCGAGGCAGCACGACGTAGCCGAGCCTTAAGCCCGGATAAAGCGTTTTACTGAAGGTGCCGATGTAAACCACCGGCGCGTCGGTGACCAGCCCCTGCAGCGCCGGAATAGGCTGGCCAGAAAAGCGAAATTCGCTGTCGTAGTCATCTTCAATAATCCAGCTGCCGTGCTGGCGGGCGAGTGCCAACAGGCGCTGGCGGCGCTCCAGGCTCATTACCGCCCCCAGCGGGTACTGATGAGATGGCGTGACGAAGATTAAGCGCGGCGCTTCGGTCACTTTCTCCGGCGGGCAAAGGCCGTTCTCATCGACGGTGAGCGGCGTGACCCGCACATCATTCATCGTCAGTACGTGGCGGATGCCCCAGTAAGAAGGTTCTTCGATCCACGCCAGGTCGCCTCTGTCGCACAGCATCCGGGTGACCAGATCGATAGCCTGGTGGATCCCTTCGGTGATCAGGATTTGGTCGACCTGGCAGTTTACTCCTCGGGAAACACGCAGGTAATCGACAAGGGCATGCTGTAGCTCTGGCGTACCGCCGTTGCAGCTATAGCTCAGGCGCTCCGGCTTAGGGCGGCGGCTAATGCGCGCCTGGATCTTGCTGAATAGCGGATGAGGGAAGGCGTTGACGTCCGGTACACCGGGAATAAACGCTCCCCACTGGCGCGGGCTGGCGCTCACCTGAGAAAGAAGATGCTGTCCGCGGCGGGAAATAGATACCTTAGAAGCCGGGGCCGTGCCGCCTTCGCCAGGGCTTCCCGTGGAGGTGAAGCGATCCGGCAGCGTTTTTTCAACAAAAGTGCCGCTGCCCTGGCGGGATGAAACGTACCCCTCGGTCATAAGCTGCTCGTAAACTGTTAACACAGTGTTACGAGAAATGCTGAGTTCGCTGGCTAAGTCGCGGGAGGCGGGCAGGCGGCTGTGGGGCGGCAATGAGCCATCCAGAATGGAACGGCGCAGCGCATTATAAAGACGTTTATGCAGCAGGATATCGGTCTCTGCCTGTAGCCTGACAAGAATCAAATCACCCACTAAGTCTCGCAATTGGATCCCTCAGATAAACTGAATTGGTACTCGATTATAGGGCCAATACCTGTGTAAATAAACGACATTGTTTCTGATTTGTTGCGATAAAGTGACTGACTTAACAGGAGAGAACAAGGTGAAAAGTGCAGAGCTGAATCAGCGTCGTTTACAGGCCACGCCGCGCGGTGTGGGCGTGATGTGTAGCTACTTTGCAGAGAAGGCGGAGAACGCCACTCTGTGGGATGTGGAAGGCAACGAGGTTATCGATTTTGCCGCCGGGATCGCCGTGCTGAACACCGGCCATCGTCACCCGAAAGTGATTGCCGCTGTAGAAAAACAATTGCAGGCCTTCACCCACACGGCTTACCAGATTGTCCCTTATGAAAGCTACGTTTCGCTGGCCGAGCGTATTAACGAACTGGCGCCGATTGACGGCCCGGCGAAAACCGCGTTCTTCACCACCGGTGCAGAAGCGGTTGAGAATGCGGTGAAAATCGCCCGCGCTTATACCAAACGTCCCGGCCTGATCACTTTCGGCGGCGGCTTCCATGGCCGTACCTTTATGACCATGGCGCTGACCGGCAAAGTGGCACCTTACAAAATCGGTTTTGGCCCGTTCCCTGGCTCTGTCTACCACGCGGTTTACCCGAATGCCGCTCACGGCGTGACGACTGACGATGCGCTCAAAAGCCTGGACCGTATCTTTAAAGCCGATATCGCCGCGGATCAGGTCGCGGCCATCATACTGGAGCCGGTTCAGGGAGAAGGCGGCTTCAACGTGGCGCCCCCTGAATTTATGCAGGCGCTGCGCCAGCTGTGCGACACCCACGGCATTCTGCTGATTGCCGATGAAGTACAGACCGGTTTCGCGCGTACCGGCAAGCTGTTTGCGATGGACTATTACGGCGTCAAAGCCGACCTGATGACGATGGCGAAAAGCCTGGCCGGTGGCTTCCCGCTGTCCGGCGTTGTGGGCCGTGCCGAAGTGATGGATGCCCCTGCGCCCGGCGGCCTGGGCGGGACCTATGCGGGCAACCCGCTGGCGGTTGCGGCGGCGCATGCGGTGCTGGATGTGATCAAAGAAGAGCAGCTGTGCAAGCGTGCCACCCAGCTTGGTGAACACCTGAAAGAAGTCCTGAATCAGGCGCGCCAAAGCTGCCCGGCGATTGTTGACGTGCGTGGACAGGGCTCGATGGTGGCGGTGGAGTTTAACGATCCGCAGACCGGGAAACCTTCGCCAGAATATACCCGTGAAGTTCAGCTGAAAGCGCAGGAACAAGGGCTGCTGCTGCTGAGCTGCGGCGTCTACGGCAACGTTATCCGCTTCCTTTATCCGCTGACCATTCCTGATGCTCAGTTCACCAAAGCGCTGGCCATTCTGTCCAGAGTGCTTAAGGGCTAATCCCTCTGTAGTTTGCGGCGGCAGGGAAGCCCGCCATAACACGAGGCGGCCGCAGCGCTTTTTGCCGTGGTTTATCACCCTGATATCCCCTGTTTTCCGGCGGGCGTTGCCGCCGGAGTAATACGGAAAATATTATGTCTGAAAACTCCACCTTCTCTCCCGCCGTTGCGCGCGGGGAGCGGACTGCTGTCCCCGGTAAATCCCTGAGTTTCGTTGAAGGCGTGTCGATGATTGTCGGCACTAACATCGGCGCGGGCGTGCTTTCTATCGCCTATGCCTCGAGCAAGGCGGGATTCTGGCCGCTGCTATTCTGGCTGGTGCTGGTGGGCAGCCTGACCACCGTGACGATGCTTTACGTCGCTGAATCCACTTTGCGTACCCGCCAGCATTTGCAGCTCAGCGGGCTGTCGCTGCGCTACGTCGGGCGCTTTGGCGCGCTGATGATGTTCCTTTCCGTCTGCGTAAACAGCGTTGGGGCGTTGACCGCCTATATGACCGGCAGCGGCAAACTGCTGCACTCTTTGTTTGGTATATCCCCGGCCCTGGGCAGCGTGCTGTTTTTTATCCCGGCTGCGGGCGTGCTGTACATGGGCCTGAAAGCCATCGGGCGCGGGGAAAAGTTCATTAGCGTCGGCATGGTGGTGATGATCGCGGTGCTGGTGATTGCGACTTTGCTGAAAGAGACGACCAGCGTCGGCTACCTGCTGGAAGGCAACTGGCTTTATATGGTACCGGTGTTCAATGTGGTGGTGTTCTGCTTCTCGGCGCAGTACATCGTGCCGGAGATGGCGCGTGGTTTTGCCGACAAGCCCGAAAAGCTACCGAAAGCCATTATCGTTGGCATGGTGGTGACCTTCGCGCTGCTGGCCCTGGTGCCGATGTCGGTCATCATGCTTAACGGGCTGGACGATATCTCTGAGGTGGCGACGATTTCCTGGGGGAAAGCGCTGGGAGAGTGGGCATTCTTCTCGGCGAACCTGTTTGCACTGTGCGCCATGCTGACGTCGTACTGGGGGTTGGGCGGGAGTTTCCTGACCAATATCTTTGACCGCTTCCGCCTGGGCAGCGATGAGCCTTCTCTGAAGCGTTTTCTGGTACTGCTGGTGGTCGCGATCCCGCCGTTTGTGCTGGCCTACAGCGGGCTGGTGTCGTTCGTGAATGCGCTCTATTTTGCCGGCGTGTTCAGCGGCGTGATTTTGTCGATTATGCCGATCCTGATGATTAAAGGCGCCCGCCGCAGCGGCGATATCACGCCAGGCTGGACCTGCCCGGCGTTCATGACCCACCCGCTGATCCAGATTTTCATCGTGTTGCTTTACCTCTGCAGTGCCGTTTATGCGGTTGCTTCCGCTCTGGGATATTTGCCGGCAGGTTGGTGATTCCGAGGCTTGCTCCCCCGCGCCCGGAGGCTTTCCGGCGCGGTTATTTTTTGTCACATTCCCGTTATCTAACCTTCAAATATGTCTTTCCAAATTATCGCAAATGGCGCTATGTTTAGCATAGTGTGCTGCCGTAGCGCCGGCTGCTGCCCTTAAGTTAGCTATCATATGCTTTTCTTATACCTACAAACAGAATAATGCGCTAACAAACAACAACACAACAAATTCAATAACCATAACAATGGGGACTCTCAGGATGAAAATGACGGGTAAAGCCTTACTGGCAGGATGCATTGCACTGGCAATGAGCCACGCGGCGATGGCAAAAGATATTAAGGTCGCGGTAGTAGGGGCAATGTCTGGGCCGGTCGCGCAATATGGCGATCAGGAATTTACCGGTGCCGAGCAGGCGGTGGCTGACATTAACGCCAAAGGCGGGATCAAAGGCGACAAACTGGTTATCACTAAATATGACGATGCCTGTGACCCGAAACAAGCGGTCGCGGTAGCGAACAAAGTGGTGAACGACGGCATCAAGTACGTGATCGGTCACCTGTGTTCTTCTTCTACTCAGCCAGCGTCTGACATTTACGAAGACGAAGGCATTCTGATGATCACCCCGGCGGCTACGGCACCGGAGCTGACCGCGCGCGGCTATAAGCTGACTCTGCGTACTACCGGTCTCGACTCCGACCAGGGCCCAACCGCGGCGAAATACATTCTGGAACACGTGAAGCCTAAGCGCATTGCTGTTATCCACGATAAGCAGCAGTACGGCGAAGGTCTGGCGCGCTCCGTGCAGGACGGCCTGAAAAAAGGCGGCGCTAATGTGGTGTTCTTCGACGGGATCACCGCCGGTGAGAAAGATTTCTCCACGCTGGTTGCTCGCCTGAAGAAAGAAAACATCGACTTTGTTTACTACGGCGGCTACCACCCGGAAATGGGGCAGATCCTGCGCCAGTCCCGCGCGGCTGGCCTGAAAACGCAGTTCATGGGGCCGGAAGGCGTGGCGAACGTTTCCCTGTCTAACATCGCCGGGGATTCAGCAGAAGGCCTGCTGGTGACCAAACCGAAGAACTACGATCAGGTTCCGGCCAACAAACCGATTGTGGACGCGATCAAAGCGAAGAAACAGGATCCAAGCGGCGCATTCGTCTGGACCACCTACGCAGCCCTGCAGTCGCTGGCTGCTGGCCTGAACCAGAGCGCAGATCCGGCGGCAATCTCCAAATACCTGAAAGGGGCGACCGTGGATACCGTGATGGGGCCGCTGTCGTGGGATGAGAAAGGCGACCTGAAAGGCTTTGAGTTCGGCGTGTTCACCTGGCATGCCAACGGCACAGCCACTGACGCAAAATAAAAGCAAACGGCAACCAAAGGGTTGCCGTTTTAGTGTTTTCGCGGGCGATGAGCGCCGGGTTACAATTCAACCCTCACCCCGGCCCTCTCCCAGAGGGAGAGGGGGAAAACGGCGACGGGGAACATTGTTTATTCCCTGTCCCAGAGGGAGAGGGGAAAACGGCCGACGGGAATATTGTTTATTCCCTCTCCCTTGTAGGGAGAGGGTTAGGGTGAGGGTAAACAAGCAGCGACGTTGTGGATGAGGGAAAAGCCGTACCTTCATAGAGCGACTTATTTGCTGCAAGGATGCAGGTGGGAAAGCCGCTTACCTCCCCCAACCGCCGCTCTGCTCGCGGAACCCGGAAGCCTGCATAAACGCCGTCATCACGGCATGATCCTCAACGCCAACATCCGCCAGCCACCAGTGTTTAATCGCCGGGTTATCCCGCATGACCTCTTCCAGCAAATACTGACCCACGCCCCGGCGGCGGGTAATTTCACGAACGCGCAGAGAATCCAGCGCTCCGGCATCCCCTGTGAGCGTGACGCGCACCGCGCCGAGCAGGCGTTCGTTAAATTTTGCGGCGTAGATCCTTTCATTGTCGCTAAGGGTCAGCGAACCGCTTGAGTATTCCGGCCAGATCTTGCCGAGGTCAATTTTATCCTGAGCGCTAAACTCAAACAGACGAATGATAGTGAGTTTCATAAGTGACCTAACCAAAAAGCGGGAAAACCCCGAGTGTAACCAATTTATTTGCCTCAGACGCTTTATCTTTTTTATGCCGTTCAGCAGTTGATTACTTTTTAGCGAAAAGATAAGCCAGCCTTTAACGCGGCAGATTGAATCCTGACCAGGATAAAGCACTAAAATCCAGTGAATTGTTCGGCTCTTTGTACCGCTATTTTATGCTGATTTTGGTGCTTTTTTTTGTTTAACTATGGCGAAATACAGAATATTATCTCTACTTAATCGCCTGAAAAATAGAGAGTTTAGTCTGATAAATTGTAAAATTTACCGCTAACTCCTTAACGGCACTGATAAAAATGGTCATTGATTATAAAAGGTACTGAGTGCTTTTTAACCAAGTTATGGGGATGGAACGAATGAAGATGAACGCGAAGACATTACTGGCCGGGCTGGTGGCGTTGGCCGTGTCTCACGCGGCAACCGCGGGTGATATCAAAGTGGCTGTTGTCGGGGCAATGTCAGGCCCGGTCGCGCAGTGGGGCGACATGGAATTTAACGGCGCTCGCCAGGCTATCAAAGACATCAACGCCAAAGGCGGGATCAAAGGCGACAAGCTGGTTGGCGTTGAATATGACGATGCCTGCGATCCAAAACAGGCCGTGGCGGTTGCCAACAAAATCGTTAACGACGGCGTGAAGTACGTTATCGGCCACTTGTGCTCCTCTTCCACCCAGCCAGCTTCTGACATCTATGAAGATGAAGGCATCCTGATGATCACTCCGGGCGCGACCAACCCTGAGCTGACCCAGCGCGGCTACGGCATGATCATGCGTACCGCTGGCCTCGACTCTTCCCAGGGCCCAACGGCGTCCAAATATATTCTGGAACACGTTAAGCCGCAGCGCATCGCGATCATCCACGATAAGCAGCAGTACGGCGAAGGTCTGGCGCGCTCTGTGCAGGATGGCCTGAAAAAAGGCGGCGCTAACATCGTGTTCTTCGACGGGATCACCGCCGGCGACAAAGATTTCTCCACCCTGGTGGCGCGTCTGCAAAAAGAAAATATCGATTTCGTTTACTACGGCGGCTACTACCCGGAAATGGGGCAGATCCTGCGCCAGGCACGCGCCGTTGGCCTGAAAACTCAGTTTATGGGGCCGGAAGGCGTGGGTAACGCTTCTCTGTCCAACATCGCTGGCCCTGCGGGCGAAGGGATGCTGGTCACCATGCCTAAGCGCTATGACCAGGATCCGGCCAACAAAGCTATCGTTGATGAGCTGAAAGCGGCGAAGAAAGACCCGAGCGGCCCGTATGTGTGGATCACCTACGCGGCAGTTCAGTCTCTGGCAACTGCCATGGACCGTACCGGCAGCAAAGATCCTGCTGCGCTGGTGAAAGATTTAAAAGCACACGGTGCGAACACCGTGATTGGGCCGCTGAACTGGGATGAGAAAGGCGATTTGAAAGGATTTGAATTCGGTATCTTCCAGTGGCACGCCGATGGTTCGTCCTCCGTGGCGAAGTAAGGCGAAGGCTGCACAGTCATCCCACCCCCGGCCTATGTCGGGGGTTTTTAAAAGGTTAAGTTATGTCCGAGCAGTTTCTCTACTTCCTGCAGCAGATGTTTAACGGCGTCACGCTGGGCAGTACCTACGCGCTGATCGCCATCGGTTACACGATGGTGTACGGCATTATTGGCATGATCAACTTCGCCCACGGCGAAGTGTATATGATCGGCAGCTACGTCTCTTTCATGATCATCGCCGCGCTAATGATGCTCGGAATTGATGTGGGCTGGATGCTGGTAGGCGCAGGCTTTATTGGCGCCATTATCATCGCCAGCGCCTACGGCTGGAGCATTGAGCGCGTCGCCTACAAGCCGGTGCGTAACTCCAAGCGCCTGATCGCGCTGATTTCCGCCATCGGGATGTCCATCTTCCTGCAAAACTACGTCAGCCTGACGGAAGGTTCGCGCGACATCGCGCTGCCAAGCCTGTTTAACGGGCAGTGGATTGTGGGGGCGAGCGATAACTTCACCGCCACCATCACCACCATGCAGCTGGTTATCTGGGTTGTGACCTTCTTGGCTATGCTGGCGCTGACGCTGTTCATCCGTTATTCCCGCATGGGCCGCGCCTGCCGCGCCTGTGCTGAAGACCTGAAAATGGCCAGCCTGCTCGGGATTAATACCGACCGCGTTATCTCGCTCACCTTCGTCATCGGTGCCGCGATGGCGGCAGTAGCTGGCGTACTGTTGGGCCAGTTCTACGGCGTAATCAACCCGTACATCGGCTTTATGGCAGGGATGAAAGCCTTTACCGCGGCGGTACTTGGCGGCATCGGCAGTATTCCTGGCGCAATGATTGGCGGCCTGATCCTCGGCGTGGCCGAAGCGCTGACTTCAGCCTACCTGAGCACGGAATATAAAGACGTCGTCTCCTTTGCGCTGCTGATTGTGGTGCTGCTGGTGATGCCTACCGGGATCCTGGGTCGTCCGGAGGTTGAGAAAGTATGAAACCGATGCATATTGTTTTTTCGCTGCTCTCCGCAGCCATGTTCTTTGTTTTAGCATCGGTATTTATGGGCGTTCAGCTTAGCCTGGACGGCACCAAACTGGTGGTGAACAGCGCGCCTTCCGTGCGCTGGGAATGGGTCTACATCGGCACCGCTGCGGTACTGGTGTTCCAACTGCTGCGCCCGCTGTTCCTGAAGGGCGTGAAGAAAGTGTCCGGGCCGAAGTTTGTGCTGCCGGCGCTGGATGGTTCCACGGCTAAGCAGAAGCTGTTCCTGGTGGCGCTGCTGGTTGCCGCTGTGGCGTGGCCGTTCCTTGTTTCACGCGGCACCGTAGACATTGCTACATTAACCATGATTTACATCATCCTCGGCCTGGGGCTGAACGTGGTGGTGGGGCTGTCTGGCCTGCTGGTTCTGGGCTACGGCGGCTTCTACGCTATCGGCGCTTACACCTTTGCGTTGCTGAATCACTATTACGGCCTGGGCTTCTGGACCTGCCTGCCGCTGGCGGGCCTGGTGGCTGCTGCCGCAGGCTTCCTGCTCGGCTTCCCGGTACTGCGCCTGCGTGGGGACTACCTGGCGATCGTGACGCTGGGCTTCGGGGAAATCGTCCGTATCCTGCTGCTGAACAACACCGATATTACCGGCGGCCCGAACGGCATCAGCCAGATCCCAAAACCGACCTTCTTCGGCCTGGAGTTTAGCCGTACCGCTCGCGAAGGCGGCTGGGATACCTTCAGTAATTTCTTTAACGTGGCCTACGACCCGAGCGACAGGATTATTTTCCTGTACCTGGTAGCGTTGCTGCTGGTGGTGCTCTCGCTGTTCGTGATTAACCGCCTGCTGCGTATGCCGCTTGGCCGCGCCTGGGAAGCGCTGCGCGAAGATGAAATCGCCTGCCGTTCACTGGGCCTGAACCCAACCCGTATCAAGCTGACTGCGTTCACCATCAGCGCAGCTTTTGCGGGCTTTGCCGGGACGTTGTTCGCCGCACGCCAGGGCTTTGTCAGCCCGGAATCCTTCACCTTCGCCGAGTCGGCGTTTGTGCTGGCGATTGTGGTGCTAGGCGGGATGGGCTCGCAGTTCGCGGTGATTCTGGCCGCTGTTCTGCTGGTGGTTTCCCGCGAGCTGATGCGTGACCTGAACGAGTACAGCATGCTGGTGCTCGGTGGCCTGATGGTGCTGATGATGATTTGGCGTCCACAAGGGTTACTGCCGATGACGCGTCCGCATCTGAAGCTGAAGAAAGAGCAAGTGAAAGGAGAGCAGGCATGAGTCAGCCATTGTTATCCGTAAGCGGTCTGATGATGCGTTTCGGCGGCCTGCTGGCCGTCAACAATGTCTCGCTCGAGCTGCATCCACAGGAAATTGTTTCGCTTATCGGCCCGAACGGCGCCGGTAAAACCACGGTGTTTAACTGCCTGACCGGCTTTTACAAGCCGACCGGCGGCACCATTTTGCTGCGCGACCAACACCTGGAAGGCTTACCGGGCCAGCAGATTGCGCGCATGGGCGTGGTGCGTACCTTCCAGCACGTTCGCCTGTTCCGTGAAATGACGGTGATTGAGAACCTGCTGGTGGCGCAACATCAACAGCTGAAAACCGGTATTTTCTCGGGCTTGCTGAAAACCCCAGGCTTCCGTCGCGCCCAGAGCGAAGCGCTGGACAGAGCGGCCACCTGGCTCGAGCGTATCGGGCTGCTGGAGCACGCTAACCGCCAGGCAAGCAACCTGGCCTATGGCGATCAGCGTCGCCTTGAAATCGCTCGCTGCATGGTGACCCAGCCGGAAATCCTGATGCTGGATGAACCTGCCGCCGGCCTTAACCCGAAAGAAACCCATGAGCTGGATGAGCTGATCATGGAGCTGCGCAATCACCACAACACCACGGTGTTGCTGATTGAGCACGACATGAAGCTGGTCATGGGCATTTCTGACCGTATCTACGTGGTGAACCAGGGAACGCCGTTAGCCAACGGCACGCCGGAGCAAATCCGCAACAACCCTGATGTCATTCGCGCCTATCTGGGTGAGGCTTAAGATGGAAAATGTAATGCTGTCGTTTGACAAGGTGAGCGCCCACTACGGCAAAATCCAGGCGCTGCACGACGTCAGTCTGCATATTAAACAGGGCGAAATTGTTACGCTCATCGGCGCTAACGGCGCAGGTAAAACGACGCTGCTTGGCACGCTTTGCGGCGACCCGCGCGCGACCAGCGGCCGCATCGTGTTTGATGGCAAAGATATTACAGACTGGCACACCGCCCGCATCATGCGTGAGGCCGTGGCGATTGTGCCGGAAGGGCGCCGTGTTTTCTCCCGCATGACGGTGGAAGAGAACCTGGCGATGGGCGGCTTTTTTGCCGAACGTGACCAGTTCCAGTCGCGTATTAAGCGCGTCTACGATCTGTTCCCGCGTCTGCACGAACGCCGCATCCAGCGGGCGGGCACCATGTCCGGCGGTGAGCAGCAGATGCTGGCGATTGGCCGCGCACTCATGAGCCAGCCTCGTCTGTTACTGTTAGATGAACCGTCGCTGGGGTTAGCGCCTATTATCATCCAGCAAATCTTCGACACCATTGAGCAGCTGCGCAGCGAAGGGATGACCATCTTCCTCGTGGAGCAGAACGCCAACCAGGCGCTGAAGCTGGCTGACCGGGGCTACGTGCTGGAAAACGGCCACGTCGTGCTGGAAGATACCGGCGATGCGCTGCTGGCAAACGAAGCGGTGCGCAGCGCTTATTTAGGCGGGTAATAAAAGCAAAACGGCAACCTCGGTTGCCGTTTTTTTTGTTTGCACCCTCTCCCCGTGGGAGAGGGACGGGGTGAGGGCATCAGGCCACTCCGCTGTGTTTGCACCCCCAGCCAGCCGGGGGAAAGAAAAATATATCTCCCGTCGACAAAGAAACATTTCATTCACTCCGCTGTAACTATTCTGTCATCCAGCCGTTATTTTTCTGTCATTCGAGCGTGTCATGTTACCTCGCGAGCATAAAACGCGTGATTTCGCGCATCCGGCACAACAAGAGAGATAACCGAATGACATCGTTACGACACACAGCTTTAGCGCTGACGCTTGGTCTGGCATTTGCCTCCCAGGCGATGGCCGTTACCACGATTCCTTTCTGGCATTCAATGGACGGGGAACTGGGTAAAGAAGTGGATTCTCTGGCAAACCGTTTCAATGAAACGCACCCTGATTACAAAATTGTGCCGGTTTATAAAGGCAACTACGATCAAAGCCTGGCGGCGGGTATCGCGGCATACCGTTCCGGTAACGCCCCGGCCATCCTGCAGGTATATGAAGTTGGCACCGCGACCATGATGGCTTCCAAGGCTATCAAACCGGTCTACGAAGTGTTTAAAGACGCTGGCATCAACTTCGACGAATCTCAGTTTGTCCCGACCGTGGCCGGTTACTACACCGACTCTAAAACGGGCCACCTGCTGTCCCAGCCTTTCAACAGCTCCACCCCGGTGCTGTACTACAACAAAGACGCTTTCAAGAAAGCCGGTCTGAACCCGGATCAGCCACCTAAAACCTGGCAGGACGTGGCGGCATACAGCGCCAAACTGCGCGCAGCGGGCATGAAGTGTGGCTACGCCAGCGGCTGGCAGGGCTGGATCCAGTTGGAGAACTTCAGCGCCTGGCACGGCCTGCCGTTCGCCACCAAAAACAACGGCTTTGACGGCACTGATGCCGTGCTGGAGTTCAACAAACCTGAGCAGGTGAAACACATTGCCCTGCTGGAAGAAATGAACAAGAAGGGCGACTTCACCTATTTCGGCCGTAAAGATGAGTCCACCGAGAAGTTCTACAACGGTGACTGCGCGATCACTACCGCGTCTTCCGGCTCTCTGGCTGATATTCGTCAGTACGCGAAATTCAACTACGGCGTAGGCATGATGCCTTACGACGCAGACGTGAAAGGCGCGCCACAGAACGCCATCATCGGTGGGGCAAGCCTGTGGGTAATGCAGGGCAAAGACAAGCCAACCTATAAAGGCGTGGCCGAGTTCATGCAGTTCCTGGCTAAACCAGAAATCGCCGCTGAATGGCACCAGAAAACCGGCTACCTGCCAATCACCACCGCCGCTTACGAGCTGACTCGTAAAGAAGGCTTCTACGACAAGAACCCGGGTGCGGACACCGCAACTCGCCAGATGCTGAACAAGCCACCGTTGCCGTTCACCAAAGGCCTGCGTCTGGGCAACATGCCGCAGATTCGTACCGTGGTTGACGAAGAGCTGGAATCCGTTTGGACCGGTAAGAAAACGCCACAGCAGGCGCTGGACGCTTCCGTTGAGCGTGGTAACCAGCTGCTGCGCCGCTTCGAGCAGTCTACCAAGTCTTAAGTTCTACCCTCGCCCCCTCCCGAAAGGGAGGGGACAGAGTACCGCGCTCTCTGTCACAGGAGAGCGTTGTGCTAAGGGGCAAGCATCGCCTGTTCTAACATTAACCGAGTAACCCTATGTCATCATCTCGCCCGGTGTTCCGTTCAAGTTGGCTACCTTATGCGCTGGTTCTGCCGCAGCTGATCATCACCGTCATTTTCTTTATCTGGCCGGCGGGCGAAGCCCTCTGGTACTCGCTGCAAAACCTTGACCCGTTTGGTCTGTCCAGCCATTTCGTTGGCCTGGATAACTTCGTGCAGCTCTTCCACGATAGCTACTATCTGGACTCTTTCTACACCACCATGATCTTCAGCGGGCTGGTTGCAGGCTGCGGGCTTCTGGCTTCGCTGTTCTTCGCCGCGCTGGTGGATTATGTGGTGCGCGGCAGCCGTTTTTATCAAACGCTGATGCTGCTGCCTTATGCCGTCGCACCCGCCATTGCCGCGGTGCTGTGGATCTTCCTGTTCAACCCAGGGCGCGGGCTGATTACCCACACGCTGGAAGAGTTTGGCTACAACTGGAACCACGCGCAGAACAGCGGGCAGGCCATGTTCCTGGTCGTGTTCGCGTCCGTGTGGAAACAGATTAGCTACAACTTCCTGTTCTTCTTTGCCGCTTTGCAGTCGATTCCGCGTTCGCTGGTGGAAGCCGCAGCCATTGACGGAGCTGGCCCCGTGCGCCGCTTCTTCTTTATCTCGCTGCCGCTGATTGCCCCGGTGAGCTTCTTCCTGCTGGTGGTGAACCTGGTTTATGCCTTCTTCGACACCTTCCCGGTGATCGACGCGGCAACCGGCGGTGGCCCGGTGCAGGCAACCACCACGCTTATCTACAAGATTTATCGCGAAGGGTTTACCGGGTTGGATCTCTCTTCCTCGGCGGCGCAATCCGTGGTGCTAATGCTGCTGGTGATTGTCCTGACGGTGGTTCAGTTCCGCTTCGTTGAACGTAAGGTGCGCTACCAATGATTGAGAACCGTCGCGGGCTGACTATCTTCAGCCACACCATGCTGATTCTGGGCATCATCGTCATTCTGTTCCCACTGTACGTGGCGTTTGTTGCCGCGACGCTGGACAACAAAGCCGTCTTCGATACGCCGATGACGCTGATCCCCGGTACTCACCTGTGGGAAAACATCAGCTACATCTGGACCAACGGCGTGGCGGTCAACAGCGCCCCGTTCGGCCGGATGCTGTTTAACAGCACGGTGATGGCGCTGGTGATCACCATCGGCAAAATCGCCGTGTCGATGCTGTCGGCTTTCGCCATCGTCTGGTTCCGTTTCCCGCTGCGTAACCTGTTCTTCTGGATGATTTTTATCACCCTGATGCTGCCGGTCGAAGTGCGTATTTTCCCGACGGTTGAGGTTATCTCTAACCTGAAAATGCTCGACAGCTACACCGGCCTGACGCTGCCGCTGATGGCGTCGGCCACGGCCACGTTCCTGTTTCGCCAGTTTTTCATGACGCTGCCAGACGAGCTGATGGAAGCGGCCCGCATCGACGGCGCCTCGCCGATGCGCTTTTTCTTTGACATCGTGCTGCCGCTGTCCAAAACCAACCTGGCGGCGCTGTTCGTGATCACCTTTATCTATGGCTGGAACCAGTATCTCTGGCCGCTGCTGATAATCACCGATGCCGATTTGGGCACCGCCGTGGCGGGTATCAAAAGCATGATTGCCAGCGGTGATGGCGTGACGCAGTGGAACCAGGTGATGGCAGCGATGCTGCTCACGCTCGTCCCACCGGTTGTTATTGTTTTAGTTATGCAGCGCGCCTTTGTGCGTGGTCTGGTTGATAGCGAGAAGTAGGAACCTTTCATGGCTGGTTTAAAATTACAGGCAGTAACCAAGAGCTGGGACGGTAAAACCCAGGTGATTCAGCCGCTGACCGTGGACGTAGCGGATGGCGAATTCATCGTGATGGTCGGGCCTTCTGGCTGCGGGAAATCTACGCTGCTGCGTATGGTCGCCGGGCTGGAGCAGGTGACCAGCGGGGATATCTGGATCGACAGCCAGCGCGTCACCGACATGGAGCCCAAAGAGCGTGGCATCGCCATGGTGTTCCAGAACTATGCGCTCTATCCGCACATGACGGTGGAAGAGAACATGGCCTGGGGCCTGAAAATTCGCGGTCTGGGCAAAGAACAGATCCGCCAGAAAGTGCTGGAAGCCGCCCGTATTCTGGAGCTGGACGCGCTGTTAACTCGCCGCCCGCGCGAACTTTCTGGCGGCCAGCGCCAGCGCGTTGCCATGGGCCGCGCCATCGTGCGCGATCCGGCGGTATTCCTGTTTGACGAACCGCTATCCAACCTTGATGCCAAGCTGCGCGTGCAGATGCGTCTTGAGCTTCAACAGCTTCATCGCCGCCTGAAAACCACCAGCCTGTACGTGACGCACGACCAGGTTGAGGCCATGACCCTCGCCCAACGCGTGATGGTGATGAACAAAGGCGTGGCGGAGCAGATTGGTACGCCAGTCGAGGTTTACGAGCGCCCGGCGAGCCGCTTTGTGGCAAGTTTTATTGGCTCTCCGGCGATGAACCTGCTGGATGGCAACATCAGTATCGACGGCTCACGCTTTGAGCTGGACGGCGGCGATGCGTTGCCGACCGGCAGCCAGCGTCTGCAGTGGGTTGGCCGGCCAATGACGCTGGGTATCCGTCCGGAACATATTGCGCTAAGCTCACAGGCTGCAGGTGGCATCCCGATTGTGGTGGAAACCCTTGAAATGCTGGGGGCTGATAACCTGGTTCACGGCCGCTGGGGCGGTCAAAAAGTGGTGATTCGCCTTGGGCATCAGGAACGCCCGCAGCCGGGCACCACACTTTGGGTGCATCTGCCAGAAGAACATCTGCACTTCTTTGATGGCAAAAACGGACAACGTTTATGAGCAACTGGCCTTACCCAAAAATCGTCGCCCACCGTGGCGGCGGTAAACTTGCGCCGGAAAACACCCTCGCGGCAATTGACGTCGGAGCGCGTTACGGCCACACCATGATTGAGTTTGACGCCAAGCTCTCGCGCGACGGGCAAATCTTCCTGCTCCACGACGACACGCTCGAGCGTACCAGCAACGGCTGGGGTGTTGCCGGCGAACTGACCTGGGACAATCTGCTGAAAGTTGACGCGGGAAGCTGGTTCAGCCGTGAATATGCGGGCGAGCCGCTGCCGCTGCTTTCTCAGGTGGCTGAACGC
This sequence comes from Enterobacter sp. Ap-1006, assembly GCF_011752835.1. Classification (NCBI taxonomy): domain Bacteria; kingdom Pseudomonadati; phylum Pseudomonadota; class Gammaproteobacteria; order Enterobacterales; family Enterobacteriaceae; genus Enterobacter; species Enterobacter sp. Ap-1006. The sequence continues at coordinate 104,358 of NZ_VWWU01000006.1, read as the reverse complement.
TGTAAACAGCACGGCATGATGGCCAACATTGAGATCAAGCCAACCACCGGCCTGGAAACCGAAACCGGCAAAGTGGTTGCGCTGGCTGCCCGTGAGCTGTGGGCCGGGCAAACCGCACCGCTGCTTTCTTCTTTTGAGATTGAAGCTCTGGAAGCCGCACAGCTTGCGGCCCCTGAACTGCCTCGCGGTCTGCTGCTGGATGAATGGCGTGATGACTGGCAGGAACTGACGACCCGGTTACAGTGCGTGTCTATTCACCTGAATCATCAACTGCTTGATGAGGCTCGGGTGAAGGCATTGAAAGCCGCTGGACTGTATATTCTGGTTTATACCGTGAACGTTCCCCACCGCGCGGCCGTGCTGCTGCAGTGGGGCGTCGATGCCATCTGTACCGACCGCATCGACGAGATAGGCCCGGACTTCTCCGCATAACGCCTTACGGCGTGACTGGCGGCGGCAGCGTTGAACTGTTTGGCTTCAACATGCCGCCGTTATTTCCTCTTAGCATCCCACCATTGGTGTTCGGCAGCGGGTTCATGCCCGGCTGCGACTGCAGGACACGCTGCTGATTATTGTTCAACTGCGTCTGAAGCTGCTGTTGTTGAAGCTGATTTTGCGATTGTATCTGCTGCTTTAACATCCCCTGCTGCTGAGACTGCTGCGTTTGCATCTGCGTCAGCATCCGCTGCTGGCTCGGGTTCTGATAGACCGGCAGGTTAGGGTTGTTGGTCGTGTTGAGCGGCTGTGCGAGCGCGGTTAGCGGCAGCAAGGCTGCCAGAAGCCATACCTTTTTCATCGTTATCTCCTCCCATCAGGGGTTGCTTAAGTTTACTCCGTTTCCTTTATCACGGTGATTATTTCGGATTTGTGAACCAGGCTTAAGCGGGGACTTTCCCCGGGTAAATGAGGATATAACGATGATAAAGCAGTGGAAAACTTTACGCTGGGTAGCGATTCCAGCCCTGACAATCGGGCTGTGTTTGACGGTTATAGCCGCTCCTCCGCCGGTTTCTTATGGCGTGGAAATGGACGTTTACCATCCGGTGCGCGCGGAGCACGGCATGGTGGCTTCGGTGGACGCAGCGGCGACTCAGGTGGGCGTCGATATTTTAAAGCAGGGCGGTAATGCGGTAGATGCCGCGGTCGCCGTGGGTTATGCCCTTGCGGTCACGCACCCGCAGGCGGGCAATATCGGCGGCGGTGGTTTTATGATGCTGCGCACCAAAGACGGCAAAACAACCGCCATAGACTTCCGGGAAATGGCGCCGGAAAAAGCCAGCCGGGATATGTTCCTCGACGATAAAGGCAATGCGGACAGCAAGAAGTCGCTGACCTCGCACCTGGCTTCCGGCACCCCGGGTACAGTGGCAGGCTTTAGCCTGGCGCTGGAAAAGTACGGCACTATGCCGCTGAATAAAGTCGTGCAACCGGCTATCAAACTGGCACGAGACGGCATCATTGTGAACGATGCGCTGGCGGACGACCTGGAGCAGTACGGGGCGGAAGTGATCCCGAATCACGCCAACAGCAAGGCTATCTTCTGGAAAGCGGACGGAGAGCCGCTGCAAAAAGGTGACAGGCTGGTGCAGGCCAACCTGGCGAAAAGCCTGGAGATGATTGCCGAGCAGGGGCCAGATGCCTTCTACAAGGGGGTGATTGCCGACCAGATTAGCGAAGAGATGGCGAAGAACGGCGGGCTGATAAGCAAGGCGGATTTGGCCAATTACAAAGCCATTGAGCGTCAGCCCGTCAGCGGGGAATACCGTGGCTACGAAGTCTATTCCATGCCGCCGCCGTCTTCCGGGGGGATCCACATCGTGCAGATCCTCAATATTCTCGAAAACTTCGATCTGGCGAAATACGGCTTTGGCAGCGCGGACACCCTGCAAATCATGGCCGAGGCGGAAAAATACGCCTACGCCGACCGCTCTGAATACCTCGGCGATCCGGACTTTGTGAAAGTGCCGTGGCAGGCGCTGACCAGCAAGGCTTATGCGAAATCGCTGGCGGAGAAAATTGATATCAACAAGGCTCGGCCGTCGAGCGAAATCAAGCCGGGTAACCTGGCCCCGTATGAAAGTAACCAGACCACGCATTTCTCCGTGGTGGATAAAGACGGTAACGCCGTGGCGGTGACTTATACGCTGAATACTACCTTCGGCACCGGGATCGTGGCCGGGAATACCGGCATTCTGATGAACAACCAGATGGATGATTTTTCCGCTAAACCGGGCGTGCCGAACGTGTACGGTCTGGTCGGTGGGGAAGCCAACGCCGTGGGGCCGCACAAGCGCCCGCTATCTTCTATGTCGCCAACCATCGTGGTGAAGGACGGGAAAACCTGGCTGGTCACGGGCAGCCCAGGCGGGAGCCGAATTATCACCACCGTGCTGCAAATGGTGGTCAACAGCATCGATTTTGGCATGAATGTGGCAGAAGCGACCAACGCGCCGCGCTTCCATCACCAGTGGCTGCCGGACGAGCTGCGGGTGGAGAAAGGCTTTAGCCCGGATACGCTCAGGTTGCTGAAAGAGAAGGGGCAAAACGTCCAGGTGAAGGCTGCGATGGGCAGCACGCAAAGTATTATGATTGCGCCGGACGGCAAGCTGTATGGCGCGTCTGATCCACGTTCGGTGGATGATTTAACCGCGGGGTATTGATTGCCCCCTCACCGAGAGGGCGGCAAGAAGCACGCTTGTTTTCCCCCTCTCCCTTTTAGGGAGAGGGTCGGGGTGAGGGTAAAACTCACTCCGGCTTAAAACGCGCCATAAAATACGCATCCACATACTCGCCGTCGCGCAGCGCAAAGCGCTTCCCGGTGCCTTCCACCTCGAAGCCAAACTTGCGGTACACCGCCAGCGCAGACGCGTTATCGGTATATACCGTCAGCTCGATGCGCTCGATGCGCAGCCACTTATCGCACAGGCTAACCATTTCCTTAAGCAACGCCGAAGCGATGCCTTTCCCCTGATGATCGTAATGCACTCCCATACCGAAAGTGGCGACGTGGCTGCGGCGCGGAGACTGCTCCACCGTCAGCGTTAGCTGCCCCACAATCTCATCGTCGATGCATGCCACCAGATGTCGGCTCCCCGGTCTGGGGTCGGTAATTCGGTCATGCCAGGCTTTTAGAGAAGGATGAGGTAGCTGCAGCGTGTCGCGGTAAAGCGCCGGATGGGCATACATTTTCTGTAAAGCTTCCGCATCGCCAGGTTCGGCGTGACGCACAACAACTGATTTCATCCTTTTCTCCTCAATGAGTTATAGAAAACCTTTTAAACATCATTGACTTTGAACAATAAGTCAACGCTATTTTTTTCAAAAAACGCTTTACAAGTGCGAATGATAATGATTATTATTGCCATGCGTTCAGGGGAGACCCCTACGGAGACATCCTGAAAGCACGACATTGCTCACATTGCTTCCAGTATTACTTTAGCCAGCCGGGTGCTGGCTTTTTTTTTGCCCATATTATTTGAAGCCTTAGCCGCGTTGGCTGCACTCAGTTACCCGAATCACTTACCGAAGTAAGCTCATCGGGATGTCCTCCCTTGCCGCCTTGCTACAGCGCCAACTCCTTTGGGGAAACTTCGATCCGATTCGGGCTACCTTACTTGCCATTTTGTCCCCGGGCTGTGCTCGAAATCCTCACGTATCTATATACGCTCCGGTTCCTGCGCGCAGGCCGTGAACAAACTGCCTGCGACGGCTACGCCCGACCTTTAAAATAAGTCTACGGCTATAACGTGGCGCGGCTTTGCAGTAAGGTACAGGCAGCTCAAATCAAAAAGGATAATGAAATGACTCTGCACTGTGCCTTCATCGGCTTTGGTAAAAGTACCACCCGCTATCACCTGCCGTTCGTTCTGGTTCGTAAAGACAAACTCAACGTGGCTCATATCTTCCGCCGCAGCGAAAAGCCGGAGCTGGAACAACAGCCGCAGTACGCGGGCATTCACTTCACCAGTCAACTCGATGACATTCTCAATGACCCGTTGGTCAAACTGGTGGTGATTTGCACCCACGTTGACAGCCATTTTGAGTACGCGAAAAAAGCGCTCGAAGCCGGTAAAAACGTGCTGGTGGAAAAGCCATTCACTCCGACGCTTGCCGAAGCGCGCGAGCTGTTTGCGCTGGCAAAAGAGAAGGGCCTGGTTGTGACGCCTTACCAGAACCGTCGCTTTGACGCCTGCTTCCTGACGATGAAAAAAGCCATCGAGAGCGGCAAGCTCGGCAAGATTGTGGAAATTGAAAGCCACTTCGATATGTATCGCTCGGATGCGCCTGCGAATCCTGGTAAACCGGCGGACGGCGCTTTCTACGGCCTGGGCGTGCACACCATGGACCAAATCATCTCCCTGTTTGGTCGCCCGGACCATGTCGCCTATGACATCCGCAGCCTGCGCAACAAAGCTAATCCGGACGATACCTTTGAAGCCCAGCTGTTCTACGGCGACCTGAAAGCGATCGTGAAAACCAGCCATCTGGTGAAAATCGATTACCCGAAATTTATCGTGCACGGTACCAAAGGCTCGTTCGTGAAGTACGGCATCGATCAGCAGGAAACCAGCCTCAAAGCGTACATCATGCCGGGTGAGCCAGGGTTCGGGGCCGACAGCAGCGTAGCGACGCTGGAGTACGTTAACGAAGCCGGGGAAACGGTGCGTGAAGAGTGGAAACCGGAAGTGGGCGACTATGGCCGCGTCTATGATGCGCTGTACGACACGCTGATCGTCGGCAAGCCTAATTACGTCAGAGAAATTGAAGCTCTCACCAATCTGGAAATCCTGGAGCGCGGTTTCGAACAGCCTTCTCCTGCGACAATAAGCCTCGGCTGATGGCATTTTGGCTCCTCTGACTCGTTCATTTTTTTTGAACAGAGGAGTCAATTCTCACCCTCTATGATCCTCCGCGAAATGGGTCCACACTTATCCCATCAAACGAATTGCGGAGGACATACCATGATCTACTTAAGAAAAGCACAGGACCGCGGCCATGCGAACCACGGCTGGCTGGACAGCTGGCATACCTTCTCTTTTGCCGACTATTATGACGCCAACTTTATGGGCTTCTCGGCGCTGCGGGTCATTAACGAAGACGTGATCGACGCGGGCCAGGGTTTTGGGACCCATCCGCACAAAGACATGGAAATTCTGACCTATGTGCTGGAAGGTGCGGTTGAGCACCAGGACAGCATGGGCAACAAAGAACGTGTGCCTGCGGGTGAGTTCCAGATCATGAGCGCCGGGACCGGGATCCGCCACTCTGAGTACAACGCCAGCCAGACCGAACCGCTGCGTCTGTACCAGATTTGGATCATTCCAGAAAAAACCGGGATTACGCCGCGCTACGATCAGCGCCGTTTTGATGCACCTCAGGGGCGCCAGCTGGTGCTTTCCCCGGATGCACGCGACGGTTCGCTGAAGGTTTACCAGGATATGGAACTGTCCCGCTGGGCGCTGGCTAAAGACGAGCAGTCGGTTTATCAAATTCCGGCCGACCGCCGCGTCTGGATCCAGGTCGTAAAAGGCGATGTGTCCATTAACGGTACGCAGGCAAAAACCAGCGACGCGATCGCGGTCTGGGATGAACAGGCGATTTCCGTTCACGCCAACGAAGCGAGCGAGATCCTGCTGTTCGACCTGCCACCGGTATAACGTTACCCGGCACAGCCCGCCCCTGAAAAAGGGGCGGGTTTTCTTTTGTCCGTGCTAAACTCGGCTGTCGAAACTTCACAAGTCGCGCAGGACAATGAAAAAGAAAAGACCGGTACTACAGGATGTTGCAGATCGCGTTGGGGTGACCAAAATGACGGTCAGCCGTTTCTTACGCAACCCGGATCAGGTGTCTGCCGCGCTGCAGGTTAAAATTGCCGCCGCGTTAGATGAACTGGGCTATATCCCGAACCGTGCGCCGGATATCCTTTCTAATTCAACCAGCCGGGCCATTGGCGTTTTGCTGCCTTCCCTGACCAACCAGGTGTTCGCCGAAGTGCTGCGCGGCATTGAAAACGTCATTGATGCCCACGGTTACCAGACCATGCTGGCTCACTACGGCTATAAGCCGGAACTGGAGCAGGAGCGTCTGGAATCCATGCTGTCCTGGAATATCGACGGCCTGATCCTGACCGAGCGCAACCACACGCCCAGAACGCTGAAAATGATTGAAGTTGCCGGTATTCCGGTGGTGGAGCTGATGGACAGCGTTTCTCCTTGCCTGGATATCGCCGTAGGCTTTGATAACTTCGAGGCGGCTCGTCAAATGACGGCCAGCATTATTGCCCGTGGTCATAAACATGTGGCCTACCTGGGTGCGCGCCTCGACGAACGTACCCTCATCAAGCAAAAAGGCTACGAGCAGGCGATGCTCGACGCCGGGCTGACGCCGTACAGCGTGATGATTGAAAACTCCTCGTCTTATTCCACCGGTATTGAACTGCTGCGTCAGGCAAAACGCGAATATCCGCAGCTCGACAGCATCTTCTGCACCAACGATGACTTGGCGATTGGTGCGGCCTTTGAATGCCAGCGCCAGGGGCTGCGTATTCCGGAAGATATGGCGATTGCCGGCTTCCACGGCCACGATATCGGGCAGGTGATGGAGCCGCGTCTGGCGAGCGTGCTGACCCCGCGAGAGCGCATGGGGCGTATCGGCGCAGAGCGTTTGCTGGCGCGTATTCGCGGTGAAATCATTACCCCGAAAATGCTGGATTTAGGTTTTACGCTGTCGCCTGGTGGCTCGATCTAGGCCAAAATTTTTATTTGATGCAGCTCACACTTATACACTTTGCAAGCTAATGGTTATTGCTTATTGCTCAGCCAGACTGGAAAATGTTATCGGTAACAGTTACCCGTAACAAAACCAGGCGCATTGCTTTGTGTCAGAGTCGGAGCCATCATGAGCACTACTAACCACGACCACCACATTTACGTCCTGATGGGCGTCTCCGGCAGCGGTAAATCCGCCGTTGCCAGCGAAGTTGCCCATCAGCTGAACGCCGCGTTTCTTGACGGCGACTTCCTGCACCCCCGCAGCAACATCCTGAAAATGGCCTCCGGCGAGCCGCTGAACGACGACGACCGTACCCCGTGGCTGAAAGCGTTGAACGATGCCGCGTTTGCGATGCAGCGCACCAACAAGGTTTCGCTGATCGTCTGCTCGGCGCTGAAAAAGCACTATCGCGACCTGCTGCGTGACGGTAACCCGAACCTCTCCTTCATCTATATGAAAGGTGATTTTGAAGTGATCGAAAACCGTCTGAAGGCGCGGAAAGGCCACTTCTTTAAAACCCAGATGCTGGTGACCCAATTCGAAACCCTGCAAGAACCGCAGGCGGATGAAAAAGACGTGCTGATCGTCGATATCGACCAGCCGCTGGACGGCGTCGTCGCCAGCACCCTCGCATTGATCAACCAAGGCAGCGCAGAGTGAGTACATTAACGCTTGTTTTAACCGCGGTCGGCTCCGTGCTGCTCCTGCTGTTTTTAGTGATGAAGGCACGTATGCACGCCTTCGTGGCTTTGATGGTGGTTTCTATTGGTGCCGGGCTTTTCTCCGGCATGCCGCTCGACAAAATCGCCGACACCATGCAGAAAGGCATGGGCGGGACGCTGGGCTTCCTGGCGATTGTGGTCGCCCTGGGTGCCATGTTCGGTAAAATCCTGCATGAAACCGGCGCGGTGGATCAGATTGCCGTCAAAATGCTGAAATCCTTCGGCCACAGCCGTGCGCACTATGCGATTGGCCTGGCCGGCCTGATTTGCGCGCTGCCGCTGTTCTTTGAAGTGGCTATCGTGCTGCTGATTAGCGTGGCATTTTCAATGGCGCGTCACACCGGAACGAATCTGGTGAAACTGGTGATTCCTTTGTTTGCTGGCGTCGCTGCCGCTGCGGCGTTCCTGCTGCCGGGGCCTGCACCAATGCTGCTGGCCTCCCAGATGCACGCTGACTTTGGCTGGATGATCCTGATTGGCCTGTGCGCCGCGATCCCGGGCATGATTATTGCCGGGCCGCTGTTCGGGAATTTCATCAGCAAATTTGTTTCGCTGGAAATTCCGGAAGATATTTCCGAGCCGCATCTGGGTGAAGGCAAGCTGCCGTCCTTCGGTTTCAGCCTGTCGCTGATCCTGCTGCCGCTGGTGCTGGTTGGCCTGAAAACCATCGCCGCTCGCTTTACCGCGCCGGGTTCTTCGCTGTACGAATGGCTCGAATTCATAGGCCATCCGTTTACTGCGATTCTGGTCGCCTGCCTGGTGGCTATTTATGGCCTGGCGTATCGTCAGGGCATGGATAAAGAAAAAGTGATGGCGATTTGCGGCCAGGCGCTGCAGCCGGCGGGCATTATCCTGCTGGTTATCGGTGCCGGTGGCGTGTTCAAACAGGTGCTGGTTGACTCCGGCGTGGGCCCGGCACTGGGCGAAGCGCTGACCGGGATGGGCCTGCCTATCGCGATTACCTGCTTCGTGCTGGCGGCGGCGGTGCGTATCATTCAGGGTTCTGCTACCGTGGCCTGTCTGACGGCGGTTGGCCTGGTGATGCCGGTTATCGAGCAGCTGAATTATAACGGCGCTCAGATGGCGGCTCTGTCGATTTGTATCGCCGGCGGTTCTATTGTGGTGAGCCACGTGAACGACGCGGGCTTCTGGCTGTTCGGTAAGTTTACCGGCGCAACCGAAGCGCAGACGCTGAAGACCTGGACGATGATGGAAACCATTCTCGGCACCACCGGGGCGATTGTCGGGATGATTGCGTTCAGCCTGCTGAGCTAAAGTCTTCTGACCAGGAAAAAGGCAGCGCTCTTCGGAGGCTGCCTTTTTTATTACTCCTGAACAGGTCCTCTCCCAGGGGGAGGGATGTGCTACCCCCGCATCCAGGCGCGGATGCCGTCCAGAAACATCTGGGTGGAAATCATCACCAGCACCAGCCCCATCAGGCGCTCCAGGGCGTTAACTCCTTTCTCACCCAACAGGCGCAGGAACAGGGAAGACTGCAGCAGAATTGCCACGGTACCGCCCCAGGCCAGCATCAGCGCGGCCACTAAATGCCCCATCTGATTTGGATACTGGTGCGAAAGCAGCATCAGCGTCGCCAGCAAAGAAGGGCCAGCAACCAGCGGGATCGCCAGCGGTACGATAAACGGCTCTTCACCCGCAGGCAGGCCGGATGAACTGCCTTCCTGGCCTGGGAAAATCATCTTAATGGCAATCAGGAACAGAATAATGCCGCCTGAAATCGACACGGTTTCAGCGCGTAAATTCAGGAAACCAAGAATTTTTTCCCCGGCAAACAGGAAGATAAGCATCAGCAGCAGAGCAATAAGCAGTTCGCGGATCATAATGGCCCGGCGGCGCTTTGGCTCCGTGTGTTTTAGGACCGACATAAAGATCGGCAGGTTACCCAGCGGGTCCATAATCAGGATCAGGAGTACCGCGGCGGATATGATTTCAGTCATCTGTTTTCCCCAAAATCTGGCAAGTTGTTTCTGGTAATAAGCTTTGTTTCTGACTCGGTGGATATCATTGATTAATTTCACTTGCGACTTTGGCTGCATTTTGTAAGGTGGAGTGATGTTCTGGCCCACGGCCAGCGCTTACACACGCAATCATCTCTGCAGGATTAAGTCGCTATGAAAAATGTTGGTTTTATTGGCTGGCGCGGTATGGTCGGCTCTGTACTCATGCAACGCATGGTGGAAGAGCGCGATTTTGACGCCATTCGTCCGGTTTTCTTCTCCACTTCCCAGCTTGGGCAGGCAGCCCCTACGTTTGCCGGCACCACCGGCGGTACACTGCAGGACGCATTTGATCTGGAAGCGCTGAAGGCGCTGGATATCATCGTGACCTGCCAGGGCGGCGATTATACCAACGAAATCTATCCAAAGCTCCGTGAAAGCGGCTGGCAGGGTTACTGGATCGACGCAGCTTCTTCTCTACGCATGAAAGATGACGCGATTATTATCCTCGACCCGGTAAACCAGCACGTTATTCAGGAAGGCCTGAACAAAGGCGTGAAAACCTTCGTCGGCGGTAACTGCACCGTCAGTCTGATGCTGATGTCCCTCGGCGGCCTGTTTGCCCACGACCTGGTTGACTGGGTTTCCGTGGCGACTTACCAGGCGGCATCCGGCGGCGGCGCGCGTCATATGCGCGAGCTGCTGAACCAAATGGGCCAGCTGTACGGCGAAGTTTCTACCGAACTGGCAAATCCGGCTTCCGCTATTCTTGATATCGAACGTAAGGTCACCGAACTTGGCCGCAGCGGCAAGCTGCCGGTGGATAACTTCGGCGTGCCGCTGGCCGGCAGCCTGATCCCGTGGATCGACAAGCAGCTCGACAACGGCCAGAGCCGTGAAGAGTGGAAAGGCCAGGCCGAAACCAACAAAATTCTTGCGACCTCTGCTGCTATCCCGGTTGACGGTCTGTGCGTGCGCGTTGGCGCGCTGCGCTGCCACAGCCAGGCGTTCACCATCAAGCTGAAAAAAGACGTGTCTATTCCTACCGTGGAAGAGCTGCTGGCCGCACACAACCCGTGGGCGAAAGTGGTGCCAAACGACCGCGATATCACCATGCGTGAACTGACGCCTGCCGCGGTAACCGGCACACTGTCGACGCCGGTTGGCCGTCTGCGCAAGCTGAACATGGGGCCGGAGTACCTTTCCGCCTTCACCGTCGGCGACCAGCTGCTGTGGGGTGCCGCCGAACCGCTGCGCAGAATGCTGCGGTCACTCGCATAATTACACTTATTTACCTGAGGGGCTTTGTGGCCCCTCTTTTTTTGCCCGTAATTTAAGGTACAACGGAATTCATTAATTAATTTCACGAGGAGTTAATAAAGCGTTGGCTATGCTTAAGTCAGCACGCGCAAGCGTTTTGGCGAGTATTGGGCGAACTGGCTTACAGGAGTTGCGCACCGTTCGTCGGGGTCAATGATAAGTGTCGTATCCGCACGCAGGCGTAGGGCGGGTCATCGGTGACACATAAAAAAGGAAAATGCCATGTCTGTTCTGCCGGAAAGAGACGTGATTAATGCGCTAATTGCGGGTCATTTTGCCGATCCGTTTTCCCTGCTGGGAATGCACCAAACCGACGCCGGGCTTGAAGTTCGGGCGCTGTTGCCTGACGCCACCGAAGTGTGGGTTATTGAGCCTAAAACAGGGCGTAAAGTCGCCCAGCTCGACTGCCTCGATTCCCGCGGCTTCTTCTGCGGGCTGATCCCTCGCCGTAAAAATGCTTTTCGCTACCAGCTTGCCGTTGTCTGGCACGGCCAGGAAAACCAGATCGACGATCCCTACCGTTTTGGTCCTTTGACTCAGGAGCTGGATAGCTGGCTGCTCTCAGAAGGCACGCATTTACGCCCTTATGAAACGCTGGGCGCGCACGCTGAAACAATGGACGGCGTGACCGGAACGCGTTTCTCGCTTTGGGCCCCCAACGCCCGTCGCGTTTCCGTGGTGGGGCAGTTTAACTATTGGGATGGCCGCCGCCATCCGATGCGGCTGCGGCGCGAAAGCGGCATTTGGGAGCTGTTTATCCCCGGCGCGCACAACGGTCAGCTTTATAAATTTGAACTGTTGGACGCCGAAGGGCGGCTGCGTATTAAAGCCGATCCTTATGCTTTTGAAGCGCAAATGCGCCCGGAAACGGCCTCGCTGATTTGCGGCCTGCCGGAGAAAACCACGCTCAGCCCCGAGCGGCAGAAAGCTAACGGTTTTGATCAACCCATCTCCATCTATGAGGTGCACCTCGGCTCCTGGCGTCGCCACACCGACAATAATTTCTGGCTCAGCTACCGCGAACTGGCGGATCAGCTCATTCCCTACGTCAAAGAGATGGGCTTTACCCATCTTGAACTGCTGCCGGTTAACGAGCATCCGTTTGACGGCAGCTGGGGCTATCAGCCGCAGGGGCTTTACGCGCCGACGCGTCGTTTCGGCACTCGCGACGACTTCCTCTATTTCATCAGAACCGCCCACGAAGCCGGGCTTAATGTTCTGCTGGACTGGGTTCCGGGCCATTTCCCGACGGATGACGCCGGGCTGGCGAAGTTCGACGGCACCGCGCTGTATGAGCACTGCAATCCGCAAGAGGGCTACCACCAGGACTGGAACACGCTGATTTACAACTATGGCCGCCGGGAAGTCAGCAACTATCTGGTGGGCAACGCGCTCTACTGGATTGAGCGGTTTGGCATTGACGGCCTGCGTGTGGATGCCGTGGCGTCGATGATTTATCGCGACTATAGCCGGGAAAGCGGCCAATGGGTGCCGAATGAGCACGGCGGGCGTGAGAACCTCGAAGCGATTGCGTTTTTGCGTAGCACTAACCGCATCATCGGCGAACAAACGCCGGGCGCGGTGACGATGGCGGAAGAGTCCACCGATTTTGCCGGTGTCTCTCGCCCACCAAGTATGGACGGCCTGGGGTTCTGGTTTAAGTGGAATCTGGGCTGGATGCACGACACGCTCGATTACATGAAGCTCGACCCGGTTTACCGCCAGTACCACCACGACAAAATGACCTTCGGCATGCTGTACAACGGCACCGAAAACTTTGTGCTGCCGCTGTCTCACGATGAAGTTGTGCACGGCAAAAAATCCATTCTTGATCGTATGCCGGGGGATGCCTGGCAGAAGTTTGCCAATCTTCGCGCCTACTACGGCTGGATGTGGGCATTTCCAGGCAAAAAGCTGCTGTTTATGGGCAACGAATTTGCCCAGGGGCGAGAGTGGAACCACGACAGCAGCCTCGACTGGCACCTGCTGCAGGGCGGCGATAACTGGCACCACGGCGTGCAGCGCCTCGTACGCGACCTGAATCATACCTATCGGCGTCATGCGGCCTTGCATCAGCTGGATTTTGACGGCTATGGCTTTGAATGGCTGGTGGTGGAAGATAAGGTCAATTCAGTCTTTATTTTCGTGCGGCGTGATGCCGAGGGCAATGAGGTGATTGTCGCCAGCAACTTTACGCCGGTGCCGCGTTACCACTATCGCTTCGGCATCAACCAGCCAGGGCGCTGGCGTGAAGAGCTGAATACCGACTCCATGCACTATCACGGCAGCAACTCTGGTAACAGCGGCACGGTGCGCAGTGAGGCGGTGCCTAGCCACGGTCGCGACCATTCGCTGTGTATTACGCTACCGCCGCTGTCCACGCTCTGGTTAATCCGCGAGGGGGACGCATGACGCAGCTTACCCAAGGCAGCCCGGCTCCTTTTGGGGCGTATTTCGACGGCAAAGGCGTTAACTTCACGCTCTATTCCGTGCATGCGGAAAAGGTCGAGCTGTGCTTGTTCGACGAGTATGGCCACGAGCGCCGCTACGACATGCCTGCGCGCTCCGGGGATATCTGGCATGGCTATTTGCCGGATGGCAAGCCGGGGCAGCTGTACGGCTACCGGGTTCATGGCCCCTGGGCGCCTGAGCAGGGCCACCGTTTCAACCCGGCGAAGCTGCTGCTCGATCCCTGTGCTCGCGTGGTCGTCGGCGGGGCAGAAGATCACCCGCATTTTCACTGCGGCTACGATGAGCCCAACCTTGAAGACAGCGCCCCGCACATGGCGAAGTGCGTAGTGGTCAGAGAGACATTTGACTGGGAAGACGACCTGCCGCTCCGAACGCCGTGGGGCAACACGGTTATCTATGAAGCTCATGTTCGCGGGCTGACGTTGCTCCACCCCGGCATCCCGGAAGAGCTGCGTGGGACTTATGCGGCGCTGGGGCATCCGGTGATGATCGACTACTTCAAGCGCCTGGGCATCACGGCGCTTGAGCTGCTGCCCGTGGCGCATTTTGTTACCGAGCCACGGATTTCCCAGCTTGGGCTGAGTAACTATTGGGGTTACAACCCTCGCGCTTTCTATGCCGTTGAAAGCTACTACGCGATAGACCAGAACCCCCACAACGCTGCCAACGAGCTGCGTGGCGCCATCAAAGCGCTGCATCAGGCCGGTGTAGAAGTGATCCTCGACATTGTGTTGAACCACAGCGCGGAGCTGGACAAGGACGGCCCAACCCTGTCGCTGAGCGGAATCGACAACCGTAGCTATTATTGGTTAATGGACAATGGCGATTACCAGAACTGGACCGGCTGCGGGAACACCCTGAATCTCAGCACGCCGGGCGTGGTTGCCCAGATGATCGACTGCCTGCGCTACTGGGTCGACAGTTTTCACGTGGACGGTTTCCGGTTCGATTTGGCTTCGGTAATGGGGCGCACGCCCGAATTTCGGCAGGACGCCCCGCTGTTTGAGGCAATTAAAAACGATCCTCACCTGTCGCAGGTGAAGCTGATTGCGGAGCCCTGGGACATCGGCCAGGGCGGTTATCAGGTCGGTAATTTCCCTCCGCTGTTTGCCGAATGGAACGATCATTTCAGGGACGGGATGCGCCGCTTCTGGCTCCAGCAGGATCTCTCTTTGGGCGGCTTCGCCTGCCGCTTTGCTGGCTCGAGCGACGTTTATCGCCACGGCGAAAGGCTGCCTTCCACCAGTATTAATTTAATCACCGCCCATGATGGTTTTACGCTGCGGGATTGCGTAAGTTTTAACCAGAAGCATAACGAAGCCAACGGCGAAGATAACCGCGACGGCACCAACAGCAATTTTAGTAACAACTATGGGTTTGAAGGGCTTGAAGCCAGCTTGATTACCAAGGAACGGCGGCGCGACAGCGTGCATGCCCTGCTCACCACGCTGCTGCTCTCGCAGGGCACGCCGATGCTGCTTGCCGGGGATGAACACGGCCACAGCCAGCACGGCAACAACAATGCCTACTGCCAGGACAACGTGCTGACCTGGCTTGACTGGGCTGAGGGCAATGACGGCCTGACGGCCTTTACGGCGGCGCTCCTCCAGCTTCGACAGGCTATCCCGGCGCTGACCGCCAACCGCTGGTGGGAAGAGGGTGATGGCAACGTCCGTTGGCTGAATAAAGACGCGCAACCCCTGAACGTCGATGAGTGGCAAAACGGCGTACACCGCCTGCAAATCCAGCTGTCTGACCGCTGGCTTATCGCAATTAACGCGACCGAAGAAGTTGCGGACATCGTTCTACCTGAGGGGGAATGGCACGCTGTTCCTCCGTTTGCCGGAGAGGACAACCCGGTCGTGATGGTTGTATGGCATGGTCCCGCGCACGGAGTTTGCGTGTTCCAAAAGTCATGAAAAAGGAGTTCGTCATGGTTAGGTTTGAGAAAAACGATCCGCTGATGTTGGCCCGCCAGCTGCCCATCAAATCCGTTGCATTAATTCTGGCCGGTGGCCGCGGGACTCGACTGAAGGATCTCACGTCGACCCGCGCCAAGCCTGCGGTCCATTTTGGCGGCAAGTTCCGCATTATTGATTTTGCGCTATCCAACTGCATTAACTCAGGAATTCGCCGCATTGGGGTGATTACTCAATATCAATCGCACACTCTGGTGCAGCATATTCAGCGCGGCTGGTCTTTTTTCAGCGAAGAGATGAACGAGTTTGTGGATTTGCTGCCCGCCCAGCAGCGCGTACACGGTGAGAACTGGTATCGCGGCACGGCGGACGCCGTGACCCAGAACCTCGACATTATTCGCCGTTACGACGCAGAGTATGTGGTCATCCTGGCCGGGGACCACATCTACAAGCAGGACTACTCGCGCATGCTGATCGATCACGTCGAAAAGGGCGCACGCTGCACCGTGGCCTGCATGCCGGTGCCGGTGCATGAAGCATCAGCGTTTGGCGTTATGGCGGTGGACGCGGACGAAAAAATTATCGATTTCGTGGAGAAGCCGGAAAACCCGCCGACGATGCCCAACGACAGCAGTAAGTCTCTGGCCAGCATGGGCATTTACGTTTTTGATGCGGATTACCTGTTCAAGCTGCTGGAAGAAGATGACCGGGATGAAAACTCCAGCCACGATTTTGGCAAAGACATTATCCCGAAAATCACTCATGCGGGAGAAGCCTACGCCCATCCGTTCCCGCTCTCCTGCGTGCAGTCCGACCCTAACGCCGAACCTTACTGGCGCGATGTAGGCACGTTAGAAGCCTACTGGAAGGCAAACCTTGACCTGGCCTCGGTGATGCCGGAACTGGATATGTATGACCAGGCCTGGCCGATCCGCACCCATATGGAGCCGCTGCCGCCCGCTAAATTCGTTCAGGATCGCTCCGGCAGCCACGGCATGACGCTGAATTCGCTGGTGTCCGGCGGCTGCATTATTTCTGGTTCAGTCGTTGTGCAGTCGGTGCTGTTTCCTCGCGTGCGTATCAACTCGTTCTGCAACATCGATTCATCCGTCCTGCTGCCGGACGTTATTGTCGGGCGCTCCTGCCGATTACGCCGCTGCATTATCGACCGCGCCTGCGTGATCCCCGAAGGCATGGTGGTTGGCGAAAATGCCGAAGAGGATGCGCGCCGTTTTTATCGCTCTGAAGAGGGCATTGTACTGGTCACGCGTGAGATGCTGGCGAAGCTGCAGGGCTGAAACGCGTAGAAGATTGGCCTGCGCACGATGATGCCGTGCGCGGTTATTTTATCGTTCGGCGTTGCCTGATGATTAAGACACAGCGCCGCGACTTTCCATATGGGAGCGATAATGCAGGTCTTACATGTCTGTTCCGAGATGTTTCCTTTGCTGAAAACGGGCGGCCTTGCGGATGTGCTGGGCGCTTTGCCTGCGGCACAAATTGCCGGCGGCGTTGATACGCGCGTCCTGCTGCCCGCCTTTCCTGATGTGCGGCGAGGAATCGAAGATATTCAGGTGGTTGCCCACCGACAGACGTTCGCAGGCCCAATGCGTCTGCTCTACGGTCACTACAACGGCGTTAGTATTTATCTGATTGATGCCCCCCATCTTTATGAACGCCCGGGTAGCCCATACCACGACACGAACCAGTTTGCTTACCAGGACAACGTACTGCGCTTCGCGCTGCTTGGCTGGGTTGGGGCGGAAATAGCCTGCGGCCTGGATCCTTTCTGGCATCCCGATGTGGTGCATGCCCACGACTGGCACGCCGGGCTGACGCCGGCCTATCTCGAGGTTCGCGGGCGGCCAGCCAGGTCGGTATTTACCGTCCATAACCTCGCCTATCAGGGAATGTTCTATGCTCATCACTTAAGTGAAATTGATTTGCCGTGGTGGGTCTACGACATGAACGGGCTGGAATTCCACGGCCAGATTTCGTACCTGAAGGCCGGGCTTTACTATGCCGACCACATCACCGCCGTCAGCCCAACCTATGCCCGGGAGATTACCGACCCGCATTTTGCCTATGGCATGGAAGGGCTGCTTCGCCAGCGCCAGCGTGAAGGGCGCCTGTCGGGCATTTTAAACGGCGTGGACGACAAGATCTGGAACCCGGAAAGCGACCTGCTGCTGGCCTCGCGGTATAACCGCGATTCGCTGGAGGAGAAAGCCGAAAACAAACGCCAGCTGCAGGTGGCGATGGGGCTGAAGGTGAACGACAAAGTCCCGCTGTTCGCGGTGGTCAGTCGGTTAACCAACCAAAAAGGGCTGGATCTGGTGCTTGAGGCTCTGCCTGGGTTGCTGGAGCAGGGCGGGCAGCTGGCGCTGCTGGGCGCCGGGGACTCCGTGCTGCAGGAAGGGTTCCTGGCGGCGGCGGCCGAGCATCCGGGCCAGGTAGGCGTCCAGATTGGCTATCACGAGGCATTTTCCCACCGCATCATGGGCGGTGCCGACGTGATTTTAGTCCCGAGCCGCTTTGAGCCCTGCGGCTTAACGCAGCTCTACGGTTTGAAATATGGCACCTTGCCGCTGGTGCGGCGAACCGGCGGCCTGGCTGACACCGTGTCTGATACTTCTCTCGAGAATCTGGCTGACGGTGTGGCTACCGGTTTTGTGTTTGAAGACAGTAATGCCTGGTCGCTGCTCCGCGCGATCCGGCGTGCTTTCGTGCTGTGGTCCCGCCCGTCGCTGTGGCGTTTTGTGCAGCGGCAGGCAATGAATATGGATTTTAGCTGGCAGGTAGCGGCGCAGTCATACCGCGACCTTTATCAACGCTTGATGTAATTACCCATACACCAGGAATCACTGATATGAACGCACCCTTTTCCTATGCATCACCCACGCTGAGCGTCGAGGCGCTTAAACACTCGATTGCCTATAAGCTGATGTTTACGGTGGGGAAAGACCCTGCCATCGCCAATAAACACGAGTGGCTTAACGCGACGCTGTTTGCCGTGCGCGACAGGCTGGTGGAGCGCTGGCTGCGTTCCAACCGTGCCCAGCTTTCCCAGGAAGTCCGCCAGGTTTACTACCTGTCGATGGAGTTTCTGATCGGACGCACGCTGTCGAACGCGCTGCTTTCCCTCGGCATCTATGAAGATGTGAAAAATGCCCTCGAAGAGATGGGCCTCGACCTCGAAGAGTTGATTGACGAGGAGAACGACCCCGGCCTTGGCAACGGCGGTTTGGGGCGTCTCGCCGCCTGTTTCCTCGATTCGCTGGCGACCCTGGGGCTGCCTGGGCGTGGCTACGGCATTCGTTACGACTACGGGATGTTCAAGCAGAACATCGTCGATGGCCGCCAGAAAGAGTCGCCGGACTACTGGCTTGAGTACGGCAACCCGTGG
Organism: Enterobacter sp. Ap-1006; assembly: GCF_011752835.1. Classification (NCBI taxonomy): domain Bacteria; kingdom Pseudomonadati; phylum Pseudomonadota; class Gammaproteobacteria; order Enterobacterales; family Enterobacteriaceae; genus Enterobacter; species Enterobacter sp. Ap-1006. Next base: position 85,790 of record NZ_VWWU01000006.1, on the reverse strand, counting down.
GAGTTTAAGCGCCACAATACGCGCTACAAGGTGCGTTTCGGCGGGCGTATTCAGCAGGAAGGGAAAAAGTCTCGTTGGGTCGAAACCGAAGAGATCCTCGCGGTTGCCTATGACCAGATTATTCCGGGCTACGACACCGACGCGACCAACACGCTGCGGCTATGGAACGCTCAGGCGAGCAGCGAGATCAACCTCGGTAAGTTTAACCAGGGCGATTACTTCGCGGCGGTGGAAGACAAAAATCACTCCGAAAACGTGTCCCGCGTGCTTTATCCCGATGACTCTACCTATTCGGGGCGTGAGCTTCGCCTGCGTCAGGAGTATTTCCTGGTTTCTGCGACCATGCAGGACATTCTGAGCCGCCATTATCAGCTGCATAAAACCTACGCCAACCTTGCGGATAAAATTGCGATTCACCTGAATGACACTCACCCGGTGCTGTCGATTCCGGAGTTGATGCGGCTGCTGATTGACGAGCATAAGTTTGAATGGGAGGAAGCGTTCGAAGTGACCTGCCAGGTCTTCTCGTACACCAACCACACGCTGATGAGCGAAGCCCTGGAAACCTGGCCGGTGGACATGCTTGGCAAGATCCTGCCGCGCCATCTGCAGATAATCTTTGAGATTAACGACTACTTCCTGAAAACCCTGCAGGAGCAGTACCCGAACGACACGGGGCTGCTGGGCAGGGCATCGATCATCGACGAATCCAACGGCAGGCGAGTGCGGATGGCCTGGCTCGCGGTGGTGGTCAGCCATAAGGTGAACGGCGTGTCTGAGCTGCACTCCAATCTGATGGTGCAGTCCCTGTTTGCCGACTTCGCCAGTATCTTCCCGATGCGCTTTAGCAACAAAACGAACGGCGTCACGCCGCGCCGCTGGCTGGCGCTTGCCAACCCGGCGCTGTCTGAAGTGCTGGATGAGAATATCGGGCAGACCTGGCGGACGGATTTAAGCCAACTGAACGACCTGAAGCAGCACATTGACTACCCGACGGTGCATCAGGCGGTGCGTAAGGCCAAGCTGGCGAATAAAAAACGGCTGGCGACGTACATAGGGCAGCAACTGAACGTCGTGGTGAGCCCGGACGCCTTATTCGACGTGCAGATTAAGCGCATTCATGAATATAAGCGCCAGCTAATGAACGTCCTGCATGTGATCGCCCGCTATAACCGCATCAAGGCCGATCCTGAGGCGGAATGGGTGCCACGCGTGAATATTTTCGCGGGTAAAGCGGCGTCGGCCTATTACATGGCGAAGCATATTATTCATCTTATCAACGACGTTGCGGAGGTCATCAACAACGACCTGCAGGTTAAAGATAAGCTGAAGGTGGTGTTTATCCCCAACTACAGCGTCAGCCTCGCCCAGTTGATTATTCCGGCGGCAGATCTCTCCGAGCAAATTTCACTGGCGGGAACCGAAGCTTCGGGGACCAGTAACATGAAGTTTGCGCTTAACGGGGCGTTGACCATCGGGACGCTGGACGGCGCCAACGTGGAGATGCTCGACCACGTCGGCAAGGACAACATCTTTATCTTCGGCAACACCGCAGAAGAGGTGGAGACACTCCGCAGTAAAGGCTACAACCCTCGGGAGTATTACGAGAAGGATGAAGAGCTGCGCCAGGTACTGACGCAAATCGCGACGGGGGCATTCAGCCCCGGAGAGCCGGGGCGCTATCGGGACTTAGTTGACTCGCTGATTAACTTTGGCGATCACTACCAGGTGCTGGCGGATTACCGCAGCTATGTGGACTGTCAGGACAAGGTGGATGAGGTTTACCAGCAGCCGGAGGAGTGGACTATCCGCACGATGCACAATATTGCCAATATGGGCTATTTCTCGTCAGACAGGACGATTCAGGAGTATGCCGACGAGATTTGGCATATTAAGCCGGTGAGATTGTAACTTTTCCCCTCGCCCTCATCCTAACCCTCTCCCCACGGAGGAGAGGGGATCAGAATAGCGGTGCTTCTTCCTCCCCCTGCTTAGTCGGGAGAAAAGGGCCAGATTCTTTTCTCCCTCTCCCTTTTAGGGAGAGGGCCGGGGTGAGGGTAAAACTCAGCACAGCTCCAGCTGCACGTTATTCTCTTTAATCACCTGCATCACTCCTGCTGGCGGCACCACGTCGGTATACACGGTATCCACCAGGCTAATACTGCCCAGATTCACCATCGCATTACGGCCAAACTTCGAATGGTCCACGACCAGCAACACGCTACGAGAGTTTTCGATAATCGCGCGCTTGGTGCGAACCTCGTGGTAGTCGAACTCAAGCAGCGAGCCGTCGCTGTCGATCCCGCTGATGCCGAGAATGCCGAAGTCGAGACGGAACTGGGAAATGAAGTCCAGCGTGGCTTCGCCGATAATGCCGCCATCGCGGCTGCGCAACTCTCCGCCGGCCAGAATGATACGGAAATCTTCTTTAGCCATCAGCGTGTTCGCCACGTTGAGGTTGTTGGTCACAATGCGCAGATTGCTGTGATTAAGCAGCGCATGCGCCACGGCTTCCGGCGTCGTGCCGATGTCGATAAACAGCGTGGCGCCGTTAGGAATTTGGCTGGCAACCTTCTGCGCAATACGCTCTTTTTCTGCGGTTTGCGTTGCTTTTCGGTCATGCCACGGGGTGTTAACCGAGCTGGAGGGCAGGGCCGCTCCGCCGTGGTGGCGCAGGATCATATTCTGATCGGCCAGGTCGTTTAAATCCCGGCGGATGGTTTGCGGGCTGACGGCAAACTGTTCCACCAACTCTTCGGTACTGACGTATCCCTGCTGCTTAACCAGCTCAATAATCGCGTCATGACGTTGTGTCTGCTTCACAAGCTACTCCAGCATTGTTATGTTCGTTTTCGCGCATTCAGGGTATCTACCAGCGCCATCGCCAGGCCAACCAGCATGCCGGTCAGGTGCGCTGGAATGACAGCGGACTGAGTAAAGACCTCAATAACCAACCAAATTACCGCAAACGCCAGCAGCCCGCGCTGCATCTGAATGCCGCTGTCGGGATCTCGCTCTCCGCGCAGCCAGACATAACCCATCAGCGCAAACACCGTGCCTGACAGACCGCCAAACAGTGGGCCGGTAAATTTAGCCTGCATAAAACCGCTCAGCAGGGTGGAGATAAGCGTCAGCGTCAGCAGTTTGCCGGTGCCGAGGCGTTTTTCGAGCGCGCCGCCTAAATACCACCACCATAGTAGGTTAAAGAGGATATGCAGCAAGGAGAAATGCAGTAATCCGTGCGTGAAATAACGCCAAAACTCAAAGCGCTGCTCGGGCACGAGCGGCCAGCCAAGCACGGAGATCACCGGACCGAAGCCCACGATATTGAGCAGGACAAACAGCGCGATACACACGCCGATGACGATAAGCGTCAGCGGGCCGGCGCGCTCTTTGATGGTGGCGAAAAACGGATAGCGTTTATAGCTGAAACCCACGCCGCTGTGGCCGGTGCTCCAGCTGGCGGCCTGGTAGCGCGGGTCGCCAGGGTTCGCGACGAACTTTTCCAGCTCGGCGCGGACATACTGTACCTGGTTCTCATCCGCCAGCCAGACATCGCTTTGCGTATGTTGCTGAATCGTAAGAATAACGCTCTGAGTTGCCATGTAATCTACAAAAGCCTGCGCCACGCGCGGGTTGGCGAAAGAGGTAATCATGATCATGAAAGTTTAACCAACTTCGTCTATTTACCCGTCATACTTCGAGCCGTAGGTACACCGTCTGCACTCCCTCACCTCAGTTACTTACTTTATGTAAGCGCCTGAGGATGAGCTCACTTGCCGTCTTCCTACGACTCAAATTATTTAGGGTAAAGCTTTTATTAAGGCAAGCAGTATACCTGCAGGGAGCGACAAGGGCTGAACTTTACGCGCCGTGAGCGACTTCAGCCGGGAAATGGCGGTGCCAGGCATCAAAGCCCCCGTCGATGCTGTAGACCTGGTCATAGCCTTGCTGCAGCAGATATTGGGCGGCGCCTTTGCTGCTGTTGCCGTGGTAGCACATCACCATGACCGGCGTGTCGAAGTCGGTTTGCTGCATAAAATTCACCAGCGTGTCGTTGGTAAGGTGGTAAGCCCCCGGCGTGTGTCCCATGGCAAAGCTCTGCGGATCGCGGATATCCACCAATACCGCCTGCTGCTGCTGGAGTTTCTGGTGTGCTTCTTCCACACCAATACATTCAAATTGATCCATGGTTTTACTCGTCGAGAAAGAAAGGAAACAAGGGGCATGTTAAGGCATCGCGCCCCGCTGGCGCTGATATTAACGCCAATATGTTATCCATATCACGTAGAAATGTTTTTATTTCGTTACCAAAGCGGGCGAACACTTGCTATTATGAGCGATATCGAACATTTTTGAGCTTTAACGAAAGTGCGTGAGGGCAACATGGAAACCAAAGATCTGATTGTTATTGGCGGTGGAATCAACGGCGCCGGTATTGCGGCGGACGCCGCTGGCCGCGGGTTATCCGTGTTGATGCTGGAGGGACAGGATCTGGCCTGCGCGACCTCTTCCGCCAGCTCGAAGCTGATTCACGGCGGCCTGCGCTACCTGGAGCATTACGAGTTTCGCCTGGTGAGTGAGGCGCTGGCGGAGCGTGAAGTGCTGTTGAAAATGGCGCCGCACATTGCTTTCCCGATGCGCTTCCGTTTACCGCACCGGCCGCACCTTCGTCCGGCGTGGATGATTCGGACTGGCCTGTTCATGTACGATCATCTGGGGAAACGCACCAGTTTGCCGGCCTCGACCGGCTTGCGTTTTGGCGCAGATTCAGTGCTGAAGCCTGAGATCGTGCGCGGTTTCGAATATTCCGATTGCTGGGTGGATGATGCTCGCCTGGTGCTGGCTAACGCCCAAATGGTGACCCGCAAGGGCGGAGAGGTGAAAACCCGTACTCGCGCCACCAAAGCAACCCGCGAAAATGGGCTGTGGGTCGTCGAAGCGCAGGATATTGATACCGGCGAAACCTTTACCTGGCGCGCGAAAGGCCTGGTGAACGCCACCGGCCCGTGGGTGAAAACTTTCTTTGACGAAGGGCTGCATCTGCCTTCGCCTTACGGTATCCGCCTGATCAAAGGCAGCCACATTGTGGTGCCTCGCGTGCATACCCAGAAGCAGGCTTACATCCTGCAAAACGAAGATAAACGTATTGTGTTTGTGATCCCGTGGATGGACGAATTCTCCATCATCGGCACCACCGACGTGGAATACCACGGTGACCCGAAAGCGGTGCAGATTGATGACAAAGAAGTGAGCTATCTGCTAAACGTTTACAACGCGCATTTCAAAAAGACGCTGACCAAAGATGATATCGTCTGGACCTATTCTGGCGTGCGCCCGCTGTGTGATGACGAGTCTGATTCTCCGCAGGCGGTGACCCGCGATTACACTCTCGATATTCATGACGAAAATGGTCAGGCACCGCTGCTGTCGGTCTTCGGCGGGAAACTGACGACCTACCGTAAGCTGGCTGAACATGCGCTGGATAAGCTGGAGCGTTACTACCCGAATATCGGCCCGGCCTGGACCAAAGAGTGCCGCCTGCCTGGCGGTGACATCGGCGGCGATCGCGATGATTATGCGGCCAAACTGCGCCGTCGCTACGGTTTCCTGACCGAAAGTCTCGCCCGCCACCTGGCGCGCACCTATGGCAGCAACAGCGACCTGGTGCTGGGCGATGCCAAAACCCTGGGCGATTTGGGCGAAGATTTTGGCCATGAGTTTTATGAAGCCGAGCTTCGCTACCTGGTTGAGCATGAATGGGTCAGATGTGCGGAAGATGCGCTGTGGCGCCGCACCAAACTGGGCATGTGGCTGAACGAAGAGCAGCAGGCGCGGGTGGCGCAGTGGCTGGTAAAGCAGGCGGCTAAAGCGGGACTGTCGCTGGCGTCTTAAAGAGAGTTGAACCCTTTTCAGTCCGAGTGTTGGCAGGTTTCGCTCATCTTCAGATTTTTATCCCCCCTCTCCCCTATGGGGAGAGGGCCGGGGTGAGGGGCTGAAACTAGCCTTCAGAATATCTCCAGCTAAACCCCATACCCCATCATCTTCAGTAATTTCTGTGCATGCTGTACCGCGTCCTGACGGTGCGCCACGCCCAGCTTCTGGTAAAGATTTCGGATATGCGTTTTGATGGTGGTGGCCGCAACATCTAACTCTCCGGCGATCTGCTCGTTGCTATAGCCGGAATAAATCAGCCCCAACACCTGCCATTCTCGCTGCGTCAGCGGGCTGGTGCGGATAAGCTCCGGCACTTCCGGGTGATTCAGCAGACGGTTCACAAAGCTTTCATCAAAGTGCGCAAACTTATGGCGGTGGTGCTGGTTTATCTCACGCAGGATGCGTTGAGCGCGGTGCTGATCCAGCTCCGGCAGCGTGTTGAGCTGAATAAGCTGGCGCAGCTGCTGCGCCATCGCTTCCCCTTCGATAACAAAGTGACTGATAAACCCGGTGCGGTTTGCCAGCGCCAGAGCTTCCAGCAGCACGCGCTGAGCGTCACTTTTTCTGCCCGCCTGCCAGTAAAGCTGGTTGAGCAGCAGCAGGTTGCGGTTAAGGTCGCTCATCAGACGCAGGCTGCGGGCGTTTTCGTTAAGTTCTTCCAGCACCATTTCCGCCGGATCGTACTCACCCAGCAGGATTTGTACGCGGGCGATATTCCGCCACTGGCTTTGCAGGAAGTGGTTATTGGCAAATTCAGGCTTCGGCGTCAGGCGCAGCCAGTTGGCTGCCGACTTTTTATCGCCAATCATTTGCCAGTAAATCACCCGCACCTTGTCGGCGTTTGAGACCCAGTCGCTGTGCCAGGGACCGTTCCCAAGCAAATTTTCAAGGCGATTAAGGTGATTACGAGCATTATCCAGGTCACCGCGCGCCAGCGAGCATTGCACCAGCAGCGCCAGACACTGGAGCTGTTGCTGCGGCTGGAAGCTGGAAAGGACCTCCATTCCGCTGCGGGCTGCCGCTTCGGCTTCATCCAGCCGGGCCCAGGCCCAAAGCAGCTGGGCGCGGATACGCTGTAGAAACTCATGCAGTGGCAATTGTTCGAGGTGCTGCTCGCGGATCAGCACAAAGGCTTTCTCCTGGGTTTCCCAGGCGGCCTGTAAGAACCCCTGAGCCAGCAGGATTTCGCTTTGCTGAATGAGGCTCCACAGCGCGTAGTGCCACACATCGTGGCGGCGGGCCATTTGCTCGGTCTGCTGCATAACGGAAAGAGATTTCGTCAGATCGCCCTTGCAGTGCAGCACTTCGCCGTGAACCGAAGTCGCTACTATGCGGCTGTAAAAATTGGCCAGCGGCAGCATTTCCAGCGCGACCATGGCCAGGCGCTCGGCTTCCGCCGGATCGCCCGCGTTGATGGCAACCTGGGCTCTCAGGGCGTTAAATTCACCGTGCAACGTGTCGTCGATGACCAGGTCCATTTCCTGCTCGGCCCTTGCCAGCAGGGTATTCACTTCGCCGTAGCGGTGCTGGCTTTGCATCAGCCAGGCCTGCAGCAGCACAAGTTTTGGGTTTTCCAGCAGACTTTCCCACGGCAGCGCCTTCAGTGACTCCTCGAGCAGCGTCAGTTCGCTGTGGTTAAACAGCGCCCAGGCGTGGCCCAGCAGAATATCGCGCAGCATATTGGCGTCACCTGCCGCCAGCGCGTGGTGAATAGCCTCGCTTGGGAAGCCTTGCGCCATCCAGCTTTCGGCGGCCGCCCGGTGAATATCCGGCAGCTCTGCGGCCAGCTCCCACTGGCAGCGCTGGCGAAGGAAACTGCCAAACAGCGGGTGGAAGCAGAACCATTCGCCGGAATCGTCCATGCGCTGCAGGAACAAGCCCTGGCGCTCAATCTCCTCCAGCCGCATCTGGCCATTTTCTTCACCCGTTACCTGGATGATCAATGCGTCATTCATTGAGCGCAGGATGGAGCTTCTCAGCAGGAAGTTGCGGGTATCGGCATCAACGTTGTTCAGGACTTCATCCACCAGATAATCTGAAAGATGGCTGGCGTTAATGCCCGACAGACGGCGTGCGGAATGTTGAGCTGGCGTATTGCTCTGGCGTGCAGACAAGGCGATTAACTGGAGTGCCGTTACCCAGCCAGCAACGTCATCACACAGGCGGCTGCTGTCCGCTTGTTCAATCGGCGTTGCCAGGCGGTTGTCGAAGAACTGTTTGGCTTCCTGATGCGTAAAGGCGAGCTGCTGGCTACCAATTTCCAGGAGCTGATCGCGCACGCGAAGGTTGGCAATGCCAAGCTGCGGGAGATTGCGTGACAGGATCACCAGCGTCAGGTTTTCCGGCTGGTGGCGAATGAAAAAACGCATGGCTTCATGAATAACCGGGTTGGCAATCAGATGATAATCATCAATCACCAGGTACAGCGGTTTGTCCCATCCCGCTAGCTCAATGAACAGCTGAGAAAAGAGCGAAGACAGGCTGGCGTATTGCCGCTTTTGCGCCATGATTTCGCTACTGGCGCAGTGGCCGCCGGTGGCGTGCTGCACGGCGGCAATCAGGTAGCTGGCAAAGCGCTCCTGCTGGTTATCTCCCTCATCAAGGGAATACCAGCCCAGCTCTTTTCGCCCCGCCGCCCACTGCGACACGAGGGTCGTTTTACCATAACCGGCCGGGCTGGCGATCAGCGCTAAGCGATAGTTGGCGGCAGTTGAAAGCTTCACCAACAGGCGATCGCGAACCACAGTGTTTTCCAGCCGAGCGGGGCGGCTTAATTTGGATGGGATTAACATAGTTGATCACTTCACTGTGTATAAATTTCCCCGGCATTTTTCGCGCTGCAGGGCGGGGCTGCCGGACTGCAGAGAAAATAATGGAGGGAAAAGTTCAAGGATGCGATTTTTTTTACGCTTCGTAATTAATGCTTACGGATAAGGTCTGCCAGAATGCTTTTTATTGCAAGGTTGTTGAACTTTCCGTGCTCGGTAAGTTGCACCCTGTCACAGTTCCATTTTTTTCATGAATACGTTTGCTCACTCCCTATGGCAACACGGCTGAAACCTGTTACATCGCCGCATCGAGTGGCAGAGATCACATTTTTCACTCATCCTCGCTACTCCTCCCCGCGTAATCCGCGCCGGGAGGAGGAAGTCCCCCAGGCTGCCCGGCACACTAGCGGGTAATGATTTTCGAACATTACAGGACCGATTTCCTATGTCACAGCCGATTTTCAGTAAAGAACAGTTCCAGTCCGCTCTGACGCGCCAGTGGCAGCGTTACGGCCTCCATGATGCCAGCGAAATGACTCAGCATCAGTGGTGGCAGGCGGTTAGCGGTGCGCTTGCAGAGCTTTTAGCGGCTCAGCCAGCGGCAAAACCTGAAGCCAGACAGCGCCACGTAAACTATATCTCGATGGAGTTTCTGATAGGCCGTCTGACGGGGAATAACCTGCTTAATCTTGGCTGGTTCACTGAAGTGGGCGATGTGCTGAAGGATTACCAGATAAACCTCACCGATTTACTGGAAGAAGAGACGGATCCGGCCTTAGGCAACGGCGGGTTGGGACGGCTTGCGGCCTGCTTCCTGGACTCAATGGCCACGGTCGGGCAATCGGCCATCGGCTATGGCCTTAACTATCAGTACGGATTGTTCCGCCAGTCCTTTAAGGACGGCAAACAGATGGAAGCCCCGGATGACTGGCAGCGCGGGAGCTACCCTTGGTTCCGCCACAACAGCGCGCTGGATGTGCAGGTGGGCATTGGCGGGAAACTCGTGAAGGACGGTAAGCATTCCCGCTGGGCGCCAGCCTTTATTTTCCAGGGCGAGGCGTGGGATTTACCGGTGCTGGGCTACCGAAACGGCGTGGCGCAGCCGCTGCGTCTGTGGCAGGCAAAACATGCTCATCCATTTGATTTGACGAAATTTAATGACGGTGAGTTTCTTAAAGCCGAGCAGCAGGGCATTGACGCTGACAAGCTCACCAAGGTGCTCTATCCGAATGATAATCACCTGAACGGTAAAAAGCTGCGCCTGATGCAGCAGTATTTCCAGTGTGCCTGTTCGGTGGCTGACATTCTGCGCCGCCATCATCTGGCAGGCCGCAAGCTCGCCGAGCTGCCGGCCTACGAAGTGATTCAACTGAACGATACCCACCCAACCATCGCTATCCCTGAGCTGCTTCGCGTTCTGATTGATGAACATCAGCTTAGCTGGGACGACGCCTGGGCGATTACCAGTAAAACGTTCGCCTACACTAACCACACCCTGATGCCTGAAGCTCTGGAATGCTGGGACGAGAAGCTGGTGAAAGCGCTGCTGCCTCGCCATATGCAAATCATCAATGAGATTAACAAACGCTTTAAGCTGCTGGTCGACAAAACCTGGCCGGGGGATGAAGCCGTCTGGGCGAAGCTTGCCGTGGTGCATAGCAAGCAGGTACGTATGGCTAACCTGTGCGTGGTCGGCGGCTTTGCGGTGAACGGCGTTGCAGCGCTTCATTCTGAGCTGGTGGTGAAAGATCTGTTCCCGGAATACCACCAGCTGTGGCCGAACAAATTCCATAACGTGACGAACGGTATTACGCCGCGCCGCTGGATTAAGCAGTGCAACCCGGCGCTTGCCACGCTGTTCGACAAGACGCTGAAGAAAGAGTGGGCGAATAACCTCGACGTGCTGGAAGGACTGGAAAAGCACGCTGATGACGCCAAATTCCGCCAGACCTGGCGCGAAATCAAGCATCAGAACAAAGTAAAACTGGCTGCATTTGTGAAGGCTCGTACCGGCATCGTGATTAGCCCGGATGCGTTGTTCGACGTGCAAATCAAACGTCTGCACGAATATAAACGTCAGCACTTGAACCTGCTGCATATCCTGGCGCAGTACAAAGAGATCCGCGAGAACCCGAAAGCAGACCGTGTGCCGCGCGTTTACCTGTTTGGCGCGAAGGCGGCTCCGGGTTATTACCTGGCCAAAAATATTATTTTTGCTATCAACAAAGTGGCTGAGGCGATCAACAACGATCCGCTGGTGGGCGACAAACTGAAGGTCGTTTTCCTGCCGGACTATTGCGTATCTGCGGCGGAGATCATGATCCCCGCGGCTGATATTTCCGAACAGATTTCGACTGCCGGTAAAGAGGCATCCGGCACCGGCAACATGAAGCTGGCGCTGAACGGCGCGCTGACGGTGGGGACGCTGGACGGTGCCAACGTTGAAATTGCAGAGAAGGTGGGTGAAGAGAATATCTTTATTTTCGGCCACACCGTCGAGCAGGTTAAGGCACTGAAAGCCAAAGGCTATGATCCGGTGAAATGGCGCAAAAAAGATAAAGTGCTGGATGCCGTGCTTAAAGAACTGGAGCAGGGCAAATACAGCGCAGGAGATAAACACGCCTTTGATCAGATGCTACACAGCATCGGCAAAGAGGGCGGCGATCCTTACCTGTTGATGGCGGACTTCACTGCTTATACCGAGGCGCAAAAGCTTGCCGACAAACTTTATCTGGACCAGGAAGCCTGGACGCGCGCCGCCATTTTGAACAGCGCCCGTTGCGGCATGTTCAGCTCCGATCGCTCGATCCGCGATTATCAACAACGTATCTGGCAGGCAAAACGCTAAGGGAGCGCCATGGAGAGCAAACGTCTTGATAGCGCCGCTCTGGCGGCGGGTATCAGCCCGAACTACATCAACGCCCACGGCAAACCGCAGGCTATTCCTGCGGAGACAAAACTGCGTCTGCTCGAGGCCATGAACCGCACCGCTGTTGCAAAAAAGTCGACCGATCCTGTGCCAGCGGTTCAGGTTTTCACTGCCGGGCAGCGAATGCAGCTGACGCTGGAAGGCGGGGGTGAATTTAGCTGGACGCTGACCACTGAGGAAGGTCATACCCACCGCGGGCAAGTATCCGGTGGGAAGAAGTTATCGCTGCCGACAAAGCTACCCGAGGGCTACCATTCGCTGGTGGTAAGTCGGCAAAAGCAGAGCTGGACGAGCCGAATTATCGTCGCCCCGCCGCGCTGCTATGAGCCTGACGCGTTACTGCAGGGCAAAAAGCTGTGGGGGGCGTGCGTGCAGCTTTATACGCTGCGCTCGGCGGCTAACTGGGGCATCGGCGACTTTGGCGATCTGAAGCAGATGCTGGGGGATGTGGCGAGGCGGGGCGGGGCGTTTATCGGCCTCAACCCGATTCATTCACTTTACCCGGCTAACCCGGAGAGCGCCAGCCCATACAGCCCTTCGTCACGCCGCTGGCTGAATGTCATCTATATCGACGTCAATGCGGTAGAAGATTTCCAGAACAGCAAAGCGGCGCAGACGTGGTGGAAAACATCCACAGTGCAGAAACAGCTTCAGGCCGCGAGAGATGCCGAGTGGGTGGATTATTCCGCCGTTACGGCCCTCAAAGTTGCGGGACTGCGTTTAGCGTGGCAGCAGTTCTCGTTGCGTACAGCCAGCGATGAACAAGTCGTCGCGTTTGGCAGATTCGTTGCGGAAGGAGGAGAAGGTCTGTTCTACCAGGCTGCCTACGATGCGCTTCATGCCAGCCAGGTTAACGAAGATCCTCTGCGCTGGGGCTGGCCGGTGTGGCCGGAAGGCTATCGCGACGCCCATAGCCCGGAAGTGAAGCAGTTCTGTGAGCAGCATTGCGATGAGGTCAACTTCTGGCTTTGGCTGCAGTATCTCGCCTGGCGTCAGTTTAAGGCCTGCTGGGATGCCAGCCAGCATGACGGGATGCCGATTGGCCTTTATCGCGACCTGGCGGTGGGCGTGGCGGAAGGCGGCTCTGAAACCTGGTGTGACCGTGAGCTTTACTGCCTGAAAGCCTCCGTAGGCGCGCCGCCGGATATCCTCGGCCCATTAGGCCAAAACTGGGGGCTGCCACCGATGGATCCCCACGTCATGGTCGCTCGCGGCTATCAGCCGTTTATCGAACTGCTGCGCGCCAATATGACCCACTGTGGCGCCCTGCGCATTGACCACGTTATGTCGATGCTGCGGCTGTGGTGGATCCCTTACGGCGAGACGGCGGATAAAGGCGCCTATGTGCAGTACCCGGTGGACGATCTGCTTTCTATTCTGGCCCTGGAAAGCCAGCGCCACCGCTGCATGGTGATTGGCGAGGACCTCGGTACCGTGCCGGTTGAAATCGTCGGCAAGCTTCGCGACAGCGGCGTTTATTCTTACAAAGTGCTGTACTTCGAACACGACGGAGAGAAGCAATTCCGGGCTCCGGCCACATGGCCTAAGCAGTCGATGGCGGTTGCCACAACGCACGACTTGCCCACGCTGCGTGGCTACTGGAATAGCGGTGATTTAACGCTGGGCAAAACGCTGGGACTTTACCCTGATGAAGAGGTGCTGGCGGCGCTGTATGAAGACCGCGAAAGGGCTAAACAAGGTCTGCTGGACGGGCTGCATAAATACGGCTGCTTGCCGAAGCGGGCGGGGCATAAGGCCGCGTTAATGACGATGACCGACACGCTCAACCGTGGAATGCAGCGTTATATCGCCGACAGCCATAGCGCGCTGCTGGGGCTGCAGCCGGAGGACTGGCTGGATATGGCCGAGCCGGTGAATATTCCTGGCACCAGCTCCCAGTATAAGAACTGGCGGCGCAAGCTAACCGTCTCTCTGGAAGCGATGTTTGTCGATGAACGGGTGAATAAGTTGCTGAAGGATTTGGATAAGCGGCGTAAGAAGCAGTGATTTGGTGACCCTCACCCTGGCCCTCTCCCTGGAAGGGAGAAGGAACCGAACGGTGAAACCCGGGAGCTTTCTTTCCTCCCTATCCCTGGAAGGGAGAGGGGACCGAACGGTGAAACTTGGGCGCTTTTTTCCTCCCTCTCCCCTTTGGGGAGAGGGTCGGGGTGAGGGGCTTATATAATTAGTAGTAAGAGTGCTCACCGCGCTGGTGTTCTGTCAGGTCACGTACGCCTTTCAGCTCAGGGAACTCAGCCAGAAGCTGTTTCTCGATCCCTTCTTTCAGCGTCACATCCACCATAGAACAGCCGTTACAGCCGCCGCCAAACTGCAGAATGGCATAGCCTTCGTCGGTAATTTCCATCAGCGTGACGCGACCACCGTGGCCCGCCAGCTGCGGGTTAACGGTCGCCTGCAGCATATACTCAACGCGCTCCATCAGCGGCGCGTCGTCAGACACCTTACGCATTTTTGCGTTAGGGGCTTTCAGCGTCAGCTGGGAACCGAGCTGGTCGGTGACGAAGTCGATTTCGGCATCTTCCAGATAAGGCGCGCTCAGCTCATCGACATAAGCCGTTAGCTGCTCGAACGGCAGCGCCGTGTCGGTCGCTTCAACCGCATCCGGCGGACAATAAGACACACCACACTCCGCATTCGGGGTGCCAGGATTGATTACGAATACGCGGATTTGCGTCCCTTCTTCCTGATTTGCCAGCAGTTTGGCAAAGTGGGATTGTGCAGCATCGGAAATACGGATCATAACGATTGCTCAATAGTTGACTATTTTAGTCGGTTATAATACGCCCATCATCGAGGGTCTACAAGGTTCGACACAGGCACCATACCTGGACAGTCGCCGCGCCCTGCCTTTTCAGCAATCGCGCTATCTCCGCAACAGTACTACCCGTCGTCACGACATCATCCACAATCGCCATATGGCGACCCGCAACGGGAATTTCAACCCTAAAGATGCCTTTCAAATTCCTCTTTCTTTCCTTTGCTGTCAACGTATGTTGGGCTGGCGAGGCGCGTATGCGTTTGATTGCAGAGGGATAATGCTCCAGCCCTAACCAGCGAGACAGCGGAGTAGCAATAAGTGCGCTTTGGTTATAGCCGCGCCGCCACGCTCGGGTATGGTGCAGCGGTACACTCAAAATAACATCAGGCAAATGAAGCCTGCCCTCTCGCCTGGCTGCCTGAATACGCAGTAGCAAAAGGCGGGCTAAGGCCGGTGCAAGCGAGGGCGTTCCGGTAAATTTCAGGTGATGAATCAGCGTGCTTAACGGCGGCAGGTAGTCTGTCACATAGGCTATTGCGTCCCACTCAGGCGCTCTTTGCAGACAGCGTCCGCAGGGCAAATGCCCGCTCAGCGCCGGTAAACCACACTGTAAACAGCAGGCCAGGGGCTGAAGCAGCGAGGCGGCGCAGCATGAGCAAATGCCCCATGTCGGACGGGCAAGCGGTAACCGGCATAGCCAACAGCGGCCAGGGATTGCTAGCATAGCGTTCTCCTTGCTGATGAAAATGAGAACGGTAACTGATGAGTGAGCTGTGGTGGCAAACAAAAGGTGAAGGAAAAAGCGATCTTGTGCTGCTGCACGGATGGGGACTGAATGCGGAGGTTTGGCACAACATAGAATCCGAACTCGGCTCGCAATTTCGGCTGCATCTGGTCGACTTACCAGGGTATGGCCGGAGCAGGGGGTTTGGTGCGCTAACGCTGGAGGAAATGGCTGACATTGTGCTGGCTAAAGCGCCTGAATGTGCCACATGGCTTGGCTGGAGCCTGGGTGGGCTGGTAGCAAGCCAGGCTGCGCTCGCCAGGCCCGAACGTGTGAATGCGCTGGTGACGGTGGCTTCCTCACCCTGTTTTACCGCGGCAGAAGACTGGCCGGGCATTAAACCTGACGTGCTGGCCGGGTTCCAGCAGCAGCTAAGCGAAGATTTTCAGCGTACCGTGGAGCGTTTTCTGGCGTTGCAAACCCTGGGCACAGAAACCGCGCGCCAGGATGCTCGCCTGCTGAAAACCGTTGTTCTGGAACAGCCGATGCCGGACGTTCAGGTCCTTAACGGCGGGCTTGAGATCCTGAGAACCGCCGATCTGCGCCAGGAGCTTTCGCATTCTGCAATACCACATTTACGTCTGTATGGCCGACTGGACGGGCTTGTGCCACGGAAAGTGGTTCCCCTGCTGGACGCCCTGTGGCCGCAGTCCAGCTCGGTTATCTTCGACAAGGCCGCCCACGCGCCGTTTATCTCTCATCCGGCTGAATTCTGCCAGGCTCTGCTGGCCTGGGGGCAACAACGGCTTAGCTGACGGGCAGTAAAAAGGCGGGGTAGCCCGCCTTTCATCAGATTAACTTAACGCAGCGCCCAAAGTTCCCGGGCGCATTTTTTCCCTTCTGGACAGCTTTTGCAGCTTCCCGTCAGGCAACTGCCCGGATCTTCGCTGATGCGTCTGGCTTTGCCCATCGCTTCCAGTCGATCGAGCATGGCGGCAACCAGCGGCAGAGGCGTGACAAGCTGCTGGCTTATCTGCTTCGCTTCCAGGCGGCCCTGAAGCGCCAGGGCGTTACGGATATCAATCAGGCTTGCCATCATCGCTCCTTAGTGACAGTCGCCGGTGCTGCTTTGGCAGCAGGACGACGGCGTTTTTCTGGTGGCGAGCAGCGATACATCCACGCGACTTCTTGCCCGGCGCAGCCCGCCAAGCAGCAGGACGTTGAACAATACCACCGCGAGGATGCAAATCAGGCTGAACTGCGGGTGCTCGCTGAAGGTAACGCTCTGGTAGTAAAGCGTGGAGAGCGAATAGGCAATGTTCAGCCCCCACAGCACGGAAAATGTCATCCAGCCCCGGCTCGATTCACGGGCGATGGCCCCCATCACCGAGATGCACGGAATATAGAGCAGAACGAAAATCAGATAGCTGTAGGCGGCGGCTTCGCTGCCGAATTTCGTGCTCATCACGCCCATCGGCCCGGAGGACATTTCACCGTCGCCTTTGCTTGCCTCAATCGGGTTCGCCAGCACGCTCAGGCTGAAGGTGTTTTTCAGCCCCTGCCAGGTTTCATCGGCGGCAGCGCCCAGTTCATCAAGCAGGTTAAAGCTTGCGGCATCAAACTCTTCATTATGAATATCTTCGGCGGTATAGAGGGTATTTAACGTGCCGACCACAACTTCTTTGGCCATCGCACCGGTAAACAGCCCAACGGTAGCCTGCCAGTTGTCATCATGGACACCGATCGGCTTCAGCAGCGGCGTCAATACGCGGCTGACGGAGGCAAGGGCGGAATCATTGATGCTATCTACTGGCTTGCCGCTAAAGGAGAAGCTGTTCAGGGCGCCGATGAAAATACTGACGATCACGATGACCTTCCCGGCGCGAAGCACGAAGCCTTTCAGGCGCTGCCAGGTTTGTAAAATCAGGCTCTTGAGGTGAGGGACGTGGTAAACCGGCAGCTCCATGACAAACGGCGAAGCTTCGCCACGCATGATGGTGTGCTTCAGCATCAGGCCGGTGAGAATAGCCATGACAATGCCGAGAATGTAAAGTGAGAACACCACCAGCGCGCCCTGCTGGCCGAAGAATGCGGCGGCAAACACCGCGAAAATCGCCAGGCGCGCACCGCAGGACATAAACGGGGCCATCATGATGGTCATCAGCCTTTCGCGCGGCGCATCAAGGGTACGGGCACCCATGACCGAAGGCACGTTACAGCCGAAGCCGACAATCAGCGGCACAAAGGATTTACCCGGTAAACCCAGCGACTGCATCAGGCGATCCATCACGAAGGCTGCGCGCGCCATATAGCCGGAATCTTCGAGGAAGGAAAGGAACAGGTACATCATGCCGATTTGCGGCACCAGCGGCAGCACGGTATTGATCCCGCCGCCAATCCCCTGGGCCAGGAAAATCGTCAGCCATTCCGGGAAGTGCAGCGTATAACCGAGCCACTGGATGCCGTGAATGAATATCGCCACCGAACCGCCATCAAAAATAGGCTGCAGCGCGCCGCCGATGTTAATCGCCAGCAGGAACATCAGATACATCACCAGCATGAAGATCGGCAGGCCGAGGTAACGATTGAGGATGATTTTATCCATCGCCACCGTCAGCCGGTTGGGTTCGGCTGTCAGGCTATTGCTAACCGCGTCGCAAATGGAAGCGATGCTTTGGTAACGAGCATCTGCGATCAGCAGCGCGGGATCGTCAATGGTCTCAGCCAGGCGCGCGCGCGCTGAGTCAAGTTTGTCTGTGGCATTGCCCGCATACGCGAGGCTGTAGATATCCCCTTCCAGCATCTGCAGCGCCAGCCAACGACGCTGTGTCACCGGCATTTCCTGCGGCATATCCTCGGCCAGCTTTTTTGCCTCTTGCAGCAAAATCTGCGGATAGTGCACCAGCTCGTTTTTCTCGTTGGGCTGCTTGCGGTCAATGGCGAGTTTCAGACTTTCAATACCGCGCCCGCGAGTAGACACCAGCGGCACGACGGGGCAGCCGAGGCGGGCGGCCAGCGCGTCGATGTCGATGCGAATCGCCTGTTTCTCGGCAATATCCAACATATTGAGCGCCACCACACACGGGATGCCCAGCTCGAGTAACTGGAGCGTCAGATAGAGATTACGCTCAAGGTTAGAAGCATCCACTACGTTGATTAACAGATCGGCATCGCCGCTCAGAATGTAGTGGCAGGCGATTTGCTCATCAAGCGAAGTTTGTGACGAAATGGTGGTGAGTGAGTAGGTGCCGGGTAAATCAACCAGCGTGACCTGGTGCTCAAGGGTGGAAAACTGACCTTCTTTGCGTTCTACGGTGACACCCGCCCAGTTCCCCACGCGCTGGCGGGCACCCGTCAACTGATTAAATAACGTGGTTTTACCCGAGTTAGGATTGCCGATTAAACCTATGGTTAAGTTTTTCATTTTATTAATAAACTTCGTTGGATGTGCAAAATAACGCGAACGTTTCCCCGCCGTTACGCCACGGCTTCGATATTGACCAGCGCGAGATCTTTTTTGCGCAGCACCAGGCTTACGCGGCGCGTTTCGATATGAATAGGGTCGCCGAGAGGTGCCACGCGGACGACGTTGAATGAGGAACCCGGCAGCATGCCGAGGGACAATAATTTTTGGCGATAAGCCGGACTGATTTCACTGGCGAAGCCGGTAATTTTCCACGCGCTATTCGGTATGAATTGCATAAGACCTACTTAGAGCTGGGCTCTGCATTGACGCTGACTGAATGATCGTTTTATTCACGAGCGATGCGTGTAATAAAAACGAATTAAGCTATCGGAAGAAAGAGAAGAAATATCGTTCAATGCAATGATAATGAGAATGGTTACTGTCGACAATATTTATTTTTCTGAGTGAATTTAACCAAAATAGGTATTTTTCTGGCTGATTTAGTGGGGTTGCTTTTAACGAGCGAAAGAAAGTGGTTTCTTAATTGTATGAAAAATAGAGTAATAGCTTCTCTTTGGTGAACGATGAATGTTATTTCGTTATTGCCGATGTTACAGGGATGATAATTGCTGGTTTCATGGTGGGGTAGATATTGAAAATTGATTTAGATCAAGAGTACGTTATTTTTCTGCTTTTTGTCGGTGATGGAAAAAATAAGACCTCTCCCCGAAGGGAGAGGTCAGACAATTAACGCTTCTTGCCCATCGCAGCAGCCAGCGCATCCATCATCGCGCTATTCCCACCGGCGGCGTTTTCGCGCCCGCGCGGTTTTTGTTGTGCTGTTGGCCTGCCTTTTTGCTCGCGAGGTGCGTTGCTACCCCCATTACCGCGACGGCTGCCACCTTCGCCAGGCTGTTCATCAAGGCGCATGGTCAGGGCGATGCGTTTCCGCTGCAGATCCACTTCCAGGACTTTGACTTTAACGATATCGCCCGCTTTCACCACTTTGTGCGGATCGTCGATGAATTTGTCCGACAGGGAGGAGATATGCACCAGGCCGTCCTGATGCACGCCGATGTCGACAAATGCGCCGAAGTTGGTGACGTTGGTCACCGCGCCTTCCAGCACCATGCCCGGCGTCAGGTCGTTCATGGTTTCCACGCCTTCGGCAAACTGTGCGGTCTTAAACTCAGGGCGCGGGTCGCGGCCCGGTTTTTCCAGCTCTTTAATAATGTCCGTCACGGTAGGGACGCCGAAACGCTCATCGGTAAACTGGCTGGCCTTCAGATCGCGTAATTCGTTGCTGTTGCCCATCAGGTCCTGCAGCGCCTGCTGAGTGGCGGCCAGAATACGTTCGACCACCGGATAGGCTTCCGGGTGTACGGTAGAGGCATCCAGCGGGTTATCGCCGTGGTTGATACGCAGGAAGCCCGCACACTGCTCAAAAGCTTTGGGCCCCAGGCGGCTGACTTTCAGCAACTGCTGGCGGTTCTGGAAGCGGCCATTTTCGTCGCGCCAGTTGACGATGTTCTGCGCCATCATGCGGGTCAGGCCAGCCACGCGGGTCAGCAGCGGCACGGAAGCGGTGTTGAGATCCACGCCAACGGCGTTCACGCAGTCTTCGACGACCGCATCCAGTTTTTTCGCCAGCTGAGTCTGGCTGACATCATGCTGGTACTGGCCCACACCGATAGATTTCGGGTCGATTTTCACCAGCTCGGCCAGCGGATCCTGCAGACGGCGGGCAATCGAGACCGCGCCGCGAATAGACACGTCCAGATCCGGGAATTCCAGCGCCGCCAGCTCGGAAGCTGAGTAAACGGAAGCGCCCGCCTCGCTGACGATCACCTTCTGGGCGGTGACTTTCGGGAACTGTTTTTGCACATCCAGGAAGAAGCGCTCGGTTTCACGGGATGCGGTACCGTTGCCGATAGCGACCAGCTCGACGTTATGTTTTTCACAAAGGGCAGCCACGGCCACGGCGGCTTTCGCAGCCTGACCGGTATGCGGATAAATAGTATCGGTCGCTACCAGCTTGCCGGTGGCGTCAACCACCGCGACTTTAACGCCGGTACGCAGGCCCGGATCGAGGCCCATGGTGGCGCGCAGGCCAGCCGGGGCCGCCATCAGCAGATCGTGAAGGTTGCGGGCGAAAACATTGATGGCTTCATCTTCGGCGCGTTCGCGCACGGTGCCCATCAGCTCGGTTTCAAGGTGCATTAACACCTTGATGCGCCAGGTCCAGCTCACCACGGCCTTACGCCAGCTGTCGGCCGGGGCATTGTTCAGGCGCAGATTCAGATGAGAGATGATCAACTGCTCGCAGTAGCTCTCGCGCGGCGGCTCATCAAACTGCGGGTCGGCATTCAGCGACAGCTGTAAAATACCTTCGTTACGCCCGCGGAACATCGCCAGCGCACGGTGAGAGGGAACGGTGGCAATGGCTTCGTGGTGGGCGAAGTAGTCGCGGAATTTCGCGCCTTCTTCCTCTTTACCGCTTACCACGGCGGAAACCAGATGCGCATTTTTCCACAAATAGTCGCGCACTTTTGCCAGCAGAGCGGCATCTTCGGCGAAGCGTTCCATCAGGATGTAGCGTGCGCCGTCCAGCGCGGCTTTGGTGTCGGCGACGCCTTTGTCGGCATCCACAAAGCGAGCGGCTTCCTGCTCCGGGTCGTGTGAAGGTTCGTTCCACAGCAAATCCGCCAGCGGCTCAAGGCCGGCTTCGATGGCGATTTGCCCGCGGGTTCGGCGCTTGGGTTTATACGGCAGGTAAAGGTCTTCGAGTTCGGTTTTGCTCAGCGTGCCGTTGATGGCCCCGGCAAGTTCGTCACTCAGTTTACCCTGCTCGGCAATAGACTTGAGGATGGACTGACGGCGCTCTTCCAGCTCGCGCAGGTAGCTAAGACGAGTCTCCAGTTGACGCAGTTGCGTGTCATCCAGACCGCCGGTGACTTCCTTACGATAACGTGCAATAAACGGCACGGTATTCCCTTCATCCAGCAGGCGAACGGCGGCTTCCACCTGTTCGTTTCTGGCCTGAAGCTCACCCGCAATAATGCGGCAAAGCGAATCATTCATCATGGCTTTTCATCTGTGTAGTACGGAAAATTCAGCAAACAGTTATACGGATCGGGGCGCGAAAATGCCAGCCGACGACCCACGGATATTGGGTTTCAGACAGTTCTGTGCACATTACTCGAGTTTAGGGTACTCAATTTCATTGACGTACCACTGCGCTTCTCCCGCCGGCGTTTGCACCACGGCTAAATCGCCCACTTCTTTTTTGAGCAGCGCGCGCGCCATCGGCGAATCAATAGAAATGTAGTCCTTGCGGCCAAAAATCTCGTCGTAACCGACGATGCGAAAACGCAGCATGTCGCCGTCGTCGTTTTCAATTTCGACCCACGCGCCGAAGAAGACTTTGCCTTCCTGCTGCGGTGAGTAATCGACGATTTTCAGGCGCTCCAGAGATTTGGTGATGTAGCGAACCCGGCGGTCAATTTCACGCAGGCGTTTTTTGTTGTACTGATAGTCGGCGTTTTCGCTGCGATCGCCGAGGCTGGCGGCCCAGGTCACTTTCTTGGTCACTTCGGGGCGCTCTTCACGCCACAGATAATCCAGCTCTTTTTTGAGCTTTTCGTAGCCTTCACGGGTGATTAACGGCGTTTTCATCTTTCTGCCCTACAGCCTGTAAAATCAGAGTGTGATTTAAACCGATGCTCAATAAGGAATGCAACCGGCGCATTTTGGGAAGCAAGTCACCAAATTTTGATTTAAAACGTTGATAACCGACTGTTTAATATGCTTTGTAACAATTTCGACTAGAATGTATACCAGAATTGACTGGTTGTATTAGCGCAGTTTTTTAAGAATACACACTCAACTGTTCGAGCCTTTGGGAGTACAAACGATGCAAGAGAACTATAAAATTCTGGTGGTCGATGACGACATGCGTCTGCGCGCGCTGTTAGAGCGTTATCTCACCGAGCAGGGCTTCCAGGTTCGCAGCGTCGCCAACGCCGAACAAATGGATCGCCTGCTGACCCGTGAATCCTTCCACCTGATGGTGCTGGATCTCATGCTGCCGGGCGAGGATGGTCTTTCTATCTGCCGCCGTCTGCGCAGTCAGAGTAACCCAATGCCGATCATCATGGTGACCGCGAAAGGCGAAGAAGTTGACCGTATCGTCGGCCTGGAAATCGGCGCTGATGACTATATTCCAAAGCCGTTTAACCCGCGTGAACTGCTGGCCCGTATTCGTGCGGTCCTGCGCCGTCAGGCGAACGAACTGCCGGGTGCGCCTTCTCAGGAAGAAGCAGTTATCGCTTTCGGTAAGTTCAAGCTGAATCTAGGCACTCGTGAAATGTTCCGCGAAGACGAGCCAATGCCGCTGACCAGCGGTGAGTTTGCTGTACTGAAAGCGCTGGTCAGCCACCCGCGCGAGCCGCTTTCCCGCGACAAACTGATGAACCTGGCCCGTGGCCGCGAATACTCCGCGATGGAGCGTTCCATTGACGTGCAAATCTCCCGCCTGCGCCGGATGGTGGAAGAGGACCCGGCGCATCCGCGTTATATCCAGACCGTTTGGGGTCTTGGCTACGTCTTTGTCCCGGACGGCGCTAAGGCATGAGGCGAGTTCGCTTCTCCCCCAGAAGCTCGTTTGCCCGTACGCTGTTGCTGATCGTCACCTTGCTGTTTGTCAGCCTGGTGACGACTTATCTTGTCGTTCTGAACTTCGCGATTTTGCCGAGCCTGCAGCAGTTTAATAAGGTGCTGGCGTACGAAGTCAGAATGCTAATGACCGACAAACTGCAGCTTGAAGACGGCACCCAACTTGTGGTGCCGCCTGCGTTTCGTCGTGAGATCTACCGCGAGCTGGGCATTTCACTTTACTCCAACGAGGCGGCGGAAGACGCTGGCCTGCGCTGGGCGCAGCACTACGAGTTTCTGAGCCAGCAAATGGCCCAGCAGCTTGGCGGCCCGACCGAAGTGCGCGTTGAGGTGAACAAAAGCTCCCCGGTTGTCTGGCTGAAAACCTGGCTGTCGCCGAATATCTGGGTCCGCGTTCCGCTGACCGAAATCCATCAGGGCGATTTCTCCCCGCTGTTCCGCTACACGCTGGCGATCATGCTGTTGGCGATAGGCGGCGCATGGCTGTTTATTCGAATACAGAACCGACCGCTGGTCGACCTGGAGCACGCTGCGCTGCAGGTCGGTAAAGGGATTATTCCTCCTCCTTTGCGCGAATATGGCGCTTCGGAAGTGCGATCGGTGACGAGGGCGTTTAACCATATGGCCGCGGGCGTTAAACAGTTGGCCGATGACCGCACGCTGCTGATGGCGGGCGTTAGCCATGATCTGCGCACGCCGCTGACGCGTATCCGCCTGGCGACTGAAATGATGGGGCAGGAGGATGGCTATCTGGCCGAGTCGATTAACAAAGATATCGAAGAGTGTAATGCG
This sequence comes from Enterobacter sp. Ap-1006, assembly GCF_011752835.1. Lineage (NCBI taxonomy): Bacteria > Pseudomonadati > Pseudomonadota > Gammaproteobacteria > Enterobacterales > Enterobacteriaceae > Enterobacter > Enterobacter sp. Ap-1006. The sequence continues at coordinate 61,781 of NZ_VWWU01000006.1, read as the reverse complement.
ATTATCGAACAGTTTATCGACTACCTACGCACCGGGCAGGAGATGCCGCTGGAGATGGCGGATCTCAACGGCGTGCTCGGGGAAGTTATTGCGGCAGAAAGCGGTTACGAGCGTGAAATCGATACCGATCTGCAGGCCGGCGAAATCCGCCTGAATATCCATCCGCTGTCTATCAAGCGCGCGGTGGCTAATATGGTGGTGAATGCGGCGCGCTACGGCAATGGCTGGATCAAAGTCAGCAGCGGCAGCGAATTAAACCGCGCCTGGTTCCAGGTGGAAGATGATGGCCCAGGCATTGAGCCAGACCAGCTTCAGCATCTGTTCCAGCCGTTTGTTCGCGGCGATAGCGCCCGCAGTACCAGCGGCACCGGGCTGGGTTTAGCCATCGTGCAGCGCATCATCGACAACCATAACGGGATGTTGGATCTCGGGAAGAGCGAGCGGGGAGGGCTGCGAATCAGGGCTTATCTCCCGCTGCCGATAACCCGGGTGGTGACTCATCGGGAAAGCTAGCTGGCCTGTGGCCCAATAAAAAACGAACCCCGAAGGGTTCGTTTTTTTTCGTCTTATGCTTCAGATTTACAGCTTCGGACCGGCTTCGACCAGGGCCGCACCGGCAGGAGTATCGGTGTATTTCTCGAAGTTTTCGACAAACAGCTTCGCCAGTTGCTCTGCTTTTTCCTGCCACTGCTCCGGGGATGCGTAGGTATTACGCGGGTCCAGAATTTGGGTATCAACGCCCGCGAGCGAGGTTGGAATGGCGAGGTTAAACATCGGCAGCGTAAAGGTTTCTGCGTCGTCCAGCGAGCCGTCGAGAATAGCGTCGATGATCGCGCGGGTGTCTTTGATAGAAATGCGTTTGCCGGTACCGTTCCAGCCGGTATTCACCAGGTACGCCTGGGCACCGGATGCCTGCATGCGTTTCACCAGCACTTCAGCATACTGCGTTGGGTGCAGCGACAGGAATGCCGCGCCGAAGCAGGCGGAGAAGGTTGGCGTTGGCTCAGTCACGCCGCGTTCGGTACCCGCCAGTTTGGCGGTAAAACCGGACAGGAAGTGGTACTGAGTCTGGTTCGCGGTGAGGCGGGAAACCGGTGGCAGTACGCCGAAGGCATCCGCAGTCAGGAAGATAACTTTGGTGGCGTGACCCGCTTTCGACACCGGCTTAACGATGTTGTCGATGTGATAAATCGGGTAAGAAACGCGGGTGTTTTCCGTTTTGGACGCATCGTCGAAGTCGATTGTGCCGTCGGCACGTACGGTCACGTTTTCCAGTAGTGCATCGCGGCGAATAGCGTGATAAATATCCGGCTCTGCTTCTTCTGACAGGCGAATAGTTTTCGCGTAACAGCCGCCTTCAAAGTTAAACACACCGTCGTCGTCCCAGCCGTGCTCATCGTCGCCAATCAGGCGGCGTTTCGGGTCGGTAGACAGCGTCGTTTTACCGGTGCCGGACAGGCCGAAGAACACCGCCACATCCCCTTTTTCACCGACGTTTGCCGAGCAGTGCATGGAGGCGATGCCCTTCAGCGGCAGCAGGTAGTTCATGATAGAGAACATCCCTTTCTTCATCTCGCCACCGTACCAGGTGCCGCCGATAAGCTGCATGCGTTCAGTCAGATTAAACGCCACAAAGTTTTCGGAGTTCAGGCCCTGTTCTTTCCAGTTTGGATTGGTACATTTAGCCCCATTCATCACCACAAAATCAGGCTCAAACGTTGCCAGCTCTTCGTCCGTTGGGCGAATAAACATGTTTTTCACGAAGTGTGCCTGCCAGGCAACCTCGGTGATAAAACGCACTGACAGGCGGGTATCGGCGTTGGCCCCGCAGAAAGCGTCAATAATAAACAGGCGCTTGCCCGACAGTTGATGAGTGACGAGCCCTTTGAGCTGGTGCCAGGTTTCTTCGGAAAGCGGTTTGTTATCGTTTTTGCCTTTACCGTTGTCGGCCCACCATAAGGTGTCGCGGGTGGTGTCATCGCGGACGATGTATTTATCTTTTGGAGAGCGACCGGTAAAGATCCCGGTATCTACGGAGACGGCGCCTAAGTTAGTGACCACACCGCGCTCAAAACCCTGCAGGTTAGGGTCGAGTTCTTCGCGGTAAAGGGTGTCGTAATCGGGGTTATAGACGACTTCGCTGACGTCATGAATGCCATAAGCCTTGAGATCTTGCGGGGTTATGCCTTTAACTCGCATTTCACTGCTCCTTAGCCAATTTATACTGCCGAATATTGTAGGGTTGTTTAGGGGATGTTAACCGCGACCACTATCATAAATTTACGCGCCTGCTTAAATTTAACAGGGGAAATGCACAGGGGATGCCGCAACGGGGGCAGAGTATGGCAGGAATTCGCTGGCTTTCGGGGAAAATATGGCAGATATGTTAATAATTAGGATAATAACGAAGAACTTTGTGAATGAACGCGCTCTCATGCGCAACGCAATGAAACAAGAGCGTCATTTGCAAGTCGCAGCAGGTCGCTACACTAAGTCAAAAATGAGCTAATAAGGGATGACAACTATGTTCATGTCTGAACCGTTGCCTAAGGCGACCCGCTGGGGGATTTTGCTGGTGGGGTTTCTTTTAGGCGTGGTGCTGTACCTCACCGAAGGAGACAGGGTGAGTAGCATCTGGCTGCGAGGGGATAATCAAGCCCTGTATCTGCGCTCCCTGTCCGTAGTGCTGGCGGCGACGCTGGCGCTTATCACCGTGCGTTTCAATGGCCTACGATTTTGGGGCCTGGCGTTGCTCCCCTTGCCGATTGTGGCGTTGATGAGCGGCTGGGTGAACTGGACGACTCAGGGGCTGGAAAGCTGGAGCCGGCACGATATTGTGCTGGGGTATCTCTGTTCGCTGGCGGTGATGCTGTTTCTGGCCTTGCCCTGGCTGCAGGGGCGGCTGCACTCGAATCGCGGTTGGGGAGGCTGGCAGGTATTCTACGGCCAGCTCTGGCGGAACGGTATTACTCTGCTGCTGACCGGGCTGCTGGTACTCTTTTTCTGGGGCGTGCTGGCGCTTTGGGCCGGGTTGTTTAAGCTGGTGGATATCGCCTTCTTTGATCGCCTGTTTTTCAGTTCCTCGGCGTTTGCCTGGATTGCTACCTGTACGGCAGCGGCACTGGCGGTAACGCTTTGCCGTGACCAGGTTCGGGCTATTAACGCGGTAAAACATTTCTTCAGCGTTTTTGCCACGGGGCTTTTACCGCTGCTGTCGCTGATTTCTCTGATGTTTTTGGCGACGCTGCCGGTGGTTGGCCTGGGGTCTATCTCACTGCACTTTTCCTGTAATGCGCTGCTCAACACGCTGACGCTGATGGTGATGGGCACTGCCGCAGTGGCTTATCATCCGGAAAGAGAAACCCGACCTTATCCTGCTCTGCTTGATGGTGCGATAAAGCTGACGTTATTGCTGTCGCCGGTTTATGCCTTGCTGGCAAGCTATGCGCTGTGGTTGCGCGTTTCGTCATACGGCTGGACGCCAACAAGGGTATATGCGGCGCTGATAACCTTCACCGTATTGGTGTGGGCCTTTGGCTATGTCGTCACGCTCGTTCGCCAGCGTCGGGAGACTGTTCTACAGCCGGGAGGGATTAACCGCGCGGTGCTTTTGCTGGCGCTGGCCTTGCTGGTTGCGGTGAATTCCCCGCTTCTGGACCCTTACCGGATCAGCGTTAATAACCAAATGGCGCGTTACCACAGCGGCGTCCTGAAGCCCGAGAAGGTGAGTATGACCATGCTGCAATCCGCCGGGCGGCGGGGCTACGATGCGCTCAGCGAGCTGCAAAAAGACCCTGTGTTTGTCGCCAGCCCCGATCGCAGAAGGCAATTGGCGATGCTGTTGAGCAACGGCAAAGCGGGCGGTGTGGCGGTGGCGAAGCTGACGGTTGAATCTCTGCGTCAGCGTATCGTGCTGGCGGATAAAAATCGCGTGCCGGAAAACGCGTGGTGGCAGGCCATGGTAAAAGATGAAAGTTACCAGGCTCGCGAGTGTCTGGATGACGAGGATAAGTGTTTGCTGGTTGGGATGGATCTGAACGGCGATGGGCAGGATGAATGGCTGCTGTGCCAGCCGGAAATGAGCTACTGCAAAGTGTACGGCAAGATAGACGGGAGCTGGAAGGATATCGGTCAGGCCCGGGATCTGGATAAAAACCAGATGATGTCAGCGCTGAAGCAGGCCGCTTCTGAAGGAAAACTGACGGCGGCGCCGAAGGTCTGGCAGGACGTGATGGTGCAGGGGCAGCGGGTTAAAATCGACTATTACCGCTGAAAAAAAACGCCTCCGATTGGAGGCGTTTTGCAAACTTAGTGAACCTGCGGATCCGCCGGAGAGGCATTGTTGCGGATCGCCGTGATGTCCATGGAGTCAAACACATAGCGGCTGCCACAGTAATCACAGTTCATGTCGATTTCGCCATCTTCGGCCAGAATACTGTCGACTTCTTCATCCGGCAGCGTGCGTAGCGCGTCAGCACAGCGCTCGCGTGAGCAGGTGCATTTGAACTCTACGTCCTGAGGATCGTACAGCGTGACTTCTTCTTCGTGATACAGGCGCCATAGCACATCGTTCGCTGGTAGCGTCAGCAGCTCTTCGGCCTTGATGGTTTCGGTCAGCGTCGCGAGGTGGTTGAAGTCGTCGGTTTCCGCGTTTTGCGCCGGCAGAACCTGCAGCAACATACCGCCCGCCGCCGCTTTACCGTCTACTTCACCGGTACGAATAAACAGACGAGTTGGCAGCTGCTCGGAACGCATGAAATAATCTTCCAGGCAGGCGGCCAGCGTATCCCCTTCCAGACCGACCACGCCCTGATAGCGCTCGCCTTCGCTTGGGGAGATGGTGATCACCAGATAACCGTTACCCACCAGATCTTTTAATGCAGCATCCGCCGGGATATCACCCTGTACACGCGCTACGCCGCGCATTTGCTGTTTGTTGTTGCCGTTAATCACGGCCAGCGTCATCGGGCCATCGCCCTGAAGCTGAACGGTGATATCTCCGTCAAACTTCAGCGTGGCGGTCAGCAGGCTGGTGGCGACCAGCAGTTCGCCCAGAATTTTTTTAACCGGCTGCGGGTAATCATGGTTTTCCATGATCTGCTGCCAGGTTTCGGAAACCGTCACCAGCTCGCCGCGCACGGCGTGGTTTTCAAACAGATAGCGGTGTAGTTGGTCGTGTTGAGTCATCGTCATCTCTCTTACTGGTCGGCGAATTTACGCTTCGCCACCGTGTTTAAATTTCATCAAATCTCGCCGCTCTTTTTTATCCGGGCGGCGATCGGGATGCGGCATGGTCAGCGCGTTCATTTTGCGCGCCAGCGCCACTTTTTCCCGTTTGGCTATGCTTTCCGCCGTCTCTTCATAAAGCTGAGTGGCTTCTGCGGCTGGCCTGCGCTGTTCGGTAATACCCAGGACGGTTACGGTGCGCTCGTCGTTTCCCTGGCGCAGCGTGAGTACCGCATGAAGCTCAACCAGTTTACTCGGCTTGCTGCGTTGGCCGTTGTAGTGCACTTTCCCGCCTTCAACCATTTCCCGCGCCACGGCACGGGTTTTGTAAAAGCGTGCGGCCCACAGCCATTTATCCAGGCGTACGCCCTCGGCAGTTTTTTCTTTCATTGCGCCTCCTTAAGCGGAAAGCGACGGGATCAGGCTACGGTAATCGCTTAGGCCTGGGTGGCGCTCAAACGTTTTTTCTGCTTCACCTGAGTCCGGGTTGAGGACGCCAAAGCAGTAGCGAATCCCAAACGTTGCGGCTGCATCAAGAATCGCTTCGCTGTCGTCGATAAAGACGGTTCTGGCCGCATCGAATCCGGTATGCCCGGCTACCGCCTGCCATAAACGCTGATCTTCTTTCGGATACCCAAATGTGTGGGTGGAAAGTAATAAATCAAGGTGCTCGTTCAAACCCGTGTGCTCAAGCTTCACCGCCAGGTTGTGCGGGTGCGCGTTGGTGAGCAGAATGCGGCGCTTGCCGCTGGCTTTCGCCGCTTCAAGAAACGGCACGGTATCTTCACGCAGCGCGGCCTTTGGCCCTTGTTCGGTAGTCATGCCACAGATATCCAGCCCGAGGCGTTCGCTCCAGTAGTCGAGACAGTACCAGTTTAGCGTATGCTGCACGGCGTGGTATTCGCTGGAAATTAATTCATACGCGTCCTGCAACGGAATGCCGCGCTGCAGGCTAAGGGTTTCCGGCACCAGCTTTTTCCAGAAATGGTTATCAAAGGCCAGGTCCAACAGGGTCCCGTCCATATCCAGCAGCAGGGTGTCCACGTCCTGCCAGGCAATAGCACCAGACATAGCTTTAGTCTCGATTGAGGGAAAATAGCGTACCAGGGTAGCATAACCCGGTACGCAAAGTTTACCCGTAGCGGCTACTTCAGCGGCGCGGGTGGGGTCAGTGTGGGGTTGAGGCAGCTATCATAATAGCGCTGTATTTCAGCCAGTCGCGTACTGGCACGGCGATAGCGAGACACCGCCAGAACGCCGTTTATGGCTGCGCAGGCCAGCATCGCGATCAGCATCAGAGAAATACCGATGTAGCTCCAGAGGCTATGCGTGTCGGAGATCCGATGCAGGGTGACGTGCTGCGTGCCGTTGGCATCCGTATAGATGCCGGTAATGATCCCTTCGGCGTGGAACGGCGTGTGCAGCAGCATTTCCGCCAGTCGCTGGAATTCGGTCCATTGTTCCTGGGCCGGGAAGTCATACAGCGACATTGGCGGCAGCGGCTGGTCCACAAAATCACCACCTTCGTCGTTGATGATAATATAGCCGCCAGGAGCAGGGCTATTTAATGCCTGTGCGGCCCGCGCCGTTTCACGAATAAAGAAGGGGGCGGTTGAGGTGGTCACCAGATTATCCAGCGACTCGGCGCTAACTGGCCGCAGCAAAACATTCACCCCGGTCAGTTTTCCTGAGTCCGCGCGCTTGATCAGCGAATCCCAGTCTTTGGTGTTACCCAGGTTCACAAGCGCATTCTTCAAACGTACGCACTCTTCTTCTGCAGTACACAGTGCCTGGGTTTTTTTCACAATCCCGGCAAAATCATCCAGCAGGACCATGCCTGATTTCTGAATGGCGTCCGCGAGCTGGGGGTTAACTTTGCTGTCACCTTCTCCACCCTGAGGATGAATTTGCCCGCTGACGGCTTTGGTCAAAGCGACCGCTTTATCCATGATCTCGGACTCCGGCAAGGGCAGAGGGCGGGCGGTATTCCATATAATCTGCGAGCAGTCGAATGGCGTGAATGGGAAGTTTTGGCGCGAATGATAGCCGCCTGGCGTTTGAATATTACACATCCCCGTCCCGTTAACTCTCAGCGTATCGCCTACCTGCAGCTTGTATTTAGCGAGCTCCTCAACGCTGGTGGCTTCAATGGACTGAGCGCCCTTCAGCCATGAGGCGCTAAGCTTGATAGGCATTTCCAGCGGCACCCAAATAGTCATCATCAGCAGGACTAGCAGCGCGCCGGCGGCAATCAGCAGGTTACGCACCCAGTGCTGTAGCGGGAAGTTACGCACTTCATCATGGAGCGAAAGGAAACGCCCCTGACGCACCACATGGCGATCAAGGTAGATATCAATATTGGTTTTCTGCCCCAGATCCTGAGCCACAAAAGGCTGCCAGTGCGGCGGATAAACCAGGTCGATAATGCCCAGGGAGATGTTGTTCATCTGGTCCTGGTCAGACTCGCCGAACAGCCCCCAGCGTTTAGGTGTGCCGCGCAGGCAGTGGATCTCGCGCAATGCCGTTTTCGCTGGCGGGGCAAACAGGCCCCACAAACCGGCGGCAATCAGCAGGACGGCGCCGCCAATTAACCAGGGCAGGAACACCGACGGCGTCACGAGACTCAGGAACAGCATGATAAAAGCGATGCAAATAAGCGCGGCTTCGCGCACACCGTCGGGGCGGCTCAGGGAATACTCCTCCTGAGTTTCCTGGCGAATGTTTAGCAGCTCGATTTGCTCGCTTTCTTCGCCGCGAATGGAGGCCTGAGTGCCTGAGTAGCCTTCCAGGGCGTACTGCTGCACATCCAGCGTATCGTTTTGCAGCGTATTGCCATTGAGCGAAATCACCAGCGGGATGCTGCTCGTCCGAATCAGCTCTACGTCGTTATCGTTGGTGATGTACTGTTCCCAGAGCGGCGGGAGGTGAACTTCAACGGAATCAAGGTAATAACGCCATTTATTGGCGTCATCGGCAGAGAGGCCGTAGCGAGTGATCGACCGGGTCAGGGAGAAAACTGTACTGCTTTGCGCGGTGAGCGTTAGTCTTGGCGGTGGATTGCTCGCGCCGGAGGGGCCAATCAGCTCCTGGGAACGGGAATAACGCTCGAGATAATTTTCGACGGCAACGCGCTCTTCTGGGGTTAGTTTGCGCGTGGTGGCACCGGAGAAGGAACGATCGTGCGAAACCTGGGCACGTAGCTTCAGGCTTCGCCAAATCAGCCATCCGGCAATCAGTGCGCAGGCCAGCATAGCAGCTAACAGAAATAATAAGGTGCTCATGCTTTCCCCATCAAACAATCGTCTTTTTCATCAAACTCGGCAAAAGATCGGCCTTTCAAATGGTTAAGGAGTCAGAAGTCATTATCGGCAGGTAAAGCTGCAAACTTGAGCTATTTTTAAGGCGACCGACTTACAGTAACACAATGTTAGCAAAGCGACTTCGTCCGAAATACAAGTAAATTCCTATTCAATAGTACCTGCCTTGACAGCGGGTAAAATTACGTGTTTTAGCGCGCCAAACGTTACAAAAATGTAAATAATAGCCAATGCTCGTTGCACGATATGTGCGGCATACCGCACAATAACTTACCTCTTTCACTGTTGAACCCGGCCACATGAGCAAATCACTAATAAAACCAACGATTTTAAATGTCGAAACCGTGGCGCGTTCGCGGCTGTTTAATGTCGAAACGGTGGATCTGGAATTTAGCAATGGCGTTCGCCGCGTCTACGAACGCATGAAACCGTCTTCCCGCGAGGCGGTAATGATAGTGCCTGTTGTTGATGACCACTTGATCTTAATCCGTGAATACGCGGTTGGCACAGAATCCTATGAACTTGGGTTCTCTAAAGGGCTGATCGACCCGGGCGAAACGGTATTTGAGGCCGCTAACCGTGAGCTGAAAGAAGAAGTGGGCTTTGGTGCGAACCGGCTAACGTTTCTGAAAAAGCTGACGATGGCCCCGTCCTATTTCTCGAGCAAAATGAACATTGTGATTGCGGAAGATCTGTATCCCGAATCCCTGGAAGGGGATGAGCCGGAAGAACTGCCGCAAGTACGGTGGCCGCTGGCGAACATGATGGATTTGCTCAATGAAGATGATTTCAGCGAGGCGCGTAACGTCAGCGCTTTGTTCCTTGTCCGGGAATGGTTAAGGCAGCAGGGCAGGCTGAAAGCCTGACCGCTAAAGAATGAAAAAGGGCCGCTAAGCGGCCCTTTACTATTTTGGGCTGGGTTAGAACAGCTCGTGCTCTTCCCCGTTATCGATAAGCGTCGTGCCTACTTCATGCACGGCTTGCTGCGTGGGCTGCGTACCTTCGATGAAATACTCTTCACGACTGTTGCCGCCGTTGGCTAACTGCCCGGTACTGCGATCAATATTGACGGTGACGATACCCGGTGGTGGCGTCATCGGCTCTTCTGGCACACCCGCCAGCGCGATTTTCATGAAATCATCCCAGGCTGGCTGGGCGCTCTTCGCGCCGCCTTCGTAGCCGGAGATCTGATCTTTAATCGCGCCTGAAGCCGTGGTTCGGCCAAGGTCGCGGCGATGGTCGTCAAAGCCAATCCAGACTGACGTGACCACGCCCGGGCCGTAGCCGGAGAACCAGGCATCCTTCGAACTGTTGGTTGTCCCGGTTTTGCCGCCGATATCCTTACGCTTCAAATCACGGCCTGCTCGCCAGCCGGTTCCCTGCCAGCCCGGCTCACCATAAATGTTGCTGTTAAGCGCGCTTTTGATCAGGAAAGACAGCGGCGTGTTGATCACGTGTGGCGCATACTCCTCGCCCTGTGCTTTTGCCACCAGACCGCGGTTAGCTTGCTCCAGCTGAGGCATCGGTACGCTGCTGTTTTGTGGCGTTTGCGAAACGGCAACGTCTTCTACGTCCTGGTTTTCCAGTACCGTTGATTTTGGCGTATCGCCATAGATAACCGGAATATCGCAGCTGGCACAGGCAACCTTAGGCTTGGTCTCAAACACGGTATTACCCGTGTCGTCGACAATTTTGGTGATGTAGTAAGGATCCACCAGGAAGCCGCCATTGGCCATGACGGAGTAACCGCGGGCAACCTGCATTGGCGTAAATGAGGCGGAGCCCAGGGCCAGCGATTCGGTATGCACAATATTTGCTGCAGGGAAGCCAAAGCGCTGCAGATATTCTGCGGCATAATCGACGCCCATCGCCCGCATCGCACGTACCATCACCACGTTCTTGGACTCGCCCAGCCCCTGACGCAGACGAATCGGCCCGGCGTATTGGGCCGGAGAGTTCTTCGGCCGCCAGTCGGAGCCCGCCCCGGCATCCCAGCGTGAAATAGGCACGTCATTAAGGATGCTTGCCAGCGTCAGGCCTTTGTCCATTGCTGCGGTATACAGGAAAGGTTTGATGTTTGACCCTACCTGACGCAGCGCCTGGGTCGCACGGTTGAACTTGCTTTGGTTAAAGTCAAAACCGCCGACCAGCGCCAGCACGGCGCCATCGTGTGGATTGAGTGAAACCAGCGCCGAGTTAACGTCGGGCACCTGGCTAAGCCACCAGGAATCGTCCACCTTACGTACCCAAATCTGCTGTCCGGCCTGTACCACGTCCGTTACTTTGCGTGGCGTAGCGCCTTGAGCGGTGTCGGAACGATACGGACGCGCCCAGCGCATGCCTTCCATACTCAGTGAAACAGAGCTGCCGTCGGCCAGCATGGCCGTGGCTTCATCAGGTACGGCGCGGGTGATAACCGCCGGGAAGAGCGGGCCATAAACCGGGAGGCTTTTCAGCGAATCGGTGATTTTTTTCTTATCCCAGGCGCTTTCCCCCACTTTCCACAGCACATTAGATGGGCCGCGGTAGCCATGGCGCATGTCGTAGGCCATGACGTTGTTGCGAACGGCATCCTGGGCACCCTGCTGAATTTTACGGCTCAGCGTGGTGTAAACCTTGTAGCCATCTTCGTAGGCTTTGTCGCCGTAGCGGGCGACCATGTCCTGACGCACCAGCTCTGAAAGATATGGCGCGGAGAAGGCGATTTCAGGCGTGTGATAGCTGGCGTCAATCGGCTGACTACGTGCTTCATCGTATTGGCTTTGGCTGATGTAACCTTCGCTCAGCATGCGCGACAGCACCACGTTACGGCGTGCCGTTGAACGATCCATGGAGTACAGCGGGTTAAACGTTGACGGCGCTTTAGGCAGCCCGGCAATCACTGCCATCTCGCTCAGGGTCAGCTGATCGACCGTTTTGCCGAAGTAAACCTGAGCGGCAGCGCCGACGCCATAGGCGCGGTAACCGAGGTAGATTTTGTTCAGGTAGAGCTCAAGGATCTCGTCTTTGTTCAGCATCTGTTCAATGCGAACCGCAAGAAACGCTTCCTTAATTTTACGCATCAGGGTGCGTTCGGGGCTCAGGAAGAAGTTACGCGCCAACTGCTGCGTAATGGTACTTGCGCCCTGAGAAGCATGGCCTGAGAACAGCGCTACGCTTGCAGCACGGAAGATGCCCACCGGGTCAACGCCGTGGTGCTCATAAAAGCGGCTGTCTTCTGTTGCGATAAACGCTTTTACCATCACCGGAGGAATCTGGTTCAGGGTCAGTGGAATACGGCGTTTTTCGCCGTACTGAGCGATAAGCTCGCCGTCAGCGCTGTAAACCTGCATTGGAATCTGCAGCCGCACATCTCTCAATGTCGCCACGTCGGGCAGCTGGGGCTCGATGTATTTGTATAAACCGTAAATCGAGCCAGCTCCCAGCAGAACGCAACAGACTGCAAGGATTAATAAATACTTTACGAACTTCACCTTAAATTTCCCATCAGGTTTCAATTGGGCAGTTTCTAAACAACCGCGCGGTAGTATAAAGGCAAGCCAGGAGCTTTGATATACCCGTTACTGTTTCGGGGTCAGGGCTGTTTATCATCCTGATAAGGAGATCGAAACCATGATGTTTCCTGGTTGGCGGATTGGCCTGGATATTCAGGCGGAGGGCATACGTGCCGCAGCCGTACAGTGGCACCGACAAGGGTGGCAGCTGCGCCATTGGTGGCATTTACCTTTCCCGAAACAAACACTTGCGGACGGCATGTTACCCGAACCGGACACACTGCGCGAGGTACTTGCCGCATGGCGTAAAGAAATCCCCGTGCGTCATCATCTGCGGGTTGGGTTTCCTGCACAGAGGGCTTTGCAACGCCAGGTTCCCAGGCCTCCCCAGCGGTTACAGGAATCGGCTCAAGAGAAGTATATCTCGGGTGCAACGGCTCGCCAGTTGCAAATGCCCTCGGAACAACTTTGCTACGACTACCTGGAGGATGATTCGTCATTTTCCGTGACGGCGGCGAAACAGGCGGATATTGCTGCATTGCAGGCCATTTTTGCCAGCATGAATCTCTTTCCCCGGACGATAACGTCGGGAGACAAAATTCTGGGCGCCTTGCCTCAGAATTGCTATCCAGCGCATTGTCGTTTTCTGGTTCATGAAGAGCCGGGCTACTGGCTGTGGGCATCAGTCAATAACCTCGAACGCTCTGGCTGGCTGGATAAACGGCAGACAGTGGATTTCCCGGCTCTATGTCAGCAGTTGGAGGCCAGCACCGACGAAATTGCCTTTAGCCATGCCGATGTTGAGGGGGCCTGGCCTGCCGGAGCAGAAAGGCTGAATGCCTGGCAACCCCTTGTCCGCCAGCAGCCGCCGTTGCCGCGTCACGGTGGGCTTTATACGCTCGCTTTAGGGCTTGCTCTGGGAGCCGAACGCTAATGATGCCGCTGATTAACCTCTTGCCGTGGCGGCCGTTAAGGCGCCGGCATCGGCTAAAACTTTGGGGCAGCCTTCTCATATGTGGCGTGCTTTTAATGATGGGGCTGATGCTGCTCTGGACTCAGTTTCTCGCCATGAAAGTGCGCTGGCAACAGGCCCAGACAACCCAATATGAGGTGCAGGAATCCGCCCTGAAGGCGCTGTTATCACGTCAGCTAACAGAGCTGAAAGATAACCAGCAGCGGTGGGCAATATTGCAGGCGGAGGTGATGCGGAAAGGCAACATTTCACGTTGGGAAAGCGTGCTGAATATGCTGGCCTCACGCTTGCCCGAAAACAGCTTGCTGCAGAGTGTTAGCTGGCAAAATGAAAGCGCAACCATCTCTGGCATAGCGGGAGATGCACGGGAACTGGAGCAGGTTGAGGCAGTTCTGGCTGATTTACCCGGGGCGTTTAAGGTCAAGCCCGGTGAGTTGCGCGATGAAAAACACAAAGGTCTGGTCTTTACCTTCACCTTAAACACCCCGGATGGCGAACATGCTCAGTAACCTGGATCGCCTCATTGACGGGCATGTCGCATATCGGGTGTTGAGCCTGTTGGTGTGTCTGTTATTAACCGCTTTAGCCTGCTTATGGCTGCTGGTTTGGCCCCTGCGACAGGAATTGCAGTTGAAGGAACAGCACAACCAGCAGCGCTGGCAGCATGTGCTCTCGCAGCAGCGGAAAATTGCAGTTTTGCCGAAACCAGAGCCGCTGCCTGATGCGGTGCCTCTGGAGACGTTTTCTGCCATGGCTGCGGTAAAACGGTCCGGCGGGAGACTGGTGACGTGGCGGCCTGAACCGCGACATTCCGTGTTGGAAATGCTGCTTCCCTGGCCCAACGTGCCGCCCCTTTTTAAGGAACTGACCAGCTATTCAAGCCTGAAGATACCGGCGTTTATCTTGAGTGAGGCCGGGGAAAAAGTGCGGGTTTTGCTTACTCTGGAGTTTATCGATGAAAGCCGCTAGTTGGATGTTACTGGCCGCACTCAGCCCGCCTCTGCAGTCGTCACCGCGTAATCCTTTTCTTTTACCCGTATCACCCTGTGAAGCGCTGCTTAAGCGGCTTGATGGCTGGCAGTTACGCGGCGTGTTTTACCCGACTGGCTCTGCAGAAAGTATTGCCTTAATGCAATTCTCGGGGAAACGCTGGCAAAGGGTAAAAGAAGGTTTGTTTCTGGAGCCTGGTGTACAGGTGACCACGCTTCTTGAGCGGCAGATGAGAGTTTCGCTCAACGGCGCCTGCGAAGGACGCTACTACCACTGGAAAATAGAGGGAAGAGTCAATGATAAAGTACATCGTGGCAGGCGTACTGATGCTGATGCCCCTGACGGCGTGGACGAATAATCGCGTCACTCTGACGCTAGATGAAACGCCTGTCGTACAGGTGTTGCAGGCGCTGGCCGAGCAGCAAAACTTTAACGTGATGATTGCGCCTGAGGTGACGGGGAATCTCTCGCTACGTTTGGCCGATGTGTCTTGGGAGCAGGCTTTCCAACAGGTACTCAGATTAGCAAACCTGACTTCGTCGAAGACGGGCAATATTCTTCAAATCCAGCAGAAACAGGATCCGGCGCAACGGCGCGCTCAGCAAGAGGCCGCTCGTAAGCAAAAAGCGCTTGAGCAGCCGCTGGTACAAGCGGTTTATACGCCGCGATATGCTGAAGTTGCCGACCTTGCCGCGGGGATCAAAGCTAACGAAGAAAAACTGCTTGGGCCCAGGGGCGGCATTACCGTGGATAAACGCACAAACCGGCTGGTGGTGCGCGACAGCCAGCAGGCGCAAAAGCGTGTTGCGGCCTGGATTAAAGATATGGATGTTTCTATGGGGCAGGTCGAGCTGTCCGCGCATATTGTCACCATCAACCAGGATAAGCTGCGAGAGCTTGGCGTGAAGTGGAGCGCCCCGGTAGGTGAGACGGCATCCGGGTTATACCAAACCACAACTGTCTCAAGTGAGTTAGCCGTAAACGCGGCAACCACAACGGTCGGGTTTAATATTGGCCGGATCAACGGCCGTATGCTTGAGCTTGAGCTCAGCGCGCTGGAGCAGCAGCAACAGCTGGAAATCATCGCCAGCCCACGCTTGCTGGTCGCACACCAACAGTCTGCCAGCATCAAGCAGGGTACTGAAATTCCCTATCAAGTCTCTAATGGCAAAAATGAAGCCACGTCGGTGGAATTTAAGGAGGCTGTGTTGGGTATGGAGGTCATGCCGACGATAAGTCACCACGGAACCATTCGCCTGCAGCTTCGCATCAGCCAAAATATGCCAGGACGCAGCATCCAGCACGCAGATGGGGAAGCACTTGCCATTGATAAGCAAGAGATTGAAACGCAGGTCGAGGTGAAGGACGGTGAGACGCTGGCGTTAGGCGGAATCTTCCAGCAGCAGAACAACCACACCAGGGATAGCGTTCCTTTGCTGGGAAATATTCCTTTTATCGGCCAATTGTTTCGGCACGACGGGAAAAAGCACCAACGTCGGGAATTGGTCGTGTTCATTACGCCCAGGTTGATTGCATTACCTTAGCGTGTTTCCTCTTCCGCCTGCGGGTTTTTCTGCCAAACAGCACCCAGGTGTTTGACGGCAGAGAGGAATTAGCTTACAAGGTGTACCGTTTCGGGAGGCTGGGTATTGAGAGCCTGCGGCCGGTAAAGCTGGCGCACGGTTTTCGTCCCAAGCTGGGCGCCAGGTGATTTATTCGGTTGCCAAACCCCCTTGAGTGTTGAGATAATTTTTAGTCTGATTCTCGAACTCACGCTTATGAGGTTTCAGTTCATGTCCCGCCGCAGCAAGTTGTTACCGGGCGGGTTTATCATCAACGAATTGTCTTAGTAGTACCGAAAAAATGGCAGAGAAACGCAATATCTTTCTGGTTGGGCCTATGGGTGCCGGCAAAAGCACTATTGGGCGTCAGTTAGCTCAGCAACTCAATATGGAATTTTTCGATTCTGATCAAGAGATTGAGAAACGTACCGGAGCTGATGTGGGCTGGGTATTCGACGTTGAAGGCGAAGAAGGCTTCCGCGATCGCGAAGAAAAAATCATCAACGAACTCACTGAAAAACAGGGCATCGTGCTGGCTACCGGTGGCGGTTCTGTGAAATCTCGTGAAACCCGCAATCGTCTTTCCGCCCGTGGCGTAGTGGTTTACCTTGAAACCACGATTGAGAAACAGCTTGCACGTACTCAGCGCGATAAAAAACGTCCGCTGCTGCAGGTTGAGACTCCACCTCGTGAAGTTCTGGAAGCGCTGGCAGGTGAACGCAATCCGCTGTATGAAGAGATTGCTGATGTCACAATTCGCACTGATGATCAAAGCGCCAAAGTGGTCGCAAACCAGATCATTCATATGCTGGAAAGCAACTGATTCTGGCTTAATCAAGAAACGCCTGCGGGCAAAGCAACAATAAGGTGGGCTCCGCGTAATGGAGAGGCTGACAGTCACTCTCGGGGAACGTAGTTACCCTATTACCATTGCCGCCGGGTTATTCAATGACCCGGCTTCCTTTTGGCCGCTGAAGGCTGGCGACCAGACCATGCTGGTTACCAATGAAACCCTTGCACCGCTCTATCTGGACAAGGTTCGTGGCCTTCTGGAACAGGCAGGCGTTAAAGTGGATACCGTCATTCTTCCGGATGGCGAGCAGTTTAAAAGCCTCGCGGTGCTTGATACCGTCTTTACGGCGCTGTTGGAAAAACCTCACGGCCGCGACACCACCTTGATTGCTTTAGGCGGTGGCGTTGTGGGCGATTTAACCGGTTTTGCCGCAGCGAGCTATCAGCGCGGGGTGCGTTTTATCCAGGTCCCTACCACACTGCTTTCGCAGGTGGACTCCTCCGTTGGCGGTAAAACTGCCGTTAACCATCCCCTCGGCAAAAACATGATTGGCGCGTTCTACCAGCCCGCTTCGGTGGTGGTGGATCTCGACTGCCTGTCGACTTTACCTGCTCGTGAGCTGGCTTCGGGCCTGGCGGAAGTCATTAAATACGGCATCATTCTGGACGGCGAGTTCTTTGACTGGCTGGAAGAGAACATCGACGCATTGTTAAAGCTGGACGGCAAGGCAATGGCGTACTGCATTCGTCGTTGTTGTGAGCTGAAAGCCGAAGTTGTTGCCGCAGACGAGCGAGAAAGCGGCTTACGTGCTTTACTGAATCTGGGTCATACGTTTGGCCATGCCATTGAAGCTGAAATGGGCTATGGCAACTGGCTGCATGGCGAAGCCGTGGCGGCCGGGATGGTGATGGCGGCGCGAACCGCTCAGCGCCTGGGTCAATTCAGTGAGGCAGAAGTTCAGCGCGTGATTGCGCTGCTGGTGCGAGCCGGGTTACCGGTTAGCGGGCCGCAGGAAATGTCCCCTGACGCGTATATGCCCCACATGATGCGTGACAAAAAAGTATTAGCCGGCGAGCTGCGTTTGATTCTGCCGCTGGCGATAGGGAAGAGTGAAGTGCGCGGTGGAGTACCGCACGATGTCGTTCTGTCAGCCATTGCTGATTGCCAGCAGGCTTAACAACTAGAATTTTTATAGTATTTAACTTCGGGCGTGATGCAGAGATGAGCATACGCCTTTGAGTGGGGTGTTAAATGGATGAGTTTAAACCAGAAGACGAGCTGAAACCCGATCCAAGCGATCGTCGTCCTGGGCGTTCCCGCAAATCTGACGAGTTCGATAAAGAACCGCAGATCAACGTTGATGACGTCGATCTTGATGCGGACGATCGTCGTCCTTCTCGTTCACGCCGTGAGCGTGAAGAAGAGGTTGAGGAAGAGTACGAAGGTGATGACGGCCTGGCCGCAGAGTCTCGTCCGGCGCGTGGGCGTAAAAAGGCAGCAAAACAGAAAGCACCTGCTTCTCGTCAGCACATCATGATGGGCGTCGGGATTCTGGTCCTGCTGCTGCTTATCATCGGCATCGGTTCAGCCCTGAAAGCACCTTCATCTACCCCAGATACTGCCGAGCAAAAACCAGGCGCGGAGAAGAGCATCGATCTCTCCGGTTCGAACGGTGCGGCACCTGCCGATCAACCACAGTCAGGGAATACCCCAGCGGCTGGCCAGCAGAATCCGCAGGATGTTTCCCTGCCACCTATTTCTTCTACACCAACCCAGGCTCAGACGCAGCCGCAGCCGGAAGGGCAGCAGCGCGTTGAGGTTCCTGGAAACCTGAATAACGCCCTGACTCAGCCTCAGCAACAGGGCCAGATTGACAACGTGGTGAGCAATTCCATGCTGCCAACTGAACCCGCTACCGTCGCGCCAATCGCTGGCAGCAAAACCGAACCGCGTAAGCTGGCCGGTACCCAGGAGCCAACCCGCACCGTTGAATCTCGTCCTGAGCGCAAGAAAACGGTCATTGAGCCTGTGCGTAAAGCCGAGCCTAAACCGCAGGTGAAAGCTGAAAGCAAACCAGTGGCAACGGTGAAACGTAGCGAACCTGCCCCGGTGGTTTCTGCTCCGGTCACTGCACCATCAACCAGCGCAGCTACTTCAACCCCGGCACCGAAAGCGACAGCATCTACTGCGCCAAAAGCAGCACCGCAAGCTGCAGCGACGGCCAGCACTGGCAGCACGGTAACGGGGGATGCTAGCGCCATTAAGAGTGCGCCAGGCAGCCACTACACGCTGCAGCTGAGCTCTTCTTCAAACTCCGCAAACCTGAATGCGTGGGCGAAAAAAGAGAATCTGCAGCACTATATGGTTTACCAGACTCAGCGTAACGGCCAGCCATGGTTCGTGCTGGTGAGCGGTGTTTATGCCACGAAAGACGATGCAAAACGCGCGGTGACAAGCCTGCCGGCAGACGTTCAGGCTAAGAATCCGTGGGCAAAACCTATTCATCAGGTGCAGTCTGACCTCAAGTGAAAATAAGCGCAGTCGCTGTCGGAGCCTTTCCACAGCTGGATAAGGTGTAAATAGTAAGACAGCATGAAAAAAAATCGCGCTTTTCTGAAATGGGCAGGGGGGAAATTCCCCCTGCTGGACGACATAAAAAAGCATCTGCCGGAAGGCGACTGTCTGATTGAGCCCTTTGTTGGCGCGGGGTCGGTATTTCTTAATACCGACTACTCACGCTACGTCCTCGCCGATATCAATAGCGATCTGATTAACCTCTACGACATTGTCAAAAACCGTGCAGATGAGTACGTGCGGGAGTCTCGTTCGCTCTTTACCAAAGCGCAAAACGAGGAAGCGATTTATTACGCTTGCCGCACTGAGTTTAACCAAAGCACTGACAAATTCCGGCGCGCGGTGTTGTTTTTGTACCTCAACCGCCATTGTTACAACGGCCTGTGCCGTTATAATCTGCGCGGTGAATTTAACGTGCCGTTTGGCCGCTACAGCAAACCTTACTTCCCTGAAGAGGAACTGTACAACTTTGCCGAACGGGCTAAAAATGCCACTTTTGTCTGCCAGTCTTATGATGTCAGCATGGTAAACGTTGCTGCGGGTTCCGTAGTGTATTGCGATCCGCCCTATGCGCCGCTTTCCGCCACCGCCAACTTTACCGCTTATCACACGGACAGCTTCAGTATGGTGCAGCAGCAGCACCTGGCCGAGCTGGCTGAAAGGCTGCGGGAGCAGAGTATTCCGGTGCTGATTTCTAATCATGACACCGAGCTGACTCGCCAGTGGTATCAGAACGCCACCGATTTCCATAAGCTGCAGGTTCGCCGCAGCATCAGCCGAAACGGTGGTAAACGTAACAAGGTGGACGAACTTCTGGCCCTTTATAAAGCGAAGGTTGCCTGAGCCGTTTCGCCCGCCGCCGAAAGATGAATGACTCCTGGAGAAGCGGATGAAACAGTATTTGATTGCCCCCTCAATCCTCTCTGCCGACTTCGCCCGACTGGGCGAGGATACGGCTAAAGCACTCGCCGCAGGTGGTGACGTCGTCCATTTTGATGTTATGGACAACCACTACGTCCCTAACCTGACGATGGGGCCAATGGTGCTTAAGGCGCTGCGCGATTACGGTATCACTGCGCCTATCGACGTTCACCTGATGGTGAAACCCGTTGACCGCATCATTCCTGATTTCGCCGCGGCCGGTGCCAGCATTATTACCTTCCATCCTGAAGCCTCTGAACATGTCGATCGCTCTCTGCAACTGATCAAAGAACACGGCTGTAAAGCGGGCCTGGTGCTGAACCCGGCGACCTCGCTTTCCTGGCTGGATCACGTCATGGACAAACTGGATGTCATTTTGCTGATGTCCGTCAACCCTGGTTTTGGCGGCCAGTCGTTTATTCCACACACGCTGGAAAAACTGCGCCAGGTTCGCGAACGTATTGATGCCTCCGGCTATGATATTCGCCTTGAAGTGGATGGCGGCGTCAAAGCCGACAACATTGCGGAAATCGCCGCCGCGGGTGCGGATATGTTCGTTGCAGGTTCCGCTATTTTCGGCCAGCCTGATTATAAAGCGGTGGTTGACCGCATGCGTTCTGAACTGGCTAAGGTAAGTCATGGATAAGTTTCAAAAAATTCGGGGTGTTGCCTTCGATCTCGACGGCACGCTCATCGACACGGCGCTTGGCCTGAGTCAGGCCGTTGATCTGGCGCTTTATGCGCTTGAACTGCCTGTGGCCGGCGAAGATCGCGTTGTCACCTGGATCGGCAACGGCGCAGATATTATGATGCAGCGGGCGCTTAAGTGGTCGCTTAAAGATAAAGAACCCGACCTCGCCCAGCTGAATATGGCGCGCAAACTGTTCGATCGCTTCTATGCTGAAACGGTGGAAGAGGGGAGCTTCTTGTTCCCGGGCGTAGCCGCAACGCTTGCTGCGCTGAAAGAAAAAGGCCTGCCGCTCGCCGTCGTCACAAACAAACCCACGCCTTTTGTCACGCCGCTGCTGGAAGATCTGGGCATTGCCCATTATTTCCAGACCATCATCGGCGGGGACGATGTGAAAGAGAAAAAGCCACACCCGGAAGCGCTGTACAAAGTCATGGAAACCCTGGGGCTGGCGGCGGATGAGCTGCTTTTTGTCGGCGATTCCCGTAATGACATTCAGGCTGCACAGGCGGCCGGCTGCCCAAGCGTCGGCCTGACCTGGGGCTATAACTATGGCGAAGCGATTGGGTTGAGCAACCCGGACGTTGTGTTCGATCGTTTCGAAGACTTATTGCCCGCTTTCGGGCTACCACCTTTAGCAAATCAGGAAGCAGAACATGAGTAAGCCCATCGTATTTAGCGGCGCCCAGCCGTCAGGCGAATTAACTATCGGTAACTACATGGGTGCGCTGCGTCAGTGGGTAAACATGCAGGATGATTACCATTGCATTTACTGCATCGTTGACCAGCATGCGATCACCGTTCGTCAGGACCCGACCGCGCTGCGCAAAGCGACGCTGGACACTCTGGCGCTGTATCTGGCCTGTGGCATTGACCCGAAAAAAAGCACCATCTTTGTTCAGTCCCACGTGCCGGAGCACGCGCAGCTGGGCTGGGTGCTGAACTGCTACACCTATTTCGGCGAGCTGAGCCGCATGACGCAGTTCAAGGACAAATCTGCCCGCTATGAAGAAAACATCAACGCCGGCCTGTTTGACTACCCGGTGCTGATGGCCGCAGACATTCTGCTGTATCAGACCAACCAGGTCCCGGTGGGTGAAGACCAGAAACAGCATCTGGAGCTGAGCCGCGACGTGGCCAGCCGCTTCAACGCGCTGTACGGCGACATCTTCAAAGTGCCTGAGCCATTTATTCCTAAGTCCGGTGCCCGCGTGATGTCCCTGCTGGAGCCGACCAAGAAGATGTCCAAGTCTGACGATAACCGCAATAACGTCATCGGCCTGCTGGAAGATCCGAAATCCGTGGTGAAGAAGATCAAGCGTGCGGTAACCGACTCCGAAGAGCCGCCTGTGGTGCGCTACGACGTGAAAGAGAAAGCGGGTGTTTCTAACCTGCTGGACATTCTTTCCGGCGTCACCGGCAAAGCAATTCCTGAGCTGGAAGCCAGCTTTGAAGGCAAGATGTATGGTCATCTGAAGGGCGAAGTGGCGGAAGCCGTGTCCGGTATGCTGACCGAGCTTCAGGAGCGCTATCACCGTTACCGTAACGACGAAGCTTTCCTGCAGCAGGTCATGAAAGAGGGCGCTGAAAAAGCCCGCGCCCGCGCCGGTGAGACGCTGAAAAAGGTCTACGAAGCGATCGGTTTCGTCGCTCATCCATAATCTTTCCCTATGAATAACCCGCCGCCTGGCGGGTTATTTCTTTTTTGTGACTGCATTCTCCTTTTGTCATTTTCCCCTTTGCCATCTATATTCAATTTTATGAAGATATATTCATTCAATAAATTGAAGATAACCGATGAGCCGCAGCTTTATTAAAAAAGAGGGCGTTGCCCAGTCCAGCCTGGCCCGTTATTTACTGGGTGAGAAATGTGGTAACAGGCTGAAAACCATAGATGAATTAGCTGGTGAATGCGGCTTTTCCGTTGGCCTGACGCAGGCCGCTTTGAAGACGCTGGAGAAGGCCGGGGCCGTGAGCGTTGAGCGCCGTGGCCGCAACGGCAGCTACCTGCTGAGCATGGATAACAAAGCCCTATTGGCGTTCGCGGACATCGGCAATGTAGTGTGTGCTATGCCGCTGCCGTACACCCGGCTTTATGAAGGGCTTGCCAGCGGTCTGAAGGCGCAGTTTGACGGGATCCCGTTTTATTATGCCCATATGCGTGGGTCGGATGTTCGCGTGGAATGTCTGCTGAATGGCGTTTATGACCTGGCCGTCGTGTCCAGGCTGGCAGCGGACAGCTACCTCAGCAACCCGGATCTTTTTATCGCGCTGGCGCTGGGGCCGCACACTTACGTGGGCGAGCACAAGCTGATTTGCCGCGCCGGGCAGCAGGAGAGCATCCGCCGTATTGGGATTGATCCTCGTTCGGCGGATCAGCGCATCATGACGGATGTTTATTTCTCCGGGCAGGATGTGGAATTGCTTGATGTGTCGTACCACGAGTGTCTGCACAGAATCGCGAAGGGCAGCGTGGATGCGGTGATTTGGAACGTCAGCAACGAAGCCGATTTGACGGCACTGGGGCTGACCGCCCTCCCGTTAAGCGGGGACAAATGCTTCCTGACGGCGTCGGAAGCGGTGGTGCTGACGCGAAGTGAAGATATCCCTATTCAGCAATTGCTGAGAACGGTGGTGGATAAGAATGCCCTGCTGGCGCATCAGCAAAGCGTGCTGAACGGTGAACAGGAACCAAGCTATTGACAGAGGTAATCAGTATGGAAGACCGGCTCAATCTGCTCTGCGAGGCAGGCGTCATCGACCGGGATATTTGTGATGGCATGAAAGTGGTTGTGACGCAGCTGGAGACCCACTGGGCTATTCCGCTGCAGAACGATCAGGGGGCAATGGCGATCACCCACATGGCTAACGCGCTGATGCGCAGCCGTCGTGGGGAAGAGGTAAACCCACTGGATGAAGAGCTGCTGGCGGAGATTAAAACCGACAGCGTCTTTGGTGATGTTGAGCAAGCCCACCACGCATTGCTGGCGCCGTTCAACGTGCAGCTGCATCCGAACGAAGAAGGGTATCTGCTGGCTAACCTCTTCAGCCTGTGGCTGATTCATAAGAGCTAACGGATTTATTTGCAGCGTTTTTTCTTAGCTTAAATATTCAAAAAAATGATTATTTAAGAGGTTTATTTATCAGGTCGCGAGGCAAGGCATGTTTATTGAGGCACTCAAGGCACAGAACCCGGCGTTGATTGATGCGGCCAGAACGCTTTGGCGGCAGGGCGCGGTACTTCCCGATACCTGGATTATCGATGTCGATCAGGTTCTGGAGAACGGCCGGAAACTGCTCGCGGCCGCGCAGAAGCACGGCATCACGCTCTACTTTATGACCAAGCAAATCGGGCGTAATCCCTGGCTTGCCAACAGGCTGATTGAGTTGGGCTTTAAAGGCGCCGTGGCCGTTGATTTTAAAGAAGCCCGCACGCTGCGTGAAGCCAATGTGCCCGTCTCACATGTGGGCCATCTGGTGCAGGTGCCGGTGGCCCTGGTCGAAGAGAATGTTAACGGCGAGACGGAAATCATCACGCTTTTCTCGCTGGAAAAAGCCCGCGAAGTGTCCGATGCCGCGCTGGCGAGCGGGCGTGTTCAGGCTGTAATGCTGAAGGTATTCGCCGAGTACGACCGACTTTACCCGGGCCAGGAAGCCGGTTTTCCGCTCGATGAGCTGGACGACGTGGTACGTGCCATTCGCGCAATGCCGGGCATTCGGCTTGCCGGGCTGACGCATTTCCCCTGTCTGCTCTGGAACGAAGAGCAGCAACAGACGCAGCCAACCCGCAACTTGATCACGCTGCTGAAGGCGCGGGACTTGCTGCACGAACAGGGGATTGAGATCGAGCAAATCAACGCGCCGTCGGCCTCAAGCTGCAGCACTTTCTCCATTCTGGCCGAGCACGGGGTAACTCATGCCGAACCGGGCCACGCGCTGACCGGCACCATTCCGGCGAACCAGCATGGCGATCAGCCCGAGGCGATTGCCATGCTCTATCTGACAGAAGTTTCCCATCAGTTTCAGGGCAAAAGCTATTGCTTCGGCGGGGGATATTATCGTCGCGGCCATGCGCAGAATGCGCTGGTGTTCAGCCGCGATGTGCAGCCTGAGCAGGCGCGATTGCTGCCGCCAGACAACACCAGCATTGATTATCACCTGGCTCTGGAGGGCAGCTATCCCGTTGGCAGCCCGGTGGTAATGTGCTTCCGCACGCAGATTTTTGTCACCCGCAGCGATGTGGCGCTGGTGTCCGGCATCCAGAGCGGGAACCCGGTGCTCGAGGCGCTGTACGACAGCCTTGGGCATCCGATTCCAGGAGGTCAACATGAGTAAGTTTCTGGTGCTGGTCATAGACAGCTTCGGCGTGGGCGCGATGGATGATGTACCGGAAGTCAGGCCGCAGGACATAGGCGCGAACACCTGCGGACATATCCTGCAGCATTTTCCCGACCTGCGTTTGCCTGCGTTGGAGAAACTGGGCCTGATTAACGCGCTGGGCTTTACGGCCAATGTGATGCTGCCGAACGCCGATGCCGCGTATGGCACAGCCGCACTGCAGCATGAAGGCGGGGACACTTTTATGGGGCACCAGGAAATTTTGGGCACAAGGCCACAAACGCCACTCCGTATGCCGTTTTCTGCAGTGATCGACGACGTAGAACGTGAACTGGCTGACGCTGGCTGGCAGGTTGAACGCAGAGGTGGCGAGCTGCAGTTTCTGTGGGTAAACCAGGCTGTCGCCGTGGGAGATAACCTTGAGGCCGATCTTGGACAGGTGTTTAACATCAGCGCCAATCTCAGCACCATACCGTTTGAGCAGGTACGCGCCATTGGCGAAGTCGTGCGCCGCTGCGTCAAAGTGGGTCGGGTCATTGCCTTTGGTGGCTTGCTTGAGAGCAGCGAGCAGCTGATTAACGCCGCGGAAGAGAAACAGGGGCTTTATGTCGGCATTAACGCCCCGCGTTCCGGGGTATACAAAAGTGGGTTCCAGGTGGTGCATATGGGCTACGGCGTGGATGCCAGCGTTCAGGCTCCACAGCAGCTGCATCAGGTCGGCGTTAAAACCGTGCTGGTGGGTAAAGTGGCTGATATTGCGATTAACCCGCACGGCATCAGCTACCAGAATCTGGTCGACTCGCAGCGCATTCTTGATATCACCCGGGATGAGCTGAATAAACCTGGCAGCGCCTTTATTTGTACCAACATTCAGGAAACCGATCTGGCGGGCCACGCTGAAGACGTTGCGCGCTATGCCGAGCGGCTTGAGCTGGTAGACAAAAACCTGGCTCTGCTGATGGCCGATATGCAGGTCGGGGATTGCCTGGTCGTCATGGCGGATCACGGGAACGACCCGACGATTGGCCACAGCAAGCACACTCGTGAAAACGTGCCGTTGCTGGTTTGGCAGCCCGGTATAACAGGCACTTATCTGGGCGCACGCGCTACGCTTTCTGATGTCGGCGCCACGGTTTGTGACTTTTTTAGGGCAGCCGCGCCGCAGAACGGAACGTCGTTCCTGCCGCTGCTGAATGTCTCTTCAACAGGTGGAGTGAATCATGACGGGGTATAAGCATATCGATCCATCGGGCTATACCTATGCCCACGAGCATCTTCATATCGATCTTTCCAGCTTCAAGGACAACATCGATTGCCGACTGGATCAGTACGAGCTGATTTGCGGTGAAATGAAGTCACTCTACGCGCAGGGTGTGCGCAATATCATTGAAATGACCAACCGCTACATGGGGCGCAACCCCCAGTTCCTGCTGGATATCATCCGTGATACCGGAATGAACGTGATGGCCTGCACCGGTTACTACCAGCACGATTTCTTCCCGCCGCACGTGGCCACCACGCCGGTTAAAGTGCTGGCGCAGGAGATGATCGATGAAATAGAAATTGGCATCGACGGCACGGCGTTAAAAGCGGGAATCATCGCGGAAATAGGCTCCAGCGTGGACGTTATCACCCCGGTGGAGAAGCGAGTTTTCCAGGCGGCAGCCATCGCGCATCATGAAACCGGCAGGCCGATTTCAACCCATACGTCATTCAGCACCATGGGCCTTGAGCAACTGGCGCTTCTGAAGTCATGGTGCGTGGATCTTTCCCGCGTCACCGTCGGGCACTGCGACCTGAAAGACAATCTGGACAACATCCTGCGGATGATCGATCAGGGCGCCTACGTCCAGTTCGATACCATCGGCAAAAACAGCTATTACCCGGACGAAAAACGCATTGCGATGCTGAGCGCGCTTAGAGATCGCGGGCTGCTCGACCACGTTATGCTGTCGATGGACATTACTCGTCGCTCCCATTTGAAAGCGAACGGCGGGCCAGGTTTTGACTATTTGCTTACCACGTTTGTGCCGATGCTGCTGGAGGCCGGTTTCAGCCAGCCAGACGTCGATTTGATGTTACGTGACAACCCCTCTGTCTTTTATAAGTAAGGATTTCCCATGAAAAAGATCGGTGTCGCTGGCCTACAGCGCGAACTCATCAAACAAACCATCGAAACCGCCGCGCCGGGCAGCTTCGAAGTGTTTATCTATAACGACATGGACGCCGC
Organism: Enterobacter sp. Ap-1006; assembly: GCF_011752835.1. Lineage (NCBI taxonomy): Bacteria > Pseudomonadati > Pseudomonadota > Gammaproteobacteria > Enterobacterales > Enterobacteriaceae > Enterobacter > Enterobacter sp. Ap-1006. The sequence goes on along the minus strand of NZ_VWWU01000006.1, from coordinate 34,675 downwards.
GCTGAAGGTGAAATCCGGCCAGCTTGATTACTACATTGGGGCCTGTAATACCGGGGCAGGTGCGGCATTGTCTATCGCCATCGCGGTGATTGGCTACAACCGCAGCTGCACCATCGCTAAGCCCGGCATTAAAGCGAAAGAAGAGCAAATTGCCCGTCTGGTTTCAGAAGGCAAAGTGGCGTTTGGTCTCTCCGTTGAGCATATCGAGCACGCCATCCCGCTGCTGGTTAACCATTTAAAATAAAGGCATCCGTATGGAATTTTACCTTCACCTTGTTGTTGTTGCCTTGCTGACCGGGATGACGGCTTTGCTGGCGCACCGCTCCGCGGCGGTGTTCCATGACGGGATTCGACCTATTCTGCCGCAGCTTATTGAAGGCAATATGAACCGCCGTGAAGCGGGGAGTATCGCCTTTGGCCTGAGCATTGGCTTTGTGGCCTCCGTCGGGATCTCCTTCACCCTGAAAACCGGCCTGCTCAACAGCTGGCTGCTGTTCCTGCCGACCGACATTCTCGGCGTGCTGGCGGCTAACAGCGTGCTGGCGTTTGGGCTGGGTGCCGTCTGGGGGATTCTGATCCTCACCTGCCTTGTGCCGGTGAACCACCTGCTGACCGCGCTGCCGGTAGATGTTCTCGGCTCGTTGGGTGAGCTGAGTTCTCCGGTGGTATCTGCCTTTGCGTTGTTCCCGTTGGTTGCGATTTTCTACCAGTTTGGCTGGAAGAACAGCCTGTTCGCGGCGGTGGTTGTACTGCTGACCCGCGTGCTGGTGGTGCGTTTCTTCCCGCAGCTTAACCCGGAGTCGATCGAGATTTTCGTGGGTATGATTATGCTGCTGGCGATCGCGATTTTTCAGGATCTGCGCTCCCGGGATAAACATGAACACGATGCTCACGGGCAGTCGGTGTTTGAAGAACGGACGTCCAGGATTATCAAGAATTTGCCGTATATTGCCATCGTTGGCGGGCTGATCGCCACCGTTGCCAGCATGAAGCTGTTTGCGGGCAGCGAGGTCTCCATCTTTACGCTGGAAAAAGCCTACAAAATTGGGCTGGATCCGACACAGTCTCAAAGCCTGATTGATCAGGCCGCACTGGCTGAGTTTATGCGTGGCCTGGGTTTTGTGCCGATGATTGCCACGACGGCGCTGGCGACCGGCGTTTATGCCGTGGCCGGGTTCACCTTTGTATTCGCCGTCGGCTACCTGATTGCTAACCCGCTACTCGCTTTTGTGGTCGGGGCGCTGGTGATTTCGGCTGAAGTCCTGCTGCTGCGCTCTATCGGGAAATGGCTGGGCCGCTATCCTTCGGTGCGTAACGCCTCGGACAACATCCGCAACGCGATGAACATGCTGATGGAGATGGCGCTGCTGATTGGCTCTATCTTTGCCGCCATCAAAATGGCGGGTTATACCGGCTTCACCATTGCGACAGCGCTGTACTTCCTGAACGAATCGCTGGGTCGCCCGGTGCAGAAAATGGCCGCGCCGGTTGTGGCGGTGATGATAACCGGCATTGTGTTGAATATTCTGTTCTTCTGCGGCCTGTTTATCCCGGCCTAAGGGGGTTATGTGGAAAGCTGGCCATTGCAAAGCCTGAGCCTGGCTCAGGCCCAGCAGAAGCAGTTCGCCCTGGTGGATATCATCTGCCGGCATTTTCCTGGGGCTGATTTTCTGAGCCTGGGGGATGTCGGCCTGGTGCCCGGTCTGAATCAGCCCAACACCACGCAGCGGGTTGAGGCCGTTCTGGCTGATTTCTTCTCTGCGCCAGCCGCCGCGCTGGTGCAGGGAGCCGGCACCGGGGCTATTCGTAGCGGGCTGGCGGCATTGCTAAACGCTGGCGATAAGCTGCTGATTCATCAGGCTCCGCTGTACCCAACCACGGCGGTTATCGCCGAACAGATGGGGCTGGAGCTGATTCGGTCAGATTTCAATAAGTTAAATGATGTGGAAGCCGCTATTGCGGCTCATCGTCCGGCTGCAGCTTTGATTCAGCATTCCCGCCAGACATTGGATGACGCCTATTCATTGGCTGATGTGGTGGCCTGTTTTAATCGCCACGCTTTGCCGTCGCTGGCCGACGATAATTATGCGGTGATGAAGGTCGACAACATCGGCTGCGAGTGCGGAGCCACGCTGTCGACCTTCTCATGCTTTAAGCTATTCGGCCCGGTGGGCGTTGGCGTTGTGGTCGGTGATAAATCAGCCGTTCAGGCTGTGCGTCAGAGCATGTACTCCGGTGGCAGTCAGGTACAGGGTTTCCAGGCTATGGAGGTGCTGCGCGGGTTAGTCTTCGCCCCGGTGATGCATGCCGTTCAGGCGCAGGTGAACGATGAGCTGGTTGCGTTATTGTCTCAGGGCGCTGTGCCTCAGGTTAAAAGTACATTTATCGCCAATGCGCAGTCAAAGGTGTTGCTGGTGGAGTTTCATCGACCGATTGCCGAAAAAGTGTTGGCCGCCGCACAAAAGCTGGGTGCATTACCTTATCCGGTAGGCGCAGAATCTAAGTATGAAATCCCGCCGCTTTTTTATCGGCTTTCCGGGACCTTTAGACAGTCTGAGCCGGAGCTGGAAAAGCGGATGATCCGCATCAACCCGAACCGCAGCGGCGCAGAAACCGTGTTAAGAATTTTGCAGGAAAGCTGTGCAGAGGCAGAAAAGTAAAAGGGAGGCTGGTGCCTCCCTTGGTATTTAATGGTTTGAGAACCAGTTTAGCCTGTCACGAAGGCCCACCACTCGGCCTACAATAATCAGCGCCGGGCTGCCAACCTGGGTGGCCAGCTCGCCTAATTGGTTTAGGGTACCGTCCACGACGCGCTGATTCACCGCCGTGCCGTTTTCTACCAGCGCAACCGGCATGCTCTCTTCCATCCCGTGGGCGATCAGCTGCTGCTGAATAGCCGAGGCCTGATTAAGCCCCATGTAAAACACCAGCGTTTGTTTCTCTGCCGCCAGGTTAGCCCAGTCGAGTTCGCCCCCGGTTTTCAAATGGCCGGTGACCAGGCGCACGCTTTGGGCGTAATCCCGGTGAGTAAGCGGAATGCCTGAGTAGGCGGAACAGCCGGAAGCTGCGGTGATCCCTGGCACGACAGAGAACGGAATTCCGCCGTTGCACAGCGTTTCCAGCTCTTCACCGCCGCGCCCGAAGATAAACGGATCGCCGCCTTTCAGGCGAACCACGCGTTTGCCTTTTTGCGCCTCCCGCAGCAGGATTTGGTTAATCTCTTCCTGCGGCACGCAGTGGTAGCCCGCCCGCTTGCCGACAAACACGCGGTCTGCATCGCGGCGGACCAGATTCATGATGTCGTCCGACACCAGGCGGTCATAAACTACAACATCGGCCTGCTGAATTTGCTGCAGGCCTTTCAGCGTCAGCAGGCCAGCATCGCCGGGGCCAGCGCCAACCAGCACCACTTCACCGCGGTGATCGAGCGGGGTGGAGAACAGCGATTCCGTCTCTTTTTCAACGGCAAGCTGGTCTTCGTTGGCCAGATACTGCGCCAGGCGATCGTTAGTGAAAAACTTCTCCCAGAAGCGGCGACGCTCGCCCATAGTGGCAAAAGTTTGTTTCACTCGGCCACGCAGAGTACCTGCAAAAGCGGCGATTTTACCCAGATGCAGCGGCAGGCTGGCTTCCAGCTTTTCGCGCAGCAGTCGGGCCAGAACAGGGGACGTGCCGCCGGAAGAGACGGCGACCATCAGCGGGGAGCGGTCGATAATCGACGGCATAATGAAGCTCGCCTGTTTCGGCGCATCCACCACGTTGCAGAAGATCCGGCGGGATTCAGCGGCGTCGCTAACCTGCTGATTCACCTCATCGTCGTCGGTGGCGGCAATTGCCAGCCAGCTTTCGTCCAGCAGCGTTTCAGAGAACGCCCCTTCGGCCAGCGTCAGCATATTTTGCTCAGCCCACACCTTAAACTGTGGGCTGAATTCGAGGGCGTTAACGGTGATGCGCGCACCTGCCTCCAGCAATAAACGCGCTTTGCGTTCAGCGACATCGCCACCGCCTACCAGCAGGCAAGCGCGGCCACGTAACTGACAAAATATCGGCAGGTGATCCACGGTCAATCCTCAATTAATTACGGGCGGTTTCCGCTGCGCCTGCGGCGGCAGGCTGCGGGCGTTCGGCTTTCGGCGTAGCATACCAATAACCCAGACCCATGAATACCACGCCGGAAAGGGTGTTCCCCAGCGTGACCCACAGCAGGTTATGGCCGATGCCGGACAGCGTATAAGCCTCGCTATGATGACCAAACCAGGACAGGGCAAACAGCGTCATGTTGGCGATGGAGTGCTCGTAGCCGGAGGCAATAAATGCCAGCAGGCACCACCAGATTGCGATGAACTTCGCCGCCCCTTCGGTGCGAATTGCCATCCAGATTGCCAGGCAAACCAGCCAGTTACACAGCGCCCCTTTAAAGAACAGCCCCATCGCTGGTGCAGTGGTTTTTGCCAGCGCGACGGCGTGCACGATACTGGTATCTACCGGCAGCAGACTACCGCCGCCCCAGCTATACAACAGCGCGACAAATACCGAGCCGACCAGGTTGCCCAGCCAGGTTTGCGGCAGAATCGCCCACATTTGGCCGTGAGAGATGGTGCCGGCTTTCACGCCGAAGGTCAGGAACATGGTGTGCCCGGTGAACAGCTCGGAACCGGCGATAATCACCAGCGTCAGGGCGATCCCGAATGTCGCCCCCATCACCAGCGGACGAATGGCCGGATCGAGTAAATTACCGAGGGTGAAAATCAGGATGATGCCAAGGCCAACGTAGGCCCCAGCCATGGCGGAACTGACCCAGAAGCCCAGAGGATTTGTCTGCGAGAGACGGTTAATGCGCGCGGCATTCGCTGCACACTTATTGATGGTGTCGGTGAACATTTTGCTATCCCAATGAAGTTAAAAATAAAAATTAAAAAAAGAACTGATTTCCCCTCACCCTAACCCTCTCCCAGTGGAGAGGGGATCGCCGGAGAAGCCTTTGTGACTTTCTCCCTCTCCTGGAGGGAGAGGGCCGGGGTGAGGGCGAATGAATTACGCTTTTATCTGCACCAGCCCGTCCTGCACGCGCGCTTCATAGTGCGGTACGGAACGGCTTTCATCTTCCAGGCACAGGCCGTCCCGCAGGCGGAAGTGCTGCTTTTTCAGCGGGCTGGCAACCCACAGTTCGGCCTGATGTTCTGCAATCAGTCCGCGGGAAAGCACGCTGGCTTCAAAGAACGGGTCGATATTACTGATGGCGTAAACCTGCTCGTCTTTACGGGGGCGGAAAATAGCCACCTGCGCCGAACCGACCAGGGCGCAAACGCCGGTTGCTGGCAGGATATCGTCTAGCTGACAAACGGTTGTCCACTGGCTCATGCGTGTTCCTCCACTTCTACCAGGGTGACCGGAATACGCTCATGCGGCGTGGCCGGACGGTGTTGATCGCGCTCGCTAACAATTTGCACATTCGGGTCGCGCTGCGGGCTGTTGATAAAGTGTTTGAAGCGAACCTGCGCCTGCGGAGTGTTCACGGTCTCCGTCCACTCGCAGATTACTTTCTCGCGCAGGCGGTTAAGCTCCGTTTCAAGCTGATCGTTCAGGCCCAGCTTGTCATCGACAATCACGCTACGCAGGTAATCAATGCCGCCTTCCAGGTTTTCCAGCCAGACGGAAGTACGGGTAAGTTTGTCGGCGGTGCGGATGTAGAACATCATGAAGCGGTCGAGATACTTGATGATGGTGTCGCGGTCGAGGTCCGCCGCCAGCAGGTCCGCATGGCGCGGTTTCATGCCGCCGTTACCACACACATACAGGTTCCAGCCCTTCTCCGTGGCGATAATACCCACGTCTTTGCCCTGCGCTTCCGCACATTCGCGGGTACAGCCGGAGACGCCAAACTTCATTTTGTGTGGGGTGCGGATGCCTTTGTAGCGGTTTTCCAGCTCGACGCCAAAGCCTACGCTGTCGCCTACACCGTAGCGGCACCAGGTGCTGCCGACGCAAGTTTTCGCCATACGCAACGCTTTGGCATAGGCGTGGCCGGTTTCTAACCCGGCTTCAATCAGCTGACGCCAGATTTCTGGCAAATCGTCCTTTTGTGCGCCGAACAGGCCGATGCGCTGAGAGCCAGTGATTTTGGTATACAGGTTGTATTCGCGGGCGATACGACCCACTTCCATCAGCCCTTCAGGCGTGATTTCGCCGCCTGCCGAGCGCGGGATCACCGAGTAGGTGCCGTCTTTCTGAATGTTGCCGAGGAAGTTATCGTTGGTGTCCTGCAGCGGCGTCAGCTCAGGCTGCAGGACGTAGTCGTTCCAGCAGGAAGCCAGCAGTGAACCCACGGTGGGTTTACACACTTCGCAGCCGTAACCCTTGCCGTATTTGTGCAGCAGCTGGTCGAAGGATTTGATTCCTTCCACGCGGATCAGGTGGTACAGCTCCTGGCGCGAGAAGGCGAAGTGTTCGCACAGGTTGTTGTTCACTTCGATACCGGCTTTGGCCAGCTCGGCGTTCAGCACCTGAGTCACCAGCGGAATACAGCCACCGCAGCCGGTCCCTGCCTTGGTTTCGGCCTTCAGCGCCGCCACGGTGTGGCAGCCTTTGTTGATGGCTTTGATCAGGTCGCCTTTGGTAACGTCAAAGCAGGAGCAGATCTGCGCGCTTTCCGGCAGCTTATCGACGCCGATAGACGGTTTGCCGCTGCTGGCGTGTGCCGGCAGGATCAGCGCATCCGGGTTTTCCGGCAGCTCAATTGCGTTCAGCACCAGCTGCAGCAGGTTGCCGTAGTCGCTGGTGTCACCCACCAGCACGGCACCAAGCAGGGTTTTATTGTCTTCGCTAACCACCAGGCGCTTGTAAACCTCTTTGCTTTCATCGAGGTAAACGTAGCTGCGGGCGTTAGGCGTGCGGGCGTGCGCATCGCCAATGCCGCCGACATCAACGCCGAGCAGTTTCAGCTTGGCGCTCATGTCGGCGCCTTCAAAGGTGTTTTCCGTGCCGAGCAGGTGGTCGGCCGTGACCTGAGCCATTTTATAACCCGGCGCAACTAGCCCAAAAACGCGGTTATTCCAGCTGGCACACTCCCCGATGGCATAAATATCCGGATCGGAAGTCTGGCACTTATCGTTGATGGTGATCCCGCCGCGCTGGGCCGTTTCGAGCCCGCATTGCGTAGCCAGCTTGTCCTGCGGACGAATACCGGTGGAGAAGACGATGAAATCCACTTCCAGCTCGCTGCCGTCAGCAAAACGCATTGTTTTACGGGCTTCAGTGCCCTGCTGGACGATTTCCTGGGTGTTTTTGCCGGTATGCACACGCACGCCCATGCGCTCGATTTTGCTGCGCAGCTGTTCGCCGCCCATGCGGTCAAGCTGCTCGGCCATCAACATTGGCGCGAATTCGATAACGTGGGTTTCCACGCCAAGGTTTTTCAGCGCCCCAGCCGCTTCCAGCCCCAGCAGGCCACCGCCGACGACGGCCCCGCGTTTGCTGCGGCGGGCGCAGGACTCAATGGCATTAAGGTCTTCGATGGTGCGGTAAACGAAGCAGTCCTGGGTTTCAGAGCCTTTAATCGGCGGGATCCACGGGTAAGAACCTGTCGCCATCACCAGTTTGTCGTAATAAACGGTGCGGCCGGTATTGGAATGGATCACTTTTTCCTGGCGATTGATGGTGATGGCACGTTCGCCAACCAGCACTTTTACGCCATGTTTTTCGTAGTAGCCGTCGCGGACAAGGGAGAGTTCTTCAGCGGTATGATGGGAGAAATAAGAAGAAAGGTGTACGCGATCGTAGGCTTTACGCGGCTCTTCACAAAATACGGTGATGTCGAACTGGTCCGGCGGGGCCTTATCAAGTAAGTCTTCGATAAAGCGATGGCCAACCATGCCATTACCGATAACTGCGATTCTGACTTTGCTCATAATTGCCTCAATTTCTTTTCTATTACCGCCTACCTTAACGATTCAGCTGTGGTGATTATTGATGCAAATCAAATGCGCCTTTATATACCCATTAAGAGGTATATCATTGATTTTGATGTGCTTTTGTAAGTTATGGAATTGTCTGGTTTTCCGCCAGTAGCAGACGCTAGAGGATATTCAGTTCAGCAAAGGGTTCGCGCGGAGCCGGGCAACAATCAAGTCAACAAAAGTGCGTACTTTGGCGGAAGCGTGGCGGCCCTCGGTATGCACCACATGTATGGGGAGTGGCTCAAGCTCGTATTCGCTCAGTACGATTTGCAGTTCCCCCTCGTGCAGGGCTGGCGCTATCTGATAATCCAGGACCCGCGTCAGCCCCCAGCCTGCTTTTGCGGTGGCAATGGATGACTCGTTGTTGTTGCACTGGAGTGCAGCGTTGATCATCACCCGCTGGTCTCCCGCAAAGCGCCACTCCGGTGAGGCCCAGGCGCTGGCCGAAGAGGCAATACGATGGTTTTTAAGGTCCGCAGGCGTCAGCGGTGTGCCGTGTTTCTCCAGATAATCTGGCGACGCGCAAACAACCCTGCGCACGGTGCCGACTTTGGTTGCCGTCAGCCCTGAATCGGGCAAATGTCCAATGCGGACGGCGACATCAATGCCTTCTTCGATGATGTTCACTTGACGATCAACGAACAGCGACCTGGCGCGCATGGTTGGCCAGGCATCAAGATAATCGGTAATAACCGGCAGGACGAATTTCTGCCCAAAGAGCACGGAGGCGGTGATCGTCAGAATCCCGGACGGCGTGGCGTAAGAGCCCGCCGCTGCGGCTTCGGCCTCCTCTATGCTGGCGAGGATTGTACGGCAGTCGGCGAGATACCTCAGGCCAGGCTCTGTCAGCTTAACGGTTCGGGTAGTGCGGATGAAGAGACGTGTGCCGATGGCCTCTTCCAGCGCGGCAATCGCGCGCGTGACCACTGGCGCACTGATATGGAGCTGGCGTGCCGCAGCGGCAAAACTCTCTGTTTCTGCGACTTTGACGAAAATTTTCATCGCCTGCCAACGATCCATGCGCAACCTCATCACCTGCCTGAAAGGAATTTCAGTATCGGGTATTCGCCGGGTATGGCGCAATCCCGGTATTACAGCTCAAGCTGAATGCGGTTTTCTTCTCCCGCAGGCAGCTGTGCCGGAACTGCGCAGCAAATCAGGACCTCATCATCTGCCGTGCTTGCGGACGGTATTTTCGGGTAGGTGACTGAGCCTTTGAGGAGTTTAGTCCGGCAGGTTCCGCAGTGGCCTTCCCGGCAGCTGAATTCCGGGGTTAATCCCCGAGCTTCGGCCAGCTCTAAAAGCGAACCTGAATCTGGCATCCAGCGAGCCTCTTTTAGCGATTGCATAAAAGCAACTGGCACGGGGCTGGTGGCCGGAGGCAGGGCGTCAGATTTTGACGTTTGGCTGGCTGTGGTGCGAACCAACGCCGAGGGACCAAAGGCTTCGGCATGGATTCTGTCATCGCCGATGTTGTATTTCCGCAGTCCGTCATAGAGAGACTGGGTGAACGCCGCCGGGCCGCAAACATAGAAATCGTAGTCGTTAAACGGCAGACGGCTCGTGAGCAGCGACATATCAATATGACCATGCACGTCATAGTCTTTATCTGGCCAGGCATCGCCTGGCTGGCTGAGGACGCGAATCGCCTGCACGGCGCCTTTAGCCGCCGCGACCAGTTCGCCAATCTCGTGAGTAAAAGGTAAATCTTCCAGCTGTCTTGATGCCTGGAACAAAAAGGTTTGTCGAATACGTTGTTTGCGTAACCCTTCATAGACAATGTGCCGCAGCATGGCGAGCATCGGGGTAATGCCGACGCCGCCCGCCAACAGGACGGCCGGACGTGGCTCGTGGGCATTCAGGGTGAAATCACCCGCCGGAGCACGGACGTCAATGCTATCGCCAATGGAAACGCTGTCGTGCAAGTGCCGGGAGACACTTCCGTCCCGCTTAACGCTGATGCGGTAAAAAGCATCTGAGGGAGCCGAGGAAAGTGTGTAAGTGCGGATAACCGGCGCCTCTGCGCCATCAGGCTTCACGCGAATGGGTAAATGCTGCCCGGCGAGATGAGGCAGCAGGCCAGCATCGTCGTCAGGTTGAAGATAGAAAGAGCGAATCGAGCGGCTCTCATCCTCAATCTTCGCCACGCGAAAAGGTCGCCAGCGGGTGGCGAGTTCCGTCGCTTTCAGGCGGTTGCTGGCTGCCTGCCAGTCTCCGGTCATCAGCGAATGAGGAGAAAGCCCCTCGGCTTCAAACTTCCAGCGCAGCGCCAGCGCGTTGCGGCGGCGCACAACCCGACGGGCTTTAAACGTCCATAGCCGTTCTGCGCCCTGGAAGGCGGCGATTTCCGGTGAGTCCAGAATGACTTTTGCTTCGCCGGTCATTTGCAGCATGTCGCCTGTGTTAAAGTCCACGAACAGCAGGCCAGCCTGGCCGTTAAGCAGGATGTTACCGAGCGTGGCAAAAAAGAGATTGCCGTTGAAATCGGGAATGGTCAGCGTGCCGTCGTCGCCGACCCGGATGAAGCCCGGTTTGCCGCCGCGGTGGGAAACGTCGGCCTGTCGCTTACCTTCTCTTTCGGCCCAGGAGGCGACAAAAAAAGCGTCGGCCGACTCAATAACTGTCCTGGCTTCAGCATCAGGTTCGGCCAACGTCTCAACCTCACCCCTTGCCGGGCTGCCGGGTTTGCGGCTAAAAGTGAACTCGCGGAGCTGAATATAGCGTGGGCAGTTGCCAAAGCTTTGGTCGACCTCGACCTGAAAAGCGTTGTCCGTTTGCAGGAGCGTGCCGTTCATCCGGTTACGCCGCCGGGTATGAAGCTCAATTCCCAGCAGGCCAATGGAGGCGCGATCCCGCATTCCTTCGGCGGCCGGATCTTCCGTTGTCAACGACGCCGCAATTGTCAGACGGGTCGACGTCGGAGATGTGATAAAACCGGGATCGCCTTCCAGAAATGTTGCCCACGCTTCACCCGTTGGGGAGACGCTGCCGATGACGATAAAAGGCAGCTGAGCGTAGAAGTCACGATGCTGCTCGGGCATGTGATCGCGTATCACTCGCTGGCCTACCTCCGCCATGCGTTCGGTTACGCCGACCTTGTCCTGAAGGAATATTTCACCTTCATGCCAGACGGACTTCTTCGCCAGCTTATCGCTCATTTATTTGCTCTCCCCGGAAGCTCGAGATCAGGCGACGGCGTTCAGACCGGCGGCCGTTTTCACGAAAGGCACAAATCCCGGCAGTGCTTCGATACGGCGCAGGAAGGCGTTAACGGCCGGGTAAGCAGAAAGATCAACATTCCCCTCAGGTGCGCTGGAGGTGTAGCTGTAAATGGCAACGTCGGCGATGGTGGGGTGGTCGCCGACCAGCCATTCACGGCCGGCAAGATGTTGCTCAAGCCGCCCCAGGACTACGTGTGCCCGGGCAATCACCTCATCGGGGTTAAATTTTGCGCCGAAAACCGTCACCAGACGCGCAGCTGCCGGACCAAAGGCGAGGTCTCCGGCGGCGACGGAAAGCCAGCGTTGAACGGCTGCCGCACCCTGCGGGTCTTCCGGTAACCATGCACTTTGGCCGCTTTTTTTCGCCAGGTAGACAAGAATGGCATTGGAGTCAGGGATCAGCGTGCCTTCGTCATCCAGCAGTGGCACCTGTCCAAACGGGTTAAGCGCCAGGTATTCCGGCTGTTTGTTGGCACCCGCTTTCAGATCCAGTTCAACAACTTCATGGGGGAGACCGAGCAGGGAAATGAATAAGCGTGCGCGGTGGGCATGGCCTGAGAGAGGGAAGCTATAGAGTTTCATGCTTAGAGTCCTGATTGGCTGAGCGGGAAGATCCCCGAACGATGCAAACAGGTTGCCACAGACAATAATTGGCAGGAATAAGCCTTATCGGCAATTCATTATTGCGGAAAACGTAATAGTTGCGGGAGGGTGAAGGTATCCTCTCCCGTTTGGGAGAGGATAAATTGCAGGGCAATTAGTGCGCGGCAGCCTCTGTGCCATGGCGGCGGTGTTTGGTCACGAAACCTAACAGCAGGCACATAACGAACACCACAGCGTACAGGCCATTGGCGGTGTGCAGAGCAGCCAGAGGGCCGCTCTGCGCCACGATTGGGCCAGTGACGATGAAGGTCAGCATGGTGCCCACGGTGCCGCAGGTCAGCACGAAGTTAACCAGTTTCGGGGAAGAGACTTTGGTCTGCTGTGAACCCAGGGTGATGATCGTGGTGTAAATGGCGCTGGAGAAGAAACCAAGCGACAGAATAAACCACGCCAGGTGAGCCGGGTCACCGTGGTTGAACAGGTACATCAGCACGGTGGCTGCCCCGGCGAGCACGGTCAGAATGCGCTGCAGGTCGAAGAAACGCAGGATGAAGCTGAACGCCCACATGCCGAACATGTAAGACATCCAGAAGTCACTCACCAGCTTACCGGCATCGTTGATGCTCATGCCCAGGCCTTTGGCATATTCCGGAACCCAGGAAATAAAGCCCAGCTGGCCGAGGATGTAGCATAGCGCCGCGATGGACAGGAACAGCACGCCGATGCCCCATTTTTCTTTGGTGACGGGCTGGTCGTCTTTCTTCGCATGTTTGCCCAGCGCCGGGAATTCACAGCCCAGGGTCAGCAGGAAGATAGCGACATAGACCAGGCCGATACATACGTAGACCCAGTACCAGTTGATGCTGCGAGCCAGCAGAATAGCGGCGACCATCGGGAAAATCATCCCGGCCATGCTGAAGAAGGAGTCGGTAAACAGCAGGCGGGAACCGCGCTGACGCCCTTCATACATATGGGTGATCAGGAAGGTACCAATCGACATGGTTATCCCGCTCACAAGGCCCAGTACGAACATGGATGCGGAGAAGATAGCCAGGTTATGACCGAAGATCAGGCCAGCGACGGCCAGCACCATCAGCAGGAAACCAAAGCGCAGCTGGGTTTTCAGCGGCACGATTTCCATCAGCCAGGCGTTCAGGAAGATAGAGATTAAAATACCGGCATTAAGGAACGTAAAGGTATTACTCATACTGGACACCGGCAGATTAAAGTACTCTGCGATGTTTCCCATCACCATCCCGGTGACGATCACCAACGCGCCAGTCAGGGCGTAGGAGAAGAAGCTAATCCATAAGAGCTTGGTTCGGTTGCTGTTAGTCATAACGAGCCTGTGCAAGGAAATGTAAAGCGCATTGACAGCGCGGCGGACGGGCAGATTTTAGTCATTTGCGTGATCTATTTAAATGAATTATGAATTTATTGCTGAAATAAACTGATTGAATCATGAGGTGTGTCACATATTTCAATCTATTTCAGCGTGTTGGCGCGGCAACTCGTTGATTTGCGTGTAAGTAAAAAACCGTAAATGGCTGGCGTCGGCTGCGGTGCCTCTTTACAATCAAGCCACTTGCTTCACTCACTGCCTTCGTAAGGAATTGTTCATGCTCAAATCGACACTGGCGGCTGTTGCAGCTGTATTCGCCCTCTCTGCGCTTTCACCTGCGGCGCTGGCTGCAAAAGGCGATCCGCACGTCCTGTTGACCACCTCGGCTGGCAATATTGAGCTTGAGTTAAATAGCCAAAAAGCGCCGGTTTCGGTCAAAAACTTCGTGGATTACGTTAACAGCGGTTTTTATAACAACACCACATTCCACCGCGTAATCCCGGGCTTTATGATTCAGGGCGGCGGTTTCACCGAAGATATGAATCAGAAGCAGCCTAACCCGCCTATCAAAAACGAAGCGGACAATGGCTTGCGTAACACCCGCGGCACCATTTCTATGGCGCGTACCGCAGACAAAGACAGCGCCACCAGCCAGTTCTTTATCAATGTGGCCGATAATGCCTTCCTGGACCACGGCCAGCGTGACTTTGGCTACGCCGTATTCGGTAAAGTGGTCAAAGGTCTGGACGTTGCCGATAAAATTTCCCAGGCGCCAAGCCATGACGTCGGCCCGTACCAGAATGTGCCGACTAAACCTATCGTGATTCTTTCCGCGAAGGTCCTGCCTTAAGTATTTCTGCGCGGGCCTCAATCGCCCGCGCTTCACCTTCCCTGAAGCAGAGAATTTCAATAAGTGGTGAGCCTGGCGTTGGAAAGCGACTAGAATAGCGCGTTCTTTTTTGCCCTGGAGCTGCCATGTTACTGCTTATCGACAACTATGATTCCTTCACCTGGAACCTCTACCAGTATTTTTGCGAACTGGGTGAGGAGGTGTTGGTTAAGCGTAACGATGAAATTGGGCTGGACGATATTGAGCGCCTGACCCCGGACAAGTTGGTGATCTCTCCAGGCCCTTGTACCCCGACCGAGGCGGGTATCTCACTTGCCGCCATTCATCACTTTGCCGGGCAGCTACCTATTCTTGGCGTTTGTCTCGGACATCAGGCTATTGCGCAGGTGTTTGGGGCGACTATCGTACGGGCCGAACAGGTGATGCATGGCAAAACCTCTGCCATCAGCCATAACGGCGGCGGCGTATTCCGTGGGCTGAATAATCCGCTGACCGTGACGCGCTATCATTCGCTACTCATTGATCCCGATACCCTGCCTGACTGTTTCGAGGTTACGGCGTGGACGGATAAGCAGGAAATTATGGGCATCCGTCACCGCTCGCTGGATCTTGAGGGCGTGCAGTTCCACCCGGAAAGTATTCTCAGCGAGCAGGGACATGCGCTGCTGGCGAATTTCCTCCAGAGATGAATTGTCACTTGCCTGTTTTTGGTTTTTTATGCATATTTCGTGATTATATTTTCATTGGTGTCTAACGCATAAAAACGGGTGGGGAATAAATGACAACTGAACAATCAGCGGTTACGCGGGCAACCTTCGATGAAGTGATTCTGCCGATTTATGCACCAGCAGAATTTATTCCAGTGAAAGGGAAAGGCAGCCGCGTGTGGGACACCGCCGGGAAGGAGTACGTGGATTTTGCCGGAGGCATCGCCGTGACCGCACTGGGGCATTGCCACCCTGCGCTGGTGGAGGCGCTGAAAACCCAGGGTGAAACCCTGTGGCACACCAGCAACGTTTTTACTAATGAGCCCGCCCTGAAACTTGCCCGTAAGCTGATTGATGCCACCTTCGCCGAGCGCGTCGTCTTCATGAACTCCGGTACGGAAGCGAACGAGACGGCTTTCAAGCTGGCTCGCTACTATGCTTCGACCCGCCATAGCCCGTACAAAAGCAAAATCATCGCCTTCTACAATGCGTTTCACGGGCGTTCGCTGTTCACCGTTTCCGTGGGGGGACAGGCTAAATACTCCGACGGCTTCGGCCCGAAACCTGCCGATATTATTCATGTGCCGTATAACGACCTCGCGGCGGTGAAAGCGGTGATGGACGACCATACCTGCGCGGTGGTAGTGGAGCCGATTCAGGGCGAGGGTGGCGTGACCGCCGCGACGCCGGAATTCCTGCAGGGGCTGCGCGATTTGTGTGATGAGCACCAGGCGCTGCTGGTCTTTGATGAAGTGCAGTCCGGCATGGGCCGCACGGGCGAGCTTTTCGCTTACATCAACTACGGCGTCACGCCAGATATTCTGACCAGCGCCAAAGCGCTTGGCGGTGGTTTCCCGGTAAGCGCTATGCTGACCACCCATGAAATTGCCTCCGCGTTCCACGTCGGCAGCCACGGTTCTACCTACGGCGGCAACCCATTGGCCTGTGCGGTGGCCGGGGCGGCTTTCGATATCATCAACACGCCGGAAGTCCTCAAAGGTGTGGCGGACAAACGTCAGCTTTTCGTTGAACAACTGCAAAAGATAAACGCACAGTTCGATCTGTTCAGCGACATTCGTGGCATGGGGCTGTTGATTGGCGCAGAGCTTAACGAGAAGTACAAAGGGCGTGCCCGCGAGTTTCTCTACGCTGGCGCGGCAGAAGGTGTGATGGTATTGAACGCCGGGCCGGACGTTATGCGCTTCGCGCCTTCGCTTATTGTCGAGGACGCGGATATCCTGGAAGGGATGCAGCGCTTCGCCAAAGCGGTTGCCAGCGTGGTAGCCAGCTAAGGCTAACCCGAGCGTCGCAGACGGCGGTTGAGCCAGATCCCATGATGAGGCCGCTGGCGCCAGGCAACCGAGGAGATGGTATGCATGGTGTTCAGGTGGCCAATAATCCGCTGTAAATGCTGCTCCATGGTGCTTAACGGCCCCGTGGGCAGCGTGTCCGATTCCAGGATATTCGTGTCGTTCGACCCGCCAGGCCCGTCATACTCCAGCCTTTGCTGGCATCGCTGTAACCCAATCTCACAAGACTGTAGATACTTCTGCGCCAGGTCCGGCGTCAGCATGTTGTGTTCGCGCGCCAGCGTGGTCATGGCGTTGATATGCTCGACGATGAACTGGCTGTGCGTCACCCAAAGTTTCATGTCTGCCAGGTAGTGGGAGTTAAAGCCTGGCTCCTGCATTGCCTGATTGAGCGAGTTGAACAGCGCATTGTGCGCCTGGTTGACCCGCATACGCTGCCAGGCCAGCGGCGTGGGCTCT
Organism: Enterobacter sp. Ap-1006; assembly: GCF_011752835.1. Taxonomy (NCBI): domain Bacteria; kingdom Pseudomonadati; phylum Pseudomonadota; class Gammaproteobacteria; order Enterobacterales; family Enterobacteriaceae; genus Enterobacter; species Enterobacter sp. Ap-1006. Next base: position 18,228 of record NZ_VWWU01000006.1, on the reverse strand, counting down.
GGATCGTTGCTCAATATCAGCCGAATAGCGTCCTGGTCCGCCTCCAGCGCGTCGTGGGCGTTCTGACGCAGCAGGCCGGTTTGCCACTGTGGCCACAGCCAGATCATGCCGCCAAAGGCGATCAGGCAGCCGAGCAGAGTGTCTATTAGCCGGGGAATAATGTAACTCTCGGCGCTGAGGGTTATGAGCTGCAGGGTATATACCGCCGTGACGGTAAAACCAATAGTGGCCCAGCCGTAGCTTTTACGGATGAACAGGTAACTCACCAGCGTAATCATTAACATCGCCAGCAGGGTGTAGCTGTCCGGGACGTGGAAGTGCAGGGTGATACCCGCGATACACAGCCCTGCCATGGTACCTGCCGCCCTGTGAACAATGCGCACCCGCGTTGCACCGTAGCCGTTTTGCGTCACGAACATCACCGTCATCAGGATCCAATACGGCTTTGGCAGGTGTAAGAAGGAGCCCAGCAGGCTGGCAATGGTCAGCATCACACCTAAGCGCGCGGAGCTGCGCAAAGCGGAGGATTTAAACGAGAGATAGCTTTTCAGGGCCGGGAAAAACGGTAAACGGCGTTCCCTGTCCTCCATTAAATCCCTCACGTACAGCGGCCGCTGGGTTTTCAGTACCCGGGCAATGCGGCTGAAGTGGTAATGGCAGAACTGCCCCACTGGATTGTCCGGATTCTGGCGGGCGATTTTTTCCAGCGCGTCGATTTGCTTATCCATGGTAAAGCGCGTTGGATAGCGGTGGTAAAGAATATCGTCTGCCAGCGCGCGCAGGCGCGCGGCGATGGTTTGGGCATTCCAGCGGATCACGGCTTCCGCATGGCTTTGCTCGACCAGTTTTTGCACCTCTTCAGGCTGGTGCAGGCTTACCGAAATGTGTTCCTGCAGATCCAGCGCAACCTGGAAAGCGCGTAACAGACGCTTGTAGCCGTTTTGCTGATTGGCCGATAGCATATGCAGCTGCTGGTAGCAGGTAGTGATCAGGTCGACGGCTTTTTGCTGGCGGGCCAGCAGCGGCGGCAGCGCTTTTTCCGGGTCGGTATGCTGGGTCAGCAGGCTGTACTTTGCTTCGCAGTAATCTGCCAACTGGCGGTACAGCAGGCTGAGCGACTCCCTGAGCGGTTGTTCACGCCATAGCCGGAACCAGAACCAGTTGAAGGCGCCGTACCAGATGGTGCCGAAGATATAGAGCACCATGGGTTTCCAGATCGGCATATTCCCGGCCATGCTGAGCGTAAAAATAGCGGCGATCAGCGATGCGGGCAGCAGGCGGGCGTGAAGTGAGCTGATTTCTGCCGTCACGCCGAGCAGCAGAGCCATGACGATCAATATCGCCGGGAGCGGGATGTGGGTGTAAAGCAGCAGAAGCTGCAGGATAAGGCTGCTGAGAGCGAACAGGCTGCCGCCGATGATCAATCGTTTGAAGAAGCGTTTGTGCGGCGTGTCCAGCCCGGCAATGTTGCAGCAGGCGGGAACCAACGAGAAGAGCAGACCGTTTTGCAGGCTGCCAAGCAGCAGGCCGATAGCCACGGGAAGACACAGCACCAGCGTTTGCCGCAGCGCGTAGTTAACTTCCGGGTGGTAAATTAATCTCTTCCACATAGCCTGAATTGTAGAGACAAAAAAGGCGTGTTACCGAAGCGACACGCCTTTATAAGGGCTAATTAACGGGTGCCGTAAACGACAATCGTTTTACCGTGGGCGGAAATGAGGTTCTGATCTTCCAGCATTTTCAGAATACGGCCAACGGTTTCGCGGGAGCAGCCCACGATCTGACCGATTTCCTGGCGGGTGATTTTGATTTGCATCCCGTCCGGGTGGGTCATGGCATCCGGCTGTTTAGCCAGGTTTAACAGCGTCTGAGCAATGCGGCCGGTCACGTCGAGGAAGGCGAGGTTGCCAACTTTCTCAGAAGTTACCTGCAGGCGGCGCGCCATCTGGGAAGAAAGGCGCATCAGGATGTCCGGGTTGACCTGAATCAGCTGACGGAATTTTTTATAGGAAATTTCAGCTACTTCACAGGCTGACTTGGCGCGAACCCAGGCGCTACGCTCCTGGCCTTCTTCGAACAAACCTAATTCACCAATGAAATCACCCTGATTCAGATAAGAAAGGATCATCTCCTTGCCTTCTTCATCTTTAATCAGAACAGCTACGGAGCCTTTGACGATGTAGTACAGCGTCTCCGCCTTTTCACCCTGGTGAATCAGCGTGCTCTTCGACGGATACTTATGAATGTGGCAATGAGACAAGAACCATTCGAGAGTCGGGTCTGTTTGCGGTTTGCCAAGCACCATGCGCGGTTATCCTCTGTTATAAACTGGCTACCAAAGACAAGACGCGGAACCTCTTGTCTGGCGTTGCAATCGTGAAATTTTCCCAAGCCCTGGGAGCTGGCGGGCAGGTTAACCCTGCGGCCTGTAATTAGTCGTTTCCTCTGCTTACGGCATAAACGTCTCTGTATCGCAGCAGCATCCGGATTGTTTTAGCATAGCTTTTGGTTAGTGTCTTGTATTGTCTCGTTTCAGCATGACCTGGATCGCCTTACGTTGCCAGTTTTCACGTAGACGCGTAATCTGAAAGAAATTTTTATTACGGGAGTAGGTAAAATGCAGGCACGTGTTAAATGGGTGGAAGGCATGACCTTCCTCGGCGAATCCGCTTCTGGCCACCAAGTTCTGATGGACGGTAACTCCGGGGATAAAGCACCAAGCCCGATGGAAATGCTGCTGATGGCCGCGGGCGGTTGTAGCTCAATTGACGTGGTGTCGATTCTGCAAAAAGGCCGCCATGATGTGACGGATTGTGAGGTGAAACTGACTTCCGAACGTCGTGAAGAAGCACCTCGTCTGTTTACCCGTATCCATCTGCATTTTGTTGTGACCGGGAAAGAGCTGAAAGAAAGTGCGGTTGCCCGCGCCGTTGAGCTGACCGCAGAGAAATATTGCTCGGTGACATTGATGCTGGAGAAAGCCGCAGAGATTAGCCACAGCTACGAAATTATTGAAGCCTAGGTAGAAAAGGGCGGTATACAGACCGCCTTTACGCCATCAGGCAATTTTCCTGCCTTCCGCCAGCCGCTGCACCAGCGGGGCCATGATCAGCTCCATCGCCAGCCCCATTTTCCCGCCCGGTACCACCAATGTATTGATGTGGGAGATAAACGACCCCTGCAACATCGCCAGCAGATAAGGGAAGTCGATGTCGTCCAGCCCACGGAAGTGAATCACCACGAAGCTTTCGTCCAGCGACGGAATGGCTCGCGCGGCAAACGGGTTAGAGGTGTCTACCGTCGGAACGCGCTGGAAGTTGATATGGGTACGTGAGAACTGCGGCGTAATGAAGTTGATGTAATCGTCCATGGAGCGCACTACGGAATCCATTACCGCTTCCCGTGAATGGCCGCGTTCGCTGGTATCGCGCACCAGTTTCTGAATCCATTCCAGGTTAACGATGGGCACCACGCCTACCAGTAAATCGACGCAGTCGGCGACGTTATGTTGAGGGGTGACTACACCGCCGTGCAGGCCTTCGTAAAACAGGACGTCAGTGGGCTCCGGGAGCGGCTGCCAGGGCGTAAAAGTGCCCGGCACCTGGTTCCACGGCACCGCTTCATCGTAGGTATGCAGGTATTTACGTGCTTGCCCTTTGCCGGTCTGGCCGTATTCGATAAAGGTTCGTTCCAGTAACCCGAAGTCGTTGGCGTCCGGCCCAAAGTAACTAATATGGCGGCCAGCATCGCGTGCTTTGCGGATAGCCATGTCCATTTCCGGGCGGGTATAGCGGTGGAAACTGTCGCCTTCAACTTCAGCGGCGCGCAGGTTGAGCTGCTGGAAAATCTTGCGGAAAGCGAGGCTGGTGGTCGTGGTGCCGGCGCCGCTGGAACCTGTAACCGCAATAACCGGGTGTTTGGCTGACATAGGGTGAAAACTCCGTGAGGGATCGGAAAAGAGATCTGTATCTGCTTGTTATACTTTTCAGCCAGTATAGATCACCCTGCCAGTCAGCGGTCAGCCGCGAAACTGCCCGCGCGGCATAATGTTCACCGTTTCATGGAGTTCAGACCAAACCAGCACGGCCTCGCCGCTTTGTAACTGGCGCTTCACGTCGGCGACTTTTTGCGTCAGCGAGCGCTCCTGCTCACCATAATCGGTGCCTTCCCGTAATACAAAAGATTCAATCAAATTGTCGAGCGTTTCAGGGTCGAGATCTTGCCAGGGAATGATCATTTCAGTGGTCCAGGAAGCGGGTTAGCCAGTCGGGAATGCGCTGCTCAAGCCACATCTGTGGGCGCAGCAGAGTCCCGCCGACAAAGCCAACGTGGCCGCCGTAAGTCGTGAGCTGGTAGTGGATATTGGGCGGCAGCGTTTCGCGATCCGGGATGACGTGGTGATCCATAAACGGGTCGTCTTTGGCGTGAATAATCAGCGTCGGAGCGGCAATTTCCGGTAAAAGCGGCATGGCGCTGCACTGGCGATAGTAGTCCAGCGCGTCGGCAAAGCCATGGATCTTCGAGGTAATTAAGTCATCGAACTCGCGAATGCGGCGCAGGCTTTTCAGCTTGCGGAGGTCGATTGGCAGCGAGCCAGGGTAGCTCTTCAGCTTACGGGCGGCATTTTTCTTCAGCAGATTCAGCAGGTAATGCTGATAGACGCGCGAGAAGCCCTGCTCCATGTGGTAACAACACTGCTCAAGCATCAGCGGGGCGGAAACAATCACGCCGGCTTTCAGCGTGCAGGCAGCGCCCTGTTTTGCCATCAGGCAGGCGAGCATGTTACCACCCAGAGAAAAACCAACTGCGGCGGTGGGAACTTCACCGTAGCGCTGATTTAACCATTCGAGGAAGTAAGTGCCGTCTTCGGTTTCGCCGGAGTGATAAATGCGTTCTTTACGGTTCGGCACACCGCTGCAGCCGCGAAAATGCATCACCACGCCCAGCCAGCCGCGTTTTTTCGCCGCTTCTATCATGCCGTGAGCATACGGGCTGTGGAGGCTGCCTTCGAGTCCGTGAAACACGACCAGGCGAGGTTTGTGCATAGCGGTTTGCGGATCTTCGCTCCACGCAAGATCGACAAAATCCCCGTCCGGCATATCCAGCCGCTGCCAGTGGGGTTTGAAATTGATTCGACGACGAATCAAACGTGGGATCATGGTTTGCAGATGCGGGTTACTGAGTCCGCGCATCGGGCGGAAATCGTCACCTTCATCATGATGAATATTCAATTCTAAAGGACTTGTACTGGCCATATCACACTGTTAGTTTCGTTTAGTTCGCTAATTATTCTTCGGGTGTGGAGCACCCAATTCATGGACTTAACGCCTTTTCTTTCGATGCTGGGCTTTCTCTGGGTCGCCGCCATCACACCTGGCCCTAATAATACGCTACTTACCGCATCCGGGGCGAATTACGGTTTCTTCCGCAGCCTGCCGCTGATGATTGGCATCATGCTCGGGATGCAGTGCATTTTAGTGCTTGTTGCCTTCGGCGTAGGCAGCTTAATCCTGCTTTACCCCGCTCTGCACCTTATCCTGAAGATTGCCGGGAGCGTTTACCTTTTGTGGCTGGCCTGGAAAATTGGCACCGCGAAATACGAGCGCCTGGAAACGGATGCGGCCCCGCCGTCTCCGGTACCTTTCTGGCAAGGTGGCCTGCTGCAGGTGATTAACCCTAAAGCGTGGCTGATGGCGCTGGGCGCGGTAGCCAGTTTCAGCCTGGCGGGCGCAGCCTACCTGCATTCCGTGGCGATGATTAGCGTAGGGATTGCGCTGGTGAACATTGTGGCCGGGGTTATCTGGATAGCCTTTGGCAGCCTGATTGGCCTGTTCCTGCGCAGCCGTCGCTCCTGGGCTATTTTCAACGTCAGCATGGGCGTGTTAACCGCCGCCTGCGTGCTGCTTATCTGGCGTTGAGGGCAAACCCTCTCCCCGCGAGGAGAGGGAAGCGTTAGCGTTTAGTCGCCCTGCAGCATCTGTTCAAGCTGTTCCTGAATATCCAGCCATTCCATCTCGCACTCTTCCAGCGCCGACTTCACTTTTACCTGCGTTTGCAGGCATTCGTTCATCTCGGCTTTACGGCTCTGGTCGTAGATAGCGCTGTCTGCCAGCTTCTCTTCTACTTCTGCAAGCTGAGCGTTCAGCTTTTCCATCTGCTTTTCAAGCTGGGTAATTTGCTTGCGCAGCGGCTGAGTTTGGGTACGAAGTTCGGCCTCACGGCGTTTCTGGTCCTTGCGGGCCTGGGCGCTGTTGGCGTTATCCTTCGCTGATTCAGCGGGCTGATTCTCCTGTTTTTGCAGGTCGCTCAGCCACTGTTGGTAATCCTCGAGGTCGCCATCGAAAGCTTCCACTTTGCCGTCGTGCACCAGGTAGAGATCGTCCGTGGTGGAGCGCAGCAGGTGGCGGTCGTGCGAAACCACAACCAGCGCGCCCTCAAAGTCGATTAGCGCTTCGGTCAGCGCCTGGCGCATGTCGAGATCGAGATGGTTCGTCGGCTCATCGAGCAGCAGCAGGTTAGGGCGCTGCCAGACAATCAGCGCCAGCACCAGCCGGGCTTTTTCACCGCCGGAGAAACGCGCCGTTTGTTCCGTGACTTTATCGCCCTGGAAACCAAAGCCGCCCAGATAGTCACGCAATTGCTGTTCCAGCTCGCGTGGGGCAATACGAGCCAGATGCTGAAGCGGCGATTCATCGGCGCGCAGGTATTCCAACTGATGCTGGGCGAAGTAGCCGAGCTTGATGCCTTTGGCGAGGCCAATATCGCCCTGCAGCGGCAGTAATTCACCGGCCAGCAGTTTGATTAACGTGGATTTACCCGCCCCGTTTCGGCCCAGCAGGCCAATACGCGAGCCAGGAACAAGGTTCAGCTTGATGGAGTTGAGGATCACTCGCTCGCCGTAGCCTGCGCTGACCTTTTCCATCCTCAGCAACGGGTTGGGAAGGTTTTCTGGCGCACGGAAGCTAAAGTGAAACGGGTTATCGACGTGAGCCGGGGCAATCAGCTCCATGCGCTCCAACATTTTCACGCGGCTCTGCGCCTGTTTAGCTTTGGACGCTTTAGCTTTAAAGCGATCGATAAAGCTTTGCAGGTGGGCCACTTTTTGCTGCTGGCTTTCGTACATCGACTGCTGTTGAGACAGGCGAGTTGCGCGCTGGATCTCAAACGACGAATAGTTGCCGGTGTACTCGAACATATTTTCCTGTTCGATGTGGATAATTTTATCGACCACCGGATCGAGGAAGTCCCGGTCGTGAGAGATAAGAATCAGGGTACCCTGGTAGCTTTTCAGCCAGCGCTCCAGCCAGATGACCGCGTCCAGATCGAGGTGGTTGGTTGGTTCATCGAGCAGCAGCAGGTCGGAACGGCAAATCAGCGCCTGGGCAAGGTTAAGACGCATGCGCCAGCCGCCCGAGAAATCGCTTACCGGGCGTTCCAGCTGTTCATTGCTGAAGCCCAGACCGTGCAGCAGGCTGGAGGCGCGTGAGCGAATGGTCCACGCATCTACCGCGTCCAGCTTGCCGTGAACCAGCGCAATGGCGTGACCGTCGTTGCGTTCGTTGGCGACGTTTAGCTCGGCTTCCAGCTTGCGGAATTCACGGTCGCCGTCGATCACATACTCTATCGCCGGCATCGCAAGGGCGGGCGTTTCCTGATTCACCCAGGCAAGCTGCCAGTTGCCGGGAAAGTTTGCGCTCCCGCCGTCGGCGCTTATCTCGTTTTTAAGCAACGCCAGCAGCGTGGATTTTCCACAGCCGTTTTTACCCACCAGGCCGACTTTTTGCCCGGGGTTGATGGTGGCGGCGGCGTTATCCAGCAGAACGCGAGTGCCGCGACGAATTTGTAACGAGGAGAAAACAATCATAAAGCGCCGTATGTTCAGAGTATGTTAAATTGTCATTGTAATTCGTTAACATGTCGCCTGGGCAACAGGTCGGGCTGCATGGTAGCCCAAAATAATGACTATGACGACGCCCTGGAGGGTAATGATGTCGCAGCCGCCGAAAGTTTTGCTGCTGTATGCCCATCCGGAATCCCAGGACTCGGTGGCTAACCGGGTTTTGCTTCAGCCGGCTCTGCAGCTTGAAAATGTGACCGTGCACGATCTCTACGCGCACTATCCCGATTTCTTTATCGATATTTATCACGAACAGTCATTGCTGCTGGAGCACGATGTCATTGTTTTTCAACACCCTCTCTATACCTACAGCTGCCCTGCGTTGCTGAAAGAGTGGATGGATCGCGTCCTTAGCCGGGACTTTGCCAGCGGCATCGGAGGCAACGCGCTGGCGGGAAAGTACTGGCGCAGCGTGATCACCACCGGCGAGCCGGAAGGGGCCTATCGCTATGACGGCTATAACCGCTTCCCCTTAACCGAAATTTTACGACCTTTTGAGCTCACTGCGGCGATGTGCAAGATGCACTGGCTGATGCCGATTATCGTTTACTGGGCTCGCCGCCAGTCTAAGCTGGAGCTGCAAAGCCATGCGAAAGCCTATGGTGAGTGGCTGGCGAATCCGCTGTCGATGGGAGGCCGCTGATGGAAGGTTCTGATTTACTGTTGGCGGGGGTGTTGTTTCTCTTCGCGGCGGTTGTTGCTGTCCCGGTTGCCGCACGTTTAGGTATTGGCGCCGTGCTGGGCTATTTGCTGGCAGGTATCGCCATTGGCCCCTGGGGCTTAGGGTTTATCAGCGATGTTGATGAAATCCTGCATTTCTCCGAACTGGGCGTGGTGTTCCTGATGTTTATCATCGGCCTGGAGCTGAATCCATCGAAGCTGTGGCAACTGAGGCGCTCTATCTTTGGCGTTGGGGCGGCGCAGGTGATTCTCAGCGCGGTGGTGCTTGCGGGCCTGCTGATGCTGACGAATTTTTCCTGGCAGGCGGCAGTGGTGGGCGGCATCGGCCTTGCAATGTCCTCCACGGCGATGGCGCTGCAGCTGATGCGCGATAAAAGCATGAACCGCAGCGAATCCGGTCAGCTAGGCTTCTCGGTCCTTCTGTTCCAGGATCTGGCGGTGATCCCGGCGCTGGCGCTGGTGCCGCTGCTGGCCGGGAACGGCGACGATCATACCGACTGGATTAAAGTCGGCCTGAAGGCGCTGGCGTTTATCGGCATGCTATTGGGCGGGCGCTATCTGCTTCGCCCGGTTTTCCGCTTTATTGCCGGGTCCGGGGTGCGTGAAGTCTTTACCGCGGCTTCGTTGTTGCTGGTCCTTGGCTCGGCGCTGTTTATGGATGCGCTTGGGTTTTCTATGGCCCTGGGGACGTTCCTGGCTGGCGTGCTGCTGGCGGAAAGTGAATATCGCCACGAGCTTGAGATTGCTATCGATCCGTTCAAAGGCCTGCTGCTGGGGCTGTTCTTTATCTCTGTTGGCATGGCACTGAACCTGGGCGTTTTGTTCACCCATTTGCTGTGGATTGCAGTGAGCGTGGTTGCGCTGGTGGCGGTGAAAGCCACCATTTTGTATGGCCTGTCGCGGGTGTATGGTTTGCGCAGCTCTGAGCGGCTGCAGTTTGCCGGCGTGCTAAGCCAGGGCGGCGAGTTTGCCTTCGTGCTGTTTTCCGCGGCGGCCTCACAGAAGCTGTTCCAGGGCGATCAAATGCCGCTGCTGCTGGTGACGGTTACGCTGTCGATGATGACCACGCCGCTGCTGATGAAAGGTGTGGATGCGATTCTTGCCCGGCGCTTTAATCCGGGCGAGGAAACAGAGGAGACGCCTTACGTTGAGGACGATCATCCGCAGGTTATCATCGTCGGATTTGGGCGTTTTGGTCAGGTGATAGGCCGCCTGTTGATGGCGAATAAGATGCGTATCACCGTTCTTGAACGGGATATCAGCGCCGTAAGCCTGATGAGAAAATACGGTTATAAAGTGTATTACGGCGATGCGACGGAAGTGGAACTGTTGCGTTCGGCGGGGGCGGAAGAGGCCAAATCCATTGTTATCACCTGCAATGAGCCGGAAGATACGATGCGGATAGTTCACCTCTGTCAACAACACTTTCCACATCTTGCCATACTGGCGCGTGCTCGCGGCCGCGTTGAGGCACATGAATTGTTGCAGGCCGGGGTTAAACTCTTTTCGCGTGAAACCTTCTCCAGCGCCCTTGAACTTGGGCGTAAGGCCTTGCTCACGCTGGGTATGCATCCTCATCAGGCGCACCGGGCTCAATTACATTTCCGCCGACTGGATATGCGTATGCTGCGTGAACTGATGCCAATTCACACGGACAGTGCGCAGATTTCCAGGGTGCGGGAAGCCCGGCGTGAGCTGGAAGATATTTTTGAACGTGAAATGCAGCAAGAGCGTCGGCAGCTGGACGGCTGGGACGAATTTGAATAAGGGTGAAGCCAATGTCAGTGCGTAAGCGTTTTATTGCCGGGGCCGTTTGTCCCAAATGCCAGGCTAAGGATTCTCTCGCGCTGTGGCGCGAGAACAACGTTGATATCGTTGAGTGCGTAAAGTGTGGCCATCAGATGCGAGAGGCCGACAAGCAGGTTCGCGAGCACGTTCGCGAGCAGGAGCAAGTGATAGGGATTTTTCATCCCGACTAGCGAGATGGAGCAGCTTTTTTTAAGCTAGAGGGTACAGCGGCGCAGATTTCCGCTACAATCGGCGCCAGTTTTTTCCCTACGCTCGTTCAGGAGATATCATGAAAGTAGCAAAAGACCTGGTGGTCAGCCTGGCCTATCAGGTACGTACAGAAGACGGTGTGTTGGTCGATGAGTCTCCGGTGAGCGCGCCGCTGGACTACCTGCACGGTCACGGCTCCCTGATTTCTGGCCTGGAAACGGCGCTGGATGGTCACGAAGTTGGCGACAAGTTTGACGTTGAAGTGGGCGCGAACGACGCTTACGGTCAGTACGACGAAAACCTGGTGCAGCGCGTACCGAAAGACGTCTTCATGGGCGTTGACGAGCTGCAGGTTGGTATGCGCTTTATGGCGGAAACCGATCAGGGTCCAGTGCCGGTCGAAATTACCGAAGTGGAAGACGAGCACGTTGTGGTTGACGGTAACCACATGCTGGCCGGCCAGAACCTGAAATTCAACGTGGAAGTTGTTGCTATCCGCGAAGCGACCGCTGAAGAGCTGGCCCATGGCCACGTTCACGGTGAGCACGACCATCATCACGACCACGATCACGATGGTTGCTGCGGTGGTCACGGCCACGATCACGACCATGGTCACGAGCATGGTAAAGGTGGTTGCGGTAACGGCGGCTGTGGTTGCCACTGATCGCTGTGAAAGAGAAAAGGCCGCATTAGCGGCCTTTTTTACGTCTGTTATTCAGTAATGCGGCGGTGGCGTCTCTTCGGACTCTGAAGCGATCATCGACGGCTGGCTGGCCTTGAGCTTTTCAACCAGCAGGCGGAAATGCTCGCGAAGTTTGACCATCTCAAGCTCGTGCGCCGTCACGGTCTGGTTCAGCTCTTCAATCGTAATCTCCTGAAAGGCGAGACGACTCTCGAGATCTTCCAGCCGTTGTTCGGTGGATTTAGTGTGCATGGCGGTTCCTCTTTTGCCTGCGCGATGGACAATATGCGGTGATTTTACTGAAAATGACCCAGCTTTACAGCGCAGAAGCACGTTGAAGGAAACTTCTTTAAACAAAAAGAATCTCAATTTGACTCGATAACTCGCTGAGAGATTGTGTAGATTTCTTTCACGACGTTATAGTACGTCACTTAGCTTATTTGAAACCCTGGGGTGAGAGGCCCCGGCCCTTGGAGAAATGGATGAAATCATTATTTAAAGTAACGCTTCTGGCGACCACAATGGCCGTTGCCCTTAATGCCCCTGCTTTTGCGGCGCCTGCTGCAGCGAAAGATGCACCTGCGGCTCAGGCTGACAGCAAAGCGGTCTTTAAGAACGACGACCAGAAAGCTGCCTATGCACTAGGCGCATCGCTCGGGCGTTACATGGAAAACTCCCTGAAAGAGCAAGAGAAACTGGGGATCACCCTGGACAAGGCTCAACTGATCGCGGGCGTACAGGATGCGTTTGCGGATAAGAGCAAACTGTCTGACCAGGAAATCGAACAAACTCTGCAGGCGTTCGAGACTCGCGTAAAAGCCTCCGCTCAGGAGAAAATGGAGAAAGACGCTAAAGAGAACGCGGACAAAGGCAAAGCCTTCCGTGATGCTTTCGCCAAAGAGAAAGGCGTTAAAACGTCTTCTACCGGCCTGATGTATAAAGTTGAGAAAGACGGTACCGGTGATGCGCCGAAGGATACCGATACCGTTGTGGTTAACTACAAAGGTACGCTGATCGACGGTAAAGAGTTTGATAACTCCTATACCCGCGGTGAGCCACTGTCCTTCCGCCTTGATGGCGTGATCCCAGGCTGGACCGAAGGCCTGAAAAACATCAAGAAAGGCGGCAAGATCAAGCTGGTTATTCCACCAGAGCTGGCTTATGGCAAAACCGGCGTGCCGGGGATCCCTGCTAACTCTACGCTGGTGTTTGAAGTTGAGCTGCTGGACATTAAACAAGCGCCAAAAGCTGACGCTAAGCCAGCCGCTGCTGCAGATGCTAAAGCCGCTGACGCAGCCAAAAGCAAGTAATTAGCAGGTCGTTTGAGCCGCCGCCCACCGGGCGGCGGTTTTGTTTTTGGCACCAGCGTTTATTCCCCCCACGCGTAATGAGGAGAATAAAGACTGGAAAGCACATCTTACGTTGTATTACCTTAGCGGGCAGCGTTTCAACCGAGTATGAGTCTGCCCTGACACCATCAAAGCGCGACAGGCTCTCTTTAGAGTAAATTGCTGGCAACGTCTTTTATCCATAACACGCTCAATTTGCAGCAATAAAAATAATGGACGAAGTCTGCTGATTTACCCCAAACGCCCGAGAACCCCGTTGTCCGGACGTTTGTCATCAATCTGAGAGGGTGGTATTTTTTCATGTCCAATTCGCTTTTAACCAACGAAACCAGTGAACTTGATTTGCTGGACCAGCGTCCTTTTGAACAAACCGACTTCGAAATATTAAAATCCTATGAAGCGGTCGTGGACGGGTTAGCGATGCTGATTGGCTCCCATTGCGAAATCGTTCTGCACTCCCTGCAGGACCTGAAATGTTCAGCTATTCGTATCGCTAATGGTGAGCATACCGGGCGAAAAATAGGCTCGCCAATTACCGATCTGGCCTTGCGCATGCTGCACGATATGACCGGTGCTGACAGCAGCGTCTCTAAATGCTACTTCACTCGCGCAAAAAGCGGTGTTCTGATGAAGTCGGTGACAATCGCGATTCGCAACCGCGACCAGCGTGTGATTGGTTTGCTTTGCATTAACATGAACCTCGACGTGCCGTTCTCCCAGATCATGTCGACCTTTATTCCACCGGAAACTCAGGATCAGGAAGTGCCGTCTTCGGTAAACTTTGCGTCCTCCGTGGAGGATCTGGTGATGCAAACGCTGGAATTCACGATTGAAGAAGTGAATGCCGACCGTAACGTCTCAAATAACGCCAAGAACCGCCAGATAGTGCTCAACCTCTATGAAAAAGGGATCTTCGACATCAAAGATGCCATCAACCAGGTTGCCGATCGGCTGAACATTTCCAAACATACCGTTTATCTCTACATTCGCCAGTTCAAAAACGGCGACTTCCTCGGTCAGGATAAGTAATGCGTTTTGCCTTGATGGTTACTGGCCCGGCTTATGGGACGCAGCAGGCAAGCAGTGCATTGCTGTTTGCCCGGGCGTTGCTGGCGGAAGGACATTCGCTGGAGAGCGTTTTTTTCTACCGTGAAGGGATTTATAACGCCAATCAGCTGACCGCCCCGGCAAGCGACGAAGTTGATCTTGTCCGCGAGTGGCAGAGCCTGAGCGTGCAGCACGGTGTGGCACTGCATATTTGCGTGGCTGCGGCATTGCGTCGCGGTGTGACCGATGAAGAGCAGGCCAAATCTTTGGGGCTCAAGGTGAGTAATCTCCAGCCAGGCTTTACGCTTAGTGGCCTCGGGGCGCTGGCAGAATCCGCGCTTACCTGCGAAAGAATGGTGCAGTTCTAATGAAACGTGTCGCTTTTGTTTTTCGATCGGCGCCGCACGGCTGCACGGCTGGCCGGGAAGGGCTGGATGCATTATTGGCGACGTCGGCCCTGTCAGAAGATATCGGCGTGTTCTTTGTTGGCGATGGCGTTCTACAGCTGCTGCCGGGGCAGCAGCCTGCCAAAGTGTTGGGCAGGGACTACATTGCCACTTTCCGCATTTTGCCGCTGTACGATATTGAGCAGTGTTTCCTTTGCGCTGCCTCAGTAAGGGAAAGAGGGCTTTCGGGTCAGGCATCCTGGGTTATTGATGCGAAAGCGCTTGAGCCTGATGCGCTTCGGGAAAAACTGAATCAGTACGATGTGGTACTTACCTTCTGAGGCTCCTATGCTGCATACCTTACGTCAGTCGCCCTTCCAGTGTGATATCACCGAGATTCTGCGTTATGCCGAGCCTGGTGACGATTTACTGCTGATTGAAGACGGCGTGATTGCCGCGCTGAATGGCAGCCGGGCGCTTGAATTACTGCTTTCCGCCCCCATTACTGTTAGCGCTCTGCAAGAAGATGTTGAGGCTCGTGGCCTCTCTGCTCAAATTTCGTCCAAAATTGAGCGTGTCGGCTATACTGACTTCGTCAGATTAACGATAAAACATAGCCAGCAGTTCGCCTGGTGAGGGCGGATCGCTGTATATTTCTTGACACCTTTTCGGCTCAGCCCTAAAATTCTGCGTCCTCATATTATATGAGGCCGTTTTATTACGTGTTTACGAAGCAAAAGCTAAAACCAGGAGCTATTTAATGGCAACAGTTAACCAGCTGGTTCGCAAACCACGCGTACGCAAAGTTGCAAAAAGCAACGTGCCTGCGCTGGAAGCTTGCCCGCAAAAACGTGGTGTATGTACCCGTGTATATACCACCACTCCTAAAAAACCAAACTCCGCACTGCGTAAAGTTTGCCGTGTGCGTTTGACTAACGGTTTTGAAGTCACCTCCTACATCGGCGGTGAAGGTCACAACCTGCAGGAACACTCCGTGATCCTGATCCGTGGTGGTCGTGTTAAAGACCTGCCAGGTGTTCGCTACCACACCGTTCGTGGTGCGCTTGACTGCTCCGGCGTTAAAGACCGTAAGCAATCTCGCTCCAAGTATGGCGTGAAGCGTCCTAAGGCTTAATGGTTCTCCGTTAAGTAAGGCCAAACGTTTTAAATTAATGTCAAAATAAACTCTTTGAGTTTTGGACAATCCTGAATTAACAACGGAGTATTCCTATGCCACGTCGTCGCGTGATTGGTCAGCGTAAAATTCTGCCGGATCCTAAGTTCGGATCAGAGCTGCTGGCTAAATTTGTAAATATCCTGATGGTAGATGGTAAAAAATCTACTGCAGAATCTATCGTTTATACCGCGCTGGAAACCCTGGCTCAGCGTTCTGGTAAAAACGAGCTGGAAGCTTTCGAAGTCGCTCTGGACAACGTCCGTCCGACCGTCGAAGTTAAGTCCCGCCGTGTAGGTGGTTCTACTTATCAGGTTCCAGTTGAAGTTCGTCCGGTTCGTCGTAATGCTCTGGCAATGCGTTGGATCGTTGAAGCTGCTCGTAAACGCGGTGATAAATCCATGGCTCTTCGCCTGGCGAATGAACTGTCTGATGCTGCAGAAAACAAAGGCACTGCAGTGAAGAAACGTGAAGACGTTCACCGTATGGCTGAAGCCAACAAGGCGTTCGCTCACTACCGTTGGTAATAAATCCTTCGTAGTGTTACCCAAGCGGGCGCTTCATGAAGCTGCCCGCTTTGGGTTACTTAACTTGAACGTCCCAGGATATAGAGGAATCAAATGGCTCGTACAACACCCATTGCACGCTACCGTAACATCGGTATCAGTGCACACATCGACGCCGGTAAAACCACGACTACCGAACGTATTCTGTTCTACACCGGTGTAAACCACAAAATCGGTGAAGTTCATGACGGCGCTGCAACCATGGACTGGATGGAGCAGGAGCAGGAGCGTGGTATCACCATTACCTCCGCTGCAACTACTGCATTCTGGTCTGGTATGGCTAAGCAGTATGAACCGCACCGCGTAAACATCATCGACACCCCAGGGCACGTTGACTTCACCATCGAAGTAGAACGTTCCATGCGTGTTCTTGACGGTGCAGTAATGGTTTACTGCGCAGTTGGTGGTGTTCAGCCACAGTCTGAAACCGTATGGCGTCAGGCTAACAAATACAAAGTTCCACGCATCGCGTTCGTTAACAAAATGGACCGTATGGGTGCAAACTTCCTGAAAGTTGTAGGCCAGATCAAATCCCGTCTGGGCGCGAACCCTGTTCCGCTTCAGCTGGCGATTGGTGCTGAAGAAGGTTTCACCGGCGTTATTGACCTGGTGAAAATGAAAGCCATCAACTGGAACGATGCAGATCAGGGCGTTACCTTCGAATACGAAGATATCCCAGCTGACATGCAGGACCTGGCTGACGAATGGCACCAGAACCTGATCGAGTCCGCTGCAGAAGCCTCTGAAGAGCTGATGGAAAAATACCTGGGCGGCGAAGAGCTGTCCGAGGAAGAAATCAAGAAAGCTCTGCGTCAGCGCGTTCTGAACAACGAAATCATCCTGGTTACCTGTGGTTCTGCATTTAAGAACAAAGGTGTTCAGGCGATGCTGGATGCGGTAATCGATTACCTGCCAGCACCAACCGACGTACCGGCAATCAACGGTATTCTGGATGACGGTAAAGACACGCCGGCTGAGCGTCACGCAACTGACGACGAGCCGTTTGCTGCTCTGGCATTCAAAATCGCAACTGACCCGTTCGTTGGTAACCTGACCTTCTTCCGCGTTTACTCCGGCGTTGTTAACTCCGGTGATACCGTGCTGAACTCCGTTAAAGCTGCTCGTGAGCGCTTTGGCCGTATCGTTCAGATGCACGCTAACAAACGTGAAGAGATCAAAGAAGTTCGCGCGGGCGACATCGCGGCTGCTATCGGTCTGAAAGACGTAACTACTGGTGACACCCTGTGTGATCCAGATTCGCCTATCATTCTGGAGCGTATGGAATTCCCAGAGCCGGTAATCTCCATCGCCGTTGAACCAAAAACCAAAGCTGACCAGGAAAAAATGGGTCTGGCTCTGGGCCGTCTGGCTAAAGAAGACCCATCATTCCGCGTATGGACTGATGAAGAATCTAACCAGACCATCATCGCCGGTATGGGTGAACTGCACCTCGACATCATCGTTGACCGTATGAAGCGTGAATTCAACGTTGAAGCGAACGTCGGTAAACCTCAGGTTGCTTACCGCGAAGCGATTCGCGCTAAAGTTACCGATATCGAAGGTAAACACGCCAAGCAGTCTGGTGGTCGTGGTCAGTACGGTCATGTTGTTATCGACATGTACCCACTGGAGCCGGGCTCTAACCCTAAAGGTTACGAGTTCATCAACGACATCAAAGGCGGCGTAATTCCTGGCGAATACGTCCCTGCCGTTGATAAAGGCATCCAGGAGCAGCTGAAATCTGGTCCACTGGCGGGTTACCCGGTTGTAGATCTCGGCGTGCGTCTGCACTTCGGTTCTTACCATGACGTTGACTCCTCCGAACTGGCGTTTAAACTGGCCGCTTCTATTGCCTTCAAAGATGGCTTTAAGAAAGCTAAACCAGTTCTGCTTGAGCCTATCATGAAGGTTGAAGTTGAAACTCCGGAAGAGAACACCGGTGACGTTATCGGTGACCTTAGCCGTCGTCGTGGTCAGCTGAAAGGCCAGGAATCTAACGCTACTGGCGTACAGATTCATGCTGAAGTTCCGTTGTCTGAAATGTTCGGGTACGCAACTCAGCTGCGTTCTCTGACCAAAGGTCGTGCATCTTACTCCATGGAATTCCTGAAGTATGATGACGCACCTAACAACGTTGCTCAGGCCGTAATCGAAGCTCGTGGCAAATAAGCCAACGCTTTTAACACAATGATCCCGTGCTCTCTCCACAAGGGGAGGGCACAATAGTAAGGAATATAGCCGTGTCTAAAGAAAAATTTGAACGTACAAAACCGCACGTTAACGTTGGTACTATCGGCCACGTTGACCACGGTAAAACCACTCTGACCGCTGCAATCACTACCGTTCTGGCTAAAACCTACGGTGGTTCTGCTCGTGCATTCGACCAGATCGATAACGCACCAGAAGAAAAAGCTCGTGGTATCACCATCAACACCTCCCACGTTGAGT
>NZ_VWWU01000005.1:0-419050 GCF_011752835.1 Enterobacter sp. Ap-1006 | reverse complement strand
TGAAGTCAGAAATCTGTTGCTGAATTCATTACCGGCGGGTCATGTCATCCAGCCTCCCGGCAAGTTTGTGGTTGATCGTCGCTCACAGGTTGACTTCAGGGTCCGGAAACCCGGCGTTGAAACGATGGTGAAATCCCCAGGATCAACCTGGCGTGGGGCTGTGACGCTGGTGTTTGATACACAAACTGAATAGAGAGCGGAAAACCGAACGTTCTGTCGAAGATGGGTTATTCGGCGTATTGCGCGATAACGCTGCCGAAGGATCCGTCTTCCTTTTCACCCCCACAAACTTGATAAACAGATCTTCTCTGCCAACCGCCAGCGTTTGAAGCCATCCCTCGGCACCGATACTAAGCTGCCATTTAATCGATTGCGCTCACACTTAAAAGCACAAACATTGCGACCTGAAGCAAATACTCATTGAAAAATGCTGTTTTAGGCACTTTCTTTGGCAAAAACCGAGTTATTTGGTCAGGTTTAATTTATTGCATCATCCACAAGTGTTAGGCTTCGCGACCATAAATTTCATGTTGATGCCTATGAACAGACTGTTATGCGGATTTGTTGCTTAACAAACGTAGATTATCGCATTTGGGATCGCGATCACTGATACAGTGATGACATAAATGTATCTTTCCGCCCGCCGATAGTTACGGGCCACAACTACTACAAAAACGCCCTCGGCCAGAATTTAGTTTCAGCAGTTATGCCTCACACATTGCGTTAACTGCGAATTTTTAAACATTGCACGAAACATTCCTTTGGAGATGTAGATGGAAACCACTCAAACCGGCAGTATTGTCTCTGCTGAGAAAAAAGGCGCATGGCGCAAGACCGACACCATGTGGATGCTGGGCCTGTACGGCACGGCTATCGGTGCAGGCGTCCTGTTCCTGCCAATCAACGCCGGCGTTGGTGGCCTGATCCCGCTGTTCATCATGGCGATTCTGGCTTTCCCAATGACGTTCTTCGCACACCGCGGTATGACCCGCTTCGTGCTGTCCGGTAAAAATCCGGGCGAAGATATCACCGAAGTTGTAGAAGAGCACTTTGGTGTTGGCGCAGGTAAGCTCATCACCCTGCTGTACTTCTTTGCTATCTACCCGATCCTGCTGGTTTACAGCGTGGCTATCACCAACACCGTGGACAGCTTCATCACCCACCAGCTGGGCATGACTGCACCGCCGCGCGCTATCCTTTCTTTGATTCTGATTGTCGGCATGATGACTATCGTACGCTTCGGCGAGCAGATGATCGTCAAAGCGATGAGCATCCTGGTATTCCCATTTGTTGCGGCTCTGATGGTTCTGGCGCTGTACCTGATTCCAAACTGGAGCGGTGCGGCGTTTGAAACCTTGTCCTTCAGCGCAACCCCGGCAACCGGCAGCGGCCTGTGGATGACCCTGTGGCTGGCGATTCCGGTGATGGTCTTCTCCTTCAACCATTCCCCTATCATCTCCTCCTTCGCCGTGGCTAAACGCGAAGAGTACGGCGATGGCGCTGAGAAAAAATGCTCCAGCATCTTGGCTCGTGCACACATCATGATGGTGCTGACCGTAATGTTCTTCGTGTTCAGCTGCGTGCTGAGCCTGAGCCCTGCTGACCTGGCCGCGGCAAAAGCGCAGAACATCTCTATCCTGTCTTACCTGGCTAACCACTTTAATGCACCGGTTATCGCCTGGATGGCGCCAATCATTGCGATGATTGCCATCACCAAATCCTTCCTCGGCCACTACCTGGGCGCACGTGAAGGCTTTAACGGCATGGTCATTAAGTCTCTGCGCGGCAAAGGTAAGAGTATTGAAATCGGTAAACTGAACAAAATTACCGCGCTGTTTATGCTGGTGACGACCTGGGCAGTGGCGACACTGAACCCAAGCATCCTCGGGATGATTGAAACCCTGGGCGGCCCGGTTATCGCGATGATTCTGTTCCTGATGCCGATGTATGCTATTCAGAAAGTACCGGCGATGCGTAAGTACAGCGGCCATATCAGCAACGTCTTTGTTGTGATTATGGGCCTGATCGCTATCTCCGCTATCTTCTACTCGCTGTTCAGCTAAGCAAGCTAAAGAGTCGCCCGCCTGGGCGACTCTCCTCCCCCAAGTCACTTACGCAGGGAAATCTTATGATTAGCGTATTCGACATTTTCAAAATCGGTATTGGCCCCTCCAGCTCACATACCGTCGGTCCGATGAAGGCCGGTAAACAATTTTCCGATGACCTGATTGAGCAAGGGATCATGCGCGATGTCACTCGTGTAGTTGTGGATGTCTATGGCTCTCTGTCCCTGACAGGTAAAGGCCACCATACCGATATAGCCATTATTATGGGCCTGGCGGGTAACCTGCCGGATACCGTCGATATCGACGCTATTCCGCACTTCATCCAGGATGTAAACACCCACGGGCGCCTGATGCTGGCCAACGGTCAGCATGAAGTTGAATTCCCGGTGGACCGCTGCATGAACTTCCATGCCGACAACCTGTCGCTCCACGAGAATGGTATGCGCATCACCGCTCTGGCTGGCGACAACGTGCTGTATTCTCAGACCTATTACTCCATCGGCGGTGGCTTCATCGTTGATGAAGCCCATTTTGGTGCGCAGAGTGAAAACCCGGTCAGCGTGCCGTATCCGTATCAGAATGCTGCAGACCTGCAAAAACACTGCCGTGAAACGGGCCTGTCACTTTCCGGCCTGATGATGCAGAACGAACGGGCTCTGCATAGCCAGGAAGAGATCGACGCCCACTTTGCGGCGGTCTGGGAAGTAATGAGCAGCGGAATTGAACGCGGTATCACTACAGAAGGCGTGCTGCCTGGTAAAATGCGCGTTCCGCGCCGTGCTGCAGCCCTGCGTCGTATGCTGGTGACCACCGATAAAAACAACTCTGACCCGATGGCAGTTGTGGACTGGATCAATATGTTCGCGCTGGCGGTGAACGAAGAAAACGCTGCCGGTGGCCGTGTGGTCACCGCGCCAACAAACGGGGCCTGCGGTATTGTTCCGGCCGTGTTGGCGTATTACGACAAGTTCATTCGTCAGGTGAACGCTAACTCCTGCGCCCGCTATTTCCTGGCCGCCGGTGCTATCGGTTCTTTGTATAAAATGAACGCATCTATCTCCGGCGCGGAGGTAGGTTGTCAGGGAGAAGTCGGCGTAGCCTGTTCAATGGCTGCTGCAGGCCTTACTGAGCTGCTGGGCGGTAGCCCTACTCAGGTGTGTATCGCTGCGGAAATCGGCATGGAGCATAATCTGGGGCTGACGTGTGACCCGGTTGCAGGCCAGGTTCAGGTTCCGTGCATCGAGCGTAACGCCATTGCGGCAGTTAAAGCCGTGAACGCTGCACGTATGGCTATGCGCCGCACCAGCGAGCCTCGCGTCTGTCTGGATAAGGTTATCGAGACAATGTATGAAACGGGCAAGGACATGAACGCCAAGTATCGCGAAACCTCTCGCGGTGGCCTGGCGCTGAAAATTGTCGCCTGTGACTAAAAATTAAGGCTCCCGGCTGGGAGCCTTTCAGACGACTGACCAACTTCCGGTGAAAAAGAAAGACCCGCCGACTGGTTAAAAAACAGGAAAATCAATTCATTGATTTTCGGCTGATAACCACAAAGAGGGAAAAACCACGCTTTTTTCCTCTTTGTCAGCAACCTTTAAGGCTCTCGGTTGGGAGCCTTTTTCTTAGAGCGCCGCTTTCAAACGCTTCACGGCTTCAACCAGTTGCTCATCAGTTGCCGTCGCGTAGGAGAAACGCAGCGTGCGTTTATCCGCATGATCGCTAAAGAAGAACTCTCCCGGCACGTACACCACGCCTTTCTCCAGCGTTTTTTGTAGCCACGCCGTGGTATCGAAGTCGTAGCGGAAAGCGGCCCAAAGGAACATCCCACCCTGCGGCTGGTTAAAGGTAATGTGCTCGCCAAGCTCTTCTTCCAGCAGACGCGACAGCGTCAGGCACTTCTGCATATAAGCCTCACGAATCAGCTCAATCTGCGGCTCAAGACGCCCCAGTTTCAGGTAAGCCGCCGCCAGCGCCTGCGTAAACGAGTTAGCGTGTAAATCAGTCGCCTGCTTAATGATGGCGACCTTTTGCTTCATCCAATCCGGGAGAATAATCCAGCCGACACGCAGCCCCGGAGCCAGAATTTTCGAGAACGTTGAGGTATAGACCACGTGGTCTTCATGCCCTAACTCTGTGGCAACCTGAATCAGGGTCTTCTCGCGGCGATCGGTAAAGCTAATCGCCCCGTACGGATCGTCTTCAATAATCACAAAATCATGTTCGGCAGCCAGTTTCACCAGCTTTTCACGACGCTCAGCGCTCAGCGTTGTGCCGCTTGGATTACCAAAGGTTGGCACCAGATAAACGCCTTTCACACGCGTGGTTTTCAGCAAAGCTTCCAGCTCATCGACAATCATGCCGTGCTCGTCCCCACCTACGGATTCAACCTTCGCGGCGGTCAAGCTGAGGATTTGCAGCGTGGCCAGGTAGGTCGGCCGCTCAACGACGAAAACGTCACCTTCGTCTGCCAGCGCACGAATCAGCAAATCCAACGCCTGCTGGGAACCAGAGGTGATGAGCAACTGGTCGCTACGCGTAGTAATCCCGCGAGCCTTGCACAGCTCAACTAGCTGGTCACGCAGCTCGGAATTGCCTTCGGTCAGGCCATACTGAAAAGCGTCGTTAAAGTTCTCTTCCAGCACTTTACGGGTCGCCAGCTCCAGTCCTTGTCTGTCAAACAGCTCACTGGAAGGAATGCCGCCAGCCAGTGAAATTACGCCGGGCATTTTGCTGTGCTTAAGAAGTTCACGGATGGCCGAGGGTTGCAGGTTTTGAATGCGTTGCGCGAGGTGTTTAGTATTACTCATATTGATGTTCTCTATTTTTTTATGCGTTAGAAATATACATAGCCCGCTAACAACTACGCAATGGCTTTCCACCCGGCCCCTATAAGGTTTTGCGAGAGGCATTCCTGAATGCTGCGATGAGAATAGCTCATCATGGCGGGAAGTGTTAGGGTAGGCCCATCAGAGTGACGAGTTAATTTCTTATGGCTATTCATTTACTTATCGTTGATGCCCTGAACCTGATTCGCCGCATACATGCGGTGCAGGGTTCGCCTTGCGTCGATACATGTCTGCATGCGCTGGACCAGCTTATTGGCCACAGCCAGCCGACTCATGCGGTGGCGGTGTTTGATGACGAAGAACGTCGCAAAGGCTGGCGGCATCAGGTTCTGCCCGACTACAAAGCGGGCCGTTCGCCGATGCCAGACGACCTGCATGCCGAAATGCCAGCTCTGCGGGAAGCTTTTACCCGTCGTGGCGTTCAGTGCTGGCATTCAAAAGGCAACGAGGCGGACGATCTTGCGGCTACGCTGGCGGTGAAAGTCGCCTCCGGCGGCCATCGGGCAACCATTGTGTCCACCGACAAAGGCTATTGCCAGCTGCTGGCCCCAACGCTGCAAATTCGCGACTACTTCCAAAAACGCTGGCTGGATGCGCCTTTTATTGCTCAGGAATATGGCGTTCAGCCGGAACAACTGGGGGACTTCTGGGGGCTGGCGGGCATCAGCAGCAGCAAAATTCCCGGCGTGCCCGGTATTGGCCCGAAAAGCGCCACACAGCTCATTAACCAGTTTTCTGACCTGGAAACACTTTATCAGCGGCTGGATGAAGTCCCGGAGAAATGGCGTAAAAAGCTGGAACAGCACAGAGAAAGTGCGTTTATCAGCCGCCAGGTGGCAAGGCTTGAGACGGATTTACAGCTCGACGGGAACTTACAGCAGCTAAGGTTGCCTGGTGCATTGCCTTCTGCATAACGCAAAAGAACTCCCCTTGCCCGGATGAGCAAGGGGTTGGTCATTAACGTTCGTCGCGACGGCCACCCACGGCCGCCCACCAACGGCGGATGTGAACTGTCACTTCTTCACGATCGTGGTAAAGCTGGCGGGCTTTGATTTCCGCGTTAATCCCGTTGCTCTCGAGGATTTCGCGGATCTGCGCCAGGTTTTGCGACACCTCTTCGTAGCGCTTTTTCATCGGCAACTTGAGGTTAAAGATTGTCTCACGGCACCAGCCGTTTACCAGCCAGGTTGCCATTAAATGGGCTACTTTCGCCGGTTTTTCCACCATGTCGCAGACCATCCAGGAGATGTTGGTGCGGGTCGGGCGGTATTTGAAGCCATCTTCGCGCAGCCAGGTGACCTGTCCGGTGTCCATCAGGCTCTGCGCCATCGGGCCGTTATCGACGGACGAAACCCACATATTGCGTTTCACCAACTGATAGGTCCAGCCGCCCGGGCAGGCACCCAAATCCACGGCGTACATGCCGTTGGCCAGGCGTTCGTCCCATTCATCGGCGGGAATAAAGACGTGAAACGCCTCTTCCAGCTTCAGCGTGGAGCGGCTTGGAGCATCCGCCGGGAACTTGAGGCGCGGAATGCCCATATAGAACGGCGAATTGTTGGTGGTGTAGGAGTAACCTGTGTAACAGCAGCCGGGGGCGATAAAGAACACATGCACAACAGGGCGCTTCGGCGTTTCGTAGTTGGTCAGCACTCCGGCTTCGCGCAGGCTGGCACGCAGCGGCACGGTAAACTTGCGACAGAACTTCATCAACTCTTTGCTTTCGTTGGTGTCGGCCACTTCAACCCGCAGGTCGCCGCCCTTTTCCACGACGCCCTGCAGCATGCCGACAATAGGTGTGATGCGGTCTTCCGGCGGTAAATCCTTTAGCAGCTCGCCGGCAACAAACATCTGGCGGGCAAAAATCAGGTCGCTGAACGGCAGCTCGCGCGCCAGCTTTTCCGCCTCTTCCGGCTGATAGCATTCAAATATGACATAACCGCTGTGCTCTTTAACGCGGGCAAAGCCGTAGACACCGCGCTGACCCGCTTTGTCGGTTATCTCTGCCGCACACTCTTTCTCGAATCCCTGGCGGCAGTACAAAATCACTTTATTCATGGCTTACGCCCTTACGTTTCAGGCGCACAGCACCAATTAACATCAATATCCAACCGGCCAGGAAGCTGACGCCGCCCACCGGGGTAACAAACGCCCACAGCCGCAGGTGCGACAGGGCCAGGCAGTACAAACTGCCGCTAAATAATACGGTGCCTAACGCCATAAAGACGCTGCTCCAGTAGAACCAGATGCTGATGCGACGCTGCATTGCCACCGCAAGGCCAAAAATCGCGAGCGTGTGAAACGCCTGATACTCAAGCCCGGTCTGGATCCATCC
Source organism: Enterobacter sp. Ap-1006 (assembly GCF_011752835.1). Classification (NCBI taxonomy): domain Bacteria; kingdom Pseudomonadati; phylum Pseudomonadota; class Gammaproteobacteria; order Enterobacterales; family Enterobacteriaceae; genus Enterobacter; species Enterobacter sp. Ap-1006. Next base: position 411,803 of record NZ_VWWU01000005.1, on the reverse strand, counting down.
CATCTCTGCAACACCCAGAGACTTGCTCAATATGTGCGCCCCAAAGGCGCCCAGGGCAACAAAAACAAAACCGCTGATGGCGGCAAAAATCAGCATGAATCGGCTGGTCATGGTGTAACCCTAAAGTAAGGCGTGGCCGCGCCACGCGAAGGTTGCTTATTGTTCGTAGCGAAAACGGAATTTTTCTTGCTCACTGGCCGCCTTTGCCAGGATCCACTGTCGAAACGCGGCTATTTTACCCAGTTCTGCCTGGCTGTCATGACAAACGAGATAAAAGGCGTTTTTACTTACCAGCACATCATTGAACGGGCATACCAGACGGCCCGCTTCGATTTCCGTTTGGGCCATGACGTTATTGGCCAGCGCAATCCCCTGCCCGTGAATCGCGGCCTGGAGTACCATTGCGCTGTGGCTGAAAATGGGCCCTTGCTGGACATTAATATGGCTCACGCCAAGCTGGCGGGTATAAGTCTGCCAGTCGCGGCGCGAAGCGTCATGCAATAAAGTGTGCCTGGCCAAATCTTCCGGCGTTTTAATCGGTTTGTCGCCGGTTAGTAGCATAGGTGAGCAAACTGGCAGCAAATACTCAGCATAAAGTTTTTCGACTCTTAGCCCCGGCCAGTTTCCCCGCCCATAGAATATCGCCACGTCCACGTCGTCAGACAGCTTGTCTTCCTGGCGGTCCACCGCCTGAATTCTCACGTCGATGCCCGGATAAGCTGAGTTAAAGCTTGTTAAGCGAGGCACCAGCCAGTGAATCGCAAAACTGGGCAATAAACTCACCGTCAGCGCGCCTTTTGCACTGCGCGCCTGCAGCTTGCGGGTGGCTTCCGTCAACTGGGAAAAAATCTCTTTAATATCCTGATAATAACTCTGCCCCTCCTCCGTCAACAGCAACGATCGGTTACGGCGGCGGAACAGCTTCAGGCCAAGAAAATCCTCCAGGGACTTGATCTGGTGGCTTACCGCGGCCTGAGTAACGAACAGTTCCTCAGCCGCTTTAGTAAAACTCAAGTGACGAGCCGCAGCGTCAAAAACGCGCAGCGCATTCAGAGGGGGTAATCGCTTAGACATGGGGTTATTTGGCTTAAGTGTTAATAACAGTTAACAAACAGATAGCGTTTGTTTACCTATTAGTTTTTTTTATCTGAGCCATTATAAATTGTCCGTTGAGGATGCACCAGCAAATACCTATAGTGGCGGCACTTCCTGAGTCGGAACGAAAAGTTGTCTGGAATGCGTGTTCTGGAGGGCTTTTGGCTTACGGTTGTGATGTTGTGTTGTTGTGTTTGCAATTGGTCTGACATTTCGGACCACGGTAGCTAAGCTACCCCCTTTTCACTTCCTGTACATTTACCCTGTCTGTCCATAGTGATTAATGTAGCACCGCCGAATGCGGTGCTTTTTTTTGCCTGCAGTTTTACTTCTTCAGCTCAACCATCTCTTTCACGTCCGAACGGTTAATCTGCTGCATATTGCCGTTAGCATCTTTGTACTTGATCATCCCTGTTTCGTCATCGGTCTTCGGCTTACCTTCAGAGACAATCGCGCGTCCATCGTTGGTGTGCATGATGTAGTTCGGGCTGGAACAAGCTGCAAGTGCAAAGGTCATCATACAGGCAGAAACAATAGCGATAGATTTGTTCATTATTCTTCTCCTTGTGGATAGCGTTTAATGCTGTTTAAGTCTTTCCTGCTAACATGCTTAAATATTAGTCCAACAATAATTAGCATAACCTGCTTCTCACATTCTGCCAGCAGAAACAGACGATTCCGAGAAAGACGGAAACCTTGTGCCAACGCCAGTTTTGCGCGACGATCTGTGCATTGAACTGAGGATCCCCATGACAGCATTTAACCCCGCTCATTTTCGCGCGCAATTCCCCGCGCTGGCAGATGCAGGCGTCTATCTCGACAGCGCGGCCACGGCGCTAAAACCCCAGGCCGTGATCGACGCTACCCAACAGTTTTACAGCCTGAGTGCCGGGAACGTTCACCGCAGCCAGTTTCCAGAAGCGCAGCGTCTGACGGCGCGCTACGAAGCGGCGCGTGACCAGGTAGCACGTTTGATCAACGCCGAAAGCGGTAGATCCGTGGTCTGGACCCGGGGCACAACCGAAGCCATAAATCTGGTTGCGCAGTGCTATGCCCGCCCTCGCCTCAAAGACGGGGATGAAATCATTGTGAGTGAGGCAGAACATCACGCCAATTTTGTGCCGTGGCTGATGGTGGCTGAGCAAACCGGTGCGAAAGTGGTGAAACTGCCGCTCAATGACCAGGCTCTGCCCGATCTTAACCAGCTTCCTGCATTGCTGAATGATCGCACTCGTATCCTGGCGCTTGGGCAGATGTCTAACGTCACCGGGGGCTGCCCCGATCTTGCAAAAGCTATCAAGCTTGCCCACGAAGCAGGCGCCGTCGTGATGGTCGATGGCGCGCAGGGCATTGTTCACTGCCCGCCGGACGTCCAGGCGCTGGATATCGACTTTTACGCCTTTTCCGCCCATAAACTGTATGGCCCGACCGGCATCGGCGCGCTCTATGGCAAAGCAGATCTCCTTGAGCAGATGTCGCCGTGGCTCGGCGGCGGGAAAATGATTACCCATGTCTCATTCGACGGGTTTAAGACTCAGCCTGTGCCCTACCGCTTTGAAGCCGGGACGCCAAACGTCGCGGGCGTCATTGGCCTTAGCGCTGTGCTGGAATGGCTTGAAACTGTCGATTTACAGCAGGCGGAAAACTGGAGCCGTAGCCTGGCCACGCTCGCGGAGTCCGAACTGGCAAAACGCCCGGGTTTCCGTAGCTTCCGCAGTCAGGACTCCAGCCTGCTGGCGTTTGACTTTGCGGGCGTTCACCATAGCGATATGGTCACGCTGCTGGCCGAATCAGGCATTGCGCTGCGGGCGGGCCAGCACTGCGCGCAGCCCTTGATGGCCGCATTAGGCGTTAGCGGAACGCTGCGCGCCTCTTTCGCCCCTTACAACACACAGCAGGATGTGCACGAACTGCTCGCCGCAGTCGATCGCGCCCTCGATATTCTGGTGGACTGAATGCAGGCTAATCATCCCTTTGGCACAGAAATTAACGCAGATATGCTGCGTACCACGTTCGAAGCGCAGCGGCAGTGGGAAGACAAATACCGCCAGCTGATTTTATTGGGTAAAAAGCTGCCGGCGCTGCCGGAGGCATTAAAAACCGAGAGTATTGAAATCAGCGGCTGCGAAAATCGCGTTTGGCTGGGCCACGAGCGCCTGCCGGACGGAACGCTGCACTTTTACGGTGACAGTGAAGGACGCATCGTTCGTGGCTTATTGGCGGTGCTGTTGACCGCGGTAGAGGGGAAAACCGCCCGGCAGCTATTGGAAAACGATCCGCTAAGTCTGTTTGACGATCTGGGGCTTCGCCATCAGCTAAGCGCTTCCCGCAGCAGCGGGCTTACGGCCCTTGCCGCGGCCGTTCAACAGGCCGCGCACGAGGGTTAATCAGGCGGCGGTTCGTGCCGCCTTCGAATGATGAAAAACAGCCGAAAAACGTGGTTTTCGGCTGTTTGGGGCAAACCAGAGAACAGAATTCGTTGCTTTTATTTGACCGACGTTTGAATTCCAGAACAGTGAACTTTGTCAGCGGTTTCAGGCGGCGGTTCGCGCCGCCTTCGCCATCATCTTCTTCAGCACATGAGACACCGCCACAAAACCAAAGCTGGCGGTTACCATGGTCGCCGCCCCAAAGCCCGAGGCACAGTCCATCCGTTTCGGGCCTTCGGCGGTGCTTTTCATCGCGCAAACTGAGCCGTCAGCCTGCGGATACACCAGCGCTTCAGTTGAAAATACGCAGTCTACGCCAAGCTTCCCTTTGCTGTTTTTCACCACGCCGAAATCACTTTTCAGGCGTTCACGCAGCTTCGCCGCCAGCGGATCCTGAATAGTTTTTGCCAGATCGCTAACCTGAATCTGCGTCGGATCGATTTGCCCACCGGCTCCCCCCGTGGTCACCAGCGGGATCTTATAGCGGCGGCAATACGCGATCAGCGCCGCTTTTGGCCGCACGCTGTCAATGGCGTCGATAACATAGCTGAATCCCTGGCTAAGCAACTCAGCGGCGTTGTCAGCGGTAATAAAGTCATCCACCACCGTAACCCGACACTCAGGATTGATCTCTTTGATGCGCGCGGCCATGACTTCTGTTTTGGCCTGGCCTACGCTGTCTTTCAGGGCATGGATTTGGCGGTTGGTATTGGTGACGCAAACGTCATCCATGTCGATAAGCGTAATTGCCCCAATCCCGGTTCGCGCCAGCGCCTCTGCCGCCCACGAGCCAACCCCGCCGATGCCAATCACGCAAATGTGCGCTTCTGCAAAAAGCTGAAGCGCCGCCTGGCCATACAGACGAGCGGTGCCGCCAAAGCGTTGCAGCCAGGCATCAGAGAGAACAACAGACATCGGGGAAATCCTCAGAAATAAAAAACGGGCTGATTTTACAGCCCGCTCAGACCACTGACAAACCTCAGGCAATAGAAGAAATACCCGATGGCTCGTTAAAAAACAGGAAAATCAATTCATTGATTTTCGGCTGCTAACCACAAAGAGAGAAAAACCACGCTTTTTCTCTCTTTGTCAGCAACCTCAACGGGCTGATTATACAGCCCGTAGATAAAGGTGGAAACGCTGCAGCATTAACCGTTAAAAACGCTGCCCGTGCCAGGGGCCGCTTTAAGCACCCAGACTCGCCCGTAATGGTTGTACCAACCCGCGCGGTGCCCGGCATCCGGGCCAATGCCCTGATAGATGTCGAAGTGCTGGCCTTTGATCGCGCCCCCAACGTCGAGCGCCACCATCACGCGCAGCTCGTACTGGCCGGTGAACTTCCCGTTATTGTCCAGTAGCGGGACTTCGGTCAGCAGAGTGGTGCCAGCAGGAATGATGGAGCGGTCAGACGCCACGGAGGCACGTCCAATCAAAGGTACCGCGCTCGCGCCTTTCACCGGCGCATAGCTTGCAGGCTTAAAGAAGACAAAAGAAGGATTCTGCTCAAGCAGCTCCCGTACTGCCGCTTCGCTATGGGTTTCACCCCAGTGGCGAATCGCCTGCATCGACATGTCTTCTTTCTTCACTTCACCGCGGTCGATCAACACTTTGCCGATGCTGCGATAAGCGTGGCCGTTTTTACCGGCATAGCCGAAGAAGGTCAAAGGCTGACCATCGCCAAAATCAATGTAGCCGCTGCCCTGCACATCCATGATGAAGTTATCCATCAGAGAGTTGCTGTAGGCCAGCACATAGCTGTCGCTCAACCCACCGGCGTAGATTTCCGCGCGGGACGGCAGGCGCCCCCGTTTTGGCGGCATGCGGTAAATAGGGTACTGGAATTCGCCCTGGCGAGTATGACGAGCCTGAATCACCGGGGTGTAGTAGCCGGTAAACTGCACGTTGCCGTAGTTGTCAGCCCCCTCCATCTGCCAGGCATCAAGGCCGAACTGCTTCAGCTGGCGGGTATCGCCGCCGGCCCGCAGCCACTGCTGCACGGCATTATAGATATCGCTGCCGTTATTATAGAGGCGGGGAGAAGCAGAACGAATCTGGTTAACCTGCTCGGCATAGTCGCCGCCGTTGATAGGCGCGCCAACCGCATCAGGCTGATTCACCAGTGAGAAAGGCTGGGAGAATTTCCCGTCTTTATATTGCTGACCGCGATCGGTCGGTTTTGATGAACAGGCGGCCAGCATCGCTAACATGACCCCCGCCGCTGTGTACTTAATCCAACGTCCTTTCATTTACCTTTCGCCCTGCTCGTTGCCTCTGTATGCCTCGCCGAAGATAGCAAACGCGCCGCCAGAATTAAACGAGTTGCACACCCCTCACAGCAAAAACGTCTGTTTTATGGCCACTGTGCGGGTTAATTCAACAACTAAGGGGAAATTCAGGTATTTACTCGAAAAAAGGGTTGCATCAAAAAGCGAGCGGAGTATAGTGCGCATCCACGGACGCGGGGTGGAGCAGCTTGGTAGCTCGTCGGGCTCATAACCCGAAGGTCGTCGGTTCAAATCCGGCCCCCGCAACCAATTAAAAGTCGCTGATTTAACAGCGCAATGATGAAAAATCATTAAAAAGAGTAGTATGACGGACGCGGGGTGGAGCAGCCTGGTAGCTCGTCGGGCTCATAACCCGAAGGTCGTCGGTTCAAATCCGGCCCCCGCAACCAACATTGAGAACACCCTTACGGGTGTTTTTTTGTTTCTGCCGTTTATAAAAAATAAGGCAGGTTTACCTCCTGCCTTTATTAACCATTTTAGCCCCGTCTTGCCAGCCTTGAGCTATCCGAGAAGTACGCCTTAATCCCCGCCAGAATTGACTCCGCAACTTCCTGCTGGAATTTGGCCGTACGCAGCTTGCGCTCCTCTTCAGGGTTACTGAGGAATGCTGTCTCCACCAGAATAGATGGAATATCCGGTGCTTTTAGCACCGCAAACCCGGCCTGATCGACGCTGTTTTTATGCAGCTTGTTCACTTTCCCCAGCCGGTTAAGCACCTCTTTCCCGAACTTCAGGCTGTCATTAATGGTCAGCGACTGCACCATGTCGAACATCGTGTGGTCGAGATAGCGATCCCCACTTTTGCCCACGCCGCCAATTAAATCCGAGGCGTTCTGCGTTTGCGCCAGGTATTTCGCCGCCGTACTGGTCGCCCCTTTGGTGGACAACGCAAAGACCGACGATCCGCGCGCGGCAGCGGTCGTAAATGCATCCGCATGAATAGAAACAAACAGATCGGCTCGCTGTTTTTGCGCCTTGGCAACGCGCACTTTCAGCGGGATGAACACATCTTCATTACGCGTCATGTAGGCCTTCATATTGCCCTCTTTATCGAGCAGGGCCTTCAGCCTGCGCGCAATGCTGAGCACAATATCTTTTTCGCGGGTCTTGTTTGGGCCTATCGCACCGGGGTCTTCGCCGCCGTGGCCTGGATCAAGCATGATGACAATCGGCCGGTCCCGCCCGGCTTTACCCGGCTTCGGCCCTTTTTCCGCCGGCATTTTCTTGTCTAACTGGCCGTTGTTGTAATCTTCCAGTAATGCCAGCAGCGGATCTTGTTCGCTATTCATATTGGCGGGATAAAGATCCATCACCAGACGCTCTTTAAATTCGGCGACCGGGGCAAGCGCAAACAAATGCGGGGTCACGTTTTGCTTCAATTCAAAAACCATGCGCACGGTCTTGGGATCAAACTGCCCCACGCGGGCGGATTTAATAAAGGGATCGTCGCCGCGAACCTGGCTGCCGATGCCTTTTAAAACTGAATTTAAATGCGCCCCTTCGATATCCACAACCACCCGCTCCGGGTTGCTGAGCGCAAACTGGCGGTACTTCAGCTGATGGTTAGATTCCAGCGTCACGCGGGTATAAGACGAGGCCGGCCAGACGCGCACGGCGATCACCTGGCTTGAGGCAGCAAAACCGACCTTGCTGACGCTCAACAACCACATGGCTCCGGCACCCTGAAGTAAACGGCGGCGACTCATTAACGAACTGGAATCTGGCATGGCTCCCCTGAGCGATAAAATCACTGAATAGACGAATTTATTTTTTGAGCCAAAAACTTTAGCGAAACACGCGGTTACTGTCATCTATAAAAGGGTAAACGTTCAGAAAAGGAGATAAAAAGTCAGGGAGGAGGAATTTTATCCTGGATGAAAATTGGCGCTTGCACCGAACGCCATAAAAGAATAAAAATACACAAATTACGAATAATCATGCAATGAGGGTGTGCCGTGGTAAAGGAACGCAGAACTGAACTGGTCCAGGGATTCCGCCATTCTGTTCCCTATATTAATGCCCACCGGGGAAAAACGTTTGTCATCATGCTCGGCGGCGAAGCCATTGAACATGAAAACTTTTCCAGCATCGTCAACGATATTGGCCTGCTTCACAGCCTGGGCATTCGCCTGGTCGTGGTGTACGGCGCACGTCCGCAGATTGACGAAAACCTGGCCGAACACCACCACGAGCCGGTTTACCATAAACACACCCGAGTCACCGACGCAAAAACCCTCGAACTGGTGAAACAGGCTGCAGGGCTGCTTCAGCTCGACATCACCGCGCGACTTTCCATGAGCCTGGGTAATACACCGCTTCAGGGTGCCCATATCAACGTGGTCAGCGGTAACTTTATCATCGCACAGCCTCTGGGCGTGGATGACGGCGTGGACTACTGCCACAGCGGGCGCGTCCGCCGTATTGATGAAGAAGCCATTCACCGCCAGCTGGACAGCGGCGCGATTGTACTGATGGGGCCAGTCGCGGTTTCCGTGACGGGGGAAAGTTTTAACCTCACCTCCGAAGAAGTGGCCACCCAGCTTGCGGTTAAGCTGAAGGCAGAGAAAATGATTGGGTTCTGCTCCGCTCAGGGCGTGACCGACGACCTGGGGAACGTGATTTCTGAGCTGTTCCCGAACGAGGCTCAGCAGCGTATTGAAGCCCTGGAAAGCACCGGCGACTATCATTCCGGCACAGTGCGCTTCCTGCGCGGAGCGGTGAAGGCCTGCCGCAGCGGCGTGCGCCGCAGCCACCTGCTCAGCTATCAGGAAGATGGTGCCCTGCTGCAGGAACTGTTCTCCCGCGATGGGATCGGCACGCAAATTGTGATGGAAAGCGCCGAGCAGATCCGCCGCGCCACCATCAACGACATCGGCGGTATTCTTGAGCTGATCCGCCCGCTGGAACAGCAAGGGATCCTGGTGCGCCGCTCCCGTGAGCAGCTGGAAATGGAGATCGACAAGTTCACGATTATTCAACGGGATAACCTGACCATCGCCTGCGCTGCGCTCTATCCGTTCCCGGAAGAAAGCATCGGCGAGATGGCCTGTGTCGCGGTACACCCTGACTACCGTAGTTCGTCCCGGGGCGAAGAGTTGCTGAACCGCATAGCCAACCAGGCGCGGCAGATGGGGCTGAGTAAATTGTTCGTGCTGACCACCCGCAGCATCCACTGGTTCCAGGAGCGGGGCTTCCTGCCGGTGGACGTTGAGCTGCTGCCGGCGAGCAAAAAAGAGATGTACAACTATCAGCGCAAATCAAAAGTGCTGATGGCCGACCTGACCTGAAAAAAGGGAAGGCATAAAGTGTGCCTTCCCTTGTCTTTTATTCTCCAGAGAAAATCGCCATAAGCCCGCTGCGGCGCTCCGTACGCGTGGCTATCGCTTTATTCAACACGCGTTCATCGGCATACAGCGACAGCTGCCTACGGGCGCGAGTGATCGCGGTGTACACCAGCTCACGCGTCACCACCGGCACAAACTGATTCGGCAATACCAACGCGGCGTGGTCAAATTCAGAGCCCTGAGATTTATGCACGGTCATGGCGAAGGCCGTATCGTGTGCAGGCAGGCGGCTGGGCTGAACGGACTTTACTGAACCATCCGGCATAGAAAACCAGACGCGAAGCCCTTCCTCACGCTGCAAAGCAATACCGATATCGCCGTTAAACAAGCCAAGCGAGCTATCATTGCGGGCAATCATCACCGGACGCCCGCCGTACCACCGGGACAGCGCCTGCGAAGGGCGCTGAATCAAACGCGCCTGTACAAGCGCCAGCTCAATACGCTCATTCAGGCCGCTGACGCCGAAAGGACCTTCACGTAAGGCACACAGCAACTGATAACGGCCAAAGGCATCAATGATCTCTGCAGGCGTGGCTTTCTGACGCACCAGCTGCAAATACTCGCCGTAGCCGCTGACCACGTCGGCAATCATCGCCGTATAATCTTCCGGCTCCAGCAGAGGCTGCAGTGAGATGTCCGTAAACCCTTGTCCAAACGCAGCTTTCACCTGCCTGCTATCGCTGGCATTAACGGCAAATGCCAGTTGACCGATGCCGGACTGACTGTCGAACCGATAGCTCTTACGCAGCAGGCAAAGCCCGTCACGCAGCGCGATCCCCCGGGTGCTCTCCCCTACGGGTACCTCACAGCCCGTGAGCCGATTTAATTGCTCCGCACGCTCAGCCGAATACCCGTCGTTCACGTAATGGCAGATATCGCCCAGCACCGCCCCCGCCTCTACGGAAGCCAGTTGATCTCTGTCTCCGAGGAAGATGACGCGGGCCTGCTCCGGTAAAGCATCAATCAGCCGGGACATCATCGGCAGATCTACCATCGACGCCTCATCCACCACCAGCACATCCAGGTGCAGAGGATTCCCGGCATGGTGGCGCAACCGCTGGCTGTTTGGCTGCGCGCCTAAAAGCCGGTGCAGCGTCGAAGCCTCTTCAGGCAGGCGCTTTTTCTGCTCATCGCTGAGCGGCAGCTGGCGCAGCGCACTTCCCAACGATTCCGTCAGGCGTGCGGCCGCCTTGCCCGTAGGCGCCGCAAGCTGAATGCGCACCGGCTGACCACCGGAAAGCTGAACCAGCGCGCCCAACAGCTTTGCCACCGTAGTGGTTTTACCTGTTCCCGGCCCGCCGGAAATAACTGAAATACGTCGGGTCAACGCCACCGCTGCGGCCACTTTCTGCCAGTCCGTCTGTGGGCCGCGACCAAACAGCGCGTCGAGGATTTCGCGAAGCCGGGTCTCATCCACCGCAACAGGCTGGTTATGTTCACCGAAGAAGGCCGCCACCCGATGTTCGTTGCTCCACATACGGTTGAGGTAAAGGCGGTTATCAATGAGTTTCAGCGGCGTGGGTTCGTCGCCCGAACTGACCGAATGGGAAGCCAGTAATGCGCTGTGCCAGCCCGAAGTAGGCTCCGCCTCGGCAAAAAGCTGAGCCACAAGTTCAGGATGTTTGCCAGCGAAGGCATATTCGGGCCTGATGCGTTCCAGCGGCAGGCAGACATGCCCCTCGCCTGATTCACGGCTCAACAGCGCTGCGGCCAGCATAACGGCGGGCTGCTTATCGTTAGCCACCATCATGGCAAACTGTGAATCCAGCGGCCTGAGGGCTTTCAGCACCACCGCCTGGTTGAGTAGCTGAGACATACTCACTGTGGGATCTCCTCTGCTGCCCCGGCGAACAGCGCATCCATTGCTTCAACCAGTCTGACGTCCGGTCGCGTAGAAAAAATACCCTGCTCGGGCTTACCCTGCTCCACGCCTCGCAGGAACAAATAGATAACCCCACCAAAGTGCTGCTGGTAGTTATACCCGGCCATACGGTGGCGCAGGTAGCGATGCAGCGCCAGCGTGTAGAGCTGGTACTGCAAGTCGTAGCGGTGGGACTGCATCGCCTTCGCCATCGCCTCCTGGGTGTAGGCGCTGCTGTCTTCACCCAGCCAGTTAGATTTATAGTCCAGCAGGTAGTAACGCCCCTGCCAGCGGAACACCAGATCGATAAACCCTTTCAACATTCCCTTCACCTGACGGAAATCCAAAGGCGGGCAACCAGCAGACAGCGGGTCATAATGGCGAATCAGACCGTCTAACGCCGGCGCCTGTAGCTCATTGTCGATAGGTAAATAAAACTCCAGCTCCACCTGTCTCTCTTTCGCAGAAAGCAGGTTCAGGGCAACGCCGGTGTCATTGAGCGGCGCAGCAAGCACCTCTTCCAGCCAGCGGCTCACCACCGGCTCCCACTCGCCGCTAAACCCATTGGCAAGCAGGTGTTTTTCTGTCTCTTCAGGCTGTACTGGCTGTGTAAAATCAACCTCTTCGAAAAGGCTGTGTAAAAAAGTGCCCGGTGAAGCCCCGCGCGGGAATGTATGCGGCGTAAGTAACGGCTCACTTTGCTCCGGGGCTTCCCCAACGGCGTCAACGTCCAGGCGTGGCACTAAATCCAGAACCCGACTGCTGCCGTGCTGCTGCAGACCAGAATAACTGGTCACGCGCCAGTTATCGGTGATTCGACGGTTAAGCTGGCGGGCGACAAGCTCGGGCAAAGCATCGGGGCGCGGCTGCCACGGAGTATCGTCCCCGGAAGAGAGTGTTTCAACGTCGATGGCTTCGCTTTTCAGACCATCAAGCGCCTGGCGCATTCCCTCTGCATCAAGCGCTTCCCCTTTTTGCAGCAAATAGCCCAGCGCACTGAGGTGCAGGTCGCTGTTGCCTTTTTTGGCTCTCGAACCGCGGAACAACGGCGCAACGCCCAGGCTGCAGTGCCAGACGGAGCGGGTCAATGCCACATAGAGCAGACGCAAGTCTTCCGCCAGACGTTCTTCTTCGGCCAGCCCCAGGCTTTCCGCATCGTTGCTCAAATCCAGAAGTGAGGTAAAGGTGGTCCGGTCGTGATACAGGCCGCTGCTCTGCGGGCGATAGTTGGCCACGAACGGCAGCCAGACCAACGGATACTCCAGCCCTTTGGATTTGTGGATGGTCACCACCTGCACCAAATGTTTATCACTTTCGAGCCTCAACTGCTGACTGGAAGCGTTGCTGTCCGGCTCGGCAATCCTCTGCGCCAGCCAGCGCACCAGCGCATGCTCGCTCTCCATTTCTGCCGAGGCTTCCTGTAACAGTTCGCTGATGTGCAAAATATCGGTCAGCCTGCGCTCTCCGCCCGGCGTGGCCAGCAGGTTTTCAGCTATATTTCTCGCCCCGATTAAGGCTCTTAACATGGGCATCACGCCCCGCTTAAGCCACTGCTCGCGGTAGCCAAAGAATTCGTCAACCAGATTATCCCAGGCCAGTTCGTCGTTGTTCAGAGACTCGATAGCATGGGCATCCAGCCCTAACATGGCTGTCGCAATGGCGCTGCGCATGGCCGTCTCAATTTCAGGCGTTAGTACGGCCTGTAGCACCCACAGCAGCTCACGTGCTTCAACGGTAGCAAACACCGAATCGCGGTTAGAGAGATACACCGAAGGAATATTCAGCGCGCCCAGCGCATCACGTACGATGGCCGCTTCTCCGCGGCTACGAACCAGAATCGTCATGTCCGATGCCCTGAGCGGCCGGGCGTCATCCCCCTGCCAAAGCAGCGCATCCCCCCGTTGCCCGGCGGTGAGCCAGTCTCGAATTTGCCGAGCACACTGCGATGCCATCGCTTGTTGGTAATCACTTACACCGACGCCATCCCCCGGCTGGAGCCACATTTTCACCGCCGACTGGCTTTCACCCTGGACCGTAAACCGTAGCCCACCGTTACGGGGCGCTGATTTAACCGGCAGGAACGGGATCTGGCGGAATAAGAACGGGTTCTCAACCTGCTGGAACAGCGTGTTTACACCGTGGATCATTGAAGGAGACGAGCGCCAGTTAGTGTCCAGTGTGTAGTGGGCACTAACTTCCTGACGCGCCTTCATGTAGGTAAAAATATCGGCGCCGCGGAAAGCGTAAATAGCCTGCTTGGGGTCACCAATCAACAGCAGCGCGGTGTCCTGCTGCTTGATATACAGGCGGCGGAAGATACGGTACTGCTGCGGGTCGGTATCCTGGAACTCATCGATCATCGCCACCGGGAAACGGCTGCGGATCGCCGTCGCTAAGGCGTCGCCGCCGGGCTGATGCAGAGACTCATCGAGCCGACTCAGCATATCGTCAAAGCCCAGCTCGCCGCGACGGCGCTTCTCTTGCTGAACAATATAGCGAATTTCCGCCATGGCTCTGGCAATCACCAGGTCACGCAGCGTTAGCGGCTCTGCAAGCAATGCGTCGATGGCGGTAAACAGGCTATGCCGGGGCGCTTCGCCTTTTTTGGTTTTCTCTTCAAGCGTGCTTTGCGCAAACTTCGCCAGCGCCTCAGGGAGCTGATAACTGGTGGTTTCCAGCTGCGCCCACTGGCCAACAATTTCCAGCCAGTTTGGCAAATGTTTACTGCTGTAGCTGCGTTTATCCACGCCAGAATCGCCAATCAGGCTTGCCAGCTCACCTGCGGCTGCTCTCCACTGAGCTTTAACCCCGTCGATAGCGGCGATTATTTTTTCATGGCGAGCCAGCAGCGTTTCATCATCCGCCGGAGGCTGTTTCAACTGGGGCTGTTCACCCTGAAGCCAGCTATTGATATCCCTTAAAAGTGCTTCCGGACCCGACCACTCCTCACTCATCGCCTGCGCGACAGGTTTTGGCAGCGGGTAACAGTGACGCCGCCAGAAATCAGCACAGGCGTGACGGCGCAGCAAGGATTCATCCTCGAGTAGCTGCTGCTCGAACAGCATCCCGGACTCAAAAGCGTTGAGGCTGAGCATCCGCTGGCAAAAGCCGTGGATCGTGAAGATAGCGGCCTCATCCATCTGCTGTTCGGCTAACAGCAAGGTACGGGCAGCGAGCTGCTTGTCCGTAATCTGGGCAAGCAAGTTTTGTAGAAGTGGGTTTTTGGTGCGGTTACGGATACAGGCGATACGCAATTCGTGGATATTCGCCCGAATACGGCCACGCAGTTCTTCGGTGGCCGCTTCGGTGAAAGTCACCACCAGCAGTTCTTCAACCCCCAGCGGACGGGGGAAAGCATTCTCTCCCCCTAAGCCCAGCAGCAGCCGCAAATAAAGTGCGGCAATGGTAAAGGTCTTACCGGTCCCCGCGGAAGCTTCTATCAACCGTTCGCCGAACAGCGGCAAACTTAAAGGATCAAGGGGCTGCGCAGTTACATCGGTCATTATTTCTCGCTTACTAGTGGTAACGCCTGCTGCAGACTGCGTGCCCCCTCCCAGGTTTTCCACCCTTTTGGAGCTGCATACTCTGCTTTGCCGTTATGGCTGCCGGAAATCTGTGACAACACCGCCATCCCCTGGGGAGCTATCACCGCCTGATGGAAGAAATCAGCCAGCTTCTGCGGCGTTAATTTCTTAATTTCGGCTATCACTTTATCACGGGAATCAAACGCCATGTTTCGGCGGTCGAAATCTTTGCTCAGCTGCGCCGCTTCTTCCGCAAGCGTTTGAGGCGCCTGCTGCATCTGGGCAATCATCCCCTGCTGAATTTGGGCAAACTCGGCGTCGCTCATGCCGCGCAGCTTTTTCTCGATAACCGGATAAAACGCTTTAAACCGCTCATACAGGTAAGCTGGCTGCTTATCGCTGCTCTGAAGCAGGAACCCCACTCCCCACTGGCGACCAATGGACATAGGGAAAGCAAACACCGCATATCCAAGCTGCTCTTGTGTACGCAATTGATTATAGAACCAGGGCTGAATGATTTGCCCCAGCATTGAGCCATAGGCCGTGCTGGTGGCTTCGTTATAGCCTTTGGGTACATAAACCGCCGCCAGCGCCGAGTCGGTGCTGCTTCCGGCTTTTTCAAACATCGCCAGATGCTGCTTATTAATCAGCACATCGTCATTGCGGCACCATTCTCCCCCCTTCGGAGCCAGCTGGGCTTTGACGTTTTCCGCCAGCTGTTTGGTCTGCTCTGGAGACATGTTGCCAATGACCATAAACTCAGGCCGGGAATTGGTTTTCAACCGCTCACGATAATCCAGCACGTCCTTAAGCGTCAGCTCCGGCAGCAACGCCCGACGGGTACTACGCTCAAAATAAGGCACCTGCGAAACCATCTGCACCGGTGCAATCGCCTGCTCAAAGGCTTTGCCTTTGTCCGCCGAATCCATCATCTGCGCATACCAGGACTTGGCCTGATCCAGCTGTTCCTGCGTTGGGGAATAGCTGAAATAGCCCTTCAGCAGCGCTTCAAACAGCTGCGGCAGGCGCTGCGTATAGCCGTTGGCGTTAATCATCAGCCCGCTATTGGCGTTAGATGAGAAACTGATGCCGCCAACCGATGCCTGATTGCTGAGTTCATCCAGCGCAATGCCCGCAAGGTAATCATTGATGGCAAACAGCACCTGATTCTTCGCGCTGTTCATCACCTGAGGATTACGCAGCACAAGCGTCACGTCTGCTTTTGGCTCGTTGCCAAAATAGCGGCTCGGCATATACACCACGCGCAGATCCGGCTCGTGGATCAGCAGCTCAGGATGGTCGTACTGCTTCTGTGGCTTATAAAGCGTGAAGTCATCGGGAATGTAAGGATTCAGCTGAGGCAGCTCAAGCTTGATAGCATCTGCCTTCTGCTGCCAGTCGGCAAAGGTCTGCGCAGGAATTTTGTCAACTTCGTAAGGCGCATCAACGAAATAAGCCGTTTTATTGTGTGGCTCCTGCGGGCTGATATACCACACGCGGGCATTTTGCGGCGTCATCATATCCAGACGCGCTTTAATCGCGTCAGGATCGTACTGGTCAGCGATATTTGCGGAATCTAACGTATGGGTGACCGGGACGCGCAGCATGGTATCAGCCAGCCATTCGATGTAGTCCATATCACGGGTGATGGACGGGTAACGGAAGTCGAGATCCAGCACGTGTGCAAGCTCGTCAAAGTAACGTTTATCGATACCTTTGGCGCGCAACCGATCGAGATAGCTGAATATCGCCGCAACCACCTGGTCACGATTGGCCAGGCCTTTATCAGTCAGGGAGACGGAGATGGCGAAAACACCGCTGTTACCGGCCACCATCGGGTCAGAATCCGCGCGTATGCTCTCCGCAAGCCCCTGCTTTTGCAGCCAATCCGACAGCGTATTGTGGCTACGGTTGCCGATCAGGTACCCAATCAACTCATCGGTTTTGCTGCGGAATTTATCGCTATTGTTATCAATGCGAAACTCAACGCGAACCACCTTGCGCGGCATGACCGGCACATAGTGGATGAAGATACCTTTTTGCGCGTCAGTCACCACCGGTACATCGATAACCGGCTTTTCGATATTTTTGTCAGGAACGCGGCCGTAAGTTTCAGCGGCAATCTTCGCCAGTTCAGGCAAAGGCTTGTTGCTGTAGATAACGGCCTTCATCAGGTTTGCCGAGTAGTACTTATTTCTGAATGCCACCAGCGCGTCGAGCAACTTGCTGCCGGGTTTGTCACGCAGTGTTTCAAGGTTGCCGCCGGAGAAACGCGCCGCCGGGTGTAAAGGGTTGATTGTTTCGGCGCTAACCTGTGCCATGCGCATCCCGTCACGCGCACGGGCCATCGTCAACTCGGCGTTTACCGCGTTACGTTCACGCTCGGCATATTGTGCCGCGAGGTTAGGTTCAGCAATGGCGTCGGCCAGGCGGTCTACGGCACCGTCGAGCGCATCGTTTTCTACTTCAAGATAAAATGCGGTTCGATAGGTGGCGGTACTGGCATTGTGGCTGCCGCCATGTTTTTTGAGGAATTCAGACAGGCTATCCGGGTCCGGATATTTTTTGGAACCCATCAGCGTCATATGTTCCAGAAAATGGGCAAGCCCAAGGTGAGCATCTGGATCTTCCAGTGAGCCAACCGGCACCACCAGCGCTGACAGCGACTTCACCGCCTGCGGATCGGAAACCAGCAGCACGGTCATACCGTTATCTAAACGAATAGCCTGATACTGACGAGGATCTTTTTCACTTTTACGGATGGTGTCCTGAATCGGTTGCCATCCATTATCTGCCTGACTGCAGGGTGCCCAAAGAGCAACGAACAAGAAAAGCGCGGTAAACCAGGTGCTGCATTTAGGCATTCACAAACCTCGTCTTCACTAACTTACTCATCATTAACAACTTTTCGAAGCTATCCGTCGAACGCCGTTGTTATACTTCGCCAGCCCTGAGCAAGAAATCGCATCATAATTGAACTCACCGGGCTGTGCAATTTTTATACAATCCTTGTTCAGGATTGGTTGAATCTGAACAGAGGCAGCAGGTAGCGCTCGGCCTCTGCGATAATCGCTTCGTAATACTCGGCATCAAGGGTACGGTACAGACGTTGCAGCCAAATATCAGCCCCTTCCCCTTCCACCATATGGTTTCCTTCCCAGGCAGCAAGCAGCTTAGTACGGGCTTTCTGCTGCGTCTCCTCATCCCATAAAATGGCATCATTTTGTGGGTCATAACAGGTTTTTATCCACGCGCCACCGCTGTTATGCAGCAGCAGTAATGGCTGACGGAGACCTTCTTTATAACCCTCAATCAGTTGCAACAACCAGGCTTTAGCTTCGTCCTGTGCCATATGAGGGAAACGCCACTGTGAATCTTTGCGCCCGAACATTCGGCTTTCGCCCGAATAGCCGCTGGCACAGTAAACCAAATGTTCAATCCACAGCTGCATGCCATGAGCCACATTCAGCACCGAAGGGCGCCAGCGCAGCAAACCATCAGCCTGTACGTCCGACAGCCAGCCCGTCACTCTGGTTCCGTCTATGTGAAGATCCACTTCACAGCTTTCCCCTTTTTGCCGTTCGGCCAGCACTTTTTCAGCCAGCGTTTGCATTTCATTCCGCTGGTTTTCCCACAAGATTTCACCGAAGGCCCCGTAAGGTAAAACGCCAGCTGCCCGGTAACGCACAAACAGCTGGTGCGGATCATCTTGCTGAACCAGAGCATTAAGCAGGTGCTGGTTTAACTGAAAACGATCGAGTACATCGAGGGTAAAAGGCTCTTCATCCGGCAATTCGGTATCTTCCAGGCGGAAGTTAATGCCGAGACGCATTTGGAAAAATGCCCGCACCGGGTGCCGCCAAAAGCGCTGGAGCTGCTCAAGGGAGATGTCGTCCCAGGGCTCCGCAATCAAAGGCTGAATAAAGTGGGCATGCGCTACGCCACTGCCGCTTGCCGCTGGCAGCCACTCCTGAGCAAAGCTTTGCCCATCGCCTCCGGCAAGGTAGTTGGTGCTGTCAAAAGGTGTTCGGGCATGAAGTGTGACCAGATGCTTTCTCACATACTCACTGCTGTCATCTGCATTACATTCAGCATCTCCGGGGAGGTAGTGACTGCGAGCGATGTAATCCAGCAGTTCTTCCACCAGCACCGACGGGTAACGCCTGCTGTTGTCCTGAATCGAACGGCCAATATAGCTGATGTACAGCCGCTGCTGGGCTGAAATAAGTGCTTCCAGGAACAGATAGCGGTCATCGTCTCGGCGGCTGCGGTCCCCACGCTGCGAGTGCTGACTCATCAGGTCAAAGCCCAATGGCGCAAGCGTTCGCGGATAGACACCGTCATTCATGCCCAGCAAACAAACGACCTTAAAGGGAATGGCGCGCATTGGCATCAGGGTACAGAAGTTTACCGGCCCGGCGAGGAAGCGCTGGCTGATGCGCTCCTGGTCAAGACGCTGGGCCAGTTCATCACGCAGCAAGGTTAATGACACGGGCTGCTGGTAGGCTGCATCAGTGCCTTTTTCAATCATCTCCTGCCACTGCTGCTCAATCAGCGCCAGTGCGGCTTCTGTTTCACCATCAGGCAGGAAGAAGCTGTTCAGCATGTCCCTGCATAGCGGCAACCATTCGTCTAAAGGGCGCTCCTGAGTTAACAGCTGACGCCAGCGGTTCAGCTGCATCAGCAACTCCGCAAGCTGCCCCACCAGTTCGGCAATCAGGCCGCTGGACTCATCATAGGGCAGCACAGAATCCCAGACCCCAGCCTGGCTTTCCATCGCATAGCCAAGCAGCATCCGAGTCAGGCCAAACCGCCACGTATGCTGCCCGGTCGCAGGCAGATCCAGTTCTCGAACGTTGTCATCATCAATGCCCCAACGTACACCTGATTCATTCACCCATTTACGCAGATAGCGCAGCCCTTCTTCATCAATAGAGAAACGCGCCGCCAGGGCAGGCACTTCCAACAATGAAAGCACATCTTCTGCTGCGAAACGGCTTTCCGGCAAGCCAAGCAGTAAAATGAACGCCTGCAGGGCCGGGTGAGCCTGGCGCGCTCGACGGTCAGAAATGGCAAACGGCAGCCAACGCTCATCCTTCGCGCTACCAAACACCGCCTGGATAAACGGACTGTAGCTATCAATATCCGCAACCATCACAATGATATCGCGCGGGGTAAGTTCTGGATCGGCTTCCAGCATCGCCAGCAGTTGATCATGCAGCACTTCAACTTCTCGCTGCGGGCTATGGCACTCATGGAATGTCAAAGAACGATCGTTAAGATCCAGCAGCCGTTTACCGCCACTGTGTTCATACTCCTCAGCCGTCAGCCCTAGCACCTGCGAATCTTTCAGCTCCAACAGGTCATTTTGCAGGCCGTGGAGAAGGTTATCGGGTTCTAAATCGACAAAAACATCGATCTCTTCAAAACGCTCCAGCTCGGAAAGCAAAAACGCGTAGTCGCGCCCTAATTTCCCCCAAGAGGCCAGCAAGGAATTCCCCACATCCTGCTCACCAAGCTCATTGAACAACGAAGAGGCATTGTCGTTGTCCTTAAACAAGGTCTGCTCTTGTTCTGTCTGATGCCGACGACGACGGCGGCTGACAAGACGAGCAAGGAACGCGGGATCTTTAATATCCCCCCAGTAGTAGCGGCAGGGGTTGGTAAATAGCACATGGACGTCGATATGCTTACCCAGCGCCTGCAGAGCCTGGAGGTACACAGGTGGCAGAGCGGAAATCCCACAAATAAAGACGCGAGATGGGAGTCCCGTCGGGCAAACCTCGCTTTTCTCAAGAGCGCTAATAAAGCGCTGGTAGAGATTGGCTCGATGCCATTCAGGCTGCCCCAGCTCAGCGGTGTAGCGCACCAGTTCCGCCCAGAGCGGAGCCTGCCAGAGCTGAGACTCTCCCACACCTTCGACAAGCTCGCCCTTCTCCCAGCGACTTAGCCAGCCGGGACGATAGACAAGATACTGGTCATAAAGGTCGGCAATCCGGGAAGAAAGCTGAAACAGCTTACGGCTGCTGTCGTCTACCTGCAGATAGTGGTCAAGCATCCTGAACTCTGGCTTGTGGAGCATATTGGGGATAAGCGTCATCAGCTTCCAGCTCATGCTCTGCTTGTTGAACGCGCTCACTTCCGGAATATCGGGCAAGACCCTCACAAACATGTCCCAGATAAAGCTGGCGGGCAGCGGAAACTTGATGTTCGCCGCAATGCCAAACTTCTGTGCCAGCGTCATTTGCAGCCACTGCGCCATCCCGGTGCTTTGCACCAGTACCACTTCCGGCTCAAAAGGGTCCGGCAATGGCTGGCGCTCCACAATGAACTCCATAATGGCTTCCAGCACATCAAGGCGGTTGGAATGGTAGACACGCAACATGAAATCGCTACTCCTGACGTTGTTCTGACCGTTGGCACTCGAGCCGCGAAAGCTGCGCTATCCGGCCCTCTGGACTTGTTACAGTAACGTCGATGCTGACACATCCCAAAGACGATGTCTGCTGTCGATGTACATTCCATGCATCAGAAAGTGGCGGAACCTCTGGCTCAGTCTGCTCACGAACCACGCGCCACAGCTGCCTTAGCTGCCATTGGCTGGTGAAACCCTGCTGCAATACACCGTGGTACCCCAGCAATGCGGTCATCACTATCGCAAACAGCGCCAGGGCACATAGCACCTCCGGGAGGCTGAACCCGTGCTGCCGGGAAACTATCGAGGCAGTTTGCATAAGTCATCGTCCAGTAAAGGGCAAAAATCCAGCCAGCCCTGCGCGGAAGCCACTAATTTATTCCCCTGAAGCACACCCCAGCGCCACAATGTGAACGGTAGCGTGGGCCCTGCAACAGAACCGGAAGCAGCCAGTAAGGCCTCACCTTTATCGGTTAGATGCAGGCAGGCGTGCCACTGATTACGCGACTCAAACTGACATTGCCAGGTTCTCTGGGGTTGCCAGTTTTGTTTTTCCCCCCATGCCAGCGCAGATCTTGCAGCCGTCTGATTTTTAATAAACTGAATTTCGGCGGCAACCTCAAAGCGCTGGGCGCTAAGTTGTCGGGAAAGCCCACTCAGCATCAGAGAACCAACCGCAAGCAGCATCAATACCATCAGCAAAGAGGTGCTCCCTTT
Organism: Enterobacter sp. Ap-1006; assembly: GCF_011752835.1. NCBI lineage: Bacteria > Pseudomonadati > Pseudomonadota > Gammaproteobacteria > Enterobacterales > Enterobacteriaceae > Enterobacter > Enterobacter sp. Ap-1006. Next base: position 390,133 of record NZ_VWWU01000005.1, on the reverse strand, counting down.
CTCTTGCTTGCCGCTCATGAATTTTCTCCACTCACCGTGTAGCTAAGCTCCACAGGACGCCCACCTTGCTTCAGATATGCAGCAAGACTCACGAGGAATAAAGGCCTGCCGGTTTTGCGATTCTGGCGAATCACGGAAAAATGCTGCACCACCAATTGCGTCGGGTCAGACATTCTTTCCCAGCCGTTGCCTTCACAATGCTCTACGCCCTTTTGAGTCTCCAGGCTGCCGTTACGCAATCGATAGCCCGTCTGTTCATTTTGACTACCAGGGTTCGTGTCCCACCGGCCATTACCGTTGGCATCCCACTGCAATACCACACAGTTTCCGTTGTTCATAAGCTTTACAGCCTCCCCCTGACACTTCCCTCGGCAATAACCCGCACGCTGTAAATTTTTTCCAACAGTGAACGCCATTTGCCAAAGCGCTTCCTGCTGGGCAACGTAGCTGTACTGGCGTAAAACCTCCCCCTGCAAAGCGGGGAAGAGCCTTGAAGTGCCAAGCAACAGCACGCTGCTCAATGCCATCGCAATAAGCGTTTCGAGTAACGTAAACCCTCTCTGAGCGCTCAACATGACTTGTCTCCGGACATTTCGCACAGCCGGATGCGCCCCCAAACCGAGAGCGTCACTTTCCAGCGCCCGACCTGACTTTTCACAATAAGGTGACCTGGCCAGGCTGTGTTACGAATACCGTAGAAACCTAACCCGGCAGTCATATCCTCCACGACGATATCGTCAAACTCGGGGGTAAACGTCAGATTTGAGTTTCCCGAACAGCTTTCTTCAGCGGCACGGCTTGTCAGGCACCAGCTTTTCCCCAGTTGATGCAGCGCCAAAAGATGGGTTTGGTTGTGCCAGTTGGCATCATTTCTTAGCCGCGAGAGAAAGTGACTCAGTTGCTGAGCCGTTTGCCGCAACTGCACTCTCTGCTGCCACTCGTGCCAGCCGTGAAGCCCACCAGCGCTGAGTACGGCAACAATGGCTATCACCACCATCACCTCAATAATGCTAAAACCACGTTGGTTGATTTTCATGGGAGGAGTGTGGGCCACAGAGGTTGAATCAGCCAGTTCGCAAATCAGATGATGCGACACATATCGGAAGATAATTAAGGTGTTACGGAGAGTTGCATACGCTCTGGAATCAATGCCGAAGAAGCAAAACTGGAGCAAAAAAAACCGGCGCACTCAGGCACCGGTTCTGTCACTCTGTCGGCAGGTTAAATGGCGACAGGCGCTTTGATCGCCGGATGCGGATCGTAGCCTTCAATCTCGAAGTCTTCGAAACGGTAGTCAAACAATGACTCCGGCTTACGTTTGATAACCAGCTTAGGCAGCGCGCGCGGTTCACGGGTTAGCTGCAGACGTGTCTGTTCCAGATGGTTGCTGTACAGGTGCGTATCGCCCCCGGTCCAGACAAAGTCACCCACTTCCAGGTCGCACTGCTGCGCCATCATATGCACCAGCAGCGCATAGCTGGCGATGTTGAACGGCAAACCAAGGAAGATGTCGCAAGAGCGCTGGTAGAGTTGGCAAGAGAGTTTGCCGTCTGCCACATAGAACTGGAAAAACGCGTGGCAAGGGGCCAGCGCCATTTTATCCAGCTCGCCCACGTTCCACGCAGAGACAATAATGCGCCGAGAATCGGGATCGTTTTTCAACTGGTTGAGCACGGTGGTTAGCTGATCAATATAACGCCCGTCAGGAGTTGCCCAGGAACGCCATTGCTTGCCGTAAACCGGGCCGAGATCGCCGTTTTCATCCGCCCATTCGTCCCAAATCGTCACCTTGTTTTCCTTCAGGTACGCGATATTGGTATCGCCATTCAGGAACCACAGCAGCTCATGAATGATCGAACGCAGGTGACATTTTTTGGTGGTAACCAGCGGGAAGCCTTCCTGCAGGTTAAAGCGCATTTGATGCCCAAAAATCGACAACGTGCCGGTACCGGTACGGTCCGCTTTTGGCGTGCCCTCTTCGAGCACTTTTTTCATCAAATCAAGATACTGTTTCATGTCACCTCACGAAAGTTGCTGCTGCGGACGGCGGTAAGCCCAGACCATCATAATGATACCGGCAACAATCATCGGAATCGACAGGATCTGCCCCATGCTGATGTACTGTACCCAGGTGCCGGTGAACTGCGCATCCGGCTGGCGGAAGAATTCGACGATGATACGGAACGCACCGTAGCCAATCAGGAACAGGCCAGAGACGGACCCCATTGGGCGAGGCTTACGAATAAACAGGTTCAGGATGATGAACAGGACAACCCCTTCCAGCGCCAGCTCATAAAGCTGAGACGGGTGGCGAGGCAGTACGCCGTAGGTATTGAACAGCGATTGCCATTCCGGGTGCGTAGCCAGCAGGCCAACGTCTTCACTGCGTGAACCAGGGAACAGCATGGCGAAGCGGAAGTTCGGGTCAACGCGGCCCCACAGTTCGCCATTGATAAAGTTGCCGAGGCGCCCAGCCCCTAAACCAAACGGGATCAGCGGCGCAATAAAATCAGAGACCTGGAAGAAAGTACGCTTGGTGCGGCGCGCAAACCAAATCATCACACAGATAACACCGATCAGGCCGCCGTGGAAGGACATACCGCCGTCCCAGACTTTGAACAGGTAGAGAGGATCGGCAAGGAAGACCGGCAGATTGTAGAAGAAGACATAGCCCAGGCGCCCCCCCAGGAACACGCCAAGGAAACCTGCATACAGCAGATTCTCTACTTCATTTTTCGTCCAGCCGCTGCCCGGACGGCTGGCGCGGCGCCCGGCAAGCCACATGGCAAACACGAACCCGACCAGGTACATGAGCCCGTACCAGTGCAGGGAAACCGGCCCGATGGAGAAAAGCACCGGATCAAATTCAGGGAAACGCAGATAGCCACTATTCATCTGTCACCACAAGCTATTGTTACCTCACCCAAAATAGAAGGTGAGTGGCAAGTACGCACCACTCTCGATGCGCTCCGAAAGCAGCGGATCATAGCACAAACAGCCAGAGTGATTGATTACGGAAGTTGTAAAAGATGTGTAATGTCCCGGTGGTACCGGGGCATTCAGGGCGTATCCGGGAGTGTGAACCAACACCAGGCATCGAAGAAAGCGAACAGGGAAACCCCTTTGGGGTTTTCGGAAGATGAGCCACAACAAGGGAAAAACCACGCTTTTTCCCTTGTTGTCAGACGGGGAAAATGTCCCGGTGAGATCGGGACATTGAGAACGGATCAGCGCCCGCCGCGAATCAGGCCACCCATGCCGCGGCGCTCCATAAAGGCCGCTACCTGGTGGCGCACTTCCGTCGCCATTTGAGCCTCAAGGGTACGCTGAGCAAGCACTTCGGCTTCTTCAAGCTGAATATGGCGTAACAGGTATTTAATACGCGCGACGGAACGGCCGTTCATTGAAAGATGACGGTACCCCATGCCCACAAGAATCGCGACGCACATCGGGTCACCGGCCATTTCACCGCACAGGCACAGATCGAGGTCATAGCGCTCGGCCTCACGGGCAATCAGGTTCAGCGTACGCAGCATCGCCGGATGCAGGCTATCGTAAAGGTTAGCCACCCTCGTGTTGTTACGGTCAACCGCCAGCAGATACTGAGTCAGGTCGTTTGTACCAACGGAAATAAAATCAATACGCCCGGCCAGATGCCCCAGCATGAACACCATGGAAGGCACTTCAACCATCACCCCAAGCCTGAACTTCGGCAACTGGTAGCCTAATTCCTCTTCGACTTCCCTGCCCGCACGATCGATAAGTCTGCGCGCATCATCGATTTCATCAATGCTGGTGATCATCGGCAGCAGGATACTCAAATTCCCCGTAGCCGCATTCGCACGCAGCATGGCGCGAACCTGGATCAGAAAGATCTCTGGCTGATCCAGCGTAATACGAATGCCTCGCCAGCCAAGACAGGGATTCTCCTCGCTGATAGGCATATACGGAAGCTGTTTATCCGCCCCGACGTCCAGCGTTCGCAGCGTCACAGGTTTGTCGTTAAACATCTGCAACATGCCCTGATACTGTGCAACCTGCTCTTCTTCGGACGGGAAACCGCTTTGCAGCATAAAAGGAATTTCGGTGCGGTACAGCCCGATACCGTCGATACGGCTACCAAGCTGTTCTTCATGCTCAGGACTAAGCCCGGCATTCAGCATGACCTGCACCCGCTCGCCGCTTTTTAACGCCGCGGGCTGCTCCACATCATCTTCCGCCAGGCGACTAAGTTCGTTCTCCTCGGTCACCAGGCGCTGGTATTCCTGCAGCAAAACCGGCTCAGGATCCACCAGCAATTCACCGCGATAGCCGTCCACGATCAGCATACGGCGATGTAGAGCCGATGGCTGAATATCAGCGCCCATGACGGTTGGGATACCGAGCGCACGGACCATAATGGCGGCATGAGAGTTTGCCGCACCATCGCGCACGACAACGCCCGCGAGACGGTTTTGCGGCAGTTCGGCAAGCGTGGTGGCTGAAAGTTCGTCGGCAACCAGCACAAAGCGCTCAGGCCAGGTATTCGGGCTTTGAATCGTGTCATCGAGGTGGAACAACAGGCGCTGCCCCAGCGCTCTGAGGTCGCCCGCTCGCTCTTTCAGGTAGCTATCTGAAAGGCTGGCAAACTGTTCAGCAAACTTCTCCACCACCGTTTTCACGGCCCATTCAGCGACCAGGCCTTTATCTACCTCAGCAAAAAGCTCACGCCGCAGGCGGGCGTCGGTCAGCAGGTGAGAGTAAAGATCGAAAATCGCCGCAGTCTCTTTCTGAGCCCCGGCGGCAAAACGCTTGCTGTAGCGGCGGAATTCCCCGGAAGCCTCTTCCAGCGCGGCGGTCAGACGCTCACGCTCAAGCGCCGTGTCCAGGGTCGACGCTTCAAAAACTTGCTCCATCAGCGGGACGGTTGTGTCCATCCAGCCTTCGGCAATCGCCACGCCAGGCGACGCAGGCAGCGCGCGGATACGGGTCTGGCGATACTGTCCAAACAGGGCCGCTAACTGAGACTGCGATAATATCCCGGCCATTTGCGTTGCCAGCGTAACGAGGAAAGACTCTTCGCTCTCATCGTACTGCCGGTGTTCACGCTGCTGAACAACCAGCACTCCCAGAAGCTGACGGCGCTGGATAATAGGCACGCCGAGGAACGCACGAAAACGCTCCTCTTTTACCGCGGGCACATATTTAAAGCTGGGGTGTTTTTGCGCATCTGCAAGGTTAATCGGCTCCGCGAGCCGCCCAACCAGGCCAACAATACCTTCATCAAAGGCAAGCGTGACGGTGCGGCCGCGCGGTTTCTTTAACCCGCGCGTCGCCATAAGGTAAAAACAGCGGCGCTCGTGGTCGGCGAGATAAACCGAGCAAACCTCGGTATCCATCGCAAGGCAGATGTCAGTCACCAAAATGTCCAGCGCCTCATTGAGGCGCGGGGCACTGGCGACCTTTTCGACTATTTCTCGCAGACGGGTGAGCATTTTTCGCGTGACTTAACCTCTTTTACGTCGCCATGCCGGCGAGTTATTGCGTGGTGGCGTAACTTCCTGCAGTGGCATCACCACGCTGGCGAACTCTTTCATTACCCGGCGATAGACATCGCGCTTGAATGAAACAACCTGACGGACCGGATACCAATAACTGACCCAGCGCCAGCCATCGAATTCCGGCGTACTGCTGGTTTGCATGTTGATCTCACCGTCGCTGCTCAGCAACTGCAAAAGAAACCATTTTTGTTTTTGGCCGATACAAACCGGCTTTGTGTCCCAACGCACCAAACGTTTAGGTAATTTGTAACGCAACCAGTTTCGGGTCGAGGCAAGAATGCGAACATCTTTTCTTTGTAGACCGACTTCTTCGAAAAGCTCCCGGTACATTGCCTGTTCAGCGGACTCGCCAGGATTAATACCCCCCTGGGGAAATTGCCAGGAATGTTGGCCAAAGCGTCGCGCCCACATCACCTGTCCCTGCCGATTACATATTACGATCCCAACGTTGGGGCGGTAGCCATCATCATCGATCACCGGACTACCTCAAAACAAACTTAGATTGCATCGATTGTTTCATACAAGTGTCAGGCGGTAAACCACTCTCTCGGCGGCGCTCGCATGGAATAACATTTGAATAACTCACAAAAGAGAGCCGGGTTATAAACAGGGGACGATCAAAATCGGCGGTTTTATTCACTTTTTCTGTGGATATAACTGTGAAGAACTACCGAATTACATCGGGACAACTCAGGACAACTAAAATAAGGAGCAATCCTGACACACATTAAAGCCTTTAAATTTCATAATCATAATACTATAAAAATGACACACGAGTTTCATAATGTGATGATCATCACATATGAAGATCGCCTACTGATGAAAGATCGCACAATGTTGTTTTTATCCACAGATTGTGCCAACAAGTTAGTCACAAATCGGTGATAAATTGTATTTTAGCGCCTCGTCAAGGCTGTAAATGGAACCAGTAGTCATGCTTTTTCCCAGTTATCCCACTTTTCTGTGGATAACATGGTGTAAGATCCTGTTCATTGTCAGTGACCAGATTTGGAAAAGCCTTTTTAATGTTGCTCCAACGAAACGGCTGCCTTTAAAAACTCATTATAAATCAGAATATTGTTAATCTTATCCTCAGACGACTAAACTAAGCTTTCGCTGTGCACAAAGTGCGTTCATTTTTTAACCAAAAAACATCAACGAGTTATGCAACCAATACGTCCGCTCATCACGCCCCCACGCAGTGAAGCCGAGCTGCTCCAACAGGCGCAAAGCGTCGCCGGTTATACTCTGGGCGAACTGGCCGCCTGCGCTGGCTTACAGACGCCGAAAGACCTGAAGCGCGATAAAGGCTGGATTGGCGTGCTGCTGGAGCTGTGGCTGGGTGCCAGCGCGGGCAGCAAGCCCGAACAAGACTTTGCCGCGCTCGGGATCGAACTGAAAACGATCCCGGTGGATAGCCTTGGCCGCCCGCTGGAAACCACGTTCGTCTGCGTCGCGCCGTTAACCGGTAATAGCGGCGTCATTTGGGAAACCAGCCATGTGCGGCATAAGCTCAAGCGCGTACTGTGGATCCCGGTTGAGGGAGAAAGGCAGATCCCGCTTGCCGAGCGGCACGTGGGTTCTCCGCTATTATGGAGCCCTTCAGAAGAGGAAGAACAGCAGCTGCGCCTGGACTGGGAAGAACTGATGGATTTGATCGTGCTGGGCCAGGTGGAACGCATTACCGCCCGTCACGGCGAAGTGCTGCAGCTGCGGCCAAAAGCCGCCAACAGCCGGGCGTTAACAGAGGCTATTGGCGCTGACGGCTCACCTATTCTCACGTTACCTCGCGGCTTCTACTTAAAGAAGAACTTCACTGCCGCTCTTCTCGCACGGCACTTCACGCTCTAATAGCCGCCGCAGAGAATGGAATCCAGGGTTCTGTCAGCAAGTGCCGGGGAATGTTACATTTCCCTCGCCCTATTAAGAATTTACCGCTTTCTTTCCCCTGTTCATCAGGTTATTACTAAACTTATTAATAAGATCCCTTCCTGACGAGGAACATACCGATGACTAAATGGGCAGTAGCAATCTCCGCCATTGGTCTTGCCTTTGCCGTTTCAGGCTGCAGCAGTGACTACGTAATGGCCACCAAAGATGGACGAATGATTTTGACCGAGGGCAAGCCGAAGGTCGATGAAGATACCGGCCTGGTAAGCTATCGTGACCAGCAAGGTAATGAAATGCAGATCAACCGCAACGACGTTTCCCAGATTATTGAGCGCTAATCTCGCAGGGTCAGCCCCTCGGCTGGCCTGATGATTTTTCTTCTTTTCCCCTCTTTCGCTTTGCTCCGGCCTCTGCCATGTTTATAGACCTTTTGTCGGGTAACGATGCCTGACGAGTCAAAAGAACAACAGGAAGCCGGCTATGCACTATCACCGTATCCCCCACAGTTCACTTGAAGTCAGCACGCTGGGGCTGGGAACCATGACCTTTGGTGAACAAAACAGCGAGGCCGATGCCCACCAGCAGCTCGACTACGCCGTCAGTCAGGGCGTGAATCTGATTGATGTCGCGGAAATGTACCCGGTGCCGCCGCGCCCGGAAACCCAGGGCTTAACCGAGAGTTATGTCGGCAGCTGGCTTAAAGCTCGCGGCAACCGCGAAAAACTGGTTGTTGCTTCCAAAGTCACTGGCCCAACCCGCAACAATGACGCGGGCATCCGCCCAAACCAGATCCTCGACCGGAAAAACATCCGCGAGGCGCTGGATGCCAGCCTCAAACGCCTGCAAACCGATTACCTCGACCTCTACCAGGTTCACTGGCCGCAGCGTCAGACCAACATGTTTGGCAAACTGGGCTACACCTGGAGCGACACAACCTCGCTGCCGGTAACGCTGCTGGAAACCCTTGAAGCGCTGACCGAGTGCCAGCGTGCCGGGAAAATTCGTTATATCGGCGTCTCGAACGAAACCCCGTGGGGCGTGATGCGCTATCTGCAGCTTGCGGAAAAACACGATCTGCCGCGCATCGTGACCATTCAAAACCCCTACAGCCTGTTAAACCGCAGCTTTGAAGTTGGCCTGTCTGAAATCAGCCAGCACGAAGGCGTTGAGCTGCTCGCTTATTCCTGCCTCGCCTTCGGCGTGCTGTCGGGCAAATACCTTAACGGAGCCAAACCGGCCGGCGCTCGCAACACGCTGTTTAGCCGCTTCACCCGCTACAGCGGCGAGCAGTCGCAAAAAGCCGTTGCGGCCTACGTAGAAATAGCTAAACGCCATAATCTCGACCCGGCGCAAATGGCGCTGGCCTTCGTTCGCCGTCAGCCGTTTGTGGCCAGCACGCTGCTCGGCGCCACGACGCTGGAACAGCTGAAAACCAACCTTGAAAGCCTGCATTTGACGCTAAGCGAAGAGGTGATTGAGGAGATTGAAGCGGTGCATCGCCTCTATACTTACCCGGCACCGTAAAAAACTAAGGCCCTCCAAAAGAGGGCCTTTTTGCTATTTATGTTTGATTTGCCACAGCCACAGGGCGCTAATCGCCAGCGCAAACACCGCCCCAAATCCAATGCCAATGCCAACGATGGACGCCCCGGTTTTCACCGCCAGTGAGAACAGACCCAGCATCAAAAGCATGGCCGTGTTTTCACCAAGGTTTTGCACGGCAATGGCGTTACCTGCCCCGACCGTGTGCTTGCCGCGCTCCTGGAGCAGCGCGTTAAGCGGCACCACAAAGAAACCGCCCAACAGGCCAATCAACACCAGCAAAGCGTAAGACGGCAACAGAGAATGCTGTAGAGCAAAAATCAGTACGCCAACGCCGATTAAAATCCCGGCGGGCATGCAGCGGGCAACGGTTTCCAAAGTCACCAGCTTCGCGGCTGCTCCGGCCCCCACCACAATCCCAACCGCAACCATCGCGTTAAGGTAAGTCGGCGTCGCGTTATCCGTGATCCCTAACGCCACCGGTACCCACAGCACCAGCAGGAATCGAAGCGTCACGCCCGCCCCCCAGAATAGGCTGGTGCCTACCAGCGAGAAGCGCGTTTCTCCGCTGCGCCAAAGGCTGCGGCAGGCGGAAAAGAAACTGTGCGTCATCGGCTTGAAACGCCACGACTGGCCGGGGCGCGCGGCGGCAAGTTTAGGGATAAAGACGTTGGCAACCACCGCCCCGCCGTAAACCAGCGCGCAGACAACCAGCGCCGCCGTCAGATTCCAGTCTGCCAGAACGCCGCCGGCAACGGATCCCAGCAGGATCGCCGCAATGGTAGAAGACTCCATCAGGCCGTTGGCCTTCACCAGCCGATCGCCAGTGGTCAGCTCGCCGAGAATGCCGTATTTAGCCGGTGAATAGGCCGCCGCGCCGATGCCCACCAGCGTGTAACCGACAAAAGGATTCAGCCCCAGCGCAATCACCGCCGCACCCACAAGCTTCATGCTGTTCGCCAGCATCATCACTCGCCCTTTGGCGAAACTGTCGGCCACCTGTCCCACAAACGGCGCAAAGAGGATGTACGCGCCAACAAACACCATTTGTAGCACGGGCTGGCTCCAGTCCGGGTAGAACTGCTGCTTGAGCACCGCGAGCGTGGCGAACAACAGCGCGTTATCGCCAAAAGCCGATAAAAACTGCGCCGCGGTGACCGCCATCATGCCCCGGGACCACAACGAACCGCTATTGCCAGCCTGTTCAGCCATGGGCTTTCTCCGCTTCATCAACCTGTGCTTTCAGGGTGACAAAATCTGGTTTTCCGCTGCCTAGCACAGGCAGCTGTTTGAGGAAGCGAATATCGCGTGGCACCGCCAGCTCAGGCACGCCGTGCTCACGCGCATAATGCAGAAGTTTTTCGCGGTTAAGCTCGCTGTCGGTGGTAAACATCACCAGCGCTTCGCCTTTAGCGGCGTCGTGCTTAACGACCGTAGCATGCAGTTTGTCAGGCGAAATGCCGATCGCCATCTGTTCGACCATCTCAAGCGACACCATCTCCCCGGCGATTTTGGCAAAGCGCTTCGCGCGCCCCTGAATCACGCAATAGCCCTGCTCGTCAAAGGTCACGATATCGCCGGTGTCGTACCAGCCGGGTTCCATCTCACCCAGGCCATTTTCAGCCTCAGGCTTCTCCAGCACGCCCGGATTTTCCACGCGCAGATAGCCGTTCATGATGTTTGGCCCTTTTAGCTGCAGCCTTCCGCCCTTTTCAATACCGGGCACCGCCAGCAGGCGAGCATCCATTGCCGGAAGAATGCGGCCCACGGTGCCCGGTTTCGCCGCCATCGGCACGTTGATAGACACCACCGGCGCGCACTCGGTCACGCCGTAGCCTTCCAGAATGCGCAGGCCAAACTTGTCCTGCCACAGCTGCTTCGTGCTTTCCTGCAGCTTTTCTGCCCCGGCAACTACATAGCGCAGGCGGAAGAAATCATACGGGTTAGCAAAACGGGCATAGTTGCCGAGGAACGTCGAGGTGCCAAAGACCACCGTGCAATTGCGGTCGTAAATAAGTTCCGGCACCACGCGGTAATGCAGCGGGCTTGGGTAAAGAAACACTTCCGCCCCGGTCAGCAGCGGCGTGAACAGCCCCACCGTCAGGCCAAAAGAGTGGAAGAGCGGCAGCGCGGACATAAACCGGTCATCGGCGGTGAAGTCCGCGATGGTGCGAATCTGCTCTACGTTGGCCAACAGGCTTTTATGGCTATGCACCACGCCTTTTGGATTACCCTCCGAGCCGGAGGTAAACAGCACCATCGCCGCCTCTTCCGGCTGCTGTTTCACCTGGGCCAGGCGAGGCGCAAGCAGATGAGCAAAGATCCACACTTTATCCTGCAGGGTGATGGTAGACCTTAAATCTTCCAGATACACCCAGCGCACCTGCGTCAGCTGTTCCGGCAAGTGCCACAGTTTGCCCTTATCCAGGAACTGCCGGGAGGTAAAGACCGTCTTAATTTGCGCCGCAGTAATCGCGCTGGTCAGCCCTTTTACGCCAGCCGTGTAGTTCATCATTGCCGGAATACGGCCCCGGGATGAAGCGCCAAAAATCACCGCCGCGCTGATCGCCGCATTCGGCAGCATCAAACCAATGGTTTCACCCTGTTCGCTGTATTTATCGAGGATTCGGCCCACAAACAGCGTTTTTTTCAGCAGCGAACTATAAGTATCTGGCTTGAAATTAATGTCTTCAATACAGTTTTTACGCGAGCCGTACCGATCCTTCGCCGCCAGCAGCGCCTCAAAAAGCGTCTCACGCGGGCGCACGGCCATGCGCGCTTCCATCATGATTTGGTGCAGCATCTCGCCGGCCATTTTACGGCGATCCCTGGCCCGTGGGGCTTCCGGCATTGCAATCGACGTTGGCGGCAGAAGATGCAGGGTAATACGCGGGAAAGCCCGGCGTTTTACCAGCCCTTTCAGGCGGCTAAAGAAAGTCAGCTCCGCGCCGTCAATGCGCAAAGGTACCACCGTGGCCTGTGCTTTGGCCGCCACAAATCCGGCTCCGTCGTAGATTTTCATCAACGATCCGGTCACGCTGATGCGTCCTTCCGGGAAAATCACTACCGGGCGCCCCTGTTCCACCAGGCGCACCAGGTGCTTGATAGACATTGGCTTGGTCGGGTCCAGCGGGACAAAATCAATGAGCGGCTTAAGCCAGCGCATAAACCACTGCTGACTTATTGAGGAGTAGACCGCAAATACGGGGCGCACCGGCAGAAAAAGTGCAACCAGGATCCCGTCCAGAAATGAGACATGGTTTGGCACAATCAGCACCCGCTGTCCTTGAAGCACCTGCGGATCGCCGGAAAGGGTTACCCGGAACAGAATGCGAAATAGCGCACGGAAAAAAGCAAGAAGCATAGCGACTCTCTTTGTCGTCTGTCGGTCAGCATTAAGTGTAGAGTCGCAGAGTACACCAGTTGCGTTAAGTGCGGGAGGGGGCTCAAAAAATGGCAAAAAAAAACCTGCGCATCTGCGCAGGTTGGTGCAAAAGAATTGTACTCAGCAGAGTACCAGGAATTCTCACCAATCAATACCTCTGGGATCTGAATTGTCTCGTGCCGCCAGCGGCGAAACCAGCGGCAAAAAGCAAGGGAATGAGCCCAAGTGCAACCAGGTGTTTAAATTCTCGATTCTTGTTACAGGCGGCTGGATTCAGGCAAAAAAAAACCTGCGCATCCGCGCAGGTTGGTGTAATTCATAGGATCAGCAAATAATCGCTGACTTCACCTATCAATACCTCTGGGACCACAAATGTAGCAGCGGCGTCTTCCATTAAGCTATGCTGAAATCGCAACAGCCGACTGCAAAATGTAAGCAAAGATTTGGGCGGAAACGTTTAAAAATCCGCGACATGCACTAAAAAGAGGCAACCTCGTGAAGCAAGTGTAACCGTTACACGCTTTCACCTTGATTTTGCTCTACTTTGCAATATCCCCATCAGTTGTTGCCTTGCAGTCATCAGGGAATTCCGTAAAACTAAACGCAGTGTAAACGATTACCCCTAACAGGAAGGCTTTTCATGGCGACAATTAAGGATGTGGCTCGGCTGGCTGGTGTGTCTGTCGCCACGGTTTCACGCGTCATCAACCACTCCCCAAAAGCCAGCGATGCCTCAAAGCAGGCGGTGAATAGCGCCATGGAAGCGCTGAATTATCATCCCAACGCTAACGCGAGAGCCCTTGCCCAACAGGCCACGGAAACCATTGGCCTGATCGTGGGCGACGTTTCCGACCCCTTCTTTGGCGCGATGGTTAAAGCCGTGGAGCAGGTTGCCTACCGCACCGGCAACTTCCTGCTTATCGGCAATGGCTACCACAGTGAACAAAAAGAGCGCCAGGCCATTGAACAGCTTATTCGCCACCGCAGCGCAGCGCTGGTCGTTCACGCCAAAAAACTCCCTGATGAGGAGCTAATTTCGCTGATGAAGCAAATCCCCGGCATGGTGCTCATTAACCGCATTGTGCCAGGCTTTGAGCAGCGCTGCGTTGCGCTGGATGACCGCTACGGCGCCTGGCTTGCGACGCGCCATTTGATTCAGCAGGGACACACCCGCATCGGCTACATCTGTTCCAATCACCAGATATCGGACGCAGAAGACCGCCTTCAGGGCTACTACGACGCGCTCCGCGAGCACGATATCCCCGTCAACGAGCGCCTGGTGACCTTTGGTGAACCCGATGAAAGCGGCGGCGAGCAGGCCCTGACGGAGCTGCTGGGACGCGGCAAAAACTTCACCGCCGTGGCCTGCTACAACGACTCAATGGCCGCGGGGGCGATGGGCGTGCTTAACGACAACGGCATTGATGTTCCCGGTGAGATTTCGCTGATTGGCTTTGATGACGTGTTAATTTCACGCTACGTGCGGCCCAAGCTGACCACGGTTCGCTATCCGATTGTGACCATGGCGACTCAGGCAGCAGAGCTGGCGCTGGCGCTGGCCGAAAACCTGCCGCTGCCGGAAATCACCCATATGTTCAGCCCGACGCTTGTGCGCCGACACTCGGTGGCCTCTCCAGGCGACAACGCTTAAAGCGTAAGTTGATAAAGATGTACGGGCTGGTCGGGGTAATCCAGCCCGTCGCCAATGTAGCGCCAGCCAAACCGTTCATAATAGGTCTTACAGGCCGAATACAGATACAAAGACTCAAAACCCAGCTGGCGGGCGTATTCCACGACGTGCCGCTGTAAAATCTCGCCCAGTCCCTTTCCTCGCTGGCTTTCAGCAATATACAGCGCCGCCAGCCAGGGCCAGAGATCCTGCCGGCTGATCAAATCACAGCGCCACAGCCCCACGGTCCCCACCATCTTTTCGCCCTCCAACGCAATAAACGTCAGGGGCATTTCGCCTTCCCGCTGGCTGGCGGCAACAATAGACGCAAAAAAGCCTCGGCTTTCCTGACTGCCAAACGCCTGCCAAAGCCACTCCGTGACTTGCTCTGCGTGCTGAGGGGCCTGGTATAACGGGACAATTTTCACAACGATATACTCCTAAAAAACCACACCAAATTCTGAAAGCGTGATCCGGGACGACAATTTGCACGGCGAAACGGCAAGGCCGCTTGCGGGCGAAACTCCTGTGATAAACTGCTGGAAAATCGCGACAGCGTCCAGATCGGGAAGGAAACAATGGTAACAATGTTAGATGTCTCGTTACGCGCAGGGGTTTCCAAAGCGACGGTATCTCGCGTGTTAAACGGCACCGGACAGGTTAAAGCAAGCACCCGCGAACAGGTGTTTAAGGCCATGGAAGAGCTGGGCTATAAGCCTAATTTTCTGGCACGATCGCTGGCAAACCGCAGCAGCAACAGTATCGGGCTGGTTGTCTCCACCTTCGATGGCTTCTACTTCGGTCGCCTGCTGCAGCAGGCTTCACGCCGCACGGAATTCTACGGTAAACAGCTGATTGTCACCGACGGGCATGACACGCCTGAAAAAGAGCTGGATGCCGTACAAATGCTGGCGGACAGGCACTGCGATGCCATCGTTCTCTACACGCGTTTTATGAGCGAACGGGCGTTGATGTCGCTGATGAATGCGATTCAGGTGCCGCTGGTCGTCATTAACCGGGACGTCACCCAGGCCCGTGAACGCTGTGTCTTCTTCGAGCAGCAGGATGCCGCCTTTCAGGCCACCGAATACCTTATCCAGCAAGGTCACAGGGAAATTGCCTGCATTACCGTGCCTATTTCCACGCCAACCGGCAAGGCGCGCCTGATGGGGTACCGGAAAGCACTGCAAAAACATGGCATTGCGTGGGATGAGAACCGGGTGAAATACGGAGATTCCAGCATGACCGAAGGGCACCACCTGTGCCAGGAGCTGCTGACCAGCGGCGTGACCTTCAGCGCGCTGTTTTCCTGTAACGACGATATGGCGCTGGGCGCCTCTAAAGCGCTGCACCAGGCCGGGATCCGTATTCCACAGGATATTTCGCTGTTCGGCTTTGATGACGCACCTAGCGCCCAGTGGCTGGAACCAGCGCTGTCATCCGTCTATCTGCCCATCGACAACATGATCATTACCGCCATCGATCAGGCCATTAAGCTGGCGAGCAACGAACCGTTAGCCCCCATCCCGCCATTTGTGGGGACGCTGGTACTGAGGGACTCCGTTGCGCCCGGCCCCTTTTTCGAGGCCGGACGGAAAGTCTCAAAGTAGCTCGAGCGCCAGCAGCTCCTGAATCGTCTGGCGGCGGCGAATCAGGCGCGCGCTGCCGTTATCAAACAGCACTTCCGGCAGCAGCGGACGACTATTGTAGTTAGAGGACATAGAAGCCCCGTATGCGCCGGTATCGTGCAGCACCAGGTAATCACCCGGTTTTACCGGCGGCAGCAGGCGGGTTTCTACCTTGCCGCCTTCCTGCTGGGTAAACACATCCCCGGACTCGCACAGCGGCCCCGCCACCACGGTTTCTTTCGGCTCCAGTGCGGACAGATCCCTCCCGTCACCCGCCAGCGCAGAAATATGGTGGTAGCTGCCGTACATAGACGGACGCATCAGATCGTTAAAACCAGCGTCAATCAGCACAAAGTGGCGGGATCCCATATCTTTCACCGCGCGCACCTGCGAAACCAGAACCCCGGCTTCCGCCACCAGGAAACGCCCCGGCTCGATCTCCAGCTTCACCGGGTGCCCCAGATGAGCGGCAATTTTTTCGCGCGCGGTATTCCACAGGCCGAAATAGTGATCGGTATTGATCGTTTCCTCACCTTCACGGTAAGGAATGGACAGCCCACCGCCCGCAGAAATCGCCTCAAGATCCTGACCGAAGTCGATGACCTGCTGCACCATCGCGCCGCAAACCTGTTCGAGATGGCCATAATCCACGCCGGAACCAATGTGCATATGAATACCCACCAGATGAATGCCGTAGCGCTGCATAGCTTCCAGCGCTTTCGGCATATCACTCAGCCAGATACCGTGCTTACTGTTCTCGCCGCCGGTGTTGGTTTTCTGGCTGTGCCCGTGCCCAAAGCCCGGGTTAATACGCAGCCAGACACGGTGCCCTGGCGAGACTTCGCCGAGTTGATGCAGCATATCCACAGATCCGATATTGACCGGGATTTTCTGCTCGGCAACCAGCGCCAGCGTGGCGTTGTCGATCACGTCGGCGGTAAAGACGATATCATCCGGGTTTTCCAGCGGCTTGTAGCCTGCCGCCAGCGCGCGCTCGATTTCCCCCTGCGACACCGAATCCACCTTCACGCCCTGCTCACGCATCAGTTTCAGGATGTGGATATTCGAGCAAGCCTTTTGGGCAAAGCGAATCACATCGAACTGGCGCAGTTGGGCAATTTGCTGGCGAATGATCTCCGCGTCATATACCCAAACAGGGCAGCCAAATTCAGCGGGCAGGGTCAGCAAGTTTTGCGCGTTCAGCGCGGTGGTGGTGTCGTGCAGCGAGCGTGGCATGGTGAACTCCGGTAAACGTCATTTTCCCTATTACGCCACAGAAAGTGAGGGATAAAAAATATCGTTTTCTAGCGAGTCTATTCAAATATGATATGGTTTAGAAAATGCCCCTCACCCTAACCCTCTCCCCAGAGGGGAGAGGGGACACTAAATTGCCCCGATGCAATTTCTGTTTCCCCTTCAAGGAAGAGGGCCGGAGTGAGGATGAACGCACCCAGCTTCAGGCAAACTAGTTTTTCCCCCTCGTTCTTCCAGGGAGAGGGCCGGGATGAGAGTGATCGCACCCGGCCTCGAGTAAACTAGTTTTTCCTCCTCGCCCTTCCAGGGAGAGGGCCAAGGTGAGGGTAATCACTCCACGCCTCGAGCAAACTAGTTTTTCCCCCTCTCCCTTCCAGGGAGAGGGCCGGGGTGAGGGTAAACAACATCAGCGGAACAACACCATGCCAGCCATCAACCTGCGCCACATCGAAATCTTCCACGCCGTGATGACGGCCGGCAACCTCACCGAAGCCGCAGGCCTGCTGCACACCTCCCAGCCCACGGTCAGCCGGGAGCTGGCACGCTTTGAAAAGCTTATCGGCCTGCAGCTGTTCGAGCGCAGTCGGGGCCGCCTCTACCCCACCGTTCAGGGGCTGCGGCTGTTTGAAGAAGTTCAGCGCTCCTGGTACGGGCTGGATCGTATTATTAATGCCGCCGAAAGCCTGCGTGAGTTCCGCCAGGGCGAACTGTCTATTGCCTGCCTGCCGGTATTTTCTCAGTCATTTCTGCCGCGCCTGATACACCCTTTCCTGGCCCGCTACCCGGAGCTCAGCCTGAACATCGTGCCGCAGGAATCCCCGCTGCTGGAAGAGTGGCTGTCCGCCCAACGCCACGACCTGGGGCTGACGGAAAACATCACCACGCCTGCCGGGACGGAACGCCAAACCCTACTCACTCTGAATGAAGTTTGCGTGCTGCCCGCCGGGCACAAACTAGCCGCGAAAGCAGAACTCACACCGCAGGATTTTGCCGGGGAAAATTACATCAGCCTGTCAAGAACCGACAGCTATCGGCAACTGCTGGACTCGCTGTTTCAGGAATATGACGTAAAACGAAGAATGGTGGTGGAAACGCACAGCGCCGCGTCCGTCTGCGCGATGGTTCAGGCGGGGGCTGGCGTGTCTATCGTCAACCCGTTAACCGCGCTGGATTACCACGAACGCGGCGTGGTGGTACGCCCGTTCAGCGTGGCGGTGCCTTTTACCGTCAGCCTGATTCGACCCCTGCACCGCCCGGCATCAGCGCTGGTCAGCGCGTTCAGCGACCACTTACAGCACAACATGCATCTGTATAGCGACCCGCTCAACGCGCTGCTCAACCGCTAGCTTATTGCCCGGTCACCGGCTGCTGATGCCCCGTGCCGTTGCTAAAGTTAATCAGGCAAAGTATCAGGCCAACCACTGCCAGCGCAGCCGCGGCGACCGGCACCGCCGTCAGGCCGAAGCCACGGTCAATGACCGTGCCGCCGACCCAGGCACCGAGCGCATTGCCGACGTTAAAGGCCGCAATATTCAGCGTGGACACCAAATTAGGTGCTTCTTTGCCGTGCAGCACCACATTGATTTGCAGCGCAGGTACGGTGGCAAACGCCGCCATCGCCCACAGGAACAGCGTGATTTCCGCCAGCCATGCGGCATGGCTTGTCCAGCTGAACAGTAACGAGAAAACCGCAATCAGGCTGAAGCTGAGGATCAGGCTGAACGAGACTCGCCAGTCCGCCAATCGCCCACCCAGAATGTTCCCCACCGTCAGCCCCGCACCAATCAGGAACAGCGTCCAGCTCACGCCCTCTGGCGTAATGCCCGTCACCTGTAGCAGCATCGGTGCAACATAGCTGAACAGCGCGAACATCGCCGCAGAGAAGAACACCGTCATACTAAGCGATAGCCAAAGCTTGCCGTGCGCCAGCGCTTTGATTTCGCTTTTTAAGTCAGTGGCTTCTTCATCTTTCTGCGACGGCAGGCTCACTCCCAGCGCCAGGAACGCAATCACCCCAATAACGGCCACGCCCCAGAAAGTAGCTCGCCAGCCGTAAAGCTGTCCGAACCAGGTGCCAATCGGCACGCCCAGCACGTTAGCCAGCGTCAAGCCGGTAAACATCAGCGCCACCGCAGAAGCCTTGCGCCCGGCAGGCACAAGGCTTGCCGCCACAACGGCACCAATCCCAAAGAACGCGCCGTGGCACAGCGCCGTAATAACGCGCGCCAGCATCAGGAAGTTGTAACTCAGCGCGAGGGCGCACAGCAGGTTGCCAACAATGAAAATCACCATCAGCAAAATTAACGACAGCTTGCGCGGCAGTCGGGCGGTCAGCAGCGCCATGATGGGCGCGCCAATGGCGACCCCCAGCGCATAGCCGCTGATTAGCCAGCCGGCGACGGGAATGGAGACATGGAGATCCCCTGCCACTTCGGGCAGCAGTCCCATAATCACGAACTCCGTCGTGCCGATGGCGAACGCACTCATCGCCAGCGCCAGTAAGGAAACAGGCATTGTATAACTCCGGTTGCAGACATGATGAAAAGCCATTGCTGTGTGCAATCGCCTGTAGTGTGAGGATTTCAGAGGAGCAGCTTTTTGGAATAATGTGCGCTACATAACAAATTTATAACACATTAGCGGCCGGGCATGACCCGGCTCGTCGTGGGGAAAAAACACTATTTACGTTTATTTAATTGATATATAAGGATAAACTCTTACTCTTCACCGCACATAAAGCGAACTGCATCGGCGGCGTGGATTGCGGCGGTATCAAACACCGGCAGCGGGCAGTCCTGCTGGCTGAGCAGCAGGCCAATTTCGGTACAGCCGAAAATAACCCCTTCCGCCCCCTGCGCCTGCAGCGCCTGAATTACCTGCTGGTAATAGCGCTTCGACTCAGGGTTGATCACCCCGAGGCACAGCTCATCGAAGATTATCTGGTTGATACGCTGACGCTGCGAGGCGTCAGGAATAATCGAGCGGATCCCGAACTGCGCCTGCAGGCGGCCACGATAAAAATCCTGTTCCATAGTGTAGCGCGTGCCCAGCAAGGCCACCTGGCTTACGCCCTGAGCCGCAATCACCCGCCCGGTGGCGTCGGCAATGTGCAGAAACGGCAGCGAGCAGCGGGATTCAATATGCTCCGCGACTTTGTGCATAGTGTTTGTACACAGCACAATGCCTTCAGCCCCGGCCTTTTGCAGCCCCAGCGCCGCCTCGGCCAGCATCTCACCGGCCTTGTCCCACTCGCCGGCAGACTGACAGGCCTCAATCTCGTGAAAATCGACGCTGTGCAGCACAATTTTGGCCGAATGCAGCCCGCCCAGACGCTGTTTGATCCCTTCGTTAATTAATCGGTAGTAAGGAATGGTGGATTCCCAGCTCATGCCGCCCAGCAGCCCAATCGTTTTCATTCTTATCCCCTTTTGCTATTTCCCTCCGGTTATAACCCTTATTCCGCTAAGAAAAAAGCCTCCGAAGGGAGGCCGACATCAGCCGACGGCTAATGCATCAGGTAAGGATAATGCTCGCTGAGCGAGTGGCTCTTCTTCCCCCCAGAACCGGGCGATCTCGGCCTGAACCCAGTCGCTAAAATAGCCTACTCGCGGCAGCTCCCGCTTGCCCTGGGGGATCTCCAGCCAGTAACCATTTCCGCTTTCAAGCTCCAGCTCCGCCAGCGGCACCAATAACCCGCCACGCAGCTCGTTACGGATCATCATCCTGTCGAGCACGGCGTAGCCTGCCCCGGTCACACAGGCGTTGATCACCTGATCCTCGGTGCTGAACTCCAGCCCGCCGGAAAGCAGACTGTCATTTTCTCCCGTCGCCGCAAGCCAGCGCGACCAGTTATCCAGTCGGATGTCACCGTTAAGAATATGCAGCTGTGGCTGCGAGGCCAGCGGGGGAAAGACGCCATCAATCATCAGCAGCGGGCTGGCCACCAGCAGCAGTTTTTCATGGCACAGCCACTGCCCCCGTCCTTCACTTTCCTGGCGGGTGCCAAAGCGGATGGCGCAGTCAAAATCGCTGTATTTCTGCCGGGTTTCGCTGATAAGGGCAATTTGTAGCTGGCCGTTGCGCTGGCGAAGCGCCACCAGCCGCGGTGCCAGCCAGCGGGTGGCAAAGGTCGGAGCAACCTGCAGGCGAAGATGCTGGAGAGGATTGCGCAGCTGAACGTGACACACGCCCTCTTCAAGAATATCCAGCGACTGGCGTACCACCGGCAACAGCAGCATCGCGTCCTGGGTCAACTCCAGCCCGCTGTGGGTACGCACGAACAGCAGCTTGCCGAGAAACGCTTCGAGCTGTTTGATTTGCCGACTGGCCGCGCTCTGGGTAATGCACAAGGCCTGCGCCGCTTTGCTAAAGCTAAGCGTCCGGCAAGTCTCTTCAAAGACCCTTAACATACTGAGTGACGGGAGTTTTCTCATTGTTGTCATTATCCGCGGGCGAGCGCCAGCCATGTTAATAATATGTTTCTAACCTGCCCTGAAACACCATCCCCCGCCGCAGCTATTTCTGCAAAACAGGAGGAGGATCACATGCGTTTTTTGCCTGGGGGTATGACTAAAACGCACTCGCCTGCTGAGGCGCTTTGCTGCCACATTGTTAACGCACTTGAAACATAAAAAATACAAATACCCTACAAAACCACCTCACAGGAGGAGGCATCATGTCCCACCTGACACAACAGTACACCCGTATGGATGACGTGCCGTTAAACCGTTTCCATATCAAAATCGCCGGCCTGACCTTCGGCGCACACTTTACCGACGGCTACGTGCTCGGCGTCATCGGCTTCGCGCTGGCCCAAATTAAACCTCAGATGGGGTTAACGCCCTTCTGGGAAGGGATGCTCGGCAGCTCGGCGCTGCTCGGTCTGTTTCTCGGCAGCCTGGTGTTGGGCTGGATCTCCGATTACGTTGGCCGCCAGAAGATCTTCTGCTTCAGCTTCGTGGTGATAACCCTCGCTTCGGCGCTGCAGTTTTTCGCCACCACGCCAGAACAGTTGTTCTTCTTGCGGGTAATGGTCGGCATCGGCCTCGGCGGTGACTTCTCCGTCGGCCACACTATGCTGGCCGAGTTTTCCCCCCGAAAACATCGCGGCGTCCTGCTCGGCTCATTCAGCGTGATCTGGACCTTTGGCTACGTAGCCGCAGGCTTTGCCGGGCACTTCCTGACGGCGCTAGGGCCGGACGCCTGGCGCTGGCTGCTCTCTTCTTCCGCCCTGCCCGCGCTAATTATTCTGCTGATGCGCATCGGCACGCCGGAATCCCCGCGCTGGCTGATGGGCAAAGGGCGACGAGAACAAGCGATGGCGATTGTCCATAAACATTTCGGCCCTAACGTGCTGCTGGTGGATGAAGCCCCCGTCGCCTCAAAACAGCGCTTTATGTCGCTGTTCGGGCCGAAATACCGCCGCCGCACCGCCTTCAACAGTCTGTTTTTTGTCTGCCTGGTGATCCCGTATTTCGCCATCTACACCTTCCTGCCGTCGATTCTGCAGGTGATGGGACTGAACAATAACTTCACCACCGACCTGCTGCTGAACGCCCTGCTGATCGTCGGCGCGCTGCTCGGGATCCTGCTGACGGTGGTCTGCTCGCGCCGCGGCTTCCTGATCGGCTCGTTCGTCTTCCTCGCCGCCTGCCTGGTAATGCTCAGCATCATTCCGGTCAGCCAGCCCGGCTGGTTAATTCTGTTCTTTGCCGCCTTCACGCTGGTGATGTCGGCAGTCAGCAATCTGGTGGGCGTCTTCCCGGCTGAAAGTTTCCCGACGGAAGTGCGCTCGATGGGCGTCGGCTTTGCCACCTCCATGAGCCGCCTCGGCTCCGCCATCGGCACCGGCTTACTGCCGCTGGCCATTCTGAATTACGGCATGCAGGCCACCACCGGCATGCTGGCGCTGATCCTCGTCATCGGTGCCGTTGTCTCTCTCGCCTGGGCACCTGAAACCAAAGGGTTAACCCTGGTCGATGCCGCTCACGACCCGGCCCAGCGCCACGGCAATGCCGCCGCTGAACCGGCTAAATAACGCTCACGCTTAACAGGAGAAGTCTCGTGGAAATGTATATCGGAGAAGGGTTTGAAGGTAACGGCGTTAACGCCTCGCATATCAACATCATGATTGGCCCACGCAGCGGCGTGGTTGGTCAGGCGTTTTCCAGTAGCCTCGCGTCACCCAGCCAGGGCCATTGTCCGTTTATGGTGGTGATCAAGCCTAACGTTCCGGCCAAACCGATGACGCTGTACGTCAACAAAGCGGAAATCAGCGGCGAGCTGCACGGCAATGCCACCTGGGGCGCTTCTCAGGCAGCCATCGCCAAAGCGGTCACCGAAGCACTGCTGGACGGCACGCTGCCGCCGGAAGCGGAAGACAACTGGTGCATCGTCACCGCCAACTGGGTCAATCCCGGCTGCAACGATATCGACGAGGTGTACCACAACAACTACCGCGCCTGCCGCCAGGCCATCCGCGCGGCCATGGGCAAACTGCCTCAGCGCAGCCAGATTGCCGACGCCCTGCCACAGCTCGGTAACCCTTTCTACACCCCAAAAGCCTGAGGAGGCGAAATGGAATACGTCAACCTGGGCCACAGCGGCCTGAAAGTCTCTCGCCTGTGCCTCGGCACCATGAACATGGGCAGCAAACAGTGGAAACCGTGGATTTTTGACGAGTCGCAAAGCGAGCCGCTGATCCGTCACGCGCTGGAATCCGGCATTAACTTTATTGACCTCGCGGACTTCTACTCCAGCGGCGCGGGGGAAGAAGTGGTCGGCAACGTGTTAAAACGCATTGCCCGCCGCGATGACCTGGTCCTCACCACCAAAGTCGGCTACCCCATCGGCACCGGCTTTAACAACCAGGGCCATTCACGCAAGCACATCATGGAAAGCATCGACGGCAGCCTGAAGCGCCTCGGCACCGACTACGTCGATATCTACATGCTGCACTACTTCGACGTGAATACGCCTGTCGAAGAGACCTGGGCGGCGATGAACGACATCGTGCGCAGTGGCAAAGCGCGCTACGTCGGCGTTTCCACCATGTACACCTGGCAACTGGCGAAAATCCTTTGGTGCTGCGAGCGCTACGGCTACGCGAAACCCATCAATATGCAGCTACAGCTGAACTGCGCCTACCGCGAAGAAGAGCGGGAAATGATTCCCTTCTGTCGCGACCAGGGGTTAGGCGTTTCGGTGTTCAGCCCGCTCGCTCGCGGCCTGCTGAGCTGTGACTTTACCTCCGTGCGCAACCAGACCGACTTCTTCACCCAGGAGATGTACGCGGACATCACCTCCCGCAACGTCGCGCAGTCCGTCAGCCATGTAGCTCAGCTGCGCGGCCTGCCTCCGGCACAAATTGCTCAGGCGTGGGTCCTGAACCATCCGGGCGTGGACTGCATGCTGGTGGGCGCAGATTCTGTACAGCAAATTGACAGCGCAATTGCCGCACTCGGCACACCGCTGGATGAAGATGAGCGCTACGAACTGGAGCGTAACTACACGCCGTGCGACGTCATCAACGACTACACCGCAGGAAAACGTATTGCGCGTGAGAGCCGCGCCGCTCGCGGCCTGTTTATCGACAACGTAACCACAAGGAACATCGCATGAGCAGCTTTGACGCACTGGTTCGTACCGGCTGGTACTGCAACGGTGAATGGCGGGACGCCAACGAGCTCTATGCCGTATTAAACCCGGCAACCGATGAAATAGTGGCTCAGGTAGCCAACGCCGGAGCAAAAGAAACCGAGGCAGCTATCGCTGCCGCACACGCCGCCTTGCCCGCCTGGCGAGCATTAACCGCCAAAGCCCGCTCGCAGATCCTCCAGCGCTGGTTCGCGCTGATCATGGAGCATCAGGCCGAACTGGCGGAACTGATGGTCACCGAACAGGGCAAAGTACTGACAGAAGCCAAAGGCGAAGTGGCCTACGCCGCCAGCTTTATCGAATGGTTTGCCGAGGAAGCCAAACGCGCCAACGGCAAAACCATTCCTTCCACAAAAGCGGGTAACCAAATTCTCACCTTCAAGGAGCCGGTTGGCGTGGTCGCGGCTATTACCCCGTGGAACTTCCCGCTGGCGATGCTGACCCGCAAACTCGGCCCCGCGCTGGCAGCGGGCTGTACCGCCGTGATTAAACCGGCGAACGAAACACCGCTTTCGGCCTTCGCGCTTATCGTGCTTGCCGAACGGGCAGGCGTCCCGGCCGGCGTGATTAACGCCGTCACCGGTGACACCATGGCAATAGGCAGTACGCTGATGGCCAGCCCAACAGTGCGTAAAATCTCCTTCACCGGCTCGACGCCAACCGGCAAGCTGCTGATGCGCCAGGCGGCGGATACCGTGAAAAAGCTGTCGCTGGAGCTGGGCGGTAACGCGCCGTTTATCGTCTTTGACGATGCGGACATTGACGCCGCCGTGGAGGGTGCGATGGCGGCCAAATTCCGCAACAGCGGGCAAACCTGCGTGTGCGTTAACCGTTTCTACATCCAGGCCGGCGTGTATGAGCAGTTTGTTGAGAAACTCGCTGCCGCCGCGCGGGCGCTGAAAGTTGCCCCTGGCCTGACGCCGGGTGCCCAGCAGGGGCCGCTGATTCACCAGAAAGCGGTTGAGAAAGTGGAAGCCCACGTGAAGGACGCTCTTGAGCACGGCGCGCGCCTGCTGTGCGGCGGCGAGCGGCACGCCCTCGGCGCATCGTTCTACCAGCCTACCGTGCTGGCCGACGCTACCGAAGCCATGCTGCTGGCCCGCGAGGAGACCTTCGGCCCGCTGGCGGCCTGCTTCCGCTTCAGCGATGAACTGGAGGCGATTGAACGCGCCAACGCCACGCCGTTTGGCCTTGCAGCCTATCTTTATACCCGCGATCTGGCTCGCGCCTTCCGGGTTACACAGCAGCTGGAAAGCGGTATGGTCGGCGTTAATGAAGGGATTATCTCCACGGAAGTCGCGCCTTTCGGCGGCGTGAAGGAGTCCGGCCTGGGCCGCGAAGGCGCCGACTGTGGACTAGAAGAGTACCTGGAAACCAAGTATGTGAATCTGGGTGGACTGCTGTAACTGTTGCCTTAGCGATGCGGCCCTCTCCACGAGGAGAGGGCGCATCATATTATCTCCGTAAATGTTTCCAACCGATAAGCGTGATGCCCACGGCGCATACGATCAGCGTCATATCCAGCCGTTGTCCCCAGCCAGCAACGAAAAGCCCGGCGCCAATCAGTACGTAATAGACCAGGCCGAAAAGTGCGCCTGCCGTGCCCCGGCAATCCGTGTAGGCGCTGAGCGCAGTGCCAAGTACCACCGGAATTGCCATCGAAAAGGCCAGCATCACCATAAACATCGGTGCCAGGAACCACGGGCTGGCCGACAGCAGGCCAACGCCCAGGCTCCCGATCAGGCCCCAGATACAGGCGATGCGTAAAAGCGTGGCTGAACTCGTGCCGCGCTGGATGAGTTGATGGTTAAGCTGCGCGCCAGCCAAAGAGCCAAGCGCCAGCAGGACACCGCTCAATCCAAATGTACCGGGCTCCATGCCAAACCGCTCAAACATAAACGGCGCCAGGCCGTAATAGCTGAACAGGCTCACGTTAAACAGCGCGACCAGCGCCGTAGCTCGCCAGATCTGCATATCTTTCAGCATTCGCACCGCGACGCTGGCGATGGACTGACTCTGATGCTGCGCAGAGCGCGTTTCTTCCAGCCGCCAGGCGCTCCAGATAAAGAGCAGCAGGGCAAGCGCCACAAGAGCATCAAACACTCCCCGGAATCCGCCCCAGGAAACAAGCATCCCGCCCGCCCACAGGCCTATCGCCGGGCTTACCGCCAGCGCAATACCCATAAAAGCGAAGATCTTTGCCAACGTCTGCCCGCTAAAGCGGTCCCGGAGTATCGTCTGGGTGACAACCGACCCGGCCGCCGCACCAAAGGCCGCGATAACGCGTGCCGCGAGCAGCAGTCTGAAATCGTGCGCCAGCAGCGCAAGGACCGACCCTACTGCGTAGCATGCCAGGCCCAGCAACAGGGCTGGCTTACGGCCGGCCAGATCGCATACTCGCCCCCAGACCAGAACGCCGAGGGCAAAGCCCGGGAAATAAATGGACAGCGTCCAGGATGCATCCTGCGCGCTGACCGCGAAATACCCGGCAATATCGGTCAGTGCCGGGCTATAAAAGGTTTCCACAATCTGCGGAAACATCAGTAGCGCCGTTAAGAGCGCCATACCGCGATGTGTTTTCACAATACGTCCTCCTCAAAAAGAGGCGCTATTGTAGGAAAACGTCAGATGAATAATTATAAACATTATGACATTTAATATCGGAAATCAGACATTATGAGCTGGCTAAGTGCGGATGCAGAATTTAACCCTGACGCGCTGCATAACGGCGTGATTGGCGTACAGGCTGAACTTGGGGATCATGATTCCGGGCTACATCGACACCGGATGGGGCAGTTGCTGTTTACCCGGGAAGGCTGCGTGAAGCTCACGCTGGATGAAGGCCAGGTACTCTCTTTGCTGCCGCCGGGTAAAGTCGCCTGGCTCCCCGGGGGCGTCAGCCATCGGGCCGAAATGAAAAGTAGCGTGGCCTACCGCTCAATCTGGTTTGATATGAAACGTTACCTCACGCTGCCCGCCACCGCGCTGGTGCTCAACGTCACGCCGTTGCTCAACGAACTGCTGGAGAGGATTTCGGCCAGCCCCTGGGAAACTGACTGGGAACAAGGCGCCCCGATGCACATGGCCGCCCTGTGCGTAGCGGAACTGAATGCCGCACAAGAAGTCCCGATGACGCTGCGCTTCCCGCAGGATAAGCGCCTGCGCCACCTGACTGGCGACACGCTGCCGCCGCCGCTCAACGAACTGGCCAGCGTAACCGGCGCAAGCGAGCGCACCATTGGCCGTATTTTCCTCCGGGAAACCGGCCTCTCCTACCAGCCATGGCGGCAGCAGTGGCGTTTAATGAAGGCGGTGGAAATGCTGGCCAGCCACGCGCGGGTTACCGTTGTTGCCTCGGAGCTAGGTTTTTCCAGCGACAGCGCCTTTATCTACTTTTACCGCAGCATGACCGGCCAGACGCCGGGCATGCTGACGGCGAAACAGACTTAACGTCGGCTGATGGCCAGCTTCGCGGCAAACAGCAGAAACACACAGCCGGTGACGCGATCCATCCACTTCACAACGCCAGGCTTTCTTAGCACGCCGGAAGCGTAGCGCGTGGCAAGAATCAGCGTCAGGGACCACAGCGTGCCAAGCACCGCATGAATAGAAACCAGCAGGAAAGTCCAGAGGATCGGCGAATGGCCGGAGGGGATAAACTGCGGCAGGAAAGAGACGTAAAACACGCCCATTTTCGGGTTAAGCACATTGCCGAGCATACCGCGTAAAAACCAGTTGTTGGCGCGGGTTGATTCCGCAGAAGCGAGACTGAAACTCTGGCGAGGGCGCAACAGCAGCTGAATACCCAGCCAGCATAAATACGCGGCACCGCACCACTTCAGCAAGGTATAGGCAAATTCAGACACCGCCAGCAAAGCGCCAAGCCCGAAGGCAACCAGTGCCCCCCAGACAAAACAACCTACGTCGATGCCCAGCGCGGCATGAAAGGCTTTTTTGCCCCCTTCGGCGGCGGCAGTTCGCAGGATAAGCGCGGTATCAAGACCGGGGGTAAGCGTGAGCAGCGTGGCGGCTAGCGTGAAAGCGAGAAGCGCATCGGCGACGGACATTTTTCTAACTCCGAAAACGATAAATCTACTGAAATTCAGCTCAGCCGACAATGCCCTGATGCCGTTATTTTTCGCCGTAAACTGTCCCGTTCATTGCCGCGATAACGCCCGCTGTTCCCCTGTCGATCAGGTCAAGAAAAACGGCGGCGGCGGCGGCATTGCTCAGCGTCTGGCTAAAAGTTCGGTGAGCCTGAATCAGCGCGGCGCTCCACGTGGCCAGCACCAGGCCCGCCGCCAGCTGAGTGTGCGGGTCGCTTTTTTCAAGGCCGGCCCCGGCGGCCAGCTCATGCGCCAGCGCCTGGGCAAATTCATCCCGAATCTCCCTGGCTCTCGCTTTCAGTGCCGGGCTGTGCTCAATCGTCGAGACAAACCCCTGCCCCGCCACGGAGAAAGCCACCACCGGGCTATTCTGCTCCACCAGATGGTGAGCAAAGCGGCGCAGCGCTTCCAGCGGCCCCGTGTTTTTATCCCGCTGACTCAGCGCACGGCGCAGCATCTGCAGCCCCTCTTCTTCGCGGTCGAAGAACATCTCCTCTTTGCGCGGGAAGTGGTTGAACACCGTCATTCTCCCCACCTCTGCCGCCGTGGCGATTTCGTCAATCGTCACCTGTTCAAAGCCCTTTTCCAGAAACAGCCGGGTGGCGATATTAGAAATTTTCTGGCGGGTGGCGAGTCGGTTCAGGGTTCGGCGATCGACGGACATTGACAGGATCCTGCGGAATGGATAATTATGTACTGAGTATATATTGGTACTTAGTACAGGTAAACATGAACAAAGCGCTGGTTGTCATTTTCTCCACCATTTGCCTGGATGCCGTCGGCATCGGCCTGATCTTTCCGATTCTGCCGCGCCTGCTGGAAGAGGTAACGCACACCTCGGATATCGCCCACTGGATCGGCATCATGACCGCGCTGTATGCCCTGATGCAGTTTGTTTTCGCCCCGCTGCTGGGGGCGCTGAGCGACAACTATGGTCGCCGCCCCGTGCTGCTCGTATCCCTTATCGGGGCCGCCGTGAATTATTTGATCATGGCCTTCGCCCCGCACCTGTGGATGCTGCTGCTGGGCCGCGCTATCGCCGGGTTGACCAGCGCGAACGTCTCGGTGGCGATGGCTTACATCACCGACGTCACTCCGGCGGATAAACGCGCCCGTCGCTTCGGGCTGTTTAACGCCATGTTTGGGGCCGGGTTTATCATCGGCCCGGTGCTTGGCGGCCTGTTGGGCGATGCCTGGGTGCGGCTGCCGTTTATTGCGGCTGCCGGGCTAAACACCGTTAACCTGCTGATGGCGCTGTTTATGCTGCCGGAATCCCGCGAGCCCGCCCGCCAACGGTTCAGCTTTGCCGTACTCAATCCCCTGCAGCCTCTGCGCCGCATTTTTACCCTGAAGGGATTAATCCCGATTGCGATGGTCTTTTTCATTCTGAGCGCAACCGGCGAAGTGTACGGCACCTGCTGGGCGCTTTGGGGGACCGATACTTTCGGCTGGAACGGGCTGTGGATTGGGCTTTCTCTCGGCGCTTACGGCATCTGCCAGACGTTGACGCAGGCGCTGCTTCCCGGCCCGATAACCCGCTGGCTGGGGGAGCGCGGCGCGGTGCTGTTTGGCATTTGTAGCTCGTGTATTGCGCTGACGATGCTGGCCTTTGTGCAAGCAGGCTGGCAGGTGTTTGTGATTATGCCGCTGTTCGGGCTGGGCGGCGTTGGCGCCCCGGCCCTGCAGGCGCTAGCCACCCGGAAGGTAGATGAAGCCAGCCAGGGCCAGTTGCAGGGAATTCTGGCCTCGGCGGTCAGCCTCGCGTCTATCATTGCCCCGCTGGGCTTCTCAAGCTTCTACTTTGTGGTGCAGGATTCGTGGCCAGGCGCTATCTGGCTGTCGGTGATTGTGGTGTACGCCGTTGCCGTGCCGCTGGTATTGTTCAGCACCCGCGGCAAAAGTGAAATACAGCCAATAAGCCCATAAAGCAGCCAGAGAGCGATGGCGGAAAAATCACATCGTAACTTGCAGGCCTATTTTAACTTCTCCAGCGGAAAGGGCCTGTCCTGTACCACGGTTTTCATCACCAGCGTCGAGCGGAGATGCTGCACGCCGGGCATGGCCGATAGTTTTCTGTCATACAGCGCCTGGAACGAAGGCAGGTCCCGGGTTACGACCTGCATCAGATAGTCCGGGTCGCCAAACAGTCTCTGCGCCAGCACAATTTGCGGGATATCTTCCACAGCTTCTTCAAACGCGCTGACGGCCTTTCTGTCCCCTTCTTTGAGCGTCGCAAAGACCAGAGCCACAAAATTAAAGCCCATCTTGCCCGGGTCGAGGTTAGCCCGATAGCCCGTAATGACCCCCTCTTGCTCCAGCGCTCTGAGCCGACGATGGCACGGCGAGAGGCTGAGGTTAACCCGCTCGGCCAGCTCGGTAATGGACAGACGCCCATCGGCCTGGAGTTCAGCAAGAATTTTTCTGTCTACGCTATCCATTTGGAATATTCTCTCTTTTAACCAGAGTTTTCAGCATAACATTGAAAGCCCATTGCCGGGGATTAACCGTATTCTTTCTTTCCCGTTATCCAAGAGAGAAATACCATCATGGCGATGAGCCTTGCCGCAGGATTCTGGCTGGTTTCGTTCCTGCTAATCATCACCCCTGGGGCTGACTGGGCTTACACCATCAGCGCCGGAATCAATGGCCGCAGAATTATTCCCGCCGTGGCCGGACTGATGTCGGGCCACGCTATCGCGACAATCATTGTTGTTGCCGGCGTGGGGGTTTTGCTCGCCGGGCATCCGCTCGCTTTATCCGTCCTCACGCTGCTGGGTGCGCTCTATCTGCTCTGGCTTGGCCTCACTATTTTGCGCAGCCCTCCCGGGCTGAACGCCGCCGCTCAGAACAACGGCAACTGGCAACAGTGGGCCATCAAAGGGATGTGTATCAGCGGCCTGAATCCGAAAGTGTTTCTGCTTTTTCTGGCCCTTTTACCGCAGTTTACCGATCCCCAGGGGAAGTGGTCAGTGGCGCAGCAGATGTCCGCTCTGGGTGCGATGCACCTGGTGACCTGCACCCTGATTTATCTCTTGATTGGTTACGGTTCAAGAGCGCTCTTAAGCACCCGCCCTCAGGCCGCTCGCAGGGTGAGTATGCTTTCGGGTGTCCTCATGGTAATCATTGCGCTGCTGCTGATTTACGAGCAGTTGAAATAGTGAAAAAAGGAGGCAGGATACCTGCCTCTGATGGACTACGCCTGATGTAGCGTAAAGACACGAATACTGTTGATCAGCATGCCGGACTGCTCCTTCAGGGAACCGCTGGCCGCGGAGGACTGCTCAACCAGGGAGGCGTTTTGCTGAGTGGTGGTATCAATCTGCCCCATCGCAGCATTAATTTGCGCGATGCCGTCGCTTTGCTCATGACTCGCACGGGCAATTTCATCCACCAGCTGCTGCACGCGGGCAACGTTTTCAACGATTTCCTGCATGCCCTCATCCGCTTCCGTGACCAGCTTACGGCCATCGGTGATTTTGTTCACCGACGCGCTAATGATGTCACGAATCTCTTTCGCGGAGGCCGAACTTCTCTGCGCCAGCGTTCTCACTTCCCCGGCTACCACGGCAAAACCACGCCCCTGTTCACCGGCTCTGGCAGCCTCAACGGCGGCATTTAATGCCAGGATATTTGTCTGGAAAGCAATTCCTTCAATGGCCGCAATGATATCGGTCATCCGGCCTGCATCAGCATGGATTTCGCCCATGGCATCGGCCACCACGTGCATACGTTCGCTGTTAGCCTTGACCATTTCTCCGGACTCATTAAACAGCGTATTCACCCGATGGGCATGACTGGCGGTGCTCTTGATCGTCGACGTTAGCTGCTCTAAGGTCGCGGCAGTTTGTTCGACGCTCGCCGCCTGTTCCTCTGTCCGTGAGGCCAGATCCTGGTTCCCGGCATCAATTTCATCCGCTGCCAGGGCAATACTTTCCGCCCCGCTGCTGACGTTCCTAACCGTACTCCCAAGCGAAGTAATCATTTCCTGCAATGAATGCATGAGCTGCCCCAGCTCGTCCTTCGCATGCACATGTACTTTGGCGGTGAGATCGCCCTGCGCCACCCTGCCGGCAACGTTAACGGCCTGCAGCAGCGGATGCGTAATACTGCGGGTTATGTACCAGGCCGTTGCCGCCCCCAGCGCCACACCCAGCGCCACTAGCAGCAACATGAGCAGCTCATTATTACGGGAGTTTTTCTGAATGCTGGCATGCGTGTTGTCGATAAGCTGTTTTTGGAAATCCAGCAGAGCCTGCAGCCCCTGCCGATATTCTTCGCTTATCGGAATAAAACGTTCCGAGATATAGCTATCCATGCCCTCATGTTCGCTCCGCTCAGCCCGGGCCAACCCTTCGGAACGAACCTGCAAATACTTTTCACGCACGGGGACAAGATTCGCCAGCAGGTGTTTGCCGGTTTCCAACGCAATCAAAGATGTGAGCTGGGACTGGACCCGGGTGGTGACCGCCGAATTCTGCGCGATGCTGGCGAGCAGTTTCTTACGCAGCATCGCATTTTCAGTTCCCATTGCCGCGATAGCGTTCCCGCTGCTCTTGTCGACCTGCGCCAGCCATTCCTCGACCAGCCTTTCCTTCAGCAAATGCTGGTTAATCATCTCATCGACGGCGTGAACATTATTCCGGCTGAACAGGCTGGCGCCGATCCCCATCAGAATCATTAAAAACAACAGCAGGAAAAAACCGCCGCTCAGCCTGACGCCTACACGCAAATTACTTAGTTTCATTCTCGTTCCTTAGAAAACCACATCCCGGAGTGCCCCCGGCGCCTGGCGCGAGGGAATGGCGTGTTTTGTAACCACGTTGTTAACCGATATCGGAGGTCACGGTTATTTCTGCAGGCAAAAACCAGGGGGGAACGGTCGATAAAGCAGCATTTTGGCCCGAAGTAATGCTTTAATGTGATCCGCATCACAATGAAAAAGTCATTGAAAAATAAAAGGCCCCGGCATATTCATGCGTCGGAGCCTTTTATTATTTGCTCTAAAGTTAGAGATTAAAACGCCTGCCAGTGTTCCTCTTCTCTTTTTAACGCCCGGCGCGGTGCCAGCTGGGGCGATAATATTACGCTTGCCTCATCGCTTTCCCCCAGATGCAGGCTGCTGGTTCTTTTTTCCAGCTCGAACACTTGTTTATTCAGCACTTCTGAAGATCCGGCCAGCTCTTCCACCACCGCTACGTTCCCCTGGGTGACTTTCTCCAGTTCGGAGAGCGCCGTGGTAATTTGCTGAATACCTTTTTCCTGTTCGTTGGTGGAGATAAAAATATGACCCATCAGCGCGTCGATATTTTCTGAACCCGAAACAATATCCTTCATATTTTTTTCCGCTTCGGAGACCAGGCTTGCGCCCTGCAGAACGTTTTGGTTGGTGATATCAATCAACGACTTAATGTTCTTGGCCGACTCGGAGCTTTTGTGCGCCAGGTTCCTGACTTCACCAGCCACCACCGCAAAGCCTTTGCCGTGTTCCCCGGCGCGGGCGGCTTCCACCGCGGCGTTCAGCGCCAGGATATTGGTCTGGAAGGCAATGCTGTCGATGATGGTGATAATTTCCGTCATCTTATTGGCACAATCGGTTATCGAAGTCATGTTGCTGGTCAGCTTCTGCATCAGGTCGCTGCCGTGGTTGGCTGAACGATGCGCGCCGCTGGTGATGTCGCTCAGCTCACGGGTGCTGTCGGCATTGTTTTTTGTCCCGGCGGAAATCTGTTCCATGCTCGATGCCGTCTGAATCAGCATCGCCGACTGCTGCTCGGTTTTCACCGACAGCGTGGCGCTTTGGTGCGCCAGGCTTTCCGAAAGCGCTTTGGCCGACTGGGACGATTTGCGAATATCCATTACCAGGGTAGTAATTTCGGCGGAAAGCGTATTTATGCCCGGAATCAATCGTCCGGCACAATTATTACCAAACTCAGGGATATGCACCGATAAATTCCCCGAGTTAATTTCGTCAATGCTCCGCTTAACGTTATTAATGGGCCGTACAAGATATATCGTCATATACGTCCACAGGGAGAAGAGTAAGACAACCCAGGCAATATTAAACATGGCTAAAACAAGCACGCTGGCTGATAAAGTAAATGCTAAGAAGTCTATAACTAAAAAGGATATTGCCAAAAAATAGACAATAACGCTTCGAACGCTGGCATTCTTAAGCATAGATAATCCTGTGCGAGACTTGGGCGGGTATATTATTTATTACCTGGATTTATGGAAAAGCCATCTTATAAAATAAATCAGCGTTTAATCCCGACATAAGTCAACTGAAAAGATTTTAAATCCGCACTTTTCGTTTAAGAACGACGCCTTTCTGAATATATCCGTGACGTTACGACAAAGTCACTTTATTCCATGCCTCAGCAAGTCACTTGCATTTTGAAAGTCACTATGCCAATTTGTCGCCAGACGCTAACCCGTAACCGGATCGACCCATGAAAAACGAACCTCTGTGCAGCGCTCCCTGCCCCATTGCCCGCAGCCTCGGCCGTATCGGCGACAGCTGGAGCATCATGATCCTGCGGGATGCCCTGGCCGGTTTTACCCGCTTCGATGAATTCCAGAAAAGCAGCAACGTGGCGCCCAATATTCTTTCGCGCCGCCTGAAAGAGCTGGTTGATGATGGCTTACTGGAGAAGGTTTGCTACAGCAGCTCGCCGCCGCGTTACGAATATCACCTCACCCAAAGCGGGCGTGATTTCCGCATGGTGATTCTGGCACTGGCTGAATGGGGCAACCGCCACTTCGCGCCCGAAGGGCGTCAGATGCAGCTGGTTGAGCGCGAAACCCAGCGCCCGGTAGAGCCCATCCTTACCGATAAAGAAACCGGCGAGTCGATTGAGCCAGGAAAATACGCCATGGTGCCGGGCCCGGCGGCCTCACCGATGATGAAATACCGCCACGACTACCTGCAGCGTAAACAAGCCGGCGACGCCGGGCTTAAATTCCAGCCAGAACCGTACAGAGAACCCCAGTGATGAGCGCCGCCCATAAGAAAAAATTGATTACGCTGACCGTACTTGGTGCCGCGGTGTTGGCGGCCGCAGGCTATGGTGCATGGTGGTGGCACAGCGGGCGTTTTATTCAGTCTACCGACGACGCCTACATCGGCGGGGATATCAGCGCCATTTCAACCAAAGTCTCCGGCTACATTCAGCAAATTGCGGTGCAGGACAACACGGCGGTGAAAAAAGGCGACCTGCTGATCCGCATTGACGATCGTGATTACCAGGCCGCGCTGGCGAAAGCCCTTGGGGAAGTTGCCGCCCAGCAGGCTGCGCTGGCGGATATCGCCGCCACGCGCCAGCTGCAGCAGGCAACGATTGAAGGTTCCACCGCTTCTTTAGCGGCAGCGGCGGCGGCAACGGACAAAACGGCCAACGACAACCGCCGCTATAACGCCCTGGAAGCCTCGAGCGCCATTTCAGCCCAAATACGCGACAACGCCTCGGCGGATTATCGCCGGGCGCGAGCGGAACAAAGCAAAGCCCTGGCCGACAAAGCCGTCGCCCAGCGCCAGCTCGCGGTGCTTGATGCCCGTGAAAAACAAACCCAGGCCGCGCTGGAACAGGCGCAGGCTAACCTGGCGATGGCGAAGCTGAATCTCAGCTATACCGAAATTCGCGCCCCGTTCGACGGCGTGATCGGTAACCGCCGCGCGTGGACCGGCTCCTTCGTGACCAGCGGCACGCAGCTACTCTCGCTGGTGCCTTCCCAGGGGCTTTGGGTCGATGCCAACTTCAAGGAAAACCAGCTGGCGCACATGCGAGCCGGTTTACCGGTGACCGTGGTGGCCGACGTGCTGCCGAACCACACCTTTAAGGGCCACGTTGCCAGCGTCTCTCCGGCGACCGGCTCCCGGTTCAGCATTCTTCCGGCGGAAAACGCCACGGGGAACTTCACCAAAATCGTTCAGCGGGTTCCGGTGCGGATAGCGCTGGAAGGTGACGGCGCAAAACTGGATGTGCTTCGTCCGGGGCTGTCGGTCATCGTTACCGTCGATCAAAAGAGCACGCGATGAGCACCGCCCAGGCCGCACCGATGCCGCAGGGCATCTCTATGCCAATGGCAAAAAAGATCTTCGCTTTTGCCAGCATGTGCGTCGGGATGTTTATTGCGCTGATTGATATCCAAATCGTCTCCGCGTCGCTGCGGGATATCGGCGGCGGCCTTTCGGCTGGGGATGATGAAACTGTCTGGGTGCAGACCAGCTACCTGATCGCCGAGATCATTATTATTCCGCTGTCCGGCTGGCTGGCGCGGGTGATGTCCACCCGCTGGCTGTTTGCCGCCTCGGCGGCAGGCTTCACCCTGATGAGCCTGCTCTGCGGCTGGGCGTGGAATATTCAAAGCATGATTGCCTTCCGTGCCCTGCAAGGGCTGGCGGGCGGCTCGATGATCCCGCTGGTGTTTACCACCGCCTTCGCTTTCTTTCAGGGCAAACAGCGCGTTATTGCCGCCGCGACCATTGGCGGCCTGGCTTCGCTGGCGCCGACGCTTGGCCCCACCGTCGGCGGCTGGATCACCGAGAACTTCAACTGGCACTGGCTGTTCTTTATTAACGTCATCCCGGGGATTTATATCGCCGTCGCCGTGCCGCTGCTGGTGAAGGTAGATAGCCCGGATTTCTCGCTGCTGCGCGGCGCGGACTATTTCAGTATTTTGCTGCTGGCGGCCTCGCTCGGCTGCCTGGAATATACGCTGGAAGAAGGCCCGCGCTGGGGTTGGTTTGATGACAACACCATCGCCACAACCGGCTGGATAGCGCTGCTGTGCGGCATCGCCTTTATTATTCGAACGCTGCGCCACGCCCAGCCGGTGATGGACCTGCGGGCGCTCAAGGACAGAACCTTTAGCCTCGGCTGCTATTTCTCGTTTATGGCCGGGGTGGGCATTTTCGCCACGATCTATTTAACGCCGCTGTATCTCGGCAGCGTACGTGGCTTTAGCGCGCTGGAAATCGGCCTGGCGGTGTTTTCCACAGGCCTGTTCCAGGTGATGTCGATTCCCTTTTATGCCTGGCTGGCAAACCGAGTGGATCTCCGCTGGCTGCTGATGGCCGGGCTGATCGGCTTTGCCATTTCGATGTACAGCTTCGTGCCGATCACCCACGACTGGGGCACGGACCAACTGCTGCTGCCGCAGGCGTTTCGCGGCCTTGCGCAGCAGTTCGCCGTCGCGCCTACGGTGACGTTAACGCTGGGCAGCCTGCCGCCCGCGCGGCTTAAGCTTGCCTCCGGGCTGTTCAACTTAATGCGTAACCTCGGCGGTGCTATCGGCATTGCGCTGTGCGGCACGGTGTTGAATGACAGAACCAACCTGCACTACAGCCGCCTGGCCGACCATCTCAATACCGCTAATCTCGCGATGACGGATTTTGTCCAGCGCAGCGCCGCCAGCCTGGCCGCGCAGGGCTTGTCCCCGGATGCCGCCACCAGCGGGGCGCTAAAAAACTTGTCCTCTCTGGCTCTGCGCGAGGCACGAACTCAGGCATTTTCGGATGCTTTTTACCTGATCATGATAGGTTTTTTGATTGCTGCGATGCTGGTTCCGTTAATGAAAAAGCCGCAGCCACACTGATATTTCAGGAGAATAATGATGGGCGTTTCAGCGAAAAGGATTGTGGTCACGGGCATGGGAATCGTCAGCCCGCTGGGCTGTGGCGTGCAGCATGTCTGGCAGTCGCTGCTGGCGGGAAAATCCGGCATCTCGGCGCTGGATGAAAACGTCGTGGCAGATATCCCCTGCAAAGTGGCCGGTCAGGTGCCGTCCGTAGAACAGGATCCTGAGCACGGCTTTGATCCGCTGGCGACGATCTCCGCCAAAGAACGTAAAAAGATGGATCGGTTCATCGAGTTTGCACTGGTTGCCGCCCATGAAGCGCTCGCCCAGGCTGGCTGGTCTCCAGCTTCGCAGGAAGAGAAAGATCGTACCGCAACGGTGATTGCCACCGGGATCGGCGGCTTCAGCGAAATAGCCAACGCCGTGCGCACCACGGACGAACGCGGGCCACGTCGCCTGTCGCCGTTTACCATCCCCTCTTTCCTCGCCAACCTTGCCGCCGGGCATGTGTCCATTGCGCACGGCTTTCGTGGGCCGATTGGAGCCCCGGTGACCGCCTGTGCCGCCGGAGCCCAGGCCATTGGCGATGCCGCCCGCTTGATCCGCAGCGGCGAGGCTGATATTGCCCTTTGCGGCGGCGCAGAAGCGGCCATTCACCGCGTCAGCCTGGCCGGATTTGCTGCCGCGCGCGCGCTGTCTACCGCCTCCAACGACAATCCCGAAGCCGCCTCACGCCCGTTCGACCGTGACCGGGACGGTTTTGTGATGGGCGAAGGCGCCGGGCTTATCGTGATTGAATCCCTGGAACACGCCATGGCTCGTGGCGCAACGCCGCTGGCTGAGCTGGTCGGCTACGGCACCAGCGCGGATGCCTGGCATTTGACCGCCGGGCCGGAAGACGGCAACGGCGCAAGGCGAGCAATGGAGGCGGCCCTTCGCCAGGCCGGTATTGCAGCCGCGGATGTTGACCATATCAACGCGCACGCAACCTCGACCCAGGTCGGCGACAAAGGCGAGCTGGCGGCGATTAAAGCGCTTTTCGGCACGCATCCGGTGGCGGTGACGTCAACGAAATCCGCCACCGGCCACCTGCTGGGCGCGGCGGGCGGCATCGAGGCTATATTTACTATTCAGGCATTGCGTGACCAGGTTGTGCCCCCGACGCTGAATCTGCATCACCCCGATGAAGAGGCGGCCGGGCTGGATCTGGTGGCGCTTACAGCCCGGCCGCAGGCGCTGAGCTATGCGCTGTCGAACGGGTTTGGTTTTGGCGGCGTGAATGCCAGCCTGCTGTTGAAACGGTGGGAATCCGGGGAATAACAGGACCCTCACCCCGGCCCTCTCCCTGGAAGGGAGAGGGGGAAAAACTGACGGAAAATCTCTGCTCGATCCAGCCCCCTCATCCCTCCTGTATGTTCCGGGGAGAGGGGAAAAACTAAACTCGATCCAATCCCCTCGCCCCTCCTGTACGTTCCGGAGAGAGGGGAGAAACTAAACTCGATCCAGTCCCCTCTCCCCTCCTGTATGTTCCGGGGAGAGGGGAAAACTAAACTCGATCCAGTCCCCTCTCCCCTCCTGTATGTTCCGGGGAGAGGGGAAAACTAAACTCGATCCAATCCCCTCGCCCCTCCTGTACGTTCCGGAGAGAGGGGAGAAACTAAACTCGATCCAGTCCCCTCTCCCCTTTGGGGAGAGGGTTAGGGTGAGGGGCAATCATCCCCCGTCTGTCTCAAACTCCTGCTGCAACCACGCCCTAACCTGCCGCACATCTTCTCTCCGGGCCTTTTCGTGGCTGGTCACAAAATAATAGTTCGCCCCAGGCAGCGCGCCCGGCAGCGCAATATGCAACAGACCCTGCTGTAACGCCCGGCGAATCAACAGCTCGCTTGCCAGCAAGATCCCCTGCCCGGCTATCGCGGCCTGAATCGCATGGGTTTCGTCGTCAAAATGAATACCGCTCTGCACATCCAAATCTTCAGGCCCAAAGACGGATTTCCAGTGCTGCCAGCTGGGTTCGGGGCTGGGCACATGCCGGTTATCAATATGAAAAAGCGTCATTCCCGCGAGATCCTTCACGCTCCTGAGCTTTAGCTGCGGGCTTGCCACCAGCACAAAGCTGTCGCTATGCAGCAGCGTGCTGTCGAGAGATTCGTCGGCCTGCATGCTGTAACGCACCGCACAATCCGCCATTTTTCCGTGGAGATCGGCCAGCGCTACGCCGCTGTGAAAGCGCAGCTCCAGCGAGGGATGCTGCTGATGTAAAGACGGTAAACGCGGCACCAGCCAGTTAGTCAGGAAGTTCGAAGTAGTGCTGAGCGTGAGCGTGCCGGGCTGAGATATCGTTGCTATGGACTCAACGGCCTCGCGCAGCATGGTGAACATGTTCCCGGAGGCACGAAACAGAATCTCCCCCGCCGCAGTCAGCGCCACGCCCCGAGCAGAGCGAGTGAACAATCGCTGCTCCAGCGAATCTTCCAGCAGGCGAATTTGGTGGCTGATGGCGGTGGGCGTCACGCCAATTTCTTCCGCTGCCGCTTTAAAGCTGGCGTGGCGTGCCACGGCATCAAAGGCCCGAATGGCCGTGAGTGGCGGGAGTCGACGATTTTTCATGAGTGAATTTAACTCATCCCTGGCTGAATAATATGATTTTGATTGCACCATAAACAAAGGCGTAGCCTGTTATTCACGCTCATCAAATGATGAAAATGATTCATCACAGAGAAAATAGCAGGAAACGTCGATGACACAAACTTATGCGATACCCGCCGCCGGGTCCTGGCGCGCTTTATCCGCGCCCGGCATTGCACAGGCGCTGATTGCGCTGGACTATGCAATTGTCTACGTCGCGCTCCCCACGCTGGCGCAGAGCCTGAATCTTTCTCTCAGCGAGATGCAGTGGGTGGTTTCCCTGTATGGCCTGACGTTTGCCGCCCTCTTGCTGGCGGGCGGCAGCCTCTGCGACCGGCTGGGGGCTCGCCGGATGTTCAGCCTCGGCATGGCGCTGTTTTTACTCTCGTCAGCGGTTGGTGGGCTGGCGCAGAGCGGCACGCTGCTGCTCATTGCCCGCTGCGGACAAGGGATGGCGGCAGCGTTGTTACAGCCTGCGGTACTGGCGCTGATGGCGCAGCGCTTTCACGGCGAGGCGCACCGACGGGCGCTGGCGATATGGAGCGCCATCGGCGCGCTGGGCCTGGTTGCGGGCGTGATACTGGGCGGGATCCTGGCCGCGC
The DNA here is from genome assembly GCF_011752835.1 of Enterobacter sp. Ap-1006. Classification (NCBI taxonomy): domain Bacteria; kingdom Pseudomonadati; phylum Pseudomonadota; class Gammaproteobacteria; order Enterobacterales; family Enterobacteriaceae; genus Enterobacter; species Enterobacter sp. Ap-1006. Next base: position 348,657 of record NZ_VWWU01000005.1, on the reverse strand, counting down.
TGGACTGGCGAACCATTTTCTTTATTAACATTCCGCCGGGGCTGCTTGCGCTGTGGCTGGTTCGCCGGGATTATCTCCCGCTCAGCACGCAGGGCGAAAAACAGCAGACGGGCATCGGGTCACTGATCGGGTGCTTCGCCGCCGGGGCACTGGTCTGGGCGCTGATGCGCTATGGCGAAACCGGGCAGCCTGACTATGTTGCCAACCGCTTCGCCGTTGCCATGGGGATCCTGTTTATTCTGCACGAGTGCTACGCCCCTCAGCCTTTACTGGCCCGCTCGCTTCGCGCTCTGCCGGGCCTGCAAACGGGCTGGCTCAGCAGCGCCTGTTATATGGCAAGCGTGGGGAGCCAGTTTTATGCCATGACGCTATTCTGGCAGCAGACGCTGCAGCAGGATGCCGTTACCACCGGGCTGATGTTCACGCCGCTCGCGCTGTTAATCGTGGCGGGCAATACGCTTTTTACCCGCCTGACGGCCCGTTACGCCAGCGCCATGGTTTTGGCCGTCGGGTTTGCCTGTTCGGCGCTGGGGCTGGGGCTGCTGTCCGTCGGGTTGGCGTCCCCGCTGTCTGCAGTATTTATCAGTGGTATCGCGTTAAGCGGGCTTGGCCACGGGCTCATCTTCCCGGCGATGTTCGCCGTGGGGCTGTCATCCACCCCGCCTGTTCAACAGGGACGCGCCAGCGCCCTGATGGCCACCAGCCAGTATATGGCCGGGGCAATGATGCTGGCGGTGCTTTCCGTTGTGCTCGGGCAGGCTCCCGATATAACACAGTGGGCAACGGCTTTCCGGCTGCTGGGCGCTGCCGCTGTGGCAGGCATGCTGCTTGCGGCATGCCAGAAAGCGAGTTAAACAAGGGAAATTTGCGCGGGGAAAGGTGAGAGAGATTCGGGCCGGATGAATGCTACATTTATACTAACTGTTTAATTCTTCTCCCTTATCATCGAATTTTCCCGCGTTAAGGATCCCAATATGACCCAGCAAGCTGACCAGGCTGACGCTAAACACTACCTTGTGCGCCTGATTGCGGTCGTACTTACCGGCATTCTTGCCGGCATCGCGGGGATGCTTCTCGCGCTGATTTTACACGCCATTCAGCACCTGGCTTTTGGCTACAGCATTGACCAACTGGTTGGGAGCGAGACGTTCCTTGAGGGCGTGACGGACGCCACGCATTTACGCCGGGTCGCGGCGATTCTTGGCGGCGGGGCCGTCGCCGGGTTTGGCTGGTGGCTGCTCGCGCGTTACGGCAAGAAAAGAGTGTCTATCGCTGCCGCCGTGGCAAATCCTGCCGTGCCGATGCCTACGGGCACCACCACTGTTCATGCTTTGCTGCAAATCATTACCGTTGCGCTGGGTTCCCCGCTCGGGCGTGAAGTGGCCCCTCGGGAAATGGGCGCGCTGGCGGCCGGGCTCCTCGCCCGGAAGTTCAGCCTGCAGCCGGATGAAACCCGGACGCTGATTGCCTGCGGCGCGGGCGCGGGCCTGGCGGCGGTGTATAACGTGTCCCTTGCCGGAGCGCTGTTCACGCTGGAAGTGCTGCTGATCTCGTTCAGCTGGGAGAAAGCGCTGGCGGCGGTCATCACTTCGGCAGTAGCGGCCTGGGTCGCCACGCTGGGGCTGGGGGATGAGTCGCAGTATCACTTCGCTTCTTTTGCGCTTCCCCACGCGTTTATCGGCTGGGCCATTGTTGCCAGCCCGCTGCTGGGTTATGCAGCCTGGCTGTTCCGCAAGGCGACAACAAGCGTGAGAACGCAGGTAAAAACTAACTGGCAGATGCCGGTATTTTGCCTGCTGGCCTTCGCGCTGCTGGCCGTGCTTAGCCTGTGGTTCCCGCAGCTGCCGGGCAACGGCAAAGGCCCGATGCAGCTCGCCATCAGCAACGGCCTGGGCTTTAACTTCGCGGCGATTTTGCTGGCGCTGAAAATGCTGGTGATCCTCGCCGTCCTGCGAGGCGGCGCTGAGGGTGGGCTACTAACACCGGGCTTAACGGTAGGTGCTTTGCTGAGCCTGCTGCTGGCGGTGGTCTGGCAGTTTGTTTTCCCTGGCGGAGACGTGGGCAGCTTTGCGCTGGTCGGCGGCGCGGCGTTTTTAGCCGCTTCGATGCAGATGCCAATCACCGCCGTGGCGCTGGTGATGGAGTTTACCCATATGGATCACAGCTATTTTGCCCCCGCGCTGCTCTGCGCCGCCGGGGCTTATACAACCTGCCGAATTCTGGATAAGAAATACCGGTACTAACCTCTTCAGTGGGAAGAGATAAATACCGACTCTGCGAGCGGGGCCGGCATGGAAAAATGCTGCCGCATACGCGCCACCTCGTTAAGCGGCGTGAGTCCAAAAAGACGCTTAAATTCGCGGCTGAACTGCGACACACTTTCGTAGCCCACGCGGGCGCTTGCCGCCGAAGCGGTAAGATCGTTTCGCAGCATCAACAATCTCGCCTGATGCAGCCTTGTGGATTTGAGATATTGCATGGGGGAAGTGTTGGTCACCGCTTTGAAATGGCTGTGGAAAGTGGGCACGCTCATGCCCGCTTCTTTTGCCAGAGCATCAACGTCCAGATGCGCATCAAATTCAGCATGAAGCTTGCGCAGCGCCTTCGCCACTTTGCCAAACTGCCCCTGCATCGTCAGCGCGCTGCGTAACGTCTGCCCCTGCGCGCCCGTCAGTACCCGGTAATAAATCTCCCGCATCATAGCCGGCCCCAAAAGATCGGCATCCAGCGGCGTCGACATCACCTGGAGGAAACGCAGTACGGAGGCGCTCATCGCTTCGTCCATCGGGCTGGACATCATGCTGCGCGGCTCGCAGGCCAGCTCAGTGCCTCGGCCATCGAGCGCCAGCATCACCTCCGCAGCCAGCGTGAAGTCTAACCTCATGTAGATAGCCAGCATGGGTTCTTCGGCGCTGGCCTCCGTTTCCATGGTGAACGGCACGGGCACGGAAACCATCAGGTAGTGCTGGGCATCATATAAATAGACATCCTCACCTAAAAAACCCCGTTTACGCCCCTGCACCACAATCACAATGCCGGGCTCATAAAGAACCGGGGTTCGCATCAGCGGGCGATTAGAGCGTAAGAAACGGACTTCGTTCAGCGCGGTGAGATTGTAGCCTTCATGCGGGGTTAACCGATCCAGAAGCTCAACCATTTGTTTACTGGCCAGAAGGCTGGCGTTTGTCATAGCGGTTCATCTGGCTAAGGGAAATGTTGGCAGAGTCTGGCAGTGAAACCTCACCTCGTCCAGATACCTCATAGGAATAGGCAAACATCAGAGAGGATCCAGGCTACTCACTCGGTCCTTCCAGCCCTACGATTTACCTCCTATTAACGGAGGACATAATAATGAGCCAGTCGAAGTTATTTTTAATTACCGGCGTCAGCAGCGGCTTTGGCCGTTCGCTGGCAGAAGAAGCCCTGAAAGCCGGACACCGCGTGGTTGGAACCGTGCGTAATCACCAGGCGAAGGAAGCCTTTGAGGCGCTGGCACCCGGCAAGTGTTTTGCCCGAATTCTGGACGTCACCGACTTTGATGCCGCAGCCCCACTGGCGGCTTCGGTGGAACAGGAGATTGGCGCTATTGATGTACTGGTCAACAACGCAGGCTACGGGCACGAGGGGGTGATGGAAGAATCCCCGATGAGCGAACTGATTCACCAGTTCAACGTCAACGTATTTGGCGCCGTCGCGATGATAAAAGCCTTTTTGCCTGGGTTCCGCACTCGTCGCACGGGCCATATTATCAATATCACTTCGATGGGCGGCTTTATCACCCTGCCCGGTATCAGCTACTACTGCGGCAGCAAATTCGCCCTGCAGGGCATCTCCGAAACGCTGAGCAAAGAGCTCCTGCCTTTTAATATCGCGGTGACCGCCGTGCAGCCCGGTTCCTTCAGAACCGACTGGGCCGGACGATCTATGGTGCGAACCCCTCGCAGCATCAGCGATTATGACCAGAGCTTCGGCCCGATTCGCGACGCGCGCCAGAAACGCAGCGGGCAGCAGCCGGGCGATCCGATCAAAGCCGCCAAAGCAATTTTGGCGCTTATCGACAGCCCTCATCCGCCGGCAACCCTGCTCCTGGGCAGCGACGCGGTTACCTTCGTCAAAGAGAAGCTTGTGCGAATGGAAGCAGATATTGAGGCGTGGGAAACGATAAGTCGTTCGACTGATGTGCAGTAGCGGCCCACAAACTAAAAAGGCCCGGTACCCCATAAAGGCTACCGGGCCTGGTGCTTAAAAACCGTTATTTGGCTTCGTTGGCGTCCGCGTTTCTCAGCATGTTTCTGACCGGAATAATCAGCGCGGCCAGCACAACGGCGCAGATAACCAGGGCGATAGAGACGTGGGAGAACAGCTCCGGCATCGAGCTAAGCTGATCTTTTTTGATGTGCCCGCCCATAATACCCGCCGCCAGGTTACCCAGCGCGCTGGCGCAGAACCACAGCCCCATCACCTGGCCGCGCATTTTCTGCGGTGCCAGCAGCGTCATGGTCGCGAGGCCGATTGGGCTCAGACACAGCTCACCGAGGGTCAGCAGCAGAATGCTCCCCACCAGCCAGAACGGGGACACGCCGCTCTGCGTCGCCAGCACCTGGTTTGCCGCCGCCATCATCACCGCAAAACCTGCCGCCGCAAACAGAATGCCGATAACGAATTTCGTCATGCTGCTCGGGTTCAAATTACGCTTAGCCAGCGACGGCCAGAACCAGCTGAACACCGGGGCTAACAGGATAATAAACAGCGCGTTGATCGACTGGAACCAGATCGTCGGGATTTCAAAGCTGCCCATCTGGCGGTCGGTGTAATCACGCGCAAAGATGTTGAAGGAGGTCGGCTTCTGCTCAAAGGCAGACCAGAAGAACGCCGCCGCAATCAGCAGGATCAGGCAGGCCAGCAGGCGCGAACGCTCGCTGCTGGTTAAGCCAGCAAAGAAGAACATAAACAGGAAGTAGAGGCCCACGCAGGTAGAAATGATGTAGGCGGAGCTTTTCGCAATTACCGTCGGATTGAACGGAATCGTTCCGTTGGCGATCAACACTACCAGCCCGGCAAGCAGCGCCATGGCAAGCGTCACCCATTTACCAACGTTTTTACGCTCGGTCGTCGGGCGGTTCCAGGTGGAATCCAGGCCGACTTCTTTGTCGTAGCGGCGCATTTGCGGAATGGCGTAGAAGCGGAAGATGAACAGCGCAATCAGCATCCCTAAGCCACCCAGGCCAAAGCCCATATGCCAGCCATATTTCTCATGCAGCGGGCCGATGATCAGCGGGGCAATAAACGAGCCCATGTTGATGCCCATGTAAAACAGCGAGAAGCCCCCGTCGCGGCGGGTATCTTCTTTTTTGTACAGCGTCCCGACCATTACGGTAATACAAGTTTTGAACAGCCCGGTTCCCAGGACGATCAGCAGCAGGCCGACAAAGAAGAAGGTGTTGCCCACGAATGCCGACAGCGCAATTGAGAGGTGGCCGAGGGCAATAATTAGCGAGCCATACCAGACGGCGCGGCGCTGTCCGAGCCAGTTATCGGCCAGCCAGCCGCCCGGTAAAGACGTGATATACACGCCGCCGGCGAAAATCCCAACAATGGCGGATGCCTGCTCAATCGGCAGCCCCATCCCACCCTGAAGCAGCGCGGCGCTCATAAACAGAATGAGCAGCGGGCGAACCCCGTAGAAAGAAAAACGTTCCCACATTTCGGTGAGGAAGAGCGAACTTAACGGGTACGGATGCCCGAAAAATGTTTTTGTTTTCGTCGCAGAGTGACTCATCTGTGAACTCCCATAGGTTATCTCTTTTTGATGCGGTGTTGATAAAACGCCGTTCCCGGCGTTCAGTTGCAGATTTTTAATCATAGGCTGGTCGTTAGCCAGCGGCGGCTACTTTAGCGTAGATCGTTGGAAAATCATCAGGACGAAGAGTAACTTTAGTGTCTAATAGAGGGTTTTTAGATTAAAAATCGACTTAACTCTCATTTTTCATGATAAAAATCTCATTAAATGCGCTTTTATCTTGACAATAAATTCTCAAACAACTAAAAACAAAATTCATTAAAAACAATATTTTAAATAAAAATCACTCTTTTTCACGAAACACTCGCCATTAACCTACAACTCATCTGGGTTTACCCCATTACCTAAGCCAAAAATCGCGTTAACCGCCCATCTATGTATCACTGGGGAATAAAAAATCGGCACCGCTTCTGCGCGTATCCCTGAAACATCACCTCACTGACACGAAAACTTCATCTTTTGCTTATACTTTCACCAACAGGAAGTTAGGAGGAGCTGACATGTTTAGTATCGATAACGTACTTGACGATCTTTGGCCTCAGGCTAAGCCTGCACCCTGGCAAAAAAATCTGTTAAGACGCCTGCTGCATGAGGAAGAGTTTCAGGCCTTTGCCGGGCAATACCCTCATCTTCGTGGCCTCGACATGGTCGAACAGGTACTGGACCACCTGCAAATCCGCTGTAATATATCTCCCCGTGAATTAGAAAATATCCCTGAAAGTGGCCCTGTGGTGATAATGTCCAACCATCCCACAGGCACGCTTGATGGACTGGCGCTGCTGTATGCCGTTTCCCGCGTCCGCCGCGATGTTAAAGTCGTCACCAATCGCCTGCTCAATCACCTCGAGCCGCTGAGTTCTCTGTTTATCCCGGTCGACAATATCAATGGCCGCACGCCTAAATCATCGCTTGTGCAGATGGAGCAGCAGCTGCAAAACGGCGGCGTACTGATCTTTTTCCCGGCGGGAGAAGTGGCTCGTTTATCCCGGGAAGGCATTGCCGACGGGCACTGGCACACCGGCTTCATTAAGCTTGCCGTGAAGTACCGCGTACCGCTTCTGCCGGCCTTTATCCACGCGCGTAACAGCGCCCTGTTTTATGCTGGCGCGATGGTTTCCCCTGCGCTGCCGTTGCTGCTGCTGATGAAGCAAATGTTCCGCCGCCGCAACTCCACTTTGCCAATCACGCTTGGCCAGCGCATTCCCTGGGAAAGTTGGCATAGTCCACAGCAAATCCCGCGCGAACTGGCTAAAAAGTGCCGCCAGCATGTTCAGCTGCTGGGTAAAGGGCTTTCCGGCAAATTCACAACGGAAAGCGCCATTGCCCGGGCGGAAGACCGGGCCACGCTGCGCCGGGAGCTGGCTAAAGCCGAGTGTCTGGGCCGAACCGCCGACGATAAAGTGATTTATCTTTGGCAGCGAAACGACACCAAAGAAGAGGCTCCGCTGCTGCGCGAGCTTGGTCGCCTGCGTGAGATAGCATTTCGCGCCGTAGGTGAAGGCTGCGGCAAACGCCGGGATCTCGACAGGTATGATGACGATTACCTGCATTTAATCCTTTGGGATGAGCAGGACCTGGAGATCGTCGGCGCCTACCGCTTTATGCCTACCGCTCAGCAGATCAAAAAACGCGGTTTAGACGGGCTTTACAGCTATAGTCTGTTCCACTACGACGAAAAAATGGACGATGTGCTGCAGCACGGCATCGAGCTGGGGCGCAGCTTTATTCAACCTCGCTACTGGGGCCGCCGTGGCCTGGACTATTTATGGTCGGGGATTGGCGCTTACCTGGCCCGTTACCCGCAATATCGCTACCTGTTCGGCCCGGTATCTATTTCCGGTGGCCTGCCGCCGGACGCACGCGATCTGCTCGTCGCCTTTTACCGGCTGTGGTTTCCGGCGAGCCATCCGCTGGCCTCGTCCCGCAGCCCTTATCCGGCAAGCCTCCCCGACGTGCTGGCGCAATTCAAGGGAGAGGATTACGGCGAAGATCTGACTCGGTTAAAATCCCTGCTCAGCAATATGGGCTGCGGCATCCCGACGCTGTATAAGCAATATTCGGAACTCTGCGAGCCGGGCGGCGTGCAGTTTATTGATTTTGGCAGCGACCCGGCCTTCAACAACTGCGTCGATGGGCTGGTGCTGGTGGATTTAACCTTCCTGAAAAAGAGCCGCTATGAGCGGTATGTTGGAATGCATTTGTCGGCAGAAGCTTAAAATAAGCCGCAGAAATATTGCCGGGGAATGTTAAGCCAGCGTTTGTTTGATGAGCTTAATCATGGCCTGAATACGCAGGGGCTGCGGATGATAGCGGCGCGTCACCAGATAAACTGGCTCAAAAACCTGCTGCTCAAGGCGGTGAATGCGTATTTTATCCTGTTGGCTGAACGCCTCTACCGCGTGGCGGGCCAGTACCGTAAAGCCTAAGCCTTTAGCGACCGGTGCCAGGATGGTGCTGATAATATTGCAAAAACCACGCCGCGGCATGTTATCCAGGTGATCAAACTGCGGAAAATTGGCCTGCAGCAGGCGCGGGGCATTCCAGGACCCGTCGGGGTGGCTAATAAAGCCCAGCTGGCATAAGGCCTCCCAACTGGGCGTCAGGCAGTTAGCGGGCGTGACCAGGAGCAGCTCCTCCCGCGCTATCTCTTCAGAATGCAGCGTCGTCAGGACTGCAGCCCTGGTCGTCAGTGCGACGTCCAGGCGACGTTCGGCAATATCCCGCTCCACTCCATCATTGGAGCCTATATGGTAATCAAGCTGGAGATCGGGGTATTGCCCCTGCCACCCTAACAGGGCCGGATATAGCTTGAGGGCCAGGCTGCCGGGGCTGGCGATACAGCACTGCCCCCGCCAGGGGTCATCCTGACGCACGCTTAGCGTCAGGGCATTGAGATCCGCCAGTATCTGCCGCCCCTGCTGAAATACGCTTTCTCCTTCATGAGTCAGGGTGAAGCGCTTCCCCTGACGCACCAGCAGGCTTTTACCCAAGCTGGTTTCCAGCTTTTGAATATGCTGGCTAACACCGGGCTGCGTCATATGAAGTTTTTCCGCAGTCCGGGTGAAATGGCCGGTTTCCACCAAGGTACAGTACGTTTTTAGCCATTCGAAATTCATAATGATTCCTTATCAAAACTATCTATTTTGATAATTATATATTTTTATCCTGCCGCGTTATTGTGCTTTCCACAAGTTCACAGGAATATAATTTCGAGGCAAATATGAATCAGACTTACCCGCGTAATTTCTCCCACATCGGCCTGTCAGTGCCGGACCTGGACGCCGCCGTGAAGTTTTATACCGAGGTGATGGGCTGGTATTTAATTATGGAGCCGACCACCGTTCATCACGATGACAGCCCTATCGGCATTATGTGTGATGACGTATTCGGCAAAGGCTGGGGGTCATTCCGCATTGCCCACCTGGCAACCGGCGATAAAATAGGCATCGAAATTTTTGAGTTCAGCAATGCCGAAAACCCGCAGAATAACTTCGAATACTGGAAAACCGGGGTATTCCACTTCGCCGTTCAGGACCCGAATCTGGAAGATTTGGTTGAAAAAATTGTTGCCGCCGGAGGGAAGCAGCGAATGCCGGTACGTTACTACTACCCGGATCGGAAACCTTATCGCATGGTGTATATGGAGGATCCCTTTGGCAATATTATTGAAATCTACTCCCACTCTTACGAACTGACCTACAGCGCCGGCGCTTACTAAGGTGCATTGCCTGCAGGCTACAAAACCCTGCGACCTGGCGGGCACCGCTATCACTTACCGCTACGCTGCACAAATCTTATGGCCGCTATCAGCCCTTTCAACTGGGCGCTGACCTCTCCCGTCCTCCAGACGAGAGCCACTTCATTAGCCGGCGCGTCCGTCAGCGGCACAAAGGCAATATCTGGCCGGGAATAGTAGCGGGAGACAGAGGCGGCCACGGGAGCCACCCCTTTATTGGCCGCCACCAGCGTGAGCAAGGACTGAAAGCTGGCCACAGATTCTCCTCTGGCTATCGACAGGCCCGAGGGAGTCTGGCGCGGAACATGATGATCCCACCAGTAAGCCGGGGCATTGCCCTCCATGGAAAACAGTGTTTCCGTGGCCAGGTCGTTAAGGCTTATTGATGCGCTTTTCGCCCAGCGGTGCTGAACGCTGACTGCCAGCATAAATGCTTCCCGGATCAGAATCGGCCCAACCGTTAAATCATTTTCACGGACCGGCAGGCGGGTCAGCAAAGCCTCAACCTCCCCCCTCTGCAGCGGGCCCAGCGGATCGCTAAACTGAGTTTCTCTCAGTTTGACGGTGCAGCCGGGGTGCAGTCGCTGGAATTGCGCCAGGATCAGAGCGGTCAGCTCATTAGCCGCTGAGCCCATAAAGCCCAGGACCAGTTCCCCCGTGATTCCTTTCGCCTGCTGCTGCGCTTGGGTGACAGCAAACTGCAATTGCTTCCAGGCCGGCTCCAGCGCCTCGTGCAACTGTTCGCCGAGAAGGGTCGGCGTGACGTGCCGGCTGGTGCGAACGAATAGCTCGCCGCCAATTTTTTGCTCGGCCAGCCGAATTAACTGACTCATTCTCGGCTGAGAAACGCCAATATCGGCTGCAGATTGGCCAAAATGGCCCAGTCTGAAAAGCGTTAAAACCGCCTCGATTTCCCTGATCTCTAACATGCCGCAACCATCATCAATAAGTTTTACTTATTGAGTATGAAGCGCACTCATCTTGTTCGTCAACAAGGCGGCGGGGATACTCCTCCCGTGTTGAATCATCTGGAGAAAAGAAATGGCTAATCACGAGTTACAGGGTAAAACGGCCTTGATAACCGGCGGCGGCAGCGGCATTGGTTTTGCCAGCGCACAGGCAATGATCGCCCGGGGGGCAAGAGTTGTGCTGGTCGGGCGTCGCGAGGATGTCCTGATGCAGGCCAAAGAGACTCTTGGCGATCGGGCCTTTGCAATAGCGGCAGATGTCACCTCATCCACAGGGCTGAGCTCGCTGTTCAGCGAGCTCGAAACCCGCTTCGGCGCGCTGGATATTGTGTTTGCTAATGCAGGCTATGGTGTATTCCGCCCCTTCAGGGAGATTGATGAAACGGATTTTAGCAATCAGGTTGATATTAATTTTAAAGCGGTGTTCTTCACGCTACAGAAAAGCCTGCCGCTGATGAGCAGGGGCGGGGCAATGATTATCAATGCCTCCTGGACGCATCACCGCCCAATGGGACAGGCCTCTCTTTATGCAGCAACCAAGGCGGCGGCGGCAAATCTGAGCCACAGCCTGGCGGCCGAGCTTGCTCCGGAAGGCATCCGGGTCAATGCCATCAGCCCTGGCTACGTGAATACCCCTCTGTTTAACGAAACCAGCCTCTCGACAACAGAAGCTAAACTGCGGCAGACAGAGATCCCGCTAATGCATTTTGCTCAGAGTCAGGAAATCGGCGAGGTAGTCGCCTTTCTTGCCGGCCCGTCGGCATCCTATATTAACGGCCAGGATATCCTGATTGATGGTGGCATGGTCAGGAGCAAAATGGAGTCTTTCTAAACCGGCACACCGCCGACATTTCCCCCTGGGAAATACCACACTCAAAGCTGAAATATTAAGACTGGGGGCAAAATATATCGCATAGCTACGGGGGAGTCGTGGGCTTGCCGCCTCCCGTAGCCCGTTAGGGTGGCGCCGATGGGTTTAACATTCTTGAAAAATTCTACGGGCGATATGTTGGGATGTATTGACCGGCAAAAATGTAAAATAAGCCGCCGACACGAGAAAGTTCAGGCTCTTCCTCCCACGCCGAATCCAGGCTGTGGCCCGCCATTAACCACAAAGTTAATGGTACAATCTCCGCCATCTTGTTCTTTCCGTTGACATAGCCATGATACCCACCGAATTTAAGCGCCCGAAGCTTGTGCTGCCGGACGGTGCAAACAAGCTGTTATTGCATACCTGCTGCGCGCCCTGCTCTTCCGAAGTCATCGAGGCTTTGCTTGCCTCGGATATCGACTTTACGATTTTTTTCTACAACCCCAATATCCATCCGCAAAAGGAATATCTCATCCGCAAGGAGGAGAATAAGCGGTTTGCCGGGCAACACGGCGTGCCCTTCATCGACGCGGATTATGATACCGATAACTGGTTTGCGCGCATGAAAGGTATGGAGTGGGAACCCGAGCGCGGCGCGCGCTGTACGGCCTGTTTTGATATGCGCCTGGAGCGCACCGCGCTGTACGCGGCTGAACACGGCTTCGAGGCGATTTGCAGTTCGCTGGGAATTTCACGCTGGAAGAGTTTTCAGCAGGTTTGCGAATGCGGCCAGCGAGCGGCGGCGCGTCATCCGGGAATGTTTTACTGGACCCACAACTGGCGTAAGCAAGGTGGCTCCGCGCGCACGGTAGAGATCTGCAAACGCGAGCAGTTTTATCAGCAGGAGTATTGCGGCTGCGCTTATTCTTTGCGGGATGCCAACGCTTATCGAACATCGCTGGGCAAAGCGTTAATCAAGCCGGGGAAATCATGATTGTGCCGTGACTGATTCAATGTTAGTGATAATAAGCTCCCCTGAGAATGAGGTTAACAATGGACTCAAAATACACGCTGATTAACACGGTTCCCTCCCCCGAAGATTTCTGCCGCCTGAGAGTTATTTCAGGCCTGAGTCCCCGCCCTTTAGAAGCGGCCCGCAAAGGGCTACCGGCAAGCTGTTACGGCGTTCATATTAAGCATTTTGGGCATGTTGTCGGCATGGGCCGAATTGTCGGCGATGGAGCGTTGAACTTTGAAATCGTCGATGTTGCAGTCGATCCGGACTATCAGGGGCAAGGCCTTGGGCGTGCAGTCATGGAGAATTTGATGGCATGGCTTGAGCAGCTGTCTCCCGAGGGCGCATATATTACTCTCGTCGCAGATGTACCTGAGCTGTATGAAAAATTCGGTTTCAAAAGTGTGTGTCCGGAAAGCGAGGGGATGGCTCTGGTGTGGGGCAAAAAGGCTCTGTGAGTTATTGATCGTCAAGCTACAGCCGGGCAAGTTCAGCCGTTATGCAATCAGAGAGAATAGATATATCAGGGAAGTATTGGAGCGGGCGAAGGGAATCGAACCCTCGTATAGAGCTTGGGAAGCTCTCGTTCTACCATTGAACTACGCCCGCTTTGAGGTGCGTTACGCATTATAGACTTTCAGCACTCGCTGGCAAGTGCCTTTGTGTCCAGGTGATGGTTTTTCAAGCACTTTTTAAATTAACACGACGGTTTTAGATAACGCTGCGGGTCAATTGCTGTGGCCCGGTAGCGAATCTGAAAGTGCAAACGCACCGAATCCGCCCCAGTGTTGCCCATCGTGGCAATTTTCTGCCCGGCCTTCACTTTCTCTCCGGTATTCACCAGCATCGTATCGGTATGAGCATAGGCGGTGATGTACTCTTCGCTGTGTTTGATCATCACCAGATTGCCGTAGCCACGCAGCTGGTTACCGACATAAACCACCGTTCCCGCGCCGGAAGCATAAATAGGCTGCCCGCGAGAGCCTGAGATATCAATGCCTTTATTGCCGCCGTCGCTGCTGGAGAACGGTTCAACAATGTTGCCCTTCGTCGGCCACAGCCAGCAGCGTGCTCCCACCGGCGGCGGTGCCACCTTTGCTATGGTCGTGTTTTGCGAACGAGCTGGCGCAGTGGTGTTTTTGGCCGTGGCGGTGTTTTTCGGCCTGATGGCAGAGCCTGAGCCTTTGATCCGAATACGCTGGCCCACCTGGATAGTATAAGGCGCAGGGATCCCGTTCAGTCGGGCGAGGTCACCCACGCTGCTGCCGGTCATTCTGGAAATTTTTGAGAGCGTATCGCCGCGCTTAACGGTGTAAACCGAGCCGCTAAACGTGCCTTCGTTTCGGGTACTTTTGGCTGATTTTGAGGAGGAGCAGGCCGTCAGCATCAGGCTCGTCATGATAATGAAAGCGGTGATGTGCCAGCGTTTTAAAATGCTTTCCTTGCGCAAACCAGGCCCCGGAAACGTTGATGAGCTTGAGGGAAATCCCCCTCCTTGCGGAGAGGGATGAGGGCGTTACTTAGTCGGACGCAGAGCCGGGAACAGGATAACGTCGCGGATGGTGTGGCTGTTGGTGAACAGCATAACCATACGGTCGATACCGATGCCCAGACCCGCCGTTGGCGGCAGGCCGTGCTCCAGCGCGGTGACGTAGTCTTCGTCGAAGAACATCGCTTCGTCGTCGCCTGCCGCTTTCGCGTCAACCTGGTCCTGGAAACGCTGCGCCTGGTCTTCCGCGTCATTCAGCTCGGAGAAGCCGTTGCCGATTTCACGGCCACCGATGAAGAACTCAAAGCGGTCAGTGATTTCCGGGTTTTCGTCGTTACGGCGCGCCAGGGGAGAGACTTCTGCCGGGTATTCGGTGATGAAGGTCGGCTGAATCAGATGGCTTTCCGCAACCTCTTCGAAGATTTCGGTCACTACGCGGCCCAGGCCCCAGCTCTTCTCAACTTTGATACCGATACTTTCCGCGATGGCTTTCGCAGAGTCAAAGTTATCCAGGTCGGCCAGGTTGGTTTCTGGACGGTGCTTTTTAATAGCTTCACGCATGGTGAGCTTTTCAAACGGTTTGCCGAAGTCGAAGGTCTCTTCGCCATACTGCACTTCGGTGGTGCCCAGCACGTCCTGAGCCAAAGTACGGAACAGGGATTCGGTCAACTCAATCAAATCTTTGTAGTCCGCGTAAGCCATATAGAGTTCCATCATGGTGAACTCTGGGTTATGGCGCGGGGAGATGCCTTCGTTACGGAAGTTACGGTTGATTTCGAAGACGCGGTCGAACCCACCCACCACCAGACGCTTCAGGTACAGCTCTGGCGCGATACGCAGGTACATGTCGATGTCCAACGCATTATGGTGCGTGATGAACGGACGAGCGGATGCGCCGCCAGGGATCACCTGCATCATTGGGGTTTCAACTTCCATAAAGTCGCGGCCCACCATGAACTGGCGGATGCCGGCCATGATTTTAGAGCGCACTTTAAAGGTATTGCGGGACTCTTCGTTAGCGATCAGGTCCAGATAACGCTGGCGATAGCGGGTTTCCTGATCGGCCAGGCCGTGGAATTTGTCCGGCAGCGGGCGCAGCGCTTTGGTCAGCAGACGCAGTTCGGTACAGTGAATGGACAGCTCGCCGGTTTTGGTTTTAAACAGCTTACCGCGCGCGCCCAGGATATCGCCCAGGTCCCACTTTTTGAACTGCTCGTTGTAGATGCCTTCCGCCAGGTCATCGCGGGAGACATACAGCTGAATACGGCCGCCAACGTCTTGTAAGGTCACGAAGGACGCTTTACCCATGATACGGCGGGTCATCATACGACCAGCCACGCTTACCTCAACGCCGAGGTCTTCCAGCTCTTCGTTCTCTTTCGCATCGAAATCAGCGTGCAGTTGGTCTGAGGTGTGATCGCGGCGGAAATCGTTCGGGAATGGGATACCCTGCTCACGCAGAGCTACCAGCTTCTCACGGCGCGCTTTCAGTTCATTGTTAAGATCGGCTGCTGCGTCAACGCCCTGTGCTTGTTGTTCAGACATGTTGGTTCCTCATAACCCTGCTTTCAAACTTGCTTCGATAAATTTGTCCAGATCGCCGTCCAGCACAGCCTGCGTGTTGCGGGTTTCAACCCCGGTGCGCAGATCTTTAATGCGGGAGTCGTCGAGGACGTAAGAACGAATCTGGCTGCCCCAGCCGATATCCGATTTGTTGTCTTCCAGCGCCTGCTTCTCAGCATTCTTTTTCTGCATTTCCAGCTCGTACAGCTTCGCCTTCATCTGCTTCATCGCCTGGTCTTTGTTCTTGTGCTGAGAACGGTCATTCTGGCATTGGGTCACGGTGCCGGTTGGAATGTGGGTAATACGTACCGCAGATTCCGTACGGTTAACGTGCTGACCACCCGCACCGGATGCGCGATAAACGTCAATGCGCAGGTCAGCCGGGTTGATGTCGATATCAATGTTGTCATCCACTTCCGGGTAAACAAACGCGGAGCTGAACGAGGTATGGCGGCGGCCACCGGAGTCAAACGGACTCTTACGCACCAGACGGTGAACGCCGGTTTCGGTACGCAGCCAGCCAAAGGCATAATCGCCCTGAATGCGAATGGTCACGGACTTGATGCCCGCCACGTCGCCTTCGGACTCTTCAATAATTTCGGTTTTGAAACCGCGAGCTTCTGCCCAGCGCAAGTACATACGCTCCAGCATGCTCGCCCAGTCCTGCGCTTCCGTACCGCCTGAGCCTGCCTGAATATCGATGTAGCAGTCGGCGCTGTCGTACTCGCCAGAGAACATGCGGCGGAATTCAAGCTGCGCCAGTTTGGCGTCCAGCACATCCAGCTCGGCAACGGCCTCGTTAAAGGTCTCTTCGTCGTCGGCTTCTACCGCCAGCTCCAGCAGGCCGGAGACGTCTTCCAGGCCCTGAGACATCTGATCTAACGTGTCGACAATGGCTTCCAATGAGGAACGTTCTTTCCCCAACGCCTGTGCGCGTTCAGGTTCGTTCCAGACATCGGGCTGTTCCAGCTCGGCGTTTACTTCTTCGAGGCGCTCTTTCTTGGCATCGTAGTCAAAGATACCCCCTAAGAACGTCGCTGCGCTCTGTGAGGTCCTGGATGCGGCTTTTTACCGGGTTAATTTCAAACATGCGTAATTTCTTATGTTGATTTCAGAAGACGAAATGCGGTCGTAAACCGGAAAGTTTACCGGATTTACGCCGCATTTTGTAGCATTCTCCCTGACATATAGCCAAGTAATTAACGCTGCAGCAGCGTCGAGAATGCGGGCTATATCGGCCAGAGATGATCGATTAAAAGCTGCACGCTGCGGTTGCCGCGGAACTCGTTCACGTCCAGCTTGTAGGCCAGCTCAACTTCGCGCACGCCGTTGTCCGGCCAGCGGGTGGTATCCACGTTGAAGGCGATACCGTCCAGCAGCGGACCGCCACCGACAGGCTCCACCATCACCTTCAGGTGACGCTCGCCCACCAGGCGCTGCTGGAGAATACGGAACTTGCCGTCAAACAGCGGCTCCGGGAACATTTGCCCCCACGGCCCGGCGTCTCTGAGCATCTCCGCCACTTCGAGCGTCATCTCCTGCGCGGACAGCTGACCGTCGGACCAGATTTCCCCCTGTAACAACGCCGGGTCCAGCCACTCACCGACCAGGTCGCCAAAACGCTGGCGAAACTCCTCAAAGCGAGCCTCTTCCAGCGACAAGCCTGCGGCCATGGCATGACCGCCGAACTTCAGCATCATGCCCGGATAAAGCGTATCCAGACGTTCTAAGGCATCACGCATGTGCAGCCCCTGAACTGAACGGCCGGACCCTTTAAGCGTGCCGTCTCCCGCAGGCGCGAACGCGATGACCGGGCGGTGGAAACGCTCTTTGATGCGCGAGGCCAGAATGCCGACTACGCCCTGGTGCCATTCCGGGTGATACATTGCCAGCCCGTAAGGCAGGACTTCGCTACTGCGCTCCAGCTGTTCGCAAAGGGTCAGCGCTTCGACCTGCATGCCTTGTTCAATTTCTTTCCGCGTTTGGTTCAGCGCGTCCAGCTCGTTAGCCAGCATACGCGCTTCACCAATGTTTTCGCTGAGCAGCAGCGCCACGCCAACCGACATATCATCCAGTCGGCCTGCGGCGTTCAGGCGCGGCCCCAGTGCAAAGCCCAGATCGCTGGCGGCGATCTTTTGTGGCTCACGATTAGCCACTTCAAGCAGCGCGCGAATGCCGGGACGGCATTTCCCCGCGCGAATGCGGCTTAACCCTTGCCAGGTCAAAATGCGGTTGTTGGCATCCAGCGGCACAACGTCCGCCACGGTGCCCAGCGCGACTAAATCGAGCAGTTCTGCGAGATTCGGAATGGCCAGCCCACGCTGTTCGAACCAGCCGTTATCACGCAGATGCGTGCGCAGCGCCAGCATCAGATAAAACGCGACGCCGACACCAGCCAGGGATTTAGATGGAAATGCGCAGTCGGCGAGATTCGGGTTAATGATAGCTTCGGCAGCGGGAAGTGTTTCCCCTGGCAGGTGGTGATCGGTCACCAGCACCGGGATCCCCAGTGCATGGGCGCGCTCAACGCCCGCATGGGATGAGATGCCGTTGTCGACGGTCACGATCACCTGCGCACCGCGGGCATGGGCCTGATCGACCACTTCCGGGCTAAGCCCGTAACCATCCTCAAAGCGATTAGGCACCAGGTAGCCAATATTCTCAGCCCCCATGCTGCGCAGGGCCAGAACGCTTAGCGCGGTACTGGTTGCCCCATCGGCATCAAAATCGCCGACAACGATGATGCGCAAGCCTTCGCGAAAGGCGTTATAAAGCATGACCACGGCCCGCTCGATGCCGCTGAGCTGCTGCCACGGCAGCATTCCTTTTACGCCGCGTTCCAGCTCTTGTTCGCCACGCACGCCCCGGCTGGCATACAGCCGCTGTAACAAAGGAGGCAGCGTAGCCGGAAGCGCCACCGAGCTGTCAACGACCCGGCGGCGGAGTTGCGTTTGCTGTTTCACCCGAAATTAACCACCCGCTTTCATTAACTGCTTGTGGGCATCCAGCATTTGTTTCATTTCTTTAGGCCCCTGATAACCCGGGATCATGCTGCCGTTGCTCAGTACGATCGCTGGCGTCCCCTGCACGCCAAACTGCACGCCCAGGTTGTAGTGGTTAGCCAGGTTAATGTCACAGCTTGCAGGTGCCACATCACCGCCCTTCATTGCTGCATCGAACGCTTTGTTACGGTCTTTCGCGCACCAGATAGACTTCATGTCGCTCTCTGCCTGGCTTTGCAGCCCCTGACGAGGGAATGCCAGATAACGCACGGTGATCCCCAGCGCGTTGTAGTCGCTCATCTCTTCGTGAAGCTTGTGGCAGTAGCCGCAGGTGATGTCGGTGAACACCGTAATCACATGCTGCTCCTTCGGCGCTTTGTAGATAATCATCTCTTTTTCCAGCGCGTTCAGCTTGCCGATCAGCAGTTGGTTAGTCACATTCACCGGCTGAGCGCCGCTCACGTCATACAGCGGCCCCTGAATCACGTGTTTGCCGTCTTCGGTGACATAAAGTACGCCGCTATCGGTCAACACAGTTTTCATCCCGGCAACCGGTGCAGCCTGAATCTCCGCGCCCTGCACGCCCAGCTTCGCCAAAGATTGTTTAATAGCGGCGTCATCCGCGTGAGCAATACCGGAAACGGAAGCGGCCAGCAGCGAAAGCAGCCAAAAACCTTTTTTCATGAGGATTCCTTTATCTCTTGTAGCACTCACGCTCGAGGGTGGTGCTGTTGATGCAGCTGGCGTAAACGCGCCGTCGCTACATGTGTATAAATTTGTGTGGTGGACAAATCACTATGGCCCAGCAGCATCTGTACGACACGAAGATCCGCGCCATGGTTCAGCAGGTGCGTGGCAAAAGCGTGGCGTAGCACATGCGGAGACAGTTTTTCACTGTCGATACCGGCCAGCACGGCATAGTGTTTAATGCGGTGCCAGAAGGTTTGCCGCGTCATTTGCTGTGCGCGATTGCTAGGGAAAAGCACATCCAGAGACTGCCCGTTTAACAACTCCGGGCGGCTATACTTCAGGTACTCTTCAATCCAGTACACCGCCTCTTCGCCCAGCGGCACGAGACGCTCTTTGTTGCCTTTACCAATCACTCGCACCACGCCCTGCCGCAGGCTGATATCGCTCATTGTCAGCCCAACCAGCTCCGAGACGCGCAGCCCGGTTGCGTACAAGACTTCAAGCATGGCTTTATCGCGCAGCTCAATAGGCTGATCGACACACGGAGATTGCAACAGCCGTTCAACCTGAGCCTCGCTTAAATCCTTCGGCAAACGCTGGGGAAGCTTGGGCGATGAAAGCAGCGCACTGGGGTCGTCTTCCCGCATTTTTTCGCGATACAGATACTGAAATAACCGCCGCATAGCGCTAAGCAACCGCGCGGAACTGGTGGCTTTATAACCGCCCTCGACGCGCTCCGCAAGCAGCGACTGAAGATCCGAAGCCTGAACGGTTAAAAAATTGAGTTGCTGACGCTGCAGCCACTCGGCCACCATAGTGAGATCGCGGCGATAAGAGCTGAGCGTATTTTCGGCCAGATTTCTTTCCAGCCACAGCGCATCCAGAAACTGTTCGATACGGATCTTATCCTGCTCCACGCTCCACTCCTGATTTGGCGAATTGTGTCCATTATGCATGATGGCGAATGGGATCTGGTACACTTGGCCATCTGCACGCGATTAAAATGAGTTGTTATTGCTATGAACATTGGTCTTTTTTACGGCTCCAGCACCTGCTACACCGAAATGGCCGCCGAAAAAATTCGCGACATTATTGGTCCTGAACTGGTGACGCTTCACAACCTGAAAGATGATGCCCCGGCCATGATGGAGCAGTATGACGTTCTGATCCTGGGCATACCGACCTGGGATTTTGGCGAACTGCAGGAAGACTGGGAAACCGTCTGGCCGCAGCTGGATGACCTGAACCTGGATGGCAAACTCGTGGCGCTTTACGGCATGGGCGATCAGCTTGGCTACGGTGAGTGGTTCCTGGATGCGTTAGGCATGCTGCACGACAAGCTGGCACCGCGCGGGGCACAGTTCATCGGCTACTGGCCAACAGAAGGCTATGAATTTACCAGCCCAAAACCGGTCATTGCCGACGGGCAGCTGTTTGTTGGCCTGGCGTTGGATGAAACCAACCAGTACGACCTGAGCGACGAACGCATTGAAACCTGGTGCGAGCAAATTCTTGGCGAAATGGCCGAACGCTTCGCTTAAATCTGCCCGCTTCCGCTCGCCTGTTGTTGCATCAGCAGGCGGCGTAGATCGCGCCATTCACCGATGTCCATGCTGTCAGCAGCCAGCCAAAGATGCTGGCAACGATGCTTTCCGGCACGACGCAGTCTTAGCATCGCCCCGCTGTCAATCATCCATGGATTTCCGACGATATCCCAGTCACGCCCCTGCCAACGCAGACGAAAATCCGTCAGCAGTTTAATTTCGCCCTGGCGAGCGTGAATGCGGCGCTGGCTGCGCACGCTGTCGAAAACCACAAGGGAAAGCAGCAGCATCCAGACCAGCGTGTAGCTCATCGGCCACGGCATTAGCAGCACGAATAGCGCCACCAGGCCGTGGAGAAGCAACGACATCCATTGCGCGCGCCAGGAAACCCGGAGATCAGATTGCCACAGGACCACGTTCTTTATTCCGTGTCTGAATCAGGGCAACCATACGCTGAAGCTCGACATCTGCTGGTTTACCGTGATTCATCAACCAGTTAAACAGGTCTGGATCGTCAGACTCCAGCAGGCGAACAAACAGCTGTTTGTCGCTGTCGCTGAGCGTTTCGTATTCATGTTCGAAGAACGGCATAATCGAAATATCGAGCTCGCGCATTCCACGGCGGCATGCCCAGTGAATTCGGGCTTTATTATTGATATCCATGTGCACTTTCCTGCTTAGCCATCAAGTTGGGTACGGAGTTAGTGTAACGTGTTTTCATCACCGGGATTACCTGAATGTTCCATTGTGCGCGCTTTCCCCACACAAACCCGTGTAACAGCACCGATTGCACAAGATTCCCCGAGGCAACACGCAAACGCACGAATGGCGTTATCAAACTGCTTGCATTGCCCTCTGGCTCTTTTACCATTGAGAAATTAAACCGTTGGATAACCCGGGATCTTTGTTATGGCTTTTAATCCGTTTCCTCCTCGCCAGCCCAGTGCCGCCGCCCGTCTACCGCTGACATTAATGACGCTCGACGACTGGGCTCTCGTGACTGCCGTGGGTGCAGACACAGAGAAATATCTTCAGGGTCAGGTGACTGCCGACGTCGCGAAACTTGACGCGGGCCAGCATCTGCTCTGCGCCCATTGCGATGCCAAAGGGAAGATGTGGAGTAACCTGCGTCTGTTCCATCGGGGCGAAGGCTTTGCGTTTATTGAGCGCCGCAACCTGCGTGACGCCCAGCTTACAGAGCTGAAGAAATATTCCGTTTTCTCCAAAGTTACTTTCAATGCGGATGACGCCAGCGTCCTGTTAGGGTTGGCTGGTTTCCAGGCGCGTTCTGCGCTTGCAGCCGTTTTCACGACGCTGCCGGATGAAAATACTCAGGTTGTCCAGCACGGCGCAACAACTCTGTTGTGGCTAAATCTGCCGGCGGAGCGCTTCCTGATTGTCACTGACGAAGAAACGGCTCAGACGTTAACCGAAAAACTCAGTGAAGAAGCACAGCGTAATGATAGCCAGCAGTGGCTGACGCTGGATATCGAGGGTGGATTGCCGGTCATTGATAGTGTAAACAGCACTCAGTTTATTCCGCAGGCAACAAACCTTCAGGCGCTGGGCGGTATCAGCTTTAAAAAAGGCTGCTACACCGGCCAGGAAATGGTTGCCCGAGCCAAGTTCCGCGGGGCAAATAAACGCGCACTGTGGCTGCTGGCCGGGAGCGCAAGCCGCGTGCCTGAAGCAGGCGAAGATCTTGAGTTGCAGATGGGTGAAAACTGGCGTCGTACCGGCACCGTGCTGGCCGCTTCACGATTAGAAGATGGCCGTCTTGTTGTGCAGGCGGTGATGAACAACGATCTTGAACCGAACAGCGTCTTGCGCGTGCGTGATGATGCAAACAGCAAGCTCTCACTGGAGCCACTGCCCTATTCTCTGGAAGAAAATTAATCGAACATTGAGCCCCGAAGCCGGGGCTCAATCATTTGATTTTGGCGAGTTAGACGCTTTAACGAATATAAAGATAAATCGCGAGGAAATGGCAGACGCTGCCGCCCAGCACAAACCCATGCCAAATGGCATGGTTGTACGGAATACGTTTGCAGACGTAGAAAATCACCCCCAGCGAGTAAACAATACCGCCAATCGCCAGCAGCGTAACGCTGCCGGGCGCCAGTTTGACCACCATTTGGTAGATGACGACCAGCGACAGCCAGCCCATCAGCAGATAGGTCACCAGCGACAACACCTTAAACCGGTGTGCAATGGTGAGCTTAAACAGGATCCCCGCCAGCGCCAGGCTCCAGATAACAATCATCAGCCCTTTTGACAGCGGCGAGTTGAGCCCTACCAGCAAAAACGGGGTATACGTGCCGGCGATCAGCAGGTAAATGGCGCAATGGTCAAACTTTTTGAGCCACCGCTTGGCCCGCTCGTGCGGAATGGCGTGGTAAAGCGTTGAGGCGAGAAACAGCAGGATCATGCTGCCGCCGTAAAGACTGTAGCTGGTAATTGCCGTTGCGCTGGCATTGGCATCGACCGCCTGCACCAGCAACAACACCAGACCAACAATACCGAACACCAACCCAATGCCGTGGCTAATGCTATTGGCTACTTCCTCTGCCAGAGAATATCCATGCGCGACAAGTGGTTTACGAGCCATCTGGCTCCTCCCGAGATAAAGAAGAATAACGCAGCGTTCCTAGCCTAACTGAGAATGATTCCAGTGAACACATGTAAGCTAAAATAAATATGTGAGCGTCTGTGACGACTCCCTTCGTCAGCCTGGAGGATTTCTTTTACAATCAAACGACAGCCAAAAAACAGGGAAAACACGATGCAACAGGCATTTGGTGAAATGAGTGCGGTTATCCATTTCCTGATGGAGATTGATAAGCTGAAGCTGGTTCAGCGTCGCACCAAAATCATCGGTCATGAAAGACATGAAAACTCTGCCGAGCACAGCTGGCACTTCGCTATGGCGGCAATGAGCCTCGCCCCCTGGGCCGAAAAAGAGGTGAATATCCAGCGCGTGATCCAAATGGCGCTGCTGCACGACATCGTAGAAATCGATGTTGGCGATGTGCTGGTTTATGACATTGCGGCCCGTGAAGCCATCGCCGAAAAAGAAGCGGCGGCGGCACGCCGTCTGTTTGGTTTGTTGCCTGCGCCGCAGGGGCCACAATTTCTGGCTTTGTGGCAAGAATATGAGGCAGGCACCACGCCCGACGCCCGCTTTGCCGGGGCGCTGGATCGCATTTTACCTATTCTGCTTAACCTGCATAACGAAGGGCAGAGCTGGCGAGAGAATAATATTTCCCTGCAGCAGGTATTAACCCGCAATGCGCAGGTGGGAGAAAGCTGGCCGGAATTGTGGCAACATGTCGAGCGTCAATTATATCGGGCGCACGAGAAAGGCTGGCTGCGTTAGTTCCAGCCATCCGTAAGCGCCGTACCAGCAGGAAGAAAAAGTATGTTTACCCATGCGGCAATCGCCACCCTGAACGGCCTCGAAATGATGGTGTACAACTTTGTCATTAAAAACAAAGACAAAGTCATGTACATGACCATTCGAGAGCTGGCGGATGCCGCAGGAGTCTCCACCACGACCGTGTTGCGTTTTTGCCGCAAACTCAACTGTGATGGGTATTCCGAGTTTCGCGTTCGTTTTAAATTATATCTGGAGCAAACGGAAACTCAGCCCGCTAATTTCGGCAGCAGCGAAATTATCAGTTTTTTTAAAAGTACCAATAATGAAGAGTTCGATAATTTAATTGACCACGCCGTTGATATTATTTGCTCCTCCGAGCGTATTATTTTTGTTGGTGCGGGAACATCCGGTGCTTTAGCTAAATATGGTGCACGCTTTTTCTCAAACGTTGGTAAATTTAGCAACCATATTGATGACCCTTATTTTCCGGTCACCAATGATATGGCACGAAACGCGCTGGCTATTGTGCTTTCCGTTTCTGGTGAGACGGAGGAGATCCTGCGCTTTGCCAGCCAGTTCAGCCTTCACCACTGTAAAGTGATGTCTGTCACCAGCCATGAAAACTCGTCGCTGGCGAAATTAGCCGACTTTAATATTTCCTGGCATATTCCACCGGTACGTATCGCCGGTGTGTATGACATCACCACACAAATCCCCGTTATTTATATTCTTGAAACCATTGGCCGCCGCCTGGCAAAAAGAATGCTATAAAAAACACCTTGTTTTTTATTTGTGACAATTCACAATTCGCACTATTTGTTATATCGTGACAATCCGTTTTCATTTGTTAGACTCCAAAGCAGAAATAATACTTTCAGCGCGACGATGTGAACCTACGCACATTATTTCATGCGCTAACAATGAGATGAAAGAATATGAAACAACTTAAGTTACCGAAGGACTTTTTATGGGGCGGCGCGGTTGCCGCTCACCAGGTAGAAGGCGGCTGGAACAAAGACGGTAAAGGCCCAAGCATTTGTGACGTGCTGACGGGCGGCGCCCACGGCGTCCCGCGCGAGATAACCCTGCAGGTCGAAGCCGGGAAATACTACCCGAACCACGAAGCAATTGATTTTCATGGCCGCTACAAAGAAGACATTAAGCTGTTTGCCGAGATGGGCTTCAAATGCTTCCGCACCTCCATTGCCTGGACCCGCATTTTCCCTAAAGGCGATGAACTGCAGCCTAATGAGGCCGGGCTTAAGTTCTACGACGATATGTTCGATGAGCTGCTGAAATACAATATCGAGCCGGTCATCACCCTCTCCCACTTCGAAATGCCGCACCACCTGGTGACCGAATACGGCGGCTGGACCAACCGCAAAGTGGTCGATTTCTTTGTTCGTTTCGCCGAAGTCGTGTTCGAGCGTTACAAGAGCAAAGTGAAGTACTGGATGACCTTTAACGAAATCAATAACCAGCGTAACTGGCGCGCGCCGCTGTTCGGCTACTGCTGCTCCGGTGTGGTTTACACCGAGCACGACAACCCGGAAGAGGTGATGTACCAGGTGCTGCACCACCAGTTTGTGGCGAGCGCAATGGCGGTGAAGATCGGCCACCGCATCAACCCTGAAATGAAAATCGGCTGCATGCTCGCCATGGTGCCTCTGTACGCCTTCTCCTGTAAGCCTGAAGACCAAATGTTTGCGCAAGAATCGATGCGTGAACGCTATGTGTTTACCGACGTGCAGCTGCGTGGCTATTACCCGTCTTATGTACTGAACGAATGGGAACGCCGCGAGTTCAACATTAAAATGGAAGCCGGTGACGAGCAGATCCTGCGCGAAGGCGTCTGTGATTATCTCGGGTTCAGCTACTACATGACGAACGCCGTTCAGGCCGAAGGCGGCAGCGGCGATGCGCTTTCCGGCTTCCAGGGCAGCGTGCCGAACCCGCACGTCAAAGCCTCCGACTGGGGCTGGCAGATTGACCCGGTTGGCTTGCGCTATGCGTTGTGTGAACTCTATGAACGTTACCAGAAGCCGCTGTTCATCGTAGAAAACGGCTTTGGCGCTTACGACAAAGTAGAGGCGGACGGCACCATCAACGATGACTACCGCATTGATTACCTGCGCGCTCACGTTGAAGAATTGAAAAAAGCCGTGACCTACGACGGTGTGGATCTGATGGGCTATACGCCATGGGGCTGCATCGACTGCGTGTCGTTTACCACCGGCCAGTACAGCAAACGCTATGGCTTTATCTACGTCAACAAACACGACGATGGCACTGGAGATATGTCGCGCTCCCGCAAGAAGAGCTTCAACTGGTACAAAGAAGTGATCGCCAGCAATGGCGAGAATCTCTAAACGATCACCACCTCCATAGGAGGTGGTTTAGCGTTGATAAGCAAAAGGCGCCTTCATGGCGCCTTTTTTATTTAAACGGGCAACCCAAACCGGAAGCAGGCCCCGCGCTTTGGCTGATCCACCAGCGAAATATCGCTGCCGTGCAATTGCAGCATCTGACGAACAATCATGAGCCCGAGCCCGCCCACCCTGAGCCGGGATTGATTCACAATCGAAGGCCGCACAAACAGCCCCTCTTTTAGCTCCTGCGGAATGCCTGGCCCGCTGTCGCTGACCTGCACCATGACTTTATCCACCTCTTTCCACAGCCGGACTGAAATCATGCCTTTGTCCGGGGTATGGCGAATGGCGTTGTCCAACAGATTGGTCAACACACGCTCTATCATGCTGACATCGGCTTCAATCAGCGGCAATCCTGGTTGAATGTCAGCTAAAAGTTCAAGTTGGCGGGTTTGCGCCGGAAGCTCAAATTTCTGGAACACATCCTGCAGCAATTCGCTCAGGGAGAAGCTCTCTTTGTGTGGCTTCACCACCCCGTATTCCAGCCTGGCCAGTTCGAACAGCGACTGCGCCAGCGCCCCAACCTTCTGACTCTGGGCCAGCGCAATATCCAGATAGCGCTTTTTCTCCGCCTCGCTCAGCGTAGCCGACATGACAGAGAGGCTTTCCAGGTAACCATGCAGCGACGTTAGCGGCGTTCTCAGGTCATGGGAGATATTGGCGATAAACTCGCGCCGCAGCTGATCTTGCTGAGTCAGGCTATGCCACTGCTCGGAGATTCGCCCGGCCATAGCAATCACCCCGTGGCGCAGTTGGGCCAGCTCATCCCCATCTCCGCCCGGTTTTTGCGGCAGAGCCGCCATGGCCTGCATTTCGGACATCCCTCCTGATTCCAGCGCCTTAACGTGCTGCGAAAGTTCGCGTAACGGGCGTGTGATCCAGCGAAACGCCAGGCCGCCCACCACCAACCCCAGCACGCAGACCAGGCTGAGCAGAAACAGGCTTAGCTTTAAAACGGCATCAAACTGAGCGCTGTTGGCAAGCTGATTGTAGGTCTCCCCCAGCAGCACCACATACAAATAGCCCTCCAGCTTGCCGTCTCGCATCATCGGCGCCACGCTAAACACTTTCTGCCCGTCCAGGCTGCGCGGGTCGTCGCCATAAAGCGGGAATTTGCCGCCGTTCAGCGCGGCCTTTAGCGGAGCGAGATCGACCTGATGGCGCTTAATATGCCCATCCGGGGCTGCATCACCAATGATATTGCCTTGTTTATCCAGCAGATAAACTTCCACACTGGGGTTAACGGCCATCAGATGGTCGAACAGCGTGCGGACCGAGTCTTTGTTCAGCCCGTCCTGCCCGAGCAGCGGGTAGCTCTGGTTGATGTGCTGCGCCAGGTCACCGGAAAGTTGCTGAATCACGGCCTGGCTGTACTGCGTGCTGGTACGCACCTGCAGCCAGCCCAAAAAGGCGCAGGCGGTCAGCAGCAACACGGCAAAAACCAGCGTCAGGCGGCGGGAAAGCGTAAGAATTCGCATAGGGTTACTCACGTATCAGGGCGGTAAACTTGTAGCCTTTACCCCACACGGTGCGGATAAAATTCGGCTCCGCCGGGTTATCTTCAATCTTGATGCGCAGCCGGTTGATATGGGTGTTTACGGTGTGCTCATAGCCTTCGTGCTGGTAGCCCCAAACCTGGTTGAGCAGGTGCAGCCGCGAAAACACTTTGTCCGGGTTGCGGGCGAAAAAGTACAGCAAATCAAACTCACGCGGGGTGAGATCTATCGGCATCTGATTCAGCCGAACATCTCTGGCCAGCGGATCAATCGTGAGTGGGCCAAACGTCAGCGTGCCGGCGTCTATCTTGAGGTTCTGGCTCATGGCCTCCTGACGGCGGAACAGCGCCTTCACGCGGGCGACCAGTTCGAGCATTGAAAACGGTTTCGCCAGATAGTCGTCCGCGCCCAGTTCAAGCCCCAGCACGCGGTGCGTTTCGCTGGAGCGAGCGCTGATCATAATAATCGGCGTGTAGCGCGTCATGCTTCTGGCAAAGCGGCAAATCTCCAGGCCATCGACGCCGGGCAGCATCAGATCGAGAATCAGAGCATCCCAGCCGCCTTGCCTGAGCTTTTCCAGTCCGAGATTGCCGTCGGCGGCATGCACAATCTCGAAGCCTTCTTCCCGTAAATGCAGTTGCAGAAGCTCGGCGATATTTTCGTCGTCTTCCACGATCAGTATTTTTTTTGCCTGATTCACTTTGTCTGTCCCCACACGCTGGCATAGCCAAAGTTTACACAACTCGCGTCGGTTAAGTTGTCACATTTAATTTAACTTTGCGTGAGGCAATGGGGAACAAATCTGGCCAATACTCGCTGCATCGAATCACGAGGAAGCCGGACGATGGAAAGCTCAACGCTGCATACCGCCCCAACGCTCATTCACCCGCTATGGCTGAGGCTCTGCCACTGGCTGAATGCGCTGGCGATACTGATTATGGTCACCAGCGGCTGGCGAATTTATAACGCCTCTCCGCTGTTTCATTTCCAGTTTGCCAACGAATTGACGCTCGGTGGCTGGCTGGGTGGCGCGCTGCAGTGGCACTTCGCCGGGATGTGGCTGTTTGCGATCAACGGCGTGATTTATCTGCTGTGCAATCTCTTCAGCGGCCGCTTTAAGCAGAAATACTGGCCCTTATCGCCTCGCGAATTCTTCCAGGACGCCTTTGCGGCGCTGCGGGGGAAATTGGCCCACGCTGACCTGAGCCATTACAACATGGTGCAAAAGGCGGCCTATATGTTTGTTATCGCCGATAGCCTGCTACTGGTTATTTCCGGCCTCGTCGTGTGGAAATCCGTGCAGTTTGCCCTGCTGCGAGAATTACTTGGTGGCTACGACACGGCGAGGTTTATCCACTTTTATGCCATGTCCGCGCTGGTCGGCTTCGTGGCGATTCATCTGCTGATGGTGGCGCTGGTGCCCCGCACGTTGCTCGCCATGCTCCGTGGCCGCTGAGGAAGAAACATGAGCGATAAAAACGAAATCATTAAAGAAGCGACGCAGCTGATTAATAAGCAGCTCACGCAGGAAGGCCGCCGTCGTTTTTTAAAGCAGGGCTTAACGCTCGGCGGCATCGCGATGCTCACCGGCTGCGATATCAGCGATAACGCCACGGTTGAAAGTTCGCTCAGCAAGATTTCACGTTTTAACGACCGTATTCAGGCCTGGCTGTTTAACGGCAGCCAACTGGCACCGGTTTACCCGGAAAGCATGATCGACGCTAACTTCCCGTTTAACGCCTTTTACGGCGAGGACGAAGCGCCGGACATCAACGGCGACAGCTACCGCCTGGAGCTTGCCGGGCTAATTACCGACAAGCGCCCGTGGACGCTGGCACAGCTTCACCAGATGGCGCAGGTCAGCCAGGTGACTCGCCATATCTGCGTCGAAGGCTGGAGCGCCATCGGCAAATGGGGCGGCGTCCCTTTTGCCCTGTTTCTGAAAGGGATTGGGGCCGACCTGCGAGCCAAATACGTCAGCTTTAAATGCGCGGATGACTACTACACCAGCATTGATATGGCCACCGCGCTGCATCCACAAACGCTGATTGCTTTAACCTGGGATGGCAAAGTCCTGCCGCGCAAATATGGCTACCCGATGAAACTGCGTATCCCTACCAAACTCGGCTACAAGAACCCGAAGCATATTCAGGTCATTGAAGTCACCAATCGCTACCCCGGCGGCTACTGGGAAGACCAGGGCTATAACTGGTTCGGTGGTAGTTAACTCTCTGTCTCACTGCAAAATCAAGGAAATACATCATGAAGAAGATCTACGCTGCCCTGCTGTGCTCCACCATGCTGTTCGGTATCGCCGGGGCTAACGCTGCCGACTCGATGAGCAAGGATTCCATGGCCAAAGACGGCATGGGCAAAATGACCCACACCTGTAAAGACGGCATGAAGAAAGATTGCATGTCCAAAGATGGCATGAAGAAAGACGGGATGAGCAAAGACCATATGGGCAAAGACAGCATGGCCAAAGACGGTATGGCGAAAGACAGCATGAGCAAGCAATAAGCCTGACGCTACGCCAGTCTCACCCTCTTCTGGCGTAGCGAACTCATTTCCCACCAGCCGCATCAATAAAGGTGCCGGTCACGTAAGATGCCTTTTCGCTCAGTAGCCATAGAATGGCCTCCGCGATCTCTTCCGGCTGACCGCCGCGCTGCATCGGCAATGCCGTTTTCACCCGATCAACTCTCCCCGCTTCTCCACCGGAAGCATGCATTTCGGTATAAATAAAACCGGGCCGCACGCCGTTCACGCGGATCCCCTGCGCGGCAACCTCTACCGCCAGCCCGGTGGTCAACGTATCGACGGCTCCTTTGGACGCGGCATAATCAACATATTCCCCAGCAGCACCTAAGCGGGACGCGGCAGAAGAAACATTCACAATGGCTCCACCTTCCCCACCGTGACGCCAGGCCATGCGCTTCACCGCTTCCCGGCAGCAGAGAAAATACCCGGTCACGTTTGTCGTCAGTACGCGATTGATACGTTCCGCCGTAAGGTTTTCAATGGTCGATTGCTGGAACAAGATACCGGCGTTATTCACCAGCGCGGTCAGCGGCCCAAATGCGTTATCGATTTCGGCGAACATCGCCATCACCTGCAGCTCATCGGCAATATCCGCCCGCAGCGCCAGCGCTTTTCCGCCCTGGGCAATGATCGTATTGACCACTTCATCCGCAGCCTGCTTATTGCGGAGGTAGTTCACCACCACTTTATAACCATGCTGAGCCAGCAACAGCGAGGTGGCTTTGCCAATCCCCCGGCTGCCACCGGTAACCAGAGCTATTTTCATACGTCTTCTCCAGAAAACAAGAAAGGGCACCGAAGTGCCCTTAAGGTTGATGACAAAGAGGAAAAAAGCGTGGTTTTTTCCTCTTTGTGATTATCAGCCGAAAATCAATAAATTGATTTTCCTTATTTTTTTGACGAATCGTCTAGCATTTCTACTATCACCAGAGGATTGTCAGCAGTCTTTAGGGCACCGAAGTGCCCTTGATTCAATCTGTAAAAACTATTCGTACTCGCTCATCGGCACGCAGGAGCAGAACAGATTACGGTCGCCGTAAACGTCATCAAGGCGCTTCACGGTTGGCCAGTATTTATTGCTGAGACCTGCCGGGAAGACTGCCAGTTCGCGGGTGTACGGGTGCGCCCACTCGGCAACGATTTCGTCCTGAGTGTGCGGCGCGTTCACCAGCGGGTTGTCTTCCAGCGGCCATTCGCCTGCAACGACGCGGTCGATTTCGCTGCGGATGGACAGCATCGCATTAATAAAGCGGTCCAGCTCCACTTTGCTTTCGGATTCGGTTGGCTCAACCATCAGCGTGCCCGCTACCGGGAACGACATGGTTGGCGCGTGGAAACCGAAGTCGATCAGGCGCTTGGCGATATCCAGCTCGCTGATGCCGGTTTCTTCTTTCAGCGGACGAATATCCAGAATACATTCGTGAGCCACACGGCCATTCGCGCCGGTGTACAGCACCGGATACGCGGATTTCAGGCGGGTCGCGATGTAGTTGGCGTTCAGAATCGCTACGGAGCTGGCTTTCTTCAGGCCGTCCGCGCCCATCATGCGGATGTACATCCAGCTGATTGGCAGAATAGAGGCGCTGCCAAACGGGGCGGCGGAAACCGCGCCTTGCTGGGTCAGCATCTCTTCAATCTGCACCACGCTGTGGCCCGGTACAAACGGAGCCAGATGCGCTTTCACGCCGATTGGGCCCATGCCCGGGCCGCCGCCGCCGTGCGGAATGCAGAAGGTTTTGTGCAGGTTGAGGTGTGAAACGTCCGCGCCGATATACCCCGGCGTGGTGATCCCCACCTGGGCGTTCATATTGGCGCCGTCCAGGTAAACCTGGCCCCCAAACTGATGCACGATCTGGCACACTTCGCGGATCGTTTCTTCGTACACGCCGTGAGTGGACGGGTAAGTCACCATGATGCAGGAGAGCGCTTCGCCCGCCTGTTCGGCTTTAACACGCAGATCCTGCAGATCGATGTTGCCTTGTTTATCACAAGCCACGACGATCACTTCCATACCCGCCATTTGCGCCGAAGCCGGGTTGGTACCGTGCGCAGAGCTTGGGATCAGGCAGATGTTGCGGCTGCCTTCGTTGCGGCTTTCGTGGTAGCGGCGGATAGCCAGCAGGCCAGCGTATTCGCCCTGGGCGCCGGAGTTCGGCTGCATGCACAGCGCGTCGTAGCCGGTCAGTTTCACCAGCCAGTCGGACAGCTGGGCGATCATCTGGTGGTAGCCTTCGGCCTGGTTTGCCGGACAGAACGGATGCAGCTCGGCAAATTCCGGCCAGGTGATCGGGATCATTTCGGCCGCGGCGTTCAGCTTCATGGTGCAGGAGCCGAGCGGGATCATCGCCTGGTTGAGCGCCAGATCTTTACGCTCCAGAGAGTGCATGTAGCGCATCATCTCGGTTTCGCTGTGGTAGCGATTAAAGACCGGGTGGGTCAGGATCTCGTCATCGCGCAGCATCGGAGCCGGAATGGACTGGCTGTCGTTGGCAACGTCACGATCCAGCTTGTCGATATCCAGGCCGTGAGCATCGCCCAGCAGCACGTCGAACAGAGCAACAACATCTTCACGGGTGGTGGCTTCATCAAGAGTGATGCCTACCGCGTTCAGGATGTCGCTACGCAGGTTAATTTCACGCGCTTCGGCACGCGCCAGCACGGCGGCTTTATCAGCCACTTCAACACAAAGGGTGTCGAACCAGTGTTTGTGGCGCAGAACCAGACCTTTCTGCTGCAGGCCAGCGGCCAGAATGTCGGTCAGGCGGTGGATCCGGCCTGCAATGCGTTTCAGGCCAGCCGGGCCGTGGAAGACCGCATACAGGCTGGCAACGTTCGCCAGCAGCACCTGGGAAGTACAGATGTTGGAGTTCGCCTTCTCGCGGCGGATGTGCTGCTCGCGGGTTTGCATCGCCATGCGCAGCGCGGTGCGGCCAGCGGCATCGCGGGAAACGCCGATAATACGGCCTGGCATGGAACGTTTAAATTCATCGCGAGCGCCGAAGAACGCCGCGTGCGGGCCGCCGTAGCCCATTGGGACACCGAAGCGCTGGGCAGAACCGAAGACAATGTCCGCGCCCTGTTTGCCCGGCGCGGTCAGCATCACCAGCGTCATGAAATCTGCGGCTACGCTGACCACAACTTTGCGCTGTTTCAGCTCGGCAATCAGAGCCGTGTAATCATGCACTTCGCCGGTAGTGCCCACCTGCTGAAGCAGCACGCCGAACACATCCTGATGATCCAGCACTTTTGCCGCATCATCGACAATGACGTCAAAACCGAAGGTTTCCGCGCGGGTACGCACCACGTCCAGCGTTTGTGGATGAACGTCAGAGGCCACGAAGAAACGGTTAGCGTTTTTCAGCTTGCTGACGCGCTTAGCCATTGCCATAGCTTCGGCTGCCGCGGTAGCTTCATCAAGCAGAGAAGCGGAAGCGATATCCATGCCGGTCAGGTCAAGCGTGACCTGCTGGAAGTTCAGCAGCGCTTCAAGACGCCCCTGGGAAACTTCAGGCTGGTAAGGCGTGTAGGCGGTGTACCAGCCTGGGTTTTCCAGCATGTTACGCAGAATCACCGGCGGCGTTTGTACCGCGGTGTAACCCATGCCAATGTAAGTTTTGAAGCGTTTATTGCGGCTGGCAATGCCTTTTAACTCTGCCAGGGCCGCAAACTCGGTCGCCGCGGCGCCAATCTGAGGCGGCTCAGCAAGCTGAATATCCTGTGGGACAATGCTGGCGATCAGGTCTGGGAGCGTCTTCGCGCCGACGGTCTCCAGCATCTCTTGCTGCTGCTGCGCGTCCGGGCCAATGTGACGATCGATAAACGCTTCGTGATTCTCTAACTGACGTAAAGACTGGGTCATGAGCGGTGATTCCTGAAATGGTTTCCCCTCCCCACCAGGGAGAGGGGTTTAAAAATTACTCGTCTTCTAACAGTGCTTCATAGGCAGAAGCATCCAGCAGCGCGGCAATCTGTGCTTCGTCGCTGGCTTTAATTTTGAAGATCCAGCCTTCGCCGTAAGGTTCGCTGTTGACCAGCTCCGGGCTGTCGCTCAGCGCGTCGTTGACCGCAACGATTTCACCGCTGATTGGGGCGTAGATGTCAGAAGCCGCTTTCACGGATTCAGCAACGGCACAATCATCACCGGCAGAAACGGTGGCGCCCACTTCAGGCAGGTCAACAAATACCATGTCGCCCAGCAGTTCCTGCGCGTGTTCGGTGATGCCTACGGTGTAGCTGCCATCAGCTTCTTTACGCAGCCATTCGTGCTCTTTGCTGTATTTCAGTTCGTTCGGCACATTGCTCATTGTTTTCTCCTGATACCTGATTTCAAAATTTAAAGCGCGACCGGCTTACCGGCGCGAACAAAAATAGGTTTGGTGACTTTGACCGGCATTTCGCGGTTGCGGATCTGCACGATCGCCGTTTCACCGATGCCCGCCGGGACGCGAGCCAGCGCAATGCTGTAGCCGAGCGTTGGCGAGAAGGTGCCGCTGGTGATTGCCCCTTCGTGCGTATTGCCCTGCGCGTCGGTAAACCGTACCGGCAGCTCATTACGTAATACGCCTTTTTCGGTCATGATCAAGCCAACCAGCTCTTCGGTGCCGTTCGCGCGCTGTGCTTCCAGCGCTTCACGGCCGATAAAATCACGATCTTCAGGCTGCCACGCGATGGTCCAGCCCATGTTCGCGGCTAGTGGAGAAACGCCTTCGTCCATGTCCTGGCCGTAAAGATTCATGCCAGCTTCAAGACGCAGCGTGTCGCGAGCGCCCAGGCCGCAAGGCTTAACGCCCGCTTCAACCAGCTGCGCCCAGAATCCCGCGGCCTTGTCGTTCGGCATCGCAATTTCATAGCCCGCTTCGCCGGTGTAGCCGGTGGTGGCAATAAACAAATCACCGGACTGCACGCCAAAGAACGGTTTCATGCCTTCAACGGCTTTACGCTGCGCTTCGCTAAACAGCGTGGCGGCTTTGGCCTTCGCATTCGGCCCCTGAACGGCAATCAGCGCCAGGTCGTCACGCGCGGTGACGGACACGCCAAACGGTTCAGCGTGCTGGTTGATCCAGGCAAGGTCTTTTTCACGAGTAGCGGAGTTAACAACGAGGCGGAAATAGTCTTCGGTGAGGAAATAGATAATCAGGTCGTCAATCACACCGCCGGAAGCATTGAGCATGGCAGTGTAAAGCGCTTTGCCCGGCTGGGTGAGTTTGGCGACGTCGTTGGCGACTAAGTAACGCAGAAACTCGCGGGTACGGCTGCCGTGCAGATCGACGATGGTCATGTGCGACACGTCGAACATACCAGCGTCGGTGCGTACAGCGTGGTGCTCATCAATTTGCGAGCCGTAGTGCAGCGGCATCATCCAGCCGTGGAAATCAACCATGCGGGCACCGCAGAGCGTGTGCTGTTCAAATAAGGGGGTCTGTTGAGTCATCTTTTCCTCTTTAACCATCTGGTGGCAAGGCGGATTTGGCTTTGCCAACCGTCAGACGAAACCCGGCATCGCCACCGTTCCCCGATAGCGACGCAAACGTTACCTTTGACCTGAACTTACCACCGAACGGGGGCGTAAACCATAAGCGAAAAACGGTCATTGCATTAGCTTATGACCAAAATGGGAGAGGAAGCATGCAGAGTAATTCACTGTAAAAATGCGATTCACTCCACATTAACAGCAGGTATTTCGTGTCGAATTTAGCACTGGCTAACATTTACGACCATTTCAGAAACAAATTGACTACATCGCATAATTTGTAAGATTAGAAAATGTAATCCGAGATTTGTCCTGAGATTAGAATATTTCAAACGAGGGAGCAGATACCCTTCCCGGTCATCGGGAAGGGAAATGTGACGGGGTTATCACTATGGATTCCATCAGGTGGGTGAGTACTGCTCCCCCCTGTAGCTCGAAGTACGACGAGTATTTATTGCAGCCAGGATGGCAGATCTTGCAACCCCATCGCCTGGCGAACCAGCTGAGGTTTAACTCCCGGCAGCGTATCGGCAAGCTTCAGGCCAATATCTCTGAAGAGTTTTTTCGCCGGGTTGCTGCCGGCGAACAAATCGCGGAAGCCTTGCATACTGGCCAGCATCACCGCCGCGCTGTGCTTGCGGCTGCGCTCATAGCGACGCAGGTAGAGATGCTGCCCAAAATCTTTGCCTTCGCGATGCAGGCGGCGAATTTCCGCAATCAATTCAGCGGCATCCATAAAACCGAGGTTGACGCCCTGCCCGGCCAGCGGGTGAATGGTATGGGCGGCATCGCCCACCAACGCCAGACGATGGCCGGCAAAGCTGCGGGCGTAGCGGCCCGTCAGCGGGAAGGTGCGGCGCTCGCTTTCAACAGAACACAGGCCGAGACGCATATTAAACGCAACGGAAAGCGCCTGGTTAAACGCTTCATCGTCGGCCTGCTGCATACGAGCCGCTTCTTCCGGCGGCAGCGACCAGACAATAGAGCAAAGATGTGGGTCAGAAAGCGGCAGAAATGCCAGAATGCCTTCGCCGTGGAACACCTGACGTGCGACGGCCTGATGCGGCTCGGCGGTGCGAATCGTCGCTACCAACGCATGATGGTTATAGTCCCAGAACGTCAGCGGGATATCGGCTTTGTCCCGTAGCCAGGAGTTGGCGCCATCTGCGCCCACCACCAGCCTTGCAGTTAGCATTGTGCCGTCTTTCAGGGTCAGGAACGCGTCGTTTTCACCCCAGGCGACCTGGTTAATGTCCACGGGTGCCATCAGGCTGATGTCGCTGCATTGCTCCGCACGTTGCCACAGCGCCTGGTGGATCACCGAGTTTTCGATGATGTGCCCCAGGTGGCTAAAACCGAAGCTCTTATCATCAAAGGCGATTTGCCCGAAGCTGTCTCGCTCCCAGACTTCCATCCCGTGATAGCTGCTGGCTCGCTCGCTGATTTTTGGCCACGCGCCCAAATGCGTCAGCAGCTTTTCGCTCGCCGCATTGATAGCCGAAACGCGCAGTTCCGGGGCAGCTTCAGGCCCCAGCGGCTGGGGAAGATGACTTTCAATGACCGCAACGCGCAGGCCGCTGCCCTGAAGTCCGCAGGCCACCGCCAGCCCCACCATGCCGCCGCCGACAATCGCCACATCTACGCTTTGCAAATTGACTCTCCTTTAACGCGCCACCCAACCCAGGGTGCGCTGAGCCAGCACGTCTCGTGCCGGAGTAAAATGTTCCATCGTCATCAGGCCAAGGTTACGGCCCGCCACCAGCGGTGCCCAGCGGTTAGCAAACAGCTGAACCAGCCCGTCAGTGACGCCAATGGTTGCCGCTTTATCTGCGGCACGGCGCTGCTGATAAGCGGCCAGAACCGGGAAACTGCCGACATCCGTACCTGCAGCGTGCGCCTCTGCCAACCCTTCAGCCAGCGACATAACGTCGCGCAGGCCAAGGTTGAACCCCTGCCCGGCTATCGGATGCAGCGTTTGCGCGGCATTGCCTACCAGCGCCAGGCGATGGGATACGGTCTGAGAAGCCTGTTGTAACGCCAGAGGATAATGATGGCGAATGCCTGCATGGGTAATTCGCCCCAGCCGCCAGCCAAAGGCACGCTGAAGCTGCTGACAAAACTCTGCTTCGCTCCAGCTTTCAACCTCCTCACGGGCATCCAGCGCATGGCACCAGACCAGCGAGCAGCGCCCGTCGGACATCGGCAGCATGGCGATTGGCCCGTATTCGGTAAAGCGCTCAAATGCCCGGCCATGATGGGGTTCAGAAGTAGTGACGTTGGCAATCACGGCGATCTGCTGGTAGCTCTGCGGCTGCCAGGTGATGCCACACTGCGCCGCCAGCTTAGAACGGGTGCCATCCGCGGCAACCAAAACGTTGCCCTGCAGCTCAACGCCGTTATCCAGCACAACCTGCACGCTATGCTCATGCCGGGTAAACGACGAAACGCGCTGCGGACAGTGCAGCGTTACGCCAGGCGCTTTGCGCAGCAGGCTAAAAAGACGCAGCCCGACGTCGTGTAGCTCCACAACCTGCCCAAGCGCATCAATCTGGTAATCCTCAGCTTCAAGGGTGACGAAGCCGGCGTGGCCTTTGTCGCTGACGTGCACGGTTTTAATTGCCGTGGCGCAGTCGGCGAGCGCAGACCATACGCCAATGCGGGCCAACTGCTGCCGGGTGCCCTGGGCGAGCGCGATGGCTCTGGCATCAAACCCCGGATGAGCGGCTGAGTCCGGGGCAATCGCCTCGATGAGGTGCACCGGCAATTTTCCCTGGGTGAGGGTCGATATGGCTAATGCCAGCGTCGCCCCCGCCATCCCGCCGCCAACAATGATGACGCTCATGGCTGACGTGCCGCTGCCATCAGCGCTTCGATATCGTCTGCCGACTTCACCACGCTGGCGGTCAAGTTCTCGTTGCCGTCTTTGGTGATCACAATGTCGTCTTCAATGCGGATGCCAATGCCACGATACTGCGCGGGCACGTCCGCATCCGGAGCAATATAAAGCCCTGGTTCGACGGTGATGACCATACCCGGCTCCAGCACGCGTGACCTGTCCTGCCCGTAAGCGCCCACGTCGTGGACGTCCAGCCCCAGCCAGTGGCTCAGGCCATGCATAAAGAACGCGCGGTGGGCGTTATTGGCTATCAGATGATCGATATCGCCTTTCAGAATACCGAGCTTCACCAGCCCCTTAACCATGATGCGCACCACTTCCGTCGTCACTTCCTGCATGGACGTGCCCGGCCGGTAGAGTTTTAGCGAGGTTTCGAGCGATTCCAGCACGATGTCGTAAATTTCACGCTGCGCCGGGCTGAATTTGCCGTTAACAGGGAAAGTGCGCGTGATGTCTCCGGCGTAGCTTTGGTATTCACATCCGGCGTCTATCAGCACCAGATCTCCGTCGCGCAGTTCACTTTCGTTTTCGGTGTAATGCAGAATGCAACCGTTCTCACCGCCACCCACAATGGTGGTGTACGAAGGATAACGCGCGCCGTGGCGAGTAAACTCGTGGTGAATTTCACCCTCGAGCTGATATTCAAACATTCCCGGGCGGCAGGCCTGCATGGCACGAGTATGCGCCAGCGCGGAAATCTCCCCGGCACGACGCATAACGGCAATCTCTTCTTCGGATTTGAAGAGGCGTAGTTCGTGTACCGTCGGGCGCCAGTCGGTCAGGGTTGCGGGCGCAGCGAGATTTTGACGCGAACCACGACGCAACTTATCCAGCGCGGCAAAAACGATGTTATCCGCATATTCGTACTCGCCCTGAGCGTGGTAAACCGCATCCAGGCCGTTTAGCAGGAGATGTAATTGCTCACCGATTTCGCTGAAGGCCAGCGCGCGATCCACTCCTAACTTCTGCGGGGCAGCGTCCTGGCCAAGCCTGCGGCCAAACCAAATTTCTGCACTTTTATCCCGCACGCGGTTGAACAGCACGCTGTGATTATGCGACTCATCGCTTTTAATGAGCACCAGCACGGCTTCCGGCTCGTTAAAGCCGGTGAAGTACCAAAAATCGCTGCTCTGCCTATAAGGGTATTCGCTGTCGGCATTGCGGGTCGCTTCCGGGGCCGCGAAAATTAACGCAGCGCTGCCGGGCACCATTTTCGCCAGTAGCGCCTGGCGGCGGCGAAGAAATTCCTGCTGGGTCATCACATCTCCTGATTTTTTGATCGTTAGTGGAGCGTAGGTTTGCGTACCTCTGGCGCGGTCGGTGCCGCGTGAGTAAAGGTGTCGTGGCACAGCAGCGCGGCAACACGCACATACTCAATGATCTCTTCGAGCGACATCTCCAGCTCTTCCTGGTCTTCGTCTTCGTCGTAACCCAACTGGGCAATATTACGCAGATCGTCAATGGCTTCGCCGGTTTCACCGGTGACTTTGTCGAGCTTGCTCTGCATGACGCCGAGGCCCAGCAGGAAGTGGTTTACCCAGCCGGAAAGCGCATCGGCGCGATCGAAAACGGAGACATCATCCCCGTCCGGCAGGTAAAGCTGGAACAGGAAGCCTTCGTCTTCCAGCGCATCGCCAATGGCGCCGTGCATCTGGCGCAGCGGATCTGCGAGGTTCTGGCTAAAGGCCAGGCCTTCGTTGGTCAGGTCATGCAGCAGCGTTTGCCAGCTGGTGTCTTTGTTACCACCGCAAAGCATGCCGCTGATCAAGCCGTGCATTTCTGCAGGCGTCAGACCCACACCCTGTTGGTTCAAAAGTTGGCCGACTAAGTCGTAGTCCGGCATTGCGTTCTGTATTGACATGCGCATTCGTCATCGTTGGCAGGAATAGTGTGTGTTATGCTACCACCAGGACCCCCGCAGATACCAGAAAAGGGCTTGTATCTTGATATCGGGATAGCTATAGTGGCGCCCCTTCCGCTACCGGGGCCGGTAGCGTAAAGGCAGGCGAGTAAACAGCAGGAAGGTGGCATGTCTGCACAACCAGTCGATATTCAAATTTTCGGTCGTTCATTGCGCGTGAATTGTCCGCCTGAACAACAGGATGCGCTGAATCAGGCTGCGGAAGAGCTGAATCAGCGGTTGCAAGATTTAAAAGTTCGCACTAGAGTCACAAATACCGAGCAGCTGGTGTTCATCGCAGCACTTAACATTTGCTACGAACTGGCTCAGGAAAAGTCGAAAACCCGTGACTACGCCGCTAATATGGAAGAGCGTATTCGGATGCTACAGCAGACCATCGAACAAGCATTGCTTGAGCAAGGTCGCATTGCAGACCGACAGGGTCCAAAGTTTGAATAACACTTCGCAGTTGACTGTGGTAGAGTAACTTCGAAGACAAAATTTCTCTGAGATGTTTGCAAGCGGGCCAGTCCCCTGAGCCGATATTTCATACCACAAGAGTGTGGCGCTCCGCGGTTGGTGAGCATGCTCGGTCCGTCCGAGAAGCCTTAAAACCATGACGACACACTCACCTTGAACCAAGGGTTCAAGGGTTACAGCCTGCGGCGGCATCTCGGAGATTCCCTCTTTACTACCCGGCCATCATGACGTATACCCCGTTAACCTCAACGCTTCGTCAGGACATTCGCCAAACGATTCGGCAGCGACGCCGGTCGCTCACTCCCTCAGAACAACAAACCTTTGCCCTACAGGCTGCTGAACGCATGCTGGCGTTTGAGCCGGTCATTCGTGCTCAGACCGTAGCGTTGTTTCTCTCGTTCGACGGGGAACTGAATACCACCCCGCTGATTCAGGCTTTATGGCGGGCAGGCAAAAACGTTTATCTCCCGGTGCTTCATCCTTTTAGCCCCGGCAACCTGCTGTTTTTACGCTACACGCCGCAAAGTAACCTGGTCACCAATCGCCTGAAAATTCTTGAGCCTAAGCTGGATGTTCGCGACGTGCTGCCGCTGAATAAGCTGGATGTACTGGTCACGCCGCTGGTTGCCTTCGATGAAACAGGCCAGCGTCTGGGGATGGGCGGCGGGTTTTACGACAGAACGCTGCAAAACTGGCAGCAGCACGGTTTCTACCCGGTTGGCCTGGCGCATGATTGCCAGCAGGTGGAGACGTTGCCGGTAGAACAGTGGGATATTCCTTTGCCTGCCGTGGTGACGCCATCGCGCCTTTGGCAATGGTGATGCCCCTTCCCCCTTCGGGGAAGAGGCCATGGTCAGATCAGTACAGCAGACGGGCGCGGATGGTGCCCGGAATCGCTTTCATTGACTTCAGCGCTTTCTCAGCAACATCTTCCGGCGCATCAATATCAATTACTACGTAACCCATGTGCGGCGTGGTCTGCAGGAACTGAGCGGCAATGTTGATACCCTGCTCAGCAAAGATCTGGTTAAGCGCGGTCAGAATGCCAGGGCGGTTCTCATGAATGTGCAGCAGGCGGCTGCTGGTGCCCCCGTGCAGCGGCAGAGAAACTTCCGGGAAGTTAACCGCAGACAACGTAGAGCCGTTATCCGAGTATTTCGCCAGTTTGCCCGCCACTTCCAGGCCGATGTTTTCCTGCGCTTCCTGAGTTGAGCCGCCGATGTGCGGGGTCAGGATCACGTTGTCAAACTCGCACAGCGGAGAGTTAAACGGATCGCTGTTGGTGGCCGGTTCGGTCGGGAAGACGTCGATAGCCGCACCAGACAGATGCTTGCTCGAAAGCGCACCGCACAGAGCAGGAATATCTACCACCGTACCGCGAGAGGCGTTGATCAGCAGCGAGCCCGGCTTCATCAGCGCCAGTTCGTTCGCGCCAATCATGTTTTTGGTGGAGGCGTTTTCCGGCACGTGCAGACTAACCACATCGCTCATATTCAGCAGGTCGGAGAGATGCTGAACCTGAGTCGCGTTGCCCAGCGGCAGCTTGTTTTCGATATCGTAGAAGTAGACGTGCATCCCCAGGGATTCAGCCAAAATCCCCAGCTGTGTACCGATGTGGCCGTAGCCAATGATGCCCAGCTTTTTACCACGGGCCTCAAAAGAGCCTACCGCCAGCTTGTTCCACACGCCACGGTGAGCTTTGGCGTTAGCTTCAGGAATGCCACGCAGCAACAGCAGCAATTCACCAATAACCAGTTCGGCAACGGAACGGGTGTTCGAGAACGGGGCGTTGAACACCGGAATACCGCGCTTCGCCGCCGCATCCAGATCAACCTGGTTGGTGCCGATGCAGAAGCAGCCTACAGCCACCAGTTTTTCAGCCGCGGCAAAGATCTCTTCGGTCAAATGGGTGCGGGAACGCAGGCCAATGAAGTGAGCATCACGGATCGACTCTTTGAGCGCTTCGGAATCCAGCGCGCCTTTATGGAATTCAATGTTGGTGTATCCCGCTGCACGGAGGCTGTCTACCGCCTTCTGGTGCACGCCTTCCACAAGCAGGAATTTAATTCTGTCTTTATCCAGTGATA
Source organism: Enterobacter sp. Ap-1006 (assembly GCF_011752835.1). Taxonomy (NCBI): domain Bacteria; kingdom Pseudomonadati; phylum Pseudomonadota; class Gammaproteobacteria; order Enterobacterales; family Enterobacteriaceae; genus Enterobacter; species Enterobacter sp. Ap-1006. Next base: position 305,364 of record NZ_VWWU01000005.1, on the reverse strand, counting down.
CTTTTGCCATTTCCCGACCCTATTTTCAGTGCTGTTGTATTCGTTTTTAGGCGGTGATGCGCCACCGCCTATAAGTTACCCTTCTGTCAAAATATCAAAATCTACGTTTGGGGCAATATGAACGATTGCGTCGCCGTATCGTCAGGCGGGAATAAGGCGGCGAGAGTCAGAATAAAATGCTGAGCGGGAGAGTGAACCAGGTATGAATCACAGAACTGTTACCGAAATGTGATATATGTCACCAAAAATGCGGTTAAAATAATTTGTCATTTTTTATACGGTTTTTTGGGGCGCAGAACGCGCCCCGGTCAGATCATTTCAAGATGGTTTTTACGCCATCAGCGGTACCGATCAGCGCCACATCCGCGCCACGGTTCGCAAACAGGCCCACGGTAACAACGCCAGGCATGCCGTTGATGATGTTTTCCAGCTTCATCGGTTCCATGATGCTCAAACCATGCACATCCAGAATGATGTTACCGTTGTCCGTGACCACGCCTTGGCGGTACTCCGGGCGACCACCCAGTTTTACCAGTTCACGCGCGACGGCGCTGCGCGCCATAGGAATCACTTCCACCGGCAGCGGGAAGTTACCGAGAATATCAACCTGCTTGGAGGCATCCGCGATGCAAACAAACTTGTCGGCAACGGAGGCGATGATTTTCTCGCGAGTCAGCGCTGCGCCACCGCCTTTAATCATCTGCATCTGGTGGTTGATCTCATCGGCACCGTCGACGTAGACGCCTAATGAATCCACCTCGTTGAGATCGAAAACGGGGATCCCAAGACTTTTCAGTTTCGCGGTGGAAGCGTCGGAGCTGGAAACAGCACCTTCAATCTGGTGTTTGATGGTGCCCAAAGCATCAATAAAATGCGCGGCGGTTGAGCCCGTGCCCACGCCCACAATGGTGCCCGGCTGCACGTACTGGAGTGCTGCCCATCCGACTGCTTTTTTCAGTTCATCCTGCGTCATAATTTTATGCCTGTGATGTGGAAACTGACGCGCATTATAGAGCATGCGTCGGAAAAATGTCCCCGGCTTTGCCGCAATGCAAACCCCATCACGCTCAAACACAATGTCAGCTTGCTGATTTGGTCTGAATCAGCGGCAAATTTATGTCATAGTGGCTGCACGACGAAATCAGGAGCAGATGAACAACAATGAAACGCCCGGACTACAGAACGCTGCAGGCGCTGGATGCGGTAATTCGTGAACGAGGATTTGAGCGTGCGGCGCAGAAGCTGTGCATTACTCAGTCGGCGGTGTCACAACGTATTAAGCAACTGGAAACGATGTTCGGCCAGCCATTGTTGGTGCGTACCGTGCCGCCCCGCCCCACCGAGCAGGGCCAAAAACTGCTGGCACTTTTACGTCAGGTGGAGCTGCTGGAAGAAGAGTGGCTGGGCGATGAGCAAACCGGCTCCACGCCGCTGCTGCTTTCGCTGGCAGTTAACGCCGACAGTCTGGCCACCTGGCTGCTACCGGCCCTTGCGCCGGTTCTGGCCGACTCCCCCATTCGCCTGAATCTTCAGGTGGAAGATGAAACCCGCACTCAGGAACGCCTGCGTCGCGGGGAAGTGGTTGGGGCGGTGTCCATCCAACCTCAGCCGCTGCCGAGCTGCCTGGTGGATCGCCTGGGCGCGCTGGACTATCTGTTTGTGGGGTCGAAAGATTTTGCCGAGCGTTATTTCCCGAATGGCGTCACGCGGTCGGCGCTGCTAAAAGCCCCTGCCGTAGCCTTTGATCATCTCGACGATATGCATCAGGCATTTTTACAGCAGAACTTTGATCTGTCCCCCGGCAGCGTGCCTTGCCATATCGTTAACTCTTCGGAGGCCTTTGTGCAGCTGGCTCGCCAGGGCACAACGTGCTGTATGATCCCGCACCTGCAAATTGAGCGCGAGTTAAATAGCGGGGAATTAATTGACCTGACACCGGGTCTGCTGCAGCGCCGCATGCTCTACTGGCACCGCTTTGCACCGGAAAGCCGCATGATGCGTAACGTGACGGATGCGTTGCTGGAGTACGGGCACAAGGTCTTGAGGCAGGATACGGAATAACGCTTTGATTAACCCTCGCCGGCTGCGGCGAGGGTTAAGGTGAAGATCATATCTTACTGAGCAGGTGCCGCCGGGGTTTGTGCGCCCTGCAGTTCAAACACCACATCGACCTGATCGTCAAACTGAATAGTCTGCTGATCGTAGGTATCCTGAGCGGAAGCCGGTGCAGCCGCGTCCGCTTTCATCATGCGAACCATCGGCGCGGGCTGGTAGTTAGACACGTGGTAACGCACGCTGTAGACCGGGCCCAGCTTGCTGTTAAAGCCTTCGGCCAGCAGCTTCGCCTGGCGGGTTGCATCGTTAATCGCTTCTTTACGTGCTTTGTCTTTGTACTCTTCTGGATGCGCAACGCCCAGCGACACGGAACGAATTTCGTTCAGACCGGACTTCAGCGCACCATCCAGCAGCTCGTTCATTTTATCCAACTGACGCAGGGTAACTTCCACCTGGCGTACCGCACGGTAGCCCTTCAACTGAGTTTTACCGTCTTTCAGGTAGTCATACTCTGGCTGTGTGCGCAGGTTAGCGGCATTGATGTCCTTCTTCTCTACGCCATTTTTCTGCAGGAAGGTCAGGTATTGCGCCACGCGATCGTCGGCCTGTTTTTTGGCAGACGCGGCGTCCTTAGCGGACACGTTGACTTCGATAGCGAGCGTGGCGATATCAGGAACGGCATCGACGCTGGCTGTCCCGGAGGTGACCACGTGAGGGCCGTTTGGCAACTCACCCGCCTGCACAGAAACAGAACCTAATCCCATTAACGCGGCTAATGCTAAAATTTTAAACTTCACTGTAACTCCTCCGTGCTACGTTCCACTGTGATTACGCCGATCAACAAACTCCCGACGTCTGCCAGCAAGCTTAGCCTGTAATGGTAACTTGTCTATCAGATTATGGCGAATTAGCCCACGAGTGCCGCGATGTGCTGCACGCCATCCCGGGCCAGCTGAGCGGCAATAAACCACATCACAATCCCAACCACCCCGTTGATAATGCGCTGTGCTTTTGCAGTACGAAGACGAGGGGCCAGCCAGGCGGCAAGAATAGCCAGGCCGTAAAACCAGAGAATGGAGGCGCTAATGGTTCCCAGCGCGAACCAGCGTTTTGCTTCGTCCGCAAGCTGGCCCCCCAGGCTACCAAGTACCACAAAGGTGTCCAGATAGACGTGCGGGTTGAGCCAGGTCACCGCCAGCATGGTGACCACGATTTTCCAGCGCCCCTGCTTCAACACTTCGGCCGAAGCCAGCTCCAGGTTGCTGCTCATCGCCGTGCGCAGCGCACCCCAGCCATACCACAGCAGAAATGCCACGCCGCCCCAGGTGACCAGCGCCAGCAGCCACGGAGACTGCATCAGAATGGCACTGCCGCCAAAAATCCCGCCGCAAATCAGAATGATATCGCTCAGCGCGCACAGGGAAGCAATCATCAGATGGTACTGGCGACGAATACCCTGATTCATCACGAAGGCATTTTGCGGCCCCAGCGGCAGAATTAACGCGGCTCCCAATGCAATACCCTGAAAATAATAAGATAACACGCGGCACACCCTTTAAATGTGAATCATTGAGCGTGAGTGTAATGCGCGAAAATTATTAGAGGAAATTGATATTTTTAATCGCTTATAAGAATGACTAATTATTGCAGATAGAAATAAGGCCAGCGAAAGCTGGCCCCGGAGGTTATGCGTTATCAGAGTCTTTCATCTGGCGAACGTGAACGTCCATTTGCGGATAAGGAATACCGATGCCGTTGGCATCAAGCGCTTTCTTGATGCGCTCCAGCACGTCCCAATAAACGTTTTGCAGGTCACCGCTTTTGCTCCATGCCCGCACCACAAAGTTAACGGACGAAGGGCCAAGCTCGTTCAGGCGCACGGTGATGTCGCGATCCTTCAGCACGCGCTCGTCGCTGGTGATGATGTCAGTCAGGATCTGCTTAACTTGATCGATGTCGGCATCGTAGGCCACGCCGATGATGAACTCGTTGCGGCGGGCAGGTTCCCGGGAGAAGTTAATGATATTCCCGGCGATGATTTTGCCGTTCGGCACAACCACGATTTTGCCATCCACGGTACGCAGCGTGGTGGAGAAGATTTGCACGTTCAGCACGGTGCCCGCAATGCCGCCGAGATCGACATACTCACCGGTACGGAACGGGCGGAAGGTAACGAGCAACACGCCTGCGGCCAGGTTGGACAGGGAACCCTGCAGCGCCAAACCAACGGCCAGACCGGCGGCACCCAGCACGGCAATCACCGAAGCTGTCTGCACCCCGACACGGCTCAGGGCCGCAATCAGCGTGAAGGCAATAATCCCGTAGCGCACCAGCGCGGAAAGAAAGTCGGCGACAGTGCTGTCGATGCTGCGAGCCAGCATCAGGCGATTAACGGCTCCGGAGACCAGACGGGCAACGATCATCCCGGCGATCAAAATGGCCACGGCGGCGACGATATTTACCGCATAGCTCAGGAGCAGCTCCTGATTGCGAACCAGCCAGCCCCCCGCATTATGAATACTGTCTACTACGTTGAGATCTTCCATTTACTGTTCCTTGTCTGAAAAGTTTCTCCGCCCGGTAAGGCAGTTCAAACCGTAAAGGGTAAACAAAAACGCATGGATGTGCCAAGTACGTCACAAAATTGATCTCAAATTGAGTATTAATGCGGCAAAAGAAGGGAAAAGCCCGGACGAATGTCCGGGCTAAAAGTGGGCTTACAGCGTTTGCGTGAAGGTCCGGGAAATAACATCCTGCTGCTGCTCGCGGGTAAGCGCGTTGAAACGCACCGCGTAGCCAGAAACACGAATGGTCAGTGTCGGATAATTTTCAGGATGCGCGATGGCATCCATCAGCATTTCACGGTTCAACACGTTGACGTTCAGGTGCTGCCCGCCTTCCGTTTTGACATCGTGATGGAAGTAGCCATCAAGCAAGCCGACCAGGTTCAGGCAGCGAATGGAATCCTCTTTCCCCAGCGCCGCAGGCACGATGGAAAACGTATAAGAGATACCATCTTTTGCGTAGCTGAACGGCAGCTTAGCCACGGAGGTTAACGAGGCTACAGCTCCTTTAGTGTCTCGCCCGTGCATCGGGTTCGCACCGGGTGCAAACGGCGTTCCTCCCCTGCGGCCATCTGGCGTGTTCCCCGTTTTTTGCCCGTAAACCACATTCGACGTAATCGTCAAAATAGACTGCGTCGGCACGGCATCGCGATAAGTTGGCAGCGCCTGAATTTTCTTCATAAAACGCTCAACCAGATCGCAGGCAATGGCGTCCACGCGATCGTCGTTATTGCCGTATTGCGGATAGTCGCCCTCAATCACGAAATCCACCGCCAGCCCGGTATGGTCGCGCACCGGCTTAACCACAGCGTGTTTGATGGCAGAAAGTGAATCCACCGCCACCGAAAGCCCGGCGATGCCGCAGGCCATCGTGCGGTAAACATCCCGGTCATGCAGGGCCATCAGCGAAGCTTCGTAGCTGTATTTATCGTGCATGTAGTGGATCAGGTTCAGGGCCGTCACGTACTGCACCGCCAGCCAATCCATAAAGCTGTCGAGGCTGGTCATCACCTTGTCGTAGTCCAGCACATCGTCGAGCAACATTGGCGTTTTCGGCCCAACCTGGATCTTCAGCTTTTCATCCATTCCCCCGTTGATGCAGTACAGCAGCGTTTTTGCCAGGTTGGCGCGAGCGCCAAAGAACTGCATCTGTTTGCCAATCACCATCGGGCTAACGCAGCAGGCAATCGCATAGTCGTCGCTGGCGAAATCGCTGCGCATCAGATCATCATTTTCATATTGCAATGACGAGGTTTCAATCGACACCCTGGCGGCATAAACCTTGAACGCTTTCGGCAGCGCCTCAGACCAAAGGATGGTCAAATTCGGCTCCGGCGCAGGCCCCATGGTGTAAAGCGTATTCAAATAGCGGAAGGTGCTTTTGGTCACCAGAGTACGACCATCCTGCCCCATCCCGCCTAACACTTCCGTTGCCCAAATAGGATCCCCGGAGAACAGCGAATCAAACTCCGGCGTGCGCAGGAAGCGCACCATACGGATTTTCATAATAAAGTGATCAATAAGCTCCTGCGCCTGTTGCTCACTGAGCAGGCCAGAGCGAAGATCGCGCTCGATATAAACATCGATAAAGGTTGCGGTGCGCCCCAGCGACATCGCCCCACCGTTTTGCGACTTTACCGCTGCCAGATAGGCGAAATAAAGCCATTGAATCGCCTCCTGTGCGTTGCTCGCCGGCCTCGAGATATCGAAACCGTAGCCAGCGGCCATGTCCTGTATTTGCAGCAGCGCGTGGCGATGCTCCGCCAGTTCTTCACGCAGGCGAATCGTTGCCTCAAGATCCTCGCCGCGTTCAAGCTTTTGCTGCAGGTCGGCAAACTGTAGCTCACGTTCGCGAACCAGATAAGCAATGCCGTACAGCGCCACGCGGCGGTAATCGCCGATGATTCGGCCGCGCCCGTAACCATCAGGCAGCCCAGTCAGTACGCCGGACTTGCGGCAACGCAGAATATCCGGCGAATAAACGTCGAACACGCCCTGATTGTGCGTTTTCCGCAGCTCGGTAAACTGATACTCAAACTCAGGGTCCATTTTGCGGCCATAGGCTTCAAACGAACTTTTGATCATATTGATGCCGCCGAAAGGATGCAGCGCGCGCTTTAGCGGCTGGTCCGTCTGAAGGCCAACAATTTTCTCATGCTGCTGAATAATGTAACCGGGGGCATGGGCGGTAATGGACGTGGCCACGTTAGTATCAAAATCGACCGGGGCATGAGTGGCATTTTCAACGCGAATACCCTCCATCACCTTTTCCCAGAGCGCCGTCGTCTCAGATGTTGCGCTCGCCAGAAACGTATCATCCCCCTCATACGGCGTGTAGTTTTGCTGGATAAAATCCCGAACATTAATTTCATGCTGCCAGCATTCCCCACGAAACTGCTGCCAGGCCTGAGCATAATTATCATGGGAAATATCAATATCCATTTTCATTCATTCAATCCTCTGTACCGCAAATAAAATTAAGCGAACTCTGCAAGCCGGGATGCCTTGCCCAATTCACGGGCATCAAGAGCAATCATTTTTTCTTCGTTGGTCGGAATAACTGCACACAGTACTGCCGAGTTCTGGGTTGAAATAACACGCTCGCCGTCAGAATTAGGCCGCATATTTTTTTCTTCATTCAGTTCGAAACCGAATACCCTTAAATGTTGAATAACCAGACGGCGAATAAGAGCTGAGTTTTCACCTATGCCGCCAGTAAAAATTAGCCCATCAAAATGTGGCAGCGAAGTTGCGTGCCCGCCGATGGTTTTGGCAATACGATGTACAAACGTGTTGATAGCCAACTCCGCGCGGGTATCCCCCTGCTGCCAGGCTTTTTCCAGCGTTCGTAAGTCAGAAGATATACCTGAAAGCCCCAACAACCCTGACTCGGTATTTGCCACCTGCTCAAGATCGTCCAGCGACTGCCCGGTCTGCCTTGCCAGCCACACCATCGCCCCAAAGTCGACATCGCCGCAGCGTGTCCCCATGATCAAACCTTCCAGCGGCGTCATCCCCATCGAGGTATCAGCGCTTTGCCCGTCAACAACCGCGCACACTGAAGCCCCGTTGCCCAGATGAGCAATCACCAGCCCCAATGAACGCCCTTTCAGTTCAGGTAGCTCGCTTGCCTGCATGGAAACATAGCGGTGAGAGGTCCCGTGGAATCCATAACGCCTGACGCCGTGCTCTTTGAAATAGCGGTATGGCAGGCCGTAAAGATAGGCTTCAGGTTTCATCGTCTGGTGAAAGCTGGTATCAAACACGGCAACCTGCGGCACACCAGGGAAGCGCAGCCTGGCCGAAGCCACGCCACTGAGATTGGCATAGTTGTGCAGCGGCGCGAGAGGCGAGACCGCGCGGATTTGCTCCACGACGTCGTCCGTAATCAATACCGACTCGCCAAAAATCGCCCCGCCGTGAGCAATGCGGTGGCCTATATAGGCCACGCTTTCGGTCAAATGACGTCTTTCAAGCTCGAGGGAGATTGCCGCCAGCGCATCCTCATAATCAGAATGCGCCAGCTTCACCGGCTCACCGCTATTAACGATAAGCATTGCGGCTTCGGTATTTATACCTTCGCAAATACCCGTTAAAAGTGGCTCCATGGTTAATTCATCCAGCACGGAAAATTTAACCGAAGATGAACCGCAATTTATGGTTAATATTACCGGATATTCATTCATATTAACGTTCACTCATCCTGAGCCAATGACAGTTAATCACATGATTTTGTATACGATGTTAAGGATCGTCAGTAAGCCGATCACGGTAACAAAGATATTTTCACTTCTGCCTTTGTATTTGCTCAGCGCCGGCACTTTGCGAATCGCGTACATCGGCAGCAGGCAAAGCAACGAGGCAATAATCGGGGCGCCCATCGCTTCAATCAGGTCAAGAATATTTGGGTTGGCGTAGGCTACAACCCAGGTTGACCCCATGATAAACACCATGCTGATCAGATTAAGTTTGCCCTCGGAAACCTTCGTTTTGTCACTCTTATAGCCAAACTTCAGGACCAGGCCATTCAACCCTTCCAGCGTGCCCAGATAGTGGCCGAAGAAAGATTTGAAAATGGCGACCAGGGCAATAATCGATGCGCCATATTCCAGCACCGTGGCAAAAGTAGACTTCGAACCAGAGAGTGAAGAGAAATGGTTAGCAAGATAGGAGAGCACCGGGATGTTCTGCGCTTTTGCTTCGGCCATATTCTGTGGCGACAGCGTGAACAGGCAGCTAAAGGCGAAGAACATCACCACGCCAACCATCAACATGCTGGCACGCGAGATGATTTTTGAGCACTTGTCTTCGGTATAGGCTTTCCCGAAGTCCGCTTCGTACTCTTCACGCTTCGACACCACAAAGGAAGAGACGATCGGCGAGAAGTTAAAGGAGAACACCATGATGGAGATCCCGAGCCACACGGTCACCAGGATGCCGTCATGGCCGGTCAACGCGATTTCACTCAGGTTCACCTGATCGATAACGGCTGAATTCCAGTAGGGAATAAGCGACAGGGAAATAATGACCAGGCTGGCGATAAACGGGAACACAAGCCAGCTCATCACCTTCACCATCAGATCCTTACCAAAGAAGATGACAAAGGCCATCAGCATCAGCAGGAATAGCGCTACCAGCCCACGATTTAAGGGCATCAGCTGGAGCTGATTTTCCCAGAAGGTCATGAAGGTGTTAGTAATAGTGACGCCGTAAATCCACAGCAGCGGGCAAATCGCGAAGAAATAAAGAAAGGTGATAACGACGCCACCCGTTTTACCAAAATGCTCCTCGACAACTTCGGTGATATTTCCCGATGGATTGCTGCCGGAAAGGCACAGTCGTGCCAGCGCACGGTGGCAAAGGAAGGCTATCGGATAGGCCAGAACAAGCATGATAAGTATTGGGATAAGCCCGCCGTAGCCCGCGCGAATCGGGAAAAACAGGACCCCAGCGCCAATGGCGGTACCAAACAGACCTAAAGTCCAGGTGGTATCTGACTTACGCCACAGGGCGGACTCTTTTTGACCAACAAGGGTTGTTTCTACATTACTCATAATGAAGATCCTTATTTAGACCAGGCAGGCTTCCGCTGCGCCAGTAATTTCAGAAACACGAGACAAATCGATATTTCCACCAGAAATAATACTCACAGTTTTCCGGCCTTTAATGTACTGGTCGAGCTTGCCGCTTAATAATGCAGCAGAAGCCAGCGCACCAGCACCTTCAGTGACAATTTTGTTTCTCTGAATAAGTGCGACCATACTATTTCTGATATCGTCCTCGCTGACCAAAATAATATCGGTAACTAATTTTTTGACGATTTCAAAGGTTAGCTTTCCTGGGCGGGCAACGTCACAGCCGTCAGCTAACGTGCTGTCTGCCCGATACGCGGTAATTTCACCAGTACGGAAAGAGGAAGCCATGCCGTGGACGTTTTCCGCCTGCACGCCAATAATATTAATTGTTGGATTAATGGATTTAATGGCTACCGCAATGCCGGCAATCAGACCGCCGCCGCCAATAGGCACAATCACGTTATCGACGTCGTAAAGATCTTCAAGAATTTCCAGTCCAATAGTACCCTGTCCGGCAATGACTTTTTCATCATCATAAGGTGGGATAAAAATACGCCCTTCCATCTCAACAATTTCGCTGACCTTGGCGATGGTTTCATTAAAATTATCACCGTGGATAATGACTTGAGCCGAATAGTCAGTCGTGGCGGCGACCTTTGACTTTGGCGCACCTTTTGGCATCACCACTTTGCCGTTAATACCGAGCAGCGCACATGACAATGAAACACCCTGAGCATGGTTACCCGCAGAACAGGCCACCACGCCCCGGGCTCTTTCTTCTTCACTCATTGAGCTGAGTTTATTGAAAGCACCGCGCATTTTAAACGAACCGGTACGCTGCATATTTTCAAATTTCAAATAGATGTCGCCCTTACAGCATTCGCTAAGATAATTAGAGCGAGGCATCCCGGTTTTATACACAAATCCAGATATTCTTTTTTTCGCTTCAAGAACATCGTTAATTGTGACTGGCAATTCATTATCTATATGCATGTTAACCTCCGCATCAAAGCAATAAAAGATACTCGTAGCGAATAATAAAAAACTCGCTTCTTTAGTTTAATGAGTGATAAAAAGTGATTATGCTAAGTAAGCTAAGCCACCACCGTTAATTTATTAAATTGATATTTACTACGCACTGAATGCACTTTGGCTAATTCGACCAGAGTAGCCGCTGATTTTTTTATACGGCAATTTTTCGACCATACCGCAGCATAGCGTGCAACAGGTAATTCATCCGTTAATGGAATTTGAACAAACTCCTGAGAGCCAAAAGGTGCGATCATTTCACGGGGAATAATCGTCAGGAAACCGGCGGTCAACACCATGTTATAAATGGTGACAACTGAGTCGGTTTTAATGATTTTATCGCTGGTGATATGGTTCTGTTGCAGGATGGTCAGAAGTTCACTGTAGTAGCCCATTTCGGTTTGAGGCAACACCCACTGCTCATGGCTTAATGAGCGGAGCGTCATCACGCCTCCCCGCGTTCGCGTTCGTCCGGCTACCAGAACAAACTCTGATTCAAACAGGGGTTCGATGTGCAAATCCTGAAGCAACATCTCATCGCTCAGCGTACCGATAGCAAAATCCAGCCTGCCGTCGCGTATCGCCGGTAAGAAGGAGCAAAGTTGAGCTTCAAACATTGAAACTTCAGCCTGTGGATACTGCTCTTTAAAGGCTTTCATCATGCCCGGCAGGAAGGTAAAACCGATAAGCGAAGGATAGCCGAATGAAACATCTACCGCTTCGCTGCCGACCAGGCTGTTCATTTCGTTGCACATGTTGCGCATTTCGCGGGTAATCGACTCGGCGTAACCGAGCAGTACTTTACCGGCAACCGTAAGCTGAACACCGGTATTTTTGCGAATGATAAGCTCCAGGCCAAACAAGGCTTCCATATCGCTGATAATTTTACTTACCGCAGGCTGAGTCAAACTTAGCTGCTTCGCCGCAGAGCCAAATGAACCACTTCTTACCACTTCCTGAAATACAACCAGGTGCTGTGTTTTAGGTAATGTCGTATTATCCATAAAGCGCCATGCCTAATAAGTTATCAATGGCGGCGATCTTACGTATTCTCTCTTCTATGTTATGTGCGGCGACTCACAAGAGCTCAACCCTCATCAGTACAACAAGCAATCAAATGAATATAAAACCATAAATAACAATGAGTTAATGTTTTGTAATTTGCTATTTCCATGATTAAGGTCAACCTAAACATCCCGAATAAAAGAAATTTATGGAGATAATAAATTCATATAACCAGCAATAAACTCTTATTCAGACTGAAAATTTATCAATGTTGACGTTTATTTACTCAGATTAAGGTGCATAAAACAAAGAATTAAAAATGACTGCAAATATTACGCTTATATTTGAATATAAAAAAACCCGCCAAGGCGGGTTTTTATCGAAGCAAGTATTAGCTCAAATTACAAAACGTCTACCGCGTTCAGCTCTTTGAATGCCTGCTCCAGGCGAACGATCATAGAGGTCTGAGCTGCGCGCAGCCAGACACGTGGATCGTAGTATTTTTTGTTCGGCTGGTCAGCGCCTTTCGGGTTACCCAGCTGACCCTGCAGGTAAGCTTCGTTTTCTTTGTAGTACTGCAGGATGCCGTCCCAGGTTGCCCACTGGGTATCGGTATCGATGTTCATTTTGATTACACCGTAGCTTACGGAGTCTTTGATTTCCTGAGCAGAAGAACCGGAACCGCCGTGGAAGACGAAGTTCAGGCTGTTGTGCGGCAGGTTGTGTTTCTTAGAAACGTATTCCTGAGAATCACGCAGGATGGTCGGGGTCAGAACCACGTTACCTGGTTTGTACACGCCGTGTACGTTACCGAAAGAAGCTGCAATGGTGAAGCGTGGGCTGATTTTGCTCAGTTCGGTGTAAGCGTAATCAACGTCTTCTGGCTGGGTGTACAGAGCAGAAGCGTCCATGTGGCTGTTGTCCACGCCATCTTCTTCACCGCCGGTGCAGCCCAGTTCGATTTCCAGGGTCATGCCCAGTTTAGACATGCGAGCCAGGTATTTGGAGCTGATTTCGATGTTTTCTTCCAGAGACTCTTCGGACAGGTCAATCATGTGGGAAGAGAACAGTGGTTTACCGGTAGCGGCAAAGTGTTTTTCACCCGCGTCCAGCAGGCCGTCGATCCACGGCAGCAGTTTCTTAGCGCAGTGGTCAGTGTGCAGGATAACCGGCACGCCGTAGTGTTCAGCCATCTGGTGAACGTGGTGTGCACCAGAGATTGCGCCCAGGATAGCAGCCCCCTGTGGAACATCAGTTTTCACGCCTTTACCAGCGATGAACGCAGCACCGCCGTTAGAGAACTGAACGATAACCGGAGATTTTACTTTCGCAGCGGTTTCCAGAACGGCGTTAATAGAGTCGGTACCGACGCAGTTAACGGCTGGCAGAGCAAAGTTGTTCTCTTTTGCTACCTGGAAGATTTTCTGTACGTCGTCGCCAGTTACAACACCTGGTTTTACGAAATCAAAAATTTTAGACATGTTGATGTGTCCTGTAGGCCTTGGAAAAATCGAATCACCGTCCTGAATCTTGCCGGGCGGCAATAAATCAACGGGCAGGTTACCCTGCCCGTAGGAATTACTTCTTAGCGCGCTCTTCGAGCATCGCTACAGCTGGCAGTACTTTGCCTTCCACGAACTCAAGGAATGCGCCGCCGCCGGTAGAGATGTAGGAAATTTTGTCTGCGATACCGAACAGGTCGATAGCTGCCAGAGTGTCGCCGCCGCCTGCGATAGAGAAGGCTTCGCTGTCTGCGATAGCACGGGCAACGATTTCGGTCCCTTTACGGAAGTTAGGGAATTCGAATACGCCAACCGGGCCGTTCCACAGAATGGTTTTCGCGTTTTTCAGGATCACGGCCAGTTTCTCAGCGGAAACGTCGCCCATGTCCAGAATCTGCTCTTCGTCTTTGATGTCGTTCACAGACTTCAGGGTTGCGGTCGCAGTTTCGGAGAACTCGGTTGCCACACGCACGTCGGTTGGTACTGGGATGTCGCAACGAGTCAGCAGATCTTTAGCGGTATCAACCAGGTCTGCTTCGTACAGGGATTTACCTACGTTGTGGCCCTGGGCTGCAACGAAGGTGTTCGCAATGCCGCCGCCAACAATCAGCTGGTCAGCGATTTTGGACAGGGAGTCCAGCACGGTCAGTTTGGTAGAAACTTTAGAACCGCCAACGATAGCAACCATTGGGCGAGCAGGCTCTTTCAGAGCTTTGCCCAGTGCTTCCAGTTCGTCAGCCAGCAGCGGGCCTGCACAAGCAACGTCAGCAAATTTAGCGATGCCGTGAGTAGAAGCCTGCGCACGGTGTGCAGTACCGAAAGCATCCATCACGAACACGTCGCACAGTGCAGCGTATTTTTTGGACAGTGCTTCGTCGTCTTTTTTCTCGCCTTTGTTGAAGCGAACGTTTTCCAGAACAACCAGCTCACCGGCAGCAACCTCTACGCCGTCCAGGTAATCTTTTACCAGACGAACCGGGTTAGACAGTTTGTCTTTCAGGTAGTTAACCACAGGCAGCAGAGAGAATTCTTCGTTGTACTCGCCTTCGGTCGGACGACCCAGGTGAGAAGTCACCATGACTTTAGCACCCTGTTTCAGCGCCAGTTCAATGGTCGGCAGAGATGCACGGATACGCGCATCGCTGGTGACTTTCCCGTCTTTAACCGGCACGTTCAGATCGGCACGGATGAATACGCGTTTGCCCGCCAGATCCAGATCGGTCATCTTAATTACAGACATGGTGAATCCTCTCGTTGATTCTTAAAGTTTTGCAGACGCAACGTGCGCCTTACCTGAAATCCATTGAGCCATAACCAACGTGGTGTCGAGCATCCTGTTGGCAAAGCCCCATTCGTTATCACACCAGACTAGAGTTTTAATCAGATGTTGCCCACTGACCCGCGTTTGCGTGCCGTCGACGATTGCACTGTGCGGATCGTGGTTAAAATCAGTAGAGACCAACGGTAATTCCGTATAGTCAACTATACCATGAAATGCTTCCTGTGCCGCTTTTTGCAGCAAGTGGTTGACTTCACATGCATTTACTGAATTTCTGACCGTCACGCTCAAATCAATGGCCGTCACGTTTATCGTGGGAACGCGTACCGCGATCGCCTCAAAACGGTCATTAAATTGTGGGAAAATACGCGTGATACCGGCCGCAAGACGCGTATCCACCGGAATGATCGACTGACTCGCCGCACGAGTGCGTCGCAAATCAGGGTGGTAAGCGTCAATAACCTGCTGATCGTGCATGGCCGAGTGGATGGTAGTGACCGTCCCGGACTCAATGCCAAACGCTTCATCCAGCAGTTTAATGATTGGAATAATACAGTTTGTGGTGCAGGAGGCATTGGAGACGATACGGTGGCTGTCTTCTACCTGCTCATGGTTCACACCGTAGACGACGGTTGTATCGAGGTCGTTACCGCCAGGGTGTGAGAACAGGACTTTCTTCGCCCCTGCCGCGAGGTGGGCTTCACCATCAGCGCGGGAACCGAACACACCGGTGCAGTCCAGCACGATATCAACGCCCAGTTCACGCCACGGGAGCGCTTCAATGGTCGGTTCATGCAGCAGGCGAATGCTGTCATCGCCCACAAACAGGACTTCACGTTCCTGGCGAACATCCCAGGCAAAGCGGCCGTGGCTGGTATCGTACTTCAACAGATGCGCGATACCCGCAGCGTCTGCCAGTTCGTTGATTGCTACCACGGTAATTTCCGCACGGCGACCAGATTCGTACAAAGCACGTACCACGTTGCGCCCAATGCGACCGAAGCCATTAATAGCGATGCGTACGGTCATATCTCTCCTGCCAGAATCCCTGGGATTTAGTGGCTGACAGAGTAATCCAGCAACCGCCTGAGGGGAATCCTCGCACTCATGAAACTGCACTTGTTTGCTTAATTGTCGAACATTTATTCGACTGAAACGCTTCAGCTATGTTAAGCGAAAGCGGGAATAAAAGGAACGATACCCCAACATGCTCCGCTCAACTTCTGACGTACATCACAGTTTTGGTGGAATAACTGCAACTGAGCGCCCCGGTGGTGGAATAAAGAACAGGGTATAAGTGGAATAATCGGCATAAAAAAGGGCCGCCGAAGCGACCCTGATAGTTAGCGAGACGGATTACAGAATCGCTTTAGCCTGTTTCACCACGTTTTCCACGGTGAAGCCAAACTCTTCGAACAGCAGTTCCGCTGGTGCAGACTCACCAAAGGTGGTCATGCCCACGATAGCGCCGTTCAGGCCAACGTATTTGTACCAGTAGTCTGCGATGCCAGCTTCGATAGCTACACGAGCAGAAACGGCTTTCGGCAGCACGGATTCACGGTAAGCCGCATCCTGCTTGTCGAACGCGTCGGTAGACGGCATGGACACCACGCGCGCTTTCACGCCTTCGGCAGTCAGCTTGTCCCATGCGGCCACCGCCAGCTCAACTTCAGAGCCGGTAGCGATGAAGATAAGCTCTGGCTGGCCTGCGCAATCCTTCAGCACGTAGCCACCGCGAGCGATGTCTTTCAGCTGCTGCTCGGTACGATCCTGCTGAGCCAGGTTCTGGCGGGAAAGGATCAGCGCGGTTGGGCCGTCGTGACGCTCAACGCCGTACTTCCACGCGACTGCGGACTCAACCTGGTCACATGGGCGCCAGGTGCTCATGTTCGGGGTCACACGCAGGGAAGCGACCTGCTCAACCGGCTGGTGAGTCGGGCCATCTTCGCCCAGGCCGATGGAGTCGTGGGTATACACCATCACCTGACGCTGTTTCATCAGCGCAGCCATACGCACTGCGTTACGGGCGTATTCTACGAACATCAGGAAGGTAGAGGTGTACGGCAGGAAACCGCCGTGCAGGGAGATACCGTTGGCGATAGCGGTCATACCGAATTCGCGCACGCCGTAGTGGATGTAGTTCCCGGCGGTATCTTCGTTAATTGCTTTAGAACCAGACCAGATAGTCAGGTTAGAAGGCGCCAGGTCAGCGGAGCCACCCAGGAATTCCGGCAGCAGCGGGCCGAACGCTTCGATAGCATTCTGGGACGCTTTACGGCTGGCGATCTTGGATGGGTTAGCCTGCAGCTTAGCGATGAACTCGTTCGCTTTTGCGTCGAAGTCAGAAGGCATTTCGCCTTTCACGCGGCGAGTGAACTCTGCGGCTTCCTGCGGGAAGGCTTTCGCGTAGGCAGCGAACTTCTCGTTCCATGCGGCTTCTTTAGCCTGACCCGCTTCTTTCGCATCCCACTGCGCGTAGATGTCAGAAGGGATTTCGAACGGTGCGTGGTTCCAGCCAAGCGCTTCGCGGGTCAGTGCGATTTCTGCATCACCCAGCGGTGCGCCATGAGAGTCATGGGTACCGGCTTTGTTCGGGGAACCGAAACCGATGATGGTTTTGCACATCAGCAGGGATGGTTTGTCGGTCACCGCACGCGCTTCTTCTACTGCACGTTTGATAGCCGCGGCATCGTGGCCGTCTACACCGCGCACGACATGCCAGCCGTAGGCTTCAAAGCGTTTTGCGGTATCGTCGGTGAACCAGCCTTCAACGTGACCGTCGATGGAGATGCCGTTGTCGTCATAGAACGCAACAAGTTTACCCAGCTTCAGGGTACCAGCCAGGGAGCAAACCTCGTGAGAGATGCCTTCCATCATGCAGCCGTCACCCATGAATGCATAGGTGAAGTGGTCCACGATGTCGTGGCCAGGACGGTTAAACTGTGCCGCCAGCGTTTTCTCTGCGATAGCCATACCGACCGCGTTCGCAATACCCTGACCCAGTGGGCCAGTCGTGGTTTCAACACCGGCGGTGTAGCCCACTTCCGGGTGGCCCGGAGTCTGGGAGTGCAGCTGACGGAAGTTTTTCAGCTGTTCAATCGGCAGATCATAACCGCTGAGGTGCAGCAGGCTGTAAATCAGCATAGAACCGTGGCCGTTGGACAGCACGAAACGGTCGCGGTCTGCCCAGGAAGGGTTCTGTGGGTTATGGTTCAGGAAATCACGCCACAGGACTTCGGCAATGTCGGCCATGCCCATAGGGGCACCCGGGTGACCGGATTTGGCTTTTTGTACTGCGTCCATGCTGAGCGCACGAATAGCATTGGCAAGCTCTTTACGAGAGGACATTTTGACTCCAGATCGGATGGTTGAAGGTCGCGCCTTGACTACGATGCGTTATGGGCTACGCCCGAAAATGTGACAACAATGTACACCAGGGGAATGGTCATGTACATGCGGCGTGCCGTTGACAGGGTAAGAAATCTCTGGATAACGCTCGCAAGTTGCGCAACCTGATGCGCAGGCCATTTATTCTTCTTTATACTGGTTCTGGAGCCGCCTCGCCTGCGGTAAATCCGATTCTGTTTTTACCTATTATAAAGAAAGGAAAATGGCCATGAAGATGCGCCCAATATTGTTGAGCCTGAGCGTCGCAGCCCTGCTGAGCGGCTGCCAGGGAATGGATTCCAACGGGCTATTGACCTCTGGAGCCGAAGCTTTCCAGGCCTATACTTTAAGCGACGCGCAGGTGAAAACCCTGAGCGATGATGCCTGTAAGCAGCAGGACAGCAAAGCCACGATAGCCCCGGCAGACAGCCCATACACCCAGCGGCTGAACAAAATTGCCTCCGCGCTGGGGGATAACATCAACGGTCTGCCGGTTAACTACAAAGTTTATGTGACCAAAGACGTCAACGCCTTCGCCATGGCGAACGGCTGCATCCGCGTCTACAGCGGCCTGATGGACATGATGGACGACAACGAAGTGGAAGCGGTGATTGGCCACGAAATGGGGCACGTCGCGCTGGGCCACGTGAAAAAAGGTATGCAGGTCGCGCTCGGGGCTAACGCAGCCCGCGTTGCTGCAGCATCCGCAGGCGGCGTGATTGGCAACCTGTCGCAGTCTCAGCTTGGGGATTTAGGCGAAAAACTGGTGAACGCTCAGTTCTCTCAGCGCCAGGAATCTGAAGCGGACGATTATTCTTACGATCTGTTGCGCAAACGCGGCATCAATCCGACCGGTCTTGCCACCAGCTTCGAGAAACTGGCTAAGCTCGACGAGGGCCGTCAAAGCTCCATGCTGGACGACCACCCGGCGTCTGCCGCTCGTGCCCAGCATATCCGCGACCGCATGGCGGCGGATGGGATTAAATAAAGCGATACCGCCCCCAACGGGGCGGTATTTAAAGGCTTATTCGCCTTTCTTGGCCGCCTGGATATACAGCATTTCCAGCGCCAACGTTGCCGCAGCCAGCGCGGTGATTTCAGACTGGTCGTAGGCCGGAGCCACTTCCACCACGTCCATCCCCACGATATTCAGATCTTTCAGGCCCCGAACCAGCTTGATAGCACGATCGGACGTCAGGCCACCAATCACCGGCGTACCTGTTCCCGGCGCAAAAGCAGGATCCAGGCAGTCGATGTCAAAAGTCAGGTAAACCGGCATATCACCGACGATCTGCTTAACCTGGGCAATAATGTCGTCTACGCCGCGATCGTTAACCTGGCAGGCATCCAGCACGGTGAAGCCGTTATCTTTGTCGAACTCGGTACGAATACCGATCTGCACGGAGTGGTTCGGATCGATCAGGCCTTCGTTTGGCGCGGTGTAGAACATCGTGCCGTGGTCGAACTCGCAGCCATTCGCGTAGGTGTCGGTGTGCGCATCAAAATGCACCAACGCCATTTTACCAAAGTGCTTCGCGTGAGCACGCAGCAGCGGCAGAGTCACGAAGTGGTCACCGCCGAAGGAAAGCATACGCTTGCCGGAAGCCAGCAGACGCTCAGCGTGCGCCTGGAGATTTTCGCTCATCTCACGGGCATCGCCGAAGGCGTAAACCAGATCGCCGCAGTCCACAACGTTCAGACGCTCGCGCATGTCGAAGTTCCACGGGAAACGGTTTCCTTCCCATGCCAGGTTGGTGGACACCTGACGAATCGCTGCCGGGCCGTGGCGGCCGCCTGCGCGACCGGAAGTTGCCGCATCAAACGGAACGCCGGTGATCACCCAGTCTGCATCGCTATCGTACGGCTGGAAATTCAGCGGGAAACGTAAAAAACCAAAGGCATTAGATACCAGGGAGTTATCGTATTTGTGGCCTAAGGTGCTCATTGTCTGACCTCTCGGTTGGGGTTAAAAAACGCCTAAAAAAAATCCCCTCCGCGTCGTTAAACCCGACGAGGAAGGGATTGGATTGGGTGACTACTATTTATTGCGCGGATTATCGCCGCTAATTCATACAGGTTCAAGAGAGTATAGGCTATTGTGCGCTCTTTGCCCCTTTCCCTGAAGAGGAGAGGGAAAGCGATAGCTTACTCGTCTTCCAGATACGTATAACCGTACAGACCCGCTTCGAACTCTTCGAGGAACTGCTGCTGCAGCGCATCGTCAAGGCCGGTGTTCTTGACCTGGTCGCGGAACTGAGTCAGCAGCTTGTTCGGATCGAGCTGCACGTACTGCAGCATGTCCGCCACGGTATCGCCTTCGTCAGACAGTTCAACTTCCACGGAGCCATCAGGGAAGACGAAGACGTCCACAGCTTCGGTGTCACCGAACAGGTTGTGCATGTTGCCCAGGATTTCCTGGTACGCACCCACCATGAAGAAGCCCAGCATCGGCGGGTTCTCCGGATCGTATTCCGGCATTGGCATCGTCGTGGCTATGCCGTCGCCATCAATGTAGTGGTCAATTGCCCCATCGGAGTCGCAGGTAATGTCCAGCAGCACCGCACGGCGCTCAGGCGCGTGATTCAACCCTTCCAGCGGCAGTACCGGGAACAGCTGATCGATCCCCCACGCATCCGGCATCGACTGGAACAGCGAGAAGTTGACGTACATTTTGTCCGCCATGCGCTCCTGCAGTTCGTCGATAATTGGACGGTGTGCGCGGTTGCTTGGATCAAGCTGCTTCTGCACGTCGTGGCACATGTTCAGGTAAAGCTGCTCTGCCCAGGCACGCTCCTGCAGGCTATATGCCCCGGAGGAGTAGCCGACGTGGATATCGTGCAGGTCCATCTGGCTGTCGTGCAACCATTCACGCAGCGAGCGGCGAGTCCCGGGCTGATGCATCTCCTCCCAGGTTTCCCACATGCTTTGCAGTGCGCGAGGGGCGTCAACCGCAGGTGGAGTTGCTTCGGTATATTCGTTACGCTCCACGCCGATAATATTGGAAACCAGCACGGTGTGGTGCGCGGTCACGGCGCGGCCAGATTCGGTAATCACCGTTGGGTGCGGCAGACCATTTTCTTCACAGGCATCGCCAATTGCCCAAATAATATTGTTCGCGTATTCATTCAGGCCGTAGTTAACGGAGCAGTCGGACTGGGAGCGAGTCCCTTCGTAGTCCACGCCCAGGCCACCGCCAACGTCGAAGCACTGGATGTTCACGCCCAGTTTATGCAGCTCAACGTAGAAGCGGGCGGATTCACGAACGCCGGTGGCGATATCGCGAATGTTCGCCATTTGCGACCCCAGGTGGAAGTGCAGAAGCTGAATGCTGTCCAGGCGGCCGCGTTCACGCAGGATTTCCACCAGTTGCAGAACCTGGTTTGCCGCCAGGCCAAACTTGGATTTTTCGCCGCCGGAGGACTGCCATTTACCGGATCCCTGAGAGGCCAGACGTGCGCGAACGCCCAGGCGTGGGATCACATTCAGTCGCTCGGCTTCTTCGAGCACGATGCCAATTTCGGACATCTTCTCGATAACCAGATAGACCTTATGGCCCATCTTCTCGCCGATCAGCGCCAGGCGGATGTATTCGCGGTCTTTATAGCCGTTACAGACGATAACCGACCGGGTCATGCCCGCGTGCGCCAATACGGCCATCAGCTCGGCTTTAGAACCTGCTTCCAGGCCCAGCGGTTCGCCGGAATGAATCAGCGACTCAATCACACGGCGGTGCTGGTTAACTTTGATCGGGTAAACCAGGAAATAGTCGCCATTGTAGCCGTAGGATTCACGCGCACGCTTAAAGGCGGCGTTAATCGAACGCAGGCGGTGCTGCAGGATCTGCGGGAAGCAGAACAGCGCAGGCAAGCGCTGGCCCTGAGCTTCACGCGCTTTCACCAGTTCGGCGAGATCCACGCGAGCTTCAGGAACGTCCGGGTCCGGGCAAACGCTGATGTGGCCCAGTTCGTTAACGTCATAATAGTTATTGCCCCACCAGGCAATATTGTATGTACGCAGCATCTTGCTGGCTTCCTCGGAGCTCATGGCAACCTCCTGAATGGAACGATGTACATCCTGCTCGCCCACTGACGAACCCGAAACAGAAGTGATTTTGTCAGTCATGGCGAACCTCAAATTTTGTCGATTGTGCAAAACAGTTGACTACTATCGCAGGGGTATCCTGCAATAACAACCCATTAACAGCGCGCATTGACAGCACAAGACGCTGACAGCCAGGCTGTGCGACCGGTTTCATTTTCATATCATTGTAAAACACGTATCCGAACCCTGTATGACAGGACGGCGAAACCACGAGAAAACTCTTGTAATACAAGAGCGCCCTTGTTCAGTTACCACGGCGGATTACAGACCGGCCCGGGGATCCTGAGAAGCGCCGAGATGGGTAAAACATCGGCAAGTTTGAAAACATGAGATGCAGGCTGCGAGGAGCATATACGCGCCAGAACGGCGTGCTGGGTTATATGAATGACGGCGGTTCATTACTTGTATCACCTCCACGCATACGTTGAATATGTATGCGACAAGCCAAAGCTGCGAACACTGTACCTGACAGGCTCTAAATAATTGCTCAACCCGGCTGGAAGTGGGCAACACAAATCGTGTGCTTTTGATTAAGCCGCGCGCGCCGCTTTATACCCATATAAGGGGTAAAAAGCAAAACAAAATGTGTAAATTGCCAGCAGTGTCAGCTCCACTTTCCACTCAAGATTTATCACATATTGCCGTTACCCTAAAAAATTCTGGCTATCTGACGATTGTCTAATCTAAAATGGCCGTCCAGATGTTAATCCATCTATACTGATTAACTGTTAGACTGCCTGTTTTTCAATCTGTGGCAATAAGTTCCCGGGTTGGTCTATCTCGCCACCGCTGTGGCGTAGAGCAGCAGCCTGAACTAAATAAATCCTCTTAGGGTGAAGAAAATATGGCTAAACACCTCTTTACGTCCGAGTCTGTATCTGAAGGGCATCCTGATAAAATCGCTGACCAAATCTCCGACGCCGTCCTTGACGCGATCCTCGAGCAGGATCCGAAAGCACGCGTAGCCTGTGAGACCTACGTCAAAACCGGTATGGTTCTGGTTGGCGGCGAAATCACCACCAGCGCGTGGGTTGATATCGAAGAAATCACCCGCAAAACCGTGCGTGAAATCGGCTATGTGCATTCAGATATGGGCTTTGACGCCAACTCCTGCGCTGTTCTGAGCGCGATTGGTAAACAATCCCCGGACATCAATCAGGGCGTTGACCGTACCGATCCACTGGAACAGGGTGCGGGCGATCAGGGCCTGATGTTTGGCTATGCGACCAACGAAACCGACGTGCTGATGCCAGCGCCAATCACCTACGCCCACCGTCTGGTGCAGCGTCAGGCTGAAGTGCGCAAAAACGGCACCCTGCCGTGGCTGCGCCCGGACGCGAAAAGCCAGATCACCTTCCAGTACGACGACGGTAAAATCGTCGGTATTGATGCGGTTGTGTTGTCCACTCAGCACTCTGAAGACATCGCGCTGAAAGACCTGCAGGAAGCGGTGATGGAAGAGATCATCAAACCAGTTCTGCCGGGCGAGTGGCTGAACGCCTCCACCAAATACCACATCAACCCAACTGGCCGTTTTGTTATCGGTGGCCCAATGGGTGACTGCGGTCTGACCGGGCGTAAAATCATCGTTGATACCTACGGCGGCATGGCTCGTCACGGTGGCGGCGCATTCTCAGGTAAAGATCCGTCTAAAGTTGACCGTTCTGCTGCCTATGCTGCGCGTTATGTCGCGAAAAACATCGTGGCCGCTGGCCTGGCTGACCGCTGCGAAATTCAGGTTTCTTACGCTATCGGCGTGGCAGAACCTACTTCCATCATGGTGGAAACCTTCGGTACCGAGAAAATCTCTACCGAGCAGCTGACCCTGCTGGTGCGCGAGTTCTTCGACCTGCGTCCATACGGCCTGATTCAGATGCTGGATCTGCTGCATCCGATCTATAAAGAAACCGCCGCATACGGTCACTTTGGTCGCGAACATTTCCCATGGGAAAAAACCGACAAAGCCGCACTGCTGCGTGAAGCCGCTGGCCTGAAATAACCCGCCACCGCTTTGTACTTTAAAGGCCAGCTTATGCTGGCCTTTTGCTTTTTGGTTATGCACCACCAGCCGTTTCTTCGCCCATCTTCCCGTTTCTTCCGCAGCACTTTGAAACCGATTACACACACCAGGTAAGAACATTCACGCTATTTTCATTCAAATATGTTGCAACCACTTCATTTGTTACATAACGCTTCATACTTAACCAATTTTAAACCATTAAATTGGCTTTAATCGCTATTAACGCCATATTTTATCGGTTTACAGTCTCTTTTTGATCCATCAGCTCAGTGTAAACGATTACATTGCTGTGATTGTAATCACACACTTCTGCCGTTTACTGCCCTATCCTTAAAAACGTCAAATTCGAATAATCCACCTGGAGGGCGATATGCCTGACACTAAAAATATCGGGCGCTCAAACAGGCGCTCCAACAAAAGCATGACCTTTTTTGTCTGCTTCCTTGCCGCGCTCGCCGGCCTGCTGTTTGGCCTGGACATTGGGGTGATTGCCGGTGCGCTGCCGTTTATCGCTAAAGACTTCGCCATCACCTCCCACACCCAGGAATGGGTGGTGAGTTCGATGATGTTCGGGGCAGCCGTCGGGGCCATCGGCAGCGGCTGGCTCTCTTTCAAACTGGGGAGAAAATACAGCCTGATGATAGGTGCCATGCTGTTTGTGCTCGGTTCCCTGTTCTCGGCCTTTGCGCCCAACGTTGAAGTGTTGATCGTGTCTCGTGTCCTGCTGGGCCTGGCCGTGGGCGTCGCTTCCTACACCGCCCCGCTTTACCTGTCAGAAATTGCGCCGGAGAAGATCCGTGGCAGCATGATCTCCATGTACCAACTGATGATCACCATCGGTATTCTGGGCGCTTATCTCTCCGATACGGCTTTCAGCTACACCGAATCCTGGCGCTGGATGCTGGGCGTGATCACCCTTCCCGCTCTGCTACTGCTGGTTGGCGTCTTCTTCCTGCCGGACAGTCCGCGCTGGTTTGCCGCCAAACGCCGTTTCCACGACGCTGAACGCGTGCTGCTGCGTCTGCGCGATACCAGCGCAGAAGCGAAACGTGAGTTGGATGAAATCCGCGAAAGCCTGAAGGTCAAGCAGAGCGGCTGGTCGCTGTTTAAGGGCAACTCCAACTTCCGTCGCGCGGTCTTTCTCGGCGTACTGCTACAGGTCATGCAGCAGTTCACCGGCATGAACGTCATCATGTACTACGCACCAAAAATCTTCGAAATTGCCGGGTTCGCGAATACCACGCAGCAAATGTGGGGCACCGTGATCGTCGGCCTGATTAACGTGCTGGCTACCTTTATTGCTATCGGTCTGGTTGACCGCTGGGGACGTAAACCTACGCTGGTGCTCGGCTTCCTGGTCATGGCCGTCGGCATGGGCGTGCTGGGCACCATGCTACACGTCGGCATCCATTCCCAGGGCGCGCAGTACTTTGCGGTTGCCATGCTGCTGATGTTTATCGTTGGCTTCGCCATGAGCGCTGGCCCGCTGATTTGGGTGCTTTGTTCGGAAATCCAGCCGCTCAAAGGGCGCGATTTCGGCATCACCTGCTCCACCGCCACCAACTGGATTGCCAATATGATTGTCGGCGCCACCTTCCTGACTATGCTGAACACGCTGGGCAACGCTAACACCTTCTGGGTTTATGCGGCGCTGAACCTGTTCTTTATCGTCCTGACGCTGTGGCTTATTCCTGAGACGAAACATGTCTCGCTGGAGCACATCGAACGTAACCTGATGAAAGGCCGTAAATTACGCGAAATCGGCGCACACAACTGAGCCCTGAAAGCCCCTTCCGGTAACGGGAGGGGCTTGCACCGCGCTTCCTGCCCCATTATTCTCTGCCGTTATGAAAGCCCTCAGACTCCCTATCGCTCTCCAGCAAGCCGTTATGCGCTGCCTGCGTGAAAAACTTCAGCAGGCCAACGCGCATTTAGGCACTCATTATCCTGAGCCCAAAGTGGTCTATCAGCAGCGCGGCACCGCCGCCGGCACTGCCTGGCTGGAAAGCAACGAAATTCGCCTGAATCCGGTGCTGCTGATGGAAAATCAGCAGGCTTTTGTCGCAGAAGTCGTCCCCCATGAGCTGGCTCACCTGCTGGTATGGAAGCACTTTGGCCGCGTCGCCCCCCACGGCAAGGAATGGAAATGGATGATGGAAACCGTGCTCGGCGTCCCGGCCCGTCGCACACATAAATTTGAAGTCGATTCGGTACGCAAAAATACCTTCCCCTACCGCTGCCCTTGCCAGCAGCATCAGCTCACCGTGCGCCGCCACAATCGGGTGCTGCGCGGTGAAGCCGAATATCGCTGCACTCATTGCGGCCAGTTATTAAAACTCGACGTTACAACCCCATGTAATTAATCGTTTATTTCTGGAACTTTTACACTACCTCTGATTGAAACTGGATATCCGATCAGGTAGGGTGCGGGCACGTTTTAGTAAGGATTCTGGAAATGTCTCGCAAAATTTCTTGGGCTGTTGCATTCGTTGCAGCCTTCAGTTCGCTTCCCGCCTTCAGCAACGGCATCAATAGCTTCGCACAAGCCAAAACCGCAGGCGTCAAGGTCAACGCCGATGCTCCGGGCGACTTCTACTGCGGCTGTAAAATTAGCTGGCAGGGTAAAAAGGGTATCCCGGACCTGGAGTCCTGTGGCTATAAAGTGCGGAAGAACGAAAACCGGGCCACCCGCATTGAATGGGAGCACGTCATGCCTGCCTGGCAGTTCGGCCACCTGCTGCAGTGCTGGCAAGACGGTGGACGTAAAAACTGCGCCAAAGATCCGGTATACCGCAAAATAGAAAGCGATATGCACAACCTGCAGCCTGCCGTGGGCGAGGTTAACGCCGACAGAAATAACTTCATGTACAGCCAGTGGAACGGCGGCGAAGGCCAATACGGCCAGTGCGCAATGAAAATTGATTTTAAGGACAAAGTGGCCGAGCCACCGGAACGCGCTCGAGGCGCAATTGCGCGCACTTATTTCTACATGCGCGACCAATACCAGCTGTCGCTTTCTCGCCAGCAGACTCAATTATTCCAGGCCTGGGATAAACGCTACCCGGTCAACACCTGGGAGTGCGAGCGGGATGAGCGCATTGCGAAAGTCCAGGGCAATCATAATCCATATGTGCTGCGGGCTTGCCAGGCGCGAAACAGCTAACCTACACTAGCGGCAATTCTTTATTTGCTGTGACGAATATCGCCCCCAACCTACAGAACGAGGGGGCGAAAATCCCCTCTCCCTTTTTGGGATAGAGTCAGGATAAGAGCCCATTCCTGCAGCGCAACTAACCGGAACTCACTTCATGCGTATACCCCGCATTCACCATCCTGAAAATCTTTCCGTTGGCCAGGACGTTGCCCTGAGCGAAGATGCGGCTAACCACGTTGGACGCGTGCTGCGCATGAGCGCGGGCCAGGCCATTCAGCTGTTCGACGGCAGCAATCAGGTGTTCGACGCGGAAATCGTGCAGGCGGATAAAAAAAGCGTGCGCGTTAAAATCCTGGCGGGCAACGTGGACGACCGTGAGTCGCCGCTCTGGCTGCATCTCGGCCAGGTCATGTCCCGTGGCGAAAAGATGGAATTCACCATTCAAAAAGCCGTGGAGCTGGGTGTGAACGAGATTACACCATTGTTTTCCGAGCGCTGCGGGGTAAAACTGGATGCGGAAAGGCTGAACAAGAAACTCCAGCAGTGGCAAAAGATTGCGATTGCCGCCTGCGAACAATGCGGCCGCAACCGGGTGCCAGACATTCGCCCGGCGATGGACCTTGCCGACTGGTGCGCCGAGCAGGATGACGCCCTGAAGCTTAATCTGCATCCGCGAGCCAGCGCCAGTATCAACACGCTGCCGCAGCCGGTTCAACGCGTCCGGCTGCTGATTGGCCCGGAAGGCGGCCTGTCTGCGGATGAGATTGCCATGACCGCAGAGCACCAATTTACTGATATTCTGTTGGGACCGCGCGTTCTGCGTACTGAGACCACCGCGCTCACCGCCATCACCGCACTGCAGGTGCGCTTTGGCGACCTGGGCTAAAGGAGAACAACAATGATCAAGCTCGGCATCGTGATGGACCCCATCGCACACATCAATATTAAAAAAGACTCCAGCTTCGCCATGCTGCTGGAAGCGCAGCGTCGTGGTTACGAACTGCACTACATGGAAATGGCCGACCTGTATTTGAACAACGGCGAAGCACGCGCCCGTACGCGCCTGCTCAGCGTCGAGCAGAACTACGATAAGTGGTATGAGTTTGGCACCGAGCAGGATATCGCCCTGGCCGATCTGAACGTGGTACTGATGCGCAAAGATCCGCCGTTCGACACTGAATTTATCTACGCGACCTATATTCTTGAGCGCGCAGAAGAGAAAGGCACGCTGATCGTTAATAAACCGCAGAGCCTGCGCGACTGTAACGAAAAGCTGTTCACCGCCTGGTTTGCCGACTTAACGCCGGAAACGCTGGTCACCCGTAACAAAGCTCAGCTGAAAGCCTTCTGGCAGCAGCACGGCGACATCATTATGAAACCGCTGGACGGTATGGGTGGCGCCTCAATTTTCCGCGTGAAACAGGATGACCCAAACATCGGCGTTATCGCCGAAACGCTGACCGAACTGGGTACCCGCTACTGCATGGCGCAGAACTACCTGCCTGCCATTAAAGACGGTGATAAACGCGTGCTGGTGGTAGACGGCGAGCCGGTACCTTACTGCCTGGCTCGTATTCCGCAGGGCGGTGAGACCCGCGGTAACCTGGCCGCCGGTGGCCGTGGTGAACCACGTCCGTTGACCGACAGCGACTGGGAAATTGCCCGCCGCGTTGGGCCGACGCTGAAAGCCAAAGGGCTGATTTTTGTTGGTCTGGATATTATCGGCGATCGCCTGACCGAGATTAACGTCACCAGCCCAACCTGCATCCGCGAAATCGAAGCTGAATTCCCTGTGTCGATCACCGGGATGCTATTCGACGCCATCGAAAAACGCCTCGCTCACTAAGCGCATCTGGCGGGTAGCTGTTACCCGCCTTCCCCCTTCGAAGGCACGATTCACGGCGGGTAGCCCGCCTTCCTTCATTAGTGGTAAGCTGGCCACACTTCGCGCAGCCACTGCCGCTTTTATCAACCGGGATCAGAACCTCTGACAATGAATTTACAGCATCACTTTCTTATTGCCATGCCGGCTCTCCAGGACCCTTTATTTAAGCGCTCCGTAGTTTATATCTGTGAATACAATGATGAAGGCGCGATGGGGATTATCATTAATAAACCGCTGGAAAACCTGCAGGTGGATGGCGTTCTCGAAAAGCTAAAAATAGAACCAGACCCGCGCGACGAAACCATTCGCCTGGATAAACCCGTTTTCATCGGCGGCCCGCTGGCGGAAGATCGTGGCTTTATTCTGCACTCGCCGCCGGACAACTTCGGCTCAAGCATTCGCATCTCCGACGACACGGTGATTACAACTTCTCGTGATGTGCTGGAAACGTTAGGCACGGCCAAACAGCCGAAAGAGGTGATTGTTGCCCTCGGCTATGCTTCCTGGGAAAAGGGGCAGCTTGAACAGGAGATCATGGAAAACTCATGGCTGACGGCGCCTGCCTCGCCTGAGATTTTGTTCCATACGCCCATTTCAGAGCGCTGGCGCGAGGCCGCCCGCCTGATTGGTATCGATATCCACACCATGCCAAGCGAAGCGGGGCACGCCTGATGAGCAGCGGAACTTTAATGGCTTTCGACTTCGGCACCAAAAGCATCGGCGTCGCCATCGGCCAACGCATTACCGGCACTGCGCGCCCGTTAACCGCGCTCAAGGCGCAGGACGGCACCCCGGACTGGAATGCGGTAGAAAAAATCCTGAAAGAGTGGCAGCCGGAAGAAGTGGTTGTCGGCCTGCCGCTGAATATGGATGGCACCGAACAACCCCTGACGGCGAGAGCCCGCAAGTTTGCTAACCGCCTGCACGGCCGCTTTGGCGTAAAAGTTTCTCTGCAGGACGAGCGCCTGAGCACCGTCGAAGCCCGAGCAGGGTTGTTCGAACACGGCGGTTTTCGCGCTCTGAATAAAGGCAGTATCGACTCCGCCTCCGCCGTGATTATTCTCGAAAGCTGGTTCGAGTATCACCCGTGAAAACTTAACTGCCGGGCGCGTCATTCCCCGCGTTCAGCAGTTCATGCCTTGCGGCAATCGCCAGAAAGTGGCTGCGGTCCCGGTAGCCTGATGAGGGCTGCTTAACCCGGGAATCAATACGCCGCAGCAGTGCGTCCGGCAGCATGATGTTTAGCCGCTGCTGCTTTCCTTCCAGCGCGGATAAATCCACATCAACCAGCAGCCATTGCTGGCAGTAGCTGTACTCCGGGTCTGCGGCATAAGCAAAAGGCCCGGCATCACACAGTTGAGTAATGTCTTTGCCGCTCTCCACCATTAAATCCACAATCGACAGCACGGCGTCCTGCACCATCGGGGCGATATCTGCCTGGCTATCTGCTGCCGATACGCAGCCAAAGTCTTCATTGCATAGCGCGGGCACGACCAGGCCAAACGCTTCGTTTTCAGTTGCGGGTAATTCCACACCAACGGAAAAAAACATCATCAACCTCCGGCAGCGACAGGCTAAATGCCTGCCATTTTACGAATGGATTTGACAGTACCAGCGGGTAAATCCTTTTTAGGATGCGGAACGGGGAATGTTCTTCCGGTTGCGGGTGACCACCAGATCCAGTGACTGCCCCCGGAACGCCTGACGGGTTCGCAGCCTGCAGCCCTCAATTCCTTTATCAGCTCAGCGGAGGTCATCATGTTCTCCCTGAATAATGATGAATATACACACCAATACACACCATAGCAATAAAAGCGTTCAAAATGTCGCCTCCCATGACACGCTGGCTGCCCGATCGTTTCCAGCAATCCTACCTTCACTCAGTCGCTGGGCCTCGCTCTGAGCAAAGCTTTGCATGCCATGCTGCTGGCCGGTTTGCAGCACACCAGGCAGTTGATGCGTCTTCCCCTCACGAATCAAATTTGCTACGGCCGGGGTATTGACCAGCAGTTCGTACAGCGCCACCCGGCCACCATCACTTGCCGGCACAAGCTTTTGTGCCAGCACCGCTTTCAGGCTCCCGGCAAGCTGAGTTTGAATCAGGCTTTTCTCCTGAGCAGGGAACACATCCACCAGCCGTTCTACCGCCTGAGCAGCACCGCGTGTGTGCAATGTCGCCAAAACCAAATGCCCTGTCTCTGCTGCGGTCAGTGCCAGGCCAATCGTCTCGCTATCCCTAAGTTCGCCCAGCAGGATGACGTCCGGATCTTCCCTCAAAGCGGCTTTTAGCGCTGCAGCATAGCTTTCACAGTGCAGGCCGGGCTCGCGCTGCTGAATCAGGCAGCGACCAGAGGCGTGAATAAATTCGATGGGGTCTTCAAGCGTTAGCACATGGCCGTCAAGATGCTGGTTGAGATGCTGGATCATCGCGGCAAGGGTTGTAGACTTCCCGCTCCCGGTAGCACCTGTCACCAGTATCAGCCCTTCACTTTCCCGTAAAAGTGCCTTCAGTTGGGACGGTACGCCAAGCGTATGCAGATCCGGACAAGAAGACGCGAGTAATCTAAGCGCCAGCGAATAACCTTCCTGATGGCGAAAAGCATTGCCGCGCAACCTGAAACCGTTCGTGAGCGTAAGTGAGAAATCGAGCTGCCCCGCGCGATTAAGCTGCAACGCTTGCTCTTCACTTAACCATCTGTTGAGAACATCTTCGACTTCCGGCACCTTCTCCGGGCACACTTCCAGCCTGCCGCACTTTCGCCAGCGTGCCGCCTGGCGCGCGCACAGGTGTAGATCAGAGACATTATGCTTTACACTAAGGGCCACAATTTCTTCGATATCCATATCACTTCCAACGATCATGAATGAGATAGCGCACAATCTGGCACAGGTACATGGGAAAATCTCAGCCGCTGCGGCACGTTGCGGCAGAAGCCCCGAAGAAGTGACTCTGCTTGCGGTCAGCAAAACCAAGCCTGCGAGCGCCCTCGCAGAAGCGATTGCTGCCGGGCAACGCGCCTTTGGCGAAAACTATGTGCAGGAAGGCGTGGATAAGATTCACCACTTTGCTGAACAAGGTGTAACAGGGCTGGAGTGGCACTTTATCGGGCCGCTGCAGTCGAATAAAAGCCGCCTTGTGGCGGAGAATTTTGACTGGTGCCATACCGTCGATAGGCTGAAAATTGCCAGCAGACTCAGCGAACAACGCCCGTCGACGTTGCCGCCGCTAAACGTACTGATTCAAATTAATATCAGCGACGAAAACAGTAAGTCCGGCATCGCGCTGAGTGAGCTGGAGCAGTTAGCTGCCGAAGTGGCGGCCTTACCGGGACTGACGCTGCGAGGCCTCATGGCCATCCCTGCGCCAGAACCGGATTACGAGCGCCAGCTTGCCGTTTGCCGCAAAATGGCTGAGGCCTGCAATGCACTCAAAGGCCGCTTCACCACGGTCGATACATTATCTCTCGGCATGACCGATGACATGGAAGCCGCGATTACCGCAGGCAGCACCATGGTGCGCATTGGAACCGCTATTTTCGGCGCGCGGGATTACCCCGTTCGTTAATCACCATCATTTTTGAGGAAAACCATGCTTACGTTGACTTTCCTGGTCAAAACCCTGATTGAGCTTTACGTAATGGTGCTGCTTATCCGTATCTGGATGCAGTGGGCGCGCTGTGATTTCTACAACCCATTTGCCCAGTTCATCGTTAAAGTTACCCAGCCCGTTGTCGGACCGCTTCGTCGCGTACTGCCATCCCTGGGCCCTATTGACACCTCATCCCTGCTGGTGGCATTTATACTCACCACGCTGAAATTCCCTATTCTGCTGCTGATCCAGTCCGGCGGGCTGTCGCTCGATCCATTAAACTTACTCATCGGCGTGCTGTCGCTGCTGAAATCAGCCGGTACCCTGGTGTTCTGGGTGATCATCGTTCGTTCCCTGATGAGCTGGATAAGCCAGGGCCGCAGCCCTATTGAATACGTGCTGATGCAAATGACCGAGCCAATGATGGCGCCGATTCGCCGCATCTTGCCTGCCATGGGCGGCATTGATTTCTCCGCCATGGTGGTCATTCTTATTCTTTATGCGCTGAACTACCTCGGTATGGACCTGTTCCCTGGCCTTTGGTACGCGATTTGAGTGCTGTGACACAGCAGCCTGACGGGCTGGTTCTGCGGCTGTATATTCAGCCCAAGGCCAGCCGAGATAGCCTGGTCGGTATGCATGGCGACGAGTTAAAAGTCGCCATCACCGCACCGCCGGTGGACGGGCAGGCTAACGCTCACCTGGTAAAATATCTGGCCAAACAGTTCCGGGTAGCAAAAGGCCAGGTCGTGATAGAGAAAGGCGAACTTGGTCGCCATAAACAAGTTAAAATTATCGGCCCGCAGCAGATCCCGACGGAAGTCGCGGCATTGATTGCCCCCCTCGAATAACACAGGACTGACTATGCAAAAAGTCGTATTAGCTACCGGTAACGCCGGTAAAGTGCGTGAACTCGCCAATCTGCTGGCGGATTTTGGCTTCGATGTGGTCGCGCAAACCGAGCTGAACGTAGAGTCTGTCGAAGAGACCGGCCTGACCTTTATTGAGAATGCGATTATCAAGGCTCGCCATGCGGCTAAAGTGACCGGGCTACCGGCGCTGGCCGACGATTCCGGCCTGGCGGTGGATGCGCTGGGCGGCGCACCGGGTATCTATTCCGCACGCTATGCGGGCGAGGATGCCAGCGATCGGCAGAACCTCGACAAGCTTCTGGAAGCGCTGAAAGACGTGCCGGACGATAAACGCCAGGCTCAGTTCCACTGCGTGCTGGTCTATATGCGTCACGCGGAAGACCCAACGCCGCTGGTGTTTCACGGTAGCTGGCCGGGCGTGATTACCCACGCGCCAGCCGGGCAAGGTGGCTTTGGCTACGATCCTATCTTCTACGTTCCTTCCGAGGGTAAAACCGCGGCGGAGCTAACCCGCGATGAAAAGAGCGCGATCTCCCACCGTGGGCAAGCGCTGAAACTGTTACTGGAAGCAATGCGTAATGGCTAATTTGCCACCTCTTAGTCTCTACATTCACATCCCGTGGTGCGTACAGAAGTGCCCGTACTGTGACTTCAACTCCCACGCGCTGAAAGGCGACGTGCCGCACGACGAATACGTGAGCCATCTGCTGCACGACCTCGACCGCGACGTGGCGCTTGCTCAGGGGCGTGAGGTAAAGACTATTTTCATTGGCGGCGGTACGCCAAGCCTGCTCTCCAGCGAAGCCATGCAAACGCTGCTGGACGGCGTGCGCTCACGCCTGAAGCTGGCGGGCGACGCAGAAATCACCATGGAAGCCAACCCCGGCACGGTCGAAGCCGACCGCTTTGTTGGCTACCAGAAAGCGGGTGTGAATCGTATTTCTATCGGCGTTCAGAGCTTTAGCGAGCCCAAATTAAAGCGCCTGGGCCGCATTCATGATGCGGGTGAAGCCAAACGTGCCGCGAACCTGGCAAGCGGCCTGGGGCTGCGCAGCTTTAACCTTGACCTGATGCACGGCCTACCTGACCAGTCGCTCGAAGAGGCATTGGACGATCTGCGCCAGGCCATTGCCCTGAATCCCCCGCATCTTTCCTGGTATCAGTTGACCATCGAGCCGAACACGCTGTTTGGATCACGTCCGCCGAAGTTACCGGACGACGACGCGCTGTGGGATATCTTCGAGCAAGGCGATAAGCTACTGACCGCCGCGGGCTACCAGCAATACGAAACCTCAGCCTATGCTAAGCCCGGTTATCAGTGTCAGCACAACCTGAACTACTGGCGCTTTGGCGACTATTTGGGGATTGGCTGCGGCGCACACGGCAAAATCACCTTCCCGGACGGGCGCATTACGCGCACGGCGAAAACGCGCCATCCGCGCGGCTACATGGAAGGAAAGTACCTCGACCGCCAGCATGACGTTGAGCAGGCAGACAAACCGTTCGAATTCTTTATGAACCGTTTCCGCCTGCTGGAGGCCGCACCACGCAGTGAGTTCACGATTTATACCGGTTTAGATGAAGCGATAATTCGCCCGCAGTTGGATGAGGCGTTGGCGAAAAACTATATGACGGAAACGAGTGAACACTGGCAGATAACCGAGCACGGGAAGCTGTTTTTAAATTCCCTGCTGGAGCTGTTTTTAGCCGACGAAGCGTAAGTTTTTACCCTCACCCCGGCCCTCTCCCAGAGGGAGAGGGGGAAAACAAGTGATGGGCGACATGGTTTATCCCCTATCCCCTTTGGGGAGAGAACTGGTGAAGGGGAACTCGGTTTATCCCCTCTCCCCTTAGGGGAGAGGGTTAGAGTGAGGGGAAAATTACTTCAGCGCCCCCACAAGCCCTTTACGCTGATTTTCCAGCGACACCACCCGGTTACACACCTCGTGGCCGAACTGTTCAAAATCAGCCTGCTGATTATTCCACTCATTCTGCACCGCCGTTTGCAGACCGCCCAGGTTACCCAGTACATTCTGCAGCGGGTTGCCGTCGCCTTTCAGCACCGCCTGCGCGCCCATTTCATTAATGCTGTCCTGCAGAATGCCGCCCATCGCCTGGTTCACCAACTGCTGGCCATCGGCTCTCACCTGATCGACCGCTTTATAATGGAACGTCAGCCCGTCCTGGCGGCGCTCAATAATCCGGTTCATCTGCTCTTTTAACTGGGCATCCAGCTTGGTCAGGCGATTACGCATGCTGCTGCTTTCCCCAACCTGTTTAGCAATAATGCCGTCCAGCGCTACGCGGCTTTTCTCTACGCGAGAGCGAGCCCCGTTATCGATCCACGGTAAATCCGTGCGCAGGGCTTTCTGGTAGTTCAGCGCCTGCTGGCGCTGTGCAGCGGTCAGCGTCTTCTGAACACCGTTGTATTGCACGCTGCCGTCAGGCGCGATGACCAGATTGCCGTTCTCACCCACAACCTGCACGGACTGCGGGTTAATCACCACGTCATCACGTGGATTGACGCTGCACTGATAGTCCGCGTGTGCCGAAGCGGCGGTGACCAGCAGCGCACCTAAAAGAACCTTACGGATCATATTTTCTCCTGAAAAATCAGCTCCTGAAAAAAAGGCCGGTTAATTAACCAGCCTGTTTTTTGCTAAAGCTTAATCCCACCAGACGTCGAACAGATCGCTGATGCGAACATCTTCGAGCTTGCGGTCTTCTAACCATTTACGCACCAGCGCCTGATGCTCTTCGGTGCATTTGCCAATCTCTTCCATGCACACCAGACCTTCCCAGACCAGGTAACCGCTGCCGTCAAACGCCAGCTTGTTCGGCGCGATCGCTTCGGCGATCAGCTCGTCCACAGTTTTATCAATTTGCTCTTCGGAAGTGCCCTCCGGGAAGCGCCAGGCAATCGAGAACCCCAGTTCCTGGAACTCTTCGATGTGCATTTTCTTACGCAGACGACGGCTACGATTCTTTGCCATTATTTCACCCTCTCGAACATTAAGTCCCATACGCCGTGACCAAGACGATGGCCACGTTGTTCAAATTTGGTTACCGGACGTGAGTCCGGACGCGGTACGTAGTCGTGACTCTCCGACTGGTTTTTATACCCTTCGATAGAGGACATCACTTCGAGCATATGTTCAGCATAAGGTTCCCAGTCGGTGGCCATATGAAACACGCCGCCCAACTTCAGCTTGCGTTTCACCAGGTCAGCAAACGGTACCTGAACGATACGGCGTTTATTATGACGTGCTTTATGCCATGGATCAGGGAAAAACAGCTGAACCATGTTCAAAGAATTGTCAGGAATCATGTTTTCCAGCACTTCCACCGCGTCGTGGCACATTACACGAAGGTTCTCCACACCGGCCTCATGCGCGGTGCTCAGACAAGCGCCCACGCCCGGCGAATGCACTTCAATACCGAGATAGTTATGCTGCGGATTGGTTTGTGCCATGGTCACCAGCGAGGTGCCCATACCAAAACCGATCTCCAGCGTGACCGGCGCTTCGCGGCCAAAAATCTCGCTAAAGTCGGCAGGCTCGGCCTGGAACTCAACGCCCATCACCGGCCAGTAGTTATCCAGCGCGTGCTGCTGGCCTTTTGTCAGACGCCCCTGGCGACGGACAAAGCTGCGGATGCGGCGCAGCACACGGCCTTCTTCATTAAATTCCGGTGAAATGACGTCATTCTTCATGGTTTTCTTAACGCTTCGCTTAGTGTTCTGGAAACGGGCATTATCCAAAGTTAAGGATGAGAAGCAAGTGGCAGAAAGTTCCGGTTTACAGCTTTACGCCGCTGTGCTGGAATCGGCTCCTTTATTACACCTTTGCCGGATATCCCGCGTTGACCATGCAAGCTCCTCAATTCGCCCAACAAGTCCTCGACTGGTACCACAAGTATGGGCGTAAAACCCTGCCGTGGCAGCAGGAGAAAACGCCTTATAAAGTATGGCTCTCTGAGGTAATGTTGCAACAAACCCAGGTCGCGACGGTCATCCCTTATTTTGAGCGCTTTATGGCGCGTTTCCCCACCGTGACCGACCTGGCAAACGCCCCGCTGGACGAAGTGCTGCACCTGTGGACAGGACTGGGCTATTACGCTCGTGCGCGCAATCTGCATAAAGCCGCTAAGCACGTTGCCGATAAACACGGTGGCGTTTTCCCTCAAACGTATGACGAAGTGGCCGACCTGCCTGGCGTCGGGCGCTCAACCGCAGGCGCAATTCTGTCTCTTTCGTTGGGTAAACACTTCCCGATTCTCGATGGCAACGTAAAGCGCGTGCTCGCCCGTTGCTATGCCGTTTCCGGCTGGCCGGGCAAAAAAGAGGTTGAAAACCGCCTCTGGGAAATCAGCGAGCGCGTGACCCCGGCACAGGGCGTTAGCCAGTTTAATCAGGCGATGATGGACCTCGGGGCCATGGTCTGCACCCGCTCAAAGCCAAAATGCGAGCTTTGCCCGCTGAACAACGGCTGCGTGGCCTATGCCAACCACAGCTGGGCGAACTATCCCGGCAAGAAGCCTAAAGTGACGCTGCCGGAGCGCACCGGTTATATGCTGATGATGCAGCATGGCGATGAAGTCTTCCTGGCGCAGCGTCCGGCGGTCGG
Organism: Enterobacter sp. Ap-1006; assembly: GCF_011752835.1. Taxonomy (NCBI): domain Bacteria; kingdom Pseudomonadati; phylum Pseudomonadota; class Gammaproteobacteria; order Enterobacterales; family Enterobacteriaceae; genus Enterobacter; species Enterobacter sp. Ap-1006. Next base: position 267,222 of record NZ_VWWU01000005.1, on the reverse strand, counting down.
GCTATGGGGAGGTCTATTCTGCTTCCCACAGTTCGCTGAAGAACAGGAATTACATCGCTGGCTGGAGCAGAGAGGTATTCCGGCAGATAATCTCACGCAGTTAACGGCTTTCCGCCACACCTTTAGCCATTTCCATTTAGACATTGTGCCGATGTGGCTTCCGGTGTCGTCCATGGACGGCTGCATGGATGAAGGCCCCGCTCTCTGGTATAACTTAGGCCAGCCACCGTCTGTCGGGCTGGCGGCTCCCGTGGAACGCCTGCTACAACAATTACGAGCCGAACCGGTTGCCTTAGCGCCCGTTCGTGCCGAAGAAGAGGAATAATCATGAGCAGAACGATTTTTTGTACTTACCTGCAGCGCGACGCTGAAGGCCAGGATTTCCAGCTGTACCCGGGCGAACTGGGCAAGCGGATCTACAACGAAATCTCCAAAGAAGCCTGGGCGCAGTGGCAGTCCAAGCAGACCATGCTGATCAATGAAAGAAAGATGAGCATGATGAACCCGGAACACCGCAAAGAGCTGGAAAACGAGATGGTCAATTTCCTGTTTGAAGGGAAAGAAGTCCACATCGAAGGCTTCACCCCGCCAGAAAAACAGTAATCGTCGGCACCTTTTTGCAAACACAACACGCATACACGGAATGATGAAAAAACTTCTCGCGCTGGCTCTCGTGGCCCCGTTGCTGATCTCCTGCTCCAGTAAAAAAGGCGATGACGCTTTTAACGAAGCCTACGTAAAGGACACCAACGGGTTTGATATTTTGATGGGGCAGTTTGCCAACAACATCGAAAATATCTGGGGTATGAAAGAGGTCCTGATCGCAGGCCCGAAAGATTACGTCAAATACACCGACCAATATCTGACGCGTAGCCACATCAACTTTGATGAAGGTACCATCACCGTTGAGACCATCGCGGGCACCGATCCTGCCGCGCACCTGCGGCAGGCCATCGTTACCACCCTGCTGATGGGAGACGATCCTGGCTCAATAGATCTCTATTCCGATGCCAACGACGTCCAGATCTCCAAAGAGCCGTTCCTTTACGGCCAGGTCGTGGATAACACCGGCCAGCCTATTCGCTGGGAAGGCCGTGCGACGAAGTTTGCCGACTACCTGCTGCAAACGCGTCTGCAAAAGCGCAGTACCGGGCTGAAAATCGTCTATAGCGTGACCATCAATCTTGTGCCTAACCACCTCGACAAACGAGCACATAAATACATCGGTATGGTGCGTAAAGCGTCGAAGAAATACGGTGTGGACGAGTCATTGATTCTGGCAATCATGCAGACGGAATCCAGCTTCAACCCGTATGCGGTAAGCCACGCGGATGCGCTGGGCCTGATGCAGGTTGTTCAGCACAGCGCTGGGGTAGACGTGTTTAAGGCGCAGGGGAAATGGGGCAAACCAAGCCGCAGCTTCCTGTTCGACCCGGAAAGCAACATTGATACCGGCACGGCCTATCTGGCGATTTTGCAGAACAGCTATCTGGGGCAGATTGATAACCCAACGTCACGTCGCTATGCGGTGATTACGGCCTATAACGGCGGCGCGGGCAGCGTGCTGCGGGTGTTCTCTAACGATAAGATGCAGGCGTTTAGCCTGATTAACAGCATGGCGCCGGGCGATGTCTATCAAACGTTGACCACGCGCCATCCGTCCGCAGAGTCTCGTCGTTACCTGTACAAAGTGAATAACGCCCAGAAGAGCTATCGCCGGCGGTAATTTACCCTCACCCTAACCCTCTCCCTAAAAGGGAGAGGGGACATTTCGGGACTGCCTTGCTTCACCCTTTTCTGCTCCCACGGGGAGAGGGGGCTATTCCCTCTTACTTCAGCATATAGCCGTACAGCCGCTTAATGCCGTCCGAATCCGTCTCGCTGTACACGCCCTGCAGCTCAGGGGAGAAGCCCGGCAGCATATTCACGCCTTCTTCCAGCGCCAGGAAGTAACGCAGTGCCGCCCCGCCCCAAACTTCACCCGGCACCACGCAAAGCACGCCCGGAGGATAAGGCAACGCGCCTTCCGCCGCGATACGTCCTTCAGATTCGCTCAGGCGCACCAGCTCCACGTTGCCGCGAATAAACTCGATGTTGGCGTCCTGCGGGTTCACCACCACGGCAGGCAGGCTCTCCTTGCGGAACATCGCCTTCTGCAGCTCTTTGACCTCAAAACTCACGTACAGATCGTGCATCTCCTGGCAAAGCTGGCGCAGGGTGTAGCCCTTGTAGCGCACCGGGTATTTCTGATAAATCGTGGGCAGCACATCCGCCAGCGGCGTGTCGTCCTCAATATGCTGTTCAAACTGCGCCAGCATGGCCACCAGCTGAGCCAGCTTCTCGTGGCTCTCCGCCGGGGTAAGCAGGAACAAGATCGAGTTAAGATCCGACTTCTCCGGCACAATTCCGTTTTCACGCAGATAGTTAGCGAGGATTGCCGCTGGCACACCGAACTCGGTGTAGCGCCCGGTTTCGGGATCGATGCCCGGCGTGGTTAGAAGCAGCTTGCAGGGATCGACAAAATATTCGTCCTTCGCATAACCTTCAAAACCGTGCCAGCGCTCACCGGGTTCAAAGCTGAAGAAGCGGCGCTCCTGAGCGATCTTCTCCGTGGGGTGATCCTGCCACGGCCGCCCGGCCACTTCCGGCGGAATAAACGGTTTGATCATCTTACAGTTGGCGATAATCGCCTTGCGCGCTTCAATGCCCAGCGCCACGCATTCCGCCCACAGGCGGCGACCACTTTCGCCCTCGTGGATCTTGGCATTGATATCCAGCGCAGCAAAAAGCGGATAGAACGGGCTGGTTGAAGCATGCAGCATGAAAGCATTGTTCAGCCGCTTGTGCGGGCAAAAACGGGCCTGGCCGCGAAGATGGTTATCTTTCTTATGGATCTGCGAAGTCTGGGAGAACCCGGCCTGCTGCTTGTGAACCGACTGAGTAACAAAGATCCCCGGATCGTTTTCGTTCAGCTCCAGTAACAGCGGCGAACAGTCCGCCATCATCGGAATAAACTGCTCGTAGCCGACCCAGGCCGAATCAAAGAGGATGTAATCGCACAGATGGCCGATGTTATCTACCACCTGACGAGCGTTATAAATTGTGCCGTCATAGGTGCCAAGCTGGATCACCGCCAGGCGGAAAGGCCTTGCCTCCTGAGCTCGTTCAGGTGCCACTTCCGTAATCAGCTCCCGCAGGTATTTCTCATCAAAACAGTGCGCATCAATGCCGCCGATAAAGCCAAAGGGATTGCGGGAAGCTTCCAGATAAACCGGGGTGGCACCGGCCTGGATGAGTGCGCCGTGATGGTTTGATTTATGGTTGTTGCGGTCAAACAGCACCAGATCGCCGCGTGTCAGCAGAGCATTGGTCACCACTTTGTTCGCCGCAGAGGTGCCGTTAAGCACAAAATAAGTTTTGTCGGCGTGGAAAACTTTCGCGGCAAACTTCTGCGCGTGCTTAGCTGAGCCTTCGTGGATCAGCAGGTCACCCAGCTTAACGTCCGCGTTGCACATGTCTGCACGAAATACGTTCTCACCAAAGAAATCATAAAACTGCCGTCCCGCCGGGTGTTTTTTAAAGAATTTCCCGTGCTGGTGCCCCGGGCAGGCAAAAGTGCTGTTGTCCATCGCCACGTATTTGGTCAGCGTGTTGAAGAACGGTGGCAACAGATCTTCTTCGTAGCCGCTGGCCGCGGTTTCCAGCTCCAGATAATCCTGCGCTTTCCCGGCAATCACGCCGGTTACCGCAGGCAAACCGTCAACGGCGGTTTCGCTAAAAATAAACACCGGCAAATTAAAACCCGTGCGTTTAAGCAAAGCCAGAATGCCGCTGCGGCTGTCCGCAACGGAGATGACAACTGCCGCCACATCGGTGAAGTCAGTCTCGTCGAGCGTGACCACTTCACGATGCGTTGAGAGTAATGCAGCCACGTCGTGGCTGGCGGCAATTTTCAGTGATTTCATAAGCACAAATCCCCGTCTGCAAGGATGAGTGAGTGCCAACCGGCACGGCAAAGGGAAAATTCCCCAACGAAGGCGTTCTGAAGGTCTTAGGTGTGAATCCACTTCGACCGCCAGACATCAGTAAAACCAGGCGATTCCTGATTTTACTGATGTCCTGCAGCAAGCAAGCATTGCCCTCACCGCATGGTGAGCAAGGGACTTCGGAAGGTTATAGCAGCACGGACGAGCGCCATCCCGAAAGATACATGGGAATTGAGAGTGAACATCAAGGCGCCCCGTAGTGGATAAGAAAACTGGCGCAATCATGGCACCTTCTGCCAGGGGGTTCAACATGAAGTCTGTAACAGCCCGCACATAAATCAGGCAAACGCACCGTGCTGTGCAACAAAGCCATTGACGCGGAATGGGGTTTACGGTTTAATGCGCCCCGTTGCCCGGATAGCTCAGTCGGTAGAGCAGGGGATTGAAAATCCCCGTGTCCTTGGTTCGATTCCGAGTCCGGGCACCACTATTTAGAAGAACCCGCCTATGGCGGGTTTTTTGCTTTTAGCGATACGGACTCTGCATCGAACTGAAATTCGATTATTCGTCTCATCCCTGAGACTCACCCCTTCGGGGCCAGCACAAGCGCTGTTCAAAAATGTTCCCGAGGTTTTTGTCCGAGTCCGTCTTCAGATTGCTATAAACGAGCACATTAAATATTGCGGCATGATTTACGACTCTACTTTATCGTCCAGGCATCACTGAACTGTTCGCCGCTGAATAGCTCTGACAGGCCGCTAATTTGCTTGAGGCGCAGCACTTCATCAGCGTCCATCCCCAATTCTGACCCGATTTTCATATCATCCCAGCCCAGACGGGAAAGATCGCGGACAACATCGGACATCGCCGTTACCTGATGTTTTCCGCGCGCCCTGTTATGGCGGACCGTCACGGCGATACATTCGGCTTCGCCGCTGGATTCCAGGTTAACCACCGCAACCGGAAGAAAACCGTTAATTCTCTTTTTTGCCACCGGCGATGTTTTTCCCACCAGATGCCGGTGAAACCCATCCACAACCTGAAACTTATCTTTCAGCGGTGTCACCACAATCGGCTGAGTGAAACCATCTGTCTCGATTGAAAGCTGTAACAAACTGCGCTCAACGGGTGCCATGACGTTAGGGTTATAATCATTGGCCACAACCTCTCCCTCACGCACCCAAAGGACGCAATCAACTGGCTCTTTTTTAAAAGGGCTGTGCTGATGCATAACTTTTTTGACTTCATTTATTGCGGCCACTTTTGATTCATCCGACTCGACGGAAGAAAGATAATTATTCAGTTGTTTTAATAGTGCATTAAGCATCAGAAAATCCCCCACATTTGCCGTTTCTTTTGTATCCGTTCGAGGTAGCGATTGTAGTGCTGTGGCTTATTAGGGCTAAAGGAGAGCGACCGGCACCAAAAGTCATTCTTCAATATCGTCTTACATATCCTTCGCCACGACGGTATATCCCTCGATCCTGAATCTTTATCCTGCTCATCAGGAATATTTTCTGGAAACTCTCGTTCTCTATACCATTTTAAATAAATGGCAATTTTATTCTTATAATGCTCCGCTGTTTTTTCCGGCATCGATGCCAGTAAAAACATGGCGTACTCTTGCCAGGTTAAATGGCTCGGTTTTGTGATGCTAGTATTACGGGCATAGAAAGAACCGCTCTGATGCGCATAAATAGCGCCGCTGTTGGCGCCAGCCACGCGCATGCATACCCGGGACCAGGTTTCCGGCTCCAGAACATGGTAAAGCCAAAGCCCACGGCGCGCCTCCGGGCCAAAAGGTTCACACACCCTCATCGCTTTCATAGGGACACCAGCGCGATACATCAGGTCATAAAGCGGATTTCCGGCAGCTTTGTATTTACCGTTAAAAATCCAGATATCCTGTACCTTCCAGTCGTACAAAGGATAAGCGACACAAAAATTCCCTTCCCGGCTGGCCGTAGTCCAGGGCTTATCATCGGCATAGCGCGTTTTTCTTTGTGAAGCCAGCGCTAAAAAACGGTTGAGGGATTCGTCGGCCCGGATGCCGGTTAACGTGGCCAGGCCTTTATCGCCGGAAAGCCAGCGCGAGAACGCTGGCATAAACTCTTCAAAGGTCATGCCATAGCGATAGAAGGGGAAGAAGTTTGGATCGGTAATGGCGTCTTCCGGCGGCTGGCGAACCCATTCCACGCCCTCCTCCCAGCAAATCCATTCCGGCTGAGCCTGCGAAACCCCGTTCACCGTGGTTAGCGGCAAAGCGACCCAGTAAAAATGCCCAACGATATCGTCATATTGCTGCCTGAGCCGCAATACATGGTCGATGGTATACTGGAACTGAACTTCCCAGTCGATAAATAGCACGTCAAACTGACGCTTCCGGCGGCGAGCGATTTCTGCCACAAGGTGAAAAAGCACGCTGGAATCCTTTCCACCGGAAAAAGAGACGCAGACCTGATCAAAGGTATCGAATACCCAATCGATTCTCTTTTTAGAAGCATTAAGAACATTATCATCAAGAATGATTTTTTTATCTTTTCTCACAAAAACTCCCTTTTACTGCTGTCTCAAAATTACTACGACAGCAAAATCCCTGCATTTCGTCCAATCCACCCAGGATATCTTAGCGCACCAGCCTGGTAATATCCTCCGCCAGGAAAATCACTCTCTCCGGATAAAACATTCATGTAAATCATCAATCGCATAATTTATATAAATGCCATCAATACCGCAGTGCGGTTATGTTATATCCAGCCTAAACCCCAGACAATAAAAATTTAAAATCACCAAGAAAAAATCGTAATTAATTGAATTACCTACATTTAAAATGCAAACAAAAAACACATCAACAAAAAATCAAAGAAGCCCCATCTACAGCCTGGCATTAATTTGATTAAAATAATCGTAGATTAATAAAATGGATAACCACGATAGAAATAAGAAATAGCGCAGGCCACGCCGAAAAGGAATAGAGGAACTATCGTGGTATAAGCGGGCGACTTGCCCGGATCGAAGCAACATCCGGGCCATCAACTCATCCTTAGGTACGATCAACCGCTACCTGTCTTTGACCACAATCAGCGGTTCGATATCGCTCTCTTTTTTAATCACCAGCGAATCATCTCCACGCAGGCAAGTGCCGCCGTAGCTGCCGCCCACGGTAAAAGTGCAGACCTGGATGTATTTGCCATCCACCTTCGGCAGGCACCACAGCTGCTGATAGATATTCTTGCGATCCACGAACTTGCCGCTGGTTTTATCCAGCAGTTCATCATGGTGGCTGACCAGATCGATATTGCTGCCGCAGCGCCCGGCAATCGGCTTCACCGCGTAGCCGGTTTTTGACAGCAGGTTGTTCACCTCGAAATCCGTATCCAGCAGATAACGGTGGTTCGGGAACAGCTGCCAGAGCACCGGTAGAATGGCTTTGTTACCGGGGATCACCGTCCACAGCGGCTCAAACACCAGCACTTCCGGGCGAAGCAAGACGTCAATCAGGCGCACTTCTCCCTGCGGATGGCCGGTACGGATCGGCACGGCGGCATATTCGGTTTCGCTAACCTCACGAATTTGCTCAATCGCGGTTTCCCACGCCCAGGTTTTCCAGACACAGTTCACCGCCCGGCCATCATTATCAATAAGCTGCCCGGCGCTGTCCCAGCTCAACTCGCCCAGGCCGTGCAATATTTTGGTATCAAACCCGGCCTGCATCAGCGAACGCTGCATAAACAACGCGTGGTAATCCTCCTCGGCGTCATTGTCCTGCATGATATGGACAAACGGCCGGGCGCTGCTGTGCTTCCAGGCCCCGGTAAGCTCTTCCAGCAACCCTTCCGCCGGATTATGCCCGGTGCCCCGGTATCCCGTCTTAACCCACTCCTCAAGGATAAGCCCGCTTTCGGTGTGGCAGGAGGCTGAATCGGCGTTGTATTCGTACACCTTCAGCCCGCGCTCATCCATGCAAAAATCCATGCGGCCGCTGACCATCTGGTGGCGGCGCCATTGCCAGGAAAGCCTCAGACGCGGCCAGAGAATTTTGGGAATATCAAAGAGTGCCAGAAGATTGTCGTCTTTCAGCACTTTATCCGTGGCGTGCAGGTACATCAGGTGTAGCTCGTTGGTGGCCTTGATCAGTTCCTGTTCGGCGCTTTCGGTAATAGTGAAATACTGGCAAGGATCTTTATTAATAATGTGGCCATTGGCCTGTATATAGGCCAGCTGGAGTTCATCTTTTTCATTCAGCCATTTGCCGTCGAACTGGCGCTTATTGGCCAGGCGAGCCCCGCCAATTTTTAGCGCTTCACCGCCGATTTCCGGCTGTGGCTCGCTGTCGGTCGTCTCTTCAGTTTGAATCATCCAGCCAAGAATCGACGTGTCGGCAAACGTATCCTGCAGCGTGTAGTGACCGTCGCGTTCAACCAGGGTTAGCTCGCGCGTCCACTGCTGCCCGGCCGGTAACGGCGCATGAATCACGTTCTGCTCGGCGATACGCACTTTGTTGCCGATTAGCTGAGTGATCACCGCGACATGGCCGGTTTCATGAAACTCGCCGCCCTTCTGCCAGATAAGCAGCGCGCCCGCCTCCGGCGCTCGTTTTGAGCCATTCGCAAAGGCCTGAAGCGGCAGAATATTGTCGTTCACAACCTGACGTAAAAAACGCAGCGAGAAGATTTCCCAGGCCATGTGAACGTCGGTAAAGACAAAGCCGTAGTTTAAGAAGAGGAAGCGGCGCGCAAACTCTACGCACTGCCATTTGTGGCCCATGTATTCGTTGCCGATGTAGCTGCGAAACTCAGCGTCTTCGGGGTAATTTTTCGGGTCGAGGCTGCCGTAATTAGAGGAGTAAATCGCTACGCCACCCGGGGCATAGCCCAGAAGTGTACCAAAGGGCGAATCGTTGTCTGGTGTTCCTGTATGCATGTGTCCAACCTAAATCAGGCAGGCGGCAAAGGTCACGCGGATTGTCGTCTGCACGTTAAAATTAACCTGACAGAGAAGCCGTTATCATACACCTCTGCCAACGGTTTTGTGCAGTCGCGCTTCGTTTAAACAGACATATTCCGGCAGGTCGGGGCCCAAAGAAAAAGGCTGCCTCAGCGGGCAGCCTTTGTTAAAAAGTGACTCAGCCAGTTTATTTGTTCCCGTACTCGCTGCCGTTAACCCAGGCGTGATCTTTCTCCCAGGTGAACATCCACTTGCGTACCGGCCCCGCCATCACGTTCAGGTAATAGCTGTCGTACCCGGCCATCGTCGCCACCGGGTGGTAGCCTTTCGGCACTTTCACCACGTCTTTATCGTACACCGCCATGCACTCATCCAACGAGCGGTCGTTGGTATACACACGCTGCAAACAGAACCCCTGCGGCGGGTTGAGCCGGTGATAATAAGTCTCTTCGAGATAGGTTTCGTTGGGCGGATTATCGGTGTCGTGCTTGTGGCTCGGGTATGAACTGGTGCAGCCCTCGTTGGTATACACCTCCACCACCAGCAGGCTGTCGGCGGGCTTATCCTCCGGCAGAATATTGTGGACATAGCGCTGGTTGTGGCCTTTGCCGCGCGCCTCGGCATCAATATCCTGCGGGGCAATGAGCCGCGTGGCATAAGTCCCTTTGCCTGGCGCGGAACAAACGGCCAGTTCGAGCGCGGTGAGCGCCTGAACCTTAACCGCCTCGCCGGACGTCACGTACACAGCCCAGGGTTTACGGCGCTCAAACGGGCTCATGCGGTCGCCTATTTCAGGGAAGCGAGCGAGCGGCGTGTCCACCGTCGCGCGCCCTGCGACCAGCACCAGGCAGCGCTCTTCCTCCACGGCGGGCAGTTCCAGAATCTGCCCTTCCTGAAGCTGATAAGCGGCAAATCCCACGTAGCCCCAACCCGCGTTTTCCGGCGTGACGCACTGCGTCTGCCCCTGCGCGTCCGGTTGCTGCCAGCGGGAAAGTAATTCGGCCATGCTCCCTCCTTATATCAGCCCGGCTTCGCGAGCAAAACGGCTCAGGTTAGCGTGGCCCAGACGCGCGTAGGTCATCGGGTGCGCCACCGCCGGATCCTGCTCGGCCTCAACAACCAGCCAGCCCTGATAGCCGTGTTTTTTCAGCAACGCCATGATCGGCGGATAGTTCACGCAGCCATCGCCCGGCACGGTAAATACGCCACTCAGGACCGCATCCAGGAAGCTGGTTTTGCGGTTTTTCACGTCCGCCAGCACGCCAGCGCGCACATCTTTGCAATGCACGTGGTTAATACGCGAGATCCAGCGCTCGGCCACCGCCAGCGGATCGGCCCCCGCAAAAGTCAGGTGCCCGGTGTCCAGCAGCAGCCCGACTTCCGGCCCGGTGTGAACCATCAAATTATTCACGTCATCCGCACTCTCAATTACCGTTCCCATATGGTGGTGATAGGCAATTTGCACGCCCTGCTGCTGGGTATAACGGGCGAATGCGGTAAGCTTTTCGCCGTACTCCTGCCAGCGTTCGGCCGGAAAACGGGGCCGTAAATGCACCGGGGTTTGCTGCTCCCCGTGAATGCAGTGGGTGACTTCGGCAAACACCAGCACCTTCGCGCCCAGCTCGCGCAGCAGCGTCAGGTGCGGCTGCACGGCCTCAATTTCCTGCTCAACGGAGCGCTCAAGCAAACGGCCAGAATACCAGCCGGAGACCAGCTTCAAATCATGCTTATCGAGAATCGGCCCCAGCACGCCGGCCTCTCGCGGGAACTTATTCCCCAGTTCAAAGCCTTCAAATCCGGCCTCTTTTCCTTCGCTCAGGCAGGTGTCCAGCGGCGTGTCGGCGCCCAAAGAAGGCAGATCGTCATTGGTCCAGGTCAGCGGGTTGATGCCTAAATGCACGGTCATAATGCTCTCCTTATTGTTTATGCTGGCCGCGCTCGCGCCACAGGGCGATCAGCCGCAGGTAATTGTCACGGATGCGCGCCACCAGCTGCGCATCGTCGATATCGCGTTTTAACCAGGCCTGCGAGGCTTCGCCAAACAGCGTGCGCCCTACCGCAAAACCTTTCACAATCGGGTAATTAGCGGCGGCATTGAAGCCATCACGCAGCACCTCTATCGGGGCATCCAGGCCGAGGATCACCACGCCGCGGCAGTGGGGATCGCGTTTATCCACCAGCTCGCTCAGGGCCGCCCAGCCAGCGCTGCTCAGCGGCGGCAGCTTCCACCAGTCCGGGTAGATACCGAGGTTGTAGAAGCGGGAAACGGCTCTGAGATAAAGCTCGTCGCTGCGTGGCATATTCGCCGGCAGAATAACTTCCAGCAGCAGCTCGTGGCCCGACTGGCAGCAGGCGCGGTACACTTCGGCAATCTTCTGCTCCTGCTCCAGACGCAGAGCGTGGGCATCTTCCGGATGGAAAAAGACCAGGCACTTAACAATGTGTTCCTGCGGCCAGCTAATCAGCTGCGAGCCAATATTGCCGTGTTCCATTTCCAGCGGGCGTGACCCCGGCAGCTCAATCGGGCGACCGATCCACCAGCCTTCACCGGTGATGGAATTCAGCGCGTCCTGGCCGAAGGTACCGTCGCACAACAGCCCGGCTTTGCCCCCCAGCTCGGCACGCAGAGCGGCTTCGCGGCTAGCCTGTAAAATCAATTGTTTAAGCACCGGAATACGGCGTAAATCCGCGCCGCTTTTCAGCGCCATCTCTTCCAGTTGGCTGCGGTGATCGAACGCCATCACGCAGAGTTCCGGCCACTGGCGGCGGCGAGTGGTGACGCGGTGCAGATGGTTCAGACGCGCGTCGAGATCCGGGCGAGGTACCTGATGTTCACGCGAAAGGTAATCATCCAGCTCAATTTTGCTCGGCATCGCCGGTGCGCAGCCGTGACGTGAAACCACCAGTGCGCCGCAGGCATTGGCATAGCGACAGGCCTGCTCCCAGCCTTCGTCATTGAGGTAACCGCGCAGCAGGCCGGACATGAACGCGTCCCCCGCGCCCAGCACGTTAAGCACTTCCACGCGCACGCCGCTGACGTTTATTCCGCCATCCAGTGAATCAGGGATCAGCCCAAGGAACACGGAGCAACCTTGCGCGCCTCGCTTACAGACCAGCGTTGCTTCGGTGTTCTGACGCACTTTTTTCAGTGCAGCCAGCGTATCGGTTGACCCACCGGCAATGTGGAACTCTTCTTCGGTGCCGACAATCACATCAAAAAGATGCAGGACCGATTGCAGCTGATTTGTGACCTGGCCGGCTGCAACAAAGCGCGTCTCGCCGTCGCCAAGGGACGTCAGCCCCCACAGCACCGGGCGATAATCAATATCCAGCACGGTACGTACATCGTTCCGACGGGCATAGCTCAGCGCGGTCAGCACCGCCTCGCGGGTACGCGGATTTGATAGATGTGTACCGGTGATGGCCAGACAGCGCGCGGAGGCAATGTACTCTTCGCTGAAATCGTCCGCCGTAATCGCCATATCCGCGCAGTTGTCGCGGTAAAAAATCAGCGGGAAAGTGTCGCGATCTTTGATGCCCAGTAGCACCAGCGCCGTCAGCCGCTCTTTGTCGGTAATTAAATGGCTGGTGTCGCAGCCAACCTGGCTAAGTTCTTCGCGCAGAAAGCGCCCCATGTGCTCGTCGCCAACGCGCGCCAGCATGGAAGATTTCAGCCCTTGCCGGGCTGTGCCATAGGCCACATTGCCGGACGAACCTCCAAGGTAACGGGCGAAGCTGCTGGCATCTTCCAGCCGCGCACCAATCTGCTGGCTGTAGAGATCTACCGCGACCCGCCCCATGCAAATCAGATCCAACTGCTTTTCTTTCATGCTTCGTCCTCAGACAATGTCAGATACGTTGACCCAGCGCCCCTGCTGGTGGGACAGGGCGATAGCATCGAGAATGCGCGACACCTTCCAGCCCTCTTCGAAGTCAGGCCACAGAGGAACATCGGCGGCAATGCCGTCGATCAGATCGCGCACTTCCACCGTTTTTTGATCGTTAAAACCAATGCCGTGCCCCGCCCCCATACAGAACGAGCCGTAATCCGGGTGAGCCGGGCCAACCAGCAGCGTGCGGAACCCCTGGCGGCCTTCGGGATCGCTTTGCAGATAAAGCTTCAGCTCCGCCATGCGCTCCTGAGTAAAGCTCAGCGCCCCTTTCGTGCCGGTGATTGTCCAGGTCAGCCCCATTTTTCTGCCGCTGGCGACGCGGGACGTTTCGATCACGCCCTGGGCGCCACCTTCAAAACGCACCATCGCGTGGGCCTGATCTTCGTTTTCCACAGCGATCATCTCGCTGCTGCCAGCCGAAGCAGGGCGCTGCGGCACCACGATTTTCAGGTCGCCGCAGACTTCGCGGATATCGCCGACCAGGTACTGAGCCATATTGACGATGTGCGCCGCCAGATCCCCCAAAGCGCCAAGCCCGGCGGTTTCTTTGAAGCAGTGCCAGTGGATAGGCGAAAGCGGATCGGCCATATAGTCTTCGTTGTGGGTGCCGTAGAAGTGGATCACTTCCCCGATCTCACCGCGTGCGATGATCTGCTTTGCCAGCTGCGCCGTCGGGTTCTTCATGTAGTTGAAGCCGACCAATGTCTTCACTCCAGCCAGATCGGCAGCGTCCACCATCAGGCGTGCGTCGCGGGCGTCAAGCGCCAGCGGCTTTTCTGAATAGACGTGCTTGCCGTGGCGAATCGCTTCCAGCGCCATCTCTTTATGCAGGTGGTTTGGGGAACAAATGTCCACCACGTCGATATTCGGGTCCGCCACCAGTTCGCGCCAGTCGCCGGTGGAGCGATTAAACCCAAACGCCGCGGCGCGTTTTGCCGCCAGCTCCGGCGTGACTTCCGCTACCATTTCACGCACCAGTTCGCCCTGCAGGTCAAAGACCGTCGGCGCCTGGGCGTAGGCGATGGCGTGGGCTTTGCCGATGTAGCCGGTGCCGATTAAACCAATTCTGACCTTTTTCATGTGTTGTTCCTGAAGTCGTGACCAGCCTTTGTACCCTCACCCCAGCTCTCTCCCTGAAAGCGAGAGGGGGAAAACAGAGGCTGCTTTGAAAATTTCCCCTTTGGAGGCATGAGTCATCTCCGCTCTTATCCCCTCTGGGGAGAGGGGATAGGGGCAATCCCTACAGCGCGCCGCGCCGGTTCTTGGCGTAAGTATCAAACGCCACCGCCAGCACGATAATCAGCCCGGTAATGATCTGCTGGTAGTAGGCCGACACGTTCATCAGCACCAGGCCATTAATCAGGATCCCCATGATGATGGCGCCGATGATGGTGCCGCTGATCCGCCCGTAGCCGCCCATCAGCGATGTCCCGCCGATCACCACCGAGGCGATAACGCGCAGCTCGAAGGAGATCCCCGCTACCGCTTCAGCGCTGCCCAATCGGGCGCTGAGCACAAAGCCCGCCAGCCCGGCAAGACAGCCAATCACCACATACACGCTAACCAGCACGCGCCTCACGTTAACCCCGGCGAGGCGAGCCGCTTCCGGGTTGCCGCCGATGGCATACACAAAGCGCCCCCAGCGAGTTTTATGCAGCGCCAGATAACCCAGAATTGAGACGATGGCGAAGATCCAGATAGGTATCGAGATGCCGAGCATTTCGCCGCGTCCCCACCAGCGGTAGCCGGCATCAAACCCGGCAATTGGCGCGCCGTCGTTGATCACCAGCGTCAGGCCGCGCCAGATAGTCATCCCGCCCAGCGTGACAATGAACGGCGGCAGACGCAGGCGAGTGACGCCCAGACCGTGCAGGAACCCAATCAGCGTGCCGAGCGCCAGGCAAATCCCCAACCCCAGCAGCCAGCTAAAGCCGCCCCAGGCGTTCGGATCGACGGTGGTAAAGTTATCCCCCTTGATCACGTAGGCTGCGGTCATCGCGCACACGGCCAGGATCGAACCCACCGACAGATCGATACCCGCCGTGAGAATGACAAAGGTCATGCCCACCGCGATGATCCCGTAGATAGAAACCTCGGTCAGGATATTGAAAATATTGCGTTCAGACAGGAAGTTGCTGTTCTGCGACTGGAAGAAGATCAGCAGCAGGAACATGAAGATCAGCACCCCGAAGCGCTCGAAGAAAGCGATCGGATCGAAGCGTGAGGCACTTTTTGCCGGCGTCTGGGTTTTGGTAATCATCTGCGTCATGGGCTCCCCCGTTATGCGGCGCTTAAGGCGCTATGGTTGATGGCCATCAGGGTCATCAGCCGTTCTTCGTTGGCTTCGTCGCCGTGCAGTTCGCCGGTCACTCGCCCTTCACTGAGGGTGATGATCCGATCCGACACCGCGAGAATTTCCGGCAGGTCGGAAGAGATCACGATCACCGCCACGCCTCGCTTAGCCATATCAAACAGCACCTGATGCACTTCAGATTTGGTGCCTACGTCAATGCCGCGAGTCGGCTCGTCGACGATCAACACCCTTGGATCCAGCGCCATACAGCGCGCCAGGATCACTTTTTGCTGGTTCCCGCCGGAGAGCTTGCGCACCTCCTGCCCGGCGTTAACCATTTTGATTTGCAGCGCCTGCCGGTAGGACTCAATCAGCGCATCTTCTTTGCGCGGGCTAACGAAATAGCGCCAGGTCAGCAGGGACGAAAGGCTAGAGAGCGACAGGTTGTCGCGGATCGACAGGCCCAGCACCGCCCCTTCTTTTTTACGATCTTCCGGCACCAGCGCGATGCCCTGGTCCAGCGCGTGCATCGGGTTTTGTGGCCGGTAAGGTTTGCCGTCCAGCTCGAAGCTGCCGGTGGTGAATTTGTCTGCGCCAAACAGGCAGCGAGCAACCTCGGTGCGTCCGGCACCAACCAGCCCGGCGATGCCCAATACTTCTCCGGCGTGCACGTGGAAACTGATGTCTTTCAACGCAATGCCGTGTGGATCAAGCGGCGGCTTTTCACGGCTCAGCCCCTTCACCGCCAGGCGGATGGGCTTGTCTGCATGGTGCGTGAGGCTGGCATCGCGGCGGTTAAACACCACGTCTCGGCCGACCATCAGGCGAATAATTTGCTCCACGTTGGTGCCCGCCACGTCGCCGGAGCCGGTATAGCGGCCATCCTGGAACACGGTGAAACGGTCACAAAGCTGGAAGACTTCATGCAGACGATGAGTCACATAAATAATGCTGACGCCACGGCCTTTAAGCTCGCGTACCACGCGGTGCAGGCTCTCAACTTCGCTGTCGCTCAGGGCAGCGGATGGCTCATCCATAATGATCAGCCGGGCGTTCAGCGTCAGCGCCCTGGCAATCTCCACCATTTGCTGCTGGGCAACGCTCAGGCGGGCAACGGCGGTCGTCGGCGCAACGTTGAGCTGCAAATAATCCAGAATGACCTGCGCTTCCTGGTTCACCGCTTTGCTGTCGACGATCAGGTTGCGGCGGCGCGGCTCGCGGCCAAGAAACATGTTTTCCGCCACCGTCATATTGGGCAGCAGGTTAAATTCTTGATAAATCGTGATAATGCCTTTGTTCTGGCGCGCTACCGGCGAGTCATCCGCAGAAAGCGTTTCACCGTTAAACCAGATCTCACCGCGCGTTTGCGGCTGCGCCCCGGCCAGCGCCTTCAGCAGCGTGGATTTTCCCGCGCCGTTTTCCCCCAGCAGGGCATGGATTTCCCCCTGCCCGACGCTGAGCTGCGCGCTGCTTAACGCCCAAACGCCGGAGAAACTCTTCGCCAGGTCGGTCACTTTCAGTAAAGGTTGCGACATCAGACTGCTCCTCTGTTGCGCCCGCCCGCAGGCGGACGGGCACGTTCAGATTTATTTGCCGGCTTCGCCGATACGCTCTGCTTGATCGAGGTTATCTTTGGTGATCATCGTGGGCGCGTAATCTGCCCCGGTAATCGCCTTCTTCTCGCGAATGTTGGCCACCAGCTGGCTCATCGCCGTTTTCACCGCAAAACCAGGGCGCTGATCGGCCGTTGCCGCCATCCAGCCATCGCGTACGCGGGCCAGCGCTTCCGGCACTGCGTCAAAGCCGGTCACCAGCACTTCACCCGGCTTCATGCCCTGGCCCTGCAGCGCTTCAATCGCGCCGAGCGCCATATCGTCGTTGGCGGAGAGGATCACCTGAGGCTTTTTCGGCAGAGACGGCAGAACGCTTTCAACGATGCGCATGCCTTCGGAACGCATCCAGTTCCCGGTCTGATCGGCGACGATCTTGTATTTATCGCCCCCGGCTTTCAGACCATCGCGGATCCCTTTAGTACGTTCGATATTGGAGGAGGAGCCAGGCTGCCCGGTCAGCAGCACGATGTCCGCGCCGTCAGGGAATTTGGCTTTCACAAAGTCCGCCACCGCCTGGCCGCCTTTATAGTTGTTGGCACCAAAGTGCGGCACCGGCTTATCGCTAACAACCGAGCGGTCGAGTGTCACCACCGGCAGCCTGGCATCCTGAATTTCCCCTACCGCGCTCGACACGGCATTAACGTCGTTTGGCGAAACGATAAAGCCCTGAGCGCCACGGGTGATGGCATTTTCCAGGTCCGCGACCTGCTTAGGAGAGCTGCCCTGGCTGTCGAGAACCTGCAGCTTGACGCCCATCTCTTTGGCGGCCTGCACGGCGGTGCGCTGCATATGCACTTCAAACGGCATCGCAAGGTTGGGGGTGCTAAAAACAATCTGTTCGTTTTCGGCCAGCGCCGGAGCCGTGGTCAGGGCGATGAGGGCGGCGAGGATCAGCTTTTTCATTGTTATCTCTCTTCTGTGTGTAGGGTCTTCGGAGGTTACAAAGCAACTTCGCGCTGGCTACGCAGTGACTCCAGCGCCTTGTCGGCCAGGTACAGGGCGCGTTCACCGTCATCGCCGCTGCACTCGGGTTTGGCCTCGCCGCGCAGGACGGCAACAAAGTGCTGCCATTCGGCGGCGTAGGCATCTTTGTAGCGCTGGAGGAAGAAGTGTTCTGGCAACGCGCTGGTGTTCCCGCCGTCGCCAAAGAATTGAACCTGGTTTTCCAGGATATTGCCCGCTGTCAGCAGGCCCTTAGCGCCGTGCAGCTCCAGACGCTGGTCGTAGCCATAGGCCGAGCGGCGGCTGTTCACAATGGTCGCCAGCGCCCCGGAGGCATATTTCAGGACGATAAAAGCAGTGTCGATGTCGCCTGCCTCACCAATCGCCGGATCCACCAGATTGCTGCCCTGGGCATACACGGCCACCGGCTCTTCGCCCATGATGAAGCGAGCCATATCAAAGTCGTGAATGGTCATGTCGCGGAACATGCCGCCGGAGACACGCACATATTCAGCGGGCGGCGGCGACGGGTCGCGGGAGATAATCACCAGCGATTCCGGCGTGCCGATGCGCCCCTGTAGCGCTTCGTTTTTCAGCTTGCGGAACTGAGGGTCAAAGCGGCGGTTAAAGCCGATAAACAGCGGCACATTATGAGCTTTCACCACTTTCAGGCAGTCGCGCACGCGGGCCAGATCCAAATGCACCGGCTTTTCACAGAAGATCGCTTTGCCGTGTTTGGCGGCAAGCTCAATCAGGTCAGCGTGAGTGTCGGTCGCCGAGGCGATCAGCACCGCATGAACCTCCGGGTCGCTCATCGCCTGGGCAACGCTCTGCTGGCGCGCCTGGTATTTTTCGGCAATGCGCGCGGCGTTTTCTGCATTAGGATCGACAACGGACCAGAGGGTGGAATGGGGATGGGCGGCAATATTGGCGGCGTGGATTTGGCCGATACGGCCCGCGCCCAGTAAAGCAATGTTAAACATGGCGGCTCCCGAAAGTGGTGTTGCAGTAGGGTCATGAGCCGGGTCTTCCGGCTTTCACATGCAGCTGAATAACGACGCCTTAAATAAAACATTTATTTCATTTTAATGCAGAGTGAAAGTTTCATTTTTGCGCAGAGGTTAACATTTTGATAATTTATCGGCTGTGTTTTGTTAGCAAAATCACAACGCCGAATGAATTAAAACCTGCACAGAGAAGGAATTTGAGAGGAAGAGCGCGCCCATGCTCCAGCCCGAGAAGAGAATAAAGCAAAAATGAAATAAACATTCCGCCAGATAGTCCAGCGGAATGCTAAAAGGTTAGTACTGACGGGCGTTTTTGAGCTTAGCGGCGGTTTGTTCAGCGGCATCGGCCACAGCGCCCGAACGAGCAACCTGAGCATCGCCGGTGCGCCACCAGGCCTCGTAGTCGTGGGTCATGGTTTTAGGCAGCACTTTGATGTCCAACAGCGTTGGTCCTGGCTCCCGACGAGATGCCTCCAGCGCGGCCAGCAGCTCAGCCTCGCTATTGACCCGCCAGGCTTTGCAGCCGTAGCTTTCGGCATTTTGGGCAAAATCAACCTTCACCAGCGGGCCATCCAGTCTGCCGCTGTGTGGGTTCCGATGGCGGTTTTCGGTACCAAAACTGCCCATCCCGTGGCCCATCTGCAGGTTATTGATGCAGCCGAACCCGGCATTATCGAACAGCAGAATGGTGATTTTTATCCCTTCCTGCACGGCGGTTTGCAGCTCGGAATGCAGCATCAGGTAAGAACCGTCCCCCACCATCGCATACACTGGCTGCTGCGGCTTCGCGAGCTTTGCCCCCACCGCCGCGGCAATCTCGTAGCCCATGCACGAATAGCCGTATTCGAGGTGATAGCTGTCCGGCGTTTTTACCTGCCACAGGCGCTGTAAATCCCCCGGCAGCGAACCCGCCGCGCCCACCACGATAGCGTCATCTTCAATATGCTGATTCACCAGGCCCAGCACGCGGGTTTGAGTCAATGACGTACCTAGCTCACGGCTGTATTCCTGCAACGTTTCGTCCAGATGGCCCGCCACTTCCGGGACTTCTCCCGCCTGCCATTGCCGAGTCCACAGCCGCTGGCACTCCTCGCGCCAGGCCGCCAGAGCGTTAGCAGCTTCGTTCTGCCAGGCGGCGTGATAGCCAGCCTGATGCAGCCCGGCAGTCAACTGCTCGAGCCCAACCCGGGCATCGGCCACCAGCGGCGTGGCGTCCAGCTTCAGGGCGTCGAATTCGGCTACGTTTAGCAGCAGGTACTCAGCCTCAGGTGAAAACAGCGATTTAGAGCCGGTGGTAAAATCGGTCAGCCGGGTGCCGACGCCGATGATTAAATCCGCCTGCGGGGCCAGTAGGTTAGCCGCCAGGCCGCCCGTCACGCCGAGGCCGCCCAGATTAAGTGAGTGCTCGCTTACAAGCGCACCTTTTCCGGCCTGGGTTTCGGCAAACGGTAGCCCGAAGCGTTCCACAAAATCCTGGAAAACCTGATGCGCGCCGGAATAGCGAACCCCACCGCCGCAAATAACCAGCGGACGACGCTTGCTGGCAATGAGCTTTAGCGCGGCATGCAGCCGGTTTTCATCCGGCGGACGCCGCTCGATATGGTGCACTCGCCGGGCAAAGAAGCTCTGCGGATAATCCCAGGCTTCACCCTGCACATCCTGCGGCAGGCAAATCGTTACCGCGCCGGTATCCGCAGGGTTAGTAAGCACTCGCATGGCGCTAATCATGGCGCTCATCAGCTGTTCCGGGCGGTTGATTCTGTCCCAGTAACGGGACACCGGCCGGAAGCAGTCGTTGGTGCTAATGCTCAGGTCATGAAACTGCTCGATTTGCTGGAGCACCGGGTCCGGC
The DNA here is from genome assembly GCF_011752835.1 of Enterobacter sp. Ap-1006. Lineage (NCBI taxonomy): Bacteria > Pseudomonadati > Pseudomonadota > Gammaproteobacteria > Enterobacterales > Enterobacteriaceae > Enterobacter > Enterobacter sp. Ap-1006. Next base: position 246,689 of record NZ_VWWU01000005.1, on the reverse strand, counting down.
TGGCGGCTGGCGTAAATGTCGCCGGGCAACAGCAGAAGCGGAATACGGTTGGCGGTGGCCGTTGCGGCGGCAGTCACCATATTGGCTGCCCCCGGCCCCACGGAGGAGGTCACGGCATAAATACGCTGCCGCCGGTGTTGCTTGGCGAAGCCGGTGGCGATATGCGCCATGCCCTGTTCGTTACAGCCCTGATGCACCTTCAGGTGGCCGGGGTCCTCCTCCAGCGCCTGCCCAAGCCCGAGCACGTTGCCGTGCCCGAAAATGGTCATTACGCCTTCCACAAAGGGCGCTTCCTGCCCGTCGATTTCAACGTACTGCTGGTTTAAAAACCTGACCAGCGCCTGCGCCATGGTCATGCGGTGTGTGGTCATCTTTTCTCCCCTTAGCCCAGCGTCGGCATTGAGAATGCAGATCCTTGCTGATGGCTGGTTTCCGGCCAGCGAGCGGTGACGGTTTTCATCCGCGTATAGAAACGCACGCCGTCGCTGCCGTGCACGTTCAGCGGCCCGAAGATAGAACGCTTCCAGCCGCCAAAGCTGTGGAAAGCCATCGGCACCGGGATAGGCACGTTCACGCCGACCATGCCCACCAGAACTTCTTCGGTGAATCGCCTTGCGGTACCACCGTCACGGGTAAAAATCGCCGTGCCGTTGCCGTATTCGTGCTTGTTGATCAGTTCCAGCGCGCTGGCGTAATCCGGCACGCGCACCACGCTCAGTACCGGGCCGAAAATCTCTTCTTTATAAATGGTCATCTCAGGCGTGACATGGTCAAACAGCGTTGGGCCAACAAAATAGCCGCCTTCATGGCCTGCCAGCCTGAGGCCACGACCGTCCACGCGCAGCGTCGCGCCCTGCTGCTCTCCGCTATCAATATAGCCCAGCACTTTGGCCCGGTGCGGTGCAGAAATGAGCGGCCCCATTTCGTTTTCCGGCTCCTGCCCAAGGCCGGGCCCCACACGCAGCGTAGCAAGCTGTTTTTCCAGCCCAGCGCACAGCGCATCTGCGGTTTCATCCCCCACGGCAACCACCACCGAAAGCGCCATGCAGCGTTCCCCCGCGGCACCAAAAGCCGCCCCCATAATGGCGTTAGTTGCCATCTCCAGATCGGCATCCGGCATCAAAATACAGTGGTTTTTCGCCCCGCCCAGCGCCTGGCAGCGCTTGCCGTGGGCAGAAGCGGTCTGGTAAATGTATTCGGCAATCGGCGTAGAGCCGACAAAGCTAACGGCCTGAATCCTTGGGTCGGTCAGCAATACGTCCACCGCTTCTTTATCGCCCTGCACCACGTTAAACACGCCGTCCGGCAGCCCGGCTTCCTTCAGCAACTGAGCCAGACGCAGCGACAGAGACGGATCTTTTTCCGACGGTTTGAGCACAAAGGTATTCCCGGTTGCCAGCGCGATAGGGAACATCCACATCGGCACCATTGCCGGGAAATTAAACGGCGTGATCCCCGCACAGACGCCAAGCGGCTGCATCAGAGAATGGCTATCGACGCCCGTTCCCACGTTGGCTGAATGTTCGCCCTTTTGCAGATGCGGAATGCCGCAGGCGAATTCCACCACTTCAAGGCCGCGGGTCAGTTCGCCCACTGCGTCAGAATAGACTTTCCCGTGCTCTTCGCTGATGAGCTTCGCCAGGCCGTCCATGTGTTCCTCAAGCAGGCTTTTAAAGCGGAACATCACGCGGGCGCGCTTGAGCGGAGACTGGCGAGCCCAGCCTGGAAACGCCTGCTGGGCAGCGGCAATGGCCTGCTCCGTCTGCCTTGCCGTGCTCATCGCGACCTGACGGATCTGCGCGCCGGTCGCCGGATTGAAGATCGCCTGTACTCGCTGGCCTTCGCCCGCGACGCATTCACCGTGGATAAAATTCGCTACCGTCTCCATCTCTGGCCTCTTGCTGTTAGGGTTGTCTCCCGAACACTGTATATGAAACAAACATTCCATTTTAAGTTGAAATAAAATAAATGTTGATTATTGTGATCAACACTTCGTTTTTATGTTAACTCGCAGAATGCGGCGTCAAGACTTAGTAACCAGGGGCGTTTCAGCCCCCGCTAGTTTTGGTGCATCTGTTTCATTTTTGGCGGTACTACGCTTAAATACGTTTCAGCAACTACTTTTGAGGATGGCAAATTGACCCCGGCGACAACCCTGAGCGAACTCCAGCAGCAGATCCGCGACCGCTATGACAGCCTGAGTAAAAGGCTGCAGCAGGTTTCCCGCTACGTGCTGGATAACACCAACAGCGTGGCATTTGATACCGTGGCCGCCATTGCCGAGCGGGCGGAAGTGCCGCCCTCTACGCTTATCCGCTTTGCCAATGCCTTTGATTTCAGCGGGTTCAACGAGATGAAACAGCTGTTTCGCATGAATCTGGTGGAAGAGACGGCCAGCTATACCGATCGGGCGAGGCTGTTCCGCGAGCTGGGCAGCGAAGCCGTGCCGGAAACGCCGCTGGATATTTTGCAGGAGTTTGCCCGCTCAAATGCTCAGGCCCTGCAGCAGCTGGCCGCCCGTACCGAACCGGACATGCTGCAGCGTGCCGTGGAACTGCTTGCCGAAGCAGACACGATCTACGTTGTTGGCCTGCGTCGCTCCTTTAGCGTGGCGGCTTATCTGACCTATGCCCTGAGTCATCTGGATTGCCGCGCTGTGCTGCTGGACGGGCTTGGCGGGATGCTGCGTGAGCAGGTCAACCGGGTGAAAGCGAAAGATATTGTGGTGTCGATAAGCTTCTCCCCGTATGCCGAAGAGACGCTGATGGTGAGTGAAATTGCCGCCCAGGCGGGGGCTCGGCAGATAGTGATCACGGACAGCCAAATTAGCCCATTCGCCACGTTTAGCGATCTCTGTTTTGTGGTGAAAGAGGCGCAGGTAGACGCCTTCCGCTCGCAGTCCGCCACGCTTTGCCTGGTGCAGTCGCTGATGGTGGCGCTGGCGTATTATCAGGGCACGCCCCACAGCGCGCTTTCGCCGGAGGCCTGATTTTCGGATTGCCGAATGTCTCCGCAGGGTTAAGATGGAAACAACGTTTCAAAAAGAACTCTTACCCTAAGGAGACACCATGCCCTACGAAGCCAGCCCGTCGCGTTATCAATCTATGCAGTATCGCTTCTGCGGCCAGAGCGGCCTGCAGCTGCCCGCGCTTTCTCTCGGCTTGTGGCACAGTTTTGGCGGCGTGAGTCCGCTGGAGTCCCAGCGCGATCTGCTGCGCACCGCGTTCGATCTTGGCATTACGCATTTCGATCTGGCGAATAACTACGGGCCGCCTCCGGGCTCGGCGGAAGAAAACTTTGGCCGCCTGCTGAAGCAGGATTTTGGCAGCTACCGCGACGAGCTGATTATTGCCACCAAAGCGGGGTATGACATGTGGCCAGGCCCTTATGGTTCCGGTGGCTCACGTAAGTACCTGCTGGCAAGTTTGGATCAGAGCCTGAAGCGCATGGGGCTGGAGTACGTCGATATCTTCTATTCCCACCGCGTGGATGAGAGAACACCGATGGAAGAAACGGCCAGCGCCCTGGCACATGCGGTGCAAAGCGGCAAAGCGCTTTACGTCGGGATATCCTCTTACTCCTCCGAAAGAACACAGAAAATGGCCGATCTGCTGCGAGAATGGAAAATTCCGCTGCTTATTCACCAGCCCTCCTACAACCTGTTAAACCGCTGGGTCGATAAAAGCGGCCTGCTGGACACGCTGCAGCACAACGGCAGCGGCTGTATCGCCTTTACCCCGCTCGCCCAGGGCCTGCTGACCGGCAAATACCTGAACGGCATCCCGGAAGGCTCAAGGATGCAGGTGGAAGGCAATAAAATTCGCGGGCTGAATGAAAAGATGCTGACCGAGGCGAATCTCAGCAGCCTGCGCTTACTCAACGAGATGGCGCTGGAGCGTGGCCAAACAATGGCACAGATGGCGCTGAGCTGGCTGCTGAAAGACGAACGCGTCACCTCAGTGCTGATCGGTGCCAGCCGGGCAGAACAGCTAAAAGAGAATGTGAAAGCGCTGGATAATCTGCACTTTACCGCAGAAGAGCTGGAGCGAATTGACCGCCACGTCACCGATGGCGAGCTAAATCTGTGGCAGGCATCGTCCGACAAATAAAAGCCAAAGCCCCTGTAAGCAGGGGCTTAGTTTTTAATACTTCCCGCTGCGAGAAAGCTTGTCGAGATAGCCCATCACAAACGCCGACAGCACAAACGTCAGGTGGATGATCACGTACCACATCAGCTTGTTGTCCGGCACGTTTTTAGCGTCCATAAAAATACGCAGCAGATGGATGGAAGAGATGGCCACGATGGATGCCGCGACTTTATTCTTCAGCGAGCCAGAGTCCATTTTCCCCAGCCAGCTTAGTTTCTCTTTGCCTTCGTAAATATCCAGCGTCGAGACAAAGTTCTCATAGCCGGAAAACATCACCATCACCAGCAGGCCGCCGACCAGCGCCATATCCACCAGCGAGAGCAGGGTCAAAATTAAGTCAGCTTCCGCAATCGAGAAGATATTCGGGAGAACGTGAATGATCTCCTGGAAAAACTTCACCGTCAGCGCAAGCAGGGCCAGAGATAACCCGAAGTAAACCGGGGCCAGAAGCCAGCGAGAGGCGTACATCGCATTCTCAATAAAACGTTCCATAATGTCCTGTCTGGAAATAGCAAAAGGGCGTCATTATAGCGAATTCCGGCGTTTAAGCGTGAGCCCCAGACGCTGGATTACAGGGCTCACACGCTGTTCAGGTCGATCTCCGGGCGCTGATACTGCGGCCATACCAACGCGACCAGTGCAGGATAAGCGTCGCGGCTAAACTCGTTAAAACACTGGCGCAGGTTCAGCACTTCAATATCTGACAATGGCACCTGCTCACCTTCGGCACAGCGTTTTTTAATATTGTCATAATATTTATACACCGCCGAATTTAAATCACTGCAGCGGCGCTGGGCGCTAAATAAAACCGGCTGGGAAGTCAGTTCATCGATACGCATTTTTTTTATTGTGGCGTGAGTAAAATCAATATACTCACTGTTAATACGCCAATAATAGCTGGGCGTAATTTTAGACATCAGCATGCCGAAATAATCTTCCCGCTCTTCGCTGGTAGTGATGGGTTGTATTTCACCCGCCGCACGATTTCTCTTATTATTTGAAGCGCTAAACTCCTTGAGCATAACCAATACAGCACACAACAAAATCAAAATGGTGACAATAGAATAAAATATGCTGTGCATAAGAAACTCCTGTTTTTTTTATTTTTGAATTGAGGCATCATATCGCGAATCTCTGAACCTGAATATTGAACCGATTTCAAAGGATCACATTCGATGCTGCCTGAACACTTCTTACCTCGGCGCTATCCCGTTGTTGCACCGTCAAAGCTCCCTGCAGAAGCTGAAAATAGTACCACGTCGGAAGTCGTTCAGGACAAGATTTTAACGCTGGAAAAAAACATCCTGAGCGGCAGTCATTATGCCGGACAGGCCAAGAACCGCCTGCTTGAAGAAACCGACCGTCATATTAAAGAGCGGCTGCTGTGCGCGGTTAGGATAGAGGCGTTACATGCCCTGATTGGCGAACTGGTTGAAAAAGAACTTATTAGTGCCGCCGATTTGCAGATGCTTATCGAAGACAAAACCGCCTGGGTGGGTAGCAAGGAACAGGAAATTTGGGTTAATCAAATGACCCAAGAAAAACCCTGGCCATTATGCTATTCAATTGAGGAGTAGTGCTATGGCAGAACCTATAAAAAAACAGCCCTTGTTAATTAGCGCTGATGAAAATAAAGACCATGAATTTACGTTAAGTAAAAATATAGCGATTCTGGTTCGCCTTAAGAATGAAAATATCACCCGTAATACGCAGGAAGTTACGGATATTACTTCGGCGCTTATCGACCTGAAGTGGATGAACCGCCGTGAAATCTTCCCGTGGCGTGCCAAAGAAGAGGTGTATGGGGCGGTGCTGGAAGAGATCCTCAGCCATCATCCAAAGCTTAAAGAGCAGATTCTTAAGCGGCTGGAAGGGCATTATCAGCGCCTGAAAGAGCAGGAAGCCCAGACGCTGTCGATGACCCGTGGTCTTGCAGAGAAGACGTGGAAGAGTTCTACGCTGTGAGTGGGGTTTGCCTCTTCCCCGGGGGAGGGTTTCGAGTTTTCTTCCTCTTCCAGGCTGCCTCTTCTACACATTTTCCTTTCAAATCTTCCGGGAGATATCTTTCGCTCCGCGGTTTTTCCGTTCACCTTTAGATCTGCCTCCCCTGCACTCTCAGCGCAAGGTGAACGTGTCCGGGGGATAACGCCATTCCCCGGACAGCCCCGGCGCCCGGCGAGCTCATCGCCGCTGAAGCGGTAAACCCACCGGCTATCACCCAAACATTCGGGGTCGTTCGCGATTCGTTCCCGACGATCGCTCTCTTTCGCTGTTCCCGACAGCTCAACCCCGCCTGAGTTGGGTCATACCCGGGGGCGATGAGAGCCGGGGACAAATCTCCCCTCACCCCGGCCCTCTCCCCAAAGGGGCGAGGGAGAAAACAAAATCTACGGGAAACATTGTGTATTCCCTCTCCCTTCCAGGGAGAGGGTTAGGGTGAGGGTAAAAGAAGCAGAGACGTTGTGGCTGAGAGCGTCGGGAACGCATCTCAGCCGACCCAGGACTGGGAGATAAAACGGAGATCTGCCGCTCACGCGGTCGATTTATTTGGCCGGGAGTCCGGGTTCTTAGGGGAGTGACGGTGACTCCCCTAAGACGTTCACCGGTACCGTGGCTACATATAAAAAGGGCCGGAAGTGAACGGAATCTTAGCCGCGCCTTCATAGAGCATATTTGTAGCCAAGAAACTGTGCCTGGAGAGGAGATTTATAGAACAAGAAGATTTTCGCCCTCTCCAGATAAGAAGAGGGCTGAAGAACAAGTGGCGCTTACTTCGCCTTCGTGACTTCCTGGCCGACCAGGCCAATCTTCAGATACCCTGCCTGGTGCAGCGTATCCATCACGTCCATCAGCGTTTCGTAGTCCACCGTTTTGTCCGCGCGGAAGAAAATGGTGGTGTCTTTTTTCCCTTCTGTCGCGGCAATCAGCGCGTTGACCATCGACTCTTTGCTTACCGGATCGTTACCGATAAACATCGAATGATCGGCTTTTACCGACAGGTAAACCGGCTTCTCAGGGCGTGGCTGCGGTTCACTGCTGGAGGCCGGAAGGTTAACCTTCACGTCCACCGTGGCCAGCGGCGCCGCCACCATGAAGATGATCAGCAGCACCAGCATCACGTCGATAAACGGCGTAACGTTGATTTCGTGCATTTCACCATTGTCATCGAGGTTTTCGTTCAGACGCATTGCCATGGGGCATTAACCTACTCGCAGTTGCTGGGTATTACGCACCGGACGCGGCTGAGCGGTACCATCCAGGTCCAGATCGCGGCTTTGCAGCAGCAGAACCTGCGCAGCAACGTCGCTGAGACTCGCTTTGTAGCTGCCTATCATACGCGCGAAGATGTTATAGATGACGACCGCCGGGATGGCGGCGACCAGGCCGATTGCCGTCGCCAGCAGCGCTTCTGCGATGCCCGGGGCAACGACCGCCAGGTTAGTGGTCTGGGACTGGGCAATACCGATGAAGCTGTTCATGATGCCCCAAACGGTCCCGAACAGGCCGACGAACGGCGAAATCGCACCGATGGTGGCCAGGAAACCGTTACCGCGCCCCATGTGACGCCCAACGGCGGCCACGCGGCGCTCAAGGCGGAAGCCGGTACGATCTTTAATACCTTCGTTATCTTCCACGCCGGCTGAAAGTTCCAGTTCGTTCTGGGCTTCATTGATTAACAGCGTGCTCAGGCTTTTACTGTCAAACGCTTCGGCCGCGCTGCTCGCTTCATTCAGGGAGCGCACGTTAGCCAGCTGCTGCTGCTCTCGCTTGAGGCGACGTTTCTGGGTAATCAGCTCCACGCTCTTACTGAAAAAGATGGCCCAGGTGACAACAGAGGCCAGAATCAGGCCAATCATCACGATCTTCACTACGATGTCAGCATGTTGATACATGCCCCAAACGGACAGATCCGTCTGCATCAGATTACTCGTCACGTCTTACGCTCCAGCGAGAAATAAATGTCAAAACTGAGACTAATATATCAAAAAACTATCGAATTGATAGTCGTTCTCATTAGTATTTACAGACTGCCGGAAATTGTTGAAGCATTCCTTGCGCTTACGCAGGAAAAGCGCCCACCTGGCGAAATGATGACTTTTTTCGCCAACCTGAGAAAACGCCATGATGCCCTTTGCCCATTCTGTGTTAATTTACGTCCAGACATCCAGATGGTTAGACGGGGAAGCGGAAATGGCGGAAAAACACATCGAAACGGCGCTGGTCAACGCCGGGCGCAGCAAGAAGTTTACTCAGGGTTCGGTTAACAGCGTGATTCAGCGCGCCTCCTCCCTCGTCTTTGAAAGCGTTGAGGCCAAAAAGCAGGCCACCGCTAACCGCGCTAAGGGCGAGCTGTTCTATGGCCGCCGCGGCACGCTGACCCATTTCTCGTTGCAGGAAGCGATGTGTGAACTTGAAGGCGGCGCGGGCTGTGCCCTCTTTCCCTGCGGCGCCGCCGCGGTGGCTAATACGATTCTGGCCTTTGTTGAACAGGGCGACCACGTTCTGGTGACCGAAACGGCCTATGAGCCAACGCAGGATTTCTGTACCAAAATTCTCTCAAAGCTTGGGGTTAGCACCGGCTGGTTCGCGCCGGAGATTGGTGCCGATATTGCCAGCCTGATTCAGCCGAATACCAAAGTCGTTTTTCTGGAATCCCCTGGCTCCATTACGATGGAAGTCCATGACATTCCGGCGATTGTCGCGGCGATAAGGCGCGTTGCCCCTGACGCTATCATCATGATCGACAATACCTGGGCGGCTGGCGTGCTGTTTAAAGCGCTGGAGTTCGGCATCGACATCTCCATTCAGGCGGGAACCAAATATTTAATTGGCCATTCGGATGCGATGGTTGGCACCGCGGTATCCAATGCCCGATGTTGGGATCGGCTGCGCGAGAATGCCTACCTGATGGGGCAAATGCTGGATGCAGACACCGCGTATATGACCAGCCGCGGTATTCGGACCCTGGGTGTTCGTCTGCGTCAGCATCAAGAAAGCAGCTTAAAAGTCGCCGAATGGCTGGCACAGCATCCGCAGGTTGAGCGCGTGAATCATCCAGCGCTGCCCGGCAGCAAAGGGCATGAATACTGGAAACGTGACTTTACGGGCAGCAGCGGGCTGTTCTCATTTGTGCTGAAAAAGCGGCTGAGTGATGAAGAGTATGAACAGTACCTCAATCATTTCGAGTATTTCAGCATGGCCTATTCCTGGGGCGGCTATGAATCGCTTATTCTCGCTAATCAGCCCGAAGAACTGGCGGAGATCCGCCCGGCAGGCGGCGTCGACTTTAGCGGCACCCTGGTTCGCCTTCATATTGGCCTGGAAAACGTGGACGATCTGATTGCGGATCTGGAAGCGGGTTTCCAGCGTATTGCCTAAAAAATCCGTTTATCGGTAACCGCGGAACAGTTTTTTGCCATTATCGGGATTTTGTTGAGCCTGGGATCAAGGTGTCGAGAGGATTTTAGCAGTACAATGTGTAGAAATTAAGGTGAGCCTAAGTTGCGGGTGTAATACTCGGGGCGAACTCAATAAGCGGTTCCACAGGAATACCTATGGCTGTTATACAAAATATTGTCGAGGCGCTTTGGCATCACGATTTTGCCGCGCTGGCCGACCCCCATGTGATTGGCATTGTCTATTGCGTTATGTTTGCGACGCTGTTCCTGGAAAATGGGCTACTTCCTGCTTCATTTTTGCCGGGCGATAGCCTGTTGCTGCTCGCGGGAGCGCTGATCGCCAAAGGTGTGATGGGCTTTGTACCGACGCTGGTGATTTTAACCATCGCAGCCAGTTTGGGCTGCTGGCTTAGCTATTTACAAGGTCGCTGGCTCGGCAATACCCGCACGGTTAAAGGCTGGCTGAAACAGCTGCCAACCCAGTACCACCAGCGCGCCACGCAAATGTTTGATCGCCACGGTTTACTGGCGCTGCTCGCGGGCCGATTCCTGGCCTTTGTTCGTACTCTGCTGCCTACCATGGCGGGGATTTCCGGCCTCAGCAATCGCCGTTTTCAGTTCTTTAACTGGCTAAGCGGCCTGCTGTGGGTCGGCGTTGTGATTAGCCTGGGCTACGCGCTCAGCATGATCCCCTTTGTTAAGCGCCATGAAGATCAGGTGATGACCTTCCTGATGATTTTGCCGATTGCTCTGCTGGTTGTGGGCCTGGTCGGCACGGTGTTTGTGGTGCTGAAAAAAAAGGTTAGCGCCGCGTAACCACGCTTAATAAAGAAAGAGCGGATAAGCCCGACTTATTCGCTCTTCGCTTTAGCCTCATTAAATAACCCGCATCCTCGCCATATCTTCCCCCGGCGTCACGCCAAAATAGCGCTTAAACTCCCGGCTAAACTGAGATGCGCTCTCGTAGCCGACGCGAATAGCCGCCGCGCTTGCCTTCATACCGTCATGCAGCATTAACATTCTTGCCTTATGCAGGCGGTAAGTTTTCAGGTATTGCAGCGGCGACGTGCTGGTCACCGACTTGAAGTTGTGATGAAACGCAGAAACGCTCATGTTGGCCTCGGCCGCCAGCTGGTCCACGGACAAGTTTTCTGTGTACTGATTTTCAATCCGGCGCAGCACGCGGCTGATCAGGCTAAAATGCGTCTGACGGCTTACCAGCGCCAGTAGCGCCCCGCCGCTTGGCCCCGTCAAAACATGATAAAGGATCTCGCGGATAATCTGCTTGCCCAGGACTCGGGCATCGAGAGGCCTCTCTAATACGTCCAGCAACCGCTCTGCAGCGCAAAGAATTTCTTCCGACAGTTCGGCAGAATTTATCCCGTCGGTACAGGACTGCGGACGGAAGAGATCGTCTTCTCCGATGTCCATCAGCAAATCCTGCAGTTGCTGGATATCCACTTTCACACGCATCCCGGCGAGCGGTACGTCGGCCGTCGCAAAAGTTTCGCACTCGAAGGGTAAAGGCACCGTCAGCAGCAGGTATTCATTGGCGTCATAGCGGAATACGCGGTCATTAAGATAACCTGTTTTATGACCCGAAAAGAGAAAAACAATGCCCGGCTCGTACATGACCGGGGTACGAGCCATCGGTTTGGTGCCGTACATCAGCCGTACGCCATCAAAAAACACATCACTCTTTTCTTTTAAAATCAGCTGATTGATTTTATCCGTCAGCTGCTGACAGATAGCCTGGCGGTTCATTTCTTACGTCTCCACGGCGCTTTTTATCCGGCTTACAGTGTGCGATGGATTCTGCGTTTTCTCCAGTCGTTTGGAGAAACAGGCAAGATAAAGGCAGGAATATGCATTGAGAGAGGCAGAGTGGCGGACCACAATAGGCGCCATCAGATTTAGCAATGTGACTCATCTAACGAACGGGAAACCCATCATGAATAACTTCAATCTTCATACCCCAACCCGCATCCTGTTTGGTAAAGGCTCCCTGGCAGAACTGCGTGACCAGATCCCAGCCGACGCTCGCGTACTGATTACCTACGGCGGCGGCAGCGTGATTAAAACTGGCGTACTGGACCAGGTTAAAGACGCGCTGAAAGGCCTCGATGTGCTGGAGTTTGGCGGCATCGAACCTAACCCGTCTTACGAAACGCTGATGAAAGCCGTAGAGATTGCGCGTAAAGAAAAAGTGACTTTCCTGCTGGCAGTCGGCGGTGGCTCCGTGCTCGACGGCACTAAATTTATCGCCGCTGCGGCGCACTATCCGCAGGATATCGATCCGTGGAACATTCTGCTGACCCGCGGTAGCGACGTGAAAAGCGCGATCCCAATGGGTTCCGTGCTGACGCTGCCGGCCACCGGCTCCGAATCTAACAAAGGCGCAGTGGTTTCCCGCCGCTCTACCGGCGACAAACAGGCGTTCATGTCTGACTTCGTGCAGCCTGTCTTTGCGGTTCTGGATCCGGTTTACACCTACACCCTGCCGCCTAAACAGGTTGCTAACGGCGTGGTGGATGCCTTTGTTCACACCATCGAGCAGTACCTGACCTACCCGGTCAACGCCAAAGTGCAGGATCGTTTTGCGGAAGGCATTCTGCTGACGCTGATCGAAGACGGCCCTAAAGCGCTGAAAGATCCTGAAAACTATGACGTGCGTGCGAACGTGATGTGGGCTGCAACAATGGCGCTGAACGGCCTGATCGGGGCTGGCGTGCCGCAGGACTGGGCGACCCATATGCTGGGTCACGAACTGACCGCGATGCACGGCCTGGATCACGCTCAAACGCTGGCGGTGGTTCTGCCTTCGCTGATGAATGAAAAGCGTAACGAGAAGCACGCCAAACTGCTGCAATACGCAGAACGCGTCTGGAACATCACCTCCGGCAGCGAAGAAGAGCGTATTGATGCGGCCATCGAAGCAACCCGCAATTTCTTCGAGAAAATGGGCACCGCGACTCGCCTGTCCGCCTACGGCCTGGACGGCAGCTCCATCCCTGCTCTGCTGCTGAAACTGGAAGAAAAAGGCATGACTAAGCTGGGCGAACATCAGGACATTACGCTGGACGTTAGCCGCCGCATTTACGAAGCCGCGCGCTAAGAGAATCCAGGTTAGCGATTTGATCGCCTGAGTTTCGACTAGACTTAATACAAAACTTACACCGGGCTTGCCCGGTGTTTTTCGCACTATTAAGGAGGTACGCATGACTCATCCAACCTTAATCAAGCTCCAGGATGGCAACGTAATGCCGCAGCTTGGGCTCGGTGTCTGGCAGGCCAGCAACGACCAGGTCAGAACGGCCATTGAGAAAGCCCTGGAAGTGGGATACCGCTCCATTGATACCGCCGCCGCCTACAAAAACGAGGACGGCGTAGGTGCCGCGCTGAAAAGCGCAGGCATTGCGCGTGACGATCTGTTTATTACCACCAAACTCTGGAACAGCGACCAGCAGCGGCCCCGCCAGGCGCTGGAAGACAGCCTTGAAAAACTGCAGCTTGATTATGTCGATCTCTACCTGCTGCACTGGCCGGTGCCGAGTAAAGATCATTATCTCGAAGCCTGGAAAGGGCTGATTGAGCTGCAAAAAGAGGGGCTGGCGAAGAGTATTGGGGTGTGTAACTTCAATCTTAATCATCTCCAGCGGCTGATCGACGAAACCGGCGTTAGCCCGGTGATCAACCAGATTGAGCTGCACCCTCTGCTGCAACAGCGCCAGCTCCACGCCTGGAACGCGACCCACAAAATCCAGACCGAGTCCTGGAGCCCGCTGGCCCAGGGCGGTGAAGGCGTGTTTGATCAGAAAATCATTCGTGATTTGGCGGAAAAATACGGCAAAACCCCGGCTCAGGTGGTGATTCGCTGGCACCTCGATAGCGGGCTGGTGGTTATCCCTAAATCGGTCACGCCTGCCCGTATTGCTGAAAACTTTGACGTGTTCGATTTCCGGCTGGACAAAGAAGAGCTGGCTGAAATTGCGAAGCTCGACAGCGGCAAACGCCTTGGGCCAGACCCGGACGTGTTTGTCGGCTAAATCCGGCTTCTCTTTTCGTCCCCAAAACCACCTTCGCCTTCACCCGCAGGGTGGTTTTTTATTTCCCGCACACCCCCTGCCCCAGCGCTTTCTACGTGTAACACATCCGTTTGATCGTCGCGTGAATTTTCACGGCGTTCATTATTTGTTCTTTTAGCCGTAATCAAAAAGTCACACAACACCACGATAAATAGGGCCAGCTTCGCTAACTCATTTGGAATGGTTATGAACAGATCCCTTGCCGTAGTTACCAACTCTGACCTGGAGTCGCTGCCGCAGTTTGCGCCCGCGCCGGGGCGTAAAGTCCTGAGCGTTAAGAGTCTGAGTAAGGCCTATAACGCACACCAGACCGTGCTGCACGACATTAACTTCGACCTGCATGCCGGTGAACTGGTGGGCGTGATTGGCCGTTCAGGCGCAGGTAAATCTACGCTGCTGCATATTCTTAACGGTACGCATTCTGCCACGTCGGGCGAGATCCTCAGCTTTCCGGAAGTCGGGATGCCGCACGATGTGTCTAAACTCAGCGGTCGCGCCCTGAACCAGTGGCGCACCGAATGCGGCATGATCTTCCAGGACTTCTGCCTGGTGCCAAGACTGGACGTGCTGACTAACGTCCTGCTGGGTCGCCTGAGCCAGACCTCCACGCTGAAATCCCTGTTTAAGGTTTTCCCTGAAGCAGACCGCGCCCGCGCTATTTCGCTTCTGGAGTGGATGAACATGCTGCCCCACGCCCTGCAGCGCGCCGAGAACCTTTCCGGTGGCCAGATGCAGCGCGTTGCCATTTGCCGCGCGCTGATGCAAAACCCAAGTATTCTGCTGGCCGATGAGCCGGTAGCTTCACTCGACCCGAAAAATACCCAACGCATCATGAAAGTGCTGCGTGAAGTGTGTGAGCAAGGCATCAGCGTGATGGTGAACCTGCATTCCATCGAGCTGGTGAAAGAGTACTGCACCCGCGTTATCGGGGTTGCAAAAGGAAATATCGTGTTTGACGGTCATCCGTCGATGTTAACGGACGACGTGCTGCATCTCTTGTACGGCGATGAAATCAATCAAGTGCATTAATTCTCTCTCCAATTGATACAACACAGGCAATGATAATGAAAAAGCAACTGACTGGCGCATTACGTTTATCCGCAGTGATTACTGGCCTTGTGATTGCAGGCCACGCTATGGCTGCTGACCAGCCGCGCGAACTGAACCTCGGGATCCTCGGCGGGCAGAATGCGACCCAGCAAATTGGTGATAACCAGTGTGTGAAGCAGTTCATGGATAAAGAACTGAATGTCGACACTAAACTGCGTAACTCTTCTGACTACTCTGGCGTTATTCAGGGCTTGATCGGCGGTAAAGTCGACCTGGTGCTGAGCATGTCCCCTTCTTCCTACGCTTCGGTGTACATGAACGACCCGAAAGCGGTGGATATCGTCGGCATCGCGGTTGACGATAAAGACCAGTCCCGCGGCTACCACTCCGTAGTGATCGTGAAAGCCGACAGTCCGTACAAAACCATCGAAGATCTGAAAGGCAAATCCTTCGGCTTCGCGGATCCGGACTCCACCTCTGGCTATCTGATCCCGAACCACGAGTTCAAACAGAAACTCGGCGGCACCGCGGACAACAAATACAACAACTTCTTCTCCAGCGTCACATTCTCCGGCGGCCACGAACAGGACATCCTGGGCGTGCTGAACGGCCAGTTTGCTGGCGCGGTGACCTGGGCTTCCATGGTTGGCGACTATAATGACGGCTACACCGCCGGGGCATTTAACCGCCTGATCCGTATGGATCACCCTGACCTGATGAAGCAGATCCGCATCATCTGGACCTCGCCACTGATCCCGAACGGCCCGATCCTGGTCAGCAACAAGCTGCCAGCTGACTTCAAGGCCAAAGTGGTGGATGCGGTGAAAAAACTGGATAAAGAAGATCACGGCTGCTTTGTGAAGGCGATGGGCGGCACCCAGCACATCGGCCCGGCGTCAGTGGCTGACTTCCAGCAGATCATCGACATGAAGCGTGAGCTGGTTAGCGCTCGCTAATTGACGCCCACCGCATAAAAAATCGCACCCCGGCGGCCTGCCTGGGTGCTTTTTTATCAGGGCGGGGCAACCCGTCACCGGAAACAAACCGGATAATAAGTGATGATGTTGAATACGGAATTTGAGCGTTACTATCACCAGGTCAGAATGCGCCAGAAGCGCGACACCCTGATTTGGTCCCTGCTGCTGGTAGGCCTGTATCTTACCGCCGGTCATATCGCTGAGTTCAGCCTGACCACCATCTGGCAATCGCTGCCAAACTTCCTCGACTACATGTTCGAAACCCTGCCGACACTGCACCTCCCGGTTCTGCTGGCCGACGTCCACACCAAAGGCTCGCTGGCCTACTGGGGATACCGCCTGCCGATTCAGCTGCCGCTGATTTGGGAAACGCTGCAGCTGGCGCTGGCGTCGACGCTGATTTCGACCTGCATTGCCGCTGTGCTGGCATTTTTGGCCGCCGGTAATACCTGGACGCCGCCCGCCGTGCGCTTCGGCGTTCGTGCTTCAGTTGCCTTCCTGAGGACCATGCCGGAGCTGGCGTGGGCGGTCATGTTCGTGATGGCCTTTGGCATCGGCGCTATTCCGGGGTTTCTGGCGCTGGCCCTGCACACCATTGGCAGCCTGACCAAGCTGTTTTATGAAGCCATCGAAAGCGCGTCCGACAAACCTGTGCGCGGCCTGGTGGCCTGCGGTGCCACGCCAATTCAGCGCGTGCGCTTCGCTCTGTGGCCGCAGGTGAAACCGATCTTCCTGTCCTACAGCTTTATGCGCTTTGAAATTAACTTCCGTTCCTCCACCATTCTCGGCCTCGTTGGCGCGGGCGGGATCGGCCAGGAGCTGATGACCAACATTAAACTCGACCGCTACGACCAGGTCAGCATCACGCTGCTGCTGATTATCGTGGTGGTTTCCATCCTCGATGTCCTGTCCGGCAGGCTGCGCCGCTGGGTTCTGGAGGGGAAAAAATGAGCATTTCACAGGCAACACCGGATATCGCTAAAAGCCGCGAGCAGTACCGCGAACTTTACCGGATGCAGGGACGCTATCTGCGTCACATCGGCCTGCTGGCCGCCGCCATTCTCGGCTACTACGTCTGGTTTTTCTTCACTTTCGGCATCGACTCCGGGCAAATCCTGACCGGCATCGCTCAGCTCGGGCGCTATTTCCTGCGCATGTTTGTCTGGCATGACTTTGTTAACTGGCCGTTCGCCTATTACTTCTCGCAAATCGCTATTACGCTCGCCATTGTCTTTGCCGGGACGCTAACCGCCACTGTGCTGGCGCTGCTGCTGTCGTTTTTTGCTGCCCGCAATATCATGCAGGGCCCGGTGGCAAGGGTCATTGCGCTGCTGGTGCGCCGCCTGTTCGACCTGCTGCGCGGCGTGGATATGGCAATCTGGGGGCTAATATTTGTGCGCGCCGTGGGGCTTGGCCCACTGGCTGGCGTACTGGCAATTATCATGCAGGATACCGGCTTACTGGGCAGGCTGTATGCCGAGGGGCACGAAGCGGTAGAACGCTCTCCGAGCCGGGGATTAACCGCCGTGGGCGCGGCGGGCATTCAGAAGCACCGCTTCGGGATCTTCACCCAGTCGTTCCCGGCGTTTCTCTCCCTCAGCCTGTATCAGATTGAGTCCAACACCCGTTCAGCGGCGGTGCTGGGTTTTGTCGGCGCGGGCGGTGTCGGCCTGGTTTATGCCGAGAACATGCGGCTGTGGAACTGGGACGTGGTGATGTTTATCACCCTGATTCTGGTCTGCGTGGTAATGGCGATGGATGCTATTTCTGCCTGGCTGCGCCGCCGCTATATCACCGGGAAGCCGGTGCCGCTGTATTCTCCGCAATAACGCCTAAACGGGGCACGGTTTTCGCCATGCCCCGGTTTCGCTATAAAGACCAGCTCAGCGTTTGCCAGCCGTAGCGAGCGCCCTGCGCCGCAAGCTTCTGGCAAGGATTTACCATCAGCACTTTATCGGCCTCAAGGCAGAGCGGTAGGTCGTTAATAGAGTCGGTATAAAACGTCAGTTCTCCGCTGTATTCGGGGTTCACCGTCAGCCACTCCTTCAGACGGGTAATTTTACCTGCCTGATAGCTCGGCACGCCGCTTATCACGCTGGTGTATGCGTTATTGCCGGTCACCAGATCGATACCGATGGCGTGTTCAATGCCCAGCCGCGGCGCAATGGCCTTCACCAGCAGGCTGACCGACGCGGAGATGATCATCATCTGCTGGCCCTGAGCGTGTAATTGCTCAATCAGGCGCTTCGCCTCCGGGTAAACCAGCGGCAGTACATCATTTTCTACGCAGCGAGCCACCAGCGTATCGACATCGGCAACTGTCATGCCGGCCAGCGGGGCTAGCGTGACGCCAACGTATTCGTGAATGTTCATTTCGCCACGCTGGTAGTCGAGCATCAGCTTGTGCTCTTTGGCCAGATAATCAGGGTCTTTGATCAGCCCTTCGCGAGAAAGAAAGCGGCTCCAGAGAGTGCTGCAATCAGCGTCAATCAGGGTGTGGTCGAGGTCAAAAACGTACAGCGGGTTAGACATGTTCATTTCTCATTTCAGCAAAGAGGCCGCCGGGCAGCTTAGCACCAGACCCGGCGGACAGGGATTCCCACTTCTCTTTGTCGCAGAAAAAAATGACAGCGGCATGAAAGCACGCCGTTACTTCACATGCGGCTTCCTCTTTCCTGCTGCTGCCGGACGGCGCTGGTGCGCAAGCGGGGTATGTTTCGTCAGCGCCGGGCGGGCGTGACGAGCATGTCTGCGGGCCTCACGCATCTCTTCCAGGGTCGGGGCTGGCACCAGGCATTCACGTCTGCCACCAATCAGGTGCTTTTTCCCCATCGCCTCCAGCGCCTCACGGATCAGCGCCCAGTTAGCCGGGTCGTGATAGCGCAGCAGGGCTTTATGAAGGCGGCGCTGGCGGTCACCGCGAGGCACAACAATATCCTCGCTTTTGTAGTTCACCTTACTCAGCGGATTTTTGCCCGTGTAATACATGGTGGTTGAGTTAGCCAGCGGCGACGGATAGAAGTTCTGAACCTGATCGAGGCGGAACCGATGCTGCTTCAGCCACAGTGCCAGGTTCACCATGTCCTCATCACGCGTCCCTGGGTGCGCGGAGATAAAGTATGGGATCAGATACTGCTCTTTGCCAGCCTGCTTCGAATAGGTATCAAACAGCTCTTTAAAGCGATGATAGCTGCCCATCCCCGGCTTCATCATCTTCGACAGCGGCCCTTCTTCTGTGTGCTCTGGGGCAATTTTGAGATAACCGCCCACGTGGTAAGTGGCCAGCTCTTTGATGTAACGCGGATCGGCAACCGCCAGATCGTAACGCACGCCGGAGGCAATCAAGATCTTCTTCACGCCCTGCAGATCGCGGGCGCGGCGGTAGAGATCGATAGTCGGCTGATGGTTGGTGTCCATATGCTGGCAAATTTCCGGGTAAACGCACGACAGGCGACGGCAGGTTTGCTCCGCGCGCGGCGACTTACAGCGCAGCATATACATATTGGCCGTTGGGCCACCGAGATCGGACACCACGCCGGTGAAGCCCGGCACGCTGTCGCGCATGGCTTCGATTTCGCTGATGATGGAATCTTCGGATCGGCTCTGAATAATGCGGCCTTCATGCTCGGTGATGGAGCAGAAAGAGCAGCCGCCGAAGCAGCCACGCATAATGTTCACCGAGAAGCGGATCATCTCATAGGCCGGAATGCGGGCCTTGCCGTAGGAAGGATGAGGCACACGCTGGTAAGGGAGCGCGAACACGCTATCCATCTCTTCGGTAGAAAGCGGGATTGCCGGAGGGTTGATCCAGATATAGCGATCGCCGTGCTTTTGCATCAGCGCTCGGGCACAACCGGGGTTAGTTTCATGATGCAGGATCCGCGAGGCGTGGGCATACATCACCTTATCGGCCTTCACCTTCTCAAAGGACGGCAGCAGAACATAGGTCTTTTCCCACGGCTTTGGTCGCGGCGGCTGCACGGTTACAGCTTTGGTTTCATCCGCCTTCTTGTCCTTCGGTTTATTGCCGTCGGCACAGGGGAGATCGTCCCCGTAAGGATGCGGAATGGGGTCGATTTTTCCTGGCGTATCAAGCCGGGTGGAATCGACGCCTGCCCAGCCCGGCATCGCTTCTTTGCGCATGATGGCGGTATTACGCACGTCGCAAATGTCAGCGATCCCTTCTCCGTTAGCCAGACGATGCGCCACTTCCACCAGCGGACGTTCACCATTGCCGAAGATCAGCATATCAGCTTTGGCATCAACCAAAATCGAGCGGCGCACGGTATCAGACCAGTAATCATAATGCGCGGTACGCCGCAGGCTGGCCTCGATGCCGCCGAGGATCACCGGCACATCACGCCACGCTTCTTTACAGCGCTGGGTGTAAACCAGAGAAGCACGATCGGGGCGCTTGCCTGCCACGTTATCCGGCGTGTAGGCGTCGTCGTGGCGCAGCTTGCGGTCCGCCGTGTAGCGGTTAATCATCGAGTCCATGTTCCCGGCGGTCACGCCAAAGAACAGGTTCGGCTTGCCGAGGCGCATAAAGTCCTGTTTAGAAGACCAGTCCGGCTGAGCAATGATACCGACACGGAAACCCTGCGCCTCTAACATACGGCCACAGATGGCCATCCCAAAGCTGGGGTGATCCACGTAGGCATCGCCGGTGACCAGAATGATGTCGCAGCTGTCCCAGCCGAGTTCGTCCATCTCCGCGCGAGACATGGGTAAAAACGGCGCCGGACCAAAACAGGCGGCCCAGTATTGAGGCCATGAAA
The DNA here is from genome assembly GCF_011752835.1 of Enterobacter sp. Ap-1006. NCBI lineage: Bacteria > Pseudomonadati > Pseudomonadota > Gammaproteobacteria > Enterobacterales > Enterobacteriaceae > Enterobacter > Enterobacter sp. Ap-1006. The sequence goes on along the minus strand of NZ_VWWU01000005.1, from coordinate 226,252 downwards.
AGAGTTCGCGATCCGGCTGGATCAGGCTTTTGACGCTCATAATATTTCCGAAGAGATGATGTAGAAATGAACAAAAGGGCGGCGATTATACGCTTATTAGCAGTAATTTTTGAAGGGTTATTCGGTGTTTTACGCCCCTCACCCTAAAGGGGCGAGGGGGAGAAAGACTCTGCGTAGAGTGCCATGCTATCCCCTCTCCCTTGTAGGGAGAGGGTTAGGGTGAGGGTAAAAACTAGGGCGCGGGCTGAACCAATAGCTGACCGATGGAGCCGCGATCGGCAAGCTCCAGCGTCTGGCTGGAGTAGAGGAACGGGAAATGCTCCCAGGAAGGCTGCCCAAAGTAGACCAGCAGCTCAACCTGCCCGTCTATCCACACGGTATCCTTCCAGCCGCGATCTTCCCCGAACGGTGAAGCTCCGTTGACGTTGCGCACCAGGAAACTGACGCCCTCAATGTGGAAAGACTGCGGCGTATCGGCGCGCACCGTCCAGCGTTCCCAGGTGCCCTGCTGAGTCTGAATATCTATCCGTTTCATGTCCCACAGCTGGCCGTTAATGCCCGGATCGTCACCGAGGGTGATTTCACGGCTGCGCGTTGGGTTACCGCCGATAATCTCTTCCGGCAGAAGGCGCATTGGCAGCGTGTCGGTCACCAGCGGCAGCAGCCCGGTAGGACGCAGCGTTAACACCAGCGTAGAAATCAAAATGCTCGACGGCTCAAAGAAACCACGAATGCGATCCATGATCCCCGCCGCTTCACCGGCGGTAATCGAGACCTCTTTGCCTTCGGTCATGTCGATAAGAATTTCTCGCCGCTCTCCCGGCGCCAGCGACAGCTGCTTAACCGAAACGGGCGCCGGCAGGAACCCCTGATCGCTGGAAATCACCGCGATGGAGCGACCATCGCTCATTTGCAGCTGGTAGCGACGCGAGTTTGAGGCGTTCAACAAACGCAGGCGCACCCAACCACGGGACACTTCCACGTACGGGCTTTGCACCCCATTCACCAGCAGCGTATCGCCAACAAAACCGCCGCTGCCTGGCTCCTGATACTCCGGTGCACCGAAGTTGTCGAGCCGCTTGTCCTGGATGATAATCGGGAAGTCATCCACGCCGTAATGGTTAGGGATTGGCAGAGATTTGCTGACTTCATCCTCAATTAACCACATCCCCGCGAGGCCGTTGTAAACCTGCCTTGCGGTGCGATTCGGCGTGTTGGCGTGATACCACAGCGTAGCGGCTCGCTGGCGAATGGGTAAAACAGGCGCCCAGTCTACGTTCGGCGACATCATACGTGCGGCCCCGCCAATCAGCGGCCCCGGCACCTGCAGGCCAGCAATCGTCATCGCAACATTTTCCTGCAGACGGTTGCTGTAGATCATCTTCACGTCATCCCCGCTCCAGACGCGAATGGTTGGCCCCATATAGCGCCCGTTAAAGCCCCAAACGGGTGCCTTCGCGCCGCCGGTAAATGACCAGTGAGCGCGCTGCAGCGTCAGGAATAAGGGCTGGCCGCGACGAGATTCAAGCAGAGGAGGGACAGGTAAAGGCTGCTGCTGCCCTGCCGCGTTTGCCCTCAGCGGCACCGAGCCGGCACAAAGCGCAACTCCGGATGCCTGAATAAACTGACGCCGACTGAGTGACATAATTGCTCCATGTAAAACTGAATAACGAAAGGCGATACAAACCGTACCGCCAAAGGCGGCATTTAACTCGCCTGATTCTTTTCAACTTTGCCGGCTGCTTCACGCGCGGCAACTTCTTGATTGAGTTCGTCAATTTTGGCCATCATCAGTTCACGACAGTCAGTGGCCAGCTTACGGACCTGATCTTTCCCATAAGCACTGGTATCAATTGGCGGCAGCATTTCGACGATGACCAACCCGTTGTTCCAACGGTTTAGCTTAATTTTATTACTGGTATTGGAAACGCACACCGGAATAATCGGCACGCCCGCGGCAATCGCGGCATGAAACGCCCCGGTTTTAAACGGCAGCAGGCCTCGACCACGGCTGCGGGTCCCTTCCGGGAACATCCAGATAGAAACATTACGTTTGCGAATCTGCTCGACAACCTGGGAGATAGTACCGTGGGCTTTTGCCCGGTTATCCCGGTCAATCAACAGGTTGCCCGTCAGCCAGTAAAGCTGGCCAAAAAACGGGATCCACACCAGGCTTTTTTTCCCAACCGTCACCGTCGGAGGCTGCACGATACTCGAGGCCGTCACCATATCGTAGTTGTTTTGATGGTTACCGATGTAAATCGCAGTGGGATGGTTTTCTGCACCGGCAGGTAAGCGAGTTTCAACCTTGAGACCGAATACCGGCGCCAGACGCCCGAAAAGGTGCCCAAAAGTTGCCACATGGCGCGGATTGCGCGGGCTAAACAGACAATAAATTGAACCAAAGATGCATACCAGGATGCAGTAAATAACGACAATAATAAAACGTACAATCGCTAGCATAACTACCTCATGAGCCGAAGCCGTTGATAAGTATATCGGCTTTAGCGTAAAACACACCGGACGGCGACAACGCTGCCGCCGTACCCCGGATTATTCTTCGCTGTCTCCAGCTCCAGCCCGCATCGGGGAATCGACGTCCACGCGGTCGATACGCTGCAGGCCACGCATCAGCGTCCCGCGGCGGCCTCGCTCACCGGTAATTTTCTGCAACTCTTCTGGGCGCAGCTTAATTTTACGCTTCCCGACGTGTAGCGTCAGCGTACTCTGCGGCGGCAGGATAAACAGATGTGCCAGCTTATCTTCACCTTTCGCCGCTTCGGCTGCCGGGATAGAGATAATTTTATTGCCCTTGCCTTTCGACAGTTCCGGCAGATCACTCACCGGGAACATCAGCATGCGACCGGCGGCGGTGATCGCCAACAGCATGTCGTCTGCGCTGTGAATTTCCAGCGGAGGGAGGACGCGGGCGTTATCCGGAAGGGAAATCAGCGTTTTACCTGCGCGGTTGCGTGAAACAACGTCGTTAAAGGTACAGACGAAGCCATAACCTGCGTCCGAAGCCATCAGCAGCTTCTGATCGTCTGCGGCCATCAGCACATAGTCAACCGTCGCACCCGGCGGTGGCGTCAGCTTACCGGTCAGAGGCTCACCCTGACCACGCGCTGACGGCAGCGTGATAGGATCCAGCGCGTAGCTTCGCCCAGTGGAGTCAATGAATGCCACCGGTTGATTGCTCTTACCTTTGGCTGAGCCAAGGTAGCTGTCACCGGCTTTATAGCTCAGGCCCGGCGCGTCAATATCGTGGCCTTTGGCGCTGCGCACCCAGCCCATTTGCGACAGCACAATCGTCACTGGTTCAGACGGCACCATGTCATGCTCGCTCATCGCCTTCGCTTCACCGCGCTCGTGCAGCGGAGAGCGACGGTCGTCGCCGTAGGTATCGGCATCCGACTGCAGCTCTTTTTTCAGCAGCGTGTTCATTTTGCGCTCTGAAGCGAGAATGCCCTGCAGCTGATCGCGTTCTTTTTCCAGCTCGTTCTGCTCGCCGCGGATCTTCATCTCTTCCAGTTTGGCGAGGTGGCGCAGCTTCAGCTCAAGGATAGCTTCGGCCTGCGTTTCGCTGATATCAAAGCGAGACATCAACACCGGCTTCGGCTCATCCTCGGTACGAATGATATGGATCACTTCGTCGATATTGAGGAACGCTACCAGCAAACCTTCCAGGATATGCAGGCGTTTAAGGACTTTTTCCAGACGGTAGTTCAGGCGGCGGCGCACCGTGTCACGACGGAAGACCAACCATTCGCTGAGGATCTCCAGCAGGTTTTTCACCGCCGGGCGACCGTCCAGGCCAATCATATTCAGGTTAACGCGATAGCTTTTTTCCAAATCGGTGGTCGCGAACAGATGGTTCATTACCTGCTCAACGTCCACGCGATTGGAACGAGGCACAATCACCAGCCGGGTCGGGTTTTCATGATCTGACTCGTCGCGCAGATCTTCAACCATTGGCAGCTTTTTCGCACGCATCTGGCTGGCAATCTGCTCCAGAACGCGAGCGCCTGATACCTGATGAGGCAGCGCGGTAATCACAACGTCGCCGTCTTCTTTGCGCCACACCGCACGCATGCGGATGGAGCCGCGCCCGTTCTGGTAGATTTTGCGAATATCTTCACGCGGCGTGATGATTTCCGCTTCGGTCGGATAATCCGGACCGTGGACGATATCCAGCAGGCTGTCCAGCGTCGTTTTTGGCTGGTCAATCAGCGTTATGGCGGCCTGGGCGACTTCACGCAGGTTATGCGGTGGAATGTCGGTTGCCATGCCCACGGCGATACCGGTTGTCCCGTTAAGCAGGATGTTAGGTAAACGCGCAGGCAGCATTTTGGGCTCCTGCAGCGTTCCGTCAAAGTTCGGGATGTAGTCTACCGTTCCCTGCCCGAGCTCACTGAGCAGCAGCTCCGCGTACTTCGACAGGCGGGATTCGGTATAACGCATGGCAGCAAAGGACTTAGGATCGTCCGGCGCGCCCCAGTTCCCCTGCCCGTCCACCAGCGGATAGCGGTAAGAGAATGGCTGCGCCATCAGCACCATCGCTTCATAACAGGCGCTGTCGCCGTGCGGATGGTATTTACCCAGCACATCACCCACGGTACGGGCTGACTTTTTGAATTTTGCGCTGGCGTTTAGCCCCAGCTCCGACATCGCATATACGATTCGACGCTGAACCGGCTTGAGCCCGTCGCCAATAAACGGCAGGGCGCGGTCCATGATGACGTACATGGAATAGTTGAGATACGCATTTTCCGTGAATTCGTGCAACGCAAGACGCTCAGCACCATCATGAGTCAAATCACTCATTGCTCATTCATCCTCAAACTGACGAACCGATTGTGGCCACAATCGGCGTAATTGCCGCCGATAGTACCTTATCTGGCCTGTTGAGTCATAGCGATGAATAGCTTTATACGAAGCGGCAGCCCATATGGGCAAGCCGCATTTTCAGCGTTACTTCAGTTTGTTAATTTGCTTTACGTCGATTTCTATCGAGTTCCAGTCTTTATCCACTTTACCCTGAATTTCCACGGTGTCCTGAGGGGTGACCGTTTGGCCGTTCCAACGCTTATGGTCAATGTCTACGTTGATACTGTCGGTTGCATCGCGGAAAATATAATCATCACCACCAATGCGCTGCTCAATTTTACCGGTCAGCGTCACCCAAGTGTCATCAGATAACGTTTTGGCCTGTTTTACCGTGGTTTTACTCCCCGTTGGGCCCACAAAGCCGCCCTGCTGTACAGGCTGAGTTTGTACCGAGGCATTAGGGTCAACAAATCCGCCGGTCTGAGCAGCAAATAGAGGGGCTGAAGTTAAAGCGATAATGGCACATAAAGCGGCTGTCTTTTTCATAATGTAATTCTCCTTTCGTTTCTTAGCCCCTATTAAAGCGCCCAAATCTTAACGAGATCTTAACCCCTCGGCAGGAAGTGTTTTTTATTACAAATTTGCGGTCTTTGCCGAAGGAGCAGGCTTTTCTTCTGTACACACAAAGACGACAGGTATTTACTGCTCGTCTTAACGGCAGCAACAAGGAGTGCGCCATGCGCCTGTTACTTATTGAGGATGACCCACTAATTGGTGACGGCATTAAAGCCGGATTAATCAAAATGGGGTTTGCAGTTGACTGGTTTAGCGATGGGCCAGAGGGGCAAGCCGCACTTGGCCTGGCCCCCTACGACGCCGTAGTGTTAGATCTCAGTCTCCCGGGCATGGATGGCCTGGATATTCTGCGCGCCTGGCGTAAAGAGGGGCACAGTCAGCCCGTACTAATCCTGACTGCCAGAGACTCGCTGGAAGAGCGCATTGAAGGATTGCAGCTGGGTGCGGACGACTACCTTTGCAAACCATTCGCCCTGACAGAAGTGGCAGTGCGGTTGCAGGTACTCATCCGCCGGGCGCACGGCCACGCGCAGCCAGAGATTACCCACGGAAATGTCGTGCTTTCTCCGGCAAACCATACGGTATCTCTCAACGGCGAGCCCCTACAGCTAAAGCCTAAGGAATTCGCTTTACTCGAGTTGCTGATGCGTAATGTCGGGCGTGTTCTGCCACGTACACTGATCGAGGAAAAAATCTATAGCTGGGACGATGAAGTCTCGCGCAACGCCCTTGAAGTTCACATCCATCATCTCCGTAAAAAGCTAGGCAGTGGTTTTATTCGCACCGTACACGGCATCGGCTATACGTTAGGTGATGCATGCTAAGAACGTTGACCAAAAGCTTACGCACACGCCTGACCGTAGGCTTTATAGTGCTGACCCTTGCAGCAGCAGCCTTTGCCAGTGCCGCCGCTTGGTATGAAGCCCGTAAATCGCTCAACAAACTCTTCGATACCCAACAATTGCTTTTTGCTAAGCGGCTAAGCGTGCTGGATTTCGATGGCGCAAACAGCGCCGAGCCACAGCTTCCTCGCAGCAAAAACATACTGAAAAAACATCGCGGTAAGCTCGATGATGACACATTAGCCTTCGCCATTTTCACCGCTGAGGGCAGGCTTGTGCTCAATGACGGCGACAGCGGTAAAGGACTGATCTATTCATGGCATAGGGATGGATTTGCGGACGGGCGACTCGATGATGATGACGATCTGTGGCGTCTGGTCTGGCTGACAACAGCTGATGGTCGTTATCGTATCGTGGTCGGCCAGGAGTGGGATTACCGGAACGATATGGCTCTGGATATCGTGTCTGCTCAGCTCACGCCCTGGCTAATAGCGCTGCCGCTGATGCTGCTTCTGTTGATTTGGTTAGTCAGCAGAGAGCTGGCACCGCTGCGCAAACTGGCGCAAAAACTACAGCGTCGCCCCCCCGGTGACAACAGCAGACTCGAGACTCAACCTCTCCCGCTGGAGGTCAGGCCCCTTGTGGATGCCTTAAATCAGCTCTTTGAGCGTACAGAAGCATTTATGCAGCGTGAAAGGCGCTTTACGTCCGATGCCGCCCACGAACTCCGAACCCCACTTGCGGCCCTGAAGGTACAGGCAGAGGTGGCTCAACTGGCGGAAGATGATGCCCAAGTCAGAGAGCAAGCGCTGAACCAGCTTCATCAGGGCATTGACCGAGCCTCCCGTCTTGTTGAACAGCTGCTGACGCTTTCTCGCCTGGACTCCCTGGCTGAACTGAATGATGTCCAGGACGTGCCACTGCAGACTCTGCTTCAGGAAAGCGTGATGGAAGCCTGGCACGCGGCCCAGCGAGAGCATATTGATATCCACCTGCAGATGCCGGAAAAACCAGTAATCCAGCTCGTTCAGCCACTTCTGCTTGGGTTGATGTTGCGCAATATCATTGATAACGCCGTCCGCTACAGCCCTGCAGGCAGCGTTGTGAACGTCGTACTTAAGGAGAATGAGCTTGAGGTTATCGACAATGGACCGGGCGTGAACCCTGAATATCTTGCCTCTTTGGGGGAACGCTTCTTTCGCCCACCAGGGCAGCTAAAAACCGGCAGCGGGCTGGGGCTGTCAATCGTAAGTCGAATTGCGGCGTTGCACGGTATGCAGGCAACTTTCGACAACGCAGAAAGCAGCGGTTTTAGGGTTCGCATCAGTTGGAACTGAGAAATTTCAGCCGGATTATTGCTCGTGCAGCAAAAGTCTTTGCACATCCTGGTCATTTTTTCACAGTAAGGTTCTCATTATAATGATTAGCAAACGTAATTATTTAAGGGCTAACAATGAGCAACATCCTGATTATCAACGGCGGTAAAAAATTCGGCCATTCCAACGGCCAGCTTAATGACACCATGACCGAAGTCGCGGAAAGCTATTTGCGCGACCTCGGGCATGATGTCCAGGTCACCCGCGCTGACAGCGAATATGACGTTAAAGCGGAAGTTGAGAAATTCCTTTGGGCAGACAGCATCATCTGGCAGATGCCGGGCTGGTGGATGGGCGCCCCGTGGACGGTCAAAAAGTACATTGACGATGTGTTCACCGAAGGCCACGGTTCGCTGTATGCCAGCGATGGTCGTACCCGTTCAGACGCCTCTAAAAAATATGGTTCCGGCGGCCTGATTCAGGGTAAAACCTACATGATGTCCTTGACCTGGAACGCTCCTTTAGAAGCTTTCACCGAAAAAGATCAGTTTTTCCATGGCGTTGGCGTAGACGGCGTTTATCTTCCATTCCACAAGGCTAACCAGTTCCTGGGTATGGAAGGGCTGCCAACCTTTATCGCTAATGACGTCATCAAGTCACCTGATGTGCCACATTATGTAGCAGAATATCGCAAGCATCTGGCTGGTATTTTTGCTTAACTGTTTGCCGGATAACATAAGGAGTTAGTCATGCTGACAGTGATTGCAGAAATTCGCACACGTCCTGGGTCACACCATCGCCAGGCGGTAATTGCAGCGTTTGAGAAAATTATTCCAACCGTGCTGAAGGAAGAAGGCTGCCACGGCTACGCGCCGCTGGTCGATCATAACGCCCAGGTCGCGTTCCAGACTACCGCCCCGGACTCCATCTTCATGCTGGAAAAATGGGAAAGCGTTGCGCATCTGGAAGCCCATCTTGAGACGGTCCACATGAAAGAACATAGCGCCCGCGTGAAAGACGACGTGCTGGAAGTGCATATCCGCATTCTCGAAGAAGCCGTGAAGTAACTGGCGTCTGAGAATGCAAAAAGGGATGGCCTGAGCCATCCCTTTTACGTTTTGGAGAAAAACGTTTAGCCCTCAATATCGGCCATGTCGCCTTTTTCCTGCAGCCAGTTGCGGCGATCTTCCGAACGCTTTTTGGCCAACAGCATATCCATTGTCGCCAGCGTGCGCTGGTCGTCTTCATCGCTGATGGTCAGTTGAACCAGACGGCGCGTATTCGGATCAAGCGTGGTCTCGCGAAGCTGAAGCGGGTTCATCTCGCCCAGCCCTTTAAAGCGCTGCACGTTTGGCTTGCCTTTCTTGCGCTTAAGCTGTTCCAGCACGCCGGCTTTTTCTTCTTCATCCAACGCGTAATAAACCTCTTTACCCAGATCGATGCGGTAGAGCGGCGGCATCGCCACGTAAACGTGACCACCTTTCACCAGTGCCCGGAAGTGGCGCACAAAGAGCGCGCACAGCAGCGTGGCAATGTGCAGACCATCTGAGTCCGCATCCGCAAGGATACAGACCTTGCCATAGCGCAATTGGCTCAGATCTTCACTGTCTGGATCAATACCGATCGCCACAGAAATATCGTGCACTTCCTGCGAGGCCAGTACTTCGTCAGAAGAAACTTCCCATGTGTTCAGGATCTTCCCTTTCAGCGGCATGATCGCCTGATATTCGCGATCGCGAGCCTGCTTCGCGGAGCCGCCCGCAGAGTCCCCTTCCACCAGGAATAGTTCGGTCCGGCTTAAATCCTGCGCAGTACAGTCTGCCAGCTTACCCGGCAGCGCTGGCCCGCTGGTCAGCTTTTTACGCACAACCTTCTTCGCGGCGCGCATACGGCGCTGAGCGCTGGAAATAGCCAGCTCTGCCAGCTGTTCTGCCGCCTGAACGTTCTGGTTCAGCCACAGGCTGAAAGCATCCTTCACTACGCCGGAGACAAAGGCCGCACACTGGCGTGAGGAGAGACGTTCTTTCGTCTGGCCAGCAAACTGAGGATCCTGCATTTTGACCGACAGCACATAGGCGCAGCGTTCCCAAATATCTTCCGCAGAGAGCTTCACACCACGCGGCAGAATATTGCGGTATTCGCAGAACTCACGCATGGCATCGAGCAGCCCCTGACGCAGGCCGTTAACATGAGTACCGCCCTGCATGGTTGGGATCAGGTTTACGTAGCTTTCCGTCAGCAGCTCACCGCCTTCCGGCAACCAGAGCAGCGCCCAGTCAACGGCTTCGGTGTCGCCCGAAAAATTGCCGATAAACGGCGCTTCCGGGAGGGTAATCAGGCCATTTACGGCTTCGCACAGATAGTCGTTCAGGCCGTCCTGGTAGCACCAGCGCTGCTCGGTATTATTCACCTTATCGGTAAAGGTAATCTCAACCCCCGGGCACAGTACCGCTTTCGCTTTCAGCAGATGGCTGAGGCGTGAAACGGAAAAGCGCGGGCTGTCGAAGAAGCTTTCATCCGGCCAAAAATGCACGCTGGTCCCGGTATTGCGCTTCCCGCAGGTGCCAATCACTTCCAGATCCTGCACCTTCTCGCCGTTTTCAAAAGCGATGCTGTATACCTGAGCGTCGCGGCGGACGGTCACTTCAACGCGTTTGGAAAGGGCGTTAACCACAGAGATCCCTACGCCGTGGAGGCCGCCGGAGAATTGGTAGTTTTTATTCGAGAATTTACCGCCCGCATGCAGACGGCAAAGGATCAGCTCAATGGCCGGGACCTTCTCTTCGGAATGGATATCAACAGGCATCCCGCGCCCGTCATCAATGACTTCCAGCGACTGGTCGGCGTGCAGGATGACATCCACGCGCTTAGCGTGACCTGCCAGCGCCTCATCCACGCTGTTATCAATGACTTCCTGTCCTAAATGGTTAGGACGAGTGGTGTCAGTGTACATCCCCGGGCGGCGGCGAACAGGCTCAAGCCCGGTGAGTACCTCTATATCATCGGCATTATAGGATTGCGTCATGGTTTATTCATTCAGATAGCGAAACAGGAAATCGGCCGTCAGGCCTCAGCGCAAGCCGAGGAAGTCGACAATCTGTGTGAAATAATCTTCGAAGCCCGTGAAGGCATGATTGCCACCGGGTTTCACCGTCTGGCGGCAGAGCGCGTAGTAGGCTACGGCCTGGCGGTAATCAAGCACCTCATCGCCCGTTTGTTGCAGCAGCCAAATCAGGTCTGGCGCTTCCAACGGGTCAATCTGCATGACTTTCAGATCGTAAATATGGCGTGACTCTAGCACATATTGCTGCCCGGTGTAGGGGTTCTCGTTTTTACCAAGGTAACCCACAAGCAGCTCAAAAGGGCGAACTGCCGGGTTAACCACCACCGCAGGCAGAGTAAAGCACTGCGAAAGCCAGGTCGCGTAATAACCGCCGAGGGAAGACCCCACAATGCCCAGTGGCTCTCCTCCACGTTTGAGTACCAGCGACTCTAGCAGTTCGGAAGCCTCTGCCGGATAAGGCGGTAACTGAGGCACAATCATCTCAATTTCAGGATGATGCTGAGCCAACCACGCCTTAAAACGGGTCGCTTTTGCGGAGGCCGGAGAGCTATTAAACCCGTGCAGATACAGTAACGCAGGCATTAATAACCCTCAGAAGCCGTATCAGGACTGAATTTACCGCTTTGCAGACGGCAAACTTCCGTCGTCAGGCTGCCGTCAGGGTAAAGATCGAGCCAGCGCCACCCCGGCTCAATGGTGTCGAGCGTGAAATTGGCGCAGTGGGGTTTGAACTGGACGCATGTCGAAGGCGTGGCCAGCATTCTGCGGCCGTTCCAGTCGAGATCCAGTTCCTGGTGAATGTGCCCACAAAGCAGCGTTTTCACCTGCGGCCAGGGCTTAAGCACGGCATCCAGTGCGGCAGCATTGCGCAGGCTGTGCTGATCCAGCCAGCTACAACCAGCAGGAAGAGGATGATGATGCAGCAAAAGTAGGGTGTGACGCTCTGGAGCCGCAGCCAGCTGACGCTCAAGCCATTCCAGCTGATAGTCGCTCAGTTCACCGTGGGGAACGCCAAAGACCTGGCTGTCCAGCAGCAAGATTTGCCAGCGATCGCCGATATAAACGCGCTTGGCCGGAGAAATACCCGCTTCCTGCAGAGCGTTAAACATTGCAGGCTGAAAATCGTGGTTACCCGGCAGCCAAACGCAAGGCGCAGAAATGCGGGAGACTCCTTCAGCAAAATGCTGATAAGCCTCCACGCTGTGATCCTGGGCCAAATCCCCGGTTGCCACCAGTAAGTCGCAGGCACGCTGTTCGGCTAGAATAGCGGTCAACACCGCCTGATAGCTCTTCCAGGTATTAATCCCGAGCAGCGTTTCGTTCTTTCCAGCGAACAAATGGGTATCGGTTATTTGCAATATCCTGATTCGGCCTCCATCGGCCACAGGAAGGGTTAACAGGCTTTCCAAATGGTGTCCTTAGGTTTCACGCACTCACTACCCACCACACTTAAGCTGCTGATATCCAGGCGGCAGCTCGATTTATTCAGGGTATCAATATCATCCATTTATTCAGGGCGTTGTGCCGTTAGCCGTCCTGGTCCCTAAAAAACTAGGTATACACGGGCACGGCCATTGCTCCATGCGCTAAACAGTAGCGCAGCCAGTCAGCAAGAAACTGGTTAATTTGATGCTTTTCGTCGCGTTGATGCAACTTTTTATTCGGATAATCATATCGCGCTTTGAAGCGAAAGATCTGCTGGCTTGAACACACTTCCGCGACCATCGCATCGTGATACAGCCTGACCGACATTGACGGCAGGCTCCAGTAACTCACTGCGGGTTGCGTTTGTTCTATTTCCACCAGAGTGGTATAACGCGTTGATTCTGAGACAGTTAATCGATATCTGGCGCTATTAACCTGATAGGTTACCGTTTCGCCCGCCGCATCATTTTTCGGCAACAGACGGCGCAGCTGCGCGAAGTTGGTTTCGCACAAACGCATCATTTCGGGGAAGTCAGGGGTATAGCGCTTCATAATCAGTGATTCCACTCTTTTCTTAGTTGCTCATAATGCAGCTGCAGCCATTGCAAAGCGATGACCGTCGCCGCGTTGTCGATGCTCCCCTCTTCGACACACTGGTAAGCCTGCTCCCGGCTCACCACATGAACACGAATATCTTCGTTTTCTTCCACCAGGCCATGAATACCGTTGGCCTGAGTGGCATCCACTTCGCCGACTAAAATAGACAACCTTTCGCTGGTGCCGCCGGGGCTGGCTAAATAGCTCAGAACCGGTTTGGTTCGGCCCACGGCAAGGCCCGCTTCTTCTACGGCTTCACGGCGCGCAACATCCTCTACGCTTTCACCCTCTTCAATCATGCCGGCGATCATTTCTAACAGCCATGGGGTTTTGCTGGTATCCCAGGCGGCAATACGAATCTGCTCTATCAGCACGACTTCATCACGCACAGGGTCATAGGGTAGCAGCACCGCAGCGTGACCGCGCTCAAAAATTTCACGCCTGACTTCGCCACTCATTTCGCCGTTGAACAAACGATGGCGAAAACGATAAAGATCGAGTGAAAAAAAGCCACGATAAAGCGTTTCCCGTGCAATAATTTCTACATCCTTTTTGGCGAAAGTAGCCGCTAGCTTTTCTGACTTGTTCATAGATGATGTCCTGATGACAAATGGGCGCTGACCGGGTGATTTCAACCCTGCGTAACTGCCCTTTCAATTTTGATGTGGTAGATTGGTGAAAATTAAGGTAGATGGCACTTTACGCCAACCTGCCCGGCTGACGGAATCTGTAGAATCGGCGATCATCTTTGACTCCTGTCGGCGTTAAACAAAATAATTCTGCTTCACAACAAGGAATGCAAATGAAGAAACTGCTCCCCATTCTTATCGGTCTGAGCCTAACGGGTTTCAGCGCCATGAGCCAGGCAGAAAACCTGCTGCAGGTTTATCAACAGGCGCGCACCAGCAACCCGGACCTGCGTAAATCCGCTGCTGACCGTGACGCCGCATTCGAAAAAATTAATGAAGCACGCAGCCCATTACTGCCACAGCTGGGCCTGGGTGCAGATTACACCTACGGTAACGGTTTCCGCGACTCTAACGGTATTAACTCCAACACGACCAGCGCAACGTTACAGCTGACGCAAACCATTTTTGATATGTCTAAATGGCGCGCACTGAGCCTGCAGGAAAAAACAGCAGGGATTCAGGATGTTAGCTTCCAGACCGATCAGCAGTCTCTGATCCTGAACACGGCCACAGCCTATTTTAACGTGCTGAGCGCCATTGACGCGCTTTCCTATACTGAAGCGCAGAAACAGGCCATCTACCGCCAGTTGGATCAAACCACTCAGCGCTTTAACGTAGGCTTGGTTGCCATCACTGACGTACAGAACGCCCGCGCGCAGTACGACACCGTGCTGGCGAACGAAGTCACCGCCCGTAATAATCTGGACAACGCGGTGGAATCGCTGCGCCAGGTCACCGGGAACGACTACCTCAGCCTGGCTTCTCTGAACGTGGACGGTTTCAAAACCACCAAGCCAGATGCAGTCAATAACCTGCTGAAAGATGCTGAAAAACGCAACCTCAGCCTGCTGCAGGCTCGTCTGAGCCAGGATCTGGCGCGCGAACAAATTCGCCTGGCTGAGGACGGCCACCTGCCGACCCTGAGCCTGAACGCATCCAGCGGCGTCACTAACAGCAGCTACAATGGTTCTAAAACCGGGAATAACTCGGCGTATGACAACAGCTACAAAGGGCAGAACCAGGTTGGCCTGAGCTTCTCCCTGCCGCTGTACCAGGGTGGCCAGGTTAACTCTCAGGTTAAACAAGCTCAGTACAACTTTGTAGGTGCCAGCGAGCAGCTGGAAAGCGCGCACCGCAGCGTGGTACAGACCGTGCGTTCTTCCTTTAACAACGTAAATGCCTCTATCAGCACCATCAACGCTTACAAACAGGCCGTTGTGTCTGCGCAAAGCTCCCTTGATGCGATGGAAGCCGGTTACTCAGTGGGTACCCGTACTATCGTTGACGTACTGGACGCGACCACCACACTGTATAACGCCAAGCAGCAACTCTCCAGCGCACGTTACAACTACCTGATTAACCAGCTGAATATCAAATCAGCGCTGGGTACGTTGAACGAGCAGGATCTGATTGCGCTGAACAATACGCTGGGCAAACCGGTTTCAACCTCTGCGGACAGCGTTGCGCCGGAAACCCCGGAGCAGGATGCCCGGGCTGACGGTTACAACACCGCGCCAGCGACGGCTTCCACTAAGACAACTCATGCCACTCCGGCTGCGGCCACCAGCGGGAAAAAAGCGAACCCATTCGCTAATTAATCGCCGGAATGCCAACGAAAGGGGCGTATTTTTACGCCCCTTTCAGACTGCTGACAAACCTCTGGTACTAAAGAAGTACCAGCGGCACGTTAAAAAAAACAGGAAAATCAATTCATTGATTTTCGGCTGACTACTACAAAGGGGGAAAAACCACGCTTTTTCCCTCTTTGTTAGCAATCCTTGAGGGGCGTATTTTTACGCCCCTTTTTTTCTGCCTCGCGTTTGAACGTAAGGCAACGTAAAGATCTCCTGCCAACAGGCCAACATCGCTTCAATTTCAACCGCTCATCCCCTATCCTTAGCACCAAACCTACTGGGCTCAGGACTGATTAAATGAAACGGACAAAAAATATAAATCATTCATCGTTCCGCAAAAGCTGGAACGCACGCCATTTAACGCCGGTGGCGTTGGCGGTCACCGCCGTCTTTATGCTGGCCGGCTGTGAACAAAGCGACGAAACTGTCTCAATGTATCAAAACGCGGACGACTGCTCGCAGGCAAACCCGAGCAAAAGCGCGGAATGTACCACCGCCTATAATAACGCTCTGAAAGAAGCCGAGCGCACGGCACCGAAGTACGCTTCCCGTGAAGCCTGCGTGGCCGAGTTTGGCGAAGGCCAGTGCCAGCCAGCCCCTGCTCAGGCAAGCCTTGCCGGCGAAAGCCAGGCTCAGGCTCAACCGCAGCAAAGCGGCAGCTTCTGGATGCCGCTGATGGCGGGCTACATGATGGGCCGTCTGATGGGCGGCGGCGCGGGCTTTGCGCAGCAGCCGCTGTTTACCTCAAAAAACCCGGCCAGCCCGGCTTACGGCAAGTACGCCGATGCCAGCGGTAAAAGCTACGGCGCGGCCACACCAGGCCGGACGACAACCGTTCCGAAAAGCGCGATGGCACCAAAACCTGCGACCACCTCAACGGTGACTCGCGGCGGCTTTGGTGAGTCAGTGGCCAAGCAATCCACCATGCAGCGCAGCAGCGCCACCTCCGGCAGCAGCCGTTCGATGGGCGGCTGATAAATCATGGAAAGAGTTTCTCTCGTTGAACGCCCGGACTGGCGCGAAAAAGCCACGGAATACGGCTTCAATTTTCACACCATGTACGGGGAGCCGTACTGGTGTGAAGACGCCTATTACAAGCTCACGCTGGCTCAGGTTGAACGCCTGGAAGAGGTCACCGCCGAGCTGCATCAAATGTGTCTGCAGGTTGTGGAAAAAGTGGTGGCCAGCGACGAGCTAATGGCCCGTTTCCGCATTCCGAAACACACCTGGGAATTTGTTCGCCAATCATGGCGCAGCCAGCAGCCCTCCCTTTATTCCCGCCTGGATCTGGCGTGGGATGGCGTGGGTGAACCCAAGCTGCTGGAAAACAACGCCGATACGCCAACGTCGCTGTATGAAGCGGCCTTCTTCCAGTGGATCTGGCTTGAAGATCAGGTCGCTGCAGGCAAGCTGCCGGCAGGCGCAGACCAGTTCAACAGCCTGCAGGAAAAGCTGATCGAACGTTTCGCCGAGCTCAAGCAGCAGCATGGTTTCAATCTGCTGCACTTTGCCTGCTGTCAGGACACGGTAGAAGATCGCGGCACCGTGCAATATCTGCAGGACTGCGCCGCCGAATCTGACGTCGCCAGTGAGTTCCTGTTTATCGAGGAAATTGGCCTCGGCGAGAAAGGTCAGTTTACCGATCTGCAGGATCAGGTTATCAGTAACCTGTTCAAGCTCTACCCGTGGGAATTCATGCTCCGCGAGATGTTCTCCACCAAGCTGGAAGATGCCGGCGTGCGCTGGCTGGAGCCAGCCTGGAAAAGCATTATCTCCAACAAAGCCCTGCTGCCGATGCTGTGGGAGATGTTCCCGGGCCACCCTAATCTGCTGCCGGCTTATTTCGCCGAAGACAACTTCCCGCCGATGGAAAAATACGTCGTGAAGCCAATTTTTTCCCGCGAAGGCGCCAACGTGAAGATCATCGAGAATGGCCAGGAGATCGCGCGCGTTGACGGGCCGTACGGCGAAGAAGGCATGATCGTCCAGCAGTTCTATCCGCTACCAAAATTCGGCGACAGCTATACGCTGATTGGCAGCTGGCTTATTAACGATCGGCCTGCAGGGATCGGGATTCGTGAAGATCGCGAACTTATCACCCAGGATCTTTCCCGTTTCTATCCGCATATCTTTATGGAATAGATCGCTAAAAAAGCGCCCATTGGGCGCTTTTTTGTTTACCCTACCACAACCGACAGCATACTCAGCGATCCCATCTCTATTCCGTCGACCGGAATCGTCACCGGCTCTTTGCCGTCCCACGCGCCCAGTACATAAAGCAGCGGCAGGAAATGCTCCGCCGTCGGGTTAGACAGTGAACCGCCTTCATGACTGAGATAGTTCACCAGCGGATGCTCCTCCGCAGGCCCCTTCCAGGTCAGGTTGGCTTTAACATAGTCGTTAAACGACTCGGCCCAGGGGTAAGGTGTATTTTCACCGTGCCAGCGCGCAGTTCTCAGGTTATGCACCACGTTACCGCTCGCCACCAGCATAATCCCCTGGTCACGTAGCGTGGCCAGTTTGCGGCCAATCTCCAGATGCCAGGCTGCCGGCTTCGTGCTGTCAATACTCAGCTGCACCATCGGGATATCCGCGTTAGGGTACATCTTGATAAGCACCCCCCACGAGCCGTGGTCAAAGCCCCACGCTTCTTTATCTAACGCCACCGGCGTTGGTGCCAATAATTCAACCAGCTGCTGCGCCAGCTCAGGCGAACCGGGTGCCGGATAGTGCGTGTCATACAGCGCCTGCGGAAAACCACCAAAGTCGTGAATCGTCTTCGGCGCTTCCATCGCGGTCACGCCCGTTCCACGGGTGAACCAGTGGGCCGACACCACCACAATCGCTTTTGGCCGCGGCAGCGTTTCGCCGAGCTGAGCCCAGGCGCGGGTATAGCGGTTATCTTCCAGCACGTTCATCGGGCTACCGTGGCCAAGGAACAGCGCGGGCATACGTGGGCTTGTCATGATGGTGTCCTTAAATGGCTAAGATTCAATACACACAGATTACGCCCAATTTTTGTGGGAAGAACTCAGATAAGCATGATGATGATCATCAGAAATTTTGAACAGGTCTGAAAAGACGAAAACAGCGAGGCGGGAGTGAATAACAAAAGCCCGATCGCGCTGACCGGGCTTTACTTTTTTAGCTGGCTTTACGCGCTTGCGCCTGGCGATATTCCACCAAATCTTCGATGGTCACAACCGCCATATTATGTTTGCGGGCAAACTCAATGCACTCCGGCGCACGCGCCATGGTGCCGTCGTCGTTGGTCAGTTCACACAGCACACCCGCAGGTTTGAAACCGGCCAGGGAAACGAGGTCGATAGTGGCTTCGGTGTGGCCGCCGCGAGTTAACACACCGCCCGGCTGCGCACGCAGCGGGAAAACGTGACCAGGGCGGTGCAGGTCGCTCGGCTTAGCGCCGTCGGCAATAGCTGCACGAACGGTGGTCAGACGGTCGGCTGCGGAAACGCCGGTTGTCACGCCGTGAGCGGCTTCGATGGTCACGGTAAACCCGGTGCCGAAAGCGCTGGTGTTGTTTTCGACCATCATCGGCAGATCGAGCTGTTTACGGCGTTCGTCGGTCAGGCACAGGCAAACAATGCCGCTCCCGTGGCGAATGGTCAGCGCCATTTGCTCCACGGTCATGGTTTCAGCCGGGAAGATCATATCGCCTTCGTTCTCACGATTTTCATCGTCGAGAACCATGGCGCCACGGCCTTCGCGAAGCGCATCAAGAGCACGCTCAACGCGCTCAGTCGGGGTGCCAAATGCAGAAAGTAGCGTCTGATTCATGGTAATAAAAACCTCATTAATATTATGGTTACCAGAATCAGGGCAGTCTTAGGAGCTAAAAAAATAACGCGGGCAGGCCAGGGCCTGACGTGATCGTTACTCTCTCCCATCCGGACTTTAACCGTCGGCCCCGGAATTACACCGGATCTGCTGACCTTCAGGCAAAGCCTGAAGCGCTCGCGGGCTTTCAGCGTTCGCTGATTTACCGCCGGTGGGGAGTTTCGCCCCGCCCTGAGAATAAGCAGGTTCACTATAGCGCTAATCATTTTTGTGGGCAACGATTACACAGGCAACATTTCCAGTTTATCCCCTGGCAATCAGGCATTACAATTAGCCCTATTACTCGCCAGATAATGGAAGCCGCTATGATTGACCCGAAAAAAATTGAACAAATCGCCCGTCAGGTCCATGAGTCAATGCCGAAAGGGATTCGTGAGTTCGGGGATGATGTGGAGAAGAAAGTACGCCAGATCCTGCAGTCTCAGTTGACCCGTCTTGACCTTGTGAGCCGCGAAGAGTTTGACGTGCAAACTCAGGTCCTGCTGCGCACCCGCGAGAAACTGGCTCTGCTGGAGCAGCGACTGACCGAACTGGAAAACCGCGAAGCCCCGAAAGACGCCGAGTAACGCTCCGCCTCCTGACGCTCCCGCAAAGGAAAGCGTCAGGGGGAAATTCTCAGAGTAAAAATGCCTCACTCAACCGAACCCAATATGTAGCCCCCACCGAAATACAGTCATCGTTAAACTGATACAGAGGATGATGCACTGAATAGTCGTCTTTCCCCGTCGCCGTACCCAGCCAGAGATAACACCCCGGCACCTCTTCCAGCATAAAAGAGAAATCCTCGCTGCCCATCATGCTCTTCACGTGCTGAGGATCCGCGACGTTATCCGCGCCGAAAGTATCCCGGGCAACCTGAAGCGCGAATGCCGTCTGTGCTTCGTTATTTATCGTCACCGGATAGCCAAAATCCACCTCTATACAGGCCTTCAGGCCAAAACTTTCCGCCTGAGCGTGGACGAGGGTTTCAACCCGTTGTTTGAGCGCCTCACGAACCTCTTTTTTAAAGGCACGCATGTTCAGCTTCAGCACGGCTGTGTGCGGAATAATGTTGTGCGTTGTGCCGCTCTGCAGGCTGCCCACGGTCACCACCGCCGCATCCTGCGGATCGATATTGCGAGAGACAATAGTTTGCAGCGCCATCACAATAGAGGCTCCGGCAATCGTAGGATCGATACAGTGCTCCGGCATCGAGCCATGCCCACCTTTACCTTCCAGCGTGATGGTCAGGCTGTCAGAAGAGGCCATTAACGCCCCCGGCTTCGTCACCCACTGACCGGCGGGGATCAGGGGAAAATTATGCAACCCAAACACCGCGTCGCACGGGAACAGCCTGAACAGACCGTCGTCGATCATGCGCTTAGCACCGCCGATTTTTTCTTCCGACGGCTGAAAGATCAGATGCAGCGTCCCGTTAAAAGGCTTCTTCTCCGCCAGGTAGCGAGCCGCAGAAAGCAGAATGGCGCAGTGGCCGTCATGCCCGCAGGCATGCATCTTACCTTCCACCTGGCTTGCCCAGGGCAGCCCGGTTTGCTCTTGCATCGGCAGCGCGTCCATATCGGCGCGGATCCCCAATCTTTTACTGCCGCTTCCCACTTTTAGCGTCCCAACCACCCCGGTGCCGCCTAACCCGCGATGTACTTCATAACCCCAGCCGGTCAGCAGTTCAGCAATACGATCGCTGGTGCGGAATTCTTCAAACCCCAGTTCCGGGTTTTGGTGGAAATCACGCCGAAGGGCGATCATCTCTTCTTCACGATCCAGAATCTCTTTAATCAACATAGGTAGCTCCTTGTATTAAGCGTCAGGTTGCGTTTTCCGTTCCCGCCAGACAAGCAGCGCCGCCAGCGAAACGAAAGAGCAAAAAATCAGATACCAGGCCGGCGTCATCGGCTGACCCGTCGCTTTAAGCAACCAGGTCACGTTAAATTGCGCAAAGCCTCCAAATAGGGTGACGCCAACGGCATACACAATGCTGATGCCCGAGGCCCGAACCGTTTTCGGAAATGCTTCGAGCAGCAGCAGGAACAGCACCACCGTGCACACATTCGCCAGCACCTGATCGACAGCGATTAACGCAATAGTGATCCACAGCGGCATACCGTTCAAAATCGACGCGAAGATTGGCCAAACCAACAAGAGTGAAACGGCAAAGCAGAACGTCATGATCGGCTTACGTCTGGGCAGCCTGTCCGCCAGCTTTCCTGCGAAAAAAGGGATCAGGAGCGTCATCAGCGCCGCCGTCAGGCTTATCCAATAGGAGGTCGCCGCCGGCATGTGCACCGTGTTCACCATGTATGCAGGCATGTAATAAATGATGATGTAGAACGTTGTCGTGCCTTTCATTATCAGCAAAATGCCCAACAGCATAGCCCGACGATGCTCCCGCCAGAGGATTTTGGCCGAGTTCTCCTTTTGGGGAGTCGCTTCAGTATGATGCGTTTCCGGCAAATGGCGCCGGATGTACATCCCAATGGGCATGATCGCCAGACCCAGAATAAAGGGCACGCGCCAGCCCCAATCGTACAGGGCCTCTTCGCTGAGGTAATGGCTCAATCCAGCTCCCATTGCCGCCCCAAACAGCGCCGCGCCGCCCTGGCTGGTCATCTGCCAGCTCACGCGCTGCCCGCGCCTGGATTTATCTCCGGCCTCCATCAGCCAGCTGGTTGCCGCGCCGATTTCGCCCCCGGCGGAAAATCCTTGCAGCAGGCGGCCAGCAATCAACACGATGGGCCCCAGTATTCCGACCTGGCTGTAAGTCGGCGCAAACGCCACCAGCATCACGCCAAGGGCCATCAGTCCGAGGATCAACGTCATCCCGGAACGGCGGCCATGCTTATCCGCATAGTTACCCAGCACCAGGCTGCCCAATGGGCGCATCACAAAACCGACGCCAAAGGTCGCTACCGCCAGCAGCAGCGAAACATAGTCATTACTGGAGGGAAAAAAAAGGTGGCCAATGATCACTGAAAAGAAGCTATAAACCGCAAAATCATAGATTTCTAATCCGTTTCCCAATGTTACCGCCACCAGAGACTTAGCGCTGGTTCGCCCTTCCAGAGGACGGCTTTGAGGCGGCATCGCGGCGATCAACCCGCTAGCCGCTGAGGCAGTACTTGCAGATGATTTCATGCTCACTTCCTTCTCATTATTTTTTGCATGTCGGGCTGTGACTTCTGAGGGTGATTCGACTATCTGCATAAAAAAATAACATCGCAAACATAAAAATTAGTTATGGCTTTGGTTATATTCTTCGTATCCTGAAAGTGCATTTTTTGCACTATGGCGAAAGCCGATGGCGGAGTGACAAATGAAAATCAAAATAAATCAATTAGATGTATTACTAGAAGTTGCAGCACAGGGCAGCATAGGCAAGGCTGCCCGGGCGCTGCATCTCACTCAACCCGCTATTTCCAAAACCATTCAGGAGCTGGAGACGGAAATCGGCATGCCAATTTTGCAACGCTCATCACGGGGGGTGACGCTAAATGAGTACGGGCAAGTGCTGTTGCGCCATGCCAGGGATATCGATCGCTCGTTACATCAGGCGCGAGATGAAATCGATAATCTGCTCGGAAAAGCCATGCGTCAGCTGCGCATTGGATTTACCTCCGCCGCCTCTTACGGTCCCTTTAGCACCACAATGAGCCAGTACCAGAGCCGCTTTCCCGGCGTGAAGTTAATCGCCATGGAAGGCAGGCCGCTCCAGATTCTGGATGCGCTCGCTAATCAGCGGCTGGATATGGCGGTGATGACCAGTGCCAGCGGAACGCCCATCGGCACGTTTTACCAGGAAACGCTCTACGCCCTCAGCAACACCATTATTGCCGGCGAGCATCATCCCGTCACCCACACCACCACGCTGAAAAGCCTGATGCAATTTCCCTGGCTGGACTGGGATGAGCCGGGAGAGCACTCTATTCTGGGCCAGGTCTTCCGCCGCTATAACATGCCGCTACCGCCGACGATTGTGCACTGCTCCTCGCCGTGGATTATGGCGCGCATGATGGAACAGGCGCCCATTGTCAGCATGTGGACTTCGGTCAGGCTTCGCTTTCCTGGCTATGAAAAAAATCTTCGGCCACTGACGCTTAAAGAAGTGCTGCCGGCAACCAGCGTGAACATCGTTTGCCCCAGTATAGGGCGGCTGTCCACCGCAGGGACGACCTTTATGGAAATGCTGAGGATCAATTCGCGCGACTGGCTTCAGGAGAGCGACGCGCTGGAAATGGTAGCGAGGATATAAAAAAGGCGGACAGCATTGAGCTACCCGCCTTGTTGTTCCTATACAGCTCGAATCAGAAGGTTTCCCAGTTATCGTCAGACGTAGCAGCCACGGCTTTACGCGGGGCAGCCGTCGTCACAACAGCCTTCGGCGCAGCGGCCTGGGCTTTGGCCTGGCGTTCCTGAGCGATACGGAATACGGAAACGGACTGCGTGAGCCTGCTGGCCTGTTCTTCCAGCGCAGCGGCGGCGGCGGCAGACTCTTCCACCAGCGCGGCGTTCTGCTGGGTCACACGGTCCATTTCTGCAACCGCTAACCCAACCTGATCGATCCCGCGGCTTTGCTCGTCAGAAGCAGAGGCAATCTCGCCCATGATATCGGTCACGCGGGTCACCGCATTAACGATTTCCCCCATGGTTTCCCCGGCGCTTTCAACCAGCGTTGAGCCGGTATCCACCTTGCTAACCGAATCCTCAATCAGGGTTTTGATCTCTTTCGCGGCCTGCGCGCTTCGCTGCGCCAGATTACGCACTTCCCCGGCTACCACGGCAAAACCACGTCCCTGCTCACCCGCACGGGCAGCTTCAACGGCGGCGTTAAGAGCCAGGATGTTGGTCTGGAAGGCGATGCCGTCAATAACGCTAATAATGTCAGCAATTTTCTGCGAACTGCCGGCAATTTCGCTCATGGTATGCACCACATTGTCCACGACTTTACCGCCGCGCTGCGCGGTTTCAGAGGCGCTTAGCGCCAGCTGGCTAGCCTGACGGGCGTTTTCAGCATTCTGTTTAACCGTGGCAGTCAGCTGCTCCATGCTCGCGGCCGTTTCCTCAAGCGAAGCCGCCTGTTGTTCGGTACGAGAAGAGAGATCGTTATTGCCGATGGAAATCTCGCTGGCGCCGCTATAAATGGCATTCGCGCCGTTGCGGACCTCGCCCACGGTAATCACCAGCTCGTTTTGCATATGGCGCAGGTTCTCGGCCAGCTGCCCCATTTCGTTGGTGCCTTCCACGTCGATTTTGCGCACCAGATCGCCGCTGGCGATGTGGCGAATGCTTTCGATCAGGCGATTCAGCGGAGAGATAAGCGTGGTGCGGATCCCCTGCCAGACCACAAGGATCACCACCAGCACCACAATCAGGACGCCAATCAGGATCCAAATCGCCATGCTGTAGGAGCTGTTGCTGCTGTCGACCGCTTCCTGATAAAGGTGATCGTTTTGCTGCAGATAGTTAACGTATTGCTTCTCAAAGCCATCCTGATATCCCTGGGTTGGCTGATCGAAGAATTCATTAATTTTCCCCGCGCCAAGCAGTTGAATCAGCTCTGCCAGCGCACCGTGATAAATATCGTAGTTGCGCTTAATTTCTTGTGCGGCCGCGTCGCTTTGGCGTGGATCGCGCGGTAAAGCTTCATAAGCCGCCCACTCAACCTCAGCCTGTTTCAGCGAAGTGCTGGCAATCGCCATCAGTTCTTCAACGGTTGCACCGCTGCCAATTTTATTGGCATCCATCATGTAGCGAATACCGGCGCGATTCAGGGTGTTACGGGTCTGCAACAGCGCGACCCAGCTGCCGTTCAGCGTTGACTGCTGCTGACGAATGGTTTGTAGAACGGTGAAATTTTCTTTGTCCTGCTTCAGCGCATTGAAGAACAATCCGCCGGAAGCTATCTGCAAAATGCCAAACAGCCCCAGGACGACCAGTAAGCTTGTAACGATTTTGATACGGTTTAACATTGCTTCTCATTCCCTGTAAGACAAGTCTTAATCATCGGCGTAACAGCAGAAAACTTTACCCAAAGCGTTTTTTTGCCGTTTTTTCTGCTACTCCCAGGAAATGGCCTGGCAATAATTCATCCTCCACACCTGCGGGGTTAAGTCGTAACACATTCATAACCCGAGTTTTTTTCACTATCATTTTTTTAATAGTCAACCAGCCCGGAGGAAGGCATGCTTACCGTTGCTATCTGTGAAAGAAATAGCCATTTTGCCAATGGCATTAAAATTATTATCCAGCAGCTCTGCCGTCAGTTTAGCGAGACTTATCATTTCCTACCGTTGGCGCACCAGGACGTCGCCGATCTGGTTTTTTTCGCGCTAGACGACAACTGGTCAACCGCCAACTGCTACAAAATACCGCAGACGACGCGCCATCAGCGGGTGATCCTCATCTGCAAAAAGCAGGACCAGGAGAACCTGATGTTTCGTCCCTGCCTGTATATGCTGCCGTCTATCTACCGTGAGGACGAGGTCGAAGATGTCAGGCTCAAACTGGCCCCCTGGATAGATCCAGAACGGCGCAAAAAAAACACCCTGCCCGTGCCTACGTCTATTTGCCACTACTGCACAACGCGGCATTTCAACATGCAGGAGCGTGAATTACTGAAGCTAATGGCCTGTGGTTACTCGCTGATTGACGCGGCTTTTATTATGCATATTGATGAAAATACTGCGCGGGATAAACGACTGTCGATTATGAAAAAACTTAATATCAAGAGCCAATATAAACTCATGAATTATATCAAACTCAATCTGCCGTTCTTGCTGGATTGAATTATTTAATTAAGTACTTTCTTATTATGCCAGGGAATTACTCTTAATTATAAAAAAAACGCGCCCTTCACTCTTCAGGGTTGCGAATTTTCGCAACCTGGAATAAGCCATCCCCGGTATTCACTCATTCGAGGCGCTGAGAGAATACGCTCAGAAAAATCTCCAAATTTGCTGAAAGCACACCACCTCTTCCTCTCAGGGCATTGATTGCTCAGCAATTCAGTAATAGCTGTCACAATTAGCGACAAAATAATGATAAATATTTCTAGAGATAACAATTTATTATCTGTTGACCAGCATATTTCCGGTTTCCGTCTGGAACCGATTGTTAATTTATTTAGCGGACACGTTATTAGCCACGAAGTACTCAGCCAGCTCGCCGCGCCATCACGCGATTCCGAGGTTTTTTTTGCGAACCTGTCGGCTGCCGACAGCGTGGCGCTTTTTTGCCGTCAGGCCAACCTGCTGAAGTCCCGACAGGCATCCGGTAGCTTCTTCCTTAACCTTCCCATTATGGCGCTGATTGACGAGCGGCTATTCGCCCGGCTGCTTGATGTTTGTGAATCATGGATAACAATTGAGATACAGGATGCTCCACTTTTTGATACGTGCTCCAGGCGGCATCAGCTTTGCCTGCGGGAGCGAATTAAGCTGTTACAGCAACAAAGGATATCGGTATGGCTGGATGACCTTACCGAGGGCTGTATTGAAAGCTTCCACCGCTACGCCATTGATGTCGGCGGAGTAAAAATTGATAAGCAAGCATTCTGGACGCTCGGTAAAAATCCCAGGGCACTTCAACGCCTGGTCGCACGGTGCGCGGATATTTCACCCCACATTATCATTGAAGGTATCGAAGACACACATCATCTCGAGCTCGCTCGCCAGTCAGGTGCCAGCTTCGGGCAAGGCTATTTATGGCCGCATAAACGCTGGCTGCTCTCTGATACCTTGTCATTGTGAGCAGGCTTATGTGCGCAGCTATGAGGCGAAATAAACACCGTCGTACCAGGACTGATTATCTTCTAAACCCCGCTAACTCCACCGCGCCACTTTTTTTTGATCGACTCGAATATATTCAACAGCAATTGATTGGGGGGCAAAAACCAAAGAAGCCCGACGCCATCCTCGTTTCTGCCGACAATTTCCTCAGCAGCGCAATCACCGGCACTCTTTTCCATCGCCTTAACATTCCCGTGATCTCTTCGCTGGATGACGTTATCGCGCATCAGGTGCACTCTCCCGTACCGCGACTGATCGTCGACCTCGACAGCCTGGAGATCCCCACACTTGACGTTTTGAAGGCCATTCGCCAACAAATTATCACCACGCCGCAACACCAAATCATGCTGCTTAGCGCGCAGCGAAAGCCCGAAATCACACGATTTATTCAGCAGGCCGTTGGCTGCAAGATTGTCGAGCGTCGTCTGCCCCCGGACAAACTGAAACAGGCTTTAAGCCCCGGCGACCCAGATTTGGCGGCGAGTTGCGACACGCAGGGTTTTTCCCTCAGAGAGTGGGCGATTTTACTGGCGCTGAGCCGCGGAGAGTCATTGAAATCAATCGCCCTTTTACTTGAGAAACCCTATCATTACGTCGTTTATCGCTTCAACGTTTTGCTGACCCGACTGGCGCTCGATAACCGCAGTAAATTGCTGCACCTTCTACATGAAATTTCTGTTGCAAATAGCGCACATTGGCTATCGAACTAACCTACTGAGGCATAAGATATTTTAAGAATTTACTTAATTTCAATGTTCAAATTGAGTTAAAAACAAACAAAAAATTAACAATTACAACTATTCCTGGAAGCAATTATTCCGCTATGACGCCATTCAGCACTTTTTGATCCAAAACAAAATAACAACATTTAGAACTAAATGTCATTTTTTCTCCAATAAAAAGTCTTTTAACCCACCTTAACTAAAAAATTAGGTTCGTTAATTCAATTTAGAAAAAGGTCAATTAACTACACAGCATTTCGTATTGACTCAGACTTATTACAGGAACATCAGACTTTTCCCACAAAAACTGCGCTGTATAATCACCTCATCACATATTTATATTTGCCATGGCATTTATAAGGATTACATGTGAAGTTATTTAGGCAGTCATTCTCCCGCCGACAATAACGAATTTAAAAAGGAAGAGAGTTAAAAAAAACAAGGAGGTTCCCGCATAAAGACCGGCAACCGCCAACTCACTGTTTATCACTTTCGCTGCCATTGACGCTGTGTCAAAGCGATGTTTTTATCAAACAATCGAGGCAAAAAAAAATGAAACCGGCATCCGTAATCATTATGGACGAGCATCCTATTGTCAGAATGTCGATAGAAGTTCTCCTCCAGAAAAATAAAGATATTAATGTTGTTTTAAAAACAGATGATGGTCGGGAAGTTATCGACTATATGCGCGCGAATCCAGTCGATCTGGTGATTCTTGACGTTGAACTCCCCAACACAGATGGCTTTACATTACTTAAAAGAATCAAAGGATTACAGGAAAAAACCAAAATCCTTTTCCTGTCGTCAAAATCAGAGTCGTTTTACGCAGGGCGCGCTATTCAGGCCGGCGCCAACGGATTTGTGAGCAAACGTAAGGAACAGGAAGATATATTTAACGCGGTTGAAATGTTGCTTTCTGGCTACTCCTTTTTCCCTTCGGAAACGCTGCATTTTATCAGCAGCCATAAATCACGCCGGGGAACGATGGACGATATGCCGTTATCCAACCGCGAAATCACAGTCTTGCGTTATTTGGCAAACGGCCTGTCGAATAAAGAGATTGCCGAACAGCTATTACTGAGTAACAAGACCATTAGCGCACATAAAGCTAATATATTCTCTAAACTCGGACTCACTTCCATTGTCGAGCTGATTGACTATGCCAAGGTGCATGAACTGCTATAAAGGACCATTACGCACCGGAAGCGGAAATACCGGGAAGACTCCTCCCGGTTATTTTCTGGAACCATTAACGATGTTTTAATTGTAGTTAATCAGAAACGTCGCATCCGCATTGGCCAGCCCGGCATCCGCGTTGTCCGCCGTGGCAATATAGTTTGCCCAAAACTTGAGCGTCACATCGCCGTTGGCATCAACCGGCATCGTTTTACTGGCATCATTCAACAACAATCGGGACTTATCCTCATTCAGTAGCTCAATAGCCACATTTTTCGCCGTACTGGCAGCGTTTAGCGCCAGCAGTCCCGTGCCGGTAGTCTTGCCATTAAAGGTGATTGATGCGGTACCGCTCGGCGGGCAGCCGGTTAGCTTCAGGTTAAACGGCATTGCCTGAGTTGTGCTCCCGGCGGTGCGCAGCTGTTTGGTCGGCCACGAGCCAAGCTTCACCGTCTTATTGTCCCCGCCCGTCTCCACGACACAGGTGTAATCCACGATTGTTCCATGCAGCTCAACGTTGATTTCCCCCAGCGGCGAAGCCGCTTTCACTGAGGGCACGCAGAGTATCGGGACCAGCGCCAGCGCGCTCAGGATAAACTTGTTCATCAGGTCCCCTTAGTCGAAATCAACGCGCAGATAGCCACGAGCCGTGAACGGCCCTTCCTTCGGCTTAACGCCCGTCACGCTTACCGGCCAGGCGCGAATTCCCACCCGGGCCGCAGCGGCATCATCAAGCTGGAAATTAATCTTGCTGCCAAGGTTGTTTGGCGTCAGCGGCGTACCGCTGGCGTTCGCCACGATAAAGCCCAGATCGCTGTTATCGGATATCATCATATTGCCGCTGCTTTTCTCAGCCTCAAGGCGCAGCGTGAGGTAAGCCTGGGCATCGATATTAGTGCATTTGATGCCGACCGTTTTACTTTGCGGCGTCACGCTTTGCGGGCGGTTACCGGCCCCGGCCTGGCTGAATAACGATGCCCCGATGCTGCCAAAATCAAACTCCACCACCTGCCCGGCGTTGATTTCGCAGGTCTGCGGGACTTCAACTTTGCCGCTGTAGCTGATGGTGTAAACGACGGTATCTAACGGGTCCGCAGAGGTCGTCGTTACGTAGACCCGGAACATCGTCTGGCGTGGAATCGGCACCATGTTAATAAAACGGCGGGTGACTTTAAGGCGAAACACCAGCTTCGAATCCGTGACCCCAAAAGGTTTGTTCTTCGATACGTTAGGGTGCGACCCCATTTGCATGTAGCTCACCGGCGGATAAAAGTCGCCCGCATAGCTGTCGTTTATTTTCATGGCACCATTAAGGTAGTCATTTATCTTCAGATACTTATAACTCCCCACCACTTCTTGGATGGGTAAATCGGTAACATAGCTACGCTTGGTGGTATTCCCTGACGTTCCTTTAGGACAGATGGCATTCACGCCAATCAGCCCTGTTTTTTCGCTCAGAGTCACGATCTGCCCGACGTTGTTGTTGCTACTATTAAATTTGTCAGACAGGTCGTACGCAATATCGGTTGGGACCTTAAGCTCGTTTTCACAAACCGTCGCCAGAGCTGGGGTAGCGAACGCCAGTAGCAGCGACCCGGCCATCAAATTTTTCAGTTTCATTTTCATCTTCCTGAATCTCTCCGCACGCTATGAACAGGTGGCGGTTGCCATGACGACAGCCTGCTTCAGGCTCTCTTCCGGCAGGGAATAGTTGGCGCGGCACTGGGAACCCTTCCCGTCGCCCCACTGGATCAGCAGCTTGCCCTTCAGCGGCAGGCCGCTGAGGTAAATCTGCCCGTCGTCACCGGCCATGCTGGTCACACCGCTTTGCTCTTCCCGCACCACGGAACCAAACGGCACCGGGCGGTCGCCGCGTTTCACGGTGAGAATGGCGCGCACGCCAATTCGGGCGTCGAAGGTGGCACGAACCAGCGCGCCCTCCGTCGGCACTACGCTGCTGACGTTGTTTTCAATGTCGGTGTGGTTGTCCATTGTGTTGGTGTCGAGCGCTACGCGGTTGTAGCGGTAAACCGTGGCATACGGCATAACGGCATAGCCACGCCAGTCGGTTTTCACCCCGGTCTGGTTTTCAATGCTGACGCCGGAAGCGCCCGGCGCTTTAATCAACACGTTGGTGTCGCCCAGCGGCTGGCTGAAGGTCACCCCGTCCGCATGGCCAACCACGCCGCCGGAAGCCTGCCAGTTGAAGTCATGCTGGTTGCGGTCATAGTTGTAGCCCAGGCCAAGCGTGCCGTACGTGGCCTGCCAGTTGGCAGTGGCGCTGCCGGAATAGCCGTTATTGCTGGTATGCCCCTGACTCACGCTGTAGTTCAGGTTGCGACCTTCCAGCAGCGTGCCGCCGACCCCGGATTGCCAGCTGTTTTTGCCGTCAGAGCTGCGGCTTGTGGCCAGCGTGGCGTAGGCACGATCCAGCGCCGTATCGCGCGAATAACCGTGCCCAAGCAGCGTGCTAAACGGAATCGAAAGGTTGAAGGCGACAATCCGGTTGGTGTCTGCCAGGCCGAGCGACTTACTCCACGACCAGGAAAGCGAGTAGCTGATCCCGCGCCAGCCGCTGGAATAGCCCAGTTGATACCAGGTGTTGTCCTGATCGGTTCCCCAGTAAGTTTGCTGGCTACCGGAAACATAGACCGAGCCGTAATCCCCCAGAGACTGGGAGATATTGACCTGAAATCGGCCCTTTTTGTTGTAGCGCAGGTTGTGATAGCTGGTCGCCACCAGCTCCTGCCGGTTGCTGTCGTTGTTTTGCCACTCGTACTGGTAGCCTTCCATATTCCGGTAGGCCACATCATCCAGAGTGTAAAAACCGCGAGTGGAGTAGCGATAGCCCAGCAGCTGGAAGTTAGTTCCGTAGCCGCTCAGGGATTTGGCGTACAGGAAGCGCAGCGACTGCCCCTGATGATCGCTGTCATCCGCCAGCTTGCTGCGCGCATGGGTAAGATCGAGCGAAATCGCCCCCCAGTCACCGAGGTTTTTCCCGGCACCTAACGCAACGGCGGTATAGCGTTCTGCCAGCTGTGTCCCACCATAGGCGGTATAGCCGTTCGGCAGACCGGCAATCAACGTACCCTGAGTAAAGAACGGCTTATCCTGCTGGTTATTCCCGCTGCGGAAATCCCCCATCACCACATCATATTTAAAACGGCCTTCACGCTGCAGCATCGGCACGGTGGAATAAGGCACGGAGTATTTCTGCACTGAGCCGTCTTTCTCCTCTACCGTAACCTCTAAGTCACCGCTTGAAGACGTCGGGTTAAGGTCGCTGATGGCAAACGCGCCCGGAGAGACATAGCTCTGATAAATCACGTAGCCGTTCTGGCGGACAACAATCTTGGCGTTGGTGCGGGCAATCCCGCGCACGGTTGGCGCGTAGCCCTGCAGGCTGTCCGGGTACATGCTGTCTGAAGAATAGAGGCGCGCCCCGCGAAACCCGAGGCTGTCGAACACATCGCTGCCGGTGTTGCTGTCGCCCATGACCAGCTCTCCCTTGAGCGGAATAATCGTGCGCTGCAGCGTGGTACTGATATTCTGCCATTGATTCTGGTGGTGGCCATCGCCGCTGGTGTAGTTCCAGGCCCCGTTGTTGCGCAGGCGCCACGGGCCCAGATTCAGCCCGCTTTGCAGGTTCAGATAGTAGCTGTCGTTGTAAGTGCCGCGGTTGCCGGTGAAGGTGTAGTTCAGCAGCGCCGCAGGGATCCCTTCATCCCACTGATCTGGTGGAATGTAACCGCGGGCGCTGTTGATTAAAGAGGCCTGTGGCAGGCTAATGTCCAGTCGCAGACGCGAAAAGTCATAGCTCATTTCAGCGCCTGGCACGGCCGTTGTCACGGGGACGCACTCCCCGGACTTGTATTTCGCCAGCTCAGGATACGCCAGCATATTCAGCCCGAGCCGCTTGAGCCAGTCGACGTCGAGGCAGGCCGTCAGCCCGCCGGACTTCACGGCTTCAGAAGCAGGGACTTTCGATTCCGTCGCCGTAAAATGCACGTCTTCGGTGGCAACAAATTCATCGTTGCGCCAGATATCCACGCGATAAACGCCCGGCGGCTGGCTGCTGCCTTTTTCGAAGCGAGACAGATCCGCCACCGCCGCGGTATCGTCCGACAAAAATGCCGGGTTGAAATAGCTCTCAGCGGCAGCGAACGCGGGCCAAAATGAGGCCACAATGGTCGCCGCCAGCGGCGCTAGCGTAAACACTTTACGCGAGACTGATCTCTTCATGATTTACCTGCTTCCCTTTGCCAGCCTGGCGTTACTGCATGACACCCGCTTGTGCTTTAGTCACCGCGCCGTAGTCGTTCACAGTCTGGAAGCTCACTGTCCCCTGAACGCCGGACGGTACGGCAACCTGTACGCTATTTTTTGGTGCCACCATGGTGTTAGGCAGTTTTTCACTGCCCATTTTCAGGTTGACCAGCGAAACGTAGTAAGGTGAAGGGTTGCTGATCTTCAGGTACTGGCCGTTACGCGCGAAGCGGATCTCTTTCAGCGCATCTTCCGGCTGCATCTGCAGATTTTTAGGGCGCACGAACAGCTTGATGCGGGAAAGCACGGCGAGCTGAAGGACGTTTTTGCCCTCAACGCTGTTTTTATCCACGGAAGGAATGGCCTTCACGTTCATCCAGAAAATAGACTCGCGATCCGTCGGTAACGCCGGTCCGGCATAGATAATACGCAGCGTGTTTTCGCTTTTTGGCTCACTGACAAACAGCGGCGGCGTCACCACAAAACTTTTCTCTTTCTGGCCGAGATCGTTCTCGATCCATGAGTTCACCAGGAAGCGCTCTTTCGGATCGCTGTTGGTGATAGCCAGCGAAGTTTGTTTCGCATCGGCCGGATAAATAACGCGCGTAGCGCCCAGGGCAATACCGCCCGCAGCCTGCGCATTAAAAGTCATCATCATTAAAGAGAGCATCAGTGCCGAAGCGGCTTTATATAATTTGTTCATCACGACAGGTACCATCAAAATAGCCAGAATGGAAAAGCAGAGGTTCAGGGATAAACCAGCGTGAACCAGACGTCAGAGCGAATATTTCCGGGCGACATATGCTTAGAAACCGCGCGATAACGGGCAGTAAAATGAAAACTCATTTCCTGCGTGGTTATTTCCGAATAAGACGCCGGTTCGCTATTGGGAATAATCAGCTGCTGCTGCTGGTCGAATAGTGCGAGGCCAATGCCGCTGCTGGCGTCATTGCCACTTACGCTGGACGTGGCCAGAAAGACCAGAGGATCTTCCGCCGGAGTAGATCCCTGAAACGCGATGCCCACATGGTCATAAACCTCCGGGCGACAGTCCGTCAGCCGAAGGGTAAAAGGGATGCTGGGCGGCGCGTAGCTGCCAACATCTTTAAATACGTTGCTCGGGTACTGGCCCATTTGCACCGTCATTTCCTGACTTTCAGGCGCGACGGCGCAGGCGCCGTTGACCAGCTCACCCTGCATATGCACTTCCCCACCGTGGATAACCACAATGCGCTTTGCCTGAACGGGATTCACCGCAGCCAGCATCGCCAGGAGCAGGATTTTCCTTATCATCATCGTCCTCTCTGGACTCGCGTCGGACAAGCCTCATCCGTGAGGCTGAATCATCCCTGTGCTCTCAGCCGTGGCTGATTATTCGTATTTCATAACGAAAGTTGCGTCCGCGTTCGCAGCACCGGCAGTAGCAGTTGCAGCGGTTGCTTTATAGCGAGCGGTGAACGGAATGGTGTTCTCGCCGTCGTTCAGAGTCTGAGCGGTAGAGAAGGTAGAGCCGTTCGGAGACAGAGTCTTAGAGGTACGATCCAGGATCTCGATACCCACGCCTTTCGCGGTGGTTGCGTTCCCGCCGGAGTTCACCGCCAGCAGCGTTGGGTCGGTCGCATCAGTCTGGCCGGTGAATGCCACAGAAGCGGTGGCCGCCACGGTGCTATCGCAATCGGTCAGAACGATGTTGAATGGGATCTGGGAAGAAGTATCGCCCACTTTGGTGAAAGCGGCGGTACGGTACTGGCCCAGTTTAACGATCTGGCCGTCGGACTGAGTGCTTACCGCACAAGCGGCGTTAACCAGCTCGCCCTGGAAGTGCACGGTCCCGCCATTAACGGTAACAGGATCTGCTGCGTTAGCGGCGCTGCTGACCAGAGCAACGGTTGCGATCAGAGAAGAGGCGATTTTGCTTAATTTCATGGGTATTCCTTCATATATAAAACGCACATCGGAGTCAGGCATCCTTCATGACTCCGTTTGAATCATCATCGGTCTTAAATGACCGCATAACGCATTCCCCACATCCTGTGGGAATTCCTTAGAATGCTCAGTGGCTTCATTAGAATTAAAGACAAACGTTTCCCCAGCACATTATTTAATGTGCCGTATAAAGTTATCTTTAATAATTCAAGATGAAATTTTTATATATTCGTGATGGGCTACGAAGTATGTCTAAATTAAGCCAAATTTGAATTAAGTAATAGATACCAATTCTTTATGTTGCATAAGCGCAGTCTTAATAACGCCTAAGAAATGACCAGGTAAATCTTTCGGGAAAATGATTCTGGAGAGATAAAAGCCTCGTTAATTTAGTGGGTTATATTATTCTCTTAGCCCCAGAAAATTGTTCATTTTTTGTTAAATTTGTTTATTTTTTGTTTGGTTCAGATAAAGGGATCTTGAACGCCTGCCGCGCAATACTGAGTGAAGTTGCCAAAAGGTTAAAGACGTTGCGCAAGCGGTGATACACTGGAAGGCTTGCCCCAAACTTTGACCCAGGACTTCAGGATGAATGAAACCGCCCCCCATACCATTCCGGCACCCTCGATAACCCGTCCCAACTGGTCGGCAGTCTTTGCCATCGCGTTTTGCGTGGCCTGCCTGATTACCGTTGAGTTTTTGCCGGTTAGCCTGCTGACGCCGATGGCGCAGGAACTGAATATCTCCGAAGGCCTTGCCGGGCAGTCGGTCACGGTCACCGCCTTTGTGGCGATGTTTGCCAGCCTGTTTGTCACCAACCTGATTGGATCGACCGATCGCCGCCGAGTGGTGCTACTTTTTGCCGTGCTGCTCACCGCCTCCTGCCTGCTGGTTTCGTTCGCGGGCAACTTCTCTCTGCTGCTGCTTGGTCGCGCCTGTCTTGGGCTGGCACTGGGCGGGTTCTGGGCCATGTCGGCCTCGCTGACCATGCGCCTCGTTCCCGCGCGCACAGTGCCTAAGGCGCTGTCCGTTATCTTCGGAGCCGTCTCGATTGCGCTAGTGATTGCCGCCCCGCTGGGCAGCTTCCTCGGCGGGATTATCGGCTGGCGCAACGTCTTTAACGCCGCTGCGCTGATGGGTGTCGCCTGTATTATCTGGGTCTGGAAAGCGCTGCCTTCTCTGCCGGGCGAAGCGGCGCACCAGAAGCAAAACATGTTTGGCCTGCTCAAACGCCCGGGCGTGCTGGCGGGTATGCTGGCAATTTTCATGGCGTTCGCCGGGCAGTTCTCGTTCTTTACCTATATTCGCCCGGTTTATATGACCCTGGCGGGCTTTGACGTGGACGGGCTGACGCTGGTGCTGCTGAGCTTCGGTATCGCCAGCTTCGTCGGCACCTCTCTTTCCGCTCCGATCCTGAAACGGTCACTCAAGCTGGCCCTGGCCTGCGCGCCGTTGATTCTCGCTATCAGCGCGGCGGTGCTGGTGCTGTGGGGGGCGAACAAAGCCGTGGCATCGGTGATTGCTATTGTTTGGGGACTCGCCTTTGCCCTCGTGCCGGTCGGCTGGTCAACGTGGATCACCCGCTCGCTGGCGGATCAGGCTGAAAAAGCCGGGTCAATTCAGGTCGCGGTGATTCAACTGGCCAACACCTGCGGGGCGGCAATAGGCGGCCTCGCGCTGGATAACCTCGGCCTGCTGGCCCCGCTTATCTTGTCCGGTAGCCTGATGCTGCTGACAGCGGTGCTGGTAACGGTGAAGGTTCGGGCTTAAGTTGTAGAAACAACAAGGCCCGCACCAGGCGGGCCATATTCGAGATAAGAAGCTACAGGCGTTTAGTTAATTCACGGCGAGCCAGCTCTGCTAAAAAACCACTTCGGCTGGCGTACTCCCTATTACCACTGACATAGCTATCGATTCTCGCCAGCAAGGATTGTGGCAACGTAATATTCAATTTTACCGATTTACCTTCGTACCGGGTAATATCGATATCAACAAATCCCCAAACGCCCCCCTGGCAACTCTCATCATTTTTATGATCGTTAATCGTCAGAGCAACAGGCACCGCTCTGCCTTTCTCGCTTTGATATTCCAGATGCGCATTAATCGCGCCATGGGCGTCATCGATAGCCTCATCGATGGTGTCTCCGGCGAAATAGCAGCCTTCAATATCCGGCACAAACCCTGACCAGCTTCCACTTTCGGCCTGGTGCAAATACACAGGATATTTCATACGTTCCTCTCTCCTGAAAGCGCTACTCGTTGGCACGCCACTTATTCATTTCTCACCCAGTAGCTTAAGAATTTTATGCAACGTTCCCGGGGCCAAATCCTTGGTTGGGTGGGGTACCACGACAGGGTTTGGCTCACCTTCTTTTTCAAAAATGTGGTGGCTGCCTCTGGTACGCACATGTAGCCATCCCAACTTTTTCAACATCCTTATCAGCTCTGCGCTTGTCATTCCTTCATCCATGAAGTGAAATCTGGTGGTTATAATAACCACCAAAAGAGCAAATATCAATCACACCTTCGGATGCTCAGCCGCGCCAGAAAGGCTTATCCCCGAGGATTGTCGCGCGGTGCATGATACGGCGAGCCGGGAGATAATCGGCGTTGGCGTAATGCTGCGTCACGCGATTGTCCCAGATGGCAATATCGTTTTGCTGCCAGCGCCAGCGTACCTGGAACTCCGGTTTGGTGATGTGGGCAAACAGGAAGCCCAGCAGCGTCTCGCTCTCTTTTTCTGTCAGGTTGACAATGCGCGTGGTAAAGCCTTCGTTGACGAACAGCGCCTGCTTCCCGCTAACCGGATGAGTACGAATCACCGGATGGCGCAGCGGCGGGTTCTTCGCCACGGCTTCACGCCAGCGCTGGTGTTCCACTTCATTATGAGCGTACTTGTACTCCTGGAACGATTTACGGAAATCGTGCTCGGCCTCCAGCCCGGACAACAGCTTTTTAAACGGTTCCGACAGCGCCTCGTAAGCGGCAATCCCGCTGGTCCACAGCGTATCGCCGCCGGTTTCCGGCAGCTGCTTCGCCGCCAGAATCGCTCCGGCAGGCGGCGTTTCAATAAAGGTCACGTCGGTGTGCCAGTTATCGTTATCCGGCGGATTATCGTTGTGGGTATCCAGCACGATAATTTCTTCCACGCCTTCGGCATGGGGGTAAACCGGGTGAATATGCAGATCGCCGAAACGCAGAGCCAGCGCGCGCTGCTGCTCGGGCGTAATTTCCTGCTCGCGGAAGAACAGCACCTGATGGCGGATCAGCGCGTGGTAAATCTGCTCGAACTGGTTGTCGCTCAGGGCGCGCGTTAAATCCATGCCGTCAACCTGCGCCCCGATATACGGCCCCAACGGTTTAATGTTCACTTTTTCACTCATTGCCCTTCTCCATGCCACGGGGTCAGGCGGCGCTGTAGCGCCCGTAGCCCCAGTTCTAAACAAAATGCGATGACGGCAATGACGCCGATCCCCGCCAGCACCACGTCGGTAGCCAGAAACTCACCTGCGGACTGCACCATAAAGCCCAGCCCGCGCGTGGCGGCGATCAGCTCTGCGGCCACCAGCGTGGACCAGCCCACGCCCAGCCCGATGCGAAATCCCGTCAAAATTTCCGGCAGCGCACCCGGTAAAATCACATGCCAGATAACCTGCCAGCGAGACGCGCCGAGCGCCTGAGCCGCACGAATGCGTACCTGCTTTGCGCTGCGCACGCCCGCCATGGTGGACATGGCCACCGGCGCAAAAATCGCGAGATAAATCAGCAGGATTTTGGATGTCTCGCCGATGCCAAACCAAATCACCATCAACGGTAAATAGGCCAGCGGCGGCACCGGACGATAAAGCTCGATCAGCGGATCAAGAATGCCGCGCACGGTGGGACTCAGCCCCATTGCAATGCCCACCGGGATGCCTATCAGCACCGCAGCGGCAAGCGCGGTAAGAATGCGCCCCAGGCTCGCGGCCAGATGCTGCCAAAGCGTGGCGTCCATAAAGCCCTGCGGCCCGGCGATGGTGATAAGTTTCGCCAGCACCTGCCCCGGCGGCGGCAGAAACAGCGGGCTTATCCAGTGCTGCGCCGCCACCCACCACCAAAGCAGTACCAATACGATCAGCGTGGTTGCGCTCAGGGTGAGCTGACGCGAAAACGGCCAGCGCCACGCTAATCTGCGACGCACGGGTTTGTCCTGAATCACTACGCTCATAAGAAGCCCTCCCGCTGATCGAACACGCGGCTCAGCACGTATTCACGTTTGGCGATAAATTCTGGATCGGATTTGATGCTGCGGCACGGCTCTCCGGCGGCAAAGCGACGGCCAAAATCAAGCTGGAGCCGCTCCAGTACGCGGCCAGGGCCTGGCGACAGCAGGATCAGTTCCGTCGCCAGAAAGACCGCCTCTTCAATGTCGTGGGTGATCAGCAGCACCTGCCGACGGCTTTCGTACCACAGCTTCAGCAGTAGGGTTTGCATCTGCTCGCGGGTAAAGGCATCCAGCGCGCCGAAGGGTTCGTCCAGCAACAAAAGCTGGGGCTTCGTCGCCAGCGCCCGGGCAATGCCCACCCGCTGCCGCTGCCCGCCCGAAAGCTGCCAGATGGCGTTTTTCGCCTTATCTTCCAGTCCAACCTTGCGCAGCATGTCGAGCGCAATCTCTTCCCGCTCGGGCTTGCCCTGCCCGGCAAGCTGCAGCCCGAAGGCCACGTTATGCAGTACCGATCGCCAGGGCAGCAGCCCTTCGTTCTGAAAAACAACCCCGCGCTCGGCGCCAGGGCCTGCAACCATTTTGCCCTGAAGCGTAATGCTGCCGGAATGATAGGGAACGAAACCGGCGATCAGGTTAAGCAGCGTGGTCTTACCGCAGCCGGAAGGGCCGAGCACCACCAGCAGCTCGCCCTCGTCCACCGTCAGATTAATGTCGTCGAGTACCGGCTTGCCGCCGTACTCCGCGCTGAGATGCGAAACCTGTAGCATCGCCGAGTCTCCTGTTTACTGCGCCAGCGGCTTCACGAAGCGGTCGGTCACAAACTGGCTATAATCGGTGGCAACCGCCGGCACTTTACCCTGCTCTTTCAGGAAGTGCGCGGTGTCCACGATAGCTTTATTCACCGGGCCGCTAAGCTGCTCAACCTGCTGCTTCGCCGTCAGGTAGGTATTGCCCTTCACCAGCCCAGGGACGTCGCTTTCCGGTACGCCGCTCAGGCGCGAAAGCTTGCTCAGGTTGTCCGGCTGCTGAAGCCAGCCGTCAGGGTTGTCGAGGTAGCCTTTCTGAGCCGCAACGGCGCTGCGGGCAAAAGCG
The DNA here is from genome assembly GCF_011752835.1 of Enterobacter sp. Ap-1006. Taxonomy (NCBI): domain Bacteria; kingdom Pseudomonadati; phylum Pseudomonadota; class Gammaproteobacteria; order Enterobacterales; family Enterobacteriaceae; genus Enterobacter; species Enterobacter sp. Ap-1006. Next base: position 186,257 of record NZ_VWWU01000005.1, on the reverse strand, counting down.
GTGACCACATCAGGGTGTTTTTCAGCAAAGTCTTTACGTACGACCCAGACGTCGAGCGTCGGGGAGCCCCATTTGCCCACCTGCGCCGAGTCCGTCAGCACGTTGCCGTCTTTTTCCAGCTCGTTCACCGCCGGAGCCCAGACGTAAGCGGCGTCGATATCCCCGCGCTGCCACGCGGCAATAATTGCCGGAGGCTGAAGATTTAGAATTTGAACCTGATCCGGCTTGATGCCCCAATGTTTGAGGGAAGCCAGCAGGCTGTAATGGGTAGTGGAAATAAACGGCACTGCGATGCGTTTGCCGATCAGGTCCTGCGGCGTTTTGATGCCTTTTTTGACCACCAGCGCTTCAGAGTTACCGAGCTGGGAGGCCAGGAGGAAGACTTCAATCGGTACGTTTTGGCTGGCGGCAACGGCCAGCGGGCTGGAGCCGATATTGCCGATTTGCACATCGCCCGAGGCGAGCGCACGCACCACGCTCGCGCCGCTGTCGAACTTACGCCATTCCACTTTCGCCCCGCTGTCTTTGGCAAAAGCGTCGTCGGCTTGCGCAACTTTGGCGGGTTCGGCGGAGGTTTGGTACGCCACGGTGACGTCCACCGCGTGGGCCTGAGCCGCAATTAGGGCCAGTGCAACCAGCCAGAGTGAGTGTCGTTTTGCTGCCATGATTCTGCTCCTGTCTCGGGGGAGAGAGCAGTATTTCCAACGGCAACGATTCCATAAAAGAATAAAAAATTATCGCTAATGCCTTTCCGTCCTTAGAAAAAAAGTGGGCAAGGTTAGCTGCTGAGCGGGAATAACGCCGCCCGCAGAAGGCGGGCGGGCAAGAGTCATATTAACTTAAGTCAAATCAACGTTCTTACTGCCAAAACACCAGGTCATGATAAACCCGGCCACATAGGCGATCACAATCCCGGCAACGTAAACCGCCATCCCGGCGAAGATCCCCTGATGGGAAGTCATCAGCGGAATCGACACCAAACCTGACGGCCCAAACACCGTATTCAGTCCGACGGGCAGCCCCAGCCAGGCCACCAGCCCGATAAAGAACCCGCCGATGCCTCCGCCGATACAGGCGGTGATAAACGGCTTCAGGCGCGGCAGCGTCACGCCGTAAATCAGCGGCTCGCCAATGCCCAGCAGGCCGGGAATAATCGCCCCTTTGATTTGCGTACGCAGGACCGAACCTTTCGGCGAACGGGCAAACAGGGCCAGCGCCGCCCCAACCTGCCCCGCACCGGCCATCGCCAGAATCGGGAACAGCGAGTTAAAGCCCTGGGCATCCATCAGCGCGAAGTAGACCGGGACAAATCCCTGGTGAATACCAAACACCACGGCAATCAGGAACAGCCCGGCCAGAATCGCCGTGCCGAACGGGTTGCCGTTCAGGTGCATAAACAGCCAGGACATGCCTTTGAACAGCTCGCCGCCGATGGGCATGATCGCCACAAAAGTGATCGCCCCGGTGATCAATAAGGTGATCGTCGAGGTGAGGATCATATCCAGGTTGTCCGGGATCATCCGTCGAACCTGCCGTTCGATCCACGCCCCGAGCATACAGGCCAGCAGCACACCAATAATGTTGCCGCGCGGGTCGATAGCCAGCCCGAAGAAGGTATCCATCCCGGCGTAGTAACCCACTTTGCCTTCAGGCACGTAGCGCAGAATAAACAGCGAGGCGACGATCGCCCCGTTCACGCCGGTGCCGCCGAAAGCTTTCTGGGTGTTGAAGCCAATCAGAATGCTCAGGAAGGTAAACAGCCCGATGCTGAACACCTTCATATAGGCAATAAGCTGGGGCAGCCAGGCCGCAGGCGCTGTTCCTTCAACGATCAGCGTTTGCTGCAGCAGCGTAGCAATACCCAGCAGCAGCCCGGCGGCGATAAAGCCCGGGATCAGCGGCGTAAAGATGGTGGCAAACTTGGTGAGGAAGTTATGCACCGCGCTGTTCTGCTTCGCCTTCATCTGCTGTTTGTTCTGGCTGGCGAGCGCGGCCAGGTCCGCGCTTTCGCCACGCTCCGGCTCGCTTAAGCCCTCCTGCTTTAACAGGCCATTCATCAGATCGCTGGCAGTTTGTGCTTTGCCGGGGCCGAGAATAATTTGCAGCTGGTCGTCGCCGTTGACCACGCCCATCACGCCGGGGATTTTCTTCAGGTCGTCGTGCTGAACGAGATCTCTGTTTTTGAGCGTCAGCCTGAGGCGCGTCATGCAGTTGCCGCAGACAAGGATATTGCCGCTGCCGCCCGTCAGGCGCAGGATGTCTTCCATCATCGAGCCGGTGATTTTCGCCATAGCTACCCGTTTAACCCCCGCAATGCTTCACGTATAAAACCTTGTTTTTTCGCCAGCAGATCGCTTGCCTCTTCGGCTGACAGGCCGCTCAGCAGCATGAAGATCGCCGTTTTGCAGTGGCGGCGGCAGGCGCTAAGCGCGGCTTCGGCCTGCTCCGGGCTGCATTCGGTCGCCGCCACCACGATATTGACCTGGCGCTGGATCAGCTTGGCGTTGGTGGCTTCCACATCCACCATCAGGTTGCCGTAGACTTTGCCGCTGCGAATCATCGACCCGGTAGTGATCATATTCAGGATCAGCTTTTGCGCCGTCCCGGCCTTCATGCGTGAAGAGCCGGTGACGATTTCCGGGCCGACGACCGGTTCAATGGCGATATCCGCCGCCAGGCTCATTTCGCTGCCCGGATTACAGGAGATCGCGGCGACGGTGGCACCCACGCTTTTTGCATAGGCCATAGCGCCCAGTACGTAAGGCGTGCGCCCGCTGGCGGCAATTCCTACCAGCACGTCACTCGCGCTAAAGTTCAGGTTACGCAGATCCTGCTCACCCATTTCACGGTTGTCTTCGGCGTTTTCTACCGCCTGCAAAATGGCCGGGTGCCCACCGGCAATCAGCCCGACGACCTGCTCACGCGGCGTGCCAAAGGTTGGCGGGCACTCACTTGCATCCAGGATCCCCAGACGGCCGGACGTTCCTGCGCCGCTGTAAATCAGCCTGCCGCCCTGGGCGAAAGCCGCCACCACTTTATCGACAACCTGAGCGACCTGCGGCAGCGTGGCTTCCACCGCCAGCGGCACCTGCTTGTCTTCGTTATTAATAACTTTAAGCATCTCTAAGGTGGGCAGAGTGTCGATTTCCGCGCTGGCCGGATTGCGGCCTTCGGTGACCAGTTTGGTTAAGTTAATTTTCATCGGGGCATCCGTTGTGTGTGTTCTGTTGTGCATAGTATGGAATATTTTATTCCATGTGCGTGAACACAATCACGAATATTTTATTCCACGACAAAGGGAATAGCAGAATAACTCGGGCGAGAAAGCCGCCCTTGCGGGCGGCAAAAGAGGGAATCAGGCGATGCGGGTAAAACCGGCTTCCAGGTCGGCAATCAGTTCTTCAACGTTTTCCAGGCCAATATGGACTCGCACCAGCGTGCCGCTGAAATCCACCTTACCTGCCGGACGAATGTCGTTCAGCTCTTCCGGCTGGTTGGCCAGGATTAGTGACTCAAACCCGCCCCAGGAATACGCCATATGGAACAGCGTAAAATTATCCAGGTAACCCGCAAGCTGCTCGTCCGTCAGGCGCTGTTTTAGCACAAAGGAGAACAGGCCGGAGCTGCCGGAAAAGTCGCGTTCGAAGAACGCATGTCCCGGACATTCAGCCAGCGCGGGATGGTTAACCCGTTCCACCAGCGGATGAGCCGACAGCCAGCGGGCAATCGCGAGGCTGCTTTCCTCATGCTGCTTCAACCTCACCCCCAGCGTGCGCAGGCCACGGGCAGCCATATACGCCGTATCGGCATCCAGCGTCTGGCCCATCAGGTACGAGTTTTCACGCAGGCGATCCCAGCAGCGTTCGTTGGCAACAGCCGTCCCCAACATGCCGTCCGAATGGCCGATGGTGTATTTGGTCCCGGCCTGAATCGAGATATCCACGCCATAATCCAGCGCACGGAAAAGCACCCCGGCGGCCCAGGTGTTGTCCAGCATGACAACAATTTCCGGGTTAACGGCGCGAATCGCCTTAATCATCCCGGGCACGTCCTGAACCTCCATGGTAATTGAGCACGGAGATTCAAGAAAAACGACGCGGGTATTGGGCTGGATAAGTTCAGCGATTCCGGCGCCAATCAGCGGATCGTAATACGTTGTTGAGACGTTGAATTTGCTCAGGATCTTGTTGCAGAAATCCTGAGTTGGCTCGTAGGCCGCGCCGGTCATCAGGATATGATCTCCGCCGCTGACAAAAGCCAGAATCGCATTGGTGACCGCCGCCGCGCCGCACGGATAAAGCGAGCACCCGGCACCGCCTTCTAACTCCGTCATCGCCTTCTGGAAGGAAAAATGCGTCAGCGTGCCTCTGCGGCCATAGAACAGCTCGCCGTTTGCCCGGTTGGCAGTGGCAAATTTTTTGGCTTTCACGCTGTCAAATACCAGCGAGGACGCGCGCTGGATGACCGCGTTTACCGCCCCCTGGGTGTAGCGTTTTTCACGCCCGGCGACGATCAGCTGAGTTTCAAGATGACTTTTCTGTTTCATAAAATTCTCCCGTTATTTCCTGATTCATTCCATTCAGAGGGCTTAGCCAGCGAGGCTGTTTGCGGCCAGCGGAGCGCTGGTTTCCGGTTCACCACGTTTCTTTCCGGCGAAGCGTTCAACGATTTGTGCCGCATTAAGATCGTGGATCACGTTGATAAGCGTGGCCGGTGCATCGGTAATGGTGCCAAGCACCACCAGCAGCGGGATGGCTTCCATCGGCAGCCCCAGCGTCGTGACAATAAAGATCTCCCCGAGGAACGCGCCGCCCGGCACGCCGCCAACGATAATGGCCGACAGCACGGCAATCAGCATCGCGAGGAAGAAGGTTTCGCTGGTAAACGGCAGGCCAAGAACTGAATAGATAAAGACGATTTTCAACGCGGCAATCATCGCCACGCCGCCTTTATTGAGGTTCACCAGCAGCGGAATCGAGACATCGACAATTTCAGGGTTGATGCCCATTGCCTTGCCCGCACGCAGCGTAACCGGCAGAGTACCGAGCGAAGAGCAGGTCCCCAGCGCGGTCGCGGAAGGTTCAATCGCGTGTTTCCAGAACGCTTTTACTGCCGGAAGCCCGCCGCCAATCCACGAATAGAAAATGGAGCCAAGCACGTAATAGATAAGCGTTGTCGCCATAAATAACCCGATGGCGCGAGCGAAGGTCATCAGCAGCGAAGCATCCTGGCTCGCCATGGTTGCAGCGAAGTAGCAGCCCAGGCCGACAGGTGCCACCTTCATGATAATAGAGACAATTTTCATGATAACGGTGTTGGCGTCCTGCAGCAGAGCGGCGATGCGTTTACCCGCATCCGCCGACTGACCAATCGCTACACCGGCGATAATCGCAATCACGATCAGCGCCAGGATGTTCGACTTGGAGAACAACCCGACAAAGTCGCTGGTAGTCACCATGCTGACAAAATCCATTTCCCCCGAGCCACCTTTCACCGAATGGGAAAGATCGATGGTCACGCCCTGAGCCGGGTTGTACCAAAGCGCCAGCAGCACAATGCCTGCGGCGGGAATAAGCGCCATGGCGATGGAAACAATAAAAATAACCACCATGATGCGCCCCAATCTTTTAAGGTCGGTCATACCGGCAATAGAAGACATCACGCTGACGCCGACCAGCGGCACAATAATCATAAACAACAGGTTGAGGAATATTTGACCGACTGGCTGTAATTTAATGGCGTAAGTCGGGGCATAAATACCCAGCAGGCCGCCGACAATAAGAGCAAATAAAAGAACAAAGGAAGATTTGTAGGGTTCGAGGCGTGTCCACATAAAGGATACCTTCTCAATAAAAGTAATAATAACTGGGACGAAAATCACAATTATCAGCTGCTGTAATTAAATCCCCGGGATTTTGTGATTCAAATCACGAATGATGTATAAAATTCATTTTCTCACTTCTTTATTTACTACATCGCAATAGTTACACTTTTAAAATTCGATTGGTATGGGGAATTAATACCGTTTTCGCAAATCACTTGTGAATAAAAGGAAAAAATGAGCGCGCCAATTTCACTCAAGCATCTCGAGGTATTCGTCAAAATTATTGATTGCGGCGGGCTGTCTGAAGCGGCAGCACAGCTCAGCGTGTCGCCTTCGGCGGTGAGCAAGAGCCTGGCGGCGCTGGAGGATTTGCTGGGCACTACGCTTATCAAAAGAACAACCCGCAGCATCACGCTAACCGATGCGGGGCAATATTTGTTTAACCGCGCTAATAAGTTAATTAAAGAATTCGACGATACGCTAAATACCACATCAAGCTATTACAACAATCCGCAGGGTGAATTGCGCATCACCTGTTCTATTGCGTTTGGCTACGCCAGGCTGGTCAACCTTGTTGATAAATACCGGGCGAACTTCCCCGATGTGAATCTTTATATTGACCTCAACGATAACTTTATTAATCTTAATGAATCTGACTTCGATATCGCCCTGCGAATATCCACCTCTCCGCCGCAAAATTACGCCATGCGCAAACTGGCTCCCGTACGCTGGGCTTACTGTGCCACCGCAGACTACCTCAGCAAGAAAGGGATGCCGGGCAAACGCACGGATCTGGTCACGCACGACTGCCTGGTTTACCCTGGGTTAACGCCGCAGATAAAAACTACCGATGAGCATGAACGGCAGCACCTGCTAAAAATGCGCACGCCAATCCAGGCCAACAGCAGCCTGGTCCTGCTTAAATCGGTGCTGGAAAACCAGGGCGTTGCCTACCTGCCTACCTACCTGATTGGCGACCATATTCAAAAGGACGAGCTAACTCCGCTGCTGCTGGACGGTATCATCACCTACGACACCCACGCGCTGTACGCCCTTTATTTCCCGAGCAAATACAGCAACCCGAAGGTTCGCTCGTTTATTGATTTCCTGGTGGGGGAGCTTTCGCCGCAGCCGGCATGGGATAACTGGATCCCTTGATTATTCCCTTTAGTTTTTATGTGTTATTATTCGCCCGTTTACTCAACCAAAGTCACTCAGAGGCCTGATGCTGGAGAATGTCATCATCCGATAATCAGTTTCCCGCCCACCAAAGGACGGACTGATTATCACTGCGCTTAATCCGTATGCGAACACACGCGTTGTGTTGGCACGTTTAGCACATGATGATGAAAAGGTTTTTCAGCATGAATTTATCCCGTCAGGAACAGCGTACCCTCCACGTTTTAGCGAAAGGGGGACGAATCGTTCACACTCGCGACCAGTCAGGCCGCGTCACAGCCGTTGAATGTTATTCCCGCGAAGGGTTGCTGTTGAGCGACTGCACGCTGGCCGTGTTCAAAAAGCTCAGGACCAAGAAGCTGATTAAATCCAGCAACGGACAACCGTACCGGATCAACACCAGCGGGCTGAACAACGTTCGCGCCCAGCCGGATAACAGGTAATTGACGAAAGCCTGGATGAAACTGGCGTTTTGAAGGGCTGAAACAGATAACGGGCCACCCGGCCCGTTGAGACTGATGACAAACCTCATGCGGATAAAATTCTGCAATTTGTCGCCAGAAAAATAAACTGGAGAATCAATGCATTGATTTTCGGCTGCTCACCACAAAGAGGGAAAAACCGCGCTTTTTCCTTCTTTGTCTGCAACTTTAACGGGCCGCATGGCCCGTTATTTCAGTGTTCGAGCTCGGCGGCCCGGGATTCCTCTTCGCAATACTGGTTAAAACGTTCGCAGAACCACATTTTTTGCTCGCGGCTCATGTTGCCGGTCACGGCCTGGAGATTCACCTGCTGCCCCGAAGCCTGCATACGCGCGAAGCTGCGCGCCAGAAAATCAAAATTCTTTACTGCCTGTAGGTCTCTGTTCATCAGCATATCCCTCTGTGAGTTAACTTTTGGGTAAGTCATATGCTTCTGGTTTCAGTATCGACCCGATGACGATTGTTTTTTGAACAATGAATGCGTTTTTGGCAAAAGGAGCGGAACGCCAGCTGTCAGTACCCGGAAACAGAACGCTGACGCAACGCCTGCCACAGCAAAACAATCGCCGACAAAGCCAGCCACGGCAGGAGCAGCTCGTTAAGTTTTTCCCAGCCAAGCCACTCGAGTAATGCCCCGGCGCTTAAAGAACAGCTCAGGCCAACAATAAAGATAGTCATATCGTTAACTGCCTGCGCAACGCCCTTTTCCGTTGCAGAAAATGTGGTGGTTAGCAGGGCAGTCCCGCCGATATAAAGGAAGTTCCACCCCAGACCAACGAAGATCAGCGCGCTGGCAAACGAGGTGAGGCTAGTTCCCGTCAGCGCCAGCAGAATATGGCAGCCAAATAGCGCCACACCGGACAGCATCACGCGAATACTGCCGAAGCGGGCAATCAGTTTGCCGGTAATGAAAGAGGGGAGAAACATCGCCAAAACATGCAGTTGAATAACGCTAGAAGTTTGCGCCAGCGAATGGTGGTGGTGCGACATCGCCAGAGGCGTAGCCGTCATCGCCAGAATCATGATGCCGTACCCGGTTGCCGCGCTAAAAAGCGCCGTCAGATAAGCAGGCTGCCTGATAACCGTCCCCCAGGGCCGCGCCGGGGCATAATTAGCGGCGGCTTCCCGGCTCGCGGGAGCGGAAAGACGGGCAAGCAAAAGCACCGCCACAGAGGAGATCCCGGCCAAAATAATGAAGGATCCCAAATAGCGTGGGGTCATGAGATCGCTGCCGAATCGGGCAAGTAATGGTCCCGCCAGCGCCGCCACAATCCCACCCGTCATGACCAGTGAAATGGCCTTTGGCCGGAAGGCATCGCTGGCCACTTCGCTGGCGGCGAAACGATAGAACTGAGCAAAAGATTGATACACCCCCACCAGCAGTGTGCCAACGCACAGCAGAAGAAATGAGGCAGACATAATCCCTAAACCCGCTATCACACCGCCACTTACCCCCGCAGCAGCTCCGGCCATAAATCCTGTTTTTCGTCCCACTCTGGCCATCCACAGCGAAGCGGGAAATGTCGTCAGCGCGGTACCGAGGAACATCGCGGCGATAGGTGCCGTCGCAAGCCCAGGTGAAGGGGCCAGCCGCCCACCCGCCAGGCCGCCAATTGTCATCACCAACACTGAGACGGTCTGAAAAATTGCCTGGGCACCCACCAAAAGGAGCACCTGGCGGTACATGTTTTTATATGACATCGGATTTATCCCGTATAACATTGAGCTGGTTACCGACGAAAATCCTTTCTCTTCAGGTGGAATTTTTCGTCCTATTACGCCATCATTTAAACATTCAATTGAATGATTGAATGTTGCTGTTAACGAGGTGAAGAGTCAATGAGCCAGCCGGAAAAATTTTTGTATTCGCACCTCGGCGAACTGGCGAGGTTGCTGGGCAATGGCGCGAGGATTGAAATTCTGGAGCATCTTGCCGGAGGAGAACTGTCCGTTGATATGCTGTCCGGACTGACGGGTATGTCCACGGCCAGCACCTCGCAACACCTGCAAAACCTTCGAAAGGGCAACTTTGTGACCTCCCGGCGCGACGGTAAACATATCATTTATCGGCTGGCTGACGGCCCGGTCAGAAGCGTGATTGCCAGCCTTCGCTGCTTTGCTGAATACCACAGCGAGGCTATTCGCAGCATTGCTGCCGACTTCCAAAATGCCAGTGAGAGACTGGAACCGGTTGGTCGGGATGAGTTGTTAAGTCGCCTGGAATCCGGCGCCGTGACGCTGCTGGACGTCAGGCCAGAGGACGAATTTGGCGATGGTCATCTTCCGGGAGCCCTGAATATTCCACTTAAAGAGCTGGAAGCACGCCTGGCCGAACTGCCCAAAGATAAAGAAATTGTCGCCTACTGCCGGGGCGCGCACTGTATTCTTTCCGTCGAAGCAGTCGAGTATCTTCGTCGCAAAGGCTACAAGATACGCCGCTTTGATGCCGGGTACCCGGAATGGGTGGCTGCAGGTCTGGAGACTGAGGCTTAGCGCCGCCGCACCGGCTTTGTAAGCTGCGCCGCCTCCAGCGTTAACCTTGCGGCAGCAAATCTGTCGCTGCGCACGGCAAGGACCTCCTTTTCCCACAGCGGATTCAGCGGAACGTGGTAGCCCGCGTTCTTGGCCTGCAGCACCAGCTCCGCAAGATCGTCTTTGTTTTCAATAATGCACAAAGGCGCGAAGCGTCCGATTTTATGGGGCAGCGCGAACGTGGCCGGGTAGTTGCTCTCAGGATCGGTAACCGGGTTGGCGCTGTCCGTGGCGTGATGTACCACTTTTTCTCCGTTCCCCACCAGCGCCTGGTTCAGCACGCCAATCATCCGGCGGGCGCGCTCGCTCGTGTTGCCTGTGTCCTCGTCGCTCTTGCGGTAGAAACTCGCCGGGTTGTCATAGTCCCCGCGCAGCGCCTGGTGCTCAGGCAGCGTGCGGTAATTTTCCAGCCGCTGGCGAAATACCTGATGGGACACATCCGGCACCTGCAAATTATCCTCAGGCCCTAACTCGCTGACGTGCGGGGCGATGACCAGCAGATCATAATCCGCGGTGAAGGGCCGGGCTTCAGCGTGTGGGGCAAGCACCTGCAAGGGTGCACCGTGATGGGAAATTTGATACTGCGCTTCTCCGCTGCCCGGCAGGCGCCGGGCCTCAAACGCATAAGGCTCCCCCCCTGGCCCGCTGGCCCTGAGATGACTCACGCCGCCGGCGCTCTCAGGTGACAGCTTGTCGATAAGCCCCTGTTCAAACAGGTCGTGCAGGCGGCTCTGGGAAACTTCCAGTGGCACGGCTGCGGCATGCCCGTCAACAATGCAGGCCTGCGTTTGCAGGTTAAACTTCGCGATTCGCTCGGGCGAGGCGTTCTCCAGCTTGCTGAACCGCTGCTCCACGCAGATAAACCCCGCCTGCGGCCCCCACGAGGCGCTTTTCCCCTTGATGTGAAATCCTTTGGTCGGATAGCCGGCCTCAATCAGCGCCGTTGCCAGCTTGTCCACCGGGCGAACGCCAATGATGCAATTGTGTTCCGAGGCGACTTTTTGAAGCGGAATAAGGTGCTCAGGCACGATGCCGGTTTTGTCTTTGATGTGCGAGACAAGCTGCGAGAGATCCGTGCCGGGCGTTTGACTCGCTATGGACAGGTGAAGTTCTAAAGGGCGATACGCCGCAGGGAGGGATTCAACTTTCATTTTTACGGCCAGGCTCCCGGCGATAAACAACAAGCCATTGAGGCTGCGACCGGGAAAAGGCGGCCGGGGCAGCATCACGCGAAAACATCACCCAGGTGAATGCTCGCGGATTGCCCCGCCGCCCTGGTTCCGGTTAAGTCTTGTCTTTCACCGTTTCGGTTCCACCGTTATTTTTCACCGAGGCAATGCCTTTATCCCGGGATTGCTCCGTGGCGTACATCTGGCTGGTGCCAATCACCTGATGATTGCCGGCCTTGAGGTTGAAGTAGAACTTCCCGTTGCTGGCAATCTTCTTGTCGTAGCGCTCCTCCAGCGGGCTGTTGGTGCGCACGGAGGCGATGCCGTTGTCCGCCGAGGCGCGGGTTTTATACAGCTCGCTGGTGAGCACCACTTCGCCATTGCCCGCCTTGAGCACGAACTTAAACTGCCCGTCGCTGCTTTTGCTTAATTCGAACCAACCAGACATGTTAACTCCTTGATTAAAATCATAAACAGTTAATAGATTGGGTGAACGTCAAAAACAGTATGTACGAAAAACAAACAAATAGCCCACCCCGCCAGCGCCCTGGCGGGACAAATGTCCCGGCCACGATGCGGATTTAAGATCCCGCTGGCAGTTTTCACGCTAATCTGTGGGCAACGCGGGACGGGCGTCCTGTCCTTATTTGACGGGAAATTTTATAGTGAACACCATGAAAAACGAGAGCAGGCCCGGCGACTGGCTGAACGTCATTGAACGCGTGACCGGCGACCCGGTGCTGTATGAGCTGCTGAAGTACTGCCCGCTGGATATTCTGCGCAGCTGGCAGCTAAAACATTACCCACGCGGCTCGCTGATTTTTCGCCAGGGTGAAATATGCGATGAGTTTCACCTGATCGTTAAAGGAGAAATCGACGTTTTCACCACCGCCGACGACGGGCGAAAATATTCCCAGGCGCGCTATAAAAAAGGCGACATTCTGGGAGAGCTGGAAATCTTCGAGCGGCGGCAATACATCTGCTCGGTAGAAGCGGTTAGCGACGCGGCACTTTTAGTGCTGACGCGGGAAGAATTTATTCGCTGGCTGGGGTTAGACAATTACTTTAATCAAAAAATATTACAGGCCGTGAGCGATCAATATTATCAGCTCTCCAAAAAGGCCGGGGAAGACATTCTTTATTCGTTACATCAGCGTCTTTGCCTGGTGCTGTGGCAGAAATACCAGCAAATACAGGGCAGTATTCCGCTTAATAAGCAGCAATTAAGCGAGCAGTTTGCGGTGGCTCCGCGCAGCATTAACCGCATTTTATCCGAACTGCGGGAAGACAATATCATTGCGATTCACGGCGAGCAGATTCAGGTTCTCGACCCTCAGCGCCTGCGCCAGCACGCCGAACATTAAATAACAGCAGCCAATCCTGAGCCATGCCAAATGGCTCGTTTAACGCCAGGTAACTATCATGACCCAACTCCAGCCCCATATCCGGCTCAGCCGGGAGATGACGCACGCCCGTTATGCGCTCCTGCCGGGCGATCCGAAACGCGTGGAACACGTCGCGCAGTTTCTGGACAACGTGGAAGACTTCGGCAGCAACCGGGAATATCGCGCCCTGCGCGGCTGGTTCCGCGGCGTGGAAGTGCTGGTGATGTCCACCGGCATGGGTGGGCCTTCTACCGCCATCGCCGTGGAAGAGCTGCGCCAGATTGGCGTCACCAACCTCATCCGCATCGGCAGCTGCGGGGCGATGCAAAACCACATCCGCCTCGGCGACCTGGTGATCGCCACCGCCGCCGTGCGGGACGAAGGCACCAGCCAGATGTACATCGACAAAGGCTACCCGGCCTGCGCGGACATCGGCCTGGTGCACCACCTGACTCAGCAGGCCAAACGCCTGGGCTACGTCAGCCACTGCGGCTATGTGCGCAGCCACGACAGCTTCTACACCGAACGCGAAGACGAGATTAACCAGTTCTGGTCCGGCAAGGGCATTCTGGCTGCGGATATGGAAACAGCACCGTTGATGGTAGTTGGCGCATTGCGCGGTTTGCGCATCGCCTCCGTGCTTAACGTGGTGGTTGAGCACAGCGGCAATCTGGAAGAAGGCATTAACAACTACCAGCAGCAGGAACACTCCTGCCTGCAGGGTGAATCCCGCGAGATTTTACTCGCCCTCGAAGCGCTCTACCTTGACAGCCAGGAGCAGTAATCATGGATTTCTTCAGTATTAAGAATGTGATGGTCACCATTCCGCTCGGCGAGGGCGGCTACGCGCTGTCGTGGATCGAGGCCATCGGCACCGTCTTCGGCCTGCTCTGCATCTGGTTCGCCAGCAAAGAGAAGATCATCAACTACCTGTTCGGCCTGATTAACGTCACTCTGTTTGCGGCGATCTTCTTCCAGATCCAGCTTTACGCCAGCCTGCTGCTGCAGGTGTTCTTCTTCGCCGCCAACATTTACGGCTGGTATGCGTGGAGCCGCCAGAACGAGGCCAACGAGGCCGCGCTGAAAATCCGCTGGCTGCCGCGCAGCAAGGCGTTCACGCTGGCGGCAGTTTGCCTGGTCGCCATCGCGCTGATGACTTTCTTCATCGACCCGGTCTTCGCCGTGCTGACCCATATTGCGGTGGGCATTATGCAGAGTGTCGGCGTTGCAGTTGAGATGCCAACTCTCCAGCCGGATGCCTTCCCGCTATGGGATTCCGCGATGCTGATCCTGTCGATTGCCGCGATGGTGCTGATGACGCGTAAATACGTCGAAAACTGGCTGCTTTGGGTGGTTATCGACGTGATTAGCGTGGTGATTTACGCCATTCAGGGCGTGTATGCCATGTCGCTGGAATACATCCTGCTGACGGCGATTGCGGTAATGGGATCTATGGCGTGGATCAAGAGCGCCAGAATGATTGGCTCCCGGCCGCTGGCTTAAATCGTTTTATTCAGTTTAAGGGCCGCTAAGCGGCCCTTTTGCTATTCAGATATATCTCATTTATCAAGCCGGATGAAAATTAAAGGCTTTTTAAAAATCTCGCGATTTTCAGCGACCGCTTTCAACTCCCTCAGCGTATTCATCTACACTTTATTTCAGGCACAGCAGCGAGATAATTTTTAACGATCGTTAGCAGGTCTTTTTCACTCTCTCTTTTTACTGCCTTATCCGTTTTTATTTTCATTCAGGCCGCTCCCTTTAATCGCTCAAGACCACAGGATAACCTCATGAAAATATTGTTTTTAAAAATCTTCACGCTGAATTTCAACCCACAATTTTACCTATCAGAGCAATCAAACAACTCGCAAAACAGTTTGTTATAACCAGCTGAGTGCCGCGCATAAGCCCGCAGCACAAAATTTTGCGACATCTGTTTTTTGCACCTTCTAATTAAAGTACGGGGTTAAACGATGAATAAGTTAAAAACATTAAAACTGGCGCTGGGTATTGCCGCCCTCGCCTGCACCGGGCTGGCACAGGCCGCCACTGTCGCAATGAACACCGTCGACGCCAGCGGCACTTCCACCCCGGCGGGCACCATTGAATACCACGCCACCCAGTACGGCGTGGTCTTTACGCCGAACCTGAAAGGCCTGCCGCCGGGCATTCACGGCTTCCACGTTCACACTAATCCGAACTGCGGCCCCGCCATGCAGGACGGCAAAATGGTGGCTGGCCTGGCGGCCGGCGGCCACTTAGATCCGGCCCACACCGGCAAGCATGAAGGCCCGTGGGGCAACGGCCACCTCGGCGACCTGCCTGCGCTGTACGTCGACAGCGACGGCACCGCGACCTACCCGGTGCTGGCTCCTCGCCTGCGCATGTCTGACTTAAAAGGCCACTCGCTGATGATCCACGCCGGCGGCGACAACCACTCTGACCACCCGGCAATGCTCGGCGGTGGCGGCGCACGTATGGTTTGTGGAGTGACGTCATGAGCAAGCGTGTTTTAACGGCGGCGTGTTTCACGCTGATGATGGGCGGGCTTCCGGCCCTGGCGAACGCGGCTGATACCTCCATCGACGCGCCCAAAGGCGAGCACCTGCAAACCGAGCTTTATGCCCGAGGCGTGCAAATCTACCGTTGCGCGGCGGCGGACGCCGAGGCCAAAACCGGGAACTGGGTATTCCAGGCCCCGGAAGCCGACCTGTTCAGCGACAAAGGCCTGAAGCACCTCGTCGGCAAACACTTCGACGGCCCGCACTGGCAGGCCACGGACGGCAGCGTGGTAGCCGGCACGCTAAGCGCCACTCGCCCGTCGAAAGATAAAGGCTCGATTCCATGGCTGCTGCTAACCGGCACATCCGAAGCGCAGCCAGGCCTGTTCGCCAACGTGAGCAGCATCCAGCGCGTGGACACCCGTGGCGGCGTAACCGGCCCCACGGTTTGCGACCCGGCGACCTTTGGCGCAACGCTGAAAGTGCCTTATACGGCGACTTATAAGTTTTATACGAAGTAGCGGCATGCAAAGTCCTGGCTGAAAGGCCGGGGCTTTGTGCTGATGGAGTTGTCTTCAGGGGAACGGGCGTTCACTGATATTTTATCAGCTCCCCTTTTTCGCTTAATCGATATTGACCATCACGAAAAATAACTACTGTATTTTTATATCTATCTTGCCACACCGTAAAAGCTTTATCTTTATCGATGCAATTTAACGGTGGCTCCAGATCGTCAAAACATAGCCGATCGTAACCATCCGTTTCTACATAACCGTCCCCAAAATACCAAAATATAATTTCAAAAAAAGCATCTTTCCCTGTACCTGGAACATCATATTTTTCTTTGAGCATATCTTTATTTTTCAACCACCAGTGTACTTTACCTTTATTTGTTAAGGGGAAGTTCTTCACTAAAATGTGACTGTAACTATTTCTCTTATGAACTGCAACAATTTCTACCGGTCGAAATGCTAACCATAAGCAATATCCTGCCAATAGACCAGCAGCTAGAAATTTCAGTCCCCTTATTATGTTACCTTTCAATTTAATCACTCCAAAAAACTGACTAAAAGCTAAAACATTTTCTGTTTATTCAAAACTGCAGACATTATATTCTAATATTCAAGCCTGACAATCTTACCGTTCTCTTCCTCTCGATAAATAGCATCATCCACAGTAAATGTAATTCCTCTGTTTTTACTATTCCTTATAGTAAAAACAGAGTTTTTATCAATGCAGTTTATTTTTGGATTTATATCATCAAAACAGAGCCTGTCATACTTACCCTCTTCTTTATAGCCATCTTTAAATATCCAAATAGTGATAGTAAAACCCCCATAAGATGCAGGCTTTGGAATATCATACTTTGCTTTAAGTGCATCCTTATTTTTTAACCACCAATAAATCTTACCTTTGTCCGTGAACGGAAAGCTTTTGACCAAAATACTGCTGTAGTTATTTCTCTGATGAACAGCGACGATTTTAACGGATCGAAAGAACAGCCATAAGCAGTATACCGCCACTATACATCCAGCCAGACAGAACAAACCCACCATCATTTTATTTTTTAACTGCATTTCGCCGCCCAATAATATGAATAGTGGCTTCCATATTGGTAATAAAGGGTTTGAAGGCAACTCGCTGTAGCGTTGCAGGACAAACCATATACGAAATAATCGAATACTTTTAAATTTTATTTTTAAAATATCATCATCATCCAATCCAAAATGGTCCTGAACTTTATAGTGAACATTAGCGTGATATTGTTCGTTATCAATCGTTAGGGACTTAATTGTGATATGCGTTGCCCAGGTATCATGCACGGTAATTCCCATACCATTCACCCGATCCCGAAGACGATCGAATTTTGGTAGTATTCCGTTCATAATTGTTTCTGTTAGCTCATTTTTATATTTTGCAGGATAACATCTACGCTCCCAATCAATTTGGATATCAAAAACTTTCTTCAGACGGAGCCGCGTACTGTTTTCCTCCGAGCGATCGTTCAATATTTGCTCCTCCAGCGCACTATTCAGTAATGGATGACTGAAGGGCTTCCCGCCACACTTTTGCATGTGCGTGATCATTAGTTCGATCAAAGATGTGTAAGGACCGTTCCACGAAAAAGGACGTGATAAATACCGGAACTCATCAAAGAGGATGCGAGCGCACTCCCAGTTTGTCAGTTTTTTTACCTCCTTCTTAGGGCGAAAGAACTGCACCATCGGATGCTCATATGAAGGGATCTCCGTCAACGTGTAAGGATTTACACTTATAGAAATATCTGTCAGGTGGAATTTTGCCTTCAGATCGATTTCGGACAGATCGCCGGACTTCATATCTTTGGCGTTTTTGTCATCCATCTTTTTCTGGGTTTCAAATATCTTGCAGGGAAATTGCAATGCCGACATAAATCACGTCCTTGTATATTTTGGTCTCTACCATCCCGGTAGCCAGGCATGATAAGCAGCCACTAGCCGCTGTGTAAATTTTGTACATTATTAAGAGTCTGAATTCAGATTTCTTAATTGCGATTTTGTTCATATCAGAAATGTTGATTTACGTCGTTCCCCAGCGCCACTGCTAGATCGGAGCCGGTACCCTGAAAGGCCTGCCGCCGGGCATTCACGGCTTCCACGTGTACACTAATCCGAACTGCGGGCCAGGCATGCAGGACGGCAAAATGGTGGCCGGCGCGCTAAGCGCCACTCGCCCGTCGAAAGATAAAGGCTCGATTCCGTGGCTGCTGCTGACCGGCACTTCAGACGCACAGCCGGGCCTGTTCGCCAATTTGAGCAGCATCCAGCATGTGGACATTCGTGGCGGCGTAACCGGCCCCACGGTTTGCGACCCGGCGACCTTTGGCGCGACGCTGAAAGTGCCTTACACGGCGACTTATAAGTTCTATACAAAGTAGCAGCCTGCGAAGTCCTGGCCGGAAGGCCGGGGCTTTGTGCTGATGGAGATGTCTTCAGGGGAACGGGCGTTCACTGATATTTTATCAGCTCCCCTTTTTCGCTTAATCGATATTGACCATCACGAAAAATAACTACTGTATTTTTATATCTATCCTGCCACACCGTAAAAGCTTTATCTTTATCGATGCAATTTAACGGTGGCTCCAGATCGTCAAAACATAGCCGATCGTAACCATCCGTTTCTACATAACCGTCCCCAAAATACCAAAATGTAATTACATAAAAACCATCCTTGTCTGGCCCTGGAGCACCATATTTTTCTTTGAGCATGGCTTTGTTTTTCAACCACCAGTGTACTTTCCCTTTTTTTGTAAAAGGAAAATTTTTCACTAATACATCGCTGTAACTATTTCTCTTATGAACTGCAACAATTTCAAATGGTCGAAATGCTAACCATAAGCAGTATCCTGCCAATAGACCGCCAGCTAGAAATTTCAGTCCCCTTATTATGTTACCTTTCAATTTAATCACTCCAAAAAACTGACTAAAAGCTAAAACATTTTCTGTTTATTCAAAACTGCAGACATTATATTCTAATATTAAAGCCTGACAATCTTACCGTTCTCTTCCTCTCGATAAATAGCATCATCCACAGTAAATGTAATTCCTCTGTTTTTACTATTCCTTATAGTAAAAACAGAGTTTTTATCAATGCAGTTTATTTTGGTATTCATATCACCAAAACAGAGCCTGTCATACTTACCCTCTTCTTTATAGCCATCTTTAAATATCCAAATAGTGATAGTAAAACCCCCATAAGATGTAGGCTTTGGAATATCATACTTTGCTTTAAGTGCATCCTTATTTTTTAACCACCAATAAATCTTACCTTTGTCCGTGAACAGGAAGTTCTTGACCAAAATACTGCTGTAGTTATTTCTCTGATGAACAGCGACGATTTTAACGGATCGAAAGAACAGCCATAAGCAGTATACCGCCACTATACATCCAGCCAGACAGAAAAAACCCACCATCATTTTATTTTTTAACTGCATTTCGCCGCCCAATAATATGAATAGTGGCTTCCATATTGGTAATAAAGGGTTTGAAGGCAAACTCGCTGTAGCGTTGCAGGACAAACCATATACGAAATAATCGAATACTTTTAAATTTTATTTTTAAAATATCATCATCATCCAATCCAAAATGATCCTGAACTTTATAGTGAACCTTAGCGTGATATTGTTCGTTATCAATCGTTAGGGACTTAATTGTGATATGCGTTGCCCAGGTATCATGCACGGTAACTCCCATACCATTCACCCGATCCCGAAGACGATCGAATTTTGGTAACCTTCCTCTCATTATCGCATCGGTCAAATCCTTTTTATGTTGTGCCGGATAGCATTTATTATCCCAATCAATTTTGGCATCAAATACATTTTGCATTAGAAGCCGCGTACTGTTTTCCTCCGAGCGATCGCTCAATATTTGCTCCTCCAGCGCACTATTCAGTAATGGATGACTGAAGGGCTTCCCGCCACACTTTTGCATGTGCGTGATCATTAGTTCGATCAAAGATGTGTAAGGACCGTCCCACGAAAAAGGACGGGATAAATACCGGAACTCATCAAAGAGGATGCGAGCGCACTCCCAGTTTGTCATTTTTTTTACCTCCTTCTTAGGGCGAAAGAACTGCACCATCGGATGCTCATATGAAGGGATCTCCGTCAACGTGTAAGGATTTACACTTATAGAAATATCTGTCAGGTGGAATTTTGCCTTCAGATCGATTTCGGACAGATCGCCGGACTTCATATCTTTGGCGTTTTTGTCATCCATCTTTTTCTGGGTTTCAAATATCTTGCAGGGAAATTGCAATGCCGACATAAATCACGTCCTTGTATATTTTGGTCTCTATCATCCCGGTAGCCAGGCATGATAAACAGTCGCTTGCCACTGTGTAAATGTTGTACATTATTAAGAGTCTGAATTCAGATTTCTTAATTGCGATTTTATTCATATCAGAGATGTTGATTTACGTCGCTCCCCAGAGCTCTACGACAAATTGCCTCATTAAAAGGCCATGAATTATCCTCAATAAAATTCATTCTACTCACCGGGGCAGACAACAATGAAAATACTAAAAAGCGGTATCCGCGACGTAATTGCCAGCGACGACGTCACCGTTGTGGAGCCGGTCAACCTCTACGAATGCACGCTGCAGAGCGGCGTATTCGTCGGGCCTTTTGTTGAGATCCAGCGCCACTGCTAGATCGGAGCCGGTACCCTGAAAGGCCTGCCGCCGGGCATTCACGGCTTCCACGTGCACACTAGTCCGAACTGCGGGCCAGGCATGCAGGACGGCAAAATGGTGGCCGGCGCGCTAAGCGCCACTCGCCCGTCGAAAAATAAAGGCTCGATTCCGTGGCTGCTGCTAACCGGCACCTCAGAGGCCCAGCCAGGCCTGTTCGCCAACGTGAGCAGCATCCAGCATGTGGACATTCGCGGCGGCGTAACCGGCCCCACGGTTTGCGACCCGGCGACCTTTGGCGCGACGCTGAAAGTGCCTTATACGGTGACTTATAAGTTCTATACGAAGTAGCAGCATAAAGCCCTGGCCTTACTGCCAGGGCTTTATGCTGCTGGGATCAATTCAGAGAGTAAGCACTAATTCGGGTGCTGAATACTTATTCCGCCGGAAGCGTTCTCCGTGATAGAAAACTCTGCTGTGACCAGATGAGAGGAAGAATTATCAGATTTTACATCGTAAGCGACTGAGTATTTTTTGCCGGGAGAGAAGGTAAAACCAAAGGCGGGCAGACAGTCTCCCTTCGCGACATAAACTGGAGCATCATCGAAAGTCTTGTACTGCACGTTCCCATGCCCTTCGTTAATTTGTACGGCCGTTATGCGCTCGCCGCTGCCAAGCGGAGACACCACGCAAACAATATTACCTTTGGCCACGACTTCTGCAGGCTGACGCGGCACCATTCTGTCGCCCGGACCAGGACACCCGGCCAGCAAGAGCACGGCAGCGGCTAACAAACATTTTCTCATAGCGTTGTTCTCACCTTCCCTGTGACTATTTTGCGATACAGCACCGGAACTTCACGGCTACTGTCTGTACCTCTGTATTTCCCCATCCGCCCGGGCCTTTGGTAGTAGGACCACGCGTCTATACCATAAACCAATAACAGCCAGTAATCCGCTAAAATGGAGGCCTGCTGCTCCAGGGAATAATCTGTTAGCGCCTCTTTATCTAATTTATAGGTATATTCAGCCGCCCAGCTAAAAGCCCCCCTTAGCCTTACCCATTGCCCGTGTTGATGTTGCCACACATGGACCAGCTCATGGATAAAAACATATTTATCTTCAAGAAAGACGCTGCCAGATGAGAAATCATCTTTATACATCGTCTTGCGGT
Source organism: Enterobacter sp. Ap-1006 (assembly GCF_011752835.1). Lineage (NCBI taxonomy): Bacteria > Pseudomonadati > Pseudomonadota > Gammaproteobacteria > Enterobacterales > Enterobacteriaceae > Enterobacter > Enterobacter sp. Ap-1006. Next base: position 164,840 of record NZ_VWWU01000005.1, on the reverse strand, counting down.
ACCACAATTCTCCGTTTGGCGTCATCGCGTAGTTTTGTTTCTGCAGGCCGAACGGGAGATAGCTGTCGCAATGAATCCATACTCGGCTGTAAGAAATTGAATCGCCGAAAACCCGGCGAGCCATTGCAATTTCGCCCAATGTCATTCTTCTGAGGCTGCCCTCTTCCGCCTGTGCGCTCATTCCTTTTCCTTAAGGTTTGCTTTTCCACAGCATAAAACCAACGCTCAATATAATCTATGTCCCGATTTCTTATTTTTCGATAGTCAGAATTTGGCGCTTAGAAATTTATGGGATAAAAAAATGTTATGTAGCCGGTGGTTCCAACAAAGTTGTGGCCGTTGGACAGTGACTTTTGTCTAATGGAGACCACTTTATTCGCCAGGACAAACCAAGATGAAAATCCTGAAAAGCGGCATCCGCGACGTGATTGCAGCGGACGACGTCACCGTTGTGGAGCCGGTCAACCTCTACGAATGCACGCTGCAGAGCGGCGTATTCGTCGGGCCTTTCGTCGAGATCCAGCGCCACTGCGCGATCGGAGCCGGTACCCGGATCCAGTCCCACTCATTCCTGTGCGAAAACGTCACCACCGGCAAAAACTGCTTTATCGGCCACGGCGTCACCTTTGCCAACGACCTGTTCCGCAGCGGCAGGCCAGACCCCAACCCGGAGAACTGGATAGCCATCACCCTCGGCGATAACGTCACCATAGGCAGCGGCAGCACCATTCTGACGGAGCATATTTGCAGCGGCGCGGTGATCGGCGCAGGCAGCGTGGTGACGAAAGATATTCTGGTGGCCGGGGTTTATGTTGGGAGCCCGGCGAGACTGGTGCGGGCGTTTTAAATCGCCTCAACTTTACCCATCAAAAGCTACGTTTCTCGTAGTATCCAACCTTCTGAATTACTTATAGATTAACTTATAAAGTAAGTAAGAATTCTATAAGAATGAACAGGAGGGAATCATGAATAAAGGTTGGCATCCGGCGGATATCATCGCCGGCTTACGCAAGAAAGGAACATCCCTGGCGGCACTTTCCCGAGAATCAGGCCTAGCCTCTTCAACGCTGGCAAATGCGCTTACGCGACCTTGGCCGAAAGGTGAGTTTTTGATAGCTAAGGCGCTTGAGGTTCATCCGAGTGAGATATGGCCTGAGCGGTATGTTGGGGAAGATGGGGAGATTGTTGATCGGGAGAGATCTATTCGCGGGAGTCGAGAGTAAGTGCGTTCACCAGCAGCATAACCACTTCGCGTTGAATTACTTTGGAGCAGGCCGCTTATGTGCGGCTTTTTTTATTTGGCTGGGTGCGAAGGCCGGACTCGCAAAGCAATACTAACGCAATGTTTTTTATGTATATTTATTTTATTAATTAAAACAAAGACCACCAAATTTCCCCTTTAGCGTTTAGTGCTATAAAAGCACTTTACTTTAGATTTCCTCGATTGGGTCATAAAACAATCATCCAATTCTTAAAAAACATTGCTAGTAGAGAAAGTCATTAGATAAGGTGGGGGATGAACTTTTCCTGATGGTATGGACACATGTGGAACGATGTAGAAACAGCGGACGACTTACTGAATTTTAAACTAATAGCAAGCATTGCAACGCGCCTTGTCTTCGAATCTAACGGAGAACCGGTATCTATAGGTATCTCAGGAAAATGGGGGACGGGAAAATCCTCACTTGTCAAAATGATTGGTGAAAAACTTCAAAAAGAAGGGTCTAAAGAAGAATATGTCTTCTTAGAATTCAATGCATGGCTCTATCAAGGTTACGATGATGCAAAATTAGCGCTACTGCAATCTGTCTCAGATAAAATACTATCAATAGCAGAAGACAGACAGAGTTTTGTCGACAAGGCCATTTCTTTCGCTAAAAGAATAAATTATTTTAGAGCATTAAAAATTGCAGCTCCAGTCATATCTGGGGCATTAGTTGGAAGCACTATTGGTGGCCCTATTGGTGGGATATTAGGCGTGGTTAGTGGGATTGCTTCTGCGGGAAAAGTCACTAATGATGATATAGAAAAGCTAAAAGATGGTTATTCTAAGCTATCTCCAGAGCTCAACGGTTTATTAAGCCCTGAACAATCAACATCACTGCCAAGACAAATAGAAGAGCTCAGGCTTAGCTTAACGAGCTTATTAAAAGAATTAAATATAACATTAGTTGTATTAGTTGATGATTTAGATAGATGCATGCCAAACACTGCAATATCTACTTTAGAGGCTATGAGATTGCTTTTATTTGTCCCTCAAACTGCGTTCATTATTGCAGCAGATGAAGGTATGATCCGCAGTGCCGTGCGCTCCCATTTTTCGCAGACAGATCTTGATAGCGATCTTGTTACTAATTACTTTGATAAATTGATACAAGTTCCACTCAGAGTTCCAAGACTTAGTACTAATGACGTAAAAGCCTACGTGGTCATTCTATTGTCAGAGCTTGCAGTAAGACATAAAATAATCCCCAAAGATAATGCTGAAACTGCAAAAAAAATCATACTGGAAAAGGCGAAGAGATCATGGCAAGGATTATTAACTAAAAAAGATTTGCAAGAAGCTTTTGCCGATTATTCATCTGCTCTCGAAAAAGAAATATCTATAGCCTTGGAAATATCTGAAATACTATCGAGCACGAAAGAAATAGCAGGAAACCCAAGACTAATAAAAAGATTCCTTAACAACTTGATTATACGGCAGCAAATAGCAGAAGAGCAAGGATTAGCTATTTCTTTTGAAGAACTAGTTAAAATGCAATTATTTGAACGATGTGCTACTTCAACTGCTTTTGATTATCTTGCACGGGCAGTTACTGAGAGTGAGGATGGAAAACCAAGCTTCATTGCTAAAATAGAGAAAGATTTACAAAAAGGTAACCCATACACAGCACCAGATATAAGCTGGAGTAATCCATTCATTGAGTCGTGGCTAGGAATTAAACCTAGTTTATCATCAATTGATTTACGCCCATTATTATATCTCAGCCGAGAAAAATTCATATCGATATCCAGCATCGATGAAATGAGCGATAATGCAAGAGCATTGTTAGAATCAATAATAATTTCTGATGATATACTTGATATACTTTCCGAACAACTTAGGCAAGTGGGCGAAATAGAAGCAGAAAAAATACTGACTAAGTTAAAAGTTAAGTGCAGGTCAGAACAATGGAGCTTTGAATACCTCAAGAAATGTCTATTTGTCGTTTCAGAATACGAATCCCTGAGCAATGAATTGATTTCCATACTTAAAGAAATACCAGCAAATGTACGTCCAGCTCCGTTGGTTCCGTTAATTTTTAAATATCCATGGGCAGCTGAAACCCTTGAATCCTGGAAAAACGATCCAGACACTAATAAACCTACAATCAATGCTATAAAGTTGAAAGCAAGGAGATAATTATGGGCACTTCGACTTCAAGCTCAGGTGCAGGTCCAAATGTACCGTTTATTCCTCCCTGGGAGGAAAAATTGCAAACTTTACCTATAGGTACAGGTGAAATCAATCCCGTCCCCCAAGAAGAGGATGAAGTAAACGATCAGGACAGTGAGACACCTGTTGAAGGAGTTGAAAAAATTGGAGAACTGGCGCCACCACGGCGTTATGCTAACGCTAGAAGAGAGTTAAGAAACTATGCATTAAGCTCGGATAATTCCTATCTTAAAAAAGCTGTTGGGAGCTTTTCAAAAGTAGGAAGTGGAGGTGCGAAAAAAGCCTCTAGAAAAATGAGAGCATCAACACACGCTGCAACAAATCTATTATCTCTGTTAATGTCACTTAGAGATGGTCGCGATAGCACAGTCAATGGTTGGGCACAAAAACTCTTAAGTAAAACTCCTTCGGTCTCTGAGATTATTGATGCAATAATCTCAGAGACAACTACCTCTGGCGGCACTGTTGACGAAGAGTCAATTAAAAACTCTATGTCTTTCGCACTATCTGAACTTATAAAAAAAGATGAAAATATAGATTTGTTTAAAATGACTGATAACAATATCTGGAGTTTTATTGAATTATATTTATCTAACGAAGTGAAGAACAAATTAATACATGAAATAGGACAATTATTTGAGGGTTCGAAAAACGCACCATCAAAGTCCATGAAAAATATCAATATGATGAGAAAGTATCTTCAATCTGAGATTTCCGAACAATTATCATATTTGAGGAAAGAGAATCCAGATCCAAGCATCAAACAGTTTCAACAAATCATGGATAAAGCCCTTGAAAACACATTTATTGTTTATGAAGGAGCATTGCAATGAAAGTGGTATGTGCACCAGAAAAGCTATTACCAGTAGTCTTGGATGAAAATACAGAGTATTTTTCTCTGTACACTATCCCAGCCAATAAAAAAATTGGACATATAGCCCAAGATTGGAGGGTAAGACTAAAAAAAATGGGTTTATACCCTGATGTTGTAACTTGGGATTTTGTAACTATTGCAATGTCAATTTGCGCTGCAGATTTAGCTTGCCTACGAAAAAAATCTGCGGATGGGTGGACTAGAGAAATTGAAATAAATATAACTGTCTGCAACAAGGCTAATTGGATTCAACATATAAATAAGCTTCAAGATGCATTCCGTTTTCTAACTGGAGATTTTTGGGAGATAACATTAAATGATGGGGGCGATCCCCCTCTCGAGCCAGTAAGTATTACGACTTCATCCGCAGACTGTATTTCATTACTCTCTGGTGGCATGGATAGTTTAATTGGCGCTATTGATCTTACTGAAGCTGGACGTTCTCCATGTTTTGTTTCACAAATGGCGAAAGGTGATTCAAAGAAACAATCAGAATTCTCAGCAGCTTTCAACAGTAAAGTGCGACATTATCAGTGGAACCATAGAATAAAAGTCCCACATACAACAGAGCGTTCCACAAGAGGCCGTTCATTAATATTCATTTCTTATGGTGTCCTTGCAGCGACAGTTTTAAATAAAAACCGTCCTATTGAATTATTTATTCCTGAAAATGGGTTTATAAGTCTAAATATACCACTTAATGAAGGTAGATTTGGTAGCCTTAGCACAAAAACCACTCACCCTGTTTTTTTAAGTATCATACAAGATATTTTCAACGCTGCAGGAATGCAAATTTCTATAAAACGTCCTTATCAGGGTTACACGAAAGGAGAAATGATCAAGAACTGTAAAAACCAATCTATTCTTCTCAAACATATCGGTAATACAACAAGTTGCGGACGCTTTGGTTATTATAATTATCAGCATTGTGGTCGTTGTGTACCATGCCTAGTTCGTCGTGCTGCATTTTTAAGCGCAGGTATAGTAGATACCACAGTAAAAGATTATTATTTTGACGATATAGGGAAACTTGAATCAGCAAGAGAGAAAGGTGCCAATGATATTGGCGCTGTTGCTAGAGCCTGTCTGTTGTATAGAAGCAATGGCATAAATGACGTTATTGGTGGATCACTCGCCTTCTCAAGTAACTCAGCAGAAGGACGCCAGTTTTATGCAGATGTTGTTGAAAATGGTCTCACTGAGCTAGAGAGCCTTTTAGTAAAACATGGAGTTCTATAGACAACTAAGCTGAGCGCATTGTTCCCATGATATGCGCTCGCTACTATCTATAAGGCCCAGTATTAATTAATCTCCTTTAAAACATCTCAAACAATTATTAGTTCATAATATTAATAATATTTCTGCTGAAACATATTGAGGATATTTTTCATCTGCGCGCAATGCTTTCACCACGCCTGCCTGTACCCGCATCAGTAAGTTGATGTAGATTGAATCAGGTTGACTTAGGTTGAGTGAAAAAGCGAGGAAAGCCTTGCGGATACTGGATTTCAGGCACAAAAAAAGACGTCTATTGATGTTCCGATGGTGCCGAAGGCCGGACTCGAACCGGCACGTATCTCTACGGTTGATTTTGAATCAACTGCGTCTACCGATTTCGCCACTTCGGCACTGAAGGGGTATGCGGAAACGTTGTGGATTATACCTGTCGCTGGCGGCCTTGCAAGCGGCGCTGTACGTAAGTGGCGTTAAGTGCTGAATTTTTCATCGTTCCCCTTTGCTCAGACCTGCACGCCTGATAAGCCCCCCTCCATCTCACACATTCAGCAAATCTATCGTTCTACGGTTTACATCATCTTTCATTTGTTATGTGATCCGGTTACGGGTTTTAGTACCCACCTCCCTTTGCACTAGCAAACCGTAACCAGGAAAACGTATGCGTTTTTACCAGGTCGATCCTGCGCTGGAAAACTACTGGCGGGGCGTGATCCTCTTTGGGAACAACTTCGCCACCTACAAGTTTGCGCTGGCCCATGCGCTGTATGACGTCGAGCGTAATAATACGCTGGTGATGCTGGAAGATTTAGCTGTGCCCTTCAGCAAACATATCTGCGAGCACCTGAAGCTAGCGCCGAAACAGACGCTCAATATGAGCAAACAGGGGCCATTTTTAACCGCAGCCGTGCAGTACAACAACGGTGAAATCTCCCATGGACAGCTGATTCAGGCGACGGTAAAACACGGCTTTAAAGTGGTGCTGGGCGCCTTCCATAACGTCAGCGGCAGCCAAATTGATAAGCAGTTTTTTATCAACGAAGTACGAAGCAGCCAGGGCATTCGCCTGACGGATGATTTTTACCGGCTGATGGAAGCCCCACAGTTTCACAGCCTGATTCATGAAACCGATGCCCGCTGGCGCCTGGTCGAGAAAGCCTGGGAGATGAACCTGCCTCCACAACTGCTGGACGTGCATTTCGATCCGCAGCAGGAAACGTTATTTACCCAGTTAGCCAATAGCCGTATCACGCTAACCAGCTGTCGTAACAGCCTGAATGGCTATCAGAAAGGTCATTGTTTTTACTGCCACGCCCCTATCAGCCTCGAAACCGGTCACCCGCTGCTGGCGGATGTCGATCATTTCCTGCCGCTGGTTGCTCAGCATGGCATGCCGGGGACTAACCTCAACGGCGTCTGGAATCTGGTTCTTGCCTGCCAGAGCTGCAACCGGGGTGAACAAGGCAAGTTTGCCAGAGTGCCACACATCGATCTGCTTTACCGGCTTCACGCCCGCAATGAATACTTCATTAACAGCCGCCTGCCGCTACATGAGGCAATCATCAACCAGACGGGCAATAATGAGGCTAAACGCAGAGCATTTTTAAACGACAGGTGGAATGAGGCACATGCCTGCCGCCTGCAAACCTGGCAACCGCCTATGCAGAAGGAACTGGTTCTCTGATGTCCCAAAACTATTACCAGACCCACGCCCAAACTTTCTTCGACGGCACGGTGAACGTGGATATGTCCTCGCTATATCTGGCTTTCACTCACCGTTTACCTGCCCATGCAAAAGTGCTGGATGCTGGATGTGGTTCCGGGCGGGACGCTTTTGCCTTTACGCAGATGGGCTATCAGGTAGATGCTTTCGATGCTTCTCCTGAGCTGGTTACGCTGGCACGCGAGTATAGCGGGCTGCCGGTGAAACAGATGACTTTCGCTGAGGTAGATACAAAGGACGAGTACGACGGTATCTGGTGCTGTGCCTCCCTGCTGCACGTCCCTTTTGTACAGTTGCCGGGCGTAATGCAGAAACTGGCGGCGGCTTTAAAGCGGAAGGGCATCTGGTACTTCTCATTTAAGTATGGCGATAGCGAGCGTGAGAAGGATGGTCGCAGCTTTACCGATATCAACGAGGAAAGGCTGGCTACTCTTTTACAGGATCTGCCCGATCTCGAGATAGCAGAACAATGGATCACTCAGGATGTTCGCCCCAATCGCGATGAGATGTGGCTGAACGTTATTCTTATTCGCCGCTAACAAACCCGAGGAGCCTCCATGCCCAACCCCAACTCCACTCCCCCCATGCGAGTCGCCATCATCGGGCCGGGGCAGATCGCTGAGAACGTGCACGCGGCTTACTATGCCACTAATTCCTCTCTGGCTTTGGTGGCGGCCTGCGGGCGCGACCTGGCGCGTGCTCAGGCATTTGCGGAAAAGCTCGGCATTCCGGCGGCGTATGACGATGTCGGGCAGATGCTGCGTGAGGCGAAGCCGGAGATCGTCAGCGTTTGCTCGCCCAATATTTTGCACTACGAGCACGTAATGCTGGCGCTGGAGGCGGGTTGCCATGTGCTCTGTGAGAAGCCTCCGGCGATGACGGTGGCACAGGCCGACGAGATGCGGCGGGCGGCGCAAAAGGCCAATCGGGTACTGGCCTATAATTTCCACCATCGCTTTGCGCTGGACAGCGTCCTGCTGCGTGAGCAGGTTCAGGGCGGGGCGCTGGGGGATGTCTATGTCACCACGGCCAAAGCGCTGCGCCGCAGCGGCGTGCCGTCGTGGGGGAATTTCATCAGCAAAGATTCTCAGGGCGGCGGCCCACTGATCGATCTCGGCATTCATATGCTGGACGCCGCACTGTACGTGCTCGGCTTCCCGAAGGTGACGCGGGTGATGGCCCACAGCTTCCGCAGGCTGGGCAACACGAAAAACAGCGGGCAATTTGGCGAGTGGGATCCGGCGCTTTATACGGTGGAAGACGCGCTGTTCGGCGTGATCGAGTTCGAGGGTGGCGGCATTCTGCGGCTGGACACCTCTTTTATTCTCAACGTGGAAGAAACCTCGCAAATGAACGTCGAGTTCTGCGGCGAACGTGCCGGTGCCACGCTGTTCCCGGCGCATATTTATCACGACCGCGACGGCAAGCTGGAAACGCTCCAGCGCCGGGAGGCCGCCGACGACCGTCGTCATTTCCGCGCCATGGAGAGCTTTGTCCGCCACATTCAGGGCGAACCGATTATGGTGGCCGATGCCGAACAGGGTTATGTCGTGCAGCAGATCGTCGCCGCGCTCTACGCTTCGGCGGAACAGGGCGGCGGCTGGGTAAAGCTTTAACCCTTCTGGGCACATTCCACCAGGTCGCTCCTTCCCCCAATGTTCTACACTGGTTGCAGAGCCAATATGGAGGAAGAGCGATGTCTGTTATCAAAAGTTATGCCGCGCCAAAGGCCGGTGCGGAGCTGGCGCTTCAGGATTTCGACGCGGGCGATCTGCTGCCGGAAGATGTCGAGGTGAAAGTCGAGTACTGCGGCATCTGCCATTCGGATCTGTCGATGATCGACAACGAATGGGGTTTCTCGCAGTATCCGCTGGTTGCCGGGCATGAGGTGATTGGCCGCGTGCACGCGCTGGGATCGGCAGCACAGAATAAAGGGCTCAAAGTCGGCCAGCGCGTGGGCATCGGCTGGACGGCAAGAAGCTGCGGCCACTGCGACGCGTGTATCAGCGGCAGCCAAATAAACTGCCAGGCAGGCAGCGTGCCGACCATCGTGAACCGTGGCGGCTTCGCCGATAAAATTCGCGTGGACTGGCAATGGGCGATCCCGCTGCCGGACGCCATTGACATAGAATCTGCCGGGCCGCTACTGTGCGGCGGCATCACGGTGTTTAAACCGCTGCTGATGCACCACATCACCGCCACCAGCCGCGTGGGCGTGATCGGCATCGGCGGCCTCGGGCATATCGCCATCAAGCTGCTGCATGCTATGGGCTGCGAGGTGACGGCGTTCAGTTCTAACCCGTCCAAAAAAGAAGAAGTGCTGGCGATGGGTGCGGATAAAGTGGTGAACAGCCGCGATCCGGCCGCGTTAACCGCGCTGGCAGGTCAGTTTGATCTGATCATCAATACCGTCAGCGTTGACCTCGAGTGGCAGCCCTATTTCGAAGCGCTGGCCTACAGCGGCACGTTCCACACGGTGGGCGCGGTGATGAAGCCGTTCCAGATCCGTTCCGGCACGCTGATCGGCGGCGACCGCAGCCTCTCCGGGTCGGCAACCGGCTCTCCGCACGAGCTGCGTTCGCTGATGAAGCTGGTCAGCCGGGCGAAGGTTCAGCCGCAGATCGAGCTGTACCCGATGTCGAAAATCAACGAAGCCATCCAGCACGTACGCGACGGCAAAGCCCGCTACCGCGTGGTGTTGAAAGCGGATTTCTGATGTAAGAAAGGCTCCCTCGGGAGCCTTTTTAGTCACTTAACCAGCCCGGCAAATACCGAAGCGACGGCGACCGCCCCCGGATCTTTCACGCCATCGAGGTTGTCGCTGTTCACATAGGACGAACGCCCGGCGTTGGCTTTTTGCATCTTCGCTGTGTCGGCCGCGCCCTTCTCTGCTGCCTTCGCGGCGGCTTTCAGGTCTTTATCCCTCAGCGCTTCCAGCGCCGGCTGCAGGGCGTCGATTAACGTTCTGTCGCCCAGGTCCGCGCCACCGTAGCGCTTCATCTGCGCCAGACCAAACAGCAGGGACTCCGCCAGCGGCTGCTTCTCACTGACTTTTTGCCCGGCGGCGGTGAAGAAGATTGACATCAGCACGCCGCTGGAGCCGCCCATCACCGTTGCCAGTCGCTCGCCCACCAGCCCCAGCAGCGCGGCGGTATCGTTCAGCGGCAGCTTGCCTTTGTCGTTCAGGTGGGCGATGTCGCGCGCACCTTCGGCAAAGGTTGAGCCGGTGTCACCGTCGCCCACTTTGGCGTCCAACGCGTTAAGGTGGTTCTCCTGGGCGATCAGCGTTTGGGTCACGCTTGCTACCAGGGCGTTCACCTCGTCGTTAGCCGAAGGTTTAACCGCGTGGTCTTCGCGGATAACCGCCTGCTTCTGCTCCGGCATCGGGTGGTATTTCACCATCGGCTGCCAGCCTGCGGTTTCCACGTCAGATTCAAGCGCCTGAATAAAGTCCGGGCTCAGCTTGATGGCGGAGAGCGAGAAGCCTTTCATGTCCAGGGCGCTGACCAGCGGCGCGGGGCCGATCAGATATTTGATCTGCGAACCGAGATTCGAATGCATCAGCTCTTTGGTCAGGAGCGCCATTTCCAGCGAGGAAACGCCGCCGAGATTGTTGATCAGCACCGCCAGGTCGCTCTCTTTGCCCGTCGCTTTGCGCAGGTGCTTCACCAGCGTGGCAATCACTTCTGCGCTGTTTTGGGTGTCCACCGTGCTGGCTCCTGGCTCGCCGTGAATACCCAGCCCAAGCTCGACGTGGCCGCCTTTAATACGCCCTTCTGCATCATCGCTGCCCGGCAGGTTACAGGTTTGCATCGCCACGCCCATGCTGGCAATGCTGTCGCAGGCCTTTTGCGCGATGTCCCGCACGTCACAGAGAGATTTGCCCTGCTCTGCGGCATAGCCCGCAATTTTGTGCACCAGCGCTGTGCCGGCGATGCCGCGCGGCTGTTTGTTATCCGGCAGCGAAATGTCGTCGCCGACGATCACCATCTCGACCTTCAGCCCGTGCTTTTTGGCTTTCTCTGCGGCCAGGCCGAAGTTCAGCCTGTCGCCGGTGTAGTTTTTGACGATCAGCAGGCAGCCGCGATCCCCGGTGACGCCGACAATGGCGTTCAGCACCGCATCCACGCTCGGGGAGGCAAACAGGTCGCCGCACACCGCCGCAGTCAGCATCCCTTTACCGACGAAGCCCACGTGCGCCGGTTCGTGGCCGGAGCCGCCGCCTGAGATAATCGCCACTTTGCTTTTGTCCCAGTCGCTGCGGGCCACCACGCGGATCGCCGGATCGATATCCAGCCGCACAAGGTTGCGGTAGCGGGAACTGACAATGACGCCTTCGATGGCATCGTTAACCAACTGCTTGCGATCGTTATAAAAGAATCTGGACATAGCTTTCCCTGGTTGTGTAAGAGATCTGCCAAGCATAGACCTTCGCCGGGCCGAGGGGGTAAACATGGGAAGATCCTGATGCTCAATTCGTGCGGAAGGCTATGCTTTAGACAAATGTTGCCACAGGGAAACGCTCATGACTGAACCACTGCTGATTGCCAGAACCAAAGAGACTGAACTGCATATTCTGCCCAACATGGCGAACCGCCACGGGTTGATCACCGGCGCAACCGGGACGGGCAAAACCGTGACGCTGCAGAAACTGGCTGAGTCCTTCTCAGAGATTGGCGTGCCGGTGTTTATGGCCGACGTGAAGGGAGATTTAACCGGCGTGGCCGAAGAAGGTGCCGAGTCTGAGAAGCTCCTCGCCAGGCTTGCCAATATCGGCGTGGCGGACTGGTCGCCGCACGGCAATCCGGTGGTGCTGTGGGATATCTTCGGCGAGAAAGGGCATCCTGTTCGCGCCACCGTCTGCGATCTAGGGCCTTTGCTGCTGGCACGGCTGCTGAACCTGAATGATGTGCAAAGCGGCGTTCTGCAGATCATTTTCCGCATTTCGGACGACCAGGGCCTGCCGCTGCTGGACTTTAAAGACCTGCGCGCCCTGACTCAGTACATCGGTGATAACGCCAAAGCCTTCCAGACGCAGTACGGCAATATCAGCAGCGCTTCCGTCGGGGCCATTCAGCGTGGGCTGCTTTCTCTTGAGCAGCAGGGCGCGGAGTATTTCTTCGGCGAGCCGATGCTGGATATTAAAGACTGGATGCGCACCGATTCAAACGGCAAAGGGATCATCAATATTCTGTCGGCGGAAAAGCTCTACCAGATGCCGAAGCTGTACGCCGCCAGCCTGCTGTGGATGCTGTCCGAGCTTTATGAGCAGTTGCCGGAAGCGGGCGATCTCGATAAACCGAAACTGGTGTTCTTCTTCGACGAGGCGCACTTGCTGTTTAACGACGCCCCGCAGGTTCTGCTGGATAAAATCGAGCAGGTGATCCGCCTGATCCGCTCCAAAGGCGTGGGCGTGTACTTCGTGACGCAAAACCCTGCCGATGTGCCGGACATTGTGCTTGGCCAGTTGGGTAACCGCGTCCAGCACGCCCTGCGCGCCTTTACGCCCAAAGACCAGAAGGCTGTGAAAGCGGCGGCGCAGACCATGCGGGCGAATCCGGCTTTCGATACCGAAAAGGCTATTCAGGAACTGGGCACCGGCGAGGCGCTAATCTCCTTCCTCGACGCCAAAGGCAGCCCGACGGTGGTCGAGCGCGCGATGGTGATCGCCCCTTGTTCACGCATGGGGCCGGTGACGGACGACGAGCGTAACGGCCTGCTGAATCACTCCCCGCTGTACGGCAAATATGACGAAGTGATTGACCGGGAATCGGCCTACGAGATCCTTCAAAAAGGCGTGCAGGCCGCGGGAGAGCAGCAGGACGCGCCACCGGCCAAAGGTCAGGCCGTGGCGGTGGACGACGGAATTCTCGGCGGGTTGAAGGATATTCTGTTCGGCAGCACCGGGCCACGAGGCGGCAAGCGCGATGGCGTGGTGCAGACGATGGCAAAGAGCGCGGCGAGGCAGGTGACGAACCAGATTATTCGCGGCGTACTGGGCAGCATTATGGGGGGGCGTAAGCGGTAGGTGCCGTGATTTCCCCCTCACCCTAACCCTCTCCCTCAGGGAGAGGGGACTTTCTTTTTCTGCCCCGAACAATTGAGCAGCCACAGCCTTCCTTCCCCCTCTCCCTTCCAGGGAGAGGGGACTTTCTTTTTCGACCCGAACAAGTGAGCAGCCACAGTTTTCCTTCCCCCTCTCCCTCAGGGAGAGGAGACTTTCTTTTTCGACCCGAACAATTGAGCAGCCACAGCTTTCCTTCTCCCTCTCCCTTCCAGGGAGAGGGGACTTTCTTTTTCGACCCGAACAAGTGAGCAGCCACAGTTTTCCTTCCCCCTCTCCCTTCCAGGGAGAGGGCCGGGGTGAGGGTAATAACCTCTGCAATAACAGCCAAATGACTCACCAGGTCAGTTTTGTGCTAGATTACGCCGGTTTTTGGAAATCAGTCAGAAGAAAAGATTAAATAATGCGCAAATTCTGGACAAAAGAAGAAACTTTGTGGAGTTTCGCCTTATATGGTACTGCCGTTGGCGCAGGAACCCTTTTTCTCCCTATTCAGCTCGGCTCCGCCGGCGCCATCGTTCTGCTTCTTACGGCATTGATCGCCTACCCGCTGACCTACTGGCCGCACCGGGCGCTCTGCCAGTTTATCCTGTCGGCAAAAACCCCAGGCAGCGGCGGCATCACCAGCGCCGTGACCCACTACTACGGCAAAACAATCGGCAACCTGATCACCGGGCTCTACTTCGTCGCGTTCTTTGTGGTGATTCTGATTTATGCCGTCGCGATTACCAATTCGCTCATCGAGCAGTTAGCCAAACACGGGCCGATTACGACCACAATCAGAGTGCTGGTTAGCCTTGGCGTCGTTGCGGCGCTGAACCTGATCTTCCTGATGGGGCGGCAGGTTACCATCAAAGTGATGGGGCTCCTGGTTTTCCCGCTGATTGCCTACTTCCTGTTTTTATCCCTCTATTTGACCAGCAGCTGGCAGACGTCTTTGCTGACAGAGGGCTTAGTCCTCGACCGCCACGCATTGGGTGAGATCTGGATGTCGATTCCGGTGATGGTCTTCGCCTTCAGCCACACGCCGATTATCTCTACTTTTGCCGTAGCGCAGCGTGAAAGCCACGGCGAAGGCGCGATGAATAACAGCAAGAAAATCATGCGCGTCGCCTATTTTGTGATTTGCTGCAGCGTGCTGTTCTTCGTGTTTAGCTGCTTCCTGTCTATTCCTGCTCAGGACATTACCGCCGCGAAGGCTCAGGGCCTGACCATTCTGTCCGCGCTGTCGATGGTGCCGGGCACGCCGGCCTGGCTGGGTATTTCAGGCTTTATTGTTGCGATAGTGGCGATGTCCAAGTCGTTCCTGGGCACCTATTTCGGGGTGATTGAAGGGGCAACGGCGATTGTTAAGTCCACGCTGGGTGCGTCGGGTATGAGCCGAAGCCGGGCCTTCTGTCGGGCGCTGTCTATTACCCTGATTTCGCTGCTGACCTTCGTGGTGTGCTACATCAACCCGAATGCGCTGGCGATGATTTACGCCATCAGCGGGCCGCTTATCGCACTGATTCTGTTTATTATGCCAACCCTGTCGACATATCTCGTGCCCGCGCTTAAGCCGTGGCGTTCGCTGGCGAATCTGTTGACGCTGATTATCGGGATCTTGTGTGTGTCGGTGATGTTTATTCACTGATTTCCCTCACCCCGGCCCTCTCCCTTAGGGAGAGGGGGAAAGAAACACTAAAAGGCAAGAAAAACAGAAGAGTATCAGTGAGATCCCCTCTCCCTTTTAGGGAGAGGGTTAGGGTGAGGGTAAACTTATCCCGCTCTTTTCGTCAGCATCCAGAGGCTGATCAGCAGGAAGGTCACGCTAGGCAGCAGCGCCCCCAGAATCGGCGGAATGTTGTACACCAGCGTTAGCGGGCCAAACACCTGATCCAACACGTAGAAAATAAAACCGAAGCTTATCCCCGTCACCACTCGTACGCCCATCGGCACGCTACGCAGCGGGCCAAAGATGAACGACAGCGCCATTAGCATCATTACCGCCACCGAGACCGGGGCGAAAATCTTGCTCCACATATTCAACTGGTAGCGTCGGGAGTCCTGGCCGCTGGTTTTCAGGTACTTGATGTAATCATAAAGCCCACTGATCGACAGCGAGTCAGGATCAAGCGCAACCACGCCAAGCTTGTCGGGCGTCAGGTTGGTTTTCCATTCCCCGCTCACGGTTTGCGACCCGGTAATCTGCTTTGGATCGGAGAGATTTGACTCGTCAACCTGCGACAGGCGCCAGACTTTATGCTCAGCGTCATACTTCGCCGCCGCGGCATTGCGAACCGAAAGCAGGCGACGCTCACCGTTGAAGTGGTAAATCATGATGCCGGAAATTTCTGTTTCGCTGTTGACGTGGTCGATGTAGACGAAGTCATGGCCGTCTTTCGCCCAGATGGCGTTGGTGGTGGACAGCAATGAGCCGCCCAGCAGCATTTGCGCACGGTAGTTACGCGCCATTTGCTCGCCCTGAGGGGCGACCCATTCACCGATTGCCATGGTCAGCAGCACCAGCGGAATCGCGGTCTTCATTACCGAGGAGGCGATTTGCATCCGGGTGTAGCCGGACGCCTGCATCACCACCAGCTCACTGCGCTGAGCAAGCATCCCCAGCCCCAGCAGTGCGCCTAATAACGCGGCCATCGGGAAGAAGATCTGAACATCTTTTGGCACGCTAAGCAGGGTGTACATCCCCGCACCCGCTACGGAATAAGAACCCTGGCCCGTTTTTTTCAACTGGTCAACGAACTTAATGATTCCCGACAGCGACACCAGCATAAACAGCGTCATCATGATGGTGTTTAAGATGGTTTTACCGATGTAACGGTCAAGTACGCCAAACATTTAAGCCGCTCCTTTATAGCTAAAGCGGGCACGCACTTTGCGCATCGGTACCGTATCCCACAGGTTCAGGGCAACGGCCAGCGCCAGGTACGCCAGGTTGACCGCCCACATCCAAATCATCGGATCCAGCTTTTCCTTTGACCCGCTGGAACGCAAAGAGCTTTGCAGCAGGAAGAAGACCAGATAGAGCAGCATGGCTGGAAGCATCGACAGCACGCGCCCCTGACGCGGGTTCACCACACTTAGCGGGACTACCATCAGGGCCATAATCACCACCGACATGATGAGCGTCAGGCGCCAGTGCAGCTCGGCTCGCGCAGAAGGCTCCGGATTCTTCCACAATTCGGTCATGCTCATTTGGCTGATATCGGAGGGATCAAGCATCACCGCCTGATGGCCCACCACGGCCTGGTAGTCTTTAAAATCTGTAATACGGAAATCGCGCAGCGTTGAGGTTCCTTCAAAGCGCGTGCCGGTATTCAGCTTAACAATCTGCGTGCCGTCCGGGCGCTGGAAGATTTGGCCAGAGTCCGCGACCACCACGGAAGGACGTGTATTGCCCTTCGGACGCACCTGAACAAGGAAAACATCGTTGAATGTTTTGCCCTGCACGCTTTCGATAAACAGCACCGCGCTGCCGTTGGTCGCCACCTGGAACTGCCCTTGCGCCAGGGCAGCCATACCCGGGTTCGCTCTGGCTTCAGCCAGCACTTCATCCTGGTGACGAGCGGACCACGGGTTCAGCCACATCACGTTTACGGTGGCAACAATTCCGGTGAAGAGTGCGAGAACCATCGCGGCTTTGACCAGTACTGCTTTACTCAGACCGCAGGCATGCATTACCGTGATTTCACTCTCGGTGTATAAACGGCCGAGCGTCATCAGTAAGCCGAGGAAAAGGCTCAGGGGAAGGATTAGCTGCGCCATTTCAGGCACACCTAAACCCAGCAAAGATAAAACCAGATTTGTCGGGATTTCGCCGTCGGCCGCAGCACCGAGGATCCTAACCAGCTTCTGAGCAAAGAAAATCAGCAGCAGGATGAAAAGGATCGCCAGCTGGCTCTTAAGCGTCTCCCGAACCAGATACTTTATGATAATCACATTAAATACGCCTGTAGAAACGAGTCTTTTTGCAGGAAAATCGCTTGTTTCATCGCTTATACGTCATTTATTCTCTTTAATCGTCGAAAACATCGCTAAGATTAGATAGCCCGGCGAACTCGCATTACGGGACGATGTTCAGACACAATAGAAAACGTAAATCCATTCGTTAAGATTAACACGAAGTCATCGCAACAGCGGAGATGAGTTACGAAAGCTTGCAATTCTAGCCTGTAGCCCCCGCCGTTGTCTTTAAGATTCAGGAGCGTAGTGCATGGAGTTCAGTGTAAAAAGCGGTAGCCCCGAGAAACAGCGTAGTGCCTGCATCGTTGTGGGAGTCTTTGAACCGCGTCGCCTGTCCCCGATCGCAGAACAACTCGATAAAATCAGCGATGGCTACATCAGCGCGCTTCTGCGCCGTGGTGAGCTGGAAGGAAAACCAGGGCAAACCTTATTGCTTCACCACGTGCCGAACGTGCTGTCTGAACGCATTCTGTTGATTGGCTGCGGCAAAGAGCGCGAGCTGGATGAGCGCCAGTACAAGCAGGTGATTCAGAAAACCATCAACACGCTCAACGACACCGGCTCAATGGAAGCCGTTTGCTTCCTGACCGAACTGCACGTCAAAGGCCGTAACACCTACTGGAAAGTACGCCAGGCGGTTGAGACAGCTAAAGAGACGCTGTACAGCTTCGATCAGCTGAAAACCAACAAAACCGAACCACGTCGTCCGCTGCGTAAAATGGTGTTCAACGTGCCAACTCGTCGTGAGTTGACCAGCGGGGAGCGCGCCATTCAGCACGGCCTGGCTATCGCGTCCGGCATCAAAGCCGCGAAAGATCTCGGCAACATGCCGCCAAACATCTGTAACGCCGCTTACCTGGCTTCTCAGGCTCGTCAACTGGCGGACTCGTTCAGCAAAAACGTGGTCACCCGCGTGATTGGCGAACAGCAGATGAAAGAGCTGGGCATGCACTCCTATCTCGCGGTAGGCGAAGGCTCGCAGAACGAATCACTGATGTCGGTGATTGAATATAAAGGCAATGCCTCCCCGGATGCTCGTCCGATTGTGCTGGTTGGCAAAGGCTTAACCTTTGACTCCGGCGGTATCTCCATCAAACCTGCCGAAGGCATGGATGAGATGAAGTACGACATGTGCGGCGCGGCTTCCGTTTACGGTGTGATGCGCATGGTGGCGGAGCTGAACCTGCCGGTGAACGTCATTGGCGTCCTTGCCGGTTGTGAAAATATGCCAGGCGGGCGCGCTTATCGCCCGGGTGATGTGCTGACGACTATGTCCGGCCAGACCGTTGAAGTGCTAAATACCGATGCCGAAGGCCGTCTGGTGCTGTGTGACGTGCTGACCTACGTCGAGCGCTTCGAGCCAGAAGTAGTTATCGACGTCGCAACGCTGACCGGCGCCTGCGTAATTGCCCTTGGCCATCACATCACCGGCCTGATGTCGAATCACAATCCGCTGGCGCACGAGCTGATCAGCGCGTCTGAGCAAGCCGGTGACCGCGCATGGCGTCTGCCGCTGGGTGACGAGTATCAGGAACAGCTGGAGTCCAACTTTGCCGATATGGCAAACATTGGCGGCCGTCCTGGTGGCGCGATTACGGCGGCGTGCTTCCTGTCTCGCTTTACCCGCAAGTACAACTGGGCTCACCTGGACATCGCCGGCACCGCATGGCGCTCCGGCAAGGCAAAAGGCGCAACTGGCCGCCCTGTCGCCCTGCTGTCCCAGTTCCTGTTGAACCGTTCCGGGTTTAACGGCGAAGAGTAAGCGTAAAGCTTTACCCTCACCCCGGACGGGCATAAAAACGCCGTTTGGTTCCCTCGCCCCTCTGGGGAGAGGGTTAGGGTGAGGGGCAACAACATTCAACTTAACAAGCTGGTCTCATGAAAAACGCAACGTTTTACCTGCTGGATAACGACACCTATGCCGAAGGGCTGAGTGCCGTGGAACAGCTGGTGTGCGAACTGGCTGCGGATGGATTCCGTGCAGGCAAGCGGGTGCTGGTCGCCTGCGAAAACGAACAGCAGGCGATTCGCCTCGACGAAGCCCTCTGGCAGCGAGATGCTCAGGCATTCGTCCCGCACAATCTGGCTGGTGAAGGCCCACGCTACGGCGCGCCGGTTGAGCTGGCATGGCCTCAGCGCCGCGGCAGCGCGCCCCGGGATTTGCTGATTAGCCTGCTGCCACAGTTCGCAGATTTTGCCACCGCTTTCCTGGAAGTGATAGACTTCGTACCTTACGAAGAATCCCAGAAACAACTGGCCCGCGAGCGCTACAAAGCGTACCGCGTTGCCGGTTTCCACTTGACTACGGCGACCTATACCCCGCCGGGAACGACATAGCAGACAATGGAAAAGACATATAACCCGCAAGATATCGAACAGCCGCTTTACGAGCACTGGGAACAGCAGGGCTACTTCAAACCGAATGGCGACACCAGCCAGGAAAGCTTCTGCATCATGATCCCACCGCCGAACGTCACCGGCAGTTTGCATATGGGTCACGCCTTCCAGCAAACCATCATGGATACCATGATCCGTTACCAGCGCATGCAGGGCAAAAACACCCTGTGGCAGGCGGGCACCGACCACGCCGGTATCGCAACGCAGATGGTTGTAGAACGTAAAATCGCCGCCGAAGAAGGCAAAACCCGCCACGATTACGGCCGCGATGCGTTCATCGACAAAATCTGGCAGTGGAAGGCAGAATCCGGCGGCACCATTACCCGTCAGATGCGTCGTCTCGGTAACTCCGTAGACTGGGAGCGCGAGCGCTTCACCATGGACGAAGGCCTGTCCAACGCGGTGAAAGAAGTGTTCGTCCGCCTGTATAAAGAAGACCTGATTTACCGCGGCAAGCGCCTGGTCAACTGGGACCCGAAACTGCGTACCGCGATTTCCGATCTCGAAGTTGAAAACCGCGAGTCCAAAGGCTCCATGTGGCACCTGCGTTACCCGCTGGCCGACGGTGCCAAAACCGCAGGCGGTAAAGATTACCTGATCGTCGCCACCACCCGCCCGGAAACTGTTCTCGGTGATACCGGCGTGGCCGTTAACCCGGAAGATCCACGTTATAAAGACCTGATTGGTAAATTCGTGGTACTGCCGCTGGTTAACCGCCGCATTCCTATCGTGGGCGACGAGCACGCGGACATGGAAAAAGGCACCGGCTGCGTGAAAATCACCCCGGCGCACGACTTTAACGACTACGAAGTTGGCCGCCGCCATCAGTTGCCAATGATCAACATTCTGACCTTCGACGGGGATATCCGTGAAGCCGCAGAAGTGTTCGATACCAACGGCGAAGAGTCCACCGTTTACGCCTCCGACATCCCGGCTGAATTCCAGAAACTGGAGCGCTTTGCAGCACGTAAAGCCGTGGTCGCGAAGTTCGATGCAATGGGCCTGCTGGATGAAATCAAACCCCACGACCTGACAGTGCCTTACGGCGACCGTGGCGGCGTGGTTATTGAGCCAATGCTGACCGACCAGTGGTATGTGCGTACCGCGCCGCTGGCAAAAGTGGCGGTAGAAGCCGTTGAGCAGGGCGACATCCAGTTCGTGCCTAAGCAGTATGAAAACATGTACTTCTCCTGGATGCGCGATATTCAGGACTGGTGTATCTCCCGTCAGCTGTGGTGGGGTCACCGTATCCCGGCCTGGTACGACGCGGAAGGCAACGTGTACGTTGGCCGGAACGTTGAGGAAGTTCGCGCCGAAAACAACCTGGGTGACGACGTGGCGTTGAACCAGGACGAAGACGTGCTGGACACCTGGTTCTCCTCTGGCCTGTGGACCTTCTCCACCCTGGGCTGGCCGGAAAACACCGAAGCGCTGCGCACCTTCCACCCGACCAGCGTTATGGTCAGCGGCTTCGACATCATCTTCTTCTGGATTGCCCGCATGATCATGCTGACCATGCACTTCATCAAAGATGAAGACGGCAAGCCGCAGGTGCCGTTTAAGACCGTCTACATGACCGGCCTTATTCGCGATGACGAAGGCCAGAAGATGTCCAAATCCAAAGGCAACGTTATCGACCCGCTGGACATGGTGGACGGCATCTCTCTGGAAGATCTTCTGGAGAAACGTACCGGCAACATGATGCAGCCGCAGCTCGCGGAGAAAATCCGCAAGCGCACCGAGAAACAGTTCCCGAACGGCATCGAGCCGCACGGCACCGACGCCCTGCGCTTCACCCTGGCAGCGCTGGCCTCTACTGGCCGCGACATCAACTGGGACATGAAGCGCCTGGAAGGCTACCGCAACTTCTGTAACAAACTTTGGAACGCCAGCCGCTTCGTGCTGATGAACACCGAAGAGCAGGATTGCGGCTTCAACGGCGGCGAAATGGTGCAGTCTCTGGCCGATCGCTGGATCCTGGCCGAGTTCAACCGCACCGTGAAAGCATACCGTGAAGCGCTGGACAGCTACCGCTTCGACATCGCCGCCAACATCCTGTACGAGTTCACCTGGAACCAGTTCTGTGACTGGTATCTGGAGCTGACCAAGCCGGTCATGAACGGCGGTTCTGAAGCCGAACTGCGCGGCACCCGCAATACGCTGGTGAACGTGCTCGAAGGTCTGCTGCGCCTGGCACACCCGATCATTCCATTCATCACCGAAACTATCTGGCAGCGCGTGAAAGCGCTGAAGGGCATCACCGCAGACACTATCATGCTGCAGTCATTCCCGGCCTACGATGCGTCTCAGGTTGATGAAGCGGCGTTCGCAGACACCGAATGGCTGAAGGACGTGATCACCGCGGTGCGTAACATTCGCGCCGAGATGAACATCGCTCCAGGCAAACGTCTGGACGTGCTGCTGCGCGGCTGCAGCGAGGAAGCAATTCGTCGCGTGAGCGAAAACCGCACCTTCCTGCAGAACCTAGCTCGCCTGGAAAGCATCACCATCCTGCCAGTCGATGACAAAGGCCCGGTTTCCGTGACCAAGATTATCGACGGCGCAGAGCTGCTGATCCCGATGGCCGGTCTGGTGGATAAAGCCGCTGAGATCGAGCGTCTGGCGAAAGAAGTAGCGAAGATCGAAATCGAAATCGGCAAGATCGAAGGCAAACTGTCCAACGAAGGCTTTGTCGCCCGCGCGCCAGCTGACGTTGTCGCCAAAGAGCGTGAGCGTCTCGAAGGCTTTGCCGACGCCAAAGCGAAGCTGATTGAGCAGCAGGCCGTTATCGCCGCGCTGTAATCGGTCCCAGGCATAATTCGCCCCGCACCTCGGTGTGGGGCGTTTTTTATGCAGCTTGCGCCCTCCGTAATGAAGTGCTATTAACTGCTTTTATCCTTCCCTAAGCCTATGAGTCACATGATGAACACCACCGCCCCGGTTGATGTGAAGCTCCAGCTGCGCCGGATTGCTGCCGAAGATAATTCGGCTATCGCCCGGGTTATTCGCCAGGTGTCCGCCGAATACGGCCTGACCGCCGATAAAGGCTACACCGTTGCCGACCCTAATCTTGACGAGCTTTATCAGCTCTACAGCCAGCCAGGCCATGCGTACTGGGTGGTAGAAATCAACGGCGAAGTGGTGGGGGGCGGCGGCGTGGCGCCGTTATCGTGTAGCGAGCCGGACATTTGTGAGCTGCAGAAAATGTATTTCCTGCCGGTGGTTCGCGGCCAGGGATTAGCCAAGAAACTGGCGCTACAGGCGCTGGATCACGCCCGGGATCAGGGCTTCAAGCGCTGCTACCTGGAAACCACCGCGTTTCTGAAAGAAGCCGTTGGGCTATACGAACATTTAGGCTTTGAGCATATTCCTGCCCCACTAGGCTGCACCGGCCATGTGGATTGCGAAGTCACCATGCTCAAAACGCTGTAATTCTCTGTGAAACGGCGTGCACTAGTGCAGCCAGTGCACGCCATCTTCAGGCTGGAAGTAGCCGTTATAGCGCATCTGAAAAGCTGTGATCTCCGGCTTCTCCGGCTCCATCTCTCGTAAAAACCCCTGCGCCAGGCGAACCTGAGCGTCGGTTATCGGCGTGGCAAGCCGGGCTTTTTGCAGCCTTCGATACCACTGCTGGAGATTTTGATCGCTGCCGTCGACAATCACCATCTGCCAAATCAGCAAAACCTGCGCCGCATTTTGCAAATGGGACTCATCCGGGCGGTGCAAATACTGTAAAAACGCGTCGCCCTGCGCTTTCCCCATTTGATCGATCATCGATTCAACCGGCACCACGTCGATCCCCAGCCGCTCACTCAGTCGGCGAATAGCCCGCCGTGAATCCGACGTGAGCACCCGAAAGCCGACAATAAACACCACGCAAAGCGTGGCTAACATAATCCAAATCATGAAGTTAAATACCCGGCAGCTTAACGACAATTTGCTATCAATGAATGCCGGGCAGTATAGCGCAATCACTTTACCCAGTAATGCCTCGCGCTGGCGTTATTCGCGGGCATAAAAAAGCCCGGCGTTATGCCGGGCTGGAACAGTTCAGAATGCGCTTAAGCGATGTTCAATTGCTGAATTTTTTTCTCGCGGCGAATTTTGCGCTCTTCAAACACGGCGACAATGGCCATCAGCACGATACAGCCGATTGCGGCGGCATCCAGGGCAGCGAACGTGCCTGCCCAGCCGGTGAGGCCGAAGATTGGCGTCCCGTCGGCAATCATCCCCAGGCCCAGTTTGGCGAAGCTGTCGCCGATCAGGTAAGCGAAGGTGCCTTTGATGCCGTCGGCTGCGCCGATAGCTTTCTTAGGCACGAAGCCGACTGCCGCCACGCCGATCAGCAACTGCGGGCCGAAGACGAGGAAACCAAGGGCAAACAGCGAAGCCAGGTACACATACTGATTGCTGGCATGCTGGTACACGCCCAGCGTGGCGATGATCAATGCCAGCGCCACGCAGGCCACCAGCGCACGGCGGCCGTTGGCAAGGTCAGACAGCCAGCCCCACAGCAGCGTGCCAACCAGCGCGCCCACTTCAAACAGGGTGAAGCCCTGAATCGCCACTTCTTTGGAGAGTTTCAGCTCCTGGAAAGCATACACGGTGGACCACTGGTCGATACCGATACGCACCACGTACAGGAAGATGTTGGAGAAGCACAGCAGCCAGATCACTTTGTTTTTCAGCACGTACTCAACAAAGATCTGCCATTTGGTCATCGAATTATCTTCGGCTTCTTTGTCTTCTTCGCTGACCTCTTCGCCAAACAGCTCTTCGGCGGTGCCGAGGCCGTAGGACTCAGGGGAATCGCTGCCGTAGCGCAGGGCAATAAAACCGACAATCAGGGCAATAACGGACGGGAAGATAAACATCCCGATAACGTGGCCGTTAAACAGGTAGTTAGCACCAAACAGGGCCACACCGGCCGCGCCAGCGCCGCCGAGGTTGTGGGAGATGTTCCACATGCCCAGGTAGCTGCCGCGCTTGCGGCGTGGCGTCCACTTGGTGATGGTCGAGTAGCTGCACGACCCGCCGGTGCTCTGGAAGAAACCGCTCAGAGCGTAGAAAGCAATCATCAGGAACAGGCTAACCGAGCCTGCGCCCATGCTGGCGCTGAAGCCGAGCATACAGATGGCGGAAAGGATCAGCATAAACGGCAGGAACTGCTTGGTGTTTTTGCCGTCCGCGTAATAAGAAACCAGGGTCTTGCCCACGCCGTAGGTAATGGAGAAACCGAGGCCGATCATCCCCAGCTGTGTCATGCTCAGCCCGTAGGTGGAGATCATGTCGTTCTGGGCGATGTTAAAGTTTTTGCGGATCAGGTACATCGTCAGGTAGCCAATAAACACCACCAGATACGACTGCATGAACGGTTTGAACCACATTTTTCGCCGCACTTCGAGCGGCAGATCCAGGGTGGGCTTACGCACCTGGTTTAGAAAGGCCAGCATGGATGACTCCTGATTTGAATACCTGCTTAATGGCAGGCATTGTAAAAATCAGCGAGCAAACTGGCCTGAGACAGCGTCCAGGCCGAACCGGGAAAATTTCTTAGTTTTGCCCTTTATGGCGCAAAAGGGTGAGGAGTATCACGCTTCGTTAGCCTCGCGCGGGGCCTGGGCGTTCAAGAACGGCAGCAGCAGCAAAGCCGATATCCCGGCGGCAATTGCGATCACGGCAAAGAAGCCGCTCCAGTGCCAGATGTCGATCACCCGCGCCAGCGGCCAGCCGGAAAGCGAGGCGCCAAGATAGGCAAACAGCCCGACAAATCCCGTCGCCGCGCCCGCCGCCTCTTTGTGCGAACATTCTGCCGCCGCCATACCAATCAGCATCTGCGGCCCAAACACGAAGAAGCCGGTGGTAAAGAAACAGGCCGCCTGCATCACGTAGCTGGCAAAGGGCATCAGCCATAGCGAGCCCACGGAAAGCAGAATGCCTGCCGCGAAGATCAGGTTCATCGGGCCACGGTTGCCGTTGAACAGCTTGTCCGAGCCCCAGCCCGCCACCAGTGCGCCGATAAATCCGCCCAGCTCAAACATGGTCACCGCCGAGTTCGCGGTAACCAGTCCAACCCCGAGCGTTTCGGACATGTAAAGATTACCCCAGTCGTTGATCGCCGCCCGCACCACATACACCAGCACGTAGCACAGCGAGAGCAGCCAGATGTAAGGGTTAACCAGCACATACTTGTAGAGGACTTCTTTGCGCGTCAGCCCTGCACCTTCTTGCTGCTGGGCGATTTCCAGAGCGTCATGCTGCCAGTCACCCACCGCAGGCAAGCCCACGGTTTGCGGCCTGTCGCGTAGCCGCCAGCAGAGGAATAACCCGGCGATAATCGCCAGCCCACCGGCGATCATCATCCCGACACGCCAGCCGTACTGCAGCGCCGCAGCACCCATGACGATCGGGATTAACGCCCCGCCCACGTTGTGCGCCGTGTTCCAGACGGCCCACCAGCCGCCGCGCTCGCTGCGGGAATACCACGCCGTCAGCAGCCGGGCGCAAACCGGCGATCCCCAGCCCTGGAAAAAGGCGTTCAGCGCCCACAGCAGCGCAAACGCCCAAAGCGAGGTCGAGAAGCCAAACAGAATATTCACAATGCCGGTAGCTATCAGCCCGATGCCCATAAAGTAACGGGCATTGGAAAAGTCACTGACAATCCCGGAGAAGAACTTCGACAGGCCGTAGGTGATGTAAAACAGCGTCGCCAGCAGGCCGATATCGGTGCGCTCCATCACGCCGGTGGCGAGGATTTCTGGCGCGGCGGCGTTAAAGCTTTTGCGGGTAAAGTAAAACAGCGCGTAGCCGAGCCAGATAGTGATCAGGATATGACGACGCCAGTAGCGGTAGCGGGCATCAATCTCACTTTTGTCGCTAAGCGGCGCAGCGCTTGCCGGGACTTTTAAAAAACTGAACATGCTCGCCCCTCAGACATAACGTAATGGCAGGCTAACGCTGACGCGCGTGCCGTGAGTGCAGGAAATAGCGAACGTCCCGCCCAGCGCCGTCACGCGCTCACGCATGCCGGTAAGCCCAAAGCCCTGCTGCCCGGACCCCGGCGGCAAACCGCTGCCGTCGTCTTCGATCACCAGCATCAGCCGCTCGTCCTGCTGCCAGCCCTGAAGCGTTACCGCGCTGGCGCTGGCGTGCTTCACGATGTTATTGAGCCCTTCCTGGCAAACGCGGAACAGCGTCACGCGCTGCCCCTCGCTAAGCAGAGGCTCATCGATTCGCCAGTTGATATGGCCGACAATGCCGCGACTTTCCAGCTCCATTTCGCGCATCAGGGAACGAATCGCCTGCTCGAGCGATAAATCATCCAGCTGGCGCGGACGTAAGCGCCCCAGCAGACGGCGAACCGAGTCATAAACCCCCAGCGAAAGCTGTTCGATATGCGCGCCGCTGCGCTTAACGCCCTCACTTTCTGGCGCCAGCCGCTGCACGATCCCGGCCTGGGTGCGGATCGCCGTAATGGTCTGCCCAATGTCGTCATGCAGTTCCCGCGCCACTTCCCGCCGCACGCTTTCTTCGGTTTCCAGCAGGCGTTCGGCCAGGCGGCGATTTCGCGCCAGCTCGGTTTGCAAAGACTGGTTCAGTTCACGCAGGCGCTGGATCCCTGCGCCCAGCAGCAAGCCGGTCAGGCTTTGAGCCAGCAATGAAAGCAGAAGATCCACCGGATGATCGTGCCAGGTCTGGCTGGCAATCAGCGCGATGGCGTTCATAAGGGTGGCAATCAGCGCCCCCTGCCAGCCGTAGTGCCAGGCCAGGGCGATAATCGGCAGCGCCAGGCAGAACGGCGTAAAGCGGGAGAGTTCGGCGGGTAACCCCAACTGCAGCCAAAGGCTGACGGCAAACAGCAGTAAATACCAAATCAGATGCCGCCCGCGCCAGTTGACCGGCTGGGAAACCAGCGCCGGGCCAAGAGGTTGCCAGACGGTGCTGGTCAGATAGTGCCAGAGTACCAGGCAGGTCGGCGCCAGCGTTAACCCGCCGGTCAGGGTCAGCAGCAGCGCATTCAGGGCATCGCTGCCCTGGTCCAGCCACGGCAGCGACTGCAGTAAAGCGGCCGCGATAAGCGCCGCGCCCTGGCGCAGCAGAGTCCGCCAGTCACGCTGATGACGATAACGAGAAATGAGCGCCACCGGCAGGACGGTGAACACCCCGCCCAGCATTAACAGCGGCAGATGCGCCAGCGCCACTTCCTGCGCGAGCCAGAAAAGCATCAGCCACTCCGCGCCCAGCAGAACCGGCCAGTAGCCGCGCGGGCACTGCAGCATCAGCCCTAAACGCAATCCAAAGGGAAATAACAGCACCGCCAGCTCAGGCCGCTCCACCAGATGCAGGCTGATGCTCCACAGGCAAAACCAGCCGGCGGAAAAGATAAAGAAACTGGCGATAACGGCAATCAGCCGCGAGAAGAAAGGCCGCATTACCAACCGTCAAACAGGCGTCGCGCCAGCGCCACATCGTTGCTGACGTCGAGCTTTTCCATCAGGTTGGCGCGGTGCACGTGCACCGTTTTTGGCGAAAGTCCCAGCTCGGTGGCAATCTCTTTCACCGCCATGCCCTGCGCCAGCTTTTCAGCCACCTGCCGCTCGCGCTTCGTCAACGGATCCTGCCGCCCGGCGGCCAGCTTCATGGCAATGTCCGGCGTCAGGTAGCATCCGCCCGTCGCCACCGTGCGCACGGCGGCAATCAGTTCGTCGGGGCTGCAGCGTTTAGATAAAAAGCCGCGCGCTCCGGCGTTTAGTGCCTGTTCAACCAGCGCCGGGCTGTCGTGTACCGACAGCATGACGATCGCCATCCCTTTTGGTAACTGGCTTAACAGCTCCAGCCCGGAAATGTCCGGCATCGAAATATCGCAGATACACACCTGCACGCCCTGCCCCGGCAGCCCGGCCAGCGCCTCGCGCCCGGAACCAAACTCGGCCACGACCTGGAAATCCGCCTCCAGCCCAAGAAGTTGGGCAAAGCCGGAGCGGACGATAAGGTGGTCGTCGATAAGGGCGATAGCGGTCATGATGCTTTCCAGGAAGGTAAAAAAACGCGCTTACCTTAGCGATAAGCGCGTAGCTGTTCAAGCCTTAAGCGATTTCGATCGCTATCGCTACGGGTTATTCCTGCGCAACCGACAGGCGAATGATCCCGGCCGCGCGGGCTGGAGGCAGCTGCAGAACGTTGCGCCACAGCTCCTGAACCTGGTTACAGACCAGCCCCTCTTTGCCCACCGCTTTATGCGGGTCCGACATAAGCTGGAGGTCGCTCCCGTAGCGCTTAGTCAACTGCTGCACGATGGGCTGAATGTCTTTGCGGGCCTGATCGCGCTCGGCGTCAGTTACGCTGTGTTTGTCTGCGCCGTAGGCGGAACGCATCATCGCCGCATCCACCTGCATGCGGCGCATCGTCACATCCTTAGGCAGTATTTTCGTGGAGTTGATGCCGCCCTTCACGTCCGGGAACAGGAAGCGGAAACAGGCGTCGTCACTGGATTTTTGCACCATCGCCGTTTGCTGCATGTTCACCTGCATAAACGCCACGACGTTGTCGTCCGTCGCGCTTTGCAGGCGCTTCGTCTCCACGGCGAGGATCTGCGGCTGGATGGTGTCGATCACTTCCTGCTCGGTTTTCCCCTGCTGGTGCATCTCTACCGCCTGCTGGCGAATGGACATCCACAGCGCGGGCTCCTGCTCTTTCAGCACCTGGTAAACCGGCATCCGGGCCATCGCATCATCCAGCCCGGCCAGTTCCTGCCCGGCCCGATCGCGAGGAATAAGGTATTTCACGTCAAAGATGTTCCACGCCATGATAGCAACCAGCGCAATGGCCACCGCGCCCGCTTTACCGACCCAGCCCTTTTTGCGGAAAACCGCTACCACCGCGGCGATCACAGCCCCGACATAGCCTGCAATAATGACGTGGGTCCAGTTCATGGTACATCCTTCTACTCTGCGGCGGGTACGCCGCTATGGAAACGAAACTCGTCGTCATGGCTTTGGATAAGCCCGGCCTCAACCTTGCCAAAGAAACGCACGCGTTCACTGATATCGCCCCCGGCAATCTGCTCCGCCAGGGTTAAATAATCCTGATAATGACGCGCCTCAGAGCGCAGCAGCGACAGGTAAAAACGCTGTAATTCATCATCCAGGTGCGGCGCCAGCGCGGCAAATCGTTCACAGGATCGCGCTTCAATGTAGGCCCCGCAGATAAGTTTATCGACCAGCATCAGCGGTTCATGAGTGCGAGTTTCACTCAGTAAACCTTTAGCGTAGCGGCTGGCGGTGATTTTGGCGTACGGGATGTTACGGGCAATCATAATTTCCCGCACCTGCCAAAAATGGTGCAGCTCTTCTTTGATCAGCAGCACCATGCTGTCGATAAGCTGCTGCCCCCAGCCGTTCGCCGTTTTCGGCATGATGCTTTTGCTCAGCCCTTTGTGGAGCGAGAGAAAATCGGGTTCCTCGCCGTCACGGAAGGTAAAGGCTTCATAAGGCTGGAGCCAGGCCAGCAGCGCCTGGGAACTCTCTTTATCGGCAACGTATTTGCGGATCAGCAGCATCGCAGTCTGCGCGGCTTTCAGCTCGCACACCATGTGGTCGGTTAGCAGCAGCGGCAGATTTTCCGGGCGACGTGCCTTTTGAATCCACGCCTCGGGCGTCGGGCACTGCAGGAATTGGGTAATCGGGGAGAGGAGTTGCTGGTAGTCCATGAGGATATCCTGATGCGCAGCGGCTGAACGCCGCTGCACCGCTTACTTTTCGTAAAGGACAGCATAATCACTGCCCACACTTTTGTCAGTAAGCCCGGCAACAAAGAGCGTGCTGCACTATTTCACGGCTAGCCCTGAAACCGCGTGGGTTAGCTGCTCAGCGCGACCATAGTTGAGTTCAGCTATGCAAGACAGCCGCCTGATTTCACGCGCATTGCCTGCCGCACCTCCGCTGAGCGAAGCCGCAAGCTGGCATTGACCGTTGCGGTAATGAATGAACCGTTGATTTGATGTCTCGAGCGCTGCGCTAGCTTTCTCGATATAGCGCTGGTCTTCATCCCATTCGGCGATTCTGGCGGCGGCGGATTTGCTGGCTTTTTCCAAAACTTGCTCACTCTCTTTCGACTGCTTAATCAGACAGTCACGCATCCCCGCTTCCGCATATTCACTACACGCTTCTCGCAGGGCCGTGGCATCCTTAACTGGCTGAGGATCGTCAGCCAGCGCCAGCATCGGCAGACAAGCGGCGATAACCAGGCAAGCTTTCAGTGTCATTTGCATAAAGCGCTCTTCCCTTTTTTAATCAGTGATAATGCGTAATCGAGTTTTCTGGAATAGTTAGGATCGCCGCCGCCGTTATAGCGAAGAGCGATCGTCGTGGTCGAAATGCTCCGCCATCCGGCAATCACTCTGCGAGCGTTTGCCTTCTGGCACTTGAGCGTCTGACCAGCACGGAGAATCTTGACCTGTGGATTAAGCTTTTGCAGCAGTTCCAGAGTGCTTCCCTGCGCTTTCGCTATTTTTGCCAGGCTGTCACCGGGTTTCACGGTGACGTCATAAATTTTGCTGTCAACAGTGAGTATCGTTCGGTGCTCGAATTGCGCCATACGCATCAGCAGGTAGCCGATGCCCGCACGCAGGTTATTTAACGGTGTGGTTCTGATCGTGGCGACGGTTAACTGTTTCTTCCACGCGTCAGGCAGGATGAGCTCACCGCCTTCCTTACCGGACAGGAAAGATGTCATCCCAGGATCGCCCTTAACACCGATTTGCATCGGTCGGAAATGCCAGTCAGAGCTCAGGGCTCCCGTTTCGACCCAGACCATCGCTTTAATCAGATGCCAGTCCAAAGTCCTGTAGCCTGGCGTAGAGGAGAGATGGCGATTGTATCCATCGACTACCCGCTGGATGTCACAATCCCAGGCATTCCACCGCGTATCGCCGGGGGCCTTATTAATACCGTCCTGCCACTTTTCAAAACCTGTTCTGGGCGTTTTTTGTGCTGGGGTCGAGGAGGGAGTAAGACTGGAAGCTGTCATATTACACATCCTGTGCTGACTGATAATTGAAATGGCGAGACTTTAGCCTCATTTGCGCATTTTTAATACAATATGACGATGCTAAGGCAGAATCGGCGGCCTGAAAATCATTTATTTAAGAAGAAAGGAAAAAAGAGAATTTTGCCCGATCGGGTAAGAATGACACATGCCAGGCGCAGCGGCTGAACGCCGCTGCACCGCTTACTTTTAGTGACGTACGCCGTCGTCGTCGTCGTCCTGGTATTCGTCGTCGTCTTCTTCACCCTCTTCGCCGTTCGGGTCTTCGAAGTAGGTGCCCCAGCCGTCGTATTCCACACCGAATTTCTCGGCCAGGTTCAGCAGTTGCTCAACCTGGGCACCGATCAGCTCAGCGTTCAGCGCGCATTCGCTCAGAATGTCGCAGCAGATGACGGTATCACCCTCTTCCACTTCCAGCTCTTCCGGGTCAGTCACTTCATAACCCAGCTTGAACGCTTCAACGGCCGCTTTCTCCAGCGTTTCGAAATCATCCGCAGAAAGGTGGTGTTCGATGGTGTACAGCGCGTCCGGGTCGCTCCCGTCGTCCAGCAGTTCTTCAATGATTAAACGTGTTTCTTCGCGCTGTTCTTCCAGCTGTTCTGGATTTGCCATGGCCCTTTCCTCAAATGTGTCGGCAGATACTCTCATTTTCACACACGCCGGGGTTTGCCTCCACCTTTCACCGCAAAGTTTTAACACACGGGGTTGCAATTGAATATTCATACATATAAATTGAATTTTAATTCAATTAAGGCTTGCGCCCTGCGAGGAAAAAATGAGTCACTTCTATCAGAAAAACTTTCTTAAGCTGCTCGATTTTACCCCTGCCCAACTGAACGAATTGCTGACCCTGTCCGCCAAGCTGAAAAGTGACAAGAAAAAAGGAACAGAGATTCAGCACCTTACTGGTAAAAACATTGCGCTCATCTTCGAAAAAGATTCGACTCGTACTCGTTGCTCTTTCGAAGTTGCCGCTTATGACCAGGGCGCCCGCGTCACTTATCTCGGCCCAAGCGGCAGTCAGATCGGGCATAAAGAATCAATTAAAGATACCGCTCGCGTGCTGGGGCGCATTTATGACGGCATCCAGTACCGCGGCTACGGCCAGGATATTGTCGAAACCCTTGCCAGCTATGCGGGCGTACCGGTGTGGAACGGCCTGACCAACGAATATCACCCGACCCAGCTGCTGGCGGATTTGCTCACCATGCAGGAACACCTGCCGGGCAAAAACCTGAATGAGATGACGCTGGTGTACGCCGGGGACGCGCGCAACAACATGGGGAACTCCATGCTGGAAGCTGCCGCGCTGACCGGGCTAGATTTGCGCCTGGTGGCGCCTAAAGCCTGCTGGCCGGATGAAAAGCTGGTCGCCGAATGCAAAGCCATGGCCGAAAATACTGGCGGAAAAATCACGTTAACCGAAGACGTTGCCGCGGGCGTTAAAGGGGCGGATTTCATCTATACCGACGTCTGGGTGTCGATGGGCGAAGCCAAAGAGAAGTGGGCCGAGCGTATCACCCTGCTGCGCCCTTATCAGGTCAACAGCGCCATGCTGGCGTTAACCGGCAACCCGCAGGTCAAATTCCTGCACTGCCTGCCGGCGTTTCACGACGATCAAACCACGCTGGGTAAACAAATGGCGCTGGAGTTCGATCTGCACGGCGGCATGGAAGTCACCGACGAAGTTTTTGAATCCTCCCACAGCGTGGTGTTCAACCAGGCTGAGAACCGGATGCACACCATCAAGGCCGTGATGGTCGCCACGCTGGCAAATTAGTTTCTTCGCTCCCAGGGCTTCTCCTGGCCCCTCGGCGGCTTTCCGCCCGAGGGGTTTTCTTTTCTCCCGCCTGGTTATTACTAAAAATGTTGCGCGTCTGATGCACGCCCAGCATTTTTTATGCACTAAAAGGACATAACCTCATCTCCCTCTCTTTTTATGCCCCACACAACAGTCTGTTTTCATTAAGATAAAAAGAATAAATCCGCTGCGCTCACAGTTTGCATGCACTGCATTAATAGCAAAATAAAAATAACTATTTTTCCGTGAACTTCTCTTCACGGCATTAAACAGATTCCATAATGAATAATCATGCAAACAGAAAATAAAAATCAATGATAATCAATATGTTGCGACATTCACCCTTAGGAATAAACTTACATATTTTTAACACTTCAAAATAATTAAAAACGATTTATCGTATAATTATGCATTCATCAACCCCAGTTAAATTACCGTTCTCTGACAGCCATCAATTAATAACAAAACAAATAAAAACCACCTTGAGCGCGTGATAAATCTCACATTAAATGGTTGTGAAGAAATTAATATACGCCTCGAAGAAAACTTTACAGGTTAATAAAATCGCGACGCAATATTCATTGCGCCAATGGCACGTCTATCTCCGAATTAATGCAAAGGAATAGTCATGGACAAACATTATGTCGGCTCCGAAATAGGTCAACTACGCAGCGTGATGCTGCATCGCCCAAACCTCAGCCTGAAAAGACTTACCCCTTCAAACTGTCAGGAATTGTTATTTGACGATGTGCTTTCCGTTGAGCGCGCCGGTGAAGAGCACGACGTTTTTGCCAATACGCTGCGCGGCCAGGGCGTGGAAGTTATGCTGCTAACCGACCTGCTGACGCAAACGCTGGACGTCAGCGATGCCAAGGCCTGGCTGCTGAACACCCAGATTTCAGACTATCGGCTCGGGCCGGCATTCGCCTCGGACGTTCGCGGCTGGCTGGCCGATATGCCACATCGCGAACTCGCCCGTCGCCTTTCCGGCGGGCTGACCTACGGGGAAATTCCGACACATATTAAAAATATGGTCGTGGATATTCATGCCACAACAGACTTTATTATGAAGCCGCTCCCCAACCATTTATTCACCCGAGATACTTCCTGCTGGATTTATAACGGCGTCTCTATTAACCCAATGGCAAAAGCCGCTCGTCAGCGCGAAACAAATAACTTAAGGGCCATTTATCGCTGGCATCCGGCATTCACCGACGGGAAATTCATTAAGTATTACGGTGACGAAAATATTAATTACGATCATGCCACGCTGGAAGGCGGTGACGTATTAGTGATTGGCCGAGGTGCGGTATTAATTGGCATGTCCGAACGAACCACCCCTCAGGGCATTGAGTTCCTCGCTGAATCATTATTCAGGCATCAACAGGCAACACGCGTAATTGCCGTCGAGCTACCGAAGCACCGCTCCTGTATGCACCTCGATACCGTCATGACTCATCTCGATCTCGACACCTTCTCCGTTTACCCGGAAGTCGTCCGCAAAGACGTGCAGTGCTGGACGTTAACCCCTGACGGCCACGGCGGCATCAAACGCCAGCAGGAAACCAGCCTGGTGAACGCCATCGAAAAAGCGCTGGGTATCGATCAGGTCAAGCTCATCACCACCGGCGGCGATGCTTTTGAAGCCGAGCGCGAACAGTGGAACGACGCCAACAACGTGCTGACCGTTCGCCCCGGCGTGGTCATCGGCTACGAACGCAATATCTGGACCAACGAGAAATACGATAAAGCCGGGATCACCGTCCTGCCTATTCCAGGCGATGAACTGGGCCGCGGACGTGGCGGCGCGCGCTGCATGAGCTGCCCGCTGGAACGCGACGGGATTTAAGGGAGGAAAGCATATGCAACAGAAACCCACTCTAGTAGTCGCGCTCGGCGGGAATGCCCTGCTGAAGCGTGGTGAACCGCTGGAAGCCGACCTGCAGCGTAAAAATATTGAGCTGGCGGCAAAAACTATCGCCCAGCTCACCCACGCCTGGCGCGTGGTGCTGGTGCACGGCAACGGTCCGCAGGTCGGCCTGCTGGCCCTGCAAAACAGCGCCTACCAAAACGTAAGTCCTTATCCGCTGGACGTTCTCGGCGCTGAGAGCCAGGGAATGATCGGCTACATGCTGCAGCAGGCGCTGAAAAATCATCTGCCTGACCGCGAAGTCAGCGTGCTGCTGACTCAGGTTGAAGTGGATCCGCAGGATCCGGCCTTTAGCAATCCGACCAAGTACATCGGCCCGGTGTACAGCAAGGAGCAGGCGGATGCGCTGGTACGTGACAAAGGCTGGTCGGTAAAAGCCGATGGCCAGTATTTCCGCCGCGTGGTGCCGTCCCCGCTGCCTAAACGCATCGTCGAGAGCGATGCCATTACGGCGCTAATCCAGCGTGACCACCTGGTTATTTGTAACGGCGGCGGCGGCGTGCCGGTGGTGGAGAAAGCCGATGGCTACCACGGGATTGAAGCTGTCATTGATAAGGATCTTTCCGCCGCATTGCTGGCTCGCCAGATAGAGGCCGACGCCCTGCTGATCCTCACTGACGCAGACGCCGTTTATCTCAACTGGGGCACACCAGCGCAGCGCCCGCTCACCAGCGTGACGCCAGCCGAGCTTGAAAGCATGAGCTTCGATGCAGGCTCGATGGGGCCAAAAGTGTCCGCCTGCAGTCACTTTGTCGCCAGTTGCCACGGTATCGCCGGGATAGGCGCCCTGGAGGATGGCCCGGCAATTCTGGCCGGGGAGAAAGGCACGTTAATTAGGGAGCCGTGAAAGCCCCCTCACCCTAACCCTCTCCCCAGGGGGAGAGGGGATAAAACCGAGCCGCCTGCACTTCCTCCTCCCCTCGGGGAGAGGGGACAGGAAACGAAACAGAATCACCAGCATTTCCCCCCTCTCCCTTCCAGGGAGAGGGCCGGGGTGAGGGTAAAAAAACTTCTCATTCAAAGGATAACGAAAATGACTATCAACCTAAAAAACCGTAATTTCCTGAAACTCCTCGACTTCAAACCGGCAGAAATTCAGTACCTCATCGACCTGGCCCGTGAACTGAAGGCCGCCAAACAGGCCGGAACGGAGAAAAAAACGCTATGCGGTAAAAACATCGCGCTGATTTTCGAGAAAACCTCCACCCGTACCCGCTGCGCCTTTGAGGTTGGCGCGTTTGACCAGGGCGCGCTGGTGACCTATCTGGGGCCAAGCGGCTCGCAAATCGGCCATAAAGAATCCATGAAAGATACCGCTCGCGTGCTGGGGCGGATGTACGACGGGATTGAATACCGCGGCTATGGCCAGGACATTGTCGAAGAGCTGGGGGAATACGCTGGCGTGCCGGTCTGGAACGGGCTAACCAATGAATTTCACCCGACCCAGATCCTCGCCGACCTGATGACCATGCTGGAGCACGCTCCGGGTAAAAAACTGCAGGATCTCTCCTTCGCTTATCTCGGCGATGCCCGTAACAACATGGGCAATTCCCTGATGGTGGGCGCAGCCAAAATGGGCATGGATATTCGTCTTGTCGC
This sequence comes from Enterobacter sp. Ap-1006, assembly GCF_011752835.1. Classification (NCBI taxonomy): domain Bacteria; kingdom Pseudomonadati; phylum Pseudomonadota; class Gammaproteobacteria; order Enterobacterales; family Enterobacteriaceae; genus Enterobacter; species Enterobacter sp. Ap-1006. Next base: position 127,775 of record NZ_VWWU01000005.1, on the reverse strand, counting down.
GCCGAAAGCCTTCTGGCCTGAAGCGGCGCTGGTCGAGCAATGCCGCGCCATCGCCAAAGAAACCGGTGGCCGCATCATGCTGACGGACAGTGTGGAAGAAGGCGTTGCGGGCGTGGATTTCCTCTACACGGACGTTTGGGTTTCGATGGGCGAGCCTAAAGAAGCCTGGGCTGAACGCGTAAGTATCATGACGCCCTACCAGATTAACCAGAGCGTTCTTAATGCGACCGGCAACCCGAACGTCAAGTTCATGCATTGCCTGCCTGCCTTCCATAACGAACACACCAAAGTCGGCAAAGAGATCGAAGAAACCTACGGCCTGAAGGGGCTGGAAGTGACCGAGGAAGTCTTTGAGTCAACACACTCCATTGTCTTCGACGAAGCCGAAAACCGCATGCACACCATTAAAGCCGTGATGGTCGCCACGCTCGGCGCGTAACGCTGTCGGGCAGTGGGAACCCCTCGCTGCCCGTATTGCCCTTGTGCTGCTTCGCGCAGCGGGAGAAAAGGAAATGGCCGATGTTACCCATGAAGGTGCCGCAGACACCTCCACAAGCAGTGAAAGAAAACTCGGACTCAGCGCGCTGGTGGCGCTGGTTATAGGCTCCATGATTGGCGGGGGCGTTTTCAGCCTGCCGCAAAACTTTGCTTCGGTAGCGTCCCCCAGCGCATTGCTGATCGGCTGGGCCATTACCGGCGTCGGCATGCTTTGCCTGGCGTTTATTTATCAGAATCTCAGCGCTCGCTGCCCGGATCTTGACGGCGGCGTTTACAGCTATGCCCGGGCCGGGTTTGGCGACTTTATTGGCTTCCAGTCCGCCTGGGGCTACTGGTTCTCCGCCTGGCTGGGGAACGTCTCTTACGCGGTGCTGCTGTTCAGCGCCATGAGCTTTTTCATCCCGGTGTTTGGCGATGGAAACAACCTGCCGTCGATTATCGGCGCCTCCATCGTGCTTTGGTTAGTTCATGCCCTGGTACTTCGCGGGGTACGAGAAGCCGCCTACATCAACACCATCCTCACCGTAGTCAAGGTCATCATTCTGCTGGTCTTTATTGTCGCGGTGCTGATTGCCTTTCGGATTGGTGTGTTCACGGCGGATTTCTGGGGCCGCATGATGCTGGTCGAAGGATCTCGCCCGGAAATTTTCGACCAGGTTAAAAACACCATGCTGGTCACCACCTGGGTGTTTATCGGCATTGAAGGGGCAACCGTTGTTTCTGCCCGGGCCGCAAAACGTGAGGATATCGGTAAGGCGACGGTCATTGGTCTGCTGGGCGCGCTGGCGATTTACGTGCTGGTCAGCGTGCTGTCGATGGGGATCCTCGATCAGGCGAGCCTGGCCGGGCTGAAGAATCCGTCGATGGCCGGCGTGCTGGAAAGCGTGGTCGGGGCATGGGGAGCGAAGTTCGTTGCCGGAGGCGTGATTCTGTCCGTAGCCGGCGCGCTGCTGGCCTGGACGCTGTTTGCCGCAGAATTACCGCGTGTCGCGGCAATTGATGGCATTTTCCCTAAAATTTTCGCCAAAGAGAACGCCCGTCATTCGCCTTCGTTTTCACTGTGGATCACCAATGGCTTAATTCAGCTCTTCCTGATCCTTACCCTGTTCTACGCCGCCGGCTACCAGGCGCTGTTCTCCATTGCCACGGCGGCCATTTTACCTCCGTACCTGTTCAGCGCGGCCTACGGGCTGAAGCTGGCCTGGACCGGGGAGCGCTATGGACAGGGGGAATCACGAACCGGCGGCATCGTGCTTGGCCTCGTTGCAACAGTTTACGGCTTCTGGCTTTGCTACGCCGCAGGCGATTCGATGTTGCTCAGCTCGCTGTTATTCACGCCGGGCATTCTGGTGTTCCTGTGGCAGAAAAAAACCCAGGGTCAGCCGCTGCTGAAAAGCTATGAACTGGCGATCTCCGTGGCCATTCTGGCTCTGGCCGCATGGACATTAAAACTGGTCATAAGTGGAAATTTACAGATAGCCTGACGCCATTAACGCCACGATTGTGGCGTTAAACGCTTCATCTCAAACCATTGGCGACATTTTAAAAAGATAAAATTAATAAAAATCATTTCTATCAATAAATTATGTTCATCAACCGTGCAATGAAAACGCACCGGCCATCACAGGAGTGTATAGAGATCATGAGGACATCCCGCCTCTCGTTCGAGAAAGAGCAGCGCCAGCTTGAACTGTGCCAACAGCTCATCAGCCACAAGAGTTATCACTCCCAGGAGCAACTGCGCCATGACCTGAAACAGCACGGCTTCGAAGCCATCAGTCAGTCCACCGTCTCCCGCCTGCTCAAGCTGCTGGGCGTTATCAAATTACGCAATGCCAAAGGGCAAAAAATCTATGCTCTTAGCCCGCAGACTTTGCCCCAGCCCAACGCAGCGCGTTCGGTGGCCGAAATGGTGTTAAGCGTTGAGCACAACAGTGAATTTGTCATGGTGCATACGGTGTCAGGCTACGGCAAAGCGATAGCAAAAATTCTCGATCATCACGCCATCGCCGAGATTTTGGGCGTGGTCGCCGGCAGCAGCGTGGTCTGGATTGCGCCGCGTGAAGTGCAAAAAACGCCGCTGGTGCATCGCCGCATCATGCGTATGCTGGGCCAGGCCTGAATGCACCGCAACCGATTGCAGCGCCCCTGAAAAAGTGTGATTTTAGCGCTTGCAGAGAACACCCACGCGCGTATAATGCGCCACAATTTGCCGGGAGGAAGCATGGTTTACTGTGTTCAAAAAAATGTCGCAGCTCGACGTCTGAAAGCAGACGCGGCAGGGCGTTTTTCTTCCCGTTGCACCGTCGAATTTCTAAATTCCCAAATATCAGGCCCCGCTTTAAGGGGCCTGATGTTATTGGCAAAGTACATTGTTCCCGTCGGTCCTGAGCACCGCTCTAATAGAAGCAATGAATTATGCCTTCTGATTTACACCAAACAGCCGAAAACCACGCTTTTCGGCTGTTTGTCATCAATCTTAGGCCCCTCGTTGAGGGGCCTTTTTTTTGCCCGTCGGCCCGAGAACAGGAGAGAAGCATGACTAACCCGCTCTATAAAAAACACATCATTTCCATCAATGATCTCAGTCGTGAAGAACTTGAACTGGTGCTGGCAACCGCGGCAAAGCTAAAAGCTAATCCACAGCCGGAGTTGCTGAAGCACAAAGTTATCGCCAGTTGCTTCTTTGAAGCGTCGACCCGAACCCGTCTCTCTTTTGAAACCTCCATTCACCGTCTGGGCGCGTCCGTGGTGGGTTTCTCCGACAGCAGCAACACTTCGCTGGGCAAGAAAGGTGAGACGCTGGCGGATACCATCTCCGTCATCAGTACCTACGTGGACGCCATTGTGATGCGCCACCCGCAGGAAGGCGCGGCTCGCCTGGCCACCGAGTTTTCCGGTGAGATCCCGGTGCTGAACGCCGGTGACGGCGCGAACCAGCACCCGACCCAAACCCTGCTGGATTTATTCACCATTCAGGAAACTCAGGGCCGCCTGGAGAACCTGAATATCGCCATGGTCGGCGACCTGAAATATGGCCGCACCGTGCATTCGCTGGCCCAGGCGCTGGCGAAGTTCAACGGCAACCGCTTCTATTTCATCGCGCCAACTGCCCTGGCGATGCCGCAGTACATTCTCGACATGCTGGATGAAAAAGGCATTGTCTGGAGCCGCCACGAGTCTATCGACGAAGTGGTAGGCGAGCTGGACATTCTGTATATGACCCGCGTGCAGAAAGAGCGTCTGGATCCGTCTGAGTACGCCAACGTTAAGGCGCAGTTTATCCTGCGCGCCGCCGACCTGGCCGGCGCACGCGGCAACATGAAGGTACTGCACCCGCTGCCGCGCGTGGATGAGATCACCACCGACGTAGACAGCACGCCGCATGCCTGGTACTTCCAGCAGGCCGGGAACGGTATTTTTGCTCGCCAGGCGCTGCTGGCGCTGGTGTTGAATCGCGAACTGGTTTAAGTGAGAGGACAAGAAGATGACGCACGATAATAAATTACAGGTTGAAGCCATCAAGCGCGGCACCGTTATCGACCACATTCCGGCTCAGGTTGGCTTTAAGCTGCTGACCCTGTTCCAGCTGACCGAAACCGACCAGCGTATTACCATCGGCCTGAATTTGCCGTCCCGCGAGCTGGGCCGCAAAGATCTGATCAAAATTGAAAATACTTTCCTGACCGACGAGCAGGTGAATCAGCTGGCGCTGTACGCTCCGCACGCCACGGTGAACCGCATCGACGAATACGAAGTGGTGGGCAAAAGCACCCCAAGCCTGCCGGATCGCATCGAGAAAGTGCTGCTGTGCCCGAACACCAACTGCATCAGCCACAACGAGCCGGTGGCTTCTTCGTTCGCCGTGAAGCAGCGCGCCGACGATATCAGCCTGAAGTGCAAGTATTGCGAGAAAGAGTTCGCTCGCCACGTGGTTCTGGTAGATTAACGGCGACTAATGACAAGCAACTTCCCGTCCCTATAATGGGCGGGAGTTTATATCCAATACTAAGGAGAAAGTATGTCACGTACGCTTAGCACGGAAAATGCACCGGCCGCTATCGGTCCTTATGTTCAGGGTGTCGATCTCGGGAGCATGATCATCACTTCCGGGCAGATCCCGGTGAACCCAAAAACCGGCGAAGTGCCGGAAGATGTAGCCGCTCAGGCTCGTCAGTCCCTGGAAAACGTGAAGGCTATCGTTGAGTCCGCGGGCCTGAAAGTGGGCGACATCGTGAAAACCACCGTGTTTGTGAAAGATCTGAATGATTTCGCGACCGTGAACGCCACCTACGAAGCCTTCTTCAACGAACATAACGCGACCTTCCCGGCTCGCTCTTGCGTTGAAGTAGCTCGTCTGCCGAAAGACGTAAAAATCGAAATCGAAGCTATCGCCGTTCGCCGCTAGTTCGCCGCCGCGCTTTACTTCTGGCCCCGCTTTCACGGGGCCATTTCTTTCTTACTTCACGGCAGCCCGCAGCAGTTTCTCCAGCGGATACACCGCCGCAATCACCACTTCATCACGAGTCTGCGCCGCAGCATCCAGCTGAGCCTGAATGGCTTTCAGCTCGTCATCGCTGAGCGAACCTTGCTTCGCCACCAAATCCGTCAGCCTTAAGCCCAGCCCGGCGAGCTTGTCCACGTCTTCAGCAACCGGCTTAAGCGGTTTTAGCTCGTAGTTGCCGTCGATCAGCGCCAATACATCCGGGGTGTTGTTCTGCCAGCGAGTGAAGATATGGCGCAACGCTTCCGCACTGTTCCCGTCTTCCCTGTCGGCAATCAGTTTGTCCACCCAACCGTTAATCGCCCTGACCTGCCCACTTTCTGCCCCAAGCGCATCGGCAAAGCGGTTCAGCGGCTCAAAGTGGTTGTAATTCCCTGCCTGGAATTTCAGATGCTGGCGCGTGTAGTACTGCGCCGGCTCAATGGCCTGGGCGAGGATTTGCAGAGGCATGATCTCCGGTGTACCAGCCAGGCGAGTGAGCTGCGTAACGGACTCGGTATGCTGACGCAGGCCAACGGACACCGTGGACCAGGCATCAATGGCCTGCATACGCTGGTACATATTGTCCACGTCTGTGACGTCTTTAGCCGACCACAGCCGCTCGGCTACGGCAAAAGTCCGTGGCCAGAGCTTGATATCCAGCAGCGGGGAGATCACGTTTTCCGCCCACAGCGCCGCTTCGCCGCCGAGGATATTGCTCATCTGCGCTTCGGTTGGGACCACAGGCTGTTTGCCATCCGGGATGCCTTCGAGCTTCTGCCCGGTCGCCGGATAGCGCACGTTGCCCACCAGGAAGTAGCCGTTAAGCTTGTCGTTTTCCAGCGTAACTACCGGGCGCGTTTCCCCCATCCAGGTGTCTACCGTAAAGGTTACCTGAGTCGGGTTCAGCCATTTTACGTCATGAACTGCACGGCGGGATTTGCCCTTGAAGTCGATAAATCCGCGCCAGCCACCGTCACTTTTCACCAGCGTAAAACTGCCTTCTACCGCGCTGCCTTTCAGGCGAGGCATGCTGAAGAACCAGCTCTGTGCGCTGTCGGCCTCGCGGATGTGATCCACCCCGTTTAGACCAACCGGCAGGACTTCATTGCGGTAGTGGTAGGCGGTGGACTGCGGCTGATCGAGGTAAAAGCCCGTGGACAGAATGCCTTTGTAGCCGTTGGCCGCAATAGCCCCCAGCGAATCCTGCCCCTGCCAGGACTGGATCAAAATGTTCTTCGGCAGATCCGGGTGATAAATCTCATCCCAGCCCATCATCTGGCGCTTATGTTTCTCGAGGATCTTCTCCAGCCGCTGGTTGAAGTACGTTTGCAGCGCGTGAGAGTCCGCCAGGTTGTGCTGCTTCATAAATTGCTGGATGGCGGCGTTTTCTTTCCACTGGGTGTCATCCACCTCATCACCGCCGATATGCAAGTAACTGTCCGGGAAAATGGCTGTAACTTCGCCAATCAGCGTATCAACAAATTTGTAGGCCGCTTCGTTTGCCGGGTTCAGCAGCGGCTTCAGGACGCCCCAGTTGCGCTCCATTTGGTAAGGCCCCGGCGCGCTCATCAGCTCCGGGTAAGCGACAGCCAGCGCGGAACCGTGGCCCGGCAGGTCGATTTCCGGCACCACGCGAATGCCCAGCGAGGTGGCATAGCGTACCACCTGTTTCATTTGCGCCTGTGTATAGAACTGCCCGTCGCTCGCCAGCTGCTGCAGCTTTGGATAATGAGTCGACGCAAAGCGCCAGCCCTGATCGTCCGTCAGGTGCCAGTGGAAGACGTTCAGCTTGGCGGCGGCCATCCCGTCCAACTGACGGAGAATGTCGTTCACCGGCATAAAGTGGCGGGCCGAATCAAGCAGCAGCCCGCGCCACGGGAAACGCGGGACATCTTTTATTTCGACATAAGGAATCGACGTGTTTTGCGGGCCATTTTGAATCAGCTGCAGCAAGGTCTCCATGCCGCGCATTGCCCCAAATCGCGTGTTAGCGGTGAGCTTCACGCCGTCCGCCGTCACGCTTAAGGCATAACTTTCGTCGCTGTCAGCTTTAGGCCGTGGGTCAACGACTTGTTTAATTTGAATAGCAATCGTGGGTTTGGCCGGCTGTGCAGCCGCAGGCTGAAGCTGCCAGCCGGTTTGCAGGCTGATACGCTGCCGCCAGCGGTCAATGGCGCCGTCGAGCTTGTCGCCGCTAATGGCGATAGACACGGCGTTAGTCAGCGGCAGGCTACCCTGCGTGGCCGGGAGTTCGACCTGCTGCGGCCAGGGCATCAACGGGAGATCTCCTGCCGGGGCGGCCTGCGCCTGGCAGGCAACGGCGATACCTGCGGCCAGCAGGCTGAAACGAAGCGATTTGAACATGGATAATCCTTTCACGTGACGGGCCAGAAAACAGCAAAAACAATCTGTTATCACGTGGAGGATTTTTCAGCAAGGCGGCGGCGAGACGTGGATCACATCTCGCCATTATTTGGATTACTGCCAGCCGTAACGGCGGCTATAGAAACCTTTTACCGCCTGAGTCAGCATCATGTAGCCTGCCAGGATGATCACCAGCAGCGGGAAGTAGCTCAGCGGCAGCGCCTGCAGGTGGAGGTAATCCGCCAGCGGGGAGAACGGCAGCGCAATCCCGAGCGCCATCACCAGCAGCGTCATCACCATCAGCGGCCAGGCCGGACGGCTTTGCAGGAACGGAATGCGACGGGTACGGATCATGTGCACAATCAGCGTCTGCGACAGCAGGCCTTCCACGAACCAGCCGGACTGGAACAGCGTTTGCGCTTCCGGGGAATTGGCTTTGAAAATCCACCACATCACGCCGAAGGTCACGATATCGAAGATGGAGCTGAGCGGCCCGAAGAACACCATAAAGCGGCCCAGGTCAGCCGGATTCCAGCGCTGCGGCTGCTTGATTTGCTCATCATCGACGTTATCAAACGGGATCGCGACCTGCGAGACATCGTACATCAGGTTCTGAATAAGTAAGTGGATCGGCAGCATCGGCAGGAACGGCAGGAAGGCACTGGCCACCAGCACGCTGAAAACGTTGCCGAAGTTGGAGCTGGCGGTCATTTTGATGTACTTGAGCATGTTGGCGAAGGTACGACGGCCTTCAATCACGCCCTCTTCCAGCACCATCAGGCTTTTTTCCAGCAGGATGATGTCGGCAGCTTCACGGGCGATATCCACCGCGCCATCGACGGAAATACCGATATCCGCGGCACGTAACGCTGGAGCATCGTTGATGCCGTCGCCCATAAAGCCCACGACATGGCCTTCACCGCGCAGCAGGCGAACGATACGCTCTTTGTGCATCGGCGTCAGGCGGGCAAACAGCGTGGTTTGCAGCGCCACACGAGCCAGCTCGTCATCGCTCATCTCTTCGATGTCGCTGCCGATAATCAGGTCGCCGACTTCCAGGCCGACTTCACGGCATACTTTCGCCGCGACCAGTTCGCTGTCACCGGTCAGGATTTTCACCGCGATGCCGCTGGCTTTCAGCGCTTTTAGCGCCGGAGCGGTGGTTTCTTTCGGCGGATCGAGGAAGGCAATGTAGCCTTCGAGGATCAGATCGGACTCATCCACGCGGCTGTAGTCTGCGCTGCGGGCTGGCAGGAATTTGGTGGCTACGGCAACGACGCGCAGCCCCTGGCTGTTTAGCGAGTCGGTTACGCTGCGAATACGCGTCAGCATCCCTTCACTAAGCGGTACGATTTCATCCCCGTGGCGCACATGGGTACAGACGTTGAGGATCTCCTGCAGCGCACCTTTACAGATAAGCTGATGCACGTCGGCCTGCTCGGAGACCACAACCGACATGCGGCGACGGTCAAAGTCGAAAGGAATTTCATCTATTTTGTGCCAGCGGGCAACCGCCGTGCGGGCGTGATCGGCATCGACGCCTTCCAGTACCGCCACGTCGAGCAGGTTTTTCAGGCCGGTTTGGTAGTGGCTATTCAGCCAGGCGGTATGCAGCACGCGATCGCTTTGTTCACCGAAGATATCGGTGTGGGTTTCCAGCACGATGCGGTCCTGCGTCAGGGTGCCGGTTTTATCGGTACACAGGATGTCCATCGCGCCAAAGTTCTGGATAGCATCCAGGTGCTTCACAATGACTTTTTGCTTCGACAGCTTGACCGCCCCGCGCGCCAGCGTGGAGGTCACAATCATGGGCAGCATTTCCGGCGTCAGGCCGACGGCAACGGAGAGCGAGAACAGCGCCGCTTCCCACCAGTCGCCCTTGGTGAAGCCGTTAATCAGCAGCACCACCGGCACCATCACCATCATGAAGCGGATCAGCAGCCAGCTTACGCGGCTGATACCCCGCTGGAAGGCGTTAGGTTCGCTTTCCTGCTGGGTGACACGTCCGGCAAGCTGGCCGAACCAGGTGTTGCCGCCGGTGGCGATAATCATCGCCAGCGCAGTGCCGCTCACCACGTTGGTGCCCATAAAGCAGAGGTTGTCGCACTCGAGCGGGTTGTGCTGGTCATGTTGGCGGCTGACGGCAACTTTCTCGACCGGCAGAGATTCCCCGGTCAGCGACGCCTGGCCAACAAACAGGTCACGCGCCTGCATCACGCGCAGGTCGGCTGGGATCATGTCGCCCGCGGCAAGCTTAACGATATCCCCCGGCACCAGCTGGTCCAGCGGAACTTCGACGTAGGCATATTCGCCCTGTTCGTTGATCACGCGCAGCACGGTGGCGGTGTTGCTGACCATCGCCTTCAGCGCATCCGCCGCGCGGGTGGAGCGGGTTTCCTGGATGAAGTTCAGCAGCGTGGAAATCACCACCATCAGCGCGATGACGCTGGCGCCAAACAGATCATCTTCCGTTGCGTAGGAGAAAATCCCCAGCGCCGTCAGCAGCAGGTTGAACGGGTTGCGGTAACAAACCCAGAGATGCACAAACCACGGCGCAGGCTGCTGCGCCGGGATCTGGTTCAGACCGTGGGTTTCGCGCGCCTTTTCGACTTCGCGAGCGTCCAGCCCTTCCGGGTGGCTGCCAAACTCAACGTAGAGCTGCTCTTCGCTGGCGGCGGCATATTTCAGGCAGGCCTGGGTCAGCGTCGCCGGAATATCGGCGGCCTTCGCCACTACTTTCCCGTCAGGCATAGGATCGCGCTGCACCAGGCGGCGCGGCAGATGGCGGCTCAGCTGGGACATCAGCTGGCGTGTGAGGTTTTTGAATTGCATAAACGTCCTTAGCACCGTCTTGAGCGGTACCTAAGTTTCCTGCAGGCGCAACAAAGCTCCATCAGGCAGGAGAGCATCAACAAGCAGGGACGTAAAAGAGAGCGGTCGTCACTGCCTTACAAAACCGGTAAGGCAGCGGGCGTTAACCTGTGGCTTACCGGAAAATTCCTGTTACTTCAGGGTGAGGACTGGGATCGGGTTCCATGTCATCTCCGGTAGCGTTGAAAGAAAAATAGCATTACGCCTTCTGGCATAATGAGAATGCCAGGTATACTACGCCCGTAAAACTAAACCGTCTGTAAACCAGATTTTGCCCATATCGGGAACGGGATAGAGCGTTAAAATTTTAATCCTGGTAAGTATATTCTAAATAATCCGGATTACAGGTTGGTGGCAAACGAGTGACAATCACTGCATTCGTGTCCCTAAGGGAACAGGGCTAGCCGCCATTGTCTAACCAGCCAATTTGCACCGTGACCGCCAGGGAAAAGAACAACCATGCAAAGTCGCCTTACCATCAAAGATATTGCCCGCCTGAGCGGCGTGGGGAAATCTACCGTTTCTCGCGTATTGAACAATGAAAGCGGCGTCAGCGCCCGCACGCGGGAAAGGGTTGAAGCGGTAATGCAGCAGCATGAGTTTTCCCCCTCCCGCTCGGCGCGCGCGATGCGGGGCCAAAGCGATAAAGTCGTCGCCATTATCGTGACCCGCCTGGACTCCCTGTCGGAAAATCTGGCGGTGCAAACCATGCTGCCTTGCCTTTACGAGCAGGGCTACGATCCGATCATGATGGAAAGCCAGTTCTCACCAGAGATGGTTGAGGAGCATCTTGGCATGCTGCGCCGCCGCAACATCGACGGCGTGATTCTGTTTGGCTTCACCGGCATCAACGAGAAAGTGCTGCAGCCATGGCGTTCCACGCTGGTGCTGATGGCGCGAGACGCCAGCGGCTTCGCTTCGGTGTGTTATGACGATGAAGGCTCTATTCACATCCTGATGTCTACGCTTTATCAGCAGGGTCACCGGGATATCAGCTTCCTTGGCGTGCCGCACGGCGACGTCACCACCGGTTACCGCCGCCACCAGGCGTATCTCGCTTTTTGCCGTGACCACGATATCGTTCCAAATGCCGCCCTGCCCGGCCTTGCCATGAAGCAGGGCTACGAGCATGTGGTTGAAGTTCTGACCCCGAAAACCACCGCCCTGCTGTGCGCCACCGACACCCTGGCGCTGGGCGCAAGCAAATATCTCCAGCAGCAAAATCGCAGCGATATTCAACTGGCGAGCGTGGGGAATACGCCGCTGATGAAATTCTTGCATCCTGAAATCATTACCGTTGACCCAGGCTACGCCGAAGCCGGTCGCGCCGCGGCTTTACAGCTGATCGGGCAGATTTCTCAGGACCAACAGCTGCGGCAAATCGTCATCCCTAGTCACCTGCAATAAAACCGCCCCTGATCGGGATTTTGTGATCTTCGCCCGATTTCGGGAACGTTCCCATTTTCGCAAAATAGAAACCTGGCTACCCTTACAACAGGTCATTACCTCCTACCCAGGGTGTTACTTATGAGCAAAGTAAAACAACAAGACATCGACAAACTGATCGAACTGGTTGGCGGGCGCGAGAATATCGCCACCGTCAGCCACTGTATTACCCGACTGCGTTTTGTGCTGAACCATCCCGAAAATGCCCATCCTAAAGAGATCGAAAATCTGCCCATGGTGAAAGGCTGCTTTACCAATGCCGGCCAGTTCCAGGTGGTTATCGGTACCGATGTGGATGATTACTACAAAGCGCTGATCGCCACGACCGGGCTGGACTCCGCCGACAAAGAGCAGGCCAAGACGGCGGCGCGTCAAAATATGAAATGGCACGAGCAGCTGATCTCCCACTTCGCAGAGATCTTCTTCCCCCTGCTGCCAGCGCTTATCAGCGGGGGTTTGATCCTCGGTTTCCGTAACGTCATTGGCGACCTGCCGATGAGCAACGGGGAAACCCTTGCCCAGATGTACCCGGCGCTGAAAACCGTCTATGACTTCCTGTGGCTGATTGGTGAAGCGATCTTCTTCTATCTGCCGGTGGGCATTTGCTGGTCTGCGGTGAAGAAAATGGGCGGCACGCCGATCCTCGGCATCGTGCTGGGCGTTACGCTGGTCTCCCCGCAGCTGATGAACGCCTACGAGCTGGGCACCAAGATCCCGGAAGTGTGGAACTTCGGCTGGTTCACTATTGAGAAAGTCGGTTACCAGGCGCAGGTTATCCCGGCGCTGCTGGCCGGCCTGGCGCTCGGCTTCATCGAAACTCGAATGAAACGTATCGTGCCGGATTATCTGTATCTGGTTATCGTGCCGGTTTGCTCGCTGATCCTGGCTGTTTTCCTGGCGCACACCGTCATCGGGCCGTTTGGCCGTATGATCGGCGACGGCGTGGCGTTCGCGGTTCGCCACTTGATGACCGGCAGCTTCGCCCCTATCGGCGCCGCGCTGTTTGGTTTCCTGTATGCACCATTGGTGATTACCGGCGTTCACCAGACCACGCTGGCCATCGACATGCAGATGATCCAGAGCCTGGGCGGGACACCGGTTTGGCCGCTGATTGCGCTGTCTAACATCGCGCAGGCTTCTGCGGTTGTCGGCATCATTATCTGTAGCCGCAAGCAGAATGAACGTGAAATCTCCGTCCCGGCGGCCATTTCTGCCTATCTCGGCGTAACCGAACCGGCCATGTACGGGATCAACCTGAAGTACCACTTCCCGATGCTGTGCGCGATGGTCGGTTCCGGCCTGGCTGGCCTGCTGTGCGGCCTGAACGGCGTGATGGCGAACGGGATTGGCGTCGGCGGTCTGCCGGGCATCCTGTCCATTCAGCCTAAGTTCTGGGGCGTCTACGCCATTGCGATTGTTATCGCGGTGATTGTGCCGATTATCCTGACTTCCATCGTCTACAAGCGTAAATTCCGCCAGGGCACGCTGCTGGTGGTGTAGTGAGATAGACCGGGGGCAGAAATGCCCCCTTTTCGTCAGAGCAAAGTGACTTTTTCTCGCTTTGTGGGTTATCAGCTGAAAATCAGCCCGTTGATTTTCCTTGTTTATTTTTGATGGCACTTACGGTTCTTTCTACTGCCAGAAGTTTGTCATCAGTTTATGGGGCAATTCAGCCCCTTCAGCTAGCAGGAACTCGCTATGAATATCACTCCTCCATGGTGGCAGAACGGCGTCATCTACCAGATTTACCCGAAGAGTTTCCAGGACACAACCGGCAGCGGGACCGGCGATCTGAAGGGCGTGATTCAGCGTCTGGATTACCTCAAAACGCTGGGTGTAGATGCCATTTGGCTGACGCCGTTTTATGTGTCGCCTCAGATAGACAACGGCTACGACGTCGCTGACTACTGCGCGATAGATCCGACCTACGGCACGCTGGAAGATTTTGATTTGCTGGTGGCCGAAGCCCACCAGCGCGGTATTCGTCTGGTGCTCGATATGGTGTTTAACCACACCTCCACGGAGCACGACTGGTTCAAGCAGGCGCAGGATAAACACAGCCCGTACCGCGGGTTCTATATCTGGCGCGACGGCACGCCGGATATTCTGCCGAATAACTGGCGTTCGAAGTTTGGCGGCAACGCCTGGCAGTGGCAGGCGGAAACCGGGCAATACTACCTGCACCTTTTCGCGCCTGAGCAGGCAGACCTTAACTGGGAAAACCCGACGGTTCGCGCCGAGCTGAAGAAGGTTTGCGAGTTCTGGGCCAACCGCGGCGTGGACGGCCTGCGCCTCGACGTAATTAACCTGGTGTCAAAAGACCAGACGTTCCCGAATGACGTGCACGGCGGTGATGGGCGTCGTTTTTACACCGATGGCCCACGGGTTCACGAGTACCTGAGGGAATTCAGCCGCGATGCCTTTAAGCCGCTCGGCCTAATGACCGTCGGCGAGATGTCCTCCACCTCGCTGGATAACTGCCAGAAATATGGCGCTCTCGACGGCAGCGAGCTGTCGATGACCTTTAACTTCCATCACCTCAAGGTGGATTATCCTGGCGGTGAGAAATGGACGCTGGCAAAACCTGACTACGTGGAGCTGAAGTCAATCTTCAACCACTGGCAGCAGGGGATGCACAACGTGGCATGGAACGCGTTGTTCTGGTGTAACCACGACCAGCCGCGCATCGTGTCCCGTTTTGGTCACGAAGGCGAGCTGCGAACCACCTCCGCGAAGATGCTGGCGATGGTGCTGCACGGCATGCAAGGCACGCCGTACATCTATCAGGGGGAAGAGATTGGGATGACCAATCCGCATTTCTCCAACATCGATCAGTACCGCGATGTGGAAAGCCTCAATATGTTTGCCGAGCTGCGAACCCTTGGGCGCGACAGCGACACGCTGATGGCTATTCTTGCCAGTAAGTCACGCGATAACAGCCGCACGCCGATGCAATGGGATGCAGGCAGTAATGCCGGCTTTAGCGAAGGCACACCGTGGATTGGCCTGTGCGATAACTACCAGACGGTCAACGCCGCAGCGGCGCTGGAGGACAAAGAGTCGGTTTTCTATACCTACCAGCAGTTGATCAAGCTGCGTAAGGCGGAGCCGGTGCTGACCTGGGGAAATTATCAGGATCTGCTGCCGGAGCACCCGCTGGTGTGGAGCTACAGCCGCCAACATGAAGGCCAGACGCTGGTCGTTGCCGCGAACCTTAGCGCGGAAGCGCAATGGCTGCAGCTGGAAGGACACGAAGGCGAATGGGAAGTACTGATGAGTAACTACGCTGATGCCGCACCGAAGCCTGCGGAGATGAGCCTGAGGCCGTTTGAGGCAGTGTACTGGGTTAAGCGTTAGTCTGATTACTGACAACCCCCAATGTCGCTTCTGACCCTCACCCTACCCCTCTCCCTGAAAGGGAGAGGGGATAGATTGAATACTGCTTTACCCCGTTGTTTGCCCCCTCGCCCCTTTGGGGAGAGGGCCGGGGTGAGGGGAAATCACCCTTTTAGCGCCTGAACCCGGCTCAGCCAGCCGTTAACGCCTTCGTCGATCAGCGCTTCCGTAATCGTATTCGCCCCCTGAATAAGCGCAGGTGCCTGCCAGATCATACCGGTCTTATTCGCCATCGCGTGGAACGGCAGCAGCAGCTCTTCCACCGTGTAGCGGTTAGCACCTTCTGCACGATAAGCCTCCGCCTGGCCGCCCGTCGACGTCATGACCATCAGCTTTTTGCCGTGCAGCGCGGTGCCGTTAGTCCCGTAGGCAAAGCCAAAGGTTAGCACCTGATCCTGCCAGTCTTTGAGGATCGCCGGGGAGCTGTACCACCAGAACGGGAACATCAGCACAATCGCGTCATGTTCCACCAGCAGCGCCTGTTCACGCTCAACGTCAATCTGGTGATCCGGGTACTCACGCTTAAGTTCGTGCACGGTGACGCCTGCGATGCTTTTCAGGGCCGTAACACCAGCGCGGTTAATACGAGATTCTTCAGGGGCACGATGTGCCGCCAGCACTAATATTTTATTCATCTTTCAGACCTCATTTTTGGGATGAGGCTATCTTTTCAGATGACAGGGCTTACCTGTAGTCCATAACATGGCACATCTGTTTCAACCAAAGGTTACAAGTATGATGCTTTCCGCAGACGTTCATCGGCTCATTCCCGCTTTTTTGGCGGCGGCAGACTGCCAGAGTTTTTCCGAGGCAGCTCGTCAGCTGGGTATTACGCCCGCGGCGGTGAGCAAAAGCATACGTCAGCTTGAACTGCGGCTGGGCATCGTGCTCTTTGTGCGCAATACGCACTTTGTGGTGCTGACCGAAGAAGGGACTGCGCTGCGTGAAGAGGTCGCTCCGCTGTGGCAGGCGCTGAACCAGGCGCTGGTTAATCCGGGGGCGGAACCTTCGGGGCTGCTGCGCGTCAGCGTGATCCCTGGCTTTGGCCGCCACTGCCTGATGCCGATCCTGGCCGAATTCCAGCGGCGCTATCCGCTGATTCGCTTTGAGATGTCGATGGAAGCCCGCAGCGTCAACCTCATTGGCGAGCGCATTGACGTGGCCATCGGCCACCGCACGGTAAGAGATAGCCGCGTGGTGGCGCGCGAGCTGTATACCTCGAAAATGATTACGGCGGCGTCACCGGCCTATTTAGCTCAACACGGAACGCCACAAACGCCGGAAGATCTCGCGAAGCATCGCTGCCTCATCCACCGCAACTCCGGCACCGGGCGCCTTCAGCAATGGATGAATAACGAAACACTGTTTGATGAGCCTTCAGCCTGGTTTATCTCCACCTCGCCGGATTCTCTGATGGATGCCGCGCTGTCCGGCATGGGGATCGTTTATCTCGCCGACTGGTATCTCACCCGTCCCATCACCGAAGGCAAGTTAGTGCCGATTTTGCAGGGTTCAGCCCCCGAGCCGCAGCAGCTCTGGGTGAAGTATGCCGGAGGAAAAATCCCGCCAAAGACTCGGGTGTTTGTAGAATATTTATACGAAAAATTAATCGGATAATTTCCCTCCCATAGACAACGCCCGCCGTTTCTACCGCCCCCGATTTACTTTGTTCTGAATCAATAAAATCGCAAACATGTTTGATGCAAATCACTATATATAGAACTTAGAATGCATCCCGGCCCTACATGTTGTATTCATCGACTATTATAACGACAACGCCCTCAGGATAAGTTTGGGGATTATCTGTGGATAAAAAGGGCCAACTTTCGGGAAATTTTGACAGGACAACTGGCTACGAGCTCCCGGAGATCCCCCTACATTTGTGGATAACCTAAAAATAAACGGAGAAATCATGACACCGCATGTGATGAAAAGAGACGGGTGCAAGGTACCTTTCACTTCAGAGCGCATCAGAGAAGCCATTCTGCGTGCAGCTAAAGCAGCGGGAGTCGATGACGCGGGCTATTGCGCCACCGTCGCAGATATCGTCAGTCAGCAGATGGCCGGTCGCAGCCAGGTCGACATCGGCGAGATCCAGGTCGCCGTGGAAAACCAGCTCATGGCCGGAAACTACAAGCAGCTGGCGCGCGCCTATATTGAGTATCGCCATGACCGCGATATTGAGCGCGAGAAGCGTGGCCGCCTGAACCAGGAAATTCGTGGCCTGGTTGAGCAGACTAATTCCGCCCTGCTCAACGAAAACGCCAACAAAGACAGTAAAGTGATCCCCACCCAGCGCGACCTGCTGGCCGGGATCGTCGCCAAGCACTACGCCAAGCAGCACCTGCTGCCGCGCGACGTGGTGCTCGCGCACGAGCG
This sequence comes from Enterobacter sp. Ap-1006, assembly GCF_011752835.1. Taxonomy (NCBI): domain Bacteria; kingdom Pseudomonadati; phylum Pseudomonadota; class Gammaproteobacteria; order Enterobacterales; family Enterobacteriaceae; genus Enterobacter; species Enterobacter sp. Ap-1006. Next base: position 110,335 of record NZ_VWWU01000005.1, on the reverse strand, counting down.
CGGCGATATTCACTATCACGATCTAGACTACTCTCCGTTTTTCCCGATGTTCAACTGCATGCTTATCGATCTCAAAGGTATGCTGACCCACGGCTTTAAAATGGGTAACGCCGAGATCGAACCGCCAAAATCCATTTCTACCGCAACGGCGGTTACCGCGCAGATCATCGCCCAGGTTGCCAGCCATATTTACGGCGGAACCACCATCAACCGCATCGACGAAGTGCTGGCCCCGTTTGTGACCGAAAGCTTTAACAAGCACCGTAAAATTGCTGAAGAGTGGCAGATCCCTGACGCGGAGGGATATGCTCACTCCCGCACCGAGAAAGAGTGCTACGATGCCTTCCAGTCCCTTGAATACGAAGTGAATACCCTGCATACCGCCAACGGGCAGACGCCGTTTGTCACCTTTGGTTTTGGCCTCGGTACCAGCTGGGAGTCCCGCCTGATCCAGAAGTCTATTCTGCGCAATCGTATCGCCGGGCTGGGCAAAAACCGTAAAACCGCGGTGTTCCCAAAACTGGTCTTTGCGATCCGGGACGGCCTGAACCATAAGTTCGGCGACGCCAACTACGACATTAAGCAACTGGCGCTGGAATGCGCGTCCAAACGCATGTACCCGGACATTCTTAACTACGATCAGGTGGTGAAAGTCACCGGCTCGTTTAAAACGCCAATGGGCTGCCGCAGCTTCCTCGGCGTATACGAAGAAAACGGCGAGCAGATCCACGACGGGCGTAACAACCTCGGCGTGATCAGCCTGAACCTGCCGCGCATTGCGCTGGAAGCCAAAGGGGATGAAGCCACCTTCTGGAAACTGCTGGACGATCGCCTCCTGCTGGCACGTAAAGCGCTGATGACCCGCATTGCCCGCCTGGAAGGCGTCAAAGCCCGAGTGGCCCCGATCCTCTATATGGAAGGCGCCTGCGGCGTGCGCCTGAAGGCCGACGATGACGTGTCTGAGATCTTTAAAAATGGCCGGGCGTCTATTTCCCTGGGCTACATCGGCATCCACGAAACGGTGAACGCCCTGTTCGGTAACCAGCATGTGTACGACAGCGAAGCCCTGCGAGAAAAAGCCGTTGCTATCGTGGCTCGTCTGCGCGAGGCCACCGACAGCTGGAAGGCAGAAACCGGCTACGGCTTTAGCCTTTACAGCACGCCAAGTGAGAACCTGTGCGACCGCTTCTGTCGTCTGGATACCGCTGAGTTCGGCGTCGTGCCTGGCGTTACCGACAAAGGCTACTACACCAACAGCTTCCACCTGGACGTGGAGAAAAAGGTGAATCCTTACGACAAAATCGACTTCGAAGCACCTTACCCACCTCTGGCTAACGGCGGCTTCATTTGCTACGGCGAGTACCCGAACATCCAGCACAACCTGCGGGCGCTGGAAGATGTGTGGGATTACAGCTACAAGCACGTGCCTTACTACGGCACCAATACGCCAATCGATGAATGCTACGAGTGCGGCTACACCGGCGAGTTCGAATGTACCAGCAAGGGCTTTACCTGCCCGAAATGCGGTAACCACGATGCGGCGCGCGTGTCGGTTACCCGCCGCGTATGCGGTTATCTCGGCAGCCCGGACGCACGTCCGTTTAACGCCGGCAAGCAGGAAGAAGTTAAGCGTCGCGTTAAGCACCTGGGTAACGGGCAGATCGGTTAAGCCATAAAGCGAACTCCCCTCACCCTAACCCTCTCCCCTAAGGGGAGAAGGAACTGTCTGTGTAAATACTTAGGCCGCGCGCTGGTTTTCTCCCTTTCCCCTTAGGGGAGAGGGGACTGTCTATGTAAATACTTACGCCGCGAGCTGGTTTTCTCCCTCTCCCCTTAGGGGAGAGGGGACTGTCTATGTAAATACTTACGCCGCGAGCTGGTTTTCTCCCTCTCCTGTGGGAGAGGGCCGGGGTGAGGGCAATCAGGTCAGGCTTATGAATTATCATCAATACTACCCCGTCGACATCGTCAATGGCCCCGGCACTCGCTGCACGCTGTTTGTCTCAGGCTGCGTGCATGAATGCCCCGGCTGCTACAACAAAAGCACCTGGCGCGTGAATTCGGGCATGCCGTTTACCGCAGAAATGGCCGATCGCATTATTGCCGACCTGAACGACACCCGCGTTAAGCGCCAGGGAATCTCGCTTTCGGGCGGCGATCCGCTGCATCCGCAGAACGTGCCCGAGATTCTAAAGCTGGTGCAGCGCGTGCGTGCCGAATGCCCGGGCAAGGACATCTGGGTGTGGACGGGATATAAGATTGATGAACTGAACGCCGCACAGCAGGAAGTGGTAGCGTTAATCAACGTGCTGGTGGACGGCAAGTTTGTTCAGGATTTAAAAGACCCGGCGCTTATCTGGCGAGGCAGCAGTAACCAGGTCGTTCATCATCTGCGTTAAATCAGGCTTCCCGATAGCCGGCGGGAAGCTTCACTGCAGCACATCATAGCGGTGCACGTTTCCCCATTCACACATCATATCCAACACCGGGATCAGCGACTTACCACGCTCTGAAAGGCTGTACTCTACCTTGGGTGGAATTTGCGGATATTCGTTCCGGATAATCAACCCGTCATTCTCCAGTTCTTTCAGCGTCAGGCTCAGGGTTCTGAACGAAATAGTCTCAATGCTGCGCTTGAGCTCGTTGAAGCGAATCACCGGCTTATGCTCAGCCAGCGCATAGAGAATGATCATTTTATATTTCCCATTCACCAGCGACAGCGTGTAGGCAAAGCCCGTGTCGCCCATAAATGCGCAAGAATCCGGCACAGCCTTTTCGCTCATGACACTATCCTTTTGTATAGTACATATCAACAATGACAGTATTGTACTTTAATTTAAAGCTCCCTATGATGCAAACATCAAACAAACGATATTGGACAGCGACCTCAAGAGGAATTAACCATGAAGACGTTAATTGTTGTTATTCATCCGAATATTAATGAGTCTAAAATTAATAATCGCTGGGTAAGTGAATTAGAAAATCATCCAGCGTTATATACCGTCCACAATCTTTATCAGGCTTATCCAGATGGCGTTATTGATGTGGAGAGCGAGCAGAAACTGATTGAACAACACGATAAAATTATTCTGCAATTTCCGCTGTACTGGTTTAACAGCCCACCGTTGTTAAAGCAGTGGCTGGATGAGGTCTTTACCTATGGCTGGGCCTACGGCTCTACCAGCGGGCATAAGCTCAGAGGCCGTAAGTTCGCACTGGCGGTGAGTGCAGGCATCAAAGAGGAGGATTTTTCCCCTGACGGGCGTTATCAGCATTCGTTACAGGAAATACTTCTGCCGTTTGAAATGACCGCGAAATATGTCGAGGCGGATTATCAGCCCTTCTACGCATTTTATGGGGCTGAATATGAAGTTTCCGCGCAGCAGCTGGAAAATAGCGCCAAAGGATATATTGATTACCTGCAGTCCTTTTAATATTTAGCCTTTAATCCCTGGCAGTTATCTTCTCAAAAATTGTATTGAGCGGCATGCTTTAGCTATTAAAAAGCCACGTTACTACGTGGCTTTTATTTATAACAGCAACGTAAATAATGCCACATAAGCTGTCTGGAAAAATTACTCCACAGCAAAGTGCTGAGCCCGTTCTCGAAGTTCGGCAGAATTAACAATCGTTACTCCTTCACGAGCAGGGTTGAACGCTTCAAAAAGCAGGGCTTTTGCCACGTCCAGCGATTCAATGGCTTTGAGATTGCCGGGCAGCATTTTAAAAATCGGCAGCATGACGACTTCGTTTAAGCGACGGGTTTGGCGATGTCCCAGCAGCATTGAGGGGCGGGCAATAGTCAGACGCGGCCAGGTTTGCGCTATCAGCGTATCTTCCATTTCCCCCTTCACGCGGTTGTAGAAGTACGGCGAGCGGCTGTTCGCGCCCAGCGCGCTGACCACCAGCATCTGTTTTGCCCCAAGCCGCTGGCCCGTAAGAGCGGCGTCCACGACAAGTGTGTAATCGACCAGGATAAACGCCTCTTTGCTGCCGGCCTCGCGAAGCGTTGTACCCAGGCAGCAAAAGACCGTATCAACCGGTTCCGTGACCTGCGCGAACGCGTCTGACAGCTGTGGATCGTGTGGATTAACAACCTTGTTCAGCACTACCGGAAGCGGACGGCGGGTGGGTGCCACAATCGAGGTAACGCGCGAGTCCTGACTAAGCAGGCGGAGTAAATGGCCGCCCACAAGCCCCGTGGCGCCGACGATCAGAACACGACTCATACTGCCTCCTGAGAATGAATTTACTCGTCACGTAGCCAGTGTAGCTTTTTCCCGAAGCCGAGCGTGTTGTCCGTCATTTTTAGCTCATCCAGCCGAATTTCCCACATCGGGGCCGACATGACTTTGGCTATCGGGAAACGCTTCAGGTAGCGAATACGAAAGTCAGCCGCTTCTTCTGCCGCCAGCAGACGAATTTCCCCCCGGAACTGTACGCCCCGGATAAGCGCCACGGTTTTGGGCTGGCCGTTTATCGTCCCGGCGACCGGGGCCTGCTCCCCAATCAGCTCACCGTGGCGGGATGAAGTCTCGCTCAACAGATAAAAGGCCACGCGTTCAGGGTCGAAAATGTAAAACGCGTTCGCGCACCAAAGCGAGTGCCCACTGCCCACGCAGTAGCTGAGAACATGTTGTTTTGTCAGCCAGCGGCTGATGGCATTGAGTGATTCCATCGTCATCCTGAACAGTGTTACTCTGCGACAAATGTTAATTATGCGCCCGCCCTATGACTCCCTGGTATCTCTATTTAATTCGCTGCCCCGATAACCGCCTTTATACCGGCATCACCACCGACGTAGCTCGCCGCTTTGCCCAGCATCAGTCAGGGAAAGGAGCCAAGGCGCTGCGAGGCAAGGGGGAGCTGGATCTGGTATTTAGCCAGGTGGTGGGCAACCGGTCACTGGCGCTGCGGGCCGAATACCGAATTAAACAGTTGAGCAAGGCCGAGAAAGAGCGGCTGGTCGTGGGCAAGATAGCCCTTGAAGACCTGCTGACAAGCCTTCAAGGGGAAACTCGCTAAACGGTGTTGAAGTGGTCAGAATATTCTACCAGGCCACTGACGCCGTTCAGGGCATCATCCGCCAGCGGATGAACCTGGAATGCCGCTTCGGTGCCAGGCCAGCGGCAGCGCAGATCGTAACGGGCCGCAGGCTGGAAGCCAAGATGACCATACATCTCCGGCGAACCCAGCGTGACCACGGCGGCATAGCCAAACTCATTCAGAGAATCCAGCCCTTCGTATACCAGCTGTTTGGCAATGCCCTGCCCGCGAACCGACTCATCTACCGCCAGCGGTGCAAGCCCCACCCACTGCAGCTCTTCGCCTTCTACAGCGACCGGGCTAAAGGCCACGTAGCCAATCACCTGCCCTTCATCGTCGGTGGCGACGAGACCCAGCGTTAACAGCCCGTCTTCCCGCAGTGCTTTCACCAGCTCAGCTTCACCCTCACCTTCAAAGGAACGGCGCAGCAGCGCGTCGATGCCGGGTGCGTCAATGGGAATTTCTACACGAATTAACATGGCTCACCTATCGAATTACCTTCAGGGGCGGCGTTGTGTTTCAAACCCGCCTCAACAAAATCAGCCAGCTGTAATAGCAGGATGCGCAGCGGTTTAGGCATGGCGTCCAGCTCAATGGCATCCATTAGATTCTTCACATATAACCCGAGTTCCGTGTCGCCTTCAATGACCAGACGACGCTGGAAAAACAGGGTATCAGGATCCTGCTTGCGAGCGGCGATCAGCAACAGATCGTTGGCCTCAGCGCTAAAGCTCACATCTGCAGGTGCATCGTCGCACACCAGCAGCTTATTGTCCTCAACGGAAGTAAACCACTTCAGGCCCAGATCGCGCACTTCAATACTTAGCCAGCGGCCTGCCAGAAAGTCCAGCTCGCCATCCTGCAGCGCCTGACGGAACTGCCAGCCCAGCACCTGCTCCAGGACCTGACGCTTAACGGCAAAAGGGGTTAGCTTGACCGGAACCCGCAGCAAAGAAGGACCAGCCTGAACCAGGCGAGAACGCAGTTTATCGAACACGGGTTTAACTCCTTTAAAAGATTTGTCGCTATTTTGCCATAACGACAATTCCCGATGGCGCGCCAAATCAACAATTCCGCAGGTTGCTGCAGGGCCGAATTGGCGGCGGCTACACTAAGCAATACGCCTTTCTCTGCCCCAAATCAAAAATTGTCGCCGACAGGTTAACTAAAATCCCGGTTCGTTAACAATTATGCTGCCCGTCCCTGTGCAGCGCGGGCACGTATTCATGCCCCCTATGATTCAGGATAAAATATGGAGTTGCTTTGCCCGGCCGGAAACCTTCCGGCGTTGAAAGCGGCCATCGATAACGGTGCAGATGCGGTGTACATCGGCCTGAAAGATGATACCAATGCGCGTCATTTTGCCGGTCTTAATTTCACCGAGAAAAAGCTGCAGGAAGCCGTCAGCTACGTGCATCTTCGCGGCCGTAAGCTGCATATTGCCATCAATACTTTTGCCCACCCGGACGGCTACTCCCGCTGGCAGCGGGCAGTTGATATGGCCGCCCAACTGGGTGCCGATGCGCTGATCCTGGCAGATTTAGCCATGCTGGAATATGCCGCTGAGCGCTATCCACACATCGAGCGCCATGTATCGGTGCAGGCTTCGGCCACCAATGAAGAAGCGATCCGGTTCTATCATCGCCACTTCGATGTTGCCCGCGTGGTGCTCCCGCGCGTGCTTTCTATTCATCAGGTCAAACAGCTCGCTCGCGTCACGCCAGTACCGCTGGAAGTCTTCGCTTTTGGCAGCCTGTGCATTATGGCGGAAGGGCGTTGCTATCTTTCGTCTTACCTTACCGGCGAGTCGCCAAATACCGTGGGTGCCTGCTCCCCCGCTCGCTTTGTACGCTGGCAACAGACGTCCCAGGGCCTGGAGTCCCGTCTCAACGACGTGCTGATTGACCGCTATCAGGACGGCGAAAATGCGGGCTACCCCACTCTCTGCAAAGGGCGTTATCTGGTTGACGACAGGCCTTACCACGCGCTGGAAGAACCCACCAGCCTTAACACGCTCGAACTGCTGCCGGAGCTGCTCGCCGCCAATATTGCGTCGGTGAAAATCGAGGGCCGCCAGCGCAGTCCGGCTTATGTGACTCAGGTGGCAAAAGTCTGGCGCCAGGCTATCGATCGCTGTATGGCCGATCCCAAAGGCTACCAGGCCCAACCTACCTGGATGGAGACCCTGGGATCTATGGCCGAAGGCACGCAAACAACGCTTGGTGCCTATCACCGCAAATGGCAGTAGGGAAAAGCATGAAATATTCATTAGGGCCGGTGCTTTACTATTGGCCAAAAGAGACGCTGGAAAAGTTTTATCAGGCCGCGGCGAAAAGTCGGGCCGATGTGATTTACCTGGGCGAAGCGGTATGCAGCAAGCGCCGGGCAACCAAAGTTGGCGACTGGCTGGATATGGCGAAAATGCTCGCAGGCCAGGGCAAGCAGGTGGTGCTTTCCACGCTGGCGCTGGTGCAGGCTCCGTCAGAATTGGGGGAACTGAAGCGCTATGTAGAAAACGGCGACTTTCTGATTGAAGCCAATGATATCGGCAGCGTGAATATGGCCGCCGAACGCAAACTGCCGTTTGTCGCCGGGCATGCGCTCAACTGCTATAACGCCGTGACGCTGCGCCTGTTATTAAAACAGGGCATGACGCGCTGGTGTATGCCGGTCGAGCTTTCCCGCGACTGGCTAACCAATATGCTCCAGCAGTGCGATGAGCTCGGCATTCGTGACAAATTCGAAGTGGAAGTGCTGAGCTACGGCCATCTGCCGCTGGCTTATTCCGCCCGCTGCTTTACCGCCCGCTCCGAAGACCGCGCCAAGGACGAATGTGAAACTTGCTGCATTAAGTATCCGAACGGCCGGGATATGCGCTCTCAGGAGCAACAGCAGGTCTTTGTGCTGAACGGCATTCAAACCATGAGCGGCTATGTCTATAACCTCGGCAATGAGCTGACGTCGATGAAAGGGCTGGTGGATATTGTTCGCCTATCGCCGATGGGCTTAGGGACGCTGGATATTTTGAACGCTTTCCGCGCTAATGAAAACGGTAGCGCACCGCTGCCGCTGGCCAACCACAGCGACTGTAACGGCTACTGGCGACGCGTCGCCGGGCTGGAGCTCCAGGCCTGATAATAGCTCACTTTGTTAACAAATTTGGTCATCGTTTAATGCACTATTAAAGGTGCAGCTTTTCTGGCCGGCGCGGTATTCCTGCGCCAGGCTGGAAGAAGACCTTCAATCTGATGACTACGCTGTAACAAAAGTGAGCGGTTATGACTGACAAAAATGTTGCTTTCTCGGTGCTGGATTTAGCGCCGATCCCTCAAGGCTCCTCGGCGCAGGAGGCTTTTTCCCACTCTCTGGATCTCGCCCGGCTGGCTGAAAAGCGCGGCTACCACCGCTATTGGTTGGCGGAACACCACAATATGGTCGGTATTGCCAGCGCGGCAACCTCGGTACTGATTGGCTATCTGGCCGCGAATACTACCACCCTGCATTTAGGTTCCGGCGGCGTGATGCTGCCAAACCATTCCCCGCTGGTGATTGCCGAGCAGTTCGGTACCCTCAATGCGCTTTATCCGGGGCGTATCGATCTCGGGCTTGGCCGTGCGCCGGGCAGCGATCAGCCGACCATGAGGGCGCTGCGACGCCATATGAGCGGCGACGTGGATAACTTCCCCCGGGATGTTGCTGAGCTGGTGGACTGGTTTGACGCCCGCGATCCGAACCCGCATGTACGCCCCGTGCCGGGTTATGGCGAAAAGGTGCCGGTCTGGCTATTAGGCTCCAGCCTGTACGGCGCTCAACTGGCGGCACAGCTGGGCTTGCCGTTTGCTTTTGCCTCGCACTTTGCGCCAGACATGCTGTTCCGGGCGCTGCAGCTTTATCGCGAAAACTTCAAGCCGTCCGAGCGGCTGGCAAAACCTTACGCGATGGTCTGCATCAATATCGTGGCGGCAGACAGCACCCGCGATGCCGAGTTCCTGTTTACTTCCATGCAGCAGGCTTTTGTTCGCCTCCGTCGCGGTGAAACCGGGCAGCTTCCGCCACCGGTGGAGAATATGCATCAGCTTTGGTCTGCCTCTGAGCAATATGGGGTTCAGCAGGCACTGAGCATGTCTCTGGTGGGGGATAAAGCGAAGGTGCGCCACGGCCTGGAGTCCGTTCTGCGCGAAACTGAAGCGGATGAAATTATGGTTAACGGCCAGATTTTCGATCACCAGGCGCGCTTACATTCGTTCGATTTGGCCATGCAGGTGAAAGAAGAGCTTTTAGGCTAACGTGGTGTGGGGCCCTCTCAGCTCGGAGGGCCCGTTAGTATTTATTTATAAACCGGCAGGACGTCGAAGGTAGACAGGATGTGTACCAGCGCATTGCCCACGCCAAAGATCAGAATCAGGGCAATCATCGGCTTGCCACCCCAGACGCGGAATTTCGGGCTGCCAAAGCGTTTACGTGATTTTCTCGCCAGCAGCGCAGGGACAATGGCCGCCCAGATAGTCGCCGCCAGTCCCGCATAGCCAATCGCATACAGGAAGCCATTCGGCCATAGCAGGCCACCGACAATCGGCGGGACGAAAGTCAGCAGCGCCGTTTTCAAACGCCCCAGTGCGGAATCGTCAAACCCAAACAGGTCCGCCAGGTAATCGAACAACCCCAACGTGACGCCGAGGAATGAACTCGCCACCGCAAAGTTCGAGAACACCACCAGTAACAAATCCAGGCTTCGGCTGTTGAGCACGCCGCTCAGCGCCTGCACCAGCACGTCAATGTTGCCGCCCTTCTCCGCGATGCCAATAAACTCAGGGCGTGGAATATTCCCCATCGTTCCCAGCAGCCAGATGGTATACAGCCCCAGCGCCATCAGCGTGCCGTAAACCAGGCAGCGAATAATGGTGCGTGGATCTTTGCCGTAATACTTCATCAGGCTAGGTACATTGCCGTGATAGCCAAAAGAGGCCAGGCAGAACGGCAGCGTCATTAATAAATAGGGCGTGTAGGAGGCATTGCTCTCCGCCACATTAAATAGCGTTACTGGCGTGACGTGCCCAAGCAGGCTGCCGAAGGTCAGGAAGAAAGTAATGACTTTGGCACCAAGCACAATGGCCGTCATGCGGCTAACCGCTTTGGTACTCAGCCAGACGATAAACGCCACAGCCAGCGCAAAGGCCAGCCCCGCCAGACGAGCCGGCACATCCAGCGACATCTCTGAAAACGTATGATGCAGGATGGAGCCGCTGGCAGAAATATAGGCGTAAGTCAGGATATAAAGCACAAACGCAATCGACAGGCCGTTGATCGCGTTCCAGCCGCGCCCCAGCAGATCTTTAGTGATAGTGTCGAAGCTGGAGCCGATGCGGTAGTTTAGGTTCGCCTCCAGGATCATCAGCCCGGAATGCAGCATGCAGAACCAGGTGAAGACCAGCGCAGCCAGCGACCAAAAGAACCAGGCCCCCGACATCACCACCGGGAGCGAAAACATCCCTGCACCAATGATTGTCCCACCGATGATCATCACCCCGCCAATTAACGAAGGCTTTGTGCCGGGGGCGGTTAACGTTGTCATATCGAATCCCTGAAAAACTGAGCACGACGAAATTGTCTTATGTGGTTCATTGTACCAGTACATGAGTACAAAAGGGATAAAAAAAACCCCGATTGCAATAACCGGGGCTTTTATCACTGCCGTTTAAAAATAATACGGCAGATTATAGGTAAATTATGCATCACCGAAGCGACGGCGTGCGGTTGCAGCTCCGTCTTCGCGACGCGGGCCACGACCACCTTCACGGCGTTCACCGCTGAAGCTACGGCCAGCACCGGCACCAGCGCCTTCGCGACGTGGGCCACGACCGCCTTCACGACGCTCGCCGCCGAAGCCACGGCCACCGCCGTCACGACCGCCACGGCGTTCGCCACTGCGCTCTGGACGAGGCTGCGCGTCACCCAGCAGTTGCATATTCATCGGCTTGTTCAGAATACGAGTGCGGGTAAAGTGCTGCAGAACTTCACCCGGCATGCCTTTCGGCAGCTCAATGGTGGAGTGAGTCCCGAACAGTTTGATGTTACCGATGTAACGGCTGCTGATGTCGCCTTCGTTAGCGATAGCGCCAACGATGTGACGAACTTCAACCCCATCATCACGGCCCACTTCAATGCGGTACAGTTCCATATCGCCAGCATCACGACGTTCGCGACGCGGACGATCTTCACCACCACGCTCTGGACGGTCGCCACGCGGGCCACGGTCATTACGGTCGCCACGACGTTCGAAGCGATCGTCACGCTCTTTGAATTCGCGACGTGGGCGCATAGGTGCATCTGGTGGCAGAATCAGAGGACGTTCACCCTGAGCCATTTTCAGCAGTGCTGCAGCCAGCGTTTCGATGTCCAGCTCTTCTTCAGCGGAAGGCTGAATTTTTGCCAGCAGGCCACGGTACAGATCCAGATCGCTGCTTTCCAGCTGCTGCTGAACTTTAGCGGCGAATTTAGCCAGACGACGCTCACCCAGCAGATCTGCGTTTGGCAGTTCTACTTCAGGAATCGTCAGCTTCATGGTGCGTTCGATGTTGCGCAGCAGGCGACGCTCGCGGTTCTCAACGAACAGCAGCGCACGGCCAGCACGGCCAGCACGACCGGTACGGCCGATACGGTGAACGTAAGACTCGGAGTCCATCGGGATATCGTAGTTAACAACCAGGCTGATACGCTCCACGTCCAGGCCACGGGCCGCAACGTCGGTGGCGATCAGGATATCCAGACGACCATCTTTCAGGCGCTCCAGGGTCTGCTCACGCAGCGCCTGGTTCATGTCACCGTTCAGCGCGGCGCTGTTATAACCGCTACGCTCCAGCGCTTCAGCCACTTCCAGAGTAGCGTTTTTGGTACGAACGAAGATAATCGCCGCATCAAAGTCTTCTGCTTCCAGGAAACGAACCAGCGCTTCGTTTTTACGCATGCCATAAACAGACCAGAAGCTCTGGCTGATGTCCGGGCGAGTAGTCACGCTGGACTGAATGCGCACTTCCTGAGGATCTTTCATGAAGCGACGGGTAATACGACGAATCGCTTCCGGCATGGTGGCAGAGAACAGCGCGGTCTGATGTTCAGCCGGGATCTGCGCCATGATGGTTTCAACGTCTTCGATGAAGCCCATACGCAGCATTTCGTCCGCTTCGTCCAGGACCAGACCTTTCAGGCCGGACAGGTTCAGAGTGCCGCGTTTCAGGTGGTCAAGCAGACGCCCTGGGGTACCCACAACAATCTGTGGTCCCTGACGCAGAGCGCGCAGCTGCACGTCATAACGCTGACCGCCGTAAAGGGCAACAACGTTCACGCCGTGCATGTGTTTAGAGAAATCCGTCATGGCTTCAGCAACCTGAACCGCCAGTTCGCGGGTCGGGGCCAGCACCAGGATTTGCGGTGCTTTCAGCTCAGGATCGAGGTTGTTCAGCAGCGGCAGAGAGAACGCTGCGGTTTTACCACTACCGGTCTGGGCCATACCCAGAACGTCGCGGCCATTCAGCAGGTGTGGGATACACTCAGCCTGAATGGGTGATGGCTTTTCGTAGCCCAGATCGTTCAGGGCCTGAATGATGGAGGCGTGCAGCCCCAGATCAGAAAAAGTGGTTTCGATGATATCAGTCATGTAGTACATGTGCCTCGTTGATGGCGGCCAGTCTACGTAACTCATCGTGAAATTGATCTGCAATTTTCATTGAAAAGTGTGAACCGGCTCAAATTTGATTGATTAACGAACAAAAACGCCCTCACCCGTGAAGGTGATGACTTTAGTTAAAAAGTTTATGGGACGATCGTTGTTCGTCAGCTATTGCTGGTCCGATTCTGCCAGGTCGTCTTGCTCCTGGCCCAAGAGCGCTAATTCCAACAATGCATAACGATGCTCAACGTAGTTGTGTACGTTGTTAGCAACCGCTAACTTGAACAGTGCCTTGGCGCTGTCCTTATCCCCCAGACTTAGGTAGTACTTACCTAAATAGAAGTTGGTTTCACTGAGATGCTCAGCGAGCGAGGTGTTATCCGTTGCGTCCGCCTTGAGGCGTTCCATTAGCTCTTTTTCGCTAATGTTGCCCAGGTAGAACTCGACAATATTCCATCCCCATTGCTCTCTATCCGATTTCTCGAGACGCTGTTGTAGCGCCACTTTGGCCTGTTTTTCGTCCAAATTGCGTTCAGCAATATAGAGCCACAGGCTACGGAAAGGATCGTTGGGATCGTCTTGATAAAACGCCAGCAGATCATCTTGCGCTAAACGATAACGACCACCGTAATAGAGGGCGATACCGCGATTTAAGTGCGCGTAGTTGTAAGTTGGATCAAGCTCAAGTACAGAATCAAACGCTTCATAGGCAGCATCAAAATTGCCTGCCTGCGTTAAATAAATGCCTAAGTAATTGAATACTTCAGGCATATCGGGACGGATGGCCAGCGCTTGTGAAAAATCATTCCGCGCCAGAGCCCTCAGACCGAGGCTATCATACAACACTCCGCGCTCATATAAAAGCTGTGCGCGTTCGTCATCGGTTAAAGCCCGACTGGCAAGTATTTGTTCCATGCGTGCCAGAATCACTTCCTGCTGCAGCGTAGGCTGCAATGGCACCGCTAATACTTCGTTCTTACGCCAGGCAGAGTTGCTGCATCCGGCCAGCGTGATAGCTGTCGCAACGAAACACCAGCGCAAAAAAGGCTTCATTTCCTACTCCCGAAGACAACAAATGGATGAACGTCCTGTCCCCCGGCTGCAAACGAGACATCCTGTCCCGTAACAAACAGCTCTCCATGTCACCATGGAGAGCTTAATTGGCAAACCTTACTCAGCTTCTGGCGCGGCTGGTGCTGCACCTTCTGCCGGAGACTGCTCGGTTGCTTCTTTAATGCTTAAACGGACGCGGCCCTGACGGTCAACTTCCAGTACTTTCACCGGAACTTCCTGACCCATCTGCAGATAGTCAGTCACTTTCTCTACGCGCTTGTCGGCGATTTGAGAGATGTGAACCAGACCTTCTTTACCGCCGCCGATAGCAACAAACGCACCGAAATCAACGATACGAGTGACTTTACCGTTATAGATACGGCCCACTTCGATTTCCGCGGTGATCTCTTCGATACGACGGATAGCGTGTTTCGCTTTGTCGCCGTCGGTCGCTGCGATTTTAACGGTACCGTCATCTTCGATTTCGATGGTGGTGCCGGTTTCTTCAGTCAGCGCACGAATCACAGCCCCACCCTTACCGATCACGTCTTTGATCTTGTCTGGGTTGATTTTAATGGTGTGAATACGTGGTGCGAACTCAGAAATATCGCCACGCGGTGCGTCGATAGCCTGCTCCATAACGCCCAGAATGTGCAGACGCGCACCCTTAGCCTGGTTCAGAGCCACCTGCATGATTTCGCGGGTGATACCTTCGATTTTGATATCCATCTGCAGCGCAGAGATACCTTCACGGCTACCGGCTACTTTGAAGTCCATGTCACCCAGGTGATCTTCGTCACCCAGAATGTCGGACAGAACAACAAAGTTGTCGCCTTCTTTCACCAGGCCCATCGCGATGCCCGCAACGGCGGCTTTGATTGGCACACCAGCGTCCATCAGTGCCAGAGATGCACCGCACACAGAGGCCATGGAAGAAGAACCGTTAGATTCGGTGATTTCAGAAACCACACGAACGGTGTACGGGAATTTGTCAGCTTCTGGCATAACGGCCAGAACGCCACGCTTCGCCAGACGGCCGTGACCAATTTCACGACGCTTAGGCGAACCTACCATCCCGGTCTCGCCTACGGAGTACGGAGGGAAGTTGTAGTGGAACAGGAAGCTGTCAGTGCGCTCGCCCATCAGCTCGTCCAGCGTCTGTGCGTCACGTGCAGTACCCAGCGTGGCGGTAACCAGCGCCTGAGTTTCACCACGAGTGAACAGTGCAGAACCGTGAGTGCGCGGCAGAACACCAGTACGCACGTCCAGACCACGAATCATGTCTTTTTCGCGGCCATCGATGCGCAGTTCACCAGCCAGGATGCGGCTACGAACAACGTTTTTCTCGATAGCGTGCAGAATGTCAGACAGTTCAGCGGCATCCAGAGATTCGTCTTCTGCGGTCAGCGTTGCGATAACGTCAGCTTTGATGACGTCAACCTGTGCATAACGCTCTTGCTTCTCAGTGATGCGGTAAGCATCGCTCAGACGGGATTCAGCCAGCGCGGCAACGCGCGCATTCAGCGCTTCGTTCACGGCCTCAGGCTGCCAGTCCCAACGTGGTTTGCCGGCTTCGGCAACCAGCGCGTTGATTTCTTTGATAACAACCTGCTGCTGATCGTGACCGAAGACAACGGCACCCAGCATCTGGTCTTCGCTCAGCAGTTCAGCTTCGGATTCAACCATCAGCACTGCGCTTTCGGTACCGGCAACAACCAGATCCAGCTTGCTGGTTTTCAGTTCTTCAGCGGTCGGGTTCAGCACGTACTGGTCATTGATGTAACCCACACGAGCGGCACCGATTGGGCCGTTAAACGGAATACCGGACAGGCTCAGTGCTGCAGAAGCACCGATCATGGCTACGATATCAGGGTGAACCTGCGGGTTAACGGAGACAACGGTGGCGATAACCTGCACTTCGTTGACGAAACCTTCAGGGAACAGCGGGCGAACCGGGCGGTCAATCAGACGCGCAATCAGGGTTTCACCTTCGCTTGGACGGCCTTCACGACGGAAGAAGCTACCTGGGATACGACCAGCAGCGTAGGTACGCTCCTGATAGTTAACGGTCAGCGGGAAGAAGTCCTGGCCTGGCTTGGCTTTTTTCTGGCCAACAACGGTAACGAATACCGCGGTGTCATCCATGCTTACCATTACAGCAGCGGTAGCCTGGCGAGCCATCATGCCGGTTTCAAGCGTGACCGTATGCTGGCCATACTGGAATTTACGAACGATCGGATTCAGCAAAATAAGATCCTTTAAAATGACGGGCAGCACGTGGCTTCACGCGCCGCCGTTGGTACCCGACCTTCATCGCATCCTCGCGACTAATGACAATCCTAACCCGCTCTGACGGGTAAAGCCTCTCATTAGCCGCGCGAACCTCTGCAATAAAGATCACACTCAGCAACAATACATTAGTTTCCATAGAATTGCTGCCGTCTGGTTGAAAAAAGGGGCCCTTACAGGCCCCTTTTTCTGAAACTCGCAAGAACTAGCGACGCAGACCCAGGCGCTCGATCAGGCCAGTGTAACGTGCTACATCTTTACGTTTCAGGTAGTCGAGCAGTTTACGACGCTGAGAAACCATACGCAGCAGACCACGACGGCTGTGGTGATCTTTTTTGTGCTCTGCAAAGTGACCCTGCAGGTGGTTAATCTGTGCAGTCAGCAGTGCAACCTGAACTTCGGTAGAACCGCTGTCGTTAGTACCACGACCAAACTCGGAAACGATTTTAGCTTTAGCTTCAACGCTTAGAGACATTTTCAACTCCAACATTATAGATAAATAAACAGGGTGCCGATCTCTAATTCAGCAACCCCAGTGCACGCCTGAGCCGTTTGTTAAACAATCGGCCAGCCGTTAAGCCGCGCTATTTTACCTGTAGCGCCCTTTTACCGCAAGGTAGCGGCAAAAGTCAGACGGGATATTCGACGACCAGACGACGCGGAGCAACCCGGCCCTCGCCATCGATTTCACCCATACCGATGAATTTCTTCTCTTCGCCTTCGGTGACGCGCACCAACCCTTCGGCCTGAACGCCTGCCACCCGAACTGGATTACCGTTTTTAAAGTAGACGGCAACTTCAGGCAGCAAATTCACCAGCGGGAAATCGGAGGCTGGGCTGTCCATCGGCATCAGCAGCGGATCCAGCATTTCCGCTGGCTCGCGCTCCTGTCGATGTGCCTGTTCTACCAGCTCATTAAGCTGCTCCAGAGTGACCATCCGCTCAATCGGATATTTACTTACAGCCAGACGACGCAGGAAGATAACATGCGCCCCACAGCCAAGTTTTTCACCGAGATCGTCAACGATTGTACGAATGTACGTTCCCTTAGAGCAATGGACTTCCAGCTCCAGTTCATCCCCTTCATGGCGAATAAACAACAGCTCGTACACCGTGATTGGGCGAGCTTCACGTTCAACCTCAATCCCCGCGCGCGCATATTCGTACAGGGGCTTACCCTGATGCTTAAGCGCAGAGTACATCGATGGAACCTGCTCGGTATCCCCGCGGAAGCTCTCCAGCGCGGCAGCAAGCTGCTCGGTGCTAAAGTTAACCGGGCGCTCCTGAACCACAATGCCGTCGGCATCTGACGTGTCCGTGCGCTGCCCAAGTTTGGCAATCACGCGATAACGTTTGTCGGAGTCCAGCAGGTACTGGGAGAACTTCGTCGCTTCACCAAGGCAAATCGGCAGCATACCGGTCGCCAGCGGATCCAGCGCCCCGGTATGACCCGCGCGGTTCGCGTTATAAAGACGTTTTACTTTTTGCAGTGCGTCGTTGGACGAAAGGCCCTGAGGCTTATCGAGCAACAGTACACCATGAATATCACGACCGCGACGACGAGGACGACTCATCAATCCTCCTTGCTGTCGTCCGTATTCACGCGACGCTCGTCATCATGACGGATGACATTGGAAACCAGGTTAGACATGCGCATCCCTTCAACCAGCGAGTTATCGTAGAAGAAGGTCAGCTCAGGCACGATGCGCAGACGCATTGCCTTGCCAACTAAAGTTCGGATATAGCCCGACGCGTCCTGCAGAACTTTGATGCCTTCTTTGATGGCATCTTCGTCTTTGTCGTTCAGGAAGGTCACAAATACTTTGGCATACGCCAGGTCACGGGAGACTTCGACCCCAGAAACGGTGGTCATCATGCCCAGACGCGGGTCTTTAATTTCACGCTGCAGGATAATGGCAATTTCTTTCTGCAATTCCTGAGAAACGCGCTGCGGGCGACCAAATTCTTTCGCCATAATAATTTCTCCAGACAAAACGGGGGGCACACGGCCCCCCTAAGATAGTTGATGCGGTACGGCTATCAGGAGATGGTACGCTTGATCTCGATAATTTCGAAGACTTCGATCATATCGCCCACGCGCACGTCGTTGTAGTTCTTAACGCCGATACCACATTCCATACCGTTACGGACTTCGCTTGCGTCATCTTTGAAGCGGCGCAGGGATTCCAGCTCGCCTTCATAGATAACCACGTTGTCGCGCAGTACGCGGATTGGGTTGTGACGTTTCACCACACCTTCGGTAACCATACAGCCAGCAATCGCGCCAAACTTCGGTGATTTGAAGACATCACGAACTTCAGCCAGGCCGATGATCTGCTGTTTCAGCTCTGGAGACAGCATACCGCTCATTGCCGCTTTCACTTCGTCGATCAGGTTATAGATAACGGAGTAGTAACGCAGATCCAGACTTTCTGCTTCAATCACGCGGCGCGCAGACGCATCAGCACGGACGTTGAAGCCAACCAGAATGGCGTTGGATGCTGCAGCCAGCGTTGCGTCAGTTTCGGTGATCCCACCCACGCCGGAACCGATGATTTTAACTTTAACTTCATCGGTAGACAGTTTCAGCAGGGAGTCGCTGATTGCTTCCACAGAACCCTGAACGTCTGCCTTCAGCACGATGTTCACTTCGGACACTTCGCCTTCGGTCATGTTGGCGAACATGTTTTCCAGTTTGGATTTCTGCTGACGAGCCAGTTTCACTTCACGGAATTTACCCTGACGATACAGAGCAACTTCACGAGCTTTCTTCTCGTCACGAACAACGGTCACTTCGTCACCAGCGGCAGGCACGCCGGACAGGCCGAGGATTTCAACTGGAATAGAAGGACCCGCTTCGGTCACTTCACGCCCCATCTCGTCACGCATCGCACGTACACGGCCGTATTCGAAGCCACACAGAACGATATCGCCTTTGTTCAGGGTACCTTCACGCACCAGAACGGTAGCAACCGGACCACGGCCTTTATCCAGGAAGGATTCGATGACCACGCCGCTTGCCATACCTTTACGGACGGCTTTCAGCTCCAGAACCTCGGCCTGCAGCAGGATTGCATCCAGCAGGTCGTCGATACCGGTACCGGCTTTTGCAGAAACGTGGATGAACTGGCTTTCGCCGCCCCACTCTTCCGGCATGATGCCATACTGGGACAGTTCGTTTTTAACGCGATCCGGATCCGCTTCTGGCTTATCGATTTTGTTCACCGCGACAACTACCGGTACCTGCGCCGCTTTTGCGTGCTGGATAGCTTCGATAGTCTGTGGCATCACGCCATCATCGGCAGCAACAACCAGAACAACGATATCCGTTGCCTGAGCACCACGAGCACGCATAGAAGTAAATGCTGCGTGACCTGGGGTATCCAGGAAGGTAACCATTCCGTTGTCGGTTTCTACGTGGTAAGCACCGATGTGCTGGGTAATACCACCCGCTTCGCCGGAGGCAACTTTAGTAGAACGGATGTAGTCCAGCAGAGAAGTTTTACCGTGGTCAACGTGACCCATGATGGTCACAACCGGTGCACGGGTTTCTGCCGCAGCGCCGGTGTCACGGTCGCTCATTACCGCTTCTTCCAGCTCGTTCTCACGACGCAGGATAACTTTGTGGCCCATCTCTTCAGCAACCAGCTGAGCGGTTTCTTGATCGATAACCTGGTTGATGGTCGCCATTGCGCCCAGCTTCATCATCGCTTTGATGACCTGAGAGCCTTTAACGGCCATTTTGTTAGCCAGTTCAGCAACGCTGATGGTTTCACCAATCACAACGTCACGGTTAACGGCCTGTGCTGGCTTGGTGAAGCCCTGCTGCAGGCTGCTTGGCTTACGCTTACCTTTGCCACCGCGAACGGCTGCACGAGCTTCTTCACGGTCAGCTTTAGACTCGCCGTGCTTACCGCCAGCTTTTTTCTGACGCGGCGCTTTAGCTGCAGTACGACCACGACCACGGCCGCCTTCAACTTCACGATCGTTTTCGTCTTCTGCCTGACGAGCGTGCTGGGAAGTGGTGACGTGATAGTCAGACTTGTCGTCTTCCACCTTCTCCTGCTCTTCCCAAACGCCAGCGTTAGCTTCAGCCATTTTACGGGCTTCTTCCGCCACGCGACGGGCATCTTCTTCGAGTTTGCGACGGGCTTCTTCTTCAGCTTTACGCTTCAGTTCAGCAGCTTCCGCTTCACGGCGAGCCTTCTCGGCGTGGGCGGCTTTCGTCATTTCATCAGTTTGTTGATTGCTCACTTTGTCTTTTTCCGCAGCTTCACGTTTCGCTTTATCAGCGGCTTCGCGCTTAGCTTGTTCTTCAGCTTCACGCTTAGCTTTATCTTGTGCCGCACGTTTGGCAGCTTCCTCTGCCTCACGCTGGGCTTGCTCTTCCGCTTCACGCTGCGCCTGTTCTTCCGCAGCAAGGCGTTCTGCCTCTTGCGGATCACGTTTCACAAAGGTGCGCTTCTTGCGGACTTCGATTTGTACCGATTTACTTTTCCCACCGGTACCTGGAATGTTTAAAGTACTGCGCGTTTTGCGCTGTAAAGTCAACTTGTCTGGGCCTGAACCATGTTCGTGGTTCAGGTGAGCCAGCAGCGTTTGTTTCTCTTGCGCCGAAACGGAGTCATCAGCAGACTTCGGGATCCCTGCATCAGCAAATTGCTGTACCAGGCGGTCCACGGAGGTCTGAATCTCTGCGGCCAGCGCTTTTACGGTTACATCTGTCATGCTGTTCCTTCCTGCTACAGTTTATTACGCTTCGCCGCCAAACCAGCAAATGTTACGCGCTGCCATGATCAACTCGCCGGCTTTCTCATCCGTTAAGCCTTCGATATCAGACAGGTCGTCAACACCTTGCTCGGCAAGGTCTTCCAGCGAGCTAACACCACGAGCAGCCAGTTTAAAGGCCAGCGGGCGATCCATCCCTTCGAGGTTCAGCAGATCCTCAGTAGGTTTTTTATCGCCAAGGCTCTCTTCTTGTGCAAGAGCCAGTGTGGTGAGCGCGTTTTTAGCGCGATCGCGTAATGCTTCCACGGTATCTTCATCAAGGCCGTCGATTTCCAGCAGCTCTTTCATTGGCACATAGGCCAGTTCTTCAAGCGTGGAGAAACCTTCTTCGACCAACACGGTGGCGAAATCCTCGTCAATATCGAGGTATTTGGTAAAGGTATCAATAGCCGCATGCGCTTCAGCCTGATGTTTAGCCTGCAGGTCATCAACGGTCATAACGTTGAGTTCCCAGCCGCTCAGCTGTGATGCCAGGCGAACGTTCTGACCGTTACGGCCAATGGCCTGTGCCAGGTTGCCTGCCTCTACCGCGATATCCATCGTATGTTTGTCTTCGTCGACAACAATGGATGCTACGTCGGCCGGTGCCATTGCGTTGATAACAAACTGCGCCGGGTTGTCGTCCCACAGCACGATATCAATACGCTCACCGCCTAACTCAGTAGAAACCGCCTGAACGCGCGCACCGCGCATACCAACGCAAGCACCGACCGGATCGATACGTTTGTCGTTTGTTTTCACGGCGATTTTGGCGCGAGAGCCAGGATCGCGTGCGGCGGCTTTAATTTCGATAACTTCTTCACCGATTTCCGGCACTTCAATGCGGAACAGTTCGATCAGCATTTCAGGTTTGGAACGGCTAACGAACAACTGCGCACCGCGAGCTTCAGGACGTACTGCGTAAAGCACGCCGCGAATGCGGTCGCCCGGGCGGAAGTTTTCACGTGGCAGCATATCTTCACGCAGAATCACAGCTTCAGCGTTGCCGGACATGCCTTCCGATTTCAGTTCAAGGGAGATATTGTCGCGGTTAACTTTTTTCACTACACCGGTAACAATCTCACCTTCCTGATCGCGGAACTGATCTACTACCATCGCACGTTCGGCTTCGCGAACCTTCTGCACGATAACCTGCTTCGCAGTTTGAGTGGTGATACGGTCAAAGGTGACGGACTCAATTTCGTCTTCAACATAATCGCCGAGGCCGAGAGCCGGATCTTCAAACTGAGCCGCTTCGAGAGTGATTTCACGCGTAGGTTGAGTGACTTCTTCAACGATAACCCAGCGGCGGAAGGTATCGAAATCACCGCTTTTGCGGTCGATCTCAACGCGAACGTCAATTTCTTGCTCGTATTTTTTCTTGGTCGCCGTTGCCAGCGCACTTTCCAGCGCTTCGAAAATCTTCTCACGCGGCAGCGCTTTTTCGTTGGAAACTGCTTCAACAACAGCCAAAATTTCTTTGTTCATCCTGGGTTTTCACCTCAATCCAAACTATTAAAAGTGGGGTACCAGGTTCGCTTTCTGGATGTTGCTCAGCGCGAACACTTCGTCTTTTCCTTCGACCGTTACCGTGATCATCTCACCGTCTACGGCTTTAATAATACCCTGCCATTTGCGGCGGTTTTGTACAGCCATACGCAATACAATGCTCACTTCTTCGCCGGTAAAACGAACGTAGTGTTCTGCGGTGAACATTGGGCGATCGAGGCCAGGTGAGGACACTTCCAGGTTATAGGCCACGGTGATGGGATCTTCGACATCCAGTACGGCACTGACCTGGTGACTGACATCAGCACAATCATCAACATTGATGCCATCTTCACTATCAATATAGATGCGCAGCGTAGACGTGCGGCCCCGAACAAATTCGATGCCTACAAGTTCATAGCCCAGTGCTTCGACCGGTGCTGAAATCATCTCTGTTAATTTTTGCTCTAATGTGGACAAGCCCACCCCCAAGACATAAAAAAAGGGCATATAGCCCAGTTATTCTAAAGTCAGATAACAAAAAACCCCGATAAATCGGGGCTTTATATAACTGAACCCTGTATGCCGCAACTGCGGCCCGGACACCGTCCAGGAGAATTTTTTTCTAAATTCTTCGCGAAGGCACCGAAACTGGTGTTCACAGTATATTTGAAAAAGAACTCTCAGGGAAAGTGGTTGCGGGGGCCGGATTTGAACCGACGACCTTCGGGTTATGAGCCCGACGAGCTACCAGGCTGCTCCACCCCGCGTCCGAAAACGTGGCAAATACTACGCCAGAATTGCATTAAATGCAAGAATTGCTAGGATTTGGTACCGAGGACGGGACTTGAACCCGTAAGCCCAATCGGGCACTACCACCTCAAGGTAGCGTGTCTACCAATTCCACCACCTCGGCACTCTTTGAACACGGTAACCTTCATGTCACCGCATTGAAGCTGACAAACTTACTGCGGGATATCGCTGCTCGGCTTGGTAGGTGCCGCTGGCGCAGTCTGCTCAGTTTGTGCTGGCTGACTTAAATTTTCCCACTCGCTTCCTTTACTGGTTTTGTTGGTGCTGAGGTTACCCAGAACCAGGCTCAGAATAAAGAACAACGTTGCGAGCACACCGGTCATGCGGGTCATGAAGTTACCAGAACCACTTGAACCGAATAACGTAGCGGAAGCGCCTGCTCCGAAGGAGGCTCCCATATCAGCGCCTTTACCTTGCTGCAGCATGATAAGACCTACAAGGCCCAACGCTACAATAAGGAAAACAACCAAAAGAGCTTCGTACATAATCAACCTGTTCCTTGCGGGGTTACCGCACGCCAATTGCTTCAAACCAGTTAAGCGGATACGTTTGTCATTACCCACTGAAGCGGGTGAGAATACTAACCAAAGCCAGACTGGTGCGCAAGGGCAATTTATTAACAATGCACTGACTGCGGAAAAAAACAGCAAACAAGCGATTTCCACCAAAGAAACAGGCGGCAACTGCCGCCTTTTCAATCAGTTTGCGAAGAAAAAATATTAAACGGCCTTCACTGCGTCTGCGATCTGATGAGCAAACGCGGTAACCTGAGCTTCATCTTCACCCTCGACCATCACGCGAATGAGTGGCTCCGTTCCGGATTTACGCAGCAACACCCGGCCACGGCTGCCCAATGCAGCTTCCACTTCAGCCGTAACGCGCTTGACCTCTTCGTTTTCAAGCGGATCGCCGCTGCCTGCGGTAAAGCGAACGTTAACCAGAATCTGCGGGAACAATTTCATTCCGCTGCAGAGATCGTGCAGGCTCATATGGTTACGAACCATTGCGGTAAGCACTTGCAAACCTGCGACTATGCCGTCACCGGTGGTGGTTTGGTCCAGCAGAATGACGTGACCGGAGTTTTCAGCCCCAATTCGCCAGCCTTTCTCCTGCAGTTTTTCCAGAACATAGCGGTCGCCAACTTTCGCGCGGGCAAAAGGAATACCCAACTGCTTCAGCGCGACTTCAAGTCCCATATTACTCATTAGCGTACCCACGGCACCGCCGCGAAGCTGCCCCTGACGTAATCCTTCCCGGGCAACGATATAAAGGATCTGATCGCCATCGACTTTAAGTCCCTGGTTATCCACCATAATTACCCGGTCGCCGTCGCCGTCAAACGCGATGCCGAGATCGGCTTTTTCCGCCAGCACGCGCTCTTGCAGCATACGCACATCGGTCGCACCGCATTTTTCATTAATATTCACCCCATCCGGCTCACAGCCGATGGCAATGACTTTTGCACCCAGTTCACGCAATACATTCGGGGCAATGTGGTAAGTCGCGCCGTTGGCGCAGTCTACGACGATTTTAAGGCCATTAAGGCTCAGTTCGTTCGGGAACGTGCCTTTGCAGAATTCAATATACCGCCCTGCTGCATCGACAATACGGCTGGCTTTACCCAACTCCGCCGAATCCACGCAGGTGATCTCTTTTTCCATCTCCGCTTCAATAGCTTCTTCGACCTCATCCGGCAGTTTAGTCCCGTCGATCGAGAAGAATTTTATACCGTTGTCATAGAACGGGTTGTGTGAGGCGGAGATAACAATCCCGGCTTCAGCGCGGAATGTACGAGTTAAATAAGCAACCGCAGGCGTAGGCATTGGACCAGTAAACGAAGCAGACAACCCGGCTGCAGCCAGGCCTGCTTCCAGTGCAGATTCCAGCATGTAGCCGGAAATACGCGTGTCCTTACCGATAATAATCTTACGCGAACCATGACGAGCCAGGACTTTACCCGCAGCCCAGCCAAGCTTCAGAACAAAATCAGGGGTAATAGGTGCATCGCCCACGCGACCACGGATACCATCGGTGCCAAAATATTTACGGTTACTCATAGTATTTGTTTTCCTTCACTGAAAGCGTAGCTTCGACCACGCGCATAGCTTCAACAGTCTCTTTTACGTCATGAACGCGAAGAATTTGAGCCCCCTGCATCGCAGCAATCACCGCGCAGGCAAGGCTACCGCTCAGGCGCTGATCCGGGCCAACATTAAGCAGTTGCCCGACCATCGATTTACGGGACATTCCTACCAACAGCGGCATACCGTAGTGATGAAATTCCGAAAGGCGAGCCAATAACTGATAATTGTGGGAGAGATTCTTACCGAAACCAAAGCCCGGGTCGAGCAGCAATTTATCTTTTGAAATCCCTGCGGCTTCGCAGCGGGCAATGTGCTCCACAAAAAAGCGATTCACATCGACAAATACGTCATCGTACTGTGGTGCCTGTTGCATCGTTTTCGGTTGGCCCTGCATATGCATCAGGCAAACAGGGAGCCCCGTTTCCGCTGCGGCAGCTAGCGCACCTGGTTCCGTTAAGGAACGAATATCGTTGATAAGATGCGCCCCTACTCGTGCAGATTCGCGAATAACTTCGGCTTTTGATGTATCCACTGAGACCCAGACTTCAAACCGTTGAGCGATCGCTTCGACCACCGGAATAACGCGCTCAAGTTCTTCTTCTGTGCTCACCTCTGCCGCGCCAGGCCGGGTTGACTCTCCGCCAACGTCGATGATTGTCGCCCCGGCATTGATCATCGCATTTGCATGCTTGAGGGCCTCAACCAGGGAGTTGTGCTGACCACCGTCGGAAAAGGAGTCCGGCGTGACGTTTAAAATCCCCATGACGTGAGGATGCGAGAGATCCAGCGTGGAGCCTTGCGCGGTGAGTTTCATTCTTCTTCCTTTGCGTTCGTCTTAGGCTGTACAAAAACAAAAACCCCGGGGCAGGCCCGGGGTTTATAGATTACTGCAAAAACATCTGCGCGAGCGTCTTATTTGTCGCCCAGTTGCTCAGACATCGTGTTGCCCGGATTTGGCGTACGTGGTTCATCAACCGGACGTGGCGCATTCGGGGTACCGTTGTTGTCAGAGTTATTGTTGTTTTTGCTCGCATCTTCCCATCCTGCTGGCGGGCGAACTTCACGGCGCGCCATCAGGTCGTCAATCTGCGGGGCATCGATGGTTTCATACTTCATCAATGCGTCTTTCATGGTGTGCAGAATATCCATGTTTTCATTCAGCAACTGGCGTGCACGAGCATAGTTGCGTTCAATCAGGGATTTAACTTCCTGATCGATGATACGCGCAGTCTCATCAGACATATGCTTCGCTTTTGCCACTGAACGGCCCAGGAATACTTCACCGTCTTCTTCCGCATACAGCAGCGGGCCAAGTTTGTCGGAGAAGCCCCACTGGGTCACCATGTTACGAGCCAGGTTAGTCGCCACTTTAATGTCGTTCGACGCACCGGTAGAAACATGTTCTGCCCCGTAGATAATCTCTTCAGCCAGACGGCCGCCATACAGCGTGGAAATCTGACTTTCCAGTTTCTGACGGCTGGCGCTAATTGCGTCGCCTTCAGGCAGGAAGAAGGTCACACCCAGCGCGCGGCCACGAGGGATAATCGTCACCTTATGGACCGGATCGTGCTCCGGTACCAGGCGACCGATAATCGCATGGCCTGCTTCGTGATAAGCAGTCGATTCTTTCTGCGCTTCCGTCATCACCATGGAGCGGCGTTCTGCCCCCATCATGATTTTGTCTTTCGCTTTCTCGAATTCAACCATAGACACCACACGCTTGTTACCGCGAGCAGCAAACAGCGCAGCTTCGTTTACCAGGTTAGCCAAATCGGCACCGGAGAAGCCAGGTGTACCACGAGCGATAATCGCGGCATCGATGTCCGGTGCAAGCGGTACGCGACGCATATGAACTTTCAAGATTTGCTCACGGCCACGAACATCTGGCAGACCGACGACAACCTGACGGTCGAAACGACCAGGACGCAGCAGCGCAGGGTCAAGCACGTCAGGACGGTTAGTTGCCGCAATAACGATGATCCCTTCGTTACCTTCAAAGCCATCCATTTCAACCAGCATCTGGTTCAGGGTTTGTTCACGTTCGTCGTGACCGCCACCCAAGCCAGCGCCACGCTGACGACCTACGGCATCGATTTCATCGATGAAGATAATACAAGGTGCCGCTTTTTTGGCCTGTTCGAACATGTCACGCACACGGGATGCACCAACACCAACGAACATTTCAACAAAGTCAGAACCGGAAATTGTGAAGAACGGTACTTTCGCTTCGCCAGCAATCGCTTTTGCCAGCAGCGTTTTACCCGTACCCGGAGGGCCGACCATCAGGACGCCTTTCGGGATTTTACCGCCCAGTTTCTGGAAGCGGCTCGGCTCACGGAGGTATTCAACCAGCTCACCCACCTCTTCTTTCGCTTCATCACAGCCAGCGACGTCAGCAAAGGTGGTTTTGATTTGGTCTTCCGTTAGCATGCGCGCCTTGCTCTTACCGAACGACATGGCACCTTTGCCACCGCCGCCCTGCATTTGACGCATAAAGAAGATCCAGACCCCAATCAGCAGCAGCATTGGGAACCAGGAAATGAAGATAGTTGCCAGCAGACTCTGCTCTTCAGGCGGTTCGCCCACAACTTTCACGTTCTTGGTAATCAGATTATCAAGCAGCTTGGGATCATTAACGGGGATGTAAGTCGTGTATCGGTTACTATCTTTCTTGGTAACGTTGATTTCACGTCCGTTGATGCGCGCTTCGCGAACCTGGTCCTGATTAACTTCAGACAGGAAAGTGGAGTAATCCACCCTACGGCCATTTGACTCGCTGGGCCCAAAGCTCTGGAATACAGACATTAGCACAACGGCAATGACCAGCCAGAGTATTAGGTTTTTCGCCATGTCACTCAAGGGATTAACCTCATATTACAACTGTGTTAACAAACAGCGTCAGGGTACTATAGTTTGCGCCCGGTCGCTACAATGTACACTTCACGTGAGCGGGCACGAGAAGAGTCCGGTTTACGAACTTTAACCGTCGTAAACAGGGAGCGAATTTCTCGCAGGTATTCATCGAAACCTTCGCCCTGAAACACTTTCACTACAAAACTACCACCCGGCGCCAGCACGTCCCGACACATTTCCAGTGCCAGTTCAACCAAGTACATAGCGCGGGGAATATCGACTGCCGGTGTCCCGCTCATGTTTGGCGCCATATCTGACATGACAACCTGCACTTTACTGTCACCAACACGTTCCAGCAGGGCCTTGACGACTAATTCATCACGAAAATCGCCCTGAAGGAAGTCCACACCAACGATAGGATCCATTGGTAAAAGATCGCAAGCGATGATTCGCCCCTGATTCCCGATTTGCGTCACGACATATTGTGACCACCCGCCGGGTGCAGCACCAAGATCAACAATAGTCATTCCTGGCTTAAAAAGTTTGTCACTTTGCTGTATTTCATCAAGTTTAAACCAGGCACGGGACCGCAACCCCTTTTTCTGTGCCTGTTGAACATATTTATCGCTAAAGTGTTCCTGCAGCCAGCGACTGGAGCTGGCAGAACGCTTCTTACCTGTCATCTCAATATCCAACTTTGTTCATCGTGAATAGCAGGCTAACTAACAATCAGCACAGCCGATTTGGCGATACACTGGAGATGGCGGTAGAATGAACCGTTTTCAATCCCAACGTAAGCAAAAAATACGATGAATCTGAGTACTAAACAAAAACAGCACCTAAAAGGTCTGGCCCATCCGCTCAAGCCGGTGGTTATGCTTGGCAATAATGGTTTGACCGAAGGGGTACTGGCCGAGATTGAACAAGCGCTTGAGCACCATGAATTAATCAAGGTGAAGATCGCAACGGAAGATCGCGAAACCAAAACCTTAATTGTGGATGCCATCGTGCGGGAAACCGGCGCCTGTAATGTACAGGTCATCGGTAAAACGCTGGTGCTCTACCGCCCTTCTAAAGAGCGTAAGATTTCTCTGCCGAAATAAGCAGAGGTGTGCAAAATGCCACGCTATGTTCGTTGATAAAAGGCCGCTATGCGGCCTTTTTCTTTTCTTTACAATACGCCAACCCTTTAGCCAGCGTAGTAAAAATTACAAATATTCTACTTTTAAGATTTCGAATTCGACATCACCGCCCGGCGTGCGAATTACGACAACATCGTCGCATTCCTTGCCCACAAGACCGCGAGCAATAGGCGAGTTTACAGAAATAAGATTCTTTTTAAAATCAGCCTCATCGTCGCCAACGATGCGATAAGTAAGCTCTTCATCACTGTCCAGGTTCAATACTGTTACGGTAGTACCAAAGATCACACGGCCGTTATTTGGCATTCTTGTGACGTCGATCACCTGAGCATTAGAAAGCTTCGCTTCGATATCCTGGATGCGGCCTTCGCAAAAGCCCTGCTGCTCACGCGCGGCATGATATTCAGCGTTTTCTTTCAGATCGCCATGCTCGCGAGCTTCAGCAATCGCAGCAATGATTTCAGGGCGACGAACGGACTTCAGGAAATCCAGTTCTTCGCGGAGTTGTTCAGCGCCACGTAAGGTCATTGGAATAGGTTGCATTTGTTATACCTCTTAAAATCAGTCCTCTGCAGCAGGGTAAACACCGTGCTGGCTTAAGAGCATGGCCGGTAACGCAAGTCTCTCCGGCAACAAATAAAAGAAAACCAACCCGGGGTGATGACTCCAGGTCAGTAACAGTTTTCAAATTGACCGGTATTTTACCCTGGAGTTCCCTGAGGGTCATCGTTTACTTTGCACCATAATGCACCGTAGTATGGCGGTCACGTTTCCAGGCCGTTACCGCGAGATTATGCGATTTTTGAGATTTGTCATTGGGTTGACCGCTGCCGTAGCCATCAATGTTCAGGCTGCGAACGTTGAAGAGTACACCTCCCAGTTGCCTGACGGGGCGAACCTGGCGCTGATGGTACAAAAAGTCGGTGCGACAAGCCCGTTCATTGATTATCACAGCCAACAAATGGCTCTGCCTGCCAGTACGCAGAAAGTGATTACGGCGCTAGCGGCGCTCCTTCAGTTGGGCCCGGATTTTCGTTTTACCACCACGCTGGAAAGCCGTGCTCAAATCGATAATGGCGTACTTAACGGCGATCTTATCGCTCGTTTCGGCGGGGATCCTACGCTAAAGCGTCAGGATATTCGCAACATGGTTGCCGAATTAAAAAAAGCGGGCGTCCAACAGATTAAGGGCAACGTGCTGGTCGACACGTCTATTTTCGCCAGCCACGATAAAGCACCGGGCTGGCCGTGGAACGACATGACACAGTGCTTCAGCGCACCACCCGCCGCCGCCATCGTGGACCGTAACTGCTTCTCTATTTCCTTATACAGCGCCCCAAAAGCTGACGATTTAGCCTATATCCGCATTGCTTCGTACTATCCGGTCGTGATGTTTAGTCAGGTCAGAACGCTGGCCAAAGGTTCTCCTGACGCCCAATACTGCGAACTGGATGTTGTCCCGGGCGATCTCAACCGCTATACGCTTACCGGCTGCCTTACACAACGCGCCGATCCGCTGCCCTTAGCCTTTGCCATTCAGGATGGTGCAAGCTATGCAGGTGCCATCATTAAAGATGAACTGAAGCAGGCAGGGATCAGCTATAGCGGAACACTGCTGCGCCAGACTCAACCCAACGAACCGGGCACGGTGATAGCCAGCAAACAGTCAGCCCCGTTGCATGACCTGCTTAAAATCATGCTCAAGAAATCCGATAACATGATTGCCGATACCGTATTCAGGACCATCGGACATAACCGGCTGGGAGTTCCTGGCACCTGGCGGGCAGGTGCTGATGCTGTACGCCAGATATTGCGCCAAAAAGCAGGCGTAGATTTGGGGAACAGTATTGTCGTCGATGGTTCAGGCCTTTCGCGTCATAACCTGATTTCACCGGCCACAATGATGCAGGTGCTGCAATACATCGCGCAGAACGATAATCAGCTAAACTTTATCTCTATGCTGCCGCTCGCGGGCTACGATGGCTCTCTGCAGTATCGTGCCGGCCTACATCAGGCAGGCGTGGATGGGAAAGTGTCGGCGAAAACGGGTTCGTTACAGGGTGTTTATAATCTGGCTGGCTTCATTACCACGGCAAGCGGGCAGCGCATGGCCTTTGTGCAGTATCTCTCTGGTTATGCCGTTGAACCAGCGGACCAGCGTAATCGCCGCATCCCGTTAGTGCGCTTCGAAAGCCGGCTTTACAAAGACATTTACCAGAATAACTAGTTATGAAACTGCTTATTGTTGAAGACGATTTACTGTTACAGGAAGGTCTTGCGCTGGCATTAGGTGGGGAAGGCTACGCGCTGGACTGCGCCGCGACGGCTGCGGAGGCTGATGCCTTGCTGCAAAGCGGTGAATACAGCCTGATTATTCTCGACCTGGGGCTCCCGGACAAAGACGGTGCCACGCTGTTGAGTCAATGGCGTCGGCGTGGGGTAAAAAATCCGGTGCTTATCCTGACGGCTCGTGACGCACTTGAAGACAGAGTAAATGGTCTGGACTCCGGCGCGGATGATTATCTGGTTAAGCCTTTTGCGCTTGCAGAATTGCAGGCGCGTGCGAGAGCGCTGATCCGTCGCTACCAGGGACACAGCGACAATCTGCTTCAGGAAGACGATTTAACCCTCAACTTACAGACTCAGCAGGTGCTACTTGCCAATCAGGCCGTAGAAATTACGCCCAAAGAGTTCGCTCTTCTGACACGCCTGATGATGCGAATCGGCCAGACGGTCCACCGTGAAACGCTACAGCAGGATATTTACAGCTGGCAGGACGATCCTGGCTCCAACACCCTTGAAGTGCACATTCACAACCTACGCCGAAAATTAGGCAAAGACAGAATCAAAACCGTGCGCGGCGTTGGCTACCGGCTGGAAAGCCGCTCATGAGCAGCATGCGCCGGCGCCTGATGATCCTGCTGGCGCTTATTCTTCTTTTCTTCCAGTTGATTAGCGTTGTCTGGCTGTGGCATGAAAGCCGTGAGCAGATTGGTTTTTTGGTGAGTGAAACGCTCTCCGCAAAAGCCCGAAACCAGCAGGTCGAAAAAGAGATTCGTGAAGCGATTGCTTCCCTGTTGGTGCCTTCTCTGGTCATGGTTGCCTTTACGCTGTTTTTCTCTTTCTGGGCAATTACCTGGATAACCCGCCCGCTGAATCAGCTGCGTTCAAGCCTGGCTAACCGCTCAGCCGACAACCTCACTCCCCTGCCTATGTTTTCCGACATGGACGAAATGGTGGCCGTAACCAATTCCCTCAACCAGCTGCTTGGCCGGCTGGATCATACGATTCAACAGGAGCGCTTATTCACTGCCGATGCGGCCCATGAACTGAGAACACCGCTTGCTGGCCTCAGGTTACATCTGGAATTGATGGTAAAAAATGGGGTAGCGCAGGCCCCGATGCTGCTAACACGTATCGATCAGCTTATGCATACCATTGAACAGCTCCTGATGCTTTCGCGCGCCGGGCAAGCTCTGGCCAGCGGGCATTACAATACGCTGGTCTGGAGTGACGACATCATTGCGCCGCTTAAAATGGAAATGGAAGAGTTGGCGGCACAGCGCTCGCAAAAGCTAATCTGGCCTGCAGCATCCGCTCTGACCGTGCAAGGTGATGCCGTGCTGCTGCGTTTAATGTTGCGTAACCTGCTGGAAAATGCCTCCCGCTATAGCCCGGAAAAAGGCGAAATTCATGTGACATTGACGGGAAAAGAGGGTGGAACGCTCTTGAGCGTGGCCGACAGTGGCCCGGGCATTAAAAACGAATATCTTCAACAAATCACCGAGCCCTTCAGGCGTATGGATCAACGCTATGGCGGTAGCGGACTGGGTCTGAACATTGTGCAGCGGATTGTTCAACTTCACCATGGCCGCCTGGCGTTGGGCAATCGTGCGGAGGGCGGCTTGCAGGCTGACTGCTGGCTTCCGAACAACATCCAATAAAAAAGGCCGGGAGCACCGGCCTTCTTCGTTGAGACTTACTTCTGGTAGATAATTTCGACGCCTTCGTCGTCTTCATCATCCCAGTCGTCATCCCAGTCTTCTTCTGCTTCAGCTTCCATTTCATCGAGCTGTTGGCGATGGTAATCATCCCACATAAACTCGACTTTCTCTGGCTGCTTAGCGACCTCAGCCGCCGTAATGGGGTTCTCGATGATAAAGGTCATCACATCCCAGCAGAGATCTTTGACGCCCATCTGGCTGGCAGCAGAGATCAGGTAGTATTTACCTTCCCAACCAAGCGCTTCGGCAATGGCTTTCGCTTTTTCTTCTGCCTGCGCTTTATCCATCAGATCGATTTTGTTAAACACGAGCCAGCGAGGTTTTGACGCCAGGCTTTCGCTGTATTTCTCCAGTTCACCAACGATGATGCGGGCGTTTTCAACCGGGTCAGAGCCATCGATAGGTTCAATGTCAATGAGATGCAGCAATACGCGGCAGCGCTCAAGGTGCTTAAGGAAGCGAATGCCCAGACCAGCGCCGTCAGCTGCGCCCTCGATAAGCCCCGGGATATCCGCGACGACGAAGCTCTTTTCATTGTCCATACGAACAACGCCCAGGCTTGGCACTAGCGTAGTAAACGGATAATCAGCCACTTTTGGCTTCGCTGCAGATACCGCACGGATAAAGGTAGATTTACCCGCATTTGGCATACCCAGCATACCGACATCGGCCAGTAGCATCAGCTCTAGCTGCAGATCGCGTTTTTCACCCGGAGTACCCATCGTTTTCTGACGTGGGGTACGGTTTACGGAGGATTTAAAACGGGTATTACCCAGACCGTGCCAGCCGCCTTTGGCAACCATCAGCTTTTGACCATGCTGCGTCATATCGCCCATGGTTTCACCGGTGCCCTGATCGATCACTCGGGTCCCCACTGGTACCTTTACAGTGACGTCATGCCCACGTTTACCGGTACAATCGCGGCTTTGGCCGTTCTGGCCACGCTCTGCGCGGAAGGCCTTTTCAAAACGATAATCGATAAGCGTATTCAGGTTCTCGTCGGCTTCAAGCCATACGTCACCACCATCACCACCATCACCACCGTCCGGGCCGCCTCTCGGGATATATTTTTCACGACGGAAGCTAACGCAGCCGTTACCGCCATCACCTGCTACGACCAGGATCGTTGCTTCATCAACAAACTTCATCTTACTTCTCCGTAAATCATTCGCCCGAACGCTGCACCGGCGTGACCGTTTCGGTTTTATGCCAGCGCCCCCAAAGGCGGTGGCCAATCGCGGAATACATCGCACCAGCCACAACCACGAGAGCCCCGATATAACCCACAAGGTTAAGCATCGGTATGGCGAAATACTCGGGCCAGGCCTGAGACAGCAGGTCTGAGAACAGCAACGTAAATAACGGGGTTAGCGTAATGATGGCGCTAACCTGGGAGGCCTGCCAGCGCGCCATCGCCTCAGCGAGCGCGCCATAGCCTACCAGCGTATTCAGACCGCAAAAAACCAGACATGCCAGTTGCCAGCTACTGAGCTGGAAAATCACACCAGGTTTTGCCAGCGGCAAAAGTGCAATAGTACATAAAGTGTACAACAAAAAGAGGATCTGCTGTGAGGCTAACCGGCGTAATAACACTTTCTGCGCCACACCATAGCTGACCCAAACCGTTGCCGCCAGCACGCCGAAGATAACACCAAGGGTGTAGTCCGTCAGGCGGGTAAAAATCTCTACAAGACTGGTGTTGAAGAACATCACCAGACCACACAAGAGCATCATGGCACCAATAATCTGCGTGCCACGCATTCTCTCTTTTAGCACTACTACGCTCGCCACCATCATCCCGACAGGAGAAAGCTGGCCAATAACCTGAGACGCAGTAGGACTTAAATACTGCAGGGAAGAACTAAAGAGCAGAAAGTTGCCAAATAATCCCCCAGTGGCGATCGCTAACAACACTAGCCACCGGGGCTTACGGAACATTCTGAGCGGCGGTAATTTCCCCCGAATAGCAAGGAAAATACCCAGGCCAATACTGGCCATCAGAAATCGATAAAATACCACGGTCGGTGGCGCCATCACCGGAAGCACCTGCTTCATCGCTATGGGTAACGCCCCCCAGCACATCGCCGTGGTTAACGCTAAAAGAATACCGATTCCCGCCTGCTGCCCCATGCCCATTCCCTGTCTTAAATTTACCAGGCGTACAATGTAAAAAGCCCCGCAACACGTTGCGGGGCTTTCATCCGTTACCGGACCGAAAAACTTACTCAGCAACGATGCTGATGTATTTACGATTGTTCGGGCCTTTAACTTCGAATTTCACTTTACCGTCTGCTTTAGCAAACAGGGTGTGGTCACGACCACAACCTACATTGTTGCCAGCGTGGAATTTGGTACCACGTTGACGAACGATGATGCTACCAGCCAGTACAGTTTCACCACCAAAGCGTTTTACACCCAGGCGTTTTGCTTCTGAATCGCGACCGTTACGAGTTGAGCCGCCAGCCTTTTTATGTGCCATTTAATCTACTCCTCAGGTCTTAGGCGCTGATGCCAGTGATTTTCACATCAGTGAACCACTGACGGTGGCCCGCTTGCTTACGATAGTGTTTACGGCGACGGAACTTAACGATTTTAACTTTCTCGCCACGACCGTGAGCAACGACTTCAGCTTTAATAACGCCACCATCGACGAAAGGAACGCCGATTTTGACTTCTTCACCGTTTGCGATCATCAGAACTTCAGCGAACTCAACAGTTTCGCCAGTTGCGATGTCCAGCTTTTCCAGGCGAACGGTCTGACCTTCGCTTACTCGGTGTTGTTTACCACCACTTTGGAAAACCGCGTACATATAAAACTCCGCTTTCCGCGCTTACCTTACATAGGTTTCAGGTAGCGCTATAAATATTCACAATAGGGCGCGAATATTACGCAAATCGTGAGGGTTTGACAAGCCCGATCGTCAATTACCGTAGAAAAAAAACGCAACAGCACACACACCGTTTATCTGCCTCGTTTTTTCAGTACAATCTGTACTACAGTATCGAACCTCAACCCTCTCGTTATGCCATATGGATATGGAATAAACAGGACGAAAGCCAGACTTTTGCGATGAATTTAGAAAAAATTAATGAGTTAACCGCGCAAGATATGGCGGGTGTCAATGCGACAATCCTTGAGCAATTGAATTCCGATGTTCAACTGATCAACCAGTTGGGCTACTACATCGTCAGCGGTGGCGGTAAACGCATCCGCCCAATGATTGCCGTGCTTGCCGCGCGGGCGCTTGCTTACGATGGGCAAGCGCATGTCAGAATTGCAGCGTTGATCGAATTTATACATACCGCCACGCTACTTCATGATGACGTCGTGGACGAATCAGATATGCGTCGGGGTAAAGCCACAGCCAATGCCGCTTTCGGCAACGCAGCGAGCGTTTTGGTCGGTGATTTCATCTATACGCGAGCATTCCAGATGATGACCAGCCTCGGTTCGCTGAAAGTGCTGGAGGTGATGTCAGAGGCCGTAAACGTTATCGCTGAGGGCGAAGTGCTACAGCTGATGAACTGTAATGACCCAGACATTACTGAAGAAAGCTATATGCGGGTCATTTACAGCAAAACGGCCCGCCTGTTTGAAGCTGCGGCTCAATGCTCGGGAATTCTGGCAGGCGCAACGGAGATTCAGGAAAAAGCGCTGCAGGATTATGGGCGCTACCTGGGTACTGCGTTCCAGCTCATTGATGACCTGCTGGATTACAGCTCGGATGGGCAAACGCTGGGTAAAAATGTCGGCGATGATCTGAACGAAGGCAAACCGACGCTGCCGCTGTTACACGCCATGCGCAACGGCTCACCAGAGCAGGCTCAGATGATTCGTGAAGCGATCGAACAGGGAAATGGCCGTCATTTACTGGATCCTGTACTGAGAGCTATGTCGGATTGCGGTTCTCTGGAATGGACTCGTCAACGCGCCGAAGAAGAGGCAGATAAAGCGATCGATGCACTTTCAGTGCTGCCTGATACTCCTTACCGTGAAGCGCTAATTTCTTTGGCGCACATGTCCGTTCAACGCGACCACTAACATCGACTTTAGCGCGCCAGTTGGCGCGCTAAAGTTTCCAGTAAAACAGATCCTCATCCCTTCCCTCTTTCCTGAATATTTCATTCTCACTAGCTTTCATCATATTTGCGGATGAAAACACAGAATCTATTATTCCTTGCACTTACTGGAATCATTTGGAAATTTTTATGTTATAAATTTCCTGTGCCATCGCTCATCTCAGAGCAGGATTAGTAAGATCACAGGGAGAGATTATGGAAAATCAATTTGTGGACTGGCATCCGGCGGACATTATTGCCGGACTGCGAAAAAAGAAAACGTCGCTCGCCGCCTTATCACGCCAGTCAGGTTTAAGCTCATCAACGCTCGCCAATGCGTTGTCTCGCCCCTGGCCCAAAGGGGAGTTTATTATCGCTAAGGCTTTAGGTGTCGCACCGCAGGTTATCTGGCCTTCACGCTACCACGACCCGGTGACACATGAGTTTATCGACCGAACACGGAAGATCCGGCAGCTATAAAAAAGCCGGGGCATACCCCGGCTATCCGTCTTTAAGGGAAGATGTTTACTCGCTTCCCTTGACGCGGTCGATCTTAGCCCCCAGCGCCTGAAGCTTATCTTCAATGCGCTCATAGCCGCGATCAATGTGGTAAATACGATCCACTATCGTTGTCCCTTCTGCGATACAGCCCGCCAGAACCAGACTTGCAGACGCACGAAGATCGGTTGCCATTACCTGAGCGCCGGAAAGCTTTTCGACACCGTGGCAGATAACTGTATTGCTTTCGATCTCAGCATGCGCGCCCATACGGATTAATTCAGGCACATGCATGAAGCGGTTTTCGAAGATAGTTTCGGTGATAACGCCCGTCCCTTCCGCCACCAGGTTCAGCAGGGTGAATTGCGCCTGCATATCGGTAGGGAAGCCTGGGTGCGGAGCAGTACGCACCGTTACGCCTTTTGGACGTTGGCCATGCATATCAAGGCTGATCCAGTCTTTACCCGTTTCAACTTCCGCGCCAGCTTCACGCAGCTTTGCCAGAACAGCATCCAGAGTATCCGGCTGCGCGTTACGGCAAAGAATTTTACCGCCAGAGATTGCCGCAGCCACCAGGAACGTCCCGGTTTCAATACGGTCAGGCAGCACGCGATAAACGCCCCCGCCCAAACGAGCAACGCCTTCGATAATAATACGATCGGTGCCCGCACCGCTGATCTTCGCGCCCAGGGTGTTAAGGAAGTTCGCAGTATCGACGATCTCCGGTTCACGGGCAGCGTTTTCAATGATCGTTTTGCCTTCCGCAAGCGTGGCCGCACTCATGATGGTTACGGTTGCACCCACGCTGACCTTATCCATCACGATATGAGCACCTTTAAGGCGGCCATTTACCGACGCCTTAACGTAGCCTTCTTCGAGCTTAATCTCCGCACCCAACTGCTCCAGACCAGTAATGTGCAAATCCACCGGACGAGCGCCAATGGCACAACCACCAGGCAGAGAAACCTGCCCCTGGCCAAAGCGAGCAACCAGTGGCCCTAGCGCCCAAATAGATGCTCGCATGGTTTTCACCAGGTCATATGGCGCACAGAAAATATTTACGCCGCTGGCGTCAATGTAGACAGAACCGTTGCGCTCAACTTTGGTACCCAGCTGGCTCAGCAGCTTCATCGTGGTATCAATGTCTTTCAGTTTTGGAACGTTCTGAATCTCTACCGGCTCTTCCGCCAGAAGCGCGGCGAAGAGGATTGGCAGCGCGGCGTTTTTAGCCCCTGAGATTGTGACTTCTCCACTCAGGCGGGTAGGCCCCTGCACACGAAATTTATCCATTGAAACTGCTCTCTTTTAAATTCAAAACGTTATCACCAGCCTGAGCCGATGATTCAAAAACCATTCAGTTTGCGATCACGCGCCCACTCTTCCGGCGTATAGGTCTTAATAGACACAGCATGCATGCGATTATCCGCGATAAATTCCATCAGCGGGGCATACACGGTTTGCTGTTTTTTGACGCGACTTAACTCGGCGAATAACTCACCCACCGCTATAACCTGAAAGTGGCTGCCATCGCCTGAGACGTGGACTTCCTGGAGGGGCAGTGCGTTCATCAGCACTGTCTGAATTTCATGATTTTCCATGGGGTATCTATTCGTCGATTAATAAATGATGAAATAAGCCACACATCTTAGAGGAAAGTGGCGTCCGCTTAAATAAGCAAAAAGCCCCGGAACTTAACAGTTCGAGGGCTTTGAAAGTAACGTGCTGAAATCATTAGCCTGCCAGATGTGGCAATAGCGCCTCTGGCAGATTGTAGAGTTGAGCCAGCGTGCGCAAATTATCAGTAGCGCCCCTAAGCTCAATCTTGTTCCCCTGGCGAGCCGCGATGGCTGTCAGGTGAATAAGCAACGCCAGCCCGGCGGTATCAACGCGAGTTAAACCACTTAGCTCAAAGAGATTGATACCCGCGACCACTTTCTCACGCTGCTGCCAAAGCGAATTAACAGTGCCGCCATCCAGCTCTCCGAAGAAATGCAGCGTTGCACCGTCCTGCTTCCAGCTTAGTTCTTCCGCCATTACTTTTTACTGTCCAAGGTAATTGGCTGTTTCGAAATCGACTGCAGCTGCGCGGTCAAACCATCGATACCTTTCGTACGGAGCAGGTCGCTCCACTCGTTTTGTTTGGTGGTGATCATGCTGATCCCTTCAGCAATCATATCGTATGCCTGCCAGTTCCCGGTTTGGCTATTTTTACGCCATTGGAAATCAAGACGCACTGGTGGACGCCCATTTGGATCGATTATCGTCACACGGATCGCCACAATATCAGCATTGCCAAGAGGTTGCTCAGGGGCGATTTGATAAGTCTGACCATGATACAGCGCCAGCGCCTGACCATAGGCCTGCTTCAGGTACTCTTCAAAAGCCTTGAAGTAAGCGTCACGCTGCGCAGGCGTGGCATCTTTGTAGTAACGCCCTAACACCAGCGCGCCCGCGTATTTTACCTGAACATAAGGCAGCAGTTCCTGGCCAACGATATCCCGCAGATAATTCGGATTCTGTCGAATTTGAGGCTGCTCGTTTTTCAGGCGATCAAAGGTCTTCTGCGCCGCCTCATTCATTAATTTGTAAGGGTTGGTCTGGTCTGCCGCCATCGCAAATGGGGCGATAACCAGCATAACTACCATCATAAGACGCTTAAACATCGCTCGTTCCTCTTTAATTAATTCGTAGTACCTGACTGCGGTGCGGCATCAGTATGGCCTGCAGGATGTGCTTCGGCATCGCCAGAATTCTTATTGTCGCCGTTGCCGCTCTTGTAAAGGAACTGACCTATCAGATCCTCAAGAACCAAAGCAGATTTCGTATCCTGAATGGTACTGCCATCTTTCAGCATAGATGACCCCAATTCCGGGTCGTCAAAGCCGAGGTTAAGAGCAATATATTGCTCCCCCAACAGGCCAGACGTGCGAATCGCCAGAGAGCTGGTATCCGGAATCTGGTTGTAGCGCTGTTCAATGTCCAGCGTTACGCGAGGCAAATAGGTTTTCGGGTCAAGAGCGATACCATCAACTCGACCAATAACAACACCACCAAGACGAACCGGCGAACTCATTTTCAGGCCACCGATGTTGTCGAAGGTGGCATATACCCGATAAGTCGGTTCGCTGCGTAGAGAGGTAACATTCGCCACTTTCAGGCAGAGAAAAATAATAGCGACCAGCGCGACCAGCAGAAAAGCACCAACCCAAACTTCAAATTTCTTTGTTTGCATGAACTCAATTCCCAAACATCAGTGCTGTCAGCACAAAATCGAGG
Organism: Enterobacter sp. Ap-1006; assembly: GCF_011752835.1. Lineage (NCBI taxonomy): Bacteria > Pseudomonadati > Pseudomonadota > Gammaproteobacteria > Enterobacterales > Enterobacteriaceae > Enterobacter > Enterobacter sp. Ap-1006. The sequence continues at coordinate 69,297 of NZ_VWWU01000005.1, read as the reverse complement.
CCCAAAACGGCCAGAGAAGCGTGCACAACGGTGCGCGTGGTTGCCCGGCTAATCCCGGCAGAAGTCGGAATAGCATCGTACCCGTTGAATAACGCAATCCACGTTACGGTAATGGCGAAGACTACGCTTTTAATCACGCAGTTAACCAAATCCAGCCGCCATGAGACCGCATTTTGCATTGCTGACCAGAAGAAACCGGCATCAATACCTTTCCAGTTCACGCCCACCAGAGCACCACCCCAAACGCCCACGGCAACGAAGATAAGTGTCAGAAGCGGCAGCGAGATAACCCCAGCCCAAAATCGCGGTGAAACGACGCGGCGCAGCGGATCGACAGCCATCATCTCCATGCTGGACAGCTGTTCCGTCGCACGCATCAGGCCAATTTCAGCGGTTAAAGCAGAACCCGCACGCCCGGCAAACAGTAACGCGGCAACAACCGGGCCAAGTTCACGGAGCAGTGAAAGCGCCACCAGCATGCCTAGACTCGACTCAGCGCTGTAAGTCGTCAGCACAAGATAGCCCTGTAAGCCAAGCACCATCCCGATGAACAGGCCGGAAACCATAATGATCAACATCGACAGTACGCCGACATTATAAAGCTGACGAACCAGCAACGGCGCATGCTTGCGAAACTCCGGTTTCCCTACCAGCGCGTTGAATAACATCAGTCCGGCACGTCCAAACGAAGCGCAGGTTTTTATCCCGCGTCTCCCGAGAGATGCCAGTGCATTTAGCAGCATGAGCAGTTTAGCTCCTCGTTCCAGGTAATAAATCTTGTTGATAATCCCCGGCTGGATAACGGAATGGCACCGGGCCATCCGCGATCCCATCAAGGAACTGTCTAACGCGTGGATCGTGGTTTTCACGCAATTCCGCCGGGCTACCTTGAGCAACAATGTGCTGATCGGCAGCAATATAAGCGTAATCCGCGATGCTTAATACTTCTGGTACATCGTGTGATACCACAATGCAGGTGACGCCAAGAGCGCTGTTAAGTTCTGAAATAAGCTTAACCAGCACGCCCATGGTAATGGGATCCTGTCCGACGAAAGGTTCATCAAACATAATTAAGTCTGGCTCAAGCGCTATAGCACGGGCCAACGCCGCGCGGCGTGCCATCCCGCCAGATAATTCAGAAGGCATAAGATTAGCCGCCCCGCGAAGCCCCACGGCTTCCAGTTTCATCATCACCGTGCTGTGCAATAGCGGTTCTGGTAACTGAAGATGTTCACGCAGTGGATAAGCCACGTTTTCAAACACATTAAGATCGGTAAATAAGGCGCCGGATTGGAACAGCATACTCATGCGTTTACGCACGGTAAAAAGCCGTGAGCGCGACATCGACGGTACGTTCTCACCATCAAAAAGGATCTCGCCGCTGTCCGGCTGGATCTGCCCACCAATAAGCTTCAACAGCGTAGTTTTACCGATCCCCGATGGCCCCATGATCGCCGTCACCTTGCCGCGTGGTACCGTCAGCGAAATATTCTCGAAGATCTGGCGCTCGCCGCGAGAGAAACTCATCCCACGGATCTCAACCAGATTGGCTTCTGTCTGACTCATCGCCCTTCCTTTTTTATGTTTGCCGGCAAGCATGGCCTCAAAGGGATGCTAAAACCCAACATTTTTACAGAATATTACCTGTGCAGGTTAGCGAAAGCTGGCATTTGTTTTACTTTTTCGCCGCATAAAGTCAGAATTAAGACTTATCGCCAGGCTCAGGCTGCACTTCGTTTTGCCCGACCCTTCAGCCCCTCAGGATCGGCGATTATACCCTAATAAAGGATTTTTCATGCTGTTAGCTACGGCGCTATTAATTATTGGTTTACTCCTGGTGGTCTATGGCGCCGACCGTTTAGTTTTCGCCGCAGCGATACTTTGTCGCAGCATCGGGATCCCGCCGCTGATTATCGGCATGACGGTGGTCAGCATTGGCACTTCACTACCTGAAATTATCATCGCCAGTACGTCAGCGCTGCACGGCCAGTTGGATTTGGCCGTAGGGACAGCTATCGGCTCAAATATCACTAACATTATGCTGATCCTGGGGCTCGCCGCGCTGCTGCACCCATTTACCGTTAATTCCGATATTCTACGTCGTGAATTGCCTCTAATGTTGGCGGTGAGTGCCGCCGCAGGTCTGTTTCTCTATGACGGTGAACTGACGCAGGCCGAGGGCGTCATGCTGCTGACAATCGCAGTGTTATATCTACTCTTTATCATTAGAATAGGCCGCCTTGCGGAACGGCAGGGGATCGATAGTCTGACGCGGGAGCAACTGGCCGAACTCCCTCAAGAAGGCAGCCTGTCCGTCGCATTTTTATGGCTGGGAGTAGCGTTGGTTATTATGCCGATGGCAACGCGGATGGTCATCGATAATGCCTCGGTGCTTGCCCATTATTTTGGCGTAAGCGAACTGGTTATCGGTTTGACGATCATTGCGATTGGTACCAGTCTGCCGGAATTAGCGACCGCCATAGCCGGAGCGCGCAAGGGCGAAGATGACATTGCGATTGGTAATATCATCGGTTCGAACATTTTTAACGTTGTGTTTGTGCTTGGCATTCCTGCGTTGGTGGCACCGGGCCACCTCAACCCGTTAGCTTTTGCCCGGGATTATTGGTTGATGTTAGCGGTAAGTGCTGTTTTTGCCCTGCTCTGCTGGCGCAAACCTCGCCAAATCGGCAAGCTCGCGGGCGCTCTGTTAACATGTGGATTCATCATATGGATTGTGGTGCTGTGGTTCGTTGCGCCACCTGTCGTCGAATAAAGCGGAAACGGGAATTATGTCTCATATAGATTTAGCACCGGGTTTTGACTTTCAACAAGCGGGCAAAGACGTGCTCAATATTGAACGTGAAGGCCTGGCTCAACTCGACCAGTACATCAACGACGATTTCTCGCTGGCCTGTGAGAAGATATTCTATTGCCCCGGTAAAGTTGTTGTCATGGGGATGGGAAAATCGGGTCATATTGGGAAAAAAATCGCGGCAACCTTTGCCAGTACCGGCACGCCAGCCTTTTTTGTGCACCCAGGAGAAGCCAGCCACGGTGATTTAGGCATGGTCACGGCACAGGATATCGTCCTGGCGATTTCTAATTCCGGCGAGTCGAACGAAATTTTGGCGCTCATCCCGGTATTAAAGCGCCTTCAGGTGCCTTTGATTTGCATGACCGCCCGCCCGGAAAGCTCAATGGGTCGCGCAGCGGATATCCATCTGTGCATCAAAGTGCCTCAGGAAGCTTGCCCTCTCGGCCTCGCGCCAACCTCCAGCACAACGGCGACGCTGGTTATGGGCGATGCGCTGGCCGTGGCGTTACTGAAGGCTCGTGGTTTTACCGCTGAAGATTTTGCTCTGTCTCATCCTGGCGGCGCGCTGGGGCGTAAGCTATTACTGCGCGTGAACGATATCATGCACACGGGTGATGATATCCCGCACGTAAGCAAAGAAGCCTCTTTGCGCGATGCGCTGTTGGAGATTACCCGTAAGAATATGGGGATGACGGTCATCTGCAATGACCTGATGAAAATTGAGGGTATCTTTACCGATGGCGATTTACGTCGCGTGTTCGATATGGGTGTTGATTTACATACCTTACGTATTGCGGATGTCATGACAACGGGAGGCATTCGCGTACGCCCTGGCACATTAGCTGTGGACGCATTAAACCTGATGCAGTCACGCCATATTACTTCGGTTATGGTCGCGGATGGCGACCAGTTGCTGGGTGTGGTACATATGCATGACATGCTACGCGCGGGCGTAGTTTAAAAAAGGATTAGCCTTAATGAGTAACCATGATGCGCTGCTTAATACCTGCTACGGGCCGGTAAGCGCGCAGGTCATAGCGAAAGCGAAAGAGATTCGCCTGCTGATTCTGGACGTTGACGGCGTGATGTCTGACGGCCTTATTTACATGGGTAACAGCGGTGAAGAGCTGAAAGCCTTTAACGTACGCGATGGCTATGGCATTCGCTGCGCCCTGACCTCCGGAATTGAAGTCGCTATTATTACAGGCAGGAAAGCAAAACTGCTGGAAGATCGCTGCGAAACGTTGGGCATTACCCACCTTTATCAAGGGCAATCCGATAAACTTGTGGCGTTCCACGATCTGTTGTCAAAGGTTGCGCTTTCTCCCGATCAGGTTGCCTACATTGGCGATGACCTGATCGACTGGCCAGTCATGGAACGGGTCGGTTTAAGCGTTGCTGTTGCAGACGCCCACCCATTATTGACGCCAAAAGTGGATTACGTGACCAGAATCAGCGGCGGGCGAGGCGCAGTGCGGGAAATCTGCGATCTCCTGTTGATGGCGCAAGGCAGGCTTGATGAGGCGAAAGGGCAATCCATATGAGTAAGACCAGACGTTGGATTATTTTCCTGCTTGCCATTGCGGCATTAGTGCTTATCGGCCTGAATCTGACGGAGAAGGACGAGTCCGGCGTAACCGTTAACAGCGATACGCCAACTTATCAAAGCGAATTTTCCACGACAGTCGTATACAACCCACAGGGCGCGCTGAACTATAAGCTTATTGCTCAACACGTTGAATACTTCTCGGATACGGGTATTTCATGGTTCACCAAGCCCGTCATGACCCAGTACGATGAAAATAAAATCGCCACCTGGGAAATTCAGGCGGATCGCGCCAAACTTACCGATGACAAAATGCTTTATTTGTATGGCAACGTTGTCGTCACAGCGTTAACACCTGACTCTCAGTTACGCAGAATCACGACGGACAATGCGCAGGTGAATTTAATTACTCAGGATGTCGCTTCTGACGACCTGGTGACTTTGTACGGCACCACATTTAATTCCAGCGGCCTGAAAATGCGTGGCAACTTACGCAGCCAAACTGCACAGCTGATTGAAAAGGTTAAAACCTCATATGAAATCCAGAATAAACAAACTCAGCCTTAAACTTGTTCTGCTTGGTTCGCTTTTTGCCGTACCGCTGTCAGCCTGGGCACTGACCGGTGACACCGACCAACCTATTCATATCGAATCCGACCAACAGTCTCTCGATATGCAGGGCAACGTCGTTACCTTCACCGGCAATGTCGTTGTGACTCAGGGCACGATCAAAATCAACGCCGATAAAGTTGTTGTGACCCGCCCAGGCGGTGAACAAGGCAAAGAGGTGATTGATGGCTACGGTAACCCAGCTACTTTCTATCAAATGCAGGACAACGGTAAGCCGGTAAAAGGCCACGCGTCCACCATGCATTATGAATTGGCTAAAGATTTCGTTGTACTGACCGGCAACGCTTACCTTGAACAGCTGGACAGCAACATCACCGGCGACAAGATCACCTACCTGGTGAAAGAGCAAAAAATGCAGGCGTTTAGCGAGAAAGGCAAACGCGTGACCACCGTGCTGGTGCCGTCTCAGCTGCAAAACAAAAACGGCCAGCAACCAGCACCGAAAAAGAGTAACTGATTCGTTATGGCAACTTTAATTGCGAAAAACCTGGCCAAAGCCTACAAAGGCCGCCGCGTAGTCGAAGACGTCAGCCTGACCGTTAAATCAGGTGAAATCGTTGGGCTGCTCGGGCCAAACGGCGCCGGTAAAACCACGACGTTTTACATGGTAGTGGGGATCGTGCCACGCGATGCAGGTAACATCATTATTGATGAAGAAGACATCAGTCTGCTGCCGCTGCACGCTCGAGCACGTCGCGGCATCGGCTATTTGCCGCAGGAAGCGTCCATTTTCCGCCGCCTGAGCGTTTTTGATAATCTGATGGCGGTGCTGCAGATTCGTGACGATCTGACTTCAGAACAGCGTGAAGACCGCGCTAATGAACTGATGGAAGAGTTCCACATTTCGCACCTGCGTAATAACCTCGGGCAGTCACTGTCCGGCGGTGAACGCCGCCGCGTAGAAATTGCTCGCGCGCTTGCGGCAAACCCGAAGTTCATTTTGCTGGATGAACCCTTTGCCGGGGTTGATCCTATTTCCGTTATTGATATCAAACGCATCATCGAGCACCTGCGTGACAGCGGGCTCGGCGTATTGATTACAGACCATAACGTCCGCGAAACGCTGGCCGTCTGCGAACGCGCCTACATCGTTAGTCAGGGGCACCTGATTGCCCACGGTACACCGGAAGAAATCCTTGAAGACGAGCAAGTTAAGCGAGTCTATCTGGGCGAAGAGTTCAGACTCTGATAGGGTGGGAAGTCTTACACGACTTATTTGAGGACGTTTGCTCTGAACATGAAGCAAGGTTTGCAATTACGGCTTAGCCAACAACTTGCTATGACGCCCCAGCTGCAGCAGGCCATCCGTCTGCTTCAGCTCTCAACGTTAGAGCTTCAGCAAGAACTCCAGCAGGCACTGGACAGTAATCCATTGCTTGAGCAAACCGACCTGCATGATGAGATCGATACTCAGGAAGTGCCTGAGAGCGAAGCAATGGACACCCGTGAAGCCCTCGAGCAGAAAGAGATGCCCGATGAGCTGCCGCTTGATGCCAGTTGGGATGAAATTTACACCGCCGGAACTCCTTCAGGTACGGGAACTGACTATCTGGACGACGAGCTGCCTGTCTACCAGGGCGAGACCACCCAGTCCCTGCAGGACTACCTGATGTGGCAGGTCGATTTGACACCATTTTCCGATACGGACGCCGCTATCGCGACGTCTATTGTCGATGCAGTGGATGAAACCGGGTATCTCACCGTGCCGCTGGAAGACATTCTGGAAAGTCTGGGCCACGACGATGTAAGCCTTGACGAAGTAGAAGCCGTCCTCAAACGCATCCAACGTTTTGATCCCGTCGGCGTCGCAGCACGAGACTTACGCGATTGCCTGTTAATTCAGCTTTCTCAGTACGCCAAAGAGACCCCATGGCTGGCGGAAGCCCGGCTTATTGTTAGCGATCATTTAGATCTGCTGGCAAATCACGACTTCCGGACGTTGATGCGGGTCACGCGTATCAAAGAGGATGCGCTTAAAGAGGCCATGTGCCTGATTCAGTCCCTCGATCCTCGCCCCGGCCAGTCGATCCAAACGGGTGAACCTGAGTACGTTATTCCTGATGTACTGGTGCGTAAACACCTGGCTCGCTGGGTTGTAGAGCTTAACGCAGACAGCATCCCGCGCCTCAAAATCAATCAGCAATACGCAGCCATGAGCGGCAACACGCGCAATGACAGCGACTCGCAGTTCATCCGCAGCAACCTGCAGGAAGCGAAATGGTTGATTAAAAGCCTGGAAAGTCGCAATGATACGTTATTGCGCGTGAGCCGATGCATTGTCGAACAGCAGCAGGCTTTCTTTGAGCACGGTGAAGAGCATATGAAACCGATGGTGCTGGCCGATATTGCTCAGGCAGTGGACATGCACGAGTCGACAATTTCGAGGGTGACCACTCAGAAATATTTGCATAGCCCACGCGGCATCTTTGAATTGAAATATTTCTTCTCCAGCCACGTCAATACCGAAGGCGGCGGTGAAGCCTCCTCCACGGCAATTCGGGCGCTGGTGAAGAAGTTAATTGCTGCGGAAAACCCCGCCAAACCGCTGAGCGACAGTAAGTTAACCTCAATACTGTCGGATCAAGGTATTATGGTGGCGCGCCGCACAGTTGCGAAGTACCGAGAGTCTTTATCCATTCCACCGTCAAACCAGCGTAAACAGCTGGTGTGACTTCACCGATAAGGAAGACACTATGCAGCTCAACATTACGGGACAAAACGTCGAGATCACTGAAGCACTGCGTGAATTTCTGAACTCGAAGTTTGCCAAACTGGAGCAGTACTTCGAAAGAATCAACCAGGTCTATATTGTATTAAAGGTGGAAAAAGTCACCCATACAGCGGATGCTACGCTGCATGTGAACGGTGGAGAACTGCATGCCAGTGCCGAAGGCCAGGACATGTATGCGGCGATTGACGGCCTGATTGATAAACTGGCCCGACAGTTAACGAAACACAAAGATAAACTAAAACAACACTGATAATCCGGGCATCCGATGTGCATATGGCCGGCCCGCTGCTTAAGTCGCGGGCCGTTTGCACAAAAGTGCTTAGGTGAACTTATGATGAACAACGATTCCGCTCTACAACTGAGCAATGTCCTTAACCAGGAATGTACTCGCAGTGGCGTCCACTGCCAGAGTAAAAAACGTGCGCTGGAAATCATCAGCGAACTGGCCGCCAAACAGCTTGGCCTTCCACCGCAGGTCGTTTTCGAAGCCGTACTGACCCGTGAGCGTATGGGCAGTACCGGCATTGGCAACGGTATCGCTATTCCCCACGGCAAGCTGGAGGAAGATACACTTCGCGCCGTCGGTGTCTTTATTCAACTGGAAACGCCAATCGCTTTTGATGCCATCGACAATCAACCGGTTGACCTGTTATTTGCGTTACTGGTACCTGCTGACCAGACAAAAACCCACCTGCACACGCTTTCCCTGGTGGCCAAGCGTCTGGCGGATAAAACCATTTGTCGCAGGCTGCGCTCAGCCGGCAGTGACGAAGAGCTTTACCAGATAATTACTGAAACAGAAGTCGATCACGACAGCGAAAATGAATAATCGGCGCGTTTGATGTCTCAGACAGATAAATCGGGAGAATGATTACATGGTGCTGATGATTGTCAGCGGCCGCTCAGGTTCAGGGAAGTCTGTAGCCTTGCGCGCACTGGAAGATATGGGATTCTATTGCGTGGATAACCTGCCGGTTGTCCTGTTGCCAGAGCTGGCAAAAACGCTTGCCGATCGGCAAATCTCTGCTGCCGTCAGCATAGACGTGCGCAACATGCCGGAGTCGCCGGAAATCTTCGAGCACGCAATGGACAGCCTGCCGGACGCTTTTTCTCCGCAGCTACTGTTCCTTGATGCCGATCGTAATACGCTAATCCGCCGCTACAGTGACACGCGCCGCCTTCATCCGCTTTCCAGCAAAAATCTCTCTCTGGAAAGTGCGATTGACGAAGAAAGCGATCTCCTCGAACCGCTAAAATCCCGCGCGGACCTGATCATCGACACTTCCGAAATGTCGGTGCACGAATTGGCGGAGATGCTGCGTACTCGTCTGTTGGGTAAACGTGAACGCGAACTCACCATGGTGTTCGAGTCTTTTGGCTTTAAACACGGCATACCGATTGACGCCGATTATGTGTTCGACGTGCGTTTTCTTCCTAACCCGCACTGGGATCCAAAACTGCGTCCAATGACCGGCCTCGATCGCCCGGTCGCCGCCTTCCTCGACAGGCACACAGAAGTACACAATTTTATCTACCAGACCCGCAGCTATCTTGAGTTATGGTTACCGATGCTGGAAACCAACAACCGTAGCTACCTGACCGTGGCGATTGGCTGTACCGGCGGTAAACACCGTTCGGTTTATATTGCAGAGCAGCTGGCCGACTACTTCCGCTCACGCGGGAAGAACGTCCAGTCCCGTCACCGCACGCTGGAAAAACGTAAAACATGAGCGTAAAGCAGACCGTTGAAATCACCAACAAGCTGGGCATGCACGCGCGCCCGGCGATGAAACTGTTTGAGCTGGTACAAAGTTTTGACGCGGAAGTGATGCTGAGAAACGAAGCGGGCACCGAAGCTGAAGCCAGCAGCGTGATTGCCCTCCTGATGCTGGACTCCGCCAAAGGAGGCCACATAGAAATAGAAGTTACAGGCCCGGAAGAAGAGCAAGCCCTGGCGGCCGTGATTGCTCTATTCAATGCTGGATTTGACGAAGACTAACCGCTGTGCGCGGATCTAACCGCGCCCTATTTTCCATACTGCGGCAACGTTACGTGCTGTCACGCAAATATTCTCGCCCGCCTTTTCCAACGCCTCCGGCAGCGTCTGAACCCGATTAAGCACCGAAAATACAGCGTCGAGCCCGTGCTGATGGACTACACCGTAATCAGTCGTCATACCGCCAGCCAGCGCGATAACCGGCACCTGAAAACGCTTCGCCACTCTCGCCACGCCTATCGGCGTTTTGCCATAAATGGTCTGGCTGTCTATACGCCCTTCTCCTGTGATAACCAGGTCCGCCCCCTGAACAGCCTCGGCAAGCCGCAAAGCTTCGGTGACAATTTCCACACCGGGCTGCAGGCGGGCATGAAGCAAACCAAACAAAGACGCCCCCATGCCCCCTGCCGCTCCGGCACCCGCCACGGTAATCACATCCTTACCGCTGATGCGCTCCAGCTGTTCGCCATAATGCCTGAGTGCCGTATCAAGCTGCATAACCTGCTCGGGCGTAGCACCTTTCTGCGGCCCAAAGACCGCTGACGCACCGTGCTCACCGCACAGCGGATTATCGACATCACAGGCCACCAGAATGTCGCCCTGTGCCAGGCGGGCATCCAGTTGGCTAACATCAATCTCTGCAAGCTCAGCCAGAGCAGCACCGCCTGCGCAAAGCTCATTCCCCTGTGCATCACGGAGCCTGACGCCCAGCGCCTGCATCATGCCGGCCCCGCCGTCGTTGGTCGCGCTGCCACCGATACCAATAATGATTTTACGTGCGCCGCGATCCAGCGCTGCCAGAATAAGCTCCCCGGTGCCAAAAGTGCCGGTCAGCAGCGGATTTCGTTTTTCGGGCGGCACCAGATGCAGCCCTGAAGCGGCCGCCATTTCAATGATGGCTGTTTCGCCATCGCCCGTAATGCCAAAGAAAGCCTCAACAGGCAGCCCCAGCGGGCCGGTCACCGTTACAGGGATAATTTGCCCGTGCGTCGCGGCAACCATCGATTCAACGGTCCCTTCTCCTCCGTCGGCCATCGGCAGCTTGATATACTCTGCGTTCGGGTAAATCTCGCGAAAACCTTGCTCAATGGCCTCGGCGACCTGCATCGCGCTCAGGCTCTCTTTGAAAGAATCGGGGGCAATAACAATTTTCATGGCAACCTCATTAACCCGCTAAATTAAACACACCAAACATCAGGGTTGAAACAAAAGCGATGGCCAAACCAACGGCTGTTTCATAGGGAAGCAGTTTTAAGCGTTCATGAACCTGCATATTCACGCTGCCCCCGGTGGCATGGAAAAAGCTGCCGTGCGGCATATGGTCAAGCACCGTCGCCCCCGCATGGATCATTGCCGCTCCAGCGAGTGCAGAAATTCCCATATCGACAAGCGTTGAGCTAAACACCGCAGAAGCCACCGCCGTCCCTGCCGTTGTTGATGCGGTAGCCATGGACATCAGCGCCCCGGAAAAAGGTGCCAGAAGGTAGGACGGCATACCGGAGGCCGTTAAACCGTTAATCAGTACATCCTTCAAGCCGGAGTTGGCGATGATCCCGGCCAGCGTTCCGGTCCCCAGCAGCATAATCGCCACCGGAGACATACGCGCCAGACCCGACACCATAAAATGATTTGTCTGCCGCCACTGCCCCATCACTATAGCCCCAATCAGGCCGCCTATCGGCAACGCAACCAGCGGATCAATCGCAATGCCGACAATCGGGCGAAGTGCAAGCAGGCAGATAGCCACCAGCGGCGCCGCTATTGCCGCGCCAAACGCAGGCAAGGCCTTTTCTTTTTCCCCGGCAATCAACTCACTGCCGGCAACTTTGGAGCCCCGATGCTGCAACCGCTTCGCCAGGAAATAGGCGAGCACCAGCCCAAACAGACCCGGTACGACGCCCGCCATCATTAAGTCGGTGAGTGGAACGTGGAAAGCGTCAGCCGCCGCAATCGTATTAGGATTGGGCGACATAACGTTGCCGGCCTTCCCGCCGCCAATCATCGCCAGCAGTATAGCCATTTTCGAAATATCGGCCCGGTGGGCAATCGCCAGGGCAATAGGAGAGACCGTGATAACGGCAACATCAATAAATACGCCGACGGCAGTCAGCAACATGGTCGCCACTGCCAAAGCGAACAGCGCCCTTTTCTCACCCACCTTACGAACAATGGTTTCGGCAATTGTGTTGGCTGCCCCGGACTCAATCAGCACGCCCGCCAGTATGCCTGCCCCGAGAATGCGCAGTACCGCATTGGTAATCCCCTGCGCCCCGGTAATCATAAGCGAAAGCGTCTGCACTAAATCAGCCCCGCCAACTAACCCGCCAGCCAGAGCGCCAGCAATCATGCCGTAGGCCGGAGGAACCTTGCGTAAAATAAGGACAATAGAAACAACCAGCGCCACCAGGGCGCCCAGAGCCGAAACCGTGGTCATGAATCACTCCTGTTTTGATTTTTTTAGGGAGATCGAAAGGTACGGCGGGACATTACCCTGAGCGGGCTGCGAATAGCTTGAGAGAAAACGCCAGAAAATAGGCGGTGAAAGAAACGTTTTCTTGTAGATTACTACAAATCAGTCGCTGAGCTGCATACCAATAAATAGCTGAAGAATCGAATCTAACTTATTAATATCTAAAGCCGTTATCGACTCAATTTTACTTAGCCGATAGCGCAATGTATTGACGTGAATATGCAGCAATTTTGTCGTTTGAGACAGATCACAATTCTGTTCAAAATAGCAGCGCAGCGTGCGGCGAAGCACGCCTTTCGGATCGGCTTCACAAAGCGTTTTCCATGCTCGCCCCATTTCCTCGGCCTGCCAGCTGCCGGAAAGCCCGTTGAGCAGCACAGGCAATAAAAGATCCTGATAGTACAAAATCGACCGGCTAATTTTTTGCCGCGAAGCCATCTCATGCAGCGCCACGGCACTAAGCCAGGAGCGTCGTAACGCGTCGTCGCCGTCGAAGCACCCCCCAACTGAAAGGGTTACCTCAAAATGCGCCAGTAGCTGAGAATGAAGTTTGCGCAGCGTTTTTTTCAGCAATGCCTGCCACTCCTCAGGCCGGCCACCGCCCAGGGGTAGTAGCATTGCGATTTGTTCAAAACCGAATGGCGTGACTAATGCCTGGCTGTCGTAGCCGCCCAGTCGCTCGAGCAGCTCCCGCTGACGCAAAACATCCCGAGAGGGAAAATGAATCATCAGCGCAACCCGTGGCAATTCAAGGTCTACGCCAAGGCCGCTGGCCATAGGGCGCAGTTCCGCCAGACTTTGCTGGCCTGAAATAATCTGCGCGGCGAGCTGCTCCCGGTAGCGCTTTTCCCACTGATTTTGCTCAAGCATTTCCGCCTGCTCAAGGATCAGCTCGGCCGCCATTTTGACCAGTTCGGCATAAGCCTGCACTTTCTCTGGCTCACCAGAAATCCCCACCACGCCAACGATTTTCTGGCGAAAGACGATGGGCAAATTAATACCGGGTTTAACCCCTTTCAGCCGCCGGGCAGAAGCTTCATCAATAATCACGGTCCGGTTTTCCGTCAGCGCCAGGACAGCACCTTCATGACGCTGATACAGACGGCGTGGATCGCCAGAGGCAATAATCACACCCTGCTCGCTCATCACATTCACCGAGTGATCGATGATGTTCATGGTGCGCTGGACAATTTGCCGGGCGGTATCTTCTTTCAGGCAAGAGGTCATCATAGCGTTTACCTTGTCGTGGAGAGCGCGCGAGTGCGTTGGATGCGGCTTATTTTAAATTGTGCTGCTCAAGGAACGACTCTCCGCCCAGCTGGCGCATCTGTCGCAAAATCCACTGCTGGCGCTGGCGAATATAGCCTGAAGGCGCATTAGCCTTAAAACGAATTGGGTTAGGCAGGACAGCGGCGAGCAGCGCTGCTTCGGCAGGTGTCAGGCGGCTGGCTGGCTTGTTGAAGTAACGACGGGAGGCTTCTTCCACGCCGAAAACGCCTTCACCAAATTCGGCAATATTGAGATACACCGTCAGAATACGTCGCTTGCTCCACGCGGTTTCGAGCCCCACAGTGAGGCCGGCTTCCAGCCCTTTACGTAGCCAGCTCCGTCCATCCCACAGGAACAAATTTTTTGCGGTTTGCTGGGAAAGCGTCGACGCGCCTCGTACCCTATTTTCGTTGCGTTCATTATGGGCCAGCGCCTTTTCGATGGCATCAGTATCAAAGCCCCAGTGCTCGGGAAACTTTTGATCCTCAGAGGCGATCACTGCCAGCCCCATCCACGGCGAAATATCATCCATGGAAACCCAGTCAGAATGGGCAACGTAACCGAAGTTACCGCTGAACCACGCGCTGAACTGCCGCTCCACCATCACGGCGGAAAACGGCACCGGGAGGAAGCGGAAGACCAGGATACCCATGAACCAAACCGCCAAAACCGCCAGAACAGCTTTTAGCAGCCAGCGTTTAACCCACTGCCACGGCGCGAAACGCCCTTTACTCATGCGCTAAGTTCCAGCACGCGGGCAACCAACTTGTCGATCCCGGCAGCGGCCTCAGCGATATTTTGCGCGAGCATGTAAGCAGGAGTGGTGACAACCTTCTGTTCTTCGTCCACCACGATATCATCCACCGGGCAAGGGATGTGTTCTGCCCCCATGGCTTCCAGTAACTCTGCGGTATCGATGTCGGTGCCGATGGTCAGACGCACAGGCATATCCAGAATCTTTGGCAACATCGCCGGGGCAATGCACATAAAACCAAGCGGCTTACCCTGCTCGTGGCATTCCCGTGCAACGCGACGGAGATCGGCATCAACCTCACAATCTGCCCCCTTTGAAGCAAAAGTGCTTAGATTTTTCGCCGCGCCAAAACCGCCGGGCACAATCAATGCGTCAAGGTTTTCAGACAAAGCTTCACGCAACGGCTGAATATTGCCACGAGTAATACGCGCAGCCTCCACCAGCACGTCGCGAGTTTCTGCTGCAGCTTCGCCGGTTAAATGATCGATCACGTCAGACTGAGGTTTATCCGGCGCGAAGCAAACGGCTTCCGCACCAGCGCGAGAAATGGCCAACAGCGTTAATACGGCCTCATGAATCTCACTGCCGTCATAAACCCCACAGCCGCTCAGCACTACGCCTATTTTTTTCATCCGTCAGTTCCTTTTCGTTCCGGGTGAATCAGTATCAGCCACGTTAATTTGATCGCTATGCTTCACATATTTTACTGATTCACGTAACAAATATTTTAAGGTTTGCTATCTTATATGGCTGACAGCCCGCGAATTGCTGGTTGTGCCGTTCAATAATTCAACGCTAAAAAAGGCGCAACCCTGTTTTCCCTGGTGTTGGCGCAGTATTCGCGCACCCCGGCCTGGCCGGGGTCATTTTTTTCCAGCTTCCGCAACCCACGCTTTTAATACGCTAACGTCATGTTGCCACTCTTGTTTCAGCTCTTCGATCCATTCACCGACATTATCAGACCACGCAGGCAAGTCCGGGGACTGAATTTGCTGGGCAACCTGCTGTAAATGCCGCAAACCAACGGAGCCTGCCGCACCTTTAATTTTATGCCCCTCTTCCACCACGCCTTTGTTATCCCGCGCGGTCATATTGGAATCGAGCACCTCTAAATAACCCGGCATCATTTTTTCAAACATCGCCAGGCCATCGGTAATGAGTTTTGGGCCCACCAGCTCGATATATTGTTCGAGCATCGGAATATCGAGTAATGCTTGCTGTTTTTCACTATCGACTTTTGTCACCACAGGCTCCTTATCCGTTATCTGCTTATCCCAGAATTTTTGGATCATCGACATCAAGGCCGGCACGGCGAGCGGCTTACTCAGCACGTCATCCATCCCGGCCTCAAGATACTCAGTCTTGTTTTTCAGCACGTTGGCCGTTAGCGCCACCAGCGGCGGCAGTTCCTCTTTGCTAAAGCGTTTATTCAGCTCGCGAGAAATATCAAGCCCGGTCATATCCGGCAACTGGATATCCAGCAGCACAAGGTCATATTCGCCCGGTATAAACATCTCCAGCGCGTCTTTCCCGGTCATTGCTACGTCAACGCTATTGCCAAGCTTCTCGAGTACAGAACGCGCCACGATGACGTTAAGCTCAATATCCTCCACCAGCAGCACATGCAGGGCAGGCAGCGGCATATCGTCATCTTCCAGCGTGTCTTCCACTTCCTCGGCCACGCTCGGCGCCTGAACGGTCAGCGTGAACAGCGAACCTTCGCCCGGCTTGCTGGTCACGGTAATATCCCCGCCCATGCTTTTTGCCAGACGGCGAGAAACCGCCAGCCCAATCCCCGTTCCTGTCGCGGGCTTGCCGCCGTGACTGTCTTTAACCTGATAGTACATAGCAAAGATTTTGTCCTGCTCGTCCACCGGAATGCCAATCCCGGAGTCCTGAACCTCAAAGCGCAGGCAGCTCTCTTCTTCGTAACGAACGCGTACCGTGACTAATCCCCCTTTCGGCGTGAACTTCACGGCATTGCTGATCAGGTTCCAGAGGATCTGGCGCAGACGCGTCCCGTCCGTCACCACCTTGTGCGGCAGCGGCAGCGCTGGGTCCATCACAAATGACAGCCCTTTCTGCTGAGCCTGCAGGCCTGAGAGGTTTTCCAGATCGGCAAGGAAGCTGGTGAAATCCACCGGCTGGTTATCAAGCTGCACTTTGCGGCGCTCGAGCTTATCCATATCGATGATATCGTTGAAAATATTTCCCAGCGTGATGGCCGACACGTGGATCGTTTTCAGGTAATTGGTCTGCTCGGCGGTGAGATCGGTGTCCAGCAGAATACGGCTCAGGCCGACAATGCCATTCAGCGGCGTACGCAGCTCGTGGCTAATGGTGGAGATGAAGGTGGTTTTATCCCGGCTCGCACGTTCCAGCGCATCCTGATAGCGTTTACGCTCGGTAATATCGCGGCCAAAGCCCATCAGCCCGTGGCGTTTACCGACGCGGTCGTAATAAGGCACTTTACGAATTTCAAAGCAGGCTTTGCGGCCATCCGGGTAATCCAGCCACTGCTCATAGGTCAGAGAGACATTATGACGAAACACTTTTTCGTCTGTTTCCAGCACTTTCTCAGCGGCTTCGGCAGAGTACACATCCTGCGGCTTGAGATGGATAAGCTGTTTCTCGCTCTTGCCGGTCAGCAGCTCCATCGCCCGGTTGCAGCCTGAAAACTCCCGGTCTTCGTTGCGATAGAAGACCAGATCGGGCGAAGCATCAAGGAAAGAGCGCAGGAAAGAGGATTGTTGCTCAAGCCGGATTTGCGTCTCTTCACGCTCCTGCATCTCAACTTTGAGCTGCTCCAGCATGGTCTGGCGCTCGGCCTCCGCTTTGACACGGTCGGCGATTTCCTGGTTTAGCTGGGCGATATTGTCCTTAAGCTGCACGTTCAGAATGAGATCACGCTCGCGCATCTCCTCCAGCTTTTCCACCAGCTTCGACAGCCGCTGCCTGGACTCCTCAAGCTGTTCAACCACAACCGACAGGAAGTAAACCGCCCAGGGCGTAATCAATAAACCAAAGAAGATAGAGCGGACAACGTCGATACTTTCAACCTGGCCGCTCAGCAGCATGGTGACGGCCATTTGCACCACCATCGCCAGCACGACCAGCGCGGAGGCCAGCAGCAGGGAGAAGCGCACCAGCCCCAGCTTCACCATAAGATCAACGTAATACTGCGCCAATAACCGAATTTGCTTCATGGAACGATTCCTTCGCCTTGGATGCGCTAAATATACCGCAAAAAGGAACCGGGCTCAGGATTTACGAAAGAACTGAGAGATCCCACGGCGTACCCAGCGCTGATCCCTGCGCCCCGTGCGTCAGCAAATACCTGTTGATATCCACCATCGCGGCCCAGCGGTTCTCACACCATAAAGGCGCAAGCAAGGTTGGGCGCCGGGCATTAGCCGAAATACGATGGAACACGACATCAAGCGGTGTATGGCGAATCATTTCTCCCGCGGTGACGACATACTCAGCCAGCGCGATCCCCTCAAGGCGACCAGCCCGCCAGCTTTTGGCCATTATGCTGCCGTCAACGATATGCAAAGGATGCAGCTTCAGGCCGTCCACACCGGTTTCAACCACTTTCTCCAGCGTGTCCATACATTGCTGCTGGCCTTCACCCGGTAAACCGACAATCAGATGGCTGCAAACTTTTAAACCTCTCGCTCGGGCCCGGCGGGTAGTTTCCTGATAACAGGCAAAATCGTGCCCCCGGTTGATACGGCGCAGCGTTTTGTCATTCGCCGTCTGTAACCCCAGCTCCAGCCATACCTCATAGCCCTGTGCATGATAATCGCTTAGCAAATCCAGCACGCTGTCGGGCACGCAGTCAGGCCGGGTACCGACGCACAGCCCCACGATGCTGGTCTGGCTCACCGCCTGCTGGTACATCGACCGCAACACCTGCACTTCAGCCCAGGTGCTGGTATAGGCCTGGAAATAGGCCAGATAACGCTGAGCGCGGTTCACACGGCTGGCCTGGTGTGCGAGCTGCTCAGCGATGGAATTGTGCTGCTGCGCTTCGTCAGCGAAAGAGGCCACGTTGCAAAAAGTACAGCCGCCTCGCCCGATAGTCCCATCGCGATTGGGGCAACTGAAACCACCATGCAGCGTGAGTTTATGGACTTTTTGCCCATAGCGACGAGAGAGATCGCCGCCAAACATATTGACTAATTTCTGTAACTGCATAATCTGATGGGCCGTCCCGAAAAAGGGACCTAGCCTGCCATTTTCTTCTCGCACCGGCGATGACCTGGATCAATCGCTTCGGCGCAGCCTTATCCATTGCATATAAACTCAAAATAAGTGCAACTCTATTCACATAGTACTTAATTACTTTTCCTTATGACGCCGCCCTTTATTTAAAGAATATGACGAACGGTGAAAAACAGTGTCATGCTGCACTCCGCGGGGGTTAAGCAGCATATCATGCTGGCAATATCATTCATGCCAGCATGGTCTGGAGTTTCACGGCCTTTCGGATAGTGAGGACGATCACATAACACTCGGCGTTCACCGCCGTCCCCCCAGAGCAAAAAAAGCAAAAAAAACCATTAAATTCATTTGATTAAGCCATTCTTAGTACGATTCCGTATAAATAAGAATGCCATTTGACCTGTGTGCTCTTTCCCGATAAGTTGGAAATCCGCTGGAAGCTTTCTGGATGGGTTCTGTGCCCATCATATTTATGCAGTAATTGAGATTCCCTCTAAAGCAAGTCCTCAACACTTGTGACACCGGATGCGTTGGACATTAAGAGGGCGACACGCGAGGCAAGCGTATGATGCGCAAACCCCGTCGCCATGCCCTTGCTGCGTCCACGCGCAAACGGTTGGGAGTAACGTAGAGCCTGGGGAGGTTCACTGATATGTTGTACGATAAATCCCTTGAGAAGGATAACTGTGGTTTCGGCCTGATCGCCCACATAGAAGGCGAACCTAGCCACAAGGTAGTGCGTACCGCTATTCACGCGCTAGCCCGTATGCAGCACCGTGGTGCCATCCTTGCCGACGGTAAAACCGGCGACGGTTGTGGCCTGCTGCTGCAAAAACCCGATCGTTTCTTCCGCATTGTTGCAGAAGAGCGCCAATGGCGTTTGGCCAAGAACTATGCCGTTGGCATGATTTTCTTGAACCAGGATGACGCGCTTGCCCGCGCCAGCCGCCGCATTGTTGAAGAAGAGCTGCAAAACGAAACCCTGTCTATTGTTGGCTGGCGTGAAGTGCCGGTGAACAAAGACGTGCTCGGTGAAATCGCCCTCTCCTCTCTGCCACGTATTGAACAAATTTTCGTTAACGCCCCGGCGGGCTGGCGCCCTCGTGATATGGAACGCCGCCTGTTTATCGCCCGTCGCCGTATCGAAAAACGCATCCAGGAAGATAAAGACTTCTATATCTGCAGCCTGTCTAACCTGGTGAACATTTATAAAGGTCTGTGTATGCCGGCTGACCTGCCGCGCTTCTACCTGGACCTGGCGGACCTGCGTCTGGAATCGGCCATTTGCCTGTTCCACCAGCGCTTCTCCACCAACACCGTGCCTCGCTGGCCGCTGGCTCAGCCATTCCGCTATCTGGCGCACAATGGTGAAATCAACACCATTACCGGTAACCGCCAGTGGGCGCGCGCCCGTACCTATAAATTCCAGACGCCGCTGATCCCCGATCTGCACGACGCTGCGCCGTTCGTGAACGAAACCGGCTCCGACTCCAGCTCCATGGATAACATGCTTGAGCTGCTGCTGGCCGGCGGGATGGATATCGTGCGCGCCATGCGTCTGCTGGTTCCGCCTGCATGGCAGAACAACCCTAACATGGATCCTGAGCTGCGAGCCTTCTTCGACTTTAACTCCATGCATATGGAGCCGTGGGATGGCCCGGCCGGGATCGTGATGTCTGACGGACGTTTCGCCGCCTGTAACCTGGACCGTAACGGCCTGCGTCCGGCGCGCTACGTGATCACCAAAGACAAGCTCATCACCTGCGCCTCTGAAGTCGGGATCTGGGACTACCAGCCGGATGAAGTGGTTGAGAAAGGCCGCGTTGGCCCGGGTGAGCTGATGGTTATCGACACCCGTGTCGGGCGCATTCTGCATTCCGCTGAAACCGATGCCGAGCTGAAAAGCCGCCATCCGTATAAAGAGTGGATGGAGAACAACGTTCGCCGCCTGGTGCCGTTTGAAGATCTGCCGGACGAAAAAGTGGGTGCGCGTGAGCTGGACGACGACACGCTTGCCAGCTACCAGAAACAGTTTAACTACAGCAGCGAAGAGCTGGATTCAGTGATCCGCGTGCTGGGCGAGAATGGCCAGGAAGCCGTGGGTTCAATGGGCGATGACACCCCATTTGCCGTGCTTTCCAGTCAGCCACGCATTATTTACGACTATTTCCGTCAGCAGTTTGCGCAGGTGACCAACCCGCCAATCGATCCGCTGCGTGAAGCTCACGTCATGTCCCTGGCCACCAGCATTGGCCGTGAAATGAACGTCTTCTGCGAGGCAGAAGGCCAGGCGCACCGCCTGAGCTTCAAATCACCAATTCTGCTGTGGTCTGATTTCCAGCAGCTCACCACGCTGGAAGAGGAACACTATCGCGCCGATACGCTCGACATCACCTATGACGTGACCGAGAAGTCGCTGCACGAAACGGTGATGGCGCTGTGCGACGAAGCTGAACGCATGGTTCGCAATGGCACCGTCTTGCTGGTGTTGTCCGACCGTAATATTGCGAAAAATCGCCTGCCGGTTCCGGCCCCGATGGCCGTGGGCGCCATCCAGACTCGCCTCGTTGAGAAGAGCCTGCGCTGCGATGCCAACATCATTGTTGAAACCGCCAGCGCCCGCGATCCGCATCACTTCGCCGTGCTGCTGGGCTTCGGTGCGACCGCTATCTACCCGTATCTCGCCTATGAAACCCTGGCGAAGCTGGTCGACAACGGCGCCATCGATAAAAACTACCGCACCGTGATGCAAAACTACCGTAACGGCATCAACAAAGGGCTGTACAAGATCATGTCCAAAATGGGCATCTCGACTATCGCCTCTTACCGGTGCTCTAAGCTGTTCGAAGCGGTGGGTCTGCATAAAGAAGTGTCCGAACTTTGCTTCCAGGGTGCGGTCAGCCGCATCGGCGGAGCAGGCTTCGGCGACTTCCAGCAGGATCTGCTGAACCTGTCCAAACGCGCCTGGCTGGTACGTAAGCCGTTGGATCAGGGCGGCCAGCTGAAATTCGTTCACGGCGGGGAATACCACGCCTATAACCCGGACGTGGTACAAACGCTGCAAAAAGCGGTGCAGAGCGGCGAGTACAGCGACTATCAGCAATACGCGAAAATGGTTAACGAGCGCCCGGTCGCCACGCTGCGCGATATGCTTGCGCTGAATCCGCAGGACGAGTCCGTCAAAATTGAAGACGTTGAGCCAGCGACCGAGCTGTTCAAACGCTTCGATACCGCGGCAATGTCCATCGGCGCTCTGAGCCCGGAAGCACACGAATCCCTGGCTGAAGCGATGAACAGCATCGGCGGGAACTCTAACTCCGGCGAAGGCGGCGAAGATCCGGCGCGCTACGGCACCAATAAAGTGTCCCGTATCAAGCAGGTTGCTTCCGGCCGCTTCGGGGTGACGCCTGCCTACCTGGTCAACGCCGACGTTATCCAGATTAAAGTTGCGCAAGGCGCGAAGCCGGGCGAAGGCGGTCAGCTACCGGGCGATAAAGTGACGCCTTATATCGCCAAGCTGCGCTACTCCGTGCCGGGCGTGACGCTGATTTCACCTCCGCCTCACCACGATATTTACTCTATCGAGGATCTGGCGCAGCTGATTTTCGACCTGAAGCAGGTTAACCCGAAGGCGATGATTTCCGTGAAGCTGGTTTCCGAACCGGGCGTCGGCACCATCGCAACGGGCGTAGCCAAAGCCTATGCAGACCTGATTACTATTGCCGGCTACGACGGCGGCACTGGGGCAAGTCCACTGTCATCCGTGAAATACGCGGGCTGCCCATGGGAACTTGGTCTGGTGGAAACCCAGCAGGCACTGGTGGCTAACGGCCTGCGCCATAAGATTCGTCTGCAGGTGGACGGTGGCCTGAAAACCGGCCTCGACATCATCAAGGCAGCAATTCTTGGGGCAGAAAGCTTCGGCTTCGGTACCGGGCCAATGGTTGCGCTGGGCTGTAAATACCTACGAATTTGTCACCTGAACAACTGCGCTACCGGCGTGGCAACTCAGGATGACAAACTGCGTAAAAATCATTACCACGGCCTGCCGTTCAAAGTGACCAACTACTTTGAATTTATCGCCCGTGAAACCCGAGAACTGATGGCGCTGCTGGGCGTGAAACGTCTGGTTGATTTGATTGGCCGTACCGACCTGCTGAAAGAGCTGGACGGGTTTACGGCGAAGCAGCAGAAGCTGGATCTCTCCGCCCTGCTGAAAACGGCTGAACCGATGCCGGGCAAAGCGGTGTACTGCACCGAGCATAACCCGCCGTTCGATAAGGGCGACCTTAACGCACAGCTGCTGAATCAGGCACAGGCGTATGTGGACGACAAGCAGAGTAAAACGTTCTGGTTTGATATTCGCAACACCGACCGTTCGATTGGAGCTTCGCTCTCCGGCTACATTGCCCAGCAACATGGCGATCAAGGCCTGGCGTCTGACCCAATCAAGGCGCACTTTAACGGCACCGCAGGCCAGAGCTTCGGCGTCTGGAACGCGGGCGGCGTTGAGCTGCACCTGACCGGCGATGCCAACGACTATGTCGGCAAAGGTATGGCGGGCGGGCTGATTTCTCTGCGTCCACCGGTAGGCTCAGCCTTCCGCAGCCACGAAGCGACCATTATCGGCAACACCTGCCTGTATGGCGCCACCGGCGGGAAGATGTATGCCGCAGGCCGTGCAGGCGAGCGTTTCGCGGTGCGTAACTCCGGGGCGATTACCGTGGTTGAAGGCATCGGCGATAACGGCTGTGAATACATGACCGGCGGTATCGTCTGTATTCTGGGCAAAACGGGGGTTAACTTCGGGGCTGGTATGACGGGCGGTTTCGCCTACGTAC
The DNA here is from genome assembly GCF_011752835.1 of Enterobacter sp. Ap-1006. NCBI lineage: Bacteria > Pseudomonadati > Pseudomonadota > Gammaproteobacteria > Enterobacterales > Enterobacteriaceae > Enterobacter > Enterobacter sp. Ap-1006. Next base: position 46,018 of record NZ_VWWU01000005.1, on the reverse strand, counting down.
TGGACGAAGACGGTGAATTCCGCAAACGCGTGAACCCGGAACTGGTTGAATTACTGAATGTGGAAGAGCTGGCGATTCATGAAGAGCACCTGCGAGGCATGATCACCGAACACGTTCAGCTGACCGGCTCCCAGCGCGGCGAAGAAATCCTGGCCAACTGGCCGGCATTCGCCTCGAAATTCACCCTGGTTAAACCGAAGTCCAGTGATGTTAAAGCATTGTTGGGTCACCGCAGTCGTTCCGCAGCTGAGCTGCGGGTGCAGGCGCAGTAAGAGGTCACGATGAGTCAAAACGTTTATCAATTTATCGACTTGCAGCGCGTTGATCCGCCGAAGAAGCCGCTGAAGATCCGCAAAATTGAATTTGTGGAAATCTACGAGCCGTTCTCTGAGGGGCAGGCCAAGGCTCAGGCCGACCGCTGCCTCTCCTGCGGCAACCCGTACTGCGAGTGGAAGTGCCCGGTTCATAACTATATTCCAAACTGGCTGAAACTGGCCAATGAGGGGCGCATTATTGAGGCAGCCGAGCTGTCTCACCAGACCAACAGCCTGCCGGAAGTCTGCGGCCGCGTTTGCCCGCAGGATCGTCTTTGCGAAGGCTCCTGTACGCTGAACGACGAGTTCGGGGCGGTAACCATCGGCAACATCGAGCGCTATATCAACGATAAAGCGATTGAGATGGGCTGGAAGCCGGATCTGACCGGCGTCAAGCAAACCGGTAAGCGCGTGGCTATCATCGGGGCAGGCCCTGCCGGGCTTGCCTGCGCTGACGTTCTGGCACGTAACGGCGTGAAGGCGGTGGTTTACGACCGACACCCAGAAATCGGCGGTCTGCTGACCTTCGGTATTCCAGCCTTTAAGCTGGAAAAAGAGGTGATGACCAAGCGTCGCGAAATCTTCAGCGGGATGGGGATTGAATTCAAACTCAATACCGAAGTGGGACGCGATGTGCAGATGGACGAGCTGCTGAGCGAATACGATTCCGTGTTCCTGGGCGTCGGCACCTATCAGTCGATGCGCGGTGGTCTCGAAAATGAAGACGCGCCTGGCGTGTATGACGCCCTGCCGTTCCTCATCGCCAATACCAAGCAGATCATGGGCTTCGGCGAAACAGCTGAAGAGCCGTATGTCAGCATGGAAGGTAAACGCGTTGTTGTGCTGGGCGGCGGGGACACCGCTATGGACTGCGTGCGTACTTCAGTGCGCCAGGGTGCAACCCACGTGACCTGTGCCTACCGCCGTGACGAAGAAAATATGCCGGGCTCTAAACGCGAAGTGAAAAACGCGCGCGAAGAAGGCGTGGAGTTCCAGTTCAATCTGCAGCCACTGGGCGTGGAAATTAACGCAAATGGCCGGGTGTGCGGTGTGAAAGTGGCTCGTACCGAGCTGGGTGCGCCGGATGCGAATGGCCGTCGTCGCCCGGAGATCGTCGCCGGCTCCGAGCACGTATTGCCTGCAGATGCGGTGGTAATGGCCTTTGGTTTCCGTCCTCACAGCATGGCGTGGCTGGAGCAGCACAGCGTTGAGCTGGACAGCCAGGGGCGCATTCTCGCTCCAGAAGCTAGCGAGAACGCTTTCCAGACCAGCAACCCGAAAATCTTCGCCGGTGGCGATGCGGTTCGCGGTTCCGATCTGGTGGTCACCGCAATTGCTGAAGGGCGTAAAGCCGCAGACGGGATCCTGAACTTCCTCGAAGTATAAGCGTTAAAATCTGGCAGCTCAGGCTGCCAGATTGCGCCGAATCCTCCATAAAAAAAGCCAGTCTTTCGACTGGCTTTTTGTTATTTCACCACGCGCAGTGCGGGGCGACCACCGCGAGGCGGCGGAGGATCGTCATCCGGGTTATTGTCATCATCGCCGTGATCCGGGCGATCGCCGTCAATAACCTGCATAACTGTTTCAGTCTCACCGATAACGGGCTGGTCATCGTTGTGGCTTTCAGCGTCTTCATCATAGCCCGCTTCCGGCTCAAACATGGTGCCCGCGCCATTTTCACGTGCATAGATAGCCAGCACGGCAGCCATAGGTACGTTAACCTGGCGAGGTACGCCGCCGAAACGCGCGTTAAAGCGCACTTCGTCATTGGCCAGCTCCAGATTCCCTACGGCTCGTGGGGCGATGTTCAGCACAATTTGCCCGTCACGCGCATACTCCATCGGAACCTGTACGCCCGGTAGTGTGATATCTACCACCAGATGCGGCGTGAGCTGGTTATCCAGCAGCCACTCATAAAAGGCCCGCAGCAGATAAGGACGGCGCGGCGACAGCTGCGACATATCCATCAATTAGCCTCGGGTCTGCAGACGCATTTCGCGCTCAGGTTCGGTCAAAGAGGCCAGGAAGGAGTCACGCTCGAAGACGCGGGTCATGTACCCTTTCATCTCTTTGGAGCCCGCACCTGTCAGCTCAATGCCCATCTGCGGCAAGCGCCACAGCAGCGGAGCCAGATAGCAGTCGACCAGGCTGAACTCGTCGCTCAGGAAGAAAGGCTTCTGGGTAAAGACCGGGGCGATACTCAACAGCTCTTCACGCAGCTGCTTACGAGCGGCTTCCGCTTCCTGCGCTGAGCCGTTCATCACCACGTTCATCAACGAATACCAGTCTTTCTCAATGCGGTGCATGTACAGACGGCTTTCACCACGCGCAACCGGATAAACCGGCATCAAAGGTGGGTGCGGGAAACGCTCATCAAGGTATTCCATGATGATGCGGGATTCCCACAGCGTCAGCTCGCGGTCAACCAGGGTCGGTACGCTGTGATTGGGGTTGAGGTCAATCAGATCCTGAGGCAGGTTATCCGTTTCCACATGCTCAATTTCAACGCTAACACCTTTCTCAGCCAGGACGATACGGACCTGGTGGCTGTAGATGTCAGTAGGACCGGAAAACAGCGTCATCACCGAACGTTTGTTGGCAGCGACAGCCATGAAAACCTCCAAGTTTATCCAGAAAATTACTGCTAATAGCCGCAAGCGGCGACTAACCTGACCGTTATTACCCAATGCTTCGCCGAAACATCGCTGACGCCTTATCAGGGGCGAAAACAACTGGATGCCGACATTTGGGCAGAAAATTGGATGATAGTTTACCAGATTTTACTGGTTTTGTGGTGGTCGTATATCGAATTTGCCTGAAAGGCAAATAATTTCAAAATGTTAGAAGCAATAATATAAATTACAGGCATAAAAAAACCCGGTACCAGGACCGGGCTTTTTGCCAACTGTCTTGCTGCCTGAACAGGCAGAGAACAATTAACGTTTGGAGAACTGAGGACGACGACGTGCTTTACGCAGACCGACTTTCTTACGTTCAACCTGACGAGCATCACGGGTAACGAAGCCAGCTTTACGCAGCTCGGAACGCAGGGACTCATCGTACTCCATCAGAGCGCGGGTGATACCGTGACGGATCGCACCAGCCTGACCAGAGATACCACCACCTTTAACGGTGATGTACAGATCCAGTTTCTCAACCATGTCGACCAGTTCCAGCGGCTGACGAACTACCATGCGGGCAGTTTCACGACCGAAGTACTGTTCCAGAGAACGTTGGTTGATAACGATTTTGCCGTTGCCCGGTTTGATAAACACGCGAGCTGCGGAACTTTTGCGGCGACCAGTGCCGTAGTATTGATTTTCAGCCATTGCCTATAATCCCGATTAAATGTCCAGAACTTGCGGTTGCTGTGCCGCGTGGTTGTGCTCGGTGCCCGCGTAAACTTTCAGTTTACGGAACATTGCACGACCCAGCGGGCCCTTTGGCAGCATGCCTTTAACCGCGATTTCAATCACACGCTCAGGACGGCGGGCAATCATCTCTTCAAAGGTCGCTTGTTTGATACCACCGATGTGGCCGGTGTGGTGGTAGTACACTTTGTCAGTACGCTTGTTGCCGGTTACAGCAACTTTGTCAGCGTTCAGAACGATGATGTAATCACCAGTATCAACGTGCGGAGTGTATTCCGCTTTGTGCTTACCGCGCAGACGGCGAGCCAGTTCAGTAGCCAGACGACCTAAGGTCTTACCTTCAGCATCAACGACATACCAGTCGCGCTGTACAGTTTCTGGTTTAGCTGTAAAAGTTTTCATTAAAAGCTTACCCAATATATAGTTACACGTTGGTGAACACCCAAACGTTTAAAATCAGTCGAGGTTCACGCGACATTGTCCAGCAAACCTACCCCTTCGAATAGCCTATGCCGGCACGACAAAAGTTTTGGGAAAAAAACTTTGGTTGTAACGTGGGGTCGCAAGATTATAGAGAAGTCGACCTCAAAGATCGACCACAATTTGTCGTTGATATCACATATTCATCGTCACGGCAGATGAGGCCGGCGTAAATACTCTTCACTTTGCATTTCCTGCAGCCTGGAAAGACAACGCTGGAACTCAAACTTAAGCCTTTCCCCTTGATAAATATTGAATAGCTCGGTCTCAGCAGACACCACCAGCTTGACGTGGCGCTCATAGAATTCGTCCACCATAGCGATGAAACGGCGTGCCTCACTCTCCATCAACGTTGTCATCACCGTTACATTAAACAGCAGGACAGTGTGGAACTGGCGCGAAAGCGCGATGTAATCATGTTGGCTGCGCGCGTCCACGCATAGCGTACTGAAATCGATAGCCAGCGTCTGGTTTGCGGCCCCCATCGTCACCATTGGCCGATGGTTGATTTCCAGTACCGGCGCCCCTTCGCGCTTTGCCCCTGCCAGAGCGACATAAAGCTTTTCCATTTGCAGCGAGGAGTCTGCATCCAGCGGTGACAGCCAGAGGTGCGCCTGAGTCAGCGTTCTCAGGCGGTAATCAATCCCGGCATCCACGTTCATCACGTCGCAATAGCGTTTGATTGCTTCGATGGCGGGTAAGAACCGCGCGCGCTGCAGCCCATTGCGGTACAAATCATCCGGCGGGATGTTCGAGGTGGCCACCAGCGTGATGCCTCGCGCAAAAAGCGCTTTCATTAATGTACCCAGCAGCATGGCATCGGTGATATCAGAGACAAAAAATTCGTCGAAGCACAGCACATCCGTTTCGGCCTTAAAGCCGTCAGCAATAATTTCCAGCGGATCCGTGTGGCCCTGCTGCTGCGCCAGCTCTTCGTGAACCCGAAGCATAAAGCGGTGAAAGTGCAGCCTGAGTTTGCGCTCTCCCGGCAAACTCTGAAAAAACATATCCATCAGCCAGGTTTTACCTCGCCCCACGCCTCCCCACATATACAAACCCCGGGCGGGCTCCTGACCGGCCTGAACCTCTTTTTTACCGAACAGCTTGCCGAACTTAGTCAGCAACCCACCGGCAGGCGCAGGCGTAGGTGCAACGGACAATGCTTGCCAGATAGCGTCCAGGCGCATAATCGCTTCGCGCTGCACATCATCAGGTTGAAAACTGCCTTCTGCCAGGACCTGCTGGTAGCGCGATGCAGGAGAGAGATTTTGCATGGTATTATTATCTTCCCTTTATAATCGGATAGCCGTTCACTGCCTTTTTCGAACCGGTTGTCCAAAAAAAGGCCGTTCTACCCTAAGCGATGCAGCGTCAGGATTCCACTTCTCTTAGGTTAACGGTTATAGTGGCTACATTACCCTACGGAATCACAAGATAACGGGAGAAGTTCATGACTTGGGAATATGCGCTTATTGGGTTAGTAGTGGGCCTTATTATCGGTGCCGTAGCCATGCGTTTCGGCAATCGTAAGCTGCGCCAACAGCAAGCTCTGCAGTATGAGCTGGAAAAAAACAAAGCGGAGCTTGAAGAGTACCGCGAAGAGTTAGTCAGCCATTTTGCCCGCAGCGCCGAGCTGCTGGATAACATGGCGCACGATTATCGCCAGCTGTATCAGCACATGGCAAAAAGCTCCAGCAGCCTGCTGCCGGAGATGACAGCGGAAGCCAATCCGTTCCGTAACCGTCTTGCCGAGTCTGAAGCCGGGAACGATCAGGCACCGGTTCAGATGCCGCGTGATTATTCAGACGGTGCTTCCGGCCTGCTTCGCGCCGGTGCAAAACGCGATTAATCCCTGTTTTAGCTTTTCCGGGGCACAGTTCAGGTGCCCCATCCTTTCCTGACCCAGCTATCATTTAATTATCTTGTGCTTTCTTATTACGCCATTGTGAGTCGATTGATCTTTCAATAACATCAATTGCGTGAGTGGGCATTCCTTTTTCCAGGTGACGAGAGCCAGCATCCAATGAAGAAACAAACACGGCTGTTGAATGCATTAGCGTTAAGCGTCGCTCTGACGCTCGGCGTATCCCCTCTGGCAAGCGCGTCACTGCCTTCCCAGGTTCCAGGACAGCCGGCTTTGCCAAGCCTTGCGCCGATGCTGGAAAAAGTCTTGCCGGCGGTCGTCAGCGTACAGGTTGAAGGCACCGCCTCAGCGTCCAGCCAGAAAGTGCCGGAAGAGTTCAAAAAATTCTACGGCGATGAAGCCCCCTCCGACACACCTCAGCAGTTTGAAGGCTTGGGTTCCGGCGTCATCATCAACGCCGCAAAAGGCTATGTCCTGACCAACAATCATGTGATTAATCAGGCACAGAAAATCAGCGTGCAGCTGAATGACGGGCGCGAATTTGATGCCAAACTGATTGGCGGGGACGATCAGAGCGACATCGCGCTACTTCAGTTGCAAAACGCGACCGGGCTTACCGAAATCAAAGTGGCCGACTCTGACAAGCTCAAAGTGGGTGATTTTGCGGTTGCGGTGGGTAACCCATTTGGCCTCGGTCAAACAGCGACTTCCGGCATCGTTTCCGCTCTGGGCCGCAGCGGCCTGAACCTTGAAGGTCTGGAAAACTTTATTCAAACAGATGCTTCAATCAACCGTGGTAACTCCGGCGGCGCGCTGCTCAACCTGAACGGCGAACTGATTGGCATCAACACTGCGATTCTTGCTCCCGCAGGCGGCAGCGTAGGAATTGGTTTTGCTATCCCGAGCAATATGGCCCAAACCCTCGCCAAACAGCTGATGGAATTTGGTGAAATCAAACGTGGCCTGCTGGGAATCAAAGGCATGGAGATGAACGCCGACATCGCCAAAGCGTTTAACCTTTCCACCCAGCGCGGTGCCTTTGTCAGTGAAGTTCTGCCTCAGTCAGGGTCGGCAAAAGCGGGCGTTAAAGCCGGGGATATCATCACCAGCCTGAACGGTAACCCGCTGAGCAGTTTCGCCGAATTACGAGCGAAAATTGCCACAACCGAGCCCGGCACCGTGGTGAAACTGGGCTTGCTGCGCGACGGCAAACCACTGGAAGTGAGCGTGACGCTGGACAAGAGCACCGCCTCTTCCGCAAGCGCAGAAATGATCCTGCCAGCGCTGCAGGGCGCCACGCTAAGCGATGGGCAACTGAAGGACGGTGGCAAGGGCATTCGTCTGGATAACGTGGATAAAGGCACGCCTGCGGCTCAGGTTGGTCTGCACAAAGACGATATCATCGTCGGCATTAACCGTGAGCGAATTCATACCATCGCCGAAATGCGCAAAGTGCTGGAAACCAAGCCTGCGGTCATTGCGCTGCATGTTGTTCGCGGCGAACAGAGCCTCTATTTGCTGTTGCGTTAACGGAAGCAGAGAAACGGACATCGTCTGTACGATGTCCGTCCAACTCATGCTATTCTGCGGTCGATCTCTCACTTATTAACTCAAACTCATGTTTCTAAAGATCTTACGTTCGGTGATCATTGGGCTGATTGTTGCGGGGCTGCTGCTGCTCGCGATGCCGTCGTTACGCAAAGCCGTTGGCCCACTTGCGCCTGCACAATATGACAGCACCGACGAAACGCCGATGAGCTTTAATCCGGCCGTGCGCCGCGCTGCCCCGGCGGTAGTGAACGTATACAATCGCAGCGTCGGCAATAACGGCCAAAACCAGCTTCAAATCAAGACGCTCGGCTCCGGCGTTATCATGGACGGACGCGGCTACATCATTACCAATAAACACGTGATCAACGATGCCGAGCAGATCATCGTTGCGCTCCAGGACGGGCGAGTGTTTGAAGCCCTGCTTATTGGGTCCGATAGCCTGACCGACCTGGCTGTGCTGAAAATCAACGCCACCAACCTGCCGATCATTCCTATTAACGGCAAGCGCCAGCCCCATATTGGCGATGTGGTCATGGCCATCGGTAACCCTTACAACCTTGGGCAGACGGTCACGCAGGGCATTATCAGCGCGACCGGCCGCATCGGCCTGAGCCCTTCGGGCCGACAGTCGTTCCTGCAAACTGACGCCTCAATTAACCGCGGTAACTCCGGCGGGGCGCTGGTGAATTCGCTCGGGGAACTGATGGGCATCAACACCCTGTCGTTTGACAAGAGCAATGACGGCGAAACGCCGGAAGGGATTGGTTTTGCGATACCAACCCAACTGGCGACCAAAATAATGGATAAGCTCATCCGCGATGGCCGGGTTATTCGAGGCTACATCGGCATTGGCGGCAGAGAAATCACCCCGCTGCACGGCCCTTCTACCGGCATCGATCAGCTGCAAGGGATTATCGTTAATGCTGTATCCCCGGATGGCCCGGCAGCTCAGGCTGGTATTCAGGTTAACGACGTGATTATCTCAGTTAACCACAAACCGGCTATCTCGGCTCTGGAAACCATGGACCAGGTGGCGGAAATTCGCCCGGGCTCGGTGATTCCGGTCGAAGTCATGCGTGAAGACAAGAAACTCACGCTGCAGGTCACCGTGCAGGAATACCCCGCCGGAAGCTAAAAGGCAGACATAAAAAAACCGGAACCTGAGTTCCGGTTTTTTTTATCCAGGCGTCGATTACTTAACGAATTCTTCGCCCAGTTGGATATCTTTCTTCAGGGTATCCAGCATGCCTTCCATCGCGTTTTTCTCAAATGCGCTGAGGGTGCCGATAGCTTTACGCTCAACGATACCGTTTTTACCCAGCAGCAGCGGCTGGGAGAAGAAACGTGCGTGCTCGCCGTCGCCTTCAACGTAAGCGCATTCCACAACGTTGCTTTCGCCTTTCAAAGCGCGAACCAGAGACAGACCGAAACGAGCCGCAGCCTGGCCCATAGACAGCGTTGCGGACCCGCCACCGGCTTTCGCTTCAACCACTTCAGTACCCGCGTTCTGGATACGTTTGGTCAAGTCAGCGACTTCCTGCTCGGTGAAGCTCACGCCAGGGATCTGGGACAGCAGCGGCAGAATGGTTACGCCAGAGTGGCCGCCAATCACCGGGACTTCGATATCCGTTGGCTGCTTGCCTTTCAGCTCAGCAACAAAGGTGTTGGAGCGGATGATATCCAGCGTAGTGACGCCGAACAGTTTGTTCTTATCGTAAACACCCGCTTTTTTCAGCACTTCTGCGGCAATCGCCACGGTGGTGTTTACCGGGTTGGTAATAATACCGATGCAAGCTTTCGGGGCAGTTTTCGCCACTTGCTCGATCAGGTTTTTCACAATACCCGCGTTCACGTTGAACAGGTCGGAACGATCCATACCTGGTTTACGTGCAACACCTGCGGAGATCAGCACCACATCTGCACCCACCAGCGCAGGGGTAGCATCTTCGCCGGAGAAACCTTTGATTTTCACGTCAGTCGGGATATGACTCAGATCCACCGCAACCCCTGGGGTTACTGGCGCAATGTCATACAGAGAGAGTTCTGAGCCTGAAGGCAGTTGGGTCTTAAGTAGAAGGGCAAGCGCCTGGCCGATACCGCCAGCTGCGCCGAGGACTGCAACTTTCATCCTAAACTCCTTATTATGGTTAGCAAAATCGTGCCGTAACTCCATGCGGTGGCGACCATAATCCAGAGAGGAGATAATTACAATCTTCCCACCGCCAGATTGCGATATAAAGCAATCACCGACCGCGTTGCTGCTGCATTTACTCGCCGGGAGGAACGACGCCATAGCGCCCGGTCACGACCTGATGTGGTTACATCAACGGCGGTTACATTACCCCTCCGCGCACACCAAAACAACATCATTTTGATAACATTTAATTTACTTTGAAGCTTATTTGCGAGTCGTGACACAGGCATGTTCGCCGATAACGAAATTTGATAAAATCGCCCGCTTTCATAACATTATTTCAGGCTGATCTCCGCCGGATGATTCTCCCACTCTATTCAGGCCGCCGTAAAACCAGGCACCTGAAGGAAGATGAACAATTTGCATAAAAATTCATTTAAATGCATAATAATGTTATCTCTTTTACCCAGGATAGGTTATTTATGCGTAACTCCTCAAAACAAGAAGAATTAGTAAAGGCTTTCAAAGCATTACTTAAAGAAGAGAAATTCAGCTCACAGGGCGAGATAGTTCAGGCGTTACAAAACGACGGCTTCGAAAACATCAACCAATCCAAAGTTTCCCGCATGCTGACCAAATTCGGCGCGGTAAGAACGCGTAATGCAAAAATGGAAATGGTCTACTGCCTGCCTGCCGAGCTGGGCGTCCCGACGACCTCCAGCCCGCTAAAAAACCTGGTTCTGGATATCGACTATAACGACGCCGTCGTAGTGATCCATACCAGCCCTGGTGCCGCACAGCTCATTGCTCGCCTGCTGGACTCACTGGGAAAAGCGGAAGGTATTCTGGGCACCATTGCCGGGGACGACACTATTTTCACCACGCCAGCCAATAACTTCACGGTGAAAGAGCTGTACGAAGCCATCCTGGTGCTGTTCGAACAAGAGCTGTAATCACTCCCCCTCTTCTCAGCCCGCCGTCATGATGCGGCGGGCCTCTCATTCGGTAATCTTCCGTAAATAAACCTCAATCCAGCGTATGGAATTGCTTCAATACCATTCCACAGGGCATTGTTCTGCGTGTTACCGCACAAATAGTCAAATTCACCCATATCTATGATTTTACTTATATTTAACAAAAAAGCCGTGATAAAAACGTCTTTTTAATAACTATCAGGAATAAAAAATCATTTCGTTAATTTAAAGTTGCATAGGCAACAATTAGCATGGTATTAATTTTTCCCGTAACTAGTGTATACTTGATTTCGTGATGAGGGTCACAGAACGATGACCCAACCAAAAGAATACGACGAGGAAAAAACCATGAACATGAAAGCCACTTTAGTTACCGCCAGCCTGCTCTCCGCTCTGTCATTCGGCGTTTTCGCCGCTGACTCTATCGACGCTCAGCAAGCGCAGAATCGCCAGTCACTGGGTACCGTTTCCGTTGATGACATCGGCAGTTCTCCGATGGATATGCACGAAATGCTGAACCAAAAAGCTGAGCAAAATGGTGCTTCCGCTTATCGCGTGATCGAAGCACGCACCGGTGGACACTGGCACGCAACGGCAGAACTGTACAAATAAGCATTCTTAGCCCTAAGCCAGTTGAATAGAGTTGAGTAGATACGTTAAGCCTCGGCGGCCCCAAGTAGAAAAATCGCGATTAAGCCCTTCCGGCCGCCACGTTAAACCTTCAGGAGTAAAGACTATGAAAACCAAATTAACTATCGCCGCACTGAGCCTGCTGTCCGTTATCTCTTTAGGCGCTAACGCTGCCGCACACCAGATCAACAGCGAACAAGCTCAAGGCCTGCAATCCATGGGTTCCATTTCTGTAAGCCAGGTCGGCAGCGCGCCAATGGATATGCGTCAGGAATTGTCCCAGAAAGCCACAGAACAAGGTGCCTCTGCTTACCGCGTGATTGAAGCCCGTACCGGTGATAACTGGCACGCAACCGCAGAGCTGTACAAATAAACCCTCGTCGTACTTGTCCTACGACTTTGCCCCCGCTCGCCGGGGGCTTTTTTTATGGCCGCCGATCAAGCGCTAACCGTGAATGTTAAAACGGAGCTGGCCTTCCAGTTCTTCTTCTGCCTCGTCAAAAAGCAGAATGAGCGCGCCGAACCTGCGCCGTTTGCTCTCCGGCAAATGCGCAAACTCGATCTCCACGGGCAGCGGTAACATTGACGCCGTGACCACGTCCCACAGGCTATCCAGATCGTGAACCTGCTCTTTGCGTAGCGCGAGTTGCTCCGCAAACTGGCGATAGAAAGCCAGGTTGTCGTCGATGTGGTTAAAATCAAAAGTAAATTTTTTCATCGCTGCCGCCCCGACTCTTTTAAGCAAGCGCTGAGCTAAAGCCCGCCGATATGTAGCGTTTTCACTTCAAGGAACTCGTCCAGCCCCAGCACGGAGCCTTCACGCCCTAATCCCGACTCTTTCACGCCGCCGAAGGGCCCCAGTTCCGTAGAAACAGCACATTCATTGATCCCAACCATGCCACTTTCCAGAGCCTGCGAGACGCGGAAAACGCGCTGTAAATTCTGGGTATAGAAATAGGCCGCCAGCCCAAATGGCGTATTGTTGGCTCTTTCGATGACCTCTTCTTCCGTTTCAAAGCGGAAGCAGGCCGCAAGGGGGCCAAACGTCTCTTCCCTGGCCAGTTTCATATCATCGTTAGCGTTGATGATGACGGTGGGCTGCCAGAAATTGCCGCCCAACGCATGGGGCTTGCCACCGACAAGCGCTTTCCCACCTTTCGCCAGCGCGTCATCAACATGCTCTCGTACTTTTTCGACCGCAGATTGCTCAATCAGCGGCCCGACAATCACGCCCTCTTCCAGGCCGTTGCCTACTTTCAGCTTCCGGACTTCTTCAGCAAGCTTATTCACAAAACTGTCGTACACATTTTGCTGGATGAAGAAACGGTTAACGCTGACGCAAACCTGGCCAGCATTACGGAATTTGTTAGCAATGGCACCTTTTACCGCCGCATCAATATCCGCGTCATCAAACACGATATAAGGCGCATTGCCCCCCAGCTCCATCGACACTTTTTTCATCGTTTCTGCGGCATTACGCATCAGCGTTTTGCCCACCGCCGTTGAACCCGTGAAGGAGATTTTGCGCACCTGATGGCTGGCCATAATGGCATCGCTAATTTCCTGGGTTTTCCCGGCCACGGCATTCAATACGCCGTCCGGCACGCCGGCCTGCTTCGCCAGTTCAAGCAAAGCAAAAGCGGAAAGAGGCGTGTTATTCGCGGGCTTTATCACTCCGGTACAGCCAGCGGCCAGAGCAGGCCCGAGCTTGCGGGTCAGCATCGCCATGGGGAAATTCCACGGCGTGATTGCCGCGACTACGCCGAGGGGTTCACGCGTGGCCAGAATGCGAGAACCGGGCTTAACCGGAGGAATAATCTCGCCGTTGGCGCGTTTGCCCTGTTCAGCAAACCACTGAATGAAGCTGGCGGCGTAATCCACTTCACCCTCAGCCTCGTTGAGCGGCTTCCCCTGCTCAAGGGTCATTAACCGGGCGAGCCAGCTTTTGTTCGCCAGCATCAGTTCAAACCAACGGTAGAGAATTTTAGATCGCTGTTTGGCGGTTTTCGCCCGCCAGGCGGGGAAAGCTTTGCTGGCGGCCTCAATCGCGGCTTCGGTTTCTCGTTTGCCGGCTCTTGCCACTCTGGCCACTATTTCTCCCGTAGCAGGATTCAGCACATCAAAAGTGTCTTCGAGCGAATGCCACTTGCCTGCGACCAGATAGCCGGTTTTAAAGAGCTCACTTTGCGGGAGTGTCTGATTCGTCATAATAGCTCCTGTTCGTAAGTGTTCATCCCATGGACCGCAGTTAAGTATAGATAGAAAAAAGCCGACGCAGGCGTCGGCTCAGAGTTGCTGACAAAGAGGGAAAAAACGTGGTTTTTCCCTCTTTGTCATTATCAGCCGAAAATCAACGCATTGATTTTCCTTTTTGTTTAAACGTGCTATCTGATATTTCTTCTATCGCCAGGTGCTTGTTAACTGTCTAAAGCCGACGCAGGCGTCGGCTCTTCAGGCTAAGGTTGGGCTCAGGCGTTAATCAGCGTGTGCCGGTAGCGATGTAAAATGTCCGCCAGCCGCTTCACCGGCTCGGTGACCTGCCGCGGCGCTTCCCACAGGCGAAGCTTCTCTTGATAGATTTCCAGCTCGCCTAAAAGGCTTTCGTAATAGCGCTCTCGCTTATCATCACTGCTGGCAGAAATCACCTTATCCGCCGTTCTACGCAACTGCCGGTGGAAGGCAGAGAGATCGTCATTGACCGGGATAGGCGCATCGCGCAGGCGTTGATGCGCGATGATTAGCGTCAGCGCAAGGCGATAACGATCTATGTCGCCAGGGAACATGTTCAACAGTAAAAACAGCTGCTGATACAGCGCCGGAAGGTGATTCTCTTTCCGCCGGGCATTATTGGTCGTCAGCGCCGATACCGCAGCGGAGACAAACTGGTTCAGTAGCGTGCGGCCCGTGCGCTCTTTCGAATTATCTCGGATCAGCAGGATCACCATCATGGCCAGGAAACAGCCGACGATCTGCCCCAGCGCGCTGTCGAGGAAGCTGCTGAAATGGAAAGTCATCGGGTTATCCAGCACGATAATATTTATCGTCCCGGCCAGCGCGCCCATAGAACCCAGCCGCCGCTTCTGCACCTCAATGCCCATAAAGAAGCCCAGCAGGGCAAGGCTGATACACAGCAGCAGCATACTCTGCTGCGTGGACGGCAGCACCACAAGGAAGTAGAACGCGCCGAGCGGCAGCGCCACCAGCATGCCATACAGGAAGTCGAGCGAAACCATGCGCGGGTTAGGCAGGCGCATTGCCAGCGCCGTCACCACCGCAATCATCACCATCGCGCCGCTGCCGGATGTCCAGCCGGTCCAGAGCCAGAACAGGCTTCCAAGCACGCAGGAAATCGTCGTGCGCCAGAAGTTAATCATCGCGTGATGGCCCTCGGCGGATTCCACCTTCACCACCGCTTCACCGTTCAGCACTTCTTCTTCAATCGCGCTCACGCGGCTATTCCCAATAAATCCGCGCTTCAGCAACAGATAGCGGGTCGAGGCGGAAACCCAGGATCCGATGGTTATCGGCGTGGCCTTTTCGCCCATCGCAGATATCGCTCGGCGCAGCACTTTCATCCGCTTATAAACGTCGTCGGCGGTTTCCACTTCGACGGCAAAAAGCTGGCGGAATTCTGGCGTGACGTATTCGGGCCGGGTGTTTTGAATCAGGAAAGTTTCACAGGCCTGGGTGATCAGCGTCAGCGAAAGGGTGTTGATCGCTTTCAGGCGTCGGTTGGCCTTCGCCCAGCGGGCGGATTCCATATTCAGGTTGGCACGCATGCCGTTCAGCGCGGTGACTTTACGCACCAGCCCGCTCCAGGCTTTATCCACCTCTTCTTTGTCGCCGTGGGCAATACAAAGCTGCATCAGGCGGTATTGGTCCACCAGCAGGTTATCCAGCTCCCGGTCAATCTCCTGCTTGATGGAACGCGGAGAAAACAGCAGATCGGCGACGATGGCACACACAATCCCGATAACGATTTCGCTACAGCGTTCAACGGCAAACTGCGGCGTAGTCAGCGGAGCAACCTGAATAGTGACCACAATAATCAGCGCAGTGTAGCCCGCGAGGCCCCAGGCGTAGGAGTTTTCGACACGAACAAGCGACGAGATCCAGGTACAGAATCCGGCCCAGATACAGCACACCAGCAGCATGACAACCGGGGCACGTATCAGCGTGATGATGATAACCAGTGCGGCCGCACAGCCAATAAATGTCCCGATAATACGCAGCATCCCGCGGTAGCGTATGGCCCCGGAATAAGGCTCTCCTCCAGCGGCAAAGGCTGGCCCGGCGGCCACAATCGCGGCGGTCAGCACCGCCCAGCGCGGTGTTTCCAGCTCAAAATGAAAACCGACAAACACCGCCAGAACAATGGCGAAAGCGAGCTTTATCGCAAAGCGGACGTGCAGCCTGGAAATGTTATACATAGCGGCCTGCTTAACCGAACTCGCGCAGACGATGCATCAGCTTAATAAAGGCTGAGTCATTCTCCGCTTTGCGGTCTTTTTCTCCCGTCACAACGACGGTGGCCGTTGTCCCGGCGGGATACAGATTCCCCATCTGTTCATCAAGGCGGATTCTTACCGGCACACGCTGAGCAAGGCGCACCCACTCAAGGTTGGAGTCGACCGTTGCCATCCCTTTTGAATCACTGGTACTGCTGGCGTTCGTCACCCCGGCAGAGATACTGTCGACGCTGCCGCGCAGCACGCGGTTACTGCCGAGCGGCGTGATTTGTACGCGATAGCCCGGACGAATTCCTTCCAGTTTAGTCTCTTCCATGTAGGCCAGAATGTAGAACGAATTCTGTTTCACCAGCGCTACGGACGCCGCGCCGCGGTTAATAAATTCCCCGGTGTGCACGTTAAGGTTGGTTACCCAGCCGTCCGCTGGGGCACGAATGACCGTGCGCTGCAGGTCTAGTTTGGCCAGATCGCGCGTCGCCTGGGCTTTATCCAGCTGATGAAGAACGGTTTGCAGCGAGTTGTTGGACTGATCAATCTCTTCGCGCGACATGGCCTGAATGCCAAGGGAGTTACGCCGCCCGGCTTCACGACGTTTTTCAGAGGACAGCGCCTGGTAATAAGCCACGTCAGCTTCGGCCTGCTCGAGCGCTTTCTGGTAGCGCGGCTGGTCGATGGTGAACAGCACCTGGTCTTTTTTCACCAGTTGGTTGTCCTGAACGTTGACGCTGGTGATAAGCCCGGACACGTCCGGCGCAATGGCAACAACGTCAGCGGTGAAACGCGCGTCTCGTGTCCACGGGGATTCGGTGTAAAACACCCACGCACGGAAGATAGCGATGAAGGCCAGCAGCACCAGCAAAAGCGTGATAGCGGTACGGGTTATGTTTCTTGTTAGTATTTTCACATCAACCTCAAACGAACAAACGCGAAATCAGATAAAAAAGGCAGCAATAGAGCGCTGTATTGAATAATGCAGGGTGCCAGACAAAATCATAAATGCCGGTTGGGGTCAGCAGCCGACGCGCCAGCCAGAACGCGGCGAGCGACAGAATTAATTCGAAGAATATCGGCGGAAAGGAAAGACCGAATATTACGATAACCGGAAATAGACTCATTTTGACCTTGATAAGATAATGCAGGCGATACATAACTCGACGACAAACCGCGACGGAGAGGCCAGAAAAGGCGGGTGAGCGTGCGGTATGAGCTATGTTAATAATAATATATTAACGTAACTGTTACCCTGTTATCTATAATGTGTGATCTAAATCACTTTTCACTCAGAGTGAACAATGGAACGACTGAAACGTATGTCGGTGTTTGCCAAAGTCGTTGAACTTGGCTCCTACACCGCTGCCGCAAGGCAGCTACAAATGAGCGTCTCTTCCATCAGCCAGATCGTGTCCAAGCTGGAAGATGAGCTACAGGTTAAGCTGCTTAACCGCAGCACCCGCAGCATTGGCCTGACCGAAGCCGGCAAAATTTATTATCAAGGCTGCCGCAAAATGCTGCACGAAGCACAGGAAGTCCACGAGCAGCTTTACGCCTTTAACAACACGCCTATCGGCACGCTGCGCATCGGTAGCTCTTCAACTATGGCACAGAATGTTCTCGCCGACATGACCGCCGAAATGCTGCGTGAACATCCCGGCCTGACCGTCAACCTGGTCACCGGCATACCGGCACCTGACCTGATTGCCGATGGTCTTGATTTGGTCATTCGCGTCGGCGCTTTGCAGGATTCGAGCCTGTTTTCCCGCAGACTGGGGTCAATGCCAATGGTGGTTTGTGCCGCCAAAAGCTATCTGCACATTCACGGTACGCCGGAAAAACCGGCTGATTTGGCTAACCATTCATGGCTGGAATACAGCATCCGGCCGGATAATGAATTTGAGCTGATTGCACCCGAAGGGATCTCGACCCGCCTGTTGCCGCAGGGCCGCTTTGTCACCAACGATCCGATGACGCTCAGCCGGTGGCTGAAAGCCGGGGCAGGTATTGGCTATGCGCCGCTGATGTGGGTGATCGACGAGATCAATAGCGGACAGCTGGAGATCCTGTTCCCTCGCTATCAGTCCGATCCCCGTCCGGTGTACGCGCTGTATACCGAAAAAGACAAACTGCCGCTGAAGGTGCAGGTATGTATTAACTATCTGACGAACTATTTTGTGAAGGTAGCGGAGCTTTATCAGGGCGTACAGGGCAGGAACGGGAAGGCAAAACAAACGGGCCGGAGCTAGTCCGGCCTCATATTAACTCAGGCAGTGCCGCCCACGGTCAGGTTATCAACCTTCAGGGTTGGCTGGCCGACGCCAACCGGCAGGCTTTGGCCTTCTTTACCGCAGACGCCGACGCCGTTATCCAGCGCCAGATCGTTCCCAACCATCGAAATTTGCTGCATGGTTTCGATGCCGGACCCAATCAGCGTGGCGCCTTTCACTGCCCTGGTTACCTTCCCTTTTTCGATCAGGTAGGCTTCCGAGGTGGAGAACACAAACTTACCGGAGGTGATGTCTACCTGACCACCGCCAAAGTTTGGCGCGAAGATGCCGTAATCCACGGACTCGATAATCTCCTGCGGCGTGGATTTCCCGGCCAGCATGTAGGTGTTGGTCATGCGCGGCATCGGCAGGTGGGCATAGGACTCACGGCGACCGTTCCCGGTAGGCGCAACGCCCATCAGGCGGGCATTGAGCTTGTCCTGCATATAGCCTTTAAGAATGCCGTTTTCGATCAGCACGTTGTACTGACCCGGCACGCCTTCGTCATCAATAGAGACGGAACCACGGCGGTTAGCCATCGTGCCATCATCCACCACGGTACAGAGTTCGGAGGCCACCAACTGCCCCATCTGGCCGCTGAAGACCGAAGTCCCGCGGCGGTTAAAGTCGCCTTCCAGACCGTGCCCGACCGCTTCGTGCAGCAGCACGCCTGGCCAGCCTGCACCTAATACAACAGGCAGCATGCCAGCAGGAGCCGCCACGGCGGACAAATTCACCATCGCCATACGTACGGCTTCTTTCGCCCAGGCATCAGCCCGCACTTCGCCGTTCACGCTTTCCAGGAAATACTCATAGCCAAAACGACCGCCGCCGCCGCTTGCACCGCGTTCGCGCTTACCGTCTTCTTCAACCTGAACGCTAACCGACAGGCGCACCAGAGGGCGAACATCTGCCGCCAGCGTCCCGTCCGTGGCCGCAACCAGAATCAATTCATACACGCCGGTCAGGCTGGCGCTAACTTCCTGCACTCGGGCATCCGCGGCGCGCGCAACGCTGTCCACGCGTCTCAGGATGTCGAGCTTCTCTTCACGCGTCATGCTTAGCAGCGGATCGGCGCTGGTATAAAGCGCACTATGCGGAACGTTACCCAGCGTACGGGCACGCCCGTCGCCCTGCTCACGAACGATGCTGCGAGCCGCATGAGCGCTTTGCTCCAGCGCTTGCAAAGTAATTTGATCGGCATAGGCAAACCCGGTTTTCTCACCGCTAACCGCACGAACGCCAACGCCCTGATCGATATTCCATGAACCGTCTTTAATAATGCGGTCTTCCAGCACCCAGGATTCATGATAGCTGGACTGGAAATAGAGATCGCCGTAGTCAAGACGGCGCTCGGACAGCTGCCCGAGAATGGAAAACAGATCTTGATGGGTTAAGCCATTCGCAGACAGCAACTGCTCACTTACCAGGTTAAGACTCATCGTTTCGCTACTCTTATTGCTTATCGCCCGTTTGGCGAGGAATGGTTTATTTATGGAGCTTGCGGCAATTAACCGCTAACGTCAAATCAGTGAGCTTCGCTGGTGCGCGGCTGCCGCAGCACTTCATCAATTTTTGGTTTATCTACCGGGCCGGTAATGCTGTAGCGCAGCACCGAGATTTTGCTCCACAGCGGGCCAAGCACTTTACTGGCGGCAAACACCGCGGCACCGACTATCGGGTTAACCGCGAAAGCTGTGGCCACACCTACCGTCGCGGAGATTTCAGGGGCGACAACCGCTTCCATATTTAGCTCGCGACGGACTAAGTCTACCGAACCTTTCATCGCGATATCCGCCTCAAGCCCGTCAACCAGCGTGTCGTCAGTATGCAATACGCCATCTTTTATCCAGGCGGTGCTGCGAATCGAGTCGTAGTAGAATCCGCTGCCAAAGGTATCGCTAAAATCGAAACGGAGTTTGCGAAGCAGCGCGTCAAAGCTGACCAGACGCAGAAGCTGGCCCGCATGGCCCGTGCTGACGTCGGTAATTTGCCCTTTCCCCAGCCTGGTATGCAGAATACCGTTCAGCGAAGCTTCATCCGGCTTCCAGGGCACCGCCCGCCAGTGCAGGTCATAATCAACGTCGAAAGAAGAGCCCTGCAGCGGCGTTTTCACGCCAAAGAAGTTCGCGGCCGCGTCGAGCTTCTCGCCCTTCAGCTTGCCTTTCAGTGAAGTACGTTCGCTGCCGGGCTTATTCACCCACTCACCGTCGGCGGTGAGGCGAGCAAAGCCGGTATCAATCAGCCCATTGGCCAGCTGCAGCGTGTCGCCATTAATGGTCACATCCCCATCGATACGGCCATATTTCTGTCCCCACAGCCAGCACTCCGCGCAGCGCAACTGCACATTTGGCCAGCCACGGAAGCTAAGCGTATCGCCGCTTTCCGGGACCTGCAGCGTCTCCGTTCCGTTTGCACCACTCGGGAGAACGCTCCAGTTCGGGTTGAAATAAAGATACTTAACGCTGGCCTGCCAGGGCGCGTTGTTCTTCATGCTCAGCGAGGCATTAATTTCACGCCCCTGGGCCTCAACCTGCGTGCCGTTCATCTCCGGGCGAGAAACCAGACTCAGGTTATGCCATTGCTGGCCCGCCAGCGTTAATGCCGGGGTCCGCAGCGTCACTGCGGACGGGAAGACGGCAGATCCCCCAACGCTGTCCGCCGCGCCTTCACTGAAGAGCGCCAGCCACTGAGCGCCGTCCATTGCAGGGAGATCGAGCTCCACGCCCGGTTGCTCTGGCAGAGGCGGCACAGTTTTACTGTCTGTCGCCCAAATAGCCCGGTCGAGGGTGAGTTTCTTACTCAGCAGCCAGCGGCTGGAGAAGTGATTGAGCGCGCCTGCATTGCCCGTGAGATCGAAGCTCTTTAAATCGCCCTTAACGGCGATATTCAGCGGCAGCGCTGCCCCGGATTTTTTATCTACAGGCGCAGGTAAGTGACTACTCACATTCTTCAGATCGCCCGCCAGATTGACCTTGTAACTGGCGCTGCCGTGATAAGGCAGCGTAATACCCACGTCGCCTTTCCACGCGATGTTCCCGCTGAGCGCGTCGTTGACCTGCTTCGGCAACACACCGGTTTTATTGGGCTGCCAGTCGCCGCTCAGGTTGACGCCAATCTGATAGTCTTTATCGCCAGTTTTGGTGTTGAAGTTCAGGCTCAACGGCTGATTAAACCAGTTCGCGCTCATCGCTTCACTCTGCAGGTCACCGTTGGTAAAGCTGAATTTGCCGCTCAGATTATGCAGCGTACTGTTCAGCGGTTTGATCAGCAGCGTGTTGTTGTTCAGCCGCACATCGCCTTTGGCCGTTGTCATTTCACCAGTGAGAGGAATATCCAGATGTAAGCGGGCATTCACATCGCCGCCAATCTGGAGTTCATCCAGCGCGGCAGCCAGGGAATCCTCCAGCGGCGTATCTTTGAAATAAGGCCCTACCGCATTGCCCGGGCCATTGATGTCGGCATCTATCAGCAGCTTTTCTTTGGCATAATCGGGGATGTTTGCCGTCAAGTTAGTGGCCGTTACACCGCCCAGCTTGACCGACTTGCTGTTCATCCACAGCCCGTTATTGATGAAATCTAGCGTGATATCGAGGTTTTCCAGCGCAGGCCAGTCCGGCTGGAAAGCAAATTTTGCGTTACGAAGCGGGACGTAAACCTCAAACTGGCCTTCATTGTGCTCGTAGGGGAAAAGATGTGGGTTGCCGCCGTACACCAGCGTGGCGTTATCGGCCTGACCACCCTGAATCGCCGAGCTGAGATAATCCGTCAGCTCTTTGCCCATCAGGTTTTCCGGGAAGTAGCGCCAGGCGTCCGCACCGTTATCGGTGCTAATGCCCGCCAAAATGCCCAGCCACGGATCGCCGCTGGCGGGCTGGAAGTAGCGGAAATCGCCACGCGCCCAAACGGAGCGAGCCTTAACGTCGATATTCTTGCCGTCTAGCTGGAAGCCGTCTGCGTTTTTCTGCCAGGCAAGCGTCGCTACGCCTTTCTCAATCTCAAGCGGCGCGCGGAAGACGGTTTCATAAGGCATTTTTGCGTCGGTTATTTCGGCATTAAGCTGCCCGTTTGCGACACTGCCGGTCACCGATCCAGAGAAGTGCTCCGCGCCAGGCAACAGTTTCCACTGCTTCCAGCTCACATCTTTCCACCGGGCCTGCAGACGAGTCAGCTCGGTTTGCTGGAGCGGAATGTCCAGCGCCAGCACGTCAATGTGGCCCTGAGGCTGCAGCGAAGTCCAGATATCCCCCAGCTGCGGCGAAATTTTGGCGGCAATCGGCAACAGGCCATTAAACCTGTCCAGTTCCATATTGCTGGCGCGTACGCGAAGTTCATCGCTGCGCTGGCTTTGTTTCCCGCCTACATCCTGCGGGGCTACCCAGGCCACAGAGAGCGAGCCTTTCGGCCACGCCTGGTCATCCAGCGTGATATTGGTAGAAGGGACGGAGATCTGCCAGCTGGATTTCTCCCGGCTGACCTGAGCGGTAAGATTATCGACCGAAAGCGAGTGCGTCACGCTGCCGGAACCCGGCCAGCTTGCCCCGCCTTTTTTCAGCCAGATGCTGCCGCCGCTGATATCCCCTTCTTTCACGTCCATCCAGGCTTCGAGGCTAAAACGGGCGCTTTTCAGGTCGACATTGTCTTCCATCCAGCGGCCCAGCCAGGGCTTCACGTCTACGTCATCTGCCTGCAGCCAGACCTTGCCGTTGTTCAGAATCCCGTTTTCGTCCCGCAGATCCATACGAACGTTGGCCACGCCGTGCTGGCCGTTAAAGCTGGACAGGCTGACCTGGCCTTCCGCGCGGTGGCGGTTTTTACCGTTAAGCCAGGTAAGCTGAGGAATAGAAAGTTCGGCCCGCTGGCCGGAGAGCGTCAGGAAGCTAAGGGAGCTGTCGCGGAGATCGAAGTGATCGAACTGGCGGAGGAAAAGATCGCTGATTTTATCCGCTTCCAGCGTACTATCGCCGCCATTCTGGCTGAGCGGCGTGTTGGTACGCATTTGCAGCTGATAGAAGGTCAAATCGCGAAACTGCCAGCGGGCGTGAAGCAGGCTTTGCCAGACATCCAGCGCCAGCGTAACGCGTTTGATACTCAGCGTGCCGCCGTCTTTGAGGCCGGCCTTAACGTCGCGAACATCAAGCGTGGGGCCA
Organism: Enterobacter sp. Ap-1006; assembly: GCF_011752835.1. Taxonomy (NCBI): domain Bacteria; kingdom Pseudomonadati; phylum Pseudomonadota; class Gammaproteobacteria; order Enterobacterales; family Enterobacteriaceae; genus Enterobacter; species Enterobacter sp. Ap-1006. The sequence continues at coordinate 22,820 of NZ_VWWU01000005.1, read as the reverse complement.
AAATTCTCCCAGCTTGCCTGTAAATTACTGACTTCCACCGGCACGCCGGTGGCGGCTTCAATTTTATCCAGCAGCGCGGGCCGCCAGGCATCCAGGTGCGGCAAAACGAGCCGCAGGCCACTCACCAGTAGCGCGACGATAACAACCAACGTTACGCCTGTGAGCAGCAGAATGCCGGGCAGTCGCCTCACCTTTCTCTCCTTGTCAGCCTTACGGGCAAAATGCGCATCCGCACATTTGAGGTTGCTGACAAAGAGGGAAAAACCACGCTTTTTCCCTCTTTGTGATTATCAGCCGAAAATCAACGAATTGATTTTCATGTTTTTTTGACTAAACGCCCGGTATTTCTTCTATCACCAGAGGTTTGTCAGTCGTCTGCAATGCGCATTCGCGCATTTACATCATCACGACGTCGAACTGTTCCTGATTGTAGAGCGGTTCAATCTGAACTTTGACCTGTTTACCCACAAAGATTTCTACTTCAGCCAGCGCGTGAGACTCTTCGCTTTTCAACGCCTCGCCCACCGCAGGAGAAGCATAGACCAGGAAACGGTCGGAATCGTAGGCATGATGCACACGAACGATTTCACGCATAATTTCGTAGCAAACCGTTTCCACCGTCTTTACGGTGCCGCGACCGTGGCAGGTCGGGCATTCGTTGCACAGCACATGCTCTACGCTTTCGCGCGTGCGCTTGCGGGTCATCTCGACCAGGCCGAGCTGGGAGAAGCCGTTAATGCTGGTCTTCACGCGATCTTTGCTCAGCGCCTGCTCGAGAGAATGCAGGACGCGGCGGCGGTGATCTTCATTACTCATATCGATGAAGTCGATGATGATAATGCCGCCCAGATTACGCAGCCGGAGCTGGCGCGCGATGGCCTGAGTCGCTTCGATATTTGTATTAAAAATTGTGTCGTCGAGATTGCGGTGGCCCACAAACGCGCCGGTATTAATATCCACCGTTGTCATCGCTTCGGTCTGGTCAATCACCAGATAGCCGCCGGACTTCAGTTCCACCTTACGCTCCAGCGCACGCTGGATTTCATTCTCAACGTCGTAGAGATCGAAAATCGGCTGGCGGCCGCTGTAATGCTCGATTTTGCTGGTCATCTCCGGCATGTACTCGGCGGTAAATTCCAGCAGCATTTCGTAAGTCAGGCGGGAATCAACGCGAATTCTGTCCAACGCCGCGTCGGCAAAATCACGCAATACGCGCTGGGCCAGCGCCAGTTCACCGTACATCTGGTAGCGGGTTTGATTGCGTTTTTTACGCTCGCTGACCTTGGTCCATACGCGCTTCAGGTAAGCCGCATCAGAGGCTAAGTCTTCTTCACACACGCCTTCCGCAGCGGTACGAATAATGAAGCCACCATGCTCATCGCAATACTCATTCACGATACGCTTCAGGCGGTCGCGCTCGGCTTCGCTTTCGATACGTTGGGAAACACCCACGTGAGAAGCGCCGGGCATGAAAACGAGGTAACGGGAAGGAAGCGTGATGTCGGTGGTCAGGCGCGCGCCTTTGGTGCCCAGCGGATCTTTGACCACCTGCACCATTAAATCCTGCCCCTGGCGAACCAGTTCGGCGATGTCGCGCACGCTAAAGTTCTTTTGCTCCTCACCGGCGACGCACTCGGTATGCGGCATAATGTCAGAAGCATGAAGGAATGCCGCCTTGTCCAGGCCAATATCTACAAACGCCGCCTGCATTCCAGGCAACACCCGGCTAACGCGACCTTTGTAGATATTCCCTACTATTCCGCGGCGCGCTTCGCGCTCAATATGAATTTCTTGCAGTATGCCACCGTCAATATAGGCCACCCGCGTCTCTGATGGGGTAACGTTGACTAATAGTTCAGCCGTCATCTTTTCCTCGTCCGTCACGCAGCGCGTGAAAATTGCTCAGCAACTCACCAGTTTCCACCAGCGGTAATCCCACCACTGCATGATAACTGCCATTAATCCTTTTAACGAAACAGCCACCAAGCCCCTGAATGCCGTAAGCTCCGGCTTTGTCCATAGGTTCACCGCTGGCAATATAGTCGGCAATATCCTGTTCCGATAAGCGGCGGAACGTCACATCGGTCGCCACCAACGCTTCCAGCACCTGACTGGCGTCGGCTATAGCAACTGCCGTCATCACCTGATGCTGATTGCCTGAGAGCAAACGTAGCATCTGTGCGGCATGCTCTGTATCCCGTGGTTTTTCCAGCACTTCGCCGTTAAAGATAACGATTGTATCCGCACCCAGTACAGGCAAATCTTCGGCGGCCATCGCCACCCCGGCCTGCGCTTTTTCGCGCGCCAGACGGCGAACATACTGTTCCGCGCTTTCGTGCGGCTGCCGCTGTTCTTCAATGCCAGGCACGAGGCGCTCGAAAGAAACGCCCAGCAGGGTCAGAAGCTCCTGACGGCGAGGCGAACCGGATGCCAGATACAACGTAGTCATGTTTACCTTTTATTGCACAGCGAATTGCTGGCGAACTTTGCGCATTAACAGGAAAATCCAGGGCCACAGGATACCGTTAACTACACTACTCCAGAACACTTCCGGTCTGAAAGAGACGTTGATCACTAAAAATTCTGACCAGAAAACAATGATGTCTGTGACCAGCGAGAGCAGCATGACAACCAGCGCCTGCTGCCAAAGGGCGAGGTTACGGAAAAGCTGGTATTTCAGCGCCACCAAGTAAGCCACAATACTCAATGATAGAGCACGCACGCCGAGCGTGGAGCCGCTAATCAAATCCAGTATGGCGCCCACAATAAAACCCGTCCCGACGTTAACGCGGTGCGGCAGGGCTAAAATCCAGTAAAGCAGAATCAACAATACCCAATCCGGCCGGTAAAACTTGAGGTCATCCGGCCAGGGCATGACCTGCAGTAGCAGGGCAATCAAAAATGAAAGCCAGATAACCCAACGGCCCTGGCTGCGATAACTTCCCACTACTGTGCTCCCGTAGCAGGCTGTGTGATACCGGTTGCTGGCGCTGGAACCGGCGCAGGAGGGCCCATTGAACCCGGCGGCGGCAGAACCTGAGGCATCATCTGCATCAGGCGCTCATTGGCCACGCGGTGGACTTCCTCTGGCGGCATTGGCGACGAACCGTTTTTATCCGCGCCCCAAAGCAGCAACAGATAGCGCAGACGCTGCAGGCCGGCGGTAGGACGAGCCTGAATCACGGTATAGGCGCGCTGGGTATCCAGCTTAACGGATGACACAACGCCAACCGGGTAGCCTTCAGGGAAACGACCGCCAAGACCAGAAGTCACCAGTACATCGCCGACACGAATATCGGTATTGGCCGGCAGATGCTCCAGCTGCAAATCGTCCGTGCAGCCGTTACCGGCGGCGATCACGCGGATATCGTTACGCAATACCTGAATCGGCAGCGCGTGAGTGGCATCGCAAATCAGCAGCACCCGGCTGGTCAGCTTCGCGACTGCGACAACCTGGCCGACAACGCCTTTATCACTGATAACCGGCTGACCTTCGTACACGCCGTTCACGCTGCCCTTGTCGATCACCACCTGATCGCTGTACGGATCGTTAACGGTGGAGATGACCTGAGTCACCATTTTTTGTTCATCCTGACGCAGCGGGGAACCGAGCAGCTCGCGCAGGCGCGCGTTCTCCTGCCGGTATTGACCCAGCATCAGCAATTCACTGTTTTTCAGGATTAACTCCTGACGCAGAACCCGATTTTCAAGTTCAAGCTGGTCGCGCGAGGCCAGCGTTTGAGACACGCTGTCGAGTAATTCACGGGGACCATTAGAGACAAAATAGAAAGGACTGACGGCTGTATCCATGTATGTTCGAATCTGGCTGAACATACCGAGGCGACTGTCGGCGATAATGACACCAAGCGCCACCAGCACCGCCAAAATAAGGCGAATCTGTAGCGACGGGCCACGGCTAAAAATTGGCTTCATAGGCTATGCGTATTCCCAAACCAGCAAGCAGGGGCAGCGCAAAGCTCCCCCTGGCCTGTGGCTGTTACTCTTCGCTAAACAAGTCGCCGCCGTGCATGTCGATCATTTCCAGTGCCTTGCCGCCGCCGCGGGCAACACAGGTCAGTGGATCTTCTGCAACTACTACCGGGATACCCGTCTCTTCCATCAGCAGGCGATCGAGGTTACGCAGCAATGCGCCACCGCCGGTCAGAACCATACCGCGCTCGGAGATATCGGATGCCAGCTCTGGCGGGCACTGTTCCAGCGCAACCATCACCGCGCTAACAATACCGGTCAGTGGCTCCTGCAGTGCTTCGAGGATTTCGTTAGAGTTCAGGGTGAAGCCGCGTGGCACACCTTCAGCCAGATTACGGCCGCGAACTTCGATCTCACGCACTTCATCGCCCGGGTAGGCAGAACCGATTTCGTGTTTGATACGTTCCGCGGTCGCTTCACCAATCAGTGAACCGTAGTTACGGCGCACATAGTTAATGATAGCTTCATCGAAGCGGTCACCGCCGATACGTACGGAAGAGGAGTAAACCACGCCGTTCAGGGAGATAACGGCCACTTCGGTGGTACCGCCACCGATATCCACAACCATGGAGCCGGTTGCTTCAGATACCGGCAAGCCTGCGCCAATTGCCGCAGCCATAGGTTCTTCAATCAGGAACACTTCACGTGCGCCTGCACCCTGTGCGGATTCACGAATAGCACGGCGTTCAACCTGGGTAGCACCTACCGGCACACACACCAGCACGCGCGGGCTTGGGCGCATGAAACTGTTGCTGTGAACCTGTTTGATAAAGTGCTGCAGCATTTTCTCAGTCACGAAGAAGTCAGCGATAACGCCGTCTTTCATCGGACGAATAGCCGCGATGTTGCCCGGGGTACGGCCCAGCATCTGTTTAGCATCATGGCCTACGGCCGCAACGCTTTTTGGCGAGCCGGCGCGGTCCTGGCGAATGGCCACAACGGAGGGCTCATTCAGTACGATGCCTTGTCCTTTCACATAAATCAGGGTATTCGCAGTACCCAGGTCAATGGACAGGTCATTGGAAAACATGCCACGAAATTTTTTCAACATACTAAGGGATAATCCTGAAAGCTGGGGCGGATACAAAATCCGCTTACTTTACCAACCACACGCTACAGCGACAAGGCGCAAAAATGTTCTGCAACGGTGAAAAATAGTGCAGTTCACTACGGCTGTAACACTTTTGAAACGTCTTCCTACATGGCGTTCAGAAATGCGTCAAACGCGGTAGAATAAACGAACAGCTAACAGCAGCAAACCGGTTCATAACGGCTGCGACAATCTGGCCGGCAGGCTGACTAGCCCCCTTGAGATGCAGCGCGCGTTATTCTACGTGAAATAATGGCAAACGGCAGGTTAAACCGAGTATCTTTGTGAATATTTTTTCACATTACTGTCAAGCGGCTGAGATGCGGCGATAAAATCGCCCTGCGCCCCCGCAACCCCGTTATCAATCAGCGTCTGCCACTCACCGCGGGTCCTCACTCCTGTGGCAAAAACATGAATTCGCGTCCCGTTACAGGCTTCAACCAGGCTCTTCACAAAAAGCTGGTTTTCGGTACGCTTGCCGATGTTTCTGACCAGACCCGGATGCAGCTTGATTAACTCCACATCCAGCTCTTTTATATAAGTTGTGCTGACGACCGTTAATCCCGCCTGGATAATCACAACCCTTGCCCCTAACGCAGTGATCAACCTTACAACATGTTGTAATCGGCTGATGTGTTGACAGACATCTGCCTCAGCAAGTTCAAAAATAATCCGTGCGCGCTTCGATTTTTCGCACTGCATCAGCGAATCACGCAGCCAGCGCTGGAATGGGGCGCGGATCAGCGAGTCAACGGTAATTTGAATGGCAAGGGTTTCTTCCGGCCAGAAGTTTAGCAGCGGCAACAGCCTGGACACGATCTGCCGATCATATTGTTCGGATAAACCAAATTGCCTGACCATCGGCATGTATTCAGCCGACAAAACTTCCTGCTCACCGTCGAAGATACGGCACATGATTTCACGGTGGTGAACCACCCCATGCTTATCAACCGCGGGTTTCTGGTAAAAGCGCGGGCCGCCCTGCTTGAGTACCTGCTCAAGCAAAGTGCGCCATTTCACGTTGCCCCGCCCCTGTTCCGGGAGCTTGTCGTCGTAAACGGACCAGCTATTGGCACCCTGGAAAGCGGCGTTGCGGGTCGCGATTTCCGCATGCTCCATAACCTGCTCTTTTGTTTGCCCGCTGCGCCATGCGCAAATGCCAATGTGCAGCATATCGCTACGATCAACCATACGGGTTGACGGCAGTGCATCCACGGAATTCAGCAGTTGGCTGGCAATACCATCCGCTTCTTTCAGCGTTCGGTGCGGCAGCAATACGGCAAAATCACTGCGGAAATAACGCGCTAATAACGCGCCAGGATAGCGCATCACGAAGGTCGAGAGCAGGTTAACCAAAGTGAATAAGTATTCTTCAACCGGGCCGTTGCCCCAGGTCTCTTTTAATAGCTCGAAATCAGGCAGGCGAATCATCATCACCACGCCGTGAGCACCGACCTGCTCCTGTCCTTCCAATAGCGTGGCAAGTTGGTTATCAAAGAACAAACGGTTATTAAGGCCAGTTTTAATGTCCTGGGCGGCAAATGCCCGGATCAAGGTATCCACGCGGCTTCGCTGTTCGCTGGCGCTTTGCAGGTCGGAAAGCAGGGTATCCATTGCGCTGCTCACCAGCGGCGGCCATTCATGCACAGAACCACGCACTTCCGCCCCTCGTTCCCCGCCGATGATTTTTCCGGCTCTGATTTCCAGCAGTTCTTGCCCGGAAAGCTGGCGTTTCAGCCAGCGCCCGGCCAGGAAGAGCACCACCAGCATAAAAGCGACCGCCGCAGTCAATGGCGTCGTGGTAAACATGGCGTGATAGTAGACAGCAATCGGGTCGAGATAAGTCAGCCGCAGCGTCATGCCTGGGTGCTTCATCAAGGCGACGCTGATGGTGCGGTAGGTATATTGCGTCCCTACCGGGCGGTAGCCTTCGGGCAAAGTATGCTGAAAGAGGTAAGTTTTATCCGCCATCAGGCGAATTTCGGTGATATCCACCGGTATCATCAGCTCGCTAAAGTGATCCACCAGATCCTGGGGCGAGCGTGAGACCAGTTGGTTATCAACGATCGTGGCAACCGCCATAATGCGCTGCTGAGTTTTGTCGTGAACAGAGTTATAGAAACTTAGCAGGCACCCAAAGAGCGTAACGAAAATCGCAAGCCCGGTTAAAAGGGTAATAAAGGCTGAAAGTTTCGTCGTTAATCGCATCCCTGTGTTAACTCCGGTTAGTGAAAATTAACCACACTCATCATGGGCCCCAAACGAGGAAGCATTAAATAGCAAAGGCCGACCTCAGGCAAACGAAACCCCTCGGGAATTTCTGAGCATTTATTGCGTCAGGTCGGCTCTTCACATCAGTATCGGAGTATAGTCTGCTAAGATTTTTTTCCCATTGCTACCGACCGAGGAACGCCCATGCAGGCATTAATCCTGGAACAGTCCGAAGGCCAAACCCTGGCCGCGGTAAAAACGATCGACCACGACGCGTTGCCAGAAGGCAACGTCACCGTGGAGATTGATTACTCCAGCCTGAATTACAAAGACGCGCTGGCCATCACCGGCAAAGGCAAAATCATCCGTAATTTCCCGATGGTGCCGGGCATCGACTTTGCTGGCAAAGTGCTCACCAGTGAGGACACTCGTTTTCAGCCGGGCCAGGCGGTGCTGCTCACCGGCTGGGGCGTTGGAGAAAACCACTGGGGTGGCCTGGCGGAAGCCGCGCGGGTAAAAGGTGACTGGCTGGTTGCAATGCCCGAAGGTTTAGATGCGCGCAAGGCGATGATTATCGGCACGGCCGGTTTTACCGCGATGCTCTGCGTGATGGCACTTGAAGACGCAGGTGTGAGGCCAGAAAGCGGCGAAATCGTCGTCACTGGCGCAAGCGGCGGCGTAGGCAGCACTGCCATCGCGCTGCTGCACAAACTGGGCTATAAGGTGGCCGCTGTATCCGGCCGCGAAAGTACGCATGATTACCTTCGCAGCCTCGGTGCCGACCGTATTCTTGGCCGCGATGAGTTCGCCGAAACCCGTCCGCTGGAAAAACAGGTCTGGGCCGGCGCCATTGATACCGTCGGCGATAAAGTGCTGGCGAAAGTTCTGGCGCAAATGAACTACGGCGGCTGCGTGGCGGCCTGTGGCTTAGCCGGTGGCTTCACGCTACCAACCACCGTCATGCCGTTTATTCTGCGTAATGTTCGCCTGCAGGGTGTGGATTCCGTCATGACGCCGCCGAATCGCCGCGCGGCCGCCTGGGCACGCCTCGTGAAAGACTTGCCGGATGCCTTCTACCAGCAAGCGACGACCGAAATCGGCCTGGCAGAAGCGCCAAAGTACGCCAGCGATATCATTAATAACGCAGCTCAGGGCAGAACCCTGGTAAAAGTGCGTTAAACCTTGCCCGAGGAGCGACGCCCTGTCGCTCCTCAAATTTCAATTTTTCGTGACATATTCGCCGGAACGCTTTCTCTCGGTCATGCTTAGGCTATCGCTACGAGGAGAACGTCATGAAAAAGGTCACCCGGCTCACCGAAGCCGACGTTACGCCAGAATCCGTGTTTATGATGAAGCGCCGCCAGGTACTGAAAGCTCTGGGCATCAGCGCGGCCGCACTGTCACTCCCTCAGGCAGCCAACGCCGATATTCTGTCCTGGTTCAAAGGTAACGATCGCCCCCCGGCACCTGCCGGAAAACCGCTGACGTTCACCAAACCAGAAGAGTACCAGGCCAAACTGGCCCTGACCCCGGAAGACAAAGTCACGGGCTACAACAACTTCTATGAATTTGGCCTGGATAAGGCCGACCCTGCCGCTAACGCCGGCGGGCTAAAAACCGATCCCTGGCAGATTAAAATCAGCGGCGAAGTGGCTAAACCCATGACGCTCGATCACGATGACCTTTATAAGCGCTTCCCGCTGGAAGAGCGCATTTACCGCATGCGCTGCGTTGAGGCATGGTCGATGGCCGTCCCCTGGATTGGCTTCCCGCTTCACAAGCTGCTCGCTATGGTTGAGCCCACCAGCAACGCAAAATACGTTGCCTTTGAAACGCTTTATGACCCGGAGCAGATGCCGGGCCAAAAGGACCGGTTTATCGGGGGTGGGCTGCAATACCCTTATGTAGAAGGATTGCGGCTGGATGAAGCAATGCATCCGCTCACGCTGTTAACCGTGGGCGTTTATGGTAAAGCTCTGCCGCCGCAAAACGGCGCACCGATTCGCCTTACGGTGCCGTGGAAATATGGTTTTAAAGGCATTAAATCGATTGTCAGCATAAAACTGGTGCGCGAGCTGCCGCCTACGACATGGAACCTTGCCGCACCGAATGAATATGGTTTCTACGCCAACGTAAACCCGCACGTTGATCACCCTCGCTGGTCACAGGCTTCAGAACGCTTTATTGGCTCGGGCGGCGTGCTGGACGTTAAGCGCCAGCCTACCCTGCTGTTCAACGGCTACGCAGACCAGGTCGCCTCGCTGTATCGCGGCCTGAACCTGAAGGAGAACTTCTGAGTGCGCCTGACGGTAAAACAGATTACCTGGCTGAAAGTGGGGCTTCATCTGGCCGCTTTCCTGCCCTTCGTCTGGCTGTTTTACGCGGCAAGCCAGGGACTTTTCAGCGCCGACCCGGCAAAAGACATTCAGCATTTTACCGGCAGAATGGCGCTCAAACTGCTGCTGGCGACGTTACTTATCACGCCACTCGCGCGTTACGCTAAACAGCCGCTATTGATTCGTACCCGCCGCCTGTTGGGCGTGTGGTGCTTCGTCTGGGCGACGCTGCACCTCACCAGCTATTCCCTGCTGGAGCTGGGGATCAGCAATCTTGGCCTGCTTGGCCAGGAACTGGTGTCCCGCCCCTATCTTACGCTGGGCATCATTTGCTGGATTATCCTGCTGGCCCTGGCCGTGACGTCGACCCAGCGAGCACAGCGTTTTTTGGGTGCCCGCTGGCAGAAACTGCATAACTTCGTCTATCTGGTCGCGATCCTCGCGCCAATTCATTTCCTCTGGTCGGTTAAGATTTTGTCCCCTCAGCCCTTGCTTTATGCGCTGGGCGCGATCATTCTTCTTGCACTTCGCTACAAGAAGTTTCGCCAGTGGTGGCGCTAGCCGCAAAGCGTGTGCTTCTCCGCAGAATAAACATCGATCGGTATCCTTAACTGGATATCGGTTGATCATCTTCCCTGATAAGACCAGTATTTAGCTGCCAAATGCTACGAAATCGTTATAATGTGCGACTTCGGTTTTTTCTGACGACCATTTTCGGTTCGAAAAGGTGACAACCGGAAAACTTAGGTATATTTTGTAAATTGCCTACTAATCGCAGGAGATGGCAGCACGATGTCGGGTGAATTTCACATTTTGCTTTTGAATGGCCCTAATCTAAACATGCTGGGCACCCGGGAGCCGGAGAAGTACGGCCACCAGACGTTAGCAGAAATTGTTAACACGCTTGAGGCGGAGGCAACCAGCCTTGGCGTGACGCTCAGTCACCTGCAATCTAACGCCGAATATGCGTTGATTGACCGAATTCATCAGGCCAAAGACACTGTCGACTTTATCCTGATTAATCCGGCCGCGTTCACGCATACCAGCGTCGCGCTGCGCGATGCGTTACTGGCGGTGGATATCCCGTTTATCGAGATTCACCTCAGCAATGTGCACGCGCGTGAACCGTTCCGCCATCATTCCTATCTATCAGATAAGGCCATCGGCGTGATCTGCGGATTAGGCGCTGACGGCTATTCATATGCTTTACAGACGGCGGTAAAACGCCTGTCAAAATCCATCTAAACAAAGAGTACGGAACCCACTCATGGATATTCGTAAGATTAAAAAACTGATCGAGCTGGTTGAAGAATCAGGCATCGCTGAACTGGAAATTTCTGAAGGCGAAGAGTCTGTACGCATCAGCCGCTCCCCGGCAAACGCTGGTTTCCCAATGATGCAACAGGCTTACGCTGCACCAATGTACCAGCCGCAGCCACAGCCGGGTCTGGCTCAGGCCGTTGCACCAGCCGCAACCCCAGCAATGGAAGCCCCTGCAGCTGCTGAAGTCAGTGGTCACATCGTACGTTCCCCAATGGTCGGTACCTTCTACCGTACCCCTAGCCCGGATGCCAAAGCGTTTGTGGAAGTGGGCCAGAAAGTTAACGTGGGCGACACCCTGTGCATCGTTGAAGCAATGAAAATGATGAACCAGATCGAATCAGATAAAGCCGGTGTGGTGAAAGCAATTCTGATTGAGAATGGTCAGCCGGTAGAATTTGACGAGCCGCTGGTCGTCATCGAGTAACGAGGCGAACATGCTGGATAAAATTGTCATCGCCAACCGCGGCGAGATTGCACTGCGTATTCTTCGTGCCTGTAAAGAACTGGGCATCAAGACTGTCGCTGTGCACTCAAGCGCGGACCGCGATCTGAAACACGTATTACTGGCGGATGAGACGGTCTGTATCGGCCCGGCTCCGTCCGTAAAAAGCTACCTGAACATCCCGGCAATCATCTCTGCGGCGGAAATCACCGGCGCGGTAGCGATTCACCCGGGTTACGGCTTCCTGTCAGAAAACGCCAACTTTGCCGAGCAGGTTGAGCGTTCCGGCTTTATCTTCATCGGCCCGAAAGCTGAAACTATCCGCCTGATGGGCGACAAAGTTTCCGCGATCACCGCGATGAAAAAAGCGGGCGTACCGACGGTACCAGGTTCTGACGGCCCACTGGACGGCGACATGGATAAAAACCGTGCCCATGCAAAACGCATCGGCTACCCGGTGATTATCAAAGCCTCCGGCGGCGGCGGCGGTCGTGGTATGCGCGTAGTGCGCAGCGACGCGGAACTCGAGCAATCCATCAACATGACCCGTGCGGAAGCCAAAGCGGCTTTCAACAACGACATGGTTTACATGGAAAAATACCTCGAGAACCCACGCCATATCGAGATTCAGGTTCTGGCCGACGGCCAGGGGCACGCTATCTATCTGGCTGAACGTGACTGCTCCATGCAGCGCCGCCACCAGAAAGTCGTTGAAGAAGCACCTGCCCCGGGCATCACGCCTGAGCTGCGTAAATTCATCGGCGACCGCTGCGCCAAAGCCTGTATCGACATTAACTATCGCGGCGCAGGTACCTTTGAGTTCCTGTTCGAAAACGGCGAGTTCTATTTCATCGAAATGAACACCCGTATTCAGGTAGAACACCCGGTTACCGAAATGATCACCGGCGTTGACCTGATCAAAGAGCAGCTGCGCATTGCGGCCGGTCAGCCGCTGTCCATCAAACAGGAAGACGTTCACGTTACCGGCCACGCGGTGGAATGCCGTATTAACGCCGAAGACCCGAACACCTTCCTGCCAAGCCCGGGCAAAATCACGCGCTTCCACGCGCCTGGTGGTTTTGGCGTGCGTTGGGAATCGCATATCTACGCCGGTTACACAGTACCGCCGTACTACGATTCAATGATAGGGAAGCTCATCTGCTACGGCGAAACGCGTGAAGTGGCTATTGCCCGCATGAAAAACGCCCTGGCAGAACTGATTATCGATGGCATCAAAACCAATATCGATCTGCAGACCAAAATCATGAACGACGAAAACTTCCAGCACGGTGGAACCAACATCCACTATCTGGAGAAGAAACTCGGTCTTCAGCACTAAGTTTCCGTTGAACATGTCGACAAAAGGCCGGATTTCCGGCCTTTTTCTTTTTTTATCCTCCGACAGTATGGATGCGTTACAATCCCCGCTTTCTGCGAACTCAAGGGACAAAAATGGACAACCGTTTTGTTCAGGCCCATAAAGAAGCGCGCTGGGCGCTCTGGCTGACCTTGCTCTATCTTGCCGCATGGTTAGTGGCTGCTTACTTACCTGACAATACACAGGGGATCACCGGCTTGCCGCACTGGTTCGAGATGGCCTGCCTGCTGGTGCCGCTACTGTTTATCCTGCTTTGCTGGCTGATGGTGAAATACTTATTCCGCGATATTCCTCTGGGGGATGACCATGCAAAATGAAGTGATTGCCGTGCTGGTTATCTACCTGATCGCGGTCTTTGGTCTTTCCGTTTACGCCATGCGCCAGCGCACATCCGGCACCTTCCTGAGTGAATATTTCCTCGGCAGCCGTTCGATGGGCGGCTTCGTCCTGGCCATGACGCTCACCACCACCTACATCAGCGCCAGTTCGTTTATCGGCGGCCCGGGTGCAGCCTATAAGTTCGGTTTGGGTTGGGTGCTGCTGGCCATGATTCAGATCCCGACGATCTGGCTTTCTCTGGGGATCCTCGGGAAGAAATTCGCTATCCTGGCGCGCCGCTATAACGCCATCACGCTGAATGACATGCTCCAGGCTCGCTATCAGAATCGGGCCGTTGTCTGGATTGCCAGCATTAGCCTGTTGGTCGCGTTTGTTGGCGCGATTGCCGTCCAGTTCATCGGTGGCGCGCGGCTGCTGGAAACCGCCGCAGGTATAAAGTATGAAACTGGCCTGCTGATTTTCGGGATCACCATCGCGCTCTATACGTCCTTCGGCGGCTTCCGCGCCAGCGTGCTCAATGACACCATGCAGGGCATGGTAATGCTCATAGGCACCATCGTGCTGCTGGTCGGCGTGGTTCATGCCGCTGGCGGGCTGGGCAACGCGGTACAAACGTTAGAACACATCGATCCGAAACTCGTCAGCCCTCAGGGCGCGGGTGACATTCTGACGCCAACCTTTATGGCTTCCTTCTGGGTACTGGTCTGTTTTGGCGTGATCGGCCTGCCCCACACGGCGGTACGCTGCATCTCTTATAAAGACAGCAAAGCCGTGCACCGCGGCATCATCATAGGCACCATTGTGGTAGCAATCCTGATGCTGGGTATGCACCTTGCTGGCGCGCTGGGCAGAGCGGTACTCCCGGGCCTGACGGTGCCGGATCTGGTTATCCCTACGCTGATGATGAAGGTTCTGCCGCCCTGGGCCGCTGGGTTGTTCCTGGCCGCGCCAATGGCCGCCATTATGTCCAACGTGAACGCCCACTTGCTGCAAGCCTCCGCGACGATCGTGAAAGACCTGTGGCTTAGCGCAAGTCCGGCTAAAATTCATCAGGAACGCCGTCTGAAGCGCATTTCCACCACCACGACGCTGGTGCTGGGTATTCTGATGATGCTGGCCGCCTGGCGACCGCCAGAGATGATTATCTGGCTTAATCTGCTGGCCTTCGGAGGCCTGGAGGCCGTTTTCCTGTGGCCTCTGGTGTTGGGCCTCTATTGGGAGAAAGCGAACGCAGCAGGCGCGCTGAGCGGCATGATTGTCGGCGGCGGACTATACGCGGTACTCGCCAGTTTTAGCCTGCAGCTCCTGGGCTTCCACCCGATTGTGCCTTCGCTCCTGTTCAGCTTGCTGGCGTTCCTGATAGGTAACCGTTTTGGTCGCCACGTTCCGGAACCCCTTCTTGTTTCCACTACTGATAAATAAAGAGTTTCGCCATGCCATGGATCCAACTGAAAATTAACACCACCGGCGGCAACGCTGAAAGCTTAGGCGATGCGCTGATTGAAAGCGGGGCGGTTTCCGTCACCTTCCAGGACACCCACGACACGCCGGTCTTTGAACCGCTGCCGGGTGAAACTCGCCTTTGGGGCGATACCGACGTTATCGGCCTGTATGACGCGGAAACCGACATGGAAGAAGTTGTCGCTATCCTCGAGGACTGCCCTTTGTTAGGCCAGGGTTTCCACCACAAAGTGGAACAGCTGGAAGATAAAGACTGGGAGCGCGAATGGATGGACAACTTCCACCCAATGCGCTTCGGCAACCGCCTGTGGATCTGCCCAAGCTGGCGCGATGTGCCGGATGAAACTGCCGTGAACGTGATGCTCGACCCGGGTCTGGCGTTTGGCACCGGAACCCATCCAACCACCTCGCTGTGCCTCGAATGGCTCGACGGCCTGGACCTGGCGGGCAAAACTGTGATCGACTTCGGTTGCGGCTCCGGGATCCTGGCGATTGCCGCTCTTAAACTGGGGGCCGCAAAAGCTATCGGCATCGATATCGATCCGCAGGCAATTCAGGCGAGCCGCGATAACGCTGAGCGTAACGGTGTTTCCGACCGGCTAGAGCTTTACCTGCCGAAAGACCAGCCAGAAGTCATGAGCGCCGACGTGGTGGTCGCTAACATCCTGGCAGGCCCTTTGCGTGAGTTAGCGCCGTTAATCAGCGTGCTGCCGGTTGAGGGCGGTTTACTTGGCCTTTCCGGCGTTCTGGCAAGCCAGGCCGAAGGGGTATGTGAAGCTTATGCCGATAAGTTCACGCTTGACCCGGTTGCGGAAAAAGAAGAGTGGTGCCGTATCACCGGCCGCAAGCACGGCTGATGAAAATAACGGCATACGGACATCACGCCGTGTGCCGTTTTCAGCCAGTTTTAGTGAACAAGCCACATGTAAAAATGAGAGCTTGTTCGCATAAAAACCCCAAAACCGACCACAAAAACAGCGGTTTATCTGGTAAAAATAGCCTGTTGGACAGCATATTTCTGCTAACTTTCAGGAAAATTTAAAACAGCATGAAATAAACGAAAAATCCTAACCATCTGATTAATTGAATGAATTACGTATTCTGGCTGCGTTTGTTGCCGCTTCATTGATCTGTGACAGAGGATTGTTCAAAGTTTGGCCTTTCATCTCGTGTGAAAAATGCGTAATATACGCCGCCTTGCAGGCACAGTATGGTCATTTCTTAACTCATGCGCATCGGACACCACCAGCTCAGAAATCGCCTGATCGCAGCACCTATGGCTGGCATTACTGACAGACCATTCAGGACGCTGTGCTACGAGATGGGAGCCGGGTTAACCGTTTCCGAGATGATGTCCTCTAACCCAGAAGTTTGGGCGAGCGATAAATCCCGTTTACGCATGGTTCATGTGGATGAACCGGGTATTCGCACCGTGCAGATTGCCGGCAGCGTACCGGAAGAGATGGCAGAAGCCGCGCGAATTAACGTGGCTAATGGCGCCCAGATTATTGATATCAATATGGGTTGTCCGGCAAAAAAGGTGAATCGTAAGCTGGCAGGTTCAGCCCTTCTACAGTACCCGAGTCTGGTAAAGGACATCGTGACGACGGTAGTGAAGGCAGTGGATGTTCCTGTGACGTTGAAAATTCGTACCGGCTGGGAGCCCGCGCACCGTAACTGTGTAGAGATTGCCCAACTGGCTGAAGACTGTGGGATTCAGGCTCTGACAATTCATGGACGCACACGCGCCTGTTTATTCCAGGGCGATGCTGAATACGACAGCATTCGGGCAGTTAAGCAGAAAGTTTCCATTCCGATTATCGCGAATGGTGACATTACTGACCCGCTTAAAGCCAGAGCTGTACTTGACTATACGGGGGCTGATGCCCTGATGATAGGCCGTGCGGCTCAGGGAAGACCCTGGATCTTTCGGGAAATCCAGCATTATCTGGACACTGGAGAGCTGCTGCCCCCCTTGCCTCTGGCAGAGGTGAAGCGCTTACTTTGCTCGCACGTTCGGGAACTGCATAGCTTTTATGGCGATGTAAAAGGTTACCGAATTGCTCGTAAACACGTCTCCTGGTATCTCCAGGAGCACGCTCCAAATGACCAGTTTCGGCGCACATTCAACGCCATTGAGGATACCAGCGAACAGCTGGAGGCGTTGGAGGCATACTTCGAAAATCTTGCGTAATGAAATAAAGAGCTGACAGAACTATGTTCGAACAACGCGTAAATTCTGACGTACTGACCGTTTCCACCGTTAACTCTCAGGATCAGGTAACTCAAAAGCCCCTGCGTGACTCGGTTAAACAGGCACTGAAGAACTATTTTGCTCAACTGAATGGTCAGGATGTGAATGACCTGTATGAGCTGGTACTGGCTGAAGTTGAACAGCCACTGTTGGACATGGTGATGCAATACACCCGCGGCAACCAGACCCGCGCTGCCCTGATGATGGGTATCAACCGCGGTACGCTGCGTAAGAAACTGAAAAAATACGGCATGAACTGATACTAATCAGTTAGTGTTGTGAAAAGGCGCGACTCGGCATGGGAAAGCGCCTTTTCTCTTTTCTACACCCCGAATCTGACGTTTTTCCTCATCATTCATCGCTGCATCGCCCTTTCCTTCACTTTGTTTACACTTCACACGCTTTGCAATTATTCCCCGATCCTGTGGTCTGAGTCGCAGTGGTAAAATAGCCACATTCACACCGGTGCAGCATCCGTGAAAGCTTCGTACCTTTATGGGCACCTACGAGAGCAATCCCTGTTCCGGCGTTTGGTAAAACCGAGGTTCAAAATGACTAAATTCATCGCTGTCGCGTTGCTCACTACTTTTCTGGCTGGCTGTGCGACCGACTCCCCTTGCGTACCGGTCTATGATGACCAGGGGCGCCTGGTGCACACCAATACCTGTATGAAAGGCACCACTCAGGATAACTGGGAAACCGCTGGTGCGATTGCCGCCGGTACCGCTGCAGTGGCAGGCGTAGCCCTGGGTATCGTGGCACTCACCAAATAAGTTATCCCCTCGACCAAAGCGCGAGGCTCTCGCGCTTTTTTGTTTCTTCTTCCTGCAACACCTGAATCATTTTGCTCTGAAATGCGCCGTTAGTTGCAGGCCTGCACTATTTCGGCGCATTTTCTTGCCCATACCTTCATGGCTGCCTGCCTTCTTCTTCATAAGACGCCCCCGCAAAAACCTGGCATCCCCTTTGCTTTAAAGACTATGACTCGGGCATTTGCCACGAATACGGATCTGGCACCTCCCGGATGCCATTTCGCCAATAACGATAATTTTGCCACTCAGGATGCATTTATGAAGAAGATGATGATCGCCACTCTGGTCGCTACCGGCACGCTGTTTGCGATGGCTAATCAGGCTCATGCAGGCACCACGCTGGATGCCGTCAAAAAGAAAGGCTTCGTGCAATGTGGAATCAGCGATGGTCTGCCGGGCTTTTCTTACGCTGACGGCAGCGGCAAGTTTACCGGTATCGATGTGGATGTTTGCCGTGGCGTGGCGGCGGCAGTCTTCGGCGATGCTTCTAAAGTCAAATACACGCCTCTGACCGCAAAAGAGCGCTTTACGGCGCTGCAGTCCGGCGAGGTAGATATTCTTTCCCGTAACACCACCTGGACTTCTTCCCGCGACGCGGGCATGGGGATGGTGTTCACCGGCGTCACTTACTACGACGGTATCGGCTTCCTGACCCACAATAAAGCCGGCCTCAAAAGCGCGAAAGAGCTCGACGGCGCCACGGTTTGTATTCAGGCCGGGACCGACACCGAGCTGAACGTCGCCGACTACTTCAAAGCCAATAAGATGAAGTACACGCCGGTCACCTTTGACCGTTCAGACGAGTCGGCCAAAGCGCTGGAGTCCGGGCGCTGCGATACTCTGGCCTCAGATCAGTCTCAGCTGTACGCCCTGCGCATCAAGCTCAGCAATCCGGCAGAATGGCTTGTGCTGCCAGAAGTCATCTCTAAAGAACCCCTGGGACCCGTTGTACGCCGCGGGGATGATGACTGGTTCTCCATCGTGCGCTGGACGCTGTTCGCCATGCTGAATGCCGAAGAGATGGGCATTAATTCTAAAAACGTCGACCAGATGGCCGCCAACCCGACCACGCCGGATATGGCGCACCTGTTAGGGAAAGAAGGTGATTTCGGCAAAGACCTGAAGCTGGACAACAAGTGGGCCTACAACATCGTGAAGCAGGTCGGTAACTACGCTGAGATTTTCGAGAGTAACGTCGGTGCCCAAAGCCCGCTGAAAATCAAACGCGGCCAGAACAACCTGTGGAACAACGGCGGGATTCAGTACGCCCCACCAGTTCGCTAAGCGACATACCAGAACAGGGCACTGCCGATTGTGGTGCCCCAGATTTATGTTCCTGTTACTGAGGTTTGCTTATGCGTCATCACCGCCCAGCCGTGAAGGCCGACTTATCTTTTTCTAACCCCTCGGTTCGCGCCTGGCTGTATCAGATCATCGCCATCGCCTTTGTTATTGGCGTGGCGGTTTATTTGATTCACAACACCATTACCAACCTGGACAGCCGCGGTATTACCTCCGGTTTTGCCTTTCTCGATCGCGCCGCCGGGTTCGGCATTGTCCAGCATCTGATCGACTACGATCAGGGAGATACCTACGGCAAAGTCTTTGTTGTTGGGCTGCTGAATACCCTGCTGGTGTCTGTTCTCTGTATTGTATTCGCGACATTTATCGGCTTCTTTGTGGGCCTGGCACGCCTCTCTGATAACTGGCTGGTACGTAAACTCTCCACCTTCTATATAGAGACGTTCCGCAACATCCCCCCGCTGCTGCAAATTTTCTTCTGGTACTTTGCCGTACTGCGTAATCTGCCGGGCCCACGCCAGGCTCTGGATGCCTTTGGCCTGATGTACCTGAGCAATCGCGGGCTGTCTCTTCCGGCTCCGATGATGGGGGAAGGTCTGCTGGCATTTGCGGTTGCCATTCTGTGCGCACTGATCGTTTCTGCGGGCCTGTACCGCTATAACAAAATGCACCAAATGAGAACCGGGCAGATTCGTCGCACCTGGCCCGTGACGATCGCGTTGATCGTTGTGCTTCCGCTGCTGGCGCATTTGATCTTCGGGGCAGCCCTTCACTGGGATATTCCAGCTCTGCACGGTTTCAACTTCAGCGGTGGGATTGTACTTATCCCTGAACTGGCGGCTTTAACGCTGGCGCTGTCGGTGTACACCTCGGTCTTTATCGCGGAAATCATTCGCTCAGGTATTCAGTCCGTCCCCTTTGGCCAGCATGAGGCGGCTTTGTCCCTGGGTCTGCCTAAGCAGGTGACGCTTCGCCAGGTGATTGTGCCCCAGGCGTTGAGAGTCATCATTCCGCCGTTGACCAGCCAGTACCTGAACATCGTCAAAAACTCTTCCCTGGCAGCAGCCATTGGTTATCCGGATATGGTGTCTTTGTTTGCCGGCAGCGTGCTTAACCAAACGGGCCAGGCTATCGAAACCATTGCTATCACGATGTCCGTTTATTTGCTTATCAGCCTGGTTATTTCGCTGCTGATGAACGTCTATAACCGCCGTATCGCCCTCGTCGAGCGTTAAGGAATGTCGATGACTAAAGTTTTAACGGCGCACGACGCCCGCCAGGCAGGTAACCACCCGGAACGAATCTGGCGCTGGATGCGTAAAAATCTCTTCTCCAGCTGGCTGAATACTCTGCTCACGCTGCTTTGTCTCGGGCTGATGTGGACGCTTATCCCTCCACTTCTGAACTGGGCGATTTTCCAGGCTAACTGGGTAGGAGAGACAAGAACCGACTGTACCAGGGGAGGGGCATGTTGGGTCTTTATCCACGACCGCTTCGGGCAGTTTATGTATGGACTTTACCCTCACGAATTGCGCTGGCGCATCAATGCTGCACTGACCATTGGGTTACTTTCCGTAGCCGCAATGTTCTGGAAGTCGCTTCCTCACCGTGGTCGCTATATCGCCGCCTGGGCCGTGGCCTATCCGCTCCTCGTTTGGGTCTTGATGTACGGTGGATTCCTGGGGCTGGACCGCGTGGAGACTCGTCTTTGGGGCGGATTAACCCTCACGCTGATCATTGCTTCCGTCGGCATCGCAGGCGCCCTACCGCTGGGTATTGTGCTGGCACTAGGCAGACGATCGCGCATGCCGGTTGTGAGAATCCTTTCAATAATGTTTATCGAATTTTGGCGGGGCGTACCGCTGATCACGGTGCTGTTCATGTCTTCCGTGATGCTGCCGCTGTTTCTACCGGAAGGCACCACCATCGATAAACTGATTCGGGCATTGGTCGGGGTGATTTTATTCCAGTCAGCCTATGTGGCCGAGGTGGTTCGTGGCGGGCTGCAGGCTCTGCCCAAAGGGCAATATGAGGCAGCAGAGTCATTGGCGCTAGGTTACTGGAGAATGCAAGGGTTGGTGATTTTACCTCAGGCCCTGAAGCTGGTGATCCCGGGGCTGGTGAACACGATTATTGCGCTGTTTAAAGACACCAGTCTGGTGATCATCATCGGCCTGTTCGATCTGTTTAGTAGCGTACAGCAAGCCACTGTCGATCCGGCCTGGCTGGGGATGTCGACAGAAGGCTATGTCTTTGCCGCTATCGTCTATTGGATTTTCTGTTTCAGTATGTCGCGCTACAGCCAACATCTGGAGAAGCGCTTCCACACCGGCCGCACGCCGCACTAAGGATTATGATGAGTAAAATGACACTGCAGGCTGCCGACACGATGATCACGTTGGAAAATGTGAACAAATGGTACGGGCAATTCCATGTTTTAAAAGATATTAATCTTAATGTGAAGCAGGGTGAGCGTATAGTGCTGTGTGGGCCATCGGGCTCCGGGAAATCAACGACTATTCGCTGTATTAACCATCTTGAAGAGCATCAGCAGGGACGTATTGTCGTTGACGGCACAGAGTTGAATGACGATCTCCGCAATATAGAAAAAGTCCGTACCGAAGTCGGCATGGTCTTTCAACACTTTAACCTGTTCCCGCATTTAACGGTCTTGCAGAACTGCACCCTGGCTCCGATTTGGGTGCGTAAGATGCCGAAGAAAGAAGCCGAAGCGCTGGCGATGCATTATCTCGAACGAGTGCGAATCGCTGAACATGCGCATAAATTCCCGGGGCAAATATCCGGTGGCCAGCAGCAGCGTGTGGCCATTGCTCGCTCGCTATGCATGAAGCCTAAAATCATGCTCTTCGATGAACCGACGTCTGCACTTGACCCGGAAATGGTAAAGGAAGTGCTGGATACCATGATTGGACTGGCCGAATCCGGGATGACGATGCTGTGCGTGACTCACGAAATGGGGTTTGCGCGTACCGTTGCCGACAGGGTTATCTTTATGGACCGTGGAGAGATCGTAGAACAGGCACCGCCTGAAGAGTTTTTTGCTCATCCGAAATCGGAAAGAACGCGAGCTTTCTTGTCTCAGGTTATCCATTAAACGACAAAGGCCGCTGACGCGGCCTTTTTTATGCTGTTTTGCACATCTCTGAAAGCAAAAAACCCCGGCCTTTCGGTCGGGGTTTTTTGCTTTATTTGATGCCTGACAGTTGTATGCCGGGCTGTCCTGCCCGCCACCTTTCAGGCAGACTGAGGCTGTGCAAATCCGTTCCCGACGGATTTGTCCTACTCAGGAGAAGTAGCTTACCGGTAAACAGCAAATAAAAAAAAAGGCCCAGTTTTTGACTGAGCCTTTTCTTTTATTTGATGCCTGACAGTTCCCTACTCTCGCATGGGGAGACCCCACACTACCATCGGCGCTACGGCGTTTCACTTCTGAGTTCGGCATGGGGTCAGGTGGGACCACCGCGCTACGGCCGTCAGGCAAATTCTTTTCTACGTGCCGAACTTTAACCTAAAAAGTGGTGCTGATACCCAGAGTCGAACTGGGGACCTCACCCTTACCAAGGGTGCGCTCTACCAACTGAGCCATATCAGCACGCTTAATTTGATGCCTGTCAGTTGATGAACTTCCGTTCACCCTACGGGCCGCTGCTTCGCAGCGTTCAGACTCACCTTTCGGTTCGTCAGTCCTACTCTCTGAGAGTAGCGAACTGCCTCGTATTACTGACCATTACTGCTAATTTGATGCCTGGCAGTTCCCTACTCTCGCATGGGGAGACCCCACACTACCATCGGCGCTACGGCGTTTCACTTCTGAGTTCGGCATGGGGTCAGGTGGGACCACCGCGCTACGGCCGCCAGGCA